>NZ_WIQU01000009.1 GCF_015732285.1 Pectinatus frisingensis
ATGCAATAAATGTTTCCTTCTATTTCATAGGAGAATTCATAAAAGAATCACTAATCGAAGGATTCCCTCAAGATGCTGAAATATGGTAAGTATCTTCCAAATACATACTGTAAAATACCGTAAAAATATTGTAAAAAATTACTAATCAAAAGGCTTCCTTCGATATATATTGAAATATAATGTATTCCAATATTCAAAGGCTTTCATTGCGATACAGGAATATGGTGAGTATCTTCCAACATGTTGTAAGAAATCACTAACCCAAAGGCTCCCTTCCAGGGGAGCTGTCGGCGCAGCCGACTGAGGGGTT
>NZ_WIQU01000039.1 GCF_015732285.1 Pectinatus frisingensis
GCGCTTTTCTTGACTATTTCAATTGTACTTGCCATAACTTTTATTCTTCTGTCAATAACTGGTATCCAAATGGCTTCTTACGTACATGTCCCTGGGATCGATAGCCAATATCTTACGGAACAAGGTCAACAAAATAGTAGTTATGAGGAACAATTTGGGGAGCATTTTTACCCATCAATAGTACATGAGTGGGGTGGATATATATTTATAATAGCTGGTTTAATACATATAGGACTCAATTTAAAACCAATGAAGTCATACCTTTGCTTCAGCTCGAAACCTGGGAGGGTGAATAAAATTGGATATTGATTCAGGGTACCGGTACGGTAACTACATAATAGAGGAGAAAGGGCTGTTTCAAGAGGATATTATCTGCGACAAAATCCTGATCCTCGAATTTCTTGGAAATACAATAACCCATAATTTAGTTTGAACAATGGACTACTTTAATATATTCTATGAAAACTGCACTTCCTTTACTTTCAATACCCCGACCGAAGAGCAAATTTCGCATGCCTATAGTGCAATTGTCAATAATGAGCTTAAGTTTGAAAAAGAATAATTGAGACATGCTCATGGTATGATTGAAGGGCAAAATTATTTATCAAGATGACATTACAAGGGCTGTAGAAAAATGATGAAAGATTTTGGAACTGATGAATACAAGAAAAGTTATCAGGAATATAAAGAGTTTATTATAGCTTCAAGACTTGAAAGATGAAAGAAAATATAATTCGGGGATATGAATAAAAGTCTGTAAATA
>NZ_WIQU01000028.1 GCF_015732285.1 Pectinatus frisingensis
TTAACTCTTTATTAACTATCATAGAAGACCTTATTTACAGACTTTTATTCATAGCCCCCATGAACCCAGTCGCCACCTAGCTTCATGGCATAGAGTAGGTAAGTTGCCTGGCTACATTGCTGAACCTTTTTCGCACATAATCTCTAATGCAATCATGAGGTAAAAACATGTACGTGAATCTTCCAAATTCATGCCGAGAAAGTTTTTAATTCTTTCTAAACGATCGATAAAGGTTGTTCTATGGATATACATTTTTTTTGCTGCGTGTGTTACGTTATATTTCTCTTCAAAATACGTTTTCAAGGTTTGAATATATTGTGTATTATGGGCCCTATCATATTCTCTCATTTCAATCAATCCATTTGGGCAAAGAGACTCTGGAATAAGATTTTGATAAGAGTTTTTAAGCATGTACTCTAAACAATAATCTTCAAACTTATAATAGCACATATCGGAAGCTGCATTTGCACCAAGTTCCAGTGCGGAAAAAGCTTGAATGTAATAATTTCTCACGTTGTTTATAGTATTAAAATCTCTGCTTATACCCGCTTTAAAGTTGCTATTTTGCAAAAATGCGTACAGTCTTGCTTCAATAGCTTTAGAGTCACTTAGCAGGGAGCGATTTACAATTGCTACTATACAATTGTTGTACTCAAATACAACCGCCGAAGGCAGCAAATTCTTAATCTGGTCACATTGATATTTAATCGTATTATAATGTAAATCCGATTCAGTCAGTTCAATATAGCAAAGATAAAAAGTGTGGCTCGCTTTCCAATTGAACAACATGAGTGCATTTTCAAAAGACTGCCGGGAAATCTGTTGCTGATTTAGATACTGTTTCATAAAATACTCTAATGAGAAAGACTTATTTTCATTGCTTACTAAATTCTGTTCAAAATGAAGCAGAACGTAATATGCCATATGCTGTAACAGAATGGAATCACTCTCCCGGAAGGGAATATTGGTTTCGATGAGAGATACGAATACCGCAAATTGACCTTGTGAGCGAACGATCAGACAAAGATGACGATCATCCCTTAAATCTCCCTGGCAAATAATCGGTACATCACTTTGCCACATTTTATGATAAATCGGGTCATACTTAAAATTATTGATAAATCTTTGCGGTATATATGTATATTTAATATTCTGCGGATCGTTACGCGGCCCGGCAAGTATTCGATAATCCGAGTCGCATAAATAAATGGGGTTCTGAAAGATGGAATCAGATACATTAACTATATCCTGTAAATCCGAATAGGCATTAATACATTGTTGCATCTGTTGATCCCACAGATCATATTGATCATATATTTTTTGCAGCATGTTAAATAACCGAAAAATATCCAGGCTTTCTGAAACGCAGAGTATGGAAAAGCTTTGTGCAACATAGTCTTCCGACGGTTTTCCGATACAAATAAGGCAGCTTTCAGGTTCACCTGTGAGCAAATCGGGTAAAGTTACAGCGGAAGCCACATAGAGATGATTGCGTTGTAATACGTTTTGTTGAACGTAGTGCTCAGGACGATTTAAATTCAAAGCATCGGGAAAATCACCATATTTCCTGAATGTAATATAATCTGAAAGCTGCTCGGAAATCAAACTAGCGCTTAACTGCATCATTCACACTCCTTTTTGCACTACAAATTGTAGCATTTCCCTTAAAAATATTCAATGAATTACGGCTATCAATCATCAAAACAGTATAGTAAAATAATATTGGGCGTAAAATGATACTATAAATTATAGGGGGAATATAAAATGCCACAGATTAATATTAAAACATTAAAGCTGGATCAGGAGAAAAAAGATCTTATTGCTGAAACCGTCTATGAAACTGGAAAAAGAATATATGGGATTCCGAACATCGAAATATACTTTAATGAATATGATAATTGCTATATCCGTGGAAAGTTAGTTGCTAATCAAACGGAATCTATCCTGGTAGAACTTCAAGGCCCAGTTCTTGATAAAGCAAAAAGGGCCGAATTTTGTAAAGAAATAAACGAAAAAATCCATATGATTATGAAAGGCGCAACAGGCTTTAAGCTTTGTTATTTTTGGGATAATGGTGCCGAAAACGAGTTTGCCGGAATGAATGGCAGGTTATTTTCGGAGATATTCAAGAATACACATTAACGCATGCAGAACTCTAGGTGAAATGTTTTTTGCCGAACAAAAATCATGACCACCCGTAAAACGGGTGGTTTGCACAACGGCTATAAGCCGTTATTATTAGGCCAGCGTCTAAAGGCGCTGGTTTTCACTTTGTTCAGGCCGCATTGCCCTTGCCACTTTGGCCGCTCCTAAAGGAGCTATATATTAGTTTCTAAATGGATCTGCATATTCTTTTACACTAAGTTTATCCAAAGCTATATCATGTTTATCTTGTTCTTTTATATATTTTCTTATTGTAGCTTCGTTTAAACCTACTGTTGTTACGTAATATCCTTCTGCCCAAAAGTGCCGATTACCATACTTGTATTTTATATTTGCATGTTTATCAAATATTTCTAAAGCTGATTTTCCTTTCAGATATCCCATAAAACTTGCTACACTTATTTTGGGTGGTATACTTACCGAAGTGTTTTTAATGCCAATATCAGCGCAACGATTGCCACCCAATGATATAAGTCCTAAATTTGATAAGTAGCTAAGCTGTGCCAAATCAAGAGCATTGCGCAATCCAGCGACAAACCACTAAAAAGAATTAAAGCTGTTAATAGCTTGAACAAACTTAAGGGCATTATTTAAAGAATAAAATGCGCTACTACTGAACAATAGAGGCATGGTAATCCAACAGTACAAAATATAATTTTCCCCAAGGCGTTGTCAACAAGAATATTTATAAACATAAAAAGTATGACCCTTAATAGTCAACAAAGATATTTTCCAATTTTACTTTTTGTGGCCTGCATTAATTGGATCTGGGTAGATAATGATTTCTATGTTTAATTTTTGTTGAATATCAAGCTGTGCCTGTTTGATAACATTATGAATGATTGAAATGTTAAGATGTGCCGGAATGGTGGCATATATGGAGCCGATCTTTTTGTTTGGGCCGTAGTCATGGATTATTAAGTCATGCATGCCAAGGATGCAGCTATACGGCGCGAGAATATTTTCTATTTTACTGCTAGTACATAAACGGCATGACCTGCTAAAATTGTGTCGCCCGTATGCAAAACCCGCTCAATTTCCTGCACAGGTATCTATGCGAAGGTGGATTTGCACAGAAAAAGCCGTGATGCGCATGAAGGAAGATTTGCTGGATCAGGTACTGCGTAATGCTGTCGTGAGGGCTAGCTATACCGTAGGAACTATTCAAATCGGCAACGAGGGGTTATGGCAAAAAATAATCTGATATATGCAGGCCGTAACAGTACAGGTTTGCTTAACCTATTAGTTGACAATTTTTGTAATGAATGCTACAATACCTTCGAACTCTAATCATATGTGATTTGAGAGGTTCATCGGAGGGCTAAAAGGCCAGATAAGATGTCGGGATTAACCCGGTATTTTATCTGGTTTTTTATTTTAAGGAGGCAGAGCATGGAAAGCAAGGAAACTGTAAACTTTGAGCCAATCGACAAGCAATTCACCAAGTATGTGGTCCCATCGGTTATAGCGATGAGTGTCCAAGCTTTTTATACGGTGCTTAACGGTATAATTGCCGGCCAAGGGAACGGTGAAATTGCACTCGGTGCGATAAACATCGTATTGCCCTTCTATATGGTCATAATCGCCTTGGCAATGCTTGTCGGGATCGGCGGTGCCAATATATATTCCTTCCATAAGGGTAAGGGAGAAATGGAAGCGACAAACAACATCTTTTGCCAGTGCTTGGCATTATCCGCCATCATCGGAGTGACGCTGGCTCTGGTGGGGTTCTTCAGCCGAGAAAATCTGGTGTTGTTCTTGGGCGCAAATGAAGAAATGTTTCCTGCTGCCGTAGCTTACCTAAAATGGCTGGCACCCTGTTCGCTATTGCAGATGGTCGTATTTGTGCTGATCGTTTTTGTTCGCAATGATGATGCACCCAAACTGGTCATGGTGGCTTCTGCCTTTGGAGCGGTAGTCAACATCATTCTCGACATTATTTTAATTTTCGTTATGCATTTCGGCATCGAAGTGATCGCCCTAACAAACGGCATATCCATGCTGACTACGGGTGCATTCTTCATCCCTCATTTTGCGGACCAAAAAGGGCTGCTACGAATCTGCAAACCGATATTTCACTTTAATGATATAAAAAGAGTTCTAAGTAATGGCGTTGCTTCTTTCCTGATGGAATTCTGGCAGTCGGCGATTGCGCTCAGCTTTAATCTGGCGTTGGTCCATACAGTGGGAACGCTCGGTGTGTCAGCTTATTCCATCGTTACCTATGTGTGCGCCCTCATCAATATGATTTTAATAGGTGTCACGCAGGGCGCACAGCCGCTCATGAGCTTTTACCACGGCAAGGGCGATGCGAAGGCATTTTCCCATGTCTATCGTCTTGGTGTGCGCACTAACACCATGATCCCGATTCTCTTGGTGGCAGGTTGTGCCGCCTTTGGCAGCAAGATCGTTTTGTTGTTCCATTCAGGCAATCTTGAATTAACGGTGTTAACCGTCCAGATGTTCCGCCTGTTTCCTTTGGGATTTATCTTTGTGGGACCTGTACTGATGAATATTCTCTTCTTCCAGGCCACCGAACGAAATACCTATGCAACACTGATATCTTTCCTGCGCTGTATAGGCTTTGTGCAGGTGTTCCTGCTACTGTTTATACACCTCTTTGGTGCCAATGGAATCTACCTTTCCTTTTTGGCCGGTGAGATGTGCCACTTTATTCTTTCCCAGATATTAGTTCAAAAAACGATGAAAAAGCTAGAGAAGAAGGTCGGGGAAATGAAGGCTGATATCCCGGAGGCACCATGAAGATCACCACTATCAGTCGGGAATATGGATCAGGAGTGCGTATAATAGGGCACCATTCTCATCGGACTATCATCATCTTTATTCTGCCTGCTCCATTTATTAATCTAACGTGATCTAACTAGCTACAAAAACTTCACATCCCGGACCACTGCCTCTGTGACATTCCTTCGCTTACTGTCTGTTCTCCCTCTAACTATCGAGCATGCAGGCGGCCTCAATTGCCACATGGTAGTTTCCTTTTCCCACCTGTTCAATGAGTTCCAAGTTCCGCCAGTGTGTCCCATGCTATGAAGTCAATAGCCGTTCGTTTCCTCCCAGACCTTGATCTTAAAGGCTATAATCAAAGAACCTTGCCGCTTGCCGTGACCCGCAGCATGTCCAAGTTTTGGGACACGTTCCACCAGGAAGACCCTATTCATGCATCCCATTGTTAAATACGTTATCACAGACTCTACTAGGCTTATTGGTTTACGTTAAAAATAATGAATTAGGTTGCCAACCCCGAGTTTGTTTCTGTAAAGAATATCACAATCGTACATTTATTGGCTGCCGTATGGTGGTTGATTCTATTAAAATAATAAATTTCTATTGCAGAATTCAATCACTCATCTGTTGATTTGACTAACTATCTATGGAGACTAGTTCTATAAAAGTAGTCATAAAAATTTCACAACCGGAGGGGATAATCTATGAGGAAAATCACATCAATTTGGACTGATATAATAAAAGCG
>NZ_WIQU01000031.1 GCF_015732285.1 Pectinatus frisingensis
CTCTGGATGAGCGATAGCCCTGCGTTGGTTCACCGGCGCGATTTACCGCATAGTGGTTAAAAAATTTATCCGAAGAAAGTGGCCGGTCGTGTTCGATGATTTTTTCATTGAACATCAGGTGGCAATGGATGTTTCGATGCTGTTTGTCAAAAGTGGCCGCTTTATCATGAATGGCATAGGAATAGACATGATGATCCTTAATGCCGGTTTCTTTTAAAAGCTGCTCAATAAGCTCCATATTTTCAGCAAGCGTGAATTCTTCCTGCAGGGCAAAGCGAAATTCCCGGTAAGCGCGGCCATCCGGCTTGTCACGATGTGCTTCGGCTGCTTCCCAAAACATTCCCGGATTATCGGCCCAGATTGGCATATTTCCAAAAGACGTAAAGGCGAGATCTTCCTCGCGGGTTTCCATATGGGCGTACTCGCCTTCACGGAAAATATAGTCATAATGCGTTTTGGTATTTAGCTTGGAACCATTTTTTCGTGTGCCGTGTGGCGTGTTTTCGAAATAGTAATGGGCCATATTGCTCACCATTGGCAGTCCCAGATCTTTCGGAGCTGCTTTTTCTTTTTAAAATTTGTAAAAATTTTTCGGGCCGTTTATCCGAAGGAAAACGAAGCACGGCAAAGCCGTCTGCCGGAGGCAGCAATTCGGTCCAGCTGGAGGGTGGCGCAACAAAGCTCGTTAGAGTTTTGTGTAAATGCGCATTATGGGTTTTGCCTCTCGACGTCGATGCATTTTTCTACTTATATTATATGAATTTTATCTCTGAAAGTAAAATATATATTATTTTAATTTAGGTAAAAATATTGAGAAGATAGCTTTATTATAGCTGATTTTGCACAAATATTATTATTTACATTTTATTAAAATAATGATAATATTCACCGTAAAGGAGGTAGAATATATGGAACCGCAAACCAAATTTTTTCCTAAAGGGGAGCCGACAGAAGTTTTTGACCGAAAGGCTGCCGGGCCATTTCAATCTGATTTATATAACTTGGCATTAGATAAGGATGTAGCGAAAAAAAGAAATTTGCTGTATCTCGTTCTTTTGATTATCTGTGTGCTTTCCATCATCTTCATTGCGACAACGGCAAATTATAAAACCTATGTCGTGCGCGTGGATAATGCTACCGGGCAGGTGGAAACCGGCGGACAGTTAAAGGCAACAAACTATAAACCGCAAGAGGCCGAAATCAAAACCTTTCTAGCTCAATTTATTGCTGATACGAGAACCATTCCGCTCGATCCGGTCCAATATAAAAATAACTGGAATCGCTCCAAGCATTTCATGACGCAGGAAGCGGCCCAGAAATTCAATACAATGGTGTCGAAAGACAATCCCATTGCGCTCCTTGGGCGTATGACCGTGCAGCCGCAGATCCGTTCCATTCAACTGCAGCCGGGAACAAATGCAACCTATCAGGTTCGCTGGGTAGAAGAGGAATATGCCATCAGCGGCAATACGACGGGGAAAAAAGTCAGTTACGTGGCGCTCTTTTCTATTGTCATTGAGCCGCAGAGCAAAGAGGAAGAATTACTCATTAATCCATTAGGTCTTAAAATTAAGGATTTGACTCTTAGTAAAGAAAATGAAAGCAAGGGGTGACAGCATTGAACCATCACAAAATTTTTATCGCGATAGCTGTAGCGGTTTCGATGTATTCATCGAATTTGCTTGCCCTTGCCGAGCAGAAAGCCTTTTATACAACGGATGATGCCTATGTTTCTGCCTCCAAACTGATGTATGACTATAACGAGGGCAGTGTGTATCAAGTGTATGTACAGCTTGGGCATGTGACGGATATTACGTTGCATCCGAATGAAAAACTGGTTGGGGTATTAGCGGGGGATACGGAGCGCTGGAACATTGACACAGCCAATGTAGATAATACCGTTCATGTTTATATAAAACCAAAGTTTGCCGATATCAGCACAAATTTTATCATCAATACAGATAAACGTTCCTATCGTTTGGCGATATCATCGACGGATACATATAATCCAGTCATTTCATGGGATTATCCGGAAGAAATGTATCGAAAATTGGCAAGTACGGAAGTTTATCAAAATCCTGAAGAGAAAGAATTTATCGATATTTTTACGGAGAAAATCGATGGGCACTATGTAGCCAAAACGATGAACTATTCCTATGAAACCAAGGGCAGCAAAAAGGCGGACGCTGCTTTATTTCCTCTCAAAGTTTTTGACGATGGAACGCGGACCTACATTCAGATGCCAAAGTCTAATAAATATGATTTGCCAGTGCTTTACAACGTAGAAAATACCGACAAAGAAAAATTGATGCTCGTCAACTATAGGATACATGGAGCCTATTTCATTGCGGATCGCGTGTTTATGCATGCCAGACTTCATTATTCCGCCAATGTATATGTAGATATCTATCCGAAAAAAGCAGAAACTGGTTTGTCCAAACGTTTAACAGGTGGTGATGCACAGTGATTTTCGACAAAGTCAAAGGGTTCTTTCATAGAAAGCGGGATGAGGATTTTGGGGACGGGGAAAGCGAAGCGGTTCAGGAACTTGATGCGAAAGAGGAAGAGCAGGCAGGGGAGAGTGGAGAAATCGATTTTTTGGATGACGATGATCCGGAAAGCCGGGCAAAAATCTTAAAGAAAAAAGCCATTATGGTCACAGGCGGCGCAGTTCTGCTTTTTGCGATTACGGCAGCTGCCAGCAATGCGTTTTTTGGGACGAAAGAGAGAGCAGATAAGCCACTTTCCAATCGGGGAATTGCAACTGTGGCTACACCGGCAGAGCAGCTTCCAGATAAATATTCGGATATCGGCAAGTATCAGAAAAATAAAGGGAATGATCTGAATAGCAATGGGAGTCAGGCTGGGCAGGCAACAACTTCGCCAAATACGGTGCAGAATTCCTATCGGCCATCCAGCACGACAACCAGTCGACCCGCTGCAGTAACGTATGTTCCAACAGCACCGGCTACAGTATCCAATAGTAGTTACCGGGATACTGCAGCGGCAGAAGAAGAAAAAGCAGTGAAAGCACAGCAGGCCATTAATAGCAGTGCGTTGGCTTTCAAAATTGCAGCAGCTGTCTCGCAAGGCCAGACGCCGGAATTTACACCGGTTTCTACAGGAGCAGCAGGCGTAATCGAAATACAAAATTCATCGCGGTCTTATGCTTTTTCAGATGATGAACCGCAGGATATGGGCAGTTATGTTTTAAATGCCGGTGCGGTGATTCAGGCAACGCTGCTCACGGGCGTAACCAGTGATGTTCCCAATGGCGATGTCGTGGCCCAGGTCCGGCAGAATATTTACGACAGCCTTACAGGCACGCATTTATTGATTCCGCAGGGTAGCCGGATGATTGGTACTACGGGTGCTACTGGCGGCCTTGGCAATCAGAGAATCAGCGTAGTTTTCAAGCGAATTATCTTGCCTAATGGTGCCTCACTTACACTGCCGAATCAGCAGGCAATTGATGGAACCGGTTATCCGGGACTCATGGATAAGTACAATGAGCATCGCGGTAAGTTATATCAAACGGCTTTTCTAAGCGCACTCTTTAGCGCGGCGGCGCAAAGTTTGACCGGCAATACGTCTGGTAGTGATAAACGCAGTCCGGGACAAGAAGCTGTTTCGGGAGCGGTTGCCTCCATCTTGCAGACCGGGCAGAAACTCATCGAAAAGGATGCCAATATTAATCCGACGATTGAGATTGAGCCGGGCTTTCAGTTCAGCATTTTCGTCAATCAGGATTTAGCCATCGGCGCATACCATGATTAGGTTGTTGTTCTTTTTCCTGCCAGCATTGGCTGGTTTATGGACGGCAACACAAAAGCTGGCCGCTTTGGTCCAATACAATCCCCTTTTGGGTGCGCCGTTTCAAATGAATGGGCAGTCCTACTATTATCCGTGGAAGTATTTCACCTGGTACATGAACTTTCATTCCTATATTCCGGATTTATTCAAACAGACCTATGTCTATATTTATGGTGGCTTTGTTGCTGGGCTGTTGCTTTTGCTGTTTTTACAGCCACCGCGACGGTTGGATTCCCATGGCAGTGCACATTGGGGCGAGTACAAGGACATCTTAGGGATGGACCTGATTTCAGCCAGCGGTGTAGTTGTTGGGTTATATGATAATGCACTTACGCGAACCTTTACTTCCCTGCTTCGTTCGGTGGAGAAAATCAAGCAGGAAAAGGTGTCTTTTGCTGAGATGGCCTTTGATAAGCGTTTAGATAAAAAGATGGACCGCTTAAGTGATCAGTTAATCCTAGGGCAAACCCAATTAAAAGAAATTCCGGAAAATGAACCTGCATCACGGCAGAAGCTAGAAAAGAGACTGCAGGTCTTGCAAAACAAAGTAGAGCATCCGTCAAAATATGAGCCGCAAAGATATGACTTCTATACGGTCTATCCTTGGGTGTGGTTTTACAAAAAAATGCTGCATTTATATATTGTTTGTTCGCATTTTTATCTGCGAGATAACTCCAATAAGCACTTGGCGGTCATTGCGCCAACGCGTTCCGGCAAGGGCGTAGGGCTGATTATTCCAACGCTCCTTGGCGGCTGGAAGGCAAGCGTCATCGTCAATGATATTAAAAGTGAAAATTGGGGGATTACGGCAGGCTATCGAAAGAGGATGGGGCATAAGGTCATCAAGTTTGAACCAACGGCACTGGATGGCAGCTCTGCCCGGTGGAATCCGCTGGAGGAAATTTCGATTGGAACGGCAGCGGAAGTTCCGGCAGCACAGAACTTGGCCTATATTCTAGCCAATTATGAAGGCAAAGCCAGCCTTGACCATTGGGGCGCGAATGCCGCGACGGTCATTACGGTGGTCATTTTGCATCTGATGTATGCGCACTATAGTGATCCGGAGCATTATCCCCATGTCCCAAACCTTTATACAGTGGCCGCCTTTATGAAGGCAAATATCGTTCCGGAATTTGATAAAGACGGCAATCCAGTCATGGAAAATCTAGACGGCGAACTGGTGCAAAAAGTAAATGCAAAAGGCTTTTTGGATACGCTGAAAGCGTTGCAGACCTTTGATCATGTGCCTGACGAAGGCATTGAGCTTGTGGAGTGGGATAAGGTCAGTGAGGCCTATGTGAAAAGAAGATTTACCCCAGAGGATTTAAAGGAAATTTATCCGAATGCGCTGTCTCTCGATTATATGCCCAATGTGCATCCCATCATCTATCAGAACTTTGTCGAGATTTTATCGAAACCAGATAACGAGTGCGGCAGCATTGTTTCCACAGCCAATACGGCGCTAAAGGAATATCTTGATCCAACGTTGGCTAAGAACACGTCTGTCAGTGATTTCTGCATTGATGATCTTATGAATTATAAAAAACCGGTATCACTTTACTTGGTAACGCCGCCTTCCGACCTTTTACGGCTGGCACCGATCTTCCGCTTGTTCTTTGAAATGATGGTCAAGCATCATGCGAAAAGAATCGGTACGTATGAAAATGGGCAAGCCAAAACCTTGTACAAACATAAATGCCTGTTTTTGATGGATGAGTTCTCTGCGTTGGGGAATCTGCAGTCCTTTGCGGCAACGCTTTCCTATATCGCCGGCTATGGCATGAAGGCCTTTTTAATCAATCAGGGACTGCCGCAGATCAACGGCATCTACGGGAAAGACAATCAGATTCTCATGAACTGCCATTTGCAGATTTTTTATGCGCCCAATGACAACGATACCGGCAAATATACGGAATCACTGCTTGGCAACAAGACAATTACGGTAGAAAGCGTTTCAAGCAGCGGCTGGTTTTCCAATAAGAATTACTCAAAGTCGGAAACCGCCAGAGCTCTCATGACGGCAGATGAAATCAAGCGGCTTGGGGATCGGGAAATCATCGTGGCGAGCGGTAGCCCGCCGGTTTTAACCGATAAAGTCAAGTATTACGAAAACGGCTTTTTCCTAAAAAAATTGATGGATGCCCCGGCCGCTAGTGATCTTATCCGCAATAATCCTTATCAGGAGCGGGACCGTTTATTGGAGGCGGCAGCCGAAGAGAAGCGCCAAAGAGAAAAAGTCAAGGAATTTTCTTATGAATATCAAGAGCCATGAGTAGGGAAGAGAGGATGTGAAACATGGCTGGAACAAAAGCAATTCATCGCTTAGAGAAGAAGTTCAGCTTTTTGCAGCAAAAACAAGAGCAGACCATGGCGAAGATTCGACAGGAGATGAAGCGGACCAAAAGGGAGATTGAGGCCCAGCGGCTGGATTTTATTGCCCAAACCATCAAAAAAACAGGCTTTCCTATCGATAAGACGGTGTTGTTGATCGGTGCTGTTCTGGATGCCAAGGAGAAAATTGAGGGAAGTGAAAGTACAGCTGCAATCAATCGCTATATTGAGCTGTATAACGATTTTGCGGCAAAGCAGGGGATTCAAACGCTTGAGGAAGCAGCAGAAGAGGAAAGCATAGACAATTCAGTGGAAGTGAGCGGCTATGGCAGAGAATAAGAATCTGGATGTGATGCTTGGTGCTGCTGTTGTGGACCTGATGCATAGGCCGGACATCACAGAAATTTACAACAACGACGATGGTTTCGTTCGGTATCAGTCAAATGAAGAGGGCAAGGTAAAGTCCAAGATCTTTTTGGAGTCGGAAAAGATTCAAGCCATTATTGAGCTGGTAGCCGGTCAGGTAGGCAAAATTGTCAATGAAGACATTCCTTCGATTTCCGCAGAGATTGCAGGCTACGGGGCCCGCTTTCAAGGTGAGATTCCGCCAATCGTGCGTAAGCCGCAGATGAATATCCGGAAAAAGGCACTTAGAATCTTTTATCTGGAAGATTATGTTGCCAATAAGGTGCTATGCCTCAGCTATAAAAACTATATCGAAAAAGCCATAGCGGCGCGAAAAAATATCTTGATTGTCGGTGGGACAGGCACCGGAAAAACTACCTTTCTCAATGCCATTTTAGCGGCTATTGCCAAAATATCTCCTTATCACCGGATTATCAGTCTGGAAGATTTGCCAGAGCTGCAATGCCCGGCAGATGACTATAGCCCGATGTTTACCAAACAAGACACCGGGCAAGGCGGGATCAAATACAACATGACGCGTCTTTTGGCCGATTGCATGCGCAGGTCGCCGGATCGCATTGTTGTGGGAGAAGTCCGGGATGGCGCTGCCTATACGATGCTCAAAGCTTGGAATACCGGGCATGAAGGCGGTGCTTGTACGGTGCATGCTAATGGTGCCGAGGAAGGGCTGACGCGTATCAAGTCACTGGCGCAGGAAGATCCTGATGCCGCTGGTGATTTAAAGGAACTCATTGGGGAAGCCGTTGATGTAGTGATTTCCATTGCACATGTGGAGCTCGAAGACGGCAAAAAAAGCCGAGTGGTAAATGACATCATTGAAGTTAAGGCCTATGACAGTTTGAAAGACCAATATATTTTGCATCATATAGAAAAAATTTGAGGAGGCGGTTTCCTATGAAAAATGGTTTGCTTGAAAAAATCCGGAAAAAGACGCTGGAAAAGTCTATTGCAGTTATGTTGCTTTTAAATAGTGCTTCAACACAGGCTTTTGCCAGCACGGTCAGTGGTGATCGCGTCGAAGGCATTACTTGGCCGTGGATGAAATTTTTTAATTCGCTGGCGGACCAATTGACAGGACCACTACCCATGACGCTAGGAGCCATGGGGATTGCCGGGGCTGCGATAGCACTCTTTTCCGGCCATGCCGGCGGCGGTACACAGAAGTTTATTGTGCTCATTTTGGCTGTTTCCATTTGTTTGTTCGCACCGAATTTCATGACCTATATTCAGACATCTGCAGGAGGTCTTACCATTGCCGGAGCTACGCCATGAGTCAAAAAGAAGAATTGCCGGAAGGCTATGAAATTCCGATTCATCGTTCTTTGGTAAAGCCTTTGTACTGGATGGGTGTGCCGCGTAATTTGTTTATTGCAGAAATATTGTTTGCCGTATTAGGCGGTATCTTCATGAAAACATGGACCGTTATTTTCGTGGCAATTGCAGCTCATTATTTGTTCCGCTATCTTGGTCAGCAGGACCCGCAGTTTCATCTGGTGTTTTGGCGGGCGAGAGGGCATAAATCTTATTATTATCGCTAAAGGTGGTGAAAGCTATTGTCATTTTTAAAAAGGACGCTCACAGCTAGGTTTTCACAGCAGGTAGGCGTTTTTCATGAAAAAGCGCGGTTGCCCTATCTTTTACCGTGGGCCTTTGTTGATGAAAAAACAGGAGTCGTCCATGGAAAAGATCATTCCATGATGGCTGTGTATGAATTTCGGGGCCCGGATATGGACAGCTCTACGCCCCTGGAGCTCATGCAGTATAACGCTGCCGTAAACAATGTCATCAAAACATTGCCAACGGGCTATGTCCTATATTTTGAGGCGCAACGTCATCTTGCCAGTAAGTACAATGCGGCAAAGATCGACATCCCCATCGTGCAGAAGATGGAGGATGAAAGAGCCGGTTATTATGCCGGTCAGAAGCATTTTGAAACTAGCTATTATTTTATTGTTTACTGTGAACCGCCGCAGCTTTTGAAATCGCGAATTACGGATGCCTTTATTGCCGATGCCAAACACAAAGGGAAGAATAAGGCCGATATGCGGGTCTATTGTGAGACGGTTGAAAAATTTATCAATAACGTCAATCTCATTGGGAATATGCTGCAAAATTGGTTTCCGGAAATGAAACCACTCAATGCCCAAGGCGCTTTAAGTTATCTGCATTCCAATATTTCTACACGGCGTTTTCCTGTGAAAGTGAATCCCGATAAGTACATTACGGATTACATCTGTGACTCGGATGTACTTGGTGGCCGGGAAATGAAGCTGGGTGAAAAGCACATCAAACTGGTTACGATCTTGGATTTTCCGCCAGTATCTACACCGGGGTTTTTTGACGTATTCAACAACATGGATATCGAATATCGCTGGGTATCGCGCTATATTTGCTTATCCAAAATGGACGCCACGGAAGAATTGAAGAACTTTTTAATGCGCTGGAACCAGCAAATTAAGAGCTTTTGGACACAGGTTCGTGAGGCTGTTTTAAAGGAACAACTCAATGATGCTCTTGATGAAACAGCAGTACTGAATAAAGACGATGTCAGCGTTGCCATGCAGGAGCTCGGACAGGATGCCGTAAGCTACGGCTATTACACCATGACAATGCTGGTTTTCGATGACAATAAGGATCGCTGCACGGATAAAGCCAACCGGATACTTGAGGCCGTCAATTCTCTAGGCTATTGCGGTTATATTGAAACAGACAACAGCATGGAAGCATGGTGGGGCTCGATTCCGGGCTGTTACCGGGCCAATATCCGCCGTCCCATCGTGAATAGCTTAAATTTTTGTCACCTTGCCCCGGTCACATCGATATGGCCTGGAGACAGAAGAAATGAATACTTAAAGGGGCCTGTGCTGCTCTACACGGATACGAATGGGTTTACGCCGTTTCGGTTATCCCTTCATGTAGGCGATGTGGGGCACACGTTGATCTGCGGTCCTTCCGGCAGCGGAAAGTCTGTACTACTGAATACTTTGGAAGCGCATTTTTTGAAATATCCGGACAGCAATGTGTTTATCTTTGATAAAGCAGCCTCCAGTCGGGCGCTGACGCTCGCGGTTGGCGGCAATTTCTATAACATTGCTGCCGAAGGTAAAGGCGAGTTATCTTTTCAGCCTTTAGCAAGAATTGATGATGAACAGGAAATTAAATGGGCGAAAGAATGGATCTTGGCGTATTTGAAGCAAAAAAACATAGAAATTACCCCAGTTAAAGATAACTTTGTCTGGAAAGCACTTCGTTCCCTGAAGGAATTTCCCCAGGAGCAGCGCTCCATCTCCACGTTTTGTGAAATGGTACAAGATCAGGAAATTCGGCAGGCGTTGATTCCGCTCACCGTAAAAGGCAGCTATGGCAAGCTTTTCGATAACACCAAGGATGTGTCCGGTATCGGGCGCTGGCAGGTGTATGAAATGGAAACGCTTATGAGTACCCCTGCGATTGTGCCATCGACACTGGATTATCTTTTCCATCGTATTGAATCGCGGTTAAAGGACGCAGTGGGGCCTTCTCTGATTTTACTTGACGAATCTTGGCTGTTTTTTGACAATGAAGCCTTTAAGCAGAAGCTTCGGGAGTACTTTAAGGACATGCGCAAAAAGAATACCTCCATTATTTTTGCTACGCAGAATCTTTCGGATTTAGCCAATAAACCGGAACTTCTAAATACAGTGATGGATAATTGCCCGAACCGGATTTATCTGGCAAATAAGAATGCGCGGACCGCGCAAAATCGGGAGCTTTATAAGGCCTTTGACTGCAATGATAAGCAGATTGATATGATTGCCAGCATGACACCAAAACGCGATTATTATTATTCCTCAGAAAAAGGAAATCGTATTTTTCGGCTCGCACTGCAGCCTGCTGAAATCCCGTTCGTTACGGCGACAGCTAAGCAGGATCAGCAGGCGATGAATCGGATCTTAGCGGAATATGGCCGTGAAAACTTTATCCAAAGATGGTTTGAGTACAAAGGCTATGAGGAGGAGTGGCAGGATTACAGGGAACATTATTTGTAGAAAAATATAGGGGGTTCATAATGGACCCCCTGCGAAGGAGAGGAGAAATTCAAATGGCGGCTGTTCGAAACCACTTTACGATGGGAATTGTAGGAGCTTTTTTGCTGGTAGCGCCCATGGCCGCGCAAGCATCCATCCCGGTCATTGACAGTGAAAATATTCTGCAGCAGATCAAAACCTATACCGAAACGCTTCAGGTTGTGACGAATACGGCGCAGCAAATTACGTTGCAGATGAAGGAACTCACGGCACTGCCGGAAACCGTTCTGGATAGTTATAAAGATGCCTTGAATAACAGTATGTCTTCTATCAATACGGCCATGAAAAAATCCGGGTTCTTTACAGAGGACACAGCATGGAATAGCTATTGGCAAAGTACCTTTCCTAAAATCGCCGTAGATACCTATGCGCAAACTTCTTTGGCCGAGCAAAATGTGAACACGACGCTGCAGGAAATCTTATCTATGCGAAATCGGGATGATGTAACGACATACCATCAGCTCATGACGGAGCTTGATGCTTCCAGAACACGACTAACGGATCTGTTGGAGCAAAACAAATCGCCCGAAGGCAGCAAACAGGCACAGCAGCTTGCCAATGAGATTGCGGCGGAAAAGGCGCATATCGACAGCGTTCATACAGCACTTCAAGCCTTAACTGCGCAGAATCAGGTGATGAAGAATCAGGCGGAGGTGCTGGAAAAGCAGAATCATCAGGCGGTTGTTAATGCTGCGATACAGGCCGAAGATGCAGCACTTACGAAAATGCAGCAGGAAGTAACGAAAACCGTGCCTGCCCTTGATGATCCCTGGCAAACCTATGGCCATGTGAGGTGGTGAGCGCGTGGATTTTGCAAGCAGTGATTTTTTGACGGAATTACTGAAATTTTTCGAGCTGCACAGCATTACGGGCTTTTTAGCCTTGCAGCCCTATGCGTGGCAGCTCGTTTCTGTTTTGGCGGTTATTGATGTTTGTACAACTTGGACACTGTATAGCGCGGAGCTGCGGATGGCCGCCGTGATCAGCCGGGTGATGAAGGTCGGATTTTTCCTTTTTCTCATTTTGCAGTGGGATAAAATCAATTCGGCTATTTTAGTTTCATTCCAATATGCCGGACTAACAGCTGCCGGGGTAACACCATCTAGTGATTGGATTGCACCGAGCAAGATATTGGAACAAGGATTTGAAGTTGTCGGCGGTCTTTTGAAAGCATTTAATGAAACCGGCATAATGAGCAATGGGGGCCTCGGAAAATGTTTTATGTACCTACTGTCTACAGTCATTACCTTAGGCGCTTTTTTCTTTATTACCTTACAGATTCTTTTGACGAAGATTGAATTCAATGTGTTTGCTTCGATTGGTGTCATTTTGCTGCCGTTTGGGGCCATTCGCTATACGTCCTTTTTATTTCAGCGCGTCGTAGCTGCTGTTTTCAGTTTTGGCATCAAATTGATGGTCATGTATTTCCTGATTGGCCTATTTAATTCGTTGGCAGGGGATGTAAAAGCCATTCCGGCAACCGAATCGTTCGCAAACATGCTTCGCATGTCCTTATCCTATGCAGCCATGGCCTTTCTTACATGGCAGCTGCCGAATCTGGCGGCAAGCATGATGAATGGGCAGCCTGCCATGGATGCCGGAGCTGCGATTGGCGGGGCAAGAATGGCAGGCACAGCTGTCGTTGCTGCTGTGAGCGGTGGCGTAGGCGGTGCGGTAACAAAGGCAGCTTCCACCTACGGCAATGCAAGAGTGACAATGAATGCGGCCCGCGCCAGTCAAGCTGTGAGCGGGGGTTCGCTTTCCGGCAATTTTGCCAAAACCATGATGCGGCAAAAATTTGCCAATAGCACCATTGGCAGATCCTTGATGCGTGGGGCCAACAATGCCATTAATCATCATGAGGATTATAAAAACCTGCGGTCGGGCAGAGCATTTGAAGAAGCACAGAGAAACCGCAATGACTATGGCAACAAGTAAGGTGTGCCTATGAGAATAAAACAAATTTGTGTGGCGATAGGCATTTTTCTATTAGTAAGCATGCCGGCTGTCTTTGCCGCAGCACCGTTTGCCGGAGGCGAAGTGACGGCGCCATTTGGTGAAGAAGACCATCTGGGGCATACGCATAAAGGATTGGATGTCGGTACTTCGTCCGGCACGCCGATTCTTGCTCCATTCAATGGCACCGTCGAGCATGGCGCAGGCAATGGTTTTATTTATTGGGTGCTTATTACGGGAGACAATGGGGAAGCACTTCTTTTCGGCGACTGCAATCCGGATACCTTGATTTGTCCGGATGGCACGGTAGCGGAAGGTACATTGATTGGCTATACCGGCGGCGATGTCTATGAAGGCGAGCTTGGCACCTCGACCGGGGCGCATTGTCATCTGGAATATTGGCCTTCTGGTTATTACACGGGCTCGGTCATAGATCCATCTTCCCGATTGGTAGCGCTGGGGGTTAACCTTAGCGGGAATGGCAGTGTAAATCCGGGAAGTGGACAAAAAGGAAGTGACAATATTTCACTGCCGTGGGGCGTGGCAGCGATGTATCAGCTGGGAGATTCCCTAAATCAGCTGATGGAACAAATGGTGACGACTTTATCAAAAGGCTATAGCGGCCTGCAGACGGCAGGACTTGCCTTGTTATTTGTCCTGGCAATCCTTGATCTGACGCTGCCGATTATTGTCGCCGGTCTGGAGACTTCCTTGAATCAGGTCATTACGAAAACCTTTAAATACGGTTTCTTGTTTTTGATTTTTACCAATTGGCAGCGAATCATCAACGATTTTTTTCTGAGTTTTGTAAGTTCGGTATCGGGCACCTTTATTCAAGATCCAACGATAATTGCCGATAACGTGTCACAGCCGCAGCTTTTGATGCAAAAATGCGTGTATCTGGTTACGCCGGGACTCAATAAAATTGCGTCGTTCGGTTCGATGGATTTTGTCCGGAATTTCGGAACGATCCTGCCGATTTATCTCATTACCTTTTTGACCATGGGCATATTTTTCTTTCTGTCCTGTTACATCATGCTCGTCTATATCGAATTTTATTTTTCGGCTTCGGTGGCACTTTGTACCGGACCGTTTGCCGCCTTGGGGTTTACGAAATTTGTGGCTGAAGGGAGTTTCGGCCATCTGGTATCTACAACTATAAAGCTCATGATTTTGTCCGTGATGGTCGGGCTGTGCGTTTTCTGCATCAAGGATGCCAAGCCGCAGGACCTTTTTACCATGAAAACACCGGCAGTAACCCAGACGGGATCAGGCAGTGTTTCCGGACCGGCAGACTTGGTAGCTTTGGCGACAGAAAAGGCGCAAAAATATAACATTCCCGTTACGCTTTTCTTGGCACAGATTCAGGCGGAGAGCAGTTGGAACTCGCAGGCGGTCAGTGCGGTTGGCGCGGAAGGCTTAGGTCAGCTTATGCCGTCTACTGCTGCTGGGCTGGGCTGCTATGATTCCTTTAATCCGGAGCAGAATTTGGAAGTCTCGGCAAAGTATATGCGGGGGCTGTATGAACAGTTTGGTGATTGGAACTATGCTTTGGCCGCTTATAACGGTGGACCTAATAGTATTTCCAGGAATGAGCCGCTGCCAGGATGGGCACAGGCTTATGTAAATCAGGTCAATCGGAATTTGTCAGGAACCTATACCGTAAATAATGGAATTACTGCAGAAGCCATGTCAAAATATGTGCTGTTCTGCTTATCCTTAATTGGCTTAGCGATATTAACCTTCCGTGTGCCAAAGTCCATTATGAATGCCTTGGGAGGTCGTTATGAATTGTCTTAAGAGTGGGCAGAAAAAACTCAAGATATTCATGATAGCTATACTTTTTGGCATTGCCGTATTAGGTGCAGTAAATATTTTTGTCGGAAAACTATTTTATATCAATTCTACAGATTCTGCGCCAAGGGGAATTTATCTAATTTCGCTTAACCAGAATTTGCACTATGGAGATTATGTCATCGTAGCGCTACCGGTGGATGTGCCAAAGCTTCATGTGGAAAAAGGCTTTTTGCTATTAAAGCAGGTTCGGGGATTTCCAGGCGATAAATATACGGTTTCTGATGATGCGTTAGAGCTTTGCGGGAAAGCCTATAAAATTTTTCAACAGGAAGGATTGCCGCAGTTAGAAACTGGCGAAAGGCAGGTGCCGGATAATGAAATGCTGCTTTTAAATGATAGGGAACTTTCTTTTGATTCCCGGTATTTAGGGCCAATTTCAAAAGATTTGATTGTAAAGAAAGTAGACTTGCTTGTACCCTATGAACCGTTTACTTGTTTTGTAAAGAAGGTGATTGAATGAGAATCCGTAAAGCAGCTGTTGTTGTTTTTACTATTGCAATGCTTAGCGGATCTTCTCTGATTGCGCAGGCCTGGTGGGGAGAGCTGTTATATCCGGGAGCATATGTCTTTGATGCCAAGCGTTTCGCTGACAACGTAAAAGAAACAGAACAGGCTATTGCTGCGGTGCAGAATACCCTAGAAAATTTGAATAACAGAATCTTGATGATAACAGGCATAAATTCTGAACTGAAAAATGTTTTTAAAGCTGTGCAAGGAAGCGGCGATATGCCAACAAGAAAAAGTGCGGCAGAGCTGGATACAGTTTTTCGGGAGGTCCAAGGAAAGGCGGATCCTGATGAACCGTATGAGATGCTTCTTTATAGCAGTTTAGAAAGTGTGAATCAAGATGTTGCCAATACCGCGCAGAAGGTGTTTCAAAACCAGCAGCTTAGGGGAACCGCACAAGAAGAAATTTTACAGGCGGGAACAGCAGGCCTTTTGGGTGAGAAGCAAAAACAAAATGCAACAGTGGTTTTAGAAGCATTGGAAGGCATTGATCAGGCACAGATCAAGGGTTCAAAATTTATGAAGCAAGTGACCATGCAGGAAGCAGAGTATACGGCCAATCGCATTGAACGGGAAAAAGCCAGGGATGGAGAATTTTACGGTTATGATCCCTACCATCCAAACGAATACGATATGCAAAACCGGGTAGTGAAAACGAAAAGTTTGGGTTTTATGCAGTATGGGGAATGAAAAAATCGTTGGATTACTGCACTGAAAAAATTGAATTTGGCTTGAATCTTACTAAGCGAATATGGAGCAATGATTATTTATGAGTGATTTAGCCGTGCATTTCTCAAGTAAAACCGATGAATGGGAAACACCGTGGGATTTTTTTGAGAAATTTAATGCAGAATTTCATTTCAAACTAGACGTTTGTGCTACGGTTCAAAATACAAAGTGTTGTGAATGGTTTGATAAAAAACTTGATGGCTTAAAGCAAGAATGGCCGCCCTGTGCTTGTTGGATGAATCCGCCTTATGGAAGAGAAATCGGTAAATGGGTAAAAAAAGCTTATGAATCATCCTTGAACGGTTCTACCGTGGTTTGCTTGCTGCCATCAAGAACAGATACAAAATGGTGGCATGACTATTGTATGAAAGGCGAAATAAGGTTTATTCGCGGCAGGCTTAAATTTGGTTGTAGCAAAAATGCAGCCCCATTTCCAAGTGCAGTGGTCATATTCAACCCCCATAAGCAAAGCGGTAGTACGGGCATTCAACAGGCAGGCTAATTTATTCGGGGCAAGACATGTTGCTCTAATTTAGAAAGAAACGAAAAAGAGCAGGGTCCCTGCTCTTTGCCCAGACAGATAAAAAGGTTTATTTTTCTTTGGTAAAGGATGAGACAAAGAGCTCCAAACATTGACGGCAAAGCTTGAGCTTATCATGGGAAAGTGAATTCAATAGCTTATTGATGCGTGTCCGTTCCCAATCGGCAGCCGTATCCTCTAAAACCTGTTTTGGCGAAATTGGCTGGTTGTTTTCGCCATAGAGCAGCCATTCCAAGGAAAATCCCATTTTGCCAAGCTTTTGGATGACTTCGGCAGAGGGAATGGTGCCATGTTCAATGGAGGAGAGGGCCGATTGACTGATGGCTAAGTCTTTGGCGAATTCTTCCTGTGATTTGTCGTAATACACACGGATGACTTTGATGCGCTGGGCTAAGGTATCTGCTTCTTTATCCACGGAAGCGTCCTTAGCTGGGGTTTTTCCCGAAAGAAAATCGGTTGTGACATCAAACATTTCTGCGATTTTTTTGAGAATCTCTGGTGCCGGCTCATCCTTACCGGTTTCATATAAAGAAATTTGTACTTGGGTCGTATTTAAAAGATCAGCCAGTTCGCCCTGCGTCATCTTGCCTTTTCTTAATTCTTTTAAACGTTTTGCAAATTCACTCAACCAAATCACCCACTTATATATTTACCGCAAAACAAATATTATATTTTATATTTTACCACGATAAAAATAAAAAGGAAGTGTTTCTTTTGAGAAAAATCACGTATATCGCAGAGAAACCGGATATTGGCAAGGCTTTGGCGGCCTATTTATGGCCGAATGGAAATTGTCATAAAGAAAAAGTTTTTATCCAAAGTGGAGATACGACTGTGACCTGGGCGTTTGGACATATTCTAAGGCTTGCTTCACCGGAGGAATATGGCGAGGAATATAAGGTTTGGGCGAATTACCCGGTTCTTCCTAAAGTATGGAAAGTGAAACCGGCTGCAGCTGCTGTGGCACAGTTAGCCGTGATAAAAAAGCTCTTAATGGAAACGGATGTTGTTGTTCATGTGGGGGACCCAGATCGTGAGGGACAATTGCTGATTGATGAGATTCTGCGATATTTGCATTTTGATGGAAAGGTACAGCGTCTTCTTATCAATGCAAAAGATGATGAAAGTTTGAAACGAGCCTTTTCACAGATTACAGACAATAAAAAATATGCGAACTTATATTATGCAGGTCTGGGCCGGGAGCAGGCAGATTGGTTAGTTGGGATGAATCTTACACGCGCCTATACCGTGAATGCACGAAAATATGGTTATGAGAGCACGTTTCGTATAGGGCGAGTAAAGGTGCCCACATTGGCGCTTGTCGTTAACCGGGAAAAAGAGATCAAGGGCTTTAAGCCAGCAAAATATTATGAACTGAAGGGGATTTTCGAAAAAGAGGGCATTCCGTTTAAAGCAACTTTGAAACCAACGGAAAAATTGCCACTGGATGAAGAAAACCGTATTAAGGATAAAAACATCCTGCAGGCTGTTAAGCTGAAGGTCGAACAAGCAGAGGTTATTGTCAAGGACATACAGGAAAAGGATATGGTGCAGCAGCCACCTTTGCCGTATTCTTTGGATACTTTGCAGGTGGAAGCAAATAAAAAATATGGCTTTTCACCAAAAGAAGTATTGGCTACGGTGCAGGATTTGTACGAAAAGAAATATGTGTCATATCCGCGCAGTGATTGTAACTATATTCCGGTATCGCAAAAAGAGGATGCTCCAAGAATTTTGCCTGTATTGCAGGCATTTGGAATTGCTGGTGCAGATACCGCTGATATGAAGCTTACGAGTAAGGCTTTTAATGATGAGAAAATAACAGCGCATCATGCCATTATTCCCACGGGAATTCAACCGGAAAAATTAACGGAAACAGAACAAAAAATTTATGCACTTATAGCACAACGGTACGTGCTGCAGTTCTTTCTTGCACATGAATATAGAAAGATCACGTTTACTTTGGTCGTTGCCGACGAAATCTTTACGGGTAGCGGGAAAGTCATTTTAAAACAAGGTTATAAGGCCTATGAAACGGAAGAGAAGGAGGCAGAATCCCTTGATTCTAATTTAAAACTTCCGGCGCTTGCTGTAGGAGAAAAGATAGAAAAGGCCACTTATTCTATCGCTGATAAGGTAACAACTCCGCCAAAGCGCTTTACCGAAGGTACGCTTTTGGCGGCAATGGCAAATATCTGGCGTTTTGTCGATGCGAAAAATCCCAATAGGGAAAAGCTGAAAGAGGTCAAAGGAATTGGTACTCCGGCAACACGGGATACGATTATTGCGGAACTGCAGGCAGATATTTTGAACGGTAAACCGATAGAGCCTTGTATGACGAAAATAAAAAAAGAACTGTTACCTACAGAATTCGGTATCAGCCTGATAGAAAATGTGGATCATTCGCTTACATTGCCGGATGCAACGGCAGAAATGGAATATGCTCTGTCGGAAATTGCGGCAGGGAAGAAAAATTTGTCTGAATATATGGATGACATGATTACCATGGTGCATCAAAACATTCAGTTTGCTGAGAATAGGAAATTCCCATTGCCAAAGGGCAAAATATGTGAGATGTGTCCGATTTGCAGCAAAGGAGAGCTCATCCGTCGTTACTCGCCAAAGGTTAAAAAGTATTTCCATATCTGCAGTAATCCGGATTGTGTTTCACCAGTAACCGGCAGAAAACTTTTTTATGAGGATGAGCATGGAAAGCCTATTGTTGTTAAATGCCCAGAATGTGGAACAATTCTTGTTCGTATTTTGAAAAATGGGGTATTTTGGCTCTGCAGCAAATGCAATAAAACTTTTAATGACAAAGCTGGTAAACCGGATCTGTCGTTGAAAAAGGAATAACAGGTGACCATTATGGATGTGGAAATAAGTGAAACATTAGAAGATGAATATATGGCGCAGCGGGAGGTTGCGCTACATATTCATCCTGTAGAAATACAAGCGAAAAATGAGAAAAAGCGAGAAACGGAAATATCTGCTTTGTTGATAGATATCAGCGAAACCTTACGGCTTTTGAGTGAACAAATAGGACGCTTGAATGAGGTGACAAAAACTGTTCCGGAAACAGTGGCGGCATTGAAGAAAACAACAGAAGCAGTACAGAGTATTGCAAATGAGTTACCTGCAATAGTTCGTGAGCAGTGTCTGGAGGAATATAAAAAAATCCTTGCTAATGCGGTGAAGAATTATAATCAGATGCAAAAAGCGGCTGATAAATGGCAAAAATCTATAGATGAAAAACAAGTGGGGATTTTTAAAATACTCACTGCTTCTGCGATTATAACACCTATTTTATTGCTCTTGAATTTGCTATTTAAGTGATATGAAAAGAAGGAATATCTTTTTCTCGGAATATGTTAATAAAATGAGTTGCAGTTATCGGCAATACTTCGCTTTTGCGCCAAATTAGAACGCTGGATGTTGTAACAACAGGTTTTGTTATTTTTTTTACTATTAGAGAGCAATTTGATAAAAGATTACGCCACCGGAACGATTTACCGAAGGTACACTTTTGGCGGTTATGGCACCTGAATTAGCTACTTTGGATTTTAAGACGGATACGTCCGTCGCGGTCATAAAAGCTATGATACAGGAAATGAAACAGGATGGCCTGAGTAGGCAAAAAATGAGCAATATTATCAAGCCGAATAAGAACTTTGATTTGAATTTGCTTGGAGAAAAGTCAACAGAGAATGCTCCAAAGGCTCAAAAACGTAAACTGCAGGTGATTCAAGGCAAAGAAAACAGTCGGAGTTGTGAAATAGGTATGTGAGTAGGAGTGGGGGGAATTTATAAGGCGCGGTTGCATGGAGGTGCAGGGGTGGAATTCCCGTGAGTATATAAATACCATCCGCAAAGTTTTTGTGGGAAACCAATAAGTGCAAAGCATGTCCGTTATTTAGGTAATTGGAATGGCACTAAAGCGTAACTAATATAAAGTCATTAAAGATATATGAGTGGGTACTTCTTAACCTCATTGGATTTTATTAATTAATTATTAATTGATACAATTCAATGGGGTTTTTTATCAAAAGCTGAAAAATTTTGACGATTTTACCCAAAGATGAAAGATCCGATAACTATCTCCTTTGATGTTGATTGTTGTGGAGTAAGTGATACGACTTTTGTTATGGATTGGGGTGTAAGGCAAGCGGTTGCTTCAATCCATTATCGATTGCGACTGAAATTTCTGTAATATAGCTAGTTTCATCCTCTGTGGAGAGGTTGTTGATAATATAATTTTCATAGAAATCTCCTAAGATCATTAACTGGTTTGATTTTATATATGTTAATAGTTTATCGTAGGTACCGTCAAGGGTGTCATAAGGCCCATAATGATAAGTACACAGGTAGTTGCCGGCCGGTTTCAACCTAACATATTGATCCACTATAGCGTTGTCTAATGCAACAAACATTGACTCCTTAACATCTTCCAAAGGTTCAAGTGTTGTGATACATCCTACGTTCCAATAAAACGGAATAGAATAGCTGGCCATACGCTCTGTGATTTTCGATAGGGTCAAGTAATAATCAGGAAATCCGTTGACATACTGTACAGGCATTGCCAAAAGGTGCTGTTCGGCTACAGACTTTATCCTAAACTCATATTCTTTCATTTCTTCAATCTGCTTGATTTGAACGAGATTTTTATATAACCTACTTTTGGCTGTTTGGAGATTCTCAATTTTGTTTTGAATTTCAGAAATTTGATTTTCCAGTATAGTACTGGTTTCATTTACCGTCCTCTGAGCCAGAAGGCTTTTAATTTTACTTAAGGGTATCCCCGTTTCCCGAAGCGAGAGAATTAAATACAACAGGTCAAATTGAGCTAACGTATAGTAACGGTATCCGTTGCTACGGTCTTTATATTTGGGCTTCAGAATACCGGTCTTATCGTAAAAAAGCAGCGTCTGTTTGGTAATGCCGAATATTTTGCATACCTGTCCTGAAGTAAATTGCAAATCCATATTGTTTCTCCTAAAGTTATACTAGTATGCTTGACTATATTCTAAGAATATAGTTTATGCTGGATTTTGTCAATATAATGTGAAGGTCGTAATCCAATTGCCTTACTCAAATCAAGAATTTACTTTTTAATTTTAGTTTTTTGCTTAATTATAGACCAAGATCAGTAAGAATTAATTGAAATCTTAAAAAGGGAGAAAATCATGAACCTAAACAAAACTTTACTTTTATGTGGCATAGCTCTAATGGTTTGCAGCATGCTCGGTCCAGTGTACGCATCCCAGCCTGCTCAACTGACGATAGCCGACAGTGTCCGGCTGGCAATCACGCATAGCCCGGCGTTAAAAGCTGCCAAAGCGGAAACAGAAAAAGCATCCTGGTTAGTGAAGGAAAATCATTCAGCTTATCTGCCCACTCTCAGCGTAAATCATTTACAAGCATATAATGATCCGGACACAATCACTTATCCATCTAATTATCGCTCTTCTTCTCTAGAAGCAAAAACAATATTATACAGCGGCGGACTCACTGAAGGCCTTGTGGGCCAAGCTAAGGAACTTTACACTGGTGCACAGCATAGCTTTGCGTATACCAAACAGCAAGTTATCACCAATACTTATTTGGCCTATTACAACGTCCTGCAAGCGGAAAAAAATGTGGCTCTTGCTGACGAAGCTGTTCAACGTCTGACACAGCACTTGTCTATCGTCCAGGCGCAATATTCTGAGGGGACAGTGATTAAAAGCGATGTGCTGCGAACCGAAGTCGAACTGGCTCAGGCAAAGCAAAACCACAGCAAAGCTAAAAACACCTCCAGATTGGCCAGCAGCCAGTTCGCTACATTGCTCGGACTTCCCGCTGATCAGGATATTGCTTTAGCCGACGTCAGCGAAACGGTAGCCTATAATGGCTCGATAGCTCAGGCCATTCAAACCGCACTAACATAGCGGTCAGATTTCAAAGAAATCTGTCAGGAAGAAAAAGCCGCCCAGTACGGCGCGCAGATCGCGAGAAGCGGCTATTTACCAACTGTGAGCCTGTCACTCAAGAAAGAATGGCAGAACCAGGATAGTGCCCCTAATCCATGGTCTACCCAATTGACAGTCGGCTTCAATCTATTTGACGGTAGCAAAACCAAATCCAAAATCAAACAAGCAGAGTGGGAAATTACGAAAACTCATGAAATGCTGCAGCAAAAGATGGAGCAAATCACATTAGAAACCAAAGAAGCCTATTTCAATTTACAAAATGCCCGTACGGCTCTGGACATCGCCTCTCAGGTGGTTGCCAAAGCGGAAGAAGATTATGCAATCGCCCAGGTGCGCTACCAGTCTGGTCTCGGCACCAACCTGGATGTCATCGATTCCCAGGGGGCACTTACTTCCGCCAAGCTCAACTACACCAATGCCCGCTATGACTATAACAAATACAGCGTGCAATTAGCACAGGCAATGGGAACTATTACGGAGGAGGATACCCATGATAAAGAATAAACCTCGCACTAGAACTTTAATGATTATACTGATTTTGGTGCTGCTTGCCGGTACTGCCGCTTGGCGGATATATAATGCTCAGCAACAGGCCGTTGTAAATATCCAGCCTCTGGCCGTTACTACCGCAGAAGCAAGACAAACGCAAAAGCCAAACACACTCAAATTAACCGGTACGGTCGAAGGACTGACCTCGGCTGTTATTAGCAGTCGTTTTGCCGGTAAAATCGATCAAATACTTGTTGAAGACGGGCAAGCTGTCCAAAAGGGAGCAACACTACTGACGCTGGATACCATAGAGATGGCAAATGCTGTTCGCATTGCTCAAAACAACGTTCGGCAAACTGAGGCCAATTTGAATACCGCCCAGGCCGATTATCAGCGCTATAATTATCTGTATGCCAAAAACGCCGTGACCAAACAACAACTCGAGAGTGCAGAAGCCCGTTTAATTACCAGCCGTACCGAGGTTGATAACGCTTATGCTAATTTGAACAATGCCCAAAAACAAATTGAAGACGGCAGCATCATAAGCCCAGTAACCGGCGTAATCGCCAATAAAGCGGCCACCATTGGACAGGTCGTTTCACCCGGCAATGCGCTCCTTACTGTGGAACAAATTGATCAGGTGTACGTTGTGGTAAATGTTGAGCAAAAGGATATTGCCCTAGCCAAAATTGGAGCCGCTGTAACCGTTACCGTGGACGCCTATCCTGAACAAACTTTTCCAGGAACAATAGCGGTCATAAATCCAGTGGCAGGCAATGAAAGCCGTATGTTCCGGGTAAAAATCAAAGTAGATAATTTGAATCAATTGTTAAAACCAGGTATGTTTGCGCAAACAACCTTAACAGCGGGCGAACCTGTGACTACTTTGGCGATACCGCGGTCAGCGATACTGACCCAAAAGGGTTTGCACTATGTCTACGTCGCAACTAACCATCAAGCGAAAAAAACTTTGGTGGAAACTGGTGATTTAATCGATAACCTGATGGAAGTCAAAGCAGGGCTTCGGCCAGGTATGTCCGTGGTCATCGATAATCTTGATAAAATCAAAGACGGTGACGCTTTACTGATTGAAGGAGGCATAAGCCAATGAGTTTGCCGGAAATCAGCATCAAACGCCCGGTTTTTGCCACCGTTACCCTGCTTGCCCTCATATTACTGGGGATTGTCAGTTACTTGCGCATGAATGTGGACGAAATGCCGGATGTATCCTATCCATATGTAACAGTCAGCATTACCTACGAAGGCGCGCTGCCGGAACAAATTGACACGCAAGTCACAAAAAAAGTAGAAGAAGCGGTCGGCGAGGCCAAAGGAGTTAAACATATTCAGTCTACATCCCGCGAAGGTGAAGCGGAAATCGGCGTTCAGTTTAATCTAGATATCGATCCGTCTGTGGCTGCACAGGATGTCCGGGATAAAATCAGTGCTATCCGCAGTGAACTGCCGGATAACATCAAAGAGCCCGTCATCGCTCGCTACGACATGAAAGCAGCACCCGTTGTCGCTGTTGCCCTTACCAGTGAAACAGCGAATCTCCGCGAACTAAGCGTTCTGGTGGAAGATGTGATTAAACCTCGTCTGCAGAAAATTGGCGGCGTTGGTCAGTTAAAAATATCCGGTTTGCAGAAACGGGAAATCCAACTGCTGCTGGACCGGGACAAAATGGCTGCCTTCGGTTTTTCTATACCGGAAATCACCCAGCGCCTGCAGCAGGAAAACATGGATATTCCCGCCGGTAAACTGACAGAGGCCAGTCAGGAATTATCGGTACGTACAGCAGGTAATTTTAAAAACCCGCAGGATTTTCTCTCTATCATCATAGGTACCAAAAATGGCGCACCGGTCTATTACCGGCAAATCGGCAGCGTGAAGGACACAATCAAAGATGTTGAGACGCTTGCCCGTTACGACAATCAGCAGGCCATTGGCATTGAAGTCGGTAAACAGTCCGGTGCCAATGCCGTAAATGTAGCTAAACAAGTGAAAGCCGAACTTAAAAATATCCAACAGGATCTGCCAAGGGGCATGACTTTGCATATGGTTCGCGATGATGCTCAACGAATTGAAGACTCCATACATGAAGTTTGGTTCGACCTCATAATCGGCGGTTTATTTGCTGTAATTATCGTGCTATGGTTTCTTGGCGACTGGCGTAGCACTCTCATCAGCGCAATAGCCATTCCTGCCTCTATTATAGCCACTTTTTTCTTTATGAAATTGGCCAATTTTTCCATCAATACCATGTCGCTCTTGGGCCTTTCGTTGTCAGTCGGCCTCCTCATTGATGATGCCATCGTCGTTATTGAAAATATTATTCGCCACCGACAAATGGGAAAACCAGCCATTAAAGCCGCTGCGGATGGAACCAAAGAAATTGCCCTGGCGGTTATGGCCACTACCTTTACCGTTGTCGCCGTTTTTATTCCGGTCGGCTTTATGTCTGGTGTAGTCGGCCAATATTTTAAAGAATTTGGACTGACCATCGCTTTTGCCGTATTGGTCTCACTCTTCATTGCCTTTACCTTGACGCCGATGATGGCAGCCTTGTATCTGCCGGTTGGACAGCATCACGAAGCATCTGGCCGCATAGGACAGTGGTGGTCCAAGTGGAATCGCTGGTTTGACAAGATGGCTGATGCCTACGCTGTTATATTGAGAAAATTGCTTGGACAGCATCGCAAAAAGGTATTGGGGGCCTCAATCACCCTATTTGCTTTCAGCATGATGCTGTTCCCGTATCTGGGTTCATCCTTTATTCCCATTACCGACCAGGCACAATTCACCGTTAAAGTAACAACACAGGCCGGTCCGACGGTAGAAGCATTGGACAATACTACCCAAAAAATGATCCAGGAACTCAAGTCAATTCCTGAAGTTAAACATGTCTACAGCACCTCGTCTGCTAAAGAACAAACCCTATTTGTAACATTGGTGCCCAAAAAAGAACGACAGCGCAGTCAAAATGAAGTAATCATTGAAGTACGCAATAAACTCAACCGTATTCCTGGCGTCCGAATTGATATTGAACAAGGTGACGGTAAACCTGTTGCCGTTTCAATAACAGGTGATTCTGTAGAAAAATTGGGAGAAATCACTGAACAATTGCGGCAAAAAATTGAGAGCATTGCCGGTGTGCAAGATATTGTTTCCAGTTATCGTCCAGGAGCACCGAACCTGGATATTAAAATCAAAACAGAGCGTGCCAACGATTTGGCCGTTTCCACCGCCACCATTGGCAACACCCTTCAAACTCTGCTAAATGGAACAGTCATCGGCAAATACAACGACAGTGACGAACGTGTCGATATCCGTACGCGCCTGACAGTTACAGACCGCAACCGCCCTGAAAGTCTGAATGCTATCTATGTACCCAGTGAAAAGACAAGAACTGATGGACAAAAAATGCTGCTCCCGCTGTCTCAGGTGACCGAGTGGCAATATACAACAAGCCCGGCGGAAATTAGCCGCTATGATCGGCAAAAAGAAATTCGTCTGACTGCCAATTTGGAAAAAACTACTCTAGGGGATTTTAATGATCAATTTTACCCCAGCCTTAAAGCTATACAAATGCCGGTAGGCTATCAGGTAAGCGCTGTCGGTGAATCAGAAGATATGGAGGAGTCTTTCTCTAGTATGGCAGTTGCCTTGAGCTTGGCAGTTGCCTTCATCTTCATGATACTGGCAGCACAGTTTGAAAGCTATACCGAACCGTTTGCCATAATGCTCTCTTTGCCATTAGCCATTATCGGCGCACTGTTTGGGCTGTTTTTAGCCGGCAGCGATCTCAGTGTAATTTCGCTCATCGGCATCATGATGCTTATGGGACTTGTTACCAAAAACGCGATTCTCTTGATTGATTTTGCAAAACAACGCATGCAGCAAGCTGTCCCTTGCAATGACGCCCTGGTGGATGCAGCTCGTACCAGGTTGCGCCCCATTTTAATGACCAGTATAGCTATGATTTTCGGTATGCTTCCTATTGCATTATCCATAGGTTCAGGTGCTGAAACTCGTGCACCCATGGCGCATGCAATCATTGGCGGACTGCTTACTTCGACACTGCTTACACTAATAGTCATACCTGTCGTTTATTCACTCATTCATGACTGGAAAGCACGTTAATCTCAACCGGTAAATGAATTTTCTAAAAGGGAGTAGGTGAACATTTTGACAGAAATTAACTGGACAAGTCAGCGGCGCTTTAAAAACGGCATAGATTGTTTATCGGCTTTTGTATTGTATACGCTATAGTACTTAATAATGATAACCCATTGAAAGAAGTGTACTCAATGTGATTAAAATGATAAATTTATTTAAATTAGGGATACGTCTTTACAATTGTGATAGATGGATCAATTATCGTTGTGTGATGGTATTTGTAATCAGATCGTTACTTCATTATAAAAAAGTACAGACTTTACACAACTTTTTCTGCAATACTCCTCTGCGTCACGAAATCGTCACTATGCATCCCTTATTTTTTGCCCAATTAACACGGCAGTTTTTTTACAGAGGTTCCTGTACTTCCAAAAGATTGACCATTATTACACAAAATTTTTTAGTATGGGAGAATCAATTTACAGAACAGGCTTTGCAGCAAATTTATCTTGGGCCTGGGCTTCAACTTTGGAGTGACAATTATAAGGAACAAGCCCTGACTATTGATTTAGCATTTCGCGGTAGTGAAATCAAAGAGGGCGCAATGAGTATAGGCCTGAAACTTGATAATAAATATATATATCATATAAATTTCTGGATTGTTTTTGACGAGAATGACACTCTTTCCCTGTACATTGGCGCTTTACAAGGCTCACGGAACGGCTTGTCCATTAACAAAGAACTAACCAAATATTTTTTTGGCTACCGTCCCCAAAATCTAATTGTGTATACACTGCGCATCTTAGCTCAAATTTTATCGGTAAGCGGCATAAAAGCCGTATCTAACTACGGCTTTTATGCCAACAATCATTTGTGCCGGAACCGAAAACTAAAAACATCTTTAGATAAATTTTGGAATGAAACTGGAGGAAAAGTTCACGATGATCCTCGCTTTTTTGAAATTCCAATAACTGAGCCACGAAAAAACATAGAAGACGTGGTATCTCATAAACGTAATCTTTATCGAAAGCGATACACTTTAATTGATGAAATTAGAAAAACAATTGTACAGTCCCTTGAATTGTATATTGTAAAAACTAAAACTGTCTCAACGTAGGGTACCTATCATCTACTTAATCATTCCAAATATCATTTAGCTAGCAAAGCTACTGCTCAAATCTTATTGTATGGTCATGTTAATTTTAAACTCATTTGAATGCTGTATTTATTATATATGCTGGAGGTATTTTCAATTTCAATGATTAAGGAAAATATTTATAAAGCAGTTACTTTATATTCTTTTCTTGGTCTTGCTGCGATCATTTTTATAGGTGTTACTTATGTCTGCTGGGTAGGTTTTATTGATCATGGGGAAGTAAATATGAGTGCCGTTTCGTGGCTGTTGGCTGAAGGTAAACCGGTATATACTGATTTAAATGCCGACGAGCGTTATAGTTTGGAGCATGGACCGGTTATTTATTTAGTAACCGCAGGGGTTATGAGACTTATGGGGCCAAGTCTATTAACAGCGAAAGTCCCTGGGTATGTTGCACTGGTGCTGTCCATAATAATCTCCGCAATTTGTTTTTATCGGCTTGTTGGTATAAAAAAGGCAATTTACTTGATTGGCCTGGAAACATGGATTTTATTAAAATGGCCATTTATTTTTATGAACCGTGATGATTCATTTATGTTATTGTGTATGGTAATTGGTCTTTTATCCGTAATGGCCCGTGACAGTAAAAATTTTATTGGTATCGGTATTTCGCTGGGGATACTAGTGAATCTAAAAATTCACGGATTTATCTACTTCTTGCCCATATTAGTATTAGCATATAAATACGACGGGTGGAAAAGGGTAGTTTGTGGGTTATTATTGGCTTTTGCAATTGCTATTATTCCGTTTTTATTACCGGAAATATCATTGGTAAATTATCTGCAGTGGTTGTTGAAAGCCGCTGCTCATGGAATATCTATCAAAATCTTTGTTGGGAATTTAATCTATACACTACTGCTTGTATTTTTAATAGTAGCGATGGGATTCTTGTATGGGGTAAATTGGAATAGCTTTTGTCAGGAGCATCGTGCGCTTATTATTACGAGTGCTATTTCAACGCTTATTATTAATATAATAGGTGCAAAATTAGGAAGCGGCAGTTATCACTTGATTCCGCTAGTACCAATACTGTTATATTTTGTTGCGTTAATAATAAAAGTGAATTTGGTAAATACATCCCAAAAGAAAATGTATGCCGGCGCAGTGCTAGCTTTAATCGTTTTACTAGTTGTATCTGGAAATGCAATCAATAGTCAGCAACGGTTGCTAGAGAAAATAAATAAATATTCTTATGCGGCTAATGTGATTGAAGAAATAAGAGCGGTAGAGTCTAATTATAATGGGCATACCATTGAAATTGGCTATGGTGAGGACAAAACCTACAGTTTTTACCGGCAGTTTATTCCCTTGCTTGTTTTTGACGGCAATCCATATCTTGTTGATGGTGCGGCACTAATGGATATGCAGTTGGCAGGTTTACCAATGCCCCAAACTACTATTTCTGATCTTACTAACGGAAAAACCAAGATATGGTTAATTCCAAAAGGTAATGAACCATTTTCATTACATAGTTATTATGACTCTTCACACGCCTTATTCGAGAAATCTTTTGGTGATACTTTTAAAGAACATTATTCGTTAGTTGAACAGTTAATTTATTTTGACGTGTGGGTTTATCAAGGGTGAATGTATTGTTTTCCTTCAGGGGGACAGTTAACGCAGATTACACACTGTTAAATCCAATAAAGTTATTGATAAGTAATATCTAATAGTGTATTGAACGTACTATTTCTGGTTGTATGATCAGTTGGCAAGGAGGCTTATTTTTTTGGAAAAAGTTATTTTACATACGGATGACAGGTTGCAGCATGTTAGTAGTTAACAGCCTCTCAAATTGATTTACGTGACCTGCGGGATGCATTGCAATATTTCGTGCCAAGATACATTTTCCTGTACGCCAGGCTTTAACTGTCAAACTCAGGAGCTGCAAAAGATTGTCTAAAAAAAATAGTCGCTAATAAAAAACATTACTTATATAATAAATATCCGTTATATAGGTTAGAAGCTCAATTTCAAAATAGTACATACAAAGAGAGGAATGGCTTAACAATGAAAAAGATACTGGTTGGTTTCTTATGTGCTATAACTATGATGTTTGCAGCAGTGCCTGCATTTGCTTCTGAGACATCCAGGACGCTTATTTCTCCGAATATCACTGCTACGACGCTGAAATCTCCCACAATGCAGTATACTCTTAAAATCAATTGCAAGAATGTTGACCTTGGAGCACTAAAAATTGTTGAAATGAAAGAACAAATCATGGTTCCGCTCAGAATGACAGCGGAAGCACTTGGATTTACCGTGACGTGGGATGAAGAAAAGCGAGCCGTCCACATGGATAGTGGTACCATGCAAACCGACTTAACCCTGGGTGAAGACAACTATTTCGCATACACCAGTAGAGCTATCGGAATGACAGCACCACAAAGACTAGGAATGGCTCCCATTATCATAAAAGGATCTATCTATGTGCCGCTTGATTTCTTTAAAATATTAGTAACTGATCCCAATTGTGTCAGTATAAAAGGTAGTATTATAAGCATATCAACTGGTTTGACTAAACGGGATGAGATACCTAGCCCTTTGGTAAATTACAGTACCTTGGATGAAGCGAGAAAAGCAATAGAATTTACATTTGCAGTACCTACAATCCTACCAGATGGTTATCAAATGAAAGATATTATTGTGATAAATAACAAACTGGTTGAAATATTCTACTTGAAAGGTGACAGCCGGATTATATATCGTACTGCCAAAGGGCATTCTGATATCAGTGGGGATTATAATGTTTATGATAAAGTCAAAACTGTTACTGTTGGAAATACCCCAATTACCGTAAAAGGTAAAAGTGACAGTATCAATCTTGCTACATGGACAAAAGACGGAGCCAGCTTTTCCTTATCCCTTGACCAAGCCGTCAATGAGAGAGCATTGTCAACAATCATTAGAAGTATCAAATAATAAGTTTGGTTTTAATGAGAAAGGAGTGTTCCAATAATTTATTGATACACTCGCGTACGCTAAGGGAATGGCTTTATTGTTATTCAATAGGGGGTTCATACGCAAAATCCCGTCCAATAAGAAAGAGCATTTTCTGCAGTGATTCATCATTGGGGAAAATGCTCTTTCCTTTGTAGCTCTATAAATTTAGATTCAAATAAGCTGTCAAGATCATCTTGAGTAACTCTGCAATTGCCACTACTTTATTAGCAATGTATTGACTGTATTCTAACAATATAGTTTACACTGAATGATGTCAATATAAAGCAATGGAGTGTTATGCAACATGATTTATAAAATAGCCCCTTGGAAGTGGAGGCGAGACGCCATGCGTCTTACGCAAGTGAACGGCTACGGGTTAAAACGAAGGAAAGAACCCAATATGAATATAGAAATTAAAGAAGTAACTAAAGAAACTGCCAACAGTATTTTGCAATTGCAGGTAAGCACAAAGCAAACGGCTTATATCGAATCAACCCGGCAATGTCTGACAGATGCGTTGGAGTGCAGCTACTATAAACCTGCCGGACTCTATAAGGATGGCATCTTAATTGGTTTTGCCATGTATGGATATTTCCCCAGAGAGGGAATAGACGGTCGAGTATGGTTAGACCGGTTCTTTATTGATGAAAAATATCAGGGACACAGCTTGGGAAGCGTATTGTTAGAGGCTTTAATCCGGCATCTTACCGATTTATATCATTGCAACAAGATATTTTTGAGTGTCTACGAAGATAATCAACACGCCTTGTATCTATTTCAAAAATTCGGCTTTGTTTTTAATGGGGAATTGGATATTAACAATGAAAAAGTAATGGTAAAGACAATCATATCGACATCAAATAAGAATCCCTCCGAACCGGGAGCATGAGAAACGTAGAAAGAAGTAATGATATGCTGCAAACATTATTACACAATAAAGTGTTTCTTATTGTTACTACCGCGGATTTGATTCAGCAAATGGGTATTTGGATACGTAACATGGCTCTGCTATTTTTTGTCATGGATCTCACTGCGAATGATCCTGTTGCCGTTTCGTTATTGACCGTATTAGAATATCTGCCGATACTCTTATTTTCTTTGGTTGGCGGCGCCTTGGCCGACCGATGGGAACCAAAACGGACAATGATCATGGGCGATTTGTTAAGCGCCGTCTCCATTGCCTGCATTATTTTATCAATGCAGGCTGGTTATGGAAAAACGATATTTGTTGCCGTATTTATCTCCGCTATGATTACCCAATTTTCTTGGCCTTCTTCCAGTGTTATGTTTAAGCGGCACATCCCCGAACAGCAAGTCACTACCGCGATCAGCATATCAGCAGCTTTAGCCTCCTTGTTTGTGATTATCGGTCCGATTATTGGCACGCTTATTTTTACATGGTTGGGCATTTATGCTTCAATGACTGTATTAGTCATCCTATTTCTTTGCTCGGGCGCCATGCAAACGGCTTTACCTAAGATCAGCCACCGAACCTCCTACGCTGCAGTTACTCTGATCCACCAGTTCAAAAAAAGCTACTCCTATCTACTAAACAATAAAAATCTTCGGGTTTTGGTGGTTGGGTTAACCCTGTTAGAGCTTGGTTTGGGACTAATCCAGCCATTAGAAGTGTATATTGTCATGGACCGACTGGGGTTAGAAAAAGAAGCCATCCAATGGCTTTACGGACTGTATGGAACCGGTATGTTTGCCGGCGGCGTGCTTGCCGCCAGAATGATTCATAAAATTCAAGCAACCAACTTGACAAGTACAGGATTTTGTGTACTGGCGTTGCTCATTCTTAGCGAAGCATTGTCCATTTGGTTTTTATTCACAGGCAGCATACGTTTTATGTCTGGAATCGTCGCCGCTTTCTTACAAATCGTGATCGAAGCATTTTTGATAAGACTTACCGCTGAACGTTACATTGGTATTATCAATGGTACCATTTCAACGTTTGTAATTACGGGAACTTTGCTGGGCTCTTCGGTGACCGGAGTATTGATGAAACATACTTCTTTGCTGTTTGTATACTGCCTGGCATCCGGCATTGTCTTCGCTGCCGGAATGTATTGCAGGAAACTGAATCTAAACAATAAATAGGGAGTAAATTATATATATTCCGGAAGCTCAATTCAAGGATGTAAAAGTCATTTTGGAAAATCTGGCATGGTTCGGTTGGCAGGAAGAAGTGGCAAGCGCGATGTGAACAGAAAAGCAGGGCCTGGGCCGATGAAAAGGTTTCGGTGCATCATGCGATTATCACGACAACGCTCCTGTGCGATAAGGCAAGATTTATTAAAGAGCAGCAAGATATTTACGCCTTAATTGCCCACTCGTATCTTGCACAATTTTATCCGCCGCATTGCTTTTCTAAGACAATGCTTCGTATCGATAACCATACTTTTCAAGGGGCCGGGAAAGTGGTCCTGGAAGAAGGTTGGAGGACATTATATAAGGCAGAACCAGATAATGAAAAGCCAGGGGAGGAAGCGTTTTACCGGGTCTGCAAAATGGGAATGAAGTAAGCTTACGGGAAATGAAGGTACAAGAGAAAATAACAAAGCCGCCGAACCGGTTCAATTTATCCAGCATTATTGAAGCTATGAAAAATATTCACCATTTTGTTCAGAAAGAGACATTAAAGGCGCAGATGAAAGAATGTCCGGTATCGGAACAGAGGCAACGCGGGTAGGAATTTTAGATGAACTCGTACAGGAAATTCAACAATATAGACAGTTATGATCACATTAGAACATGGCTATCCCAAGTTGTTAGACGATATATTTGATAAGTGAAGAATCTGCCATCTATTGGGTAATTTCATTAAAAAGAAAAAGACTGCTTTAGCTTTCTACAGGGTGTGGGACTAAAGTGGCCTTTTTTTTCAAAAAAATTTTTCGCAGAATTTGCCAAAACCATTTTTCCAATTGTTTTAGTTATATGAAAGGAAACTGCGGAGAGTGTCTCTGTGGACACCATAAAGTAATAAATAGAATGAAATCTGCGTTCGCATGAACCTCTCTTTGCTGCGAGGGGAGGTGATATGTTGGAATGCCAGGAGCGTTTTGATAGCTTTTGTAAAAAAGTCTTACGAAACCATGCCCGCAACTATGACCGGATGTTACGCCGTCGCAGAAAACAAGAGTGCTTTTCGGAAGATGTTTGCAGAGACAAAAGATTTCAACGCTTTTTTTCTGTAGCAGCTTTTCAAGATTCTTATGTATTTCATGTATTGGGTATAGATGTGAGTGTAGAAGACGGATTTCTCGGTGCAGCTTTGCAAGAATTATCCGAGGAACGCAGGACAATTGTTTTACTGTCCTACTTTTTGGATATGACGGACAGCGAGATTGGTGAATGCTTGCATATTATCCGGCGAACCGTATCGTATCGCAGAGACAGCACACTAAAGCAGTTAAAAAAATATTTGGAGGATCGGTGCAGATGAGAAAAAAAGCAAACGGTAAGAAAGCGAGATCAAAAAGAAAGTACTCCTTGCTGCCGCTTACTGTTATTTTAGCAGCTGTGCAGGGAGAAGAATCTGCAATAAAACAGGTATTAAAGTATTATGAGTGCTATATTACAAGGCTGGCATCCAAAGAATTATATGATCGGTATGGAAATTCTTATATTTGCGTGGACTATCAGTTAAAAACAGAACTACAGAATAAGCTGATTGCGGGAATTTTAAGATTTCATGCTGTGTAATGAATGATGGAACTTTGAAAAAGAAAGTGCAAAAGCACAGTATAGCGTTTTGCGGATACAAGATCATGAAACTCCCGTATAGCTATCGTCCGAGCAGAAAAAAACTGTCGCAGACAAAGGTACGGCTGCATGACCGTGCAGGGGTGAAATTCCAGTGGGCCAAAATGCCGTTCGCAACGCTTTTTTATTGTAAAATAGACGATAGCATCGCTTATTAAACGAATATTTGCGACATCAAAAAAGACGAAGTTATTATTTGATTTATGGGGAACACCGCTGTATATAGCATGTTATCCACTAGAAAATTAAAGTTTGAACTTATGAAAGGATGCAATTGTGGATACTGAGGGCGTATGAGAAATGTTTTCAAAGACATAAAATTTAATAATAGAAAGGACTACTTTAGTTTTTTACATGATCTAATAGAAACTAAAGTAGTCCTTTCTCATTTAAAATCAAAAAAAATTTCGTCGGTTTTGCCAAAAAGACAAATTCAATTGTTTTAGGTATATGAAAGACAAAAAAAGAAAGAGTCTGTGCGATGGAATTTTTTACAGACGAAATCTTAAAAATAAGCAAGCTGGTATGTGAGGCGGAGAGGAGTAAGTACTATGGAATTAATGAAGAGAACAGAGTATTTGCAGGAAGATTATATTGGTCGTAAAATAGCAGCAAATTTGGCGATTGATTATGATGAGAACCAGCTGTTAGTAGAAGAATTTTTAGATAGGACGCATGGCGATAGAAAGGAGTGTGAGATTGATGTCAAATGAAGAGGTTTTTGAAAGTCGTAATAGGGTCAATAAAATAATTGTGGATAATTTGACGGATTATGGTAACATCGAGCCGCCAGCACTTTATGGACGGGCCTATAATGATGGTACACGAACGAAATATCAGTTTAGTGCGGCCAATTATTTACGTATAGCGGCAGCACAAAGAGAAAATAACTGGCAGGATCTTCGCTGGCTGAGTGAACAAGAAATTGAGAATAAAAATTTCACCTTGAAATCGGCTGCAAAACCAGTAGCAATCGAATACTGGCAAGGGATTGATGATGGTCAAAATTATGAGGGTAATCTTCGGAAATTCTATAATGCAGCAGATCTTGTGGAACTGGATGGGACGGAAAAAGTTGTTCTTGGCAATGAAGAGACGGATAGGGAATATGCATTGGATCTTTTGCGGGTGAATGGATTCGATGTCGATGAAAAAATGAATTCCTATGATAAGATTTTTTCAGCCGTCCAGGATTATGCGAAAAGTAAAGGCGCGGATGAATTTGCCGCGCCGATGACTTCCCAGATATTTTTCAAGACAAGTCATCTTGGTTACGACTATTCTGTGTATCCGCTTTATACGGAGGCGCAGATCCGTGAGATTGCAGAGAATCCGAAAATCATATTTCATGCCACGAAAAAAGCACAGGAATTAGTCAGTGGTATGCAGCAGGAACAAAATAAGGAACTGAAAAAACTAGCGGATAAACTTAAGGCAGAGCAAAATCAACCGTTTAACGATTTATCCGTAGATTTTTTATGGAGCGAACGTCGCCTGAAAGATTTGCAGGGCAAAGAATATCAAGAAGGGCAGCATCTTCAGGGTGAAGCTGCTTATCAATTTTTGGTACAACTCAATGCAGCGGATAAGGAACAGTTTAATAGCAAGTTGCAGGGAATCGGCAACTACGATAAAACAAAAATTGCCGTTCGGTACGGGAATTATGACCACGGTGAGATGCGGATAGATCTTGGCGATTTAGAACTGCGCAATCAAAGCACAATAGCGGATGCCATGGTGATGCGCTTCAATGAATATCGCAATTACTTAATGACGGATGAGCAGGCGATGAATGCTCATATCGGTTTGCAAAAATCTGATAGCCAGGAAGTTACCAAAGAACAGGTTATTGCAGAATGCGAACAGGAAAATGCGCAGTGTGAACTGGTAATGATGCAATTTGCCAAAGAAGAAAACATATATTTGGCAAAGCATCCGGAGTTAAAGAAAATCAATGAACAGAAGGCGGATGTATTTTTGTATTACTGTACAGAGCAAGATTTTTGCAAAGTGCCAAAAAATATGGTATTGGCGGTTCATAGGGCTATTGAATATGATGGGCTTGTTTTTGATCAACGCGATTCTAGTCAAACCTTATTTTCTGCAGAAAGAAAATTTAATAAACCAAAGCCAAATGATATTGTTTTTGAATCCGCAATAGCGAATGATGAAATCAAAGGGAACCTTCCTGTTAAAGCAGCCTTTTCTAGAGAAGATCAAGTCGCTATGGGGAATTTAGAGAAATTCTCTATTAAAATAGAGAACTACGGTACTGTTATGGAACCTTTTGAAATTCCTGCAACTCAAGTGTATAAAGGAAAACAAGCTGTGCAGCGGTTTATCTATGAAAAAAATTATGAAGTGAGTGCGATGCGTAGCATGAATTATGAACAAAAAATAATACGCCACCCACAACAACAGATGACATTTTCTTATGATGGCAAAGAATTTTGTAAGTTAAAGTATGAAATTGGCAGTGGGATTCTCAATCAAAGTATTCCGTCGGGACTGCCTTTATATAATGAAGGGGAAAATGCAATAAATAAAGAATTGCAGCAGGCCGTTTATACGCAAATGAAATATCAAGGGATTTATAGGGATAATGGTATCCATGATCTAAATCGAAAAAATGAAATCAAACTTCCAGACCTTGAAGTTGTACGAGCTAAGGCAATGGAAAATAAGCCGGATGCAAGGGCTAATAGTAAGCAATTTGCGTATTATGCTGAACTGGCTACTTTGGATTTTAAGAAGGACACACCAGATAAGGTCATGGAAGCCATGGTACAAGAAATGAAGCAGGATGGTTTGAGCGATAAGAAAATCGCCAATATCGTTAAGACGAATAAGAACTTTGATTTGAATTTGCTTGGAGAAAAGTCAACAGAGAATGCTCCAAAGGCTCAAAAACGTAAACTGCAGGTGATTCAAGGCAAAGAAAACAGTCGGAGTTGTGAAATAGGTATGTGAGTAGGAGTGGGGGGAATTTATCATGTCGAAAGATTTAATCCGCTATGGAAATTCGTATATTTGCGTGGACTATGAGTTGAAAGCAGAACTACAGAATAAGCTGATTGCGGGAATTTTAAAATTCCATACTGTGTAATGAATGATGGATCTTTGAAAAAGAAAGTGCAAAAGCGCAGTATAGACTTTTCGGATACAAGATAATGAAACTCCCGTATAGCTCTAGTCCGAGCAGAGAGAAACTGTCGCAGGCGAAGGTACGGCTGCACAAAAGGTGCAGGGGTGAAATTCCCGTGGGTATATAGATACCGTCCGCAAAGTTTTTCCTTTATTCCAGTGAGGAGGGGAGGGTTTTATGGATAATAAGGCATTAAGAATAAAAGTCATAACAAATACTCCGTCTGAACAAGCACTACGGAGTTTTCGAACAAAATTATTTGAAATGCAGAGTAAGAAAAATACACGTTCTGGGGGGAGTGGCCTTAAGAAAACATGAGCGTTAATCTTTACTCATTTTGGTATCAGGTTGCATTTTTTGTTTTTTAATGACTTCCAGGCCTAAACGAATTAGTTCGGTAGTTGCTTCCGAGCGTGTTGGATAGCGTCCTTCAAAACGAAAATCTTCTATTTCCTTAAACATATCTTTATCTACGGAAACCATGAATCGTGGTCTTGTTGTTGCCATTACTATCACCTCAACTTATCAATATTATAACAAGGTTGATACACTGATGTAAAGAAACACTATTGACAGGTGTATCACTGATGCTCTATACTAAAATTAGATGTACAGATACACTGATACACCAATGCGCAGCGATAGGTGGTGAAAATCCGATGAACTTAGAAAACAGAAAATATGATATTCGCTATGTTGCAAACTATCTTAGAAAGTCTCGTGCTGAAAGCATGGAAGACCTGGAAAAACATCGGATGGTACTCACCGAATTATGTATCAAAAACAGCTTTAAGTTCGTTGAATATATGGAAGTTGGGACATCCGATAGTATTGATATGCGCCCAAAAATTACACAGCTTTTAAAAGAGGTTGAAGACGGGGTATATGACGCTGTTTGTGTTGTTGAATACGATAGGCTGGGACGCGGCGACCTCGGAGAACAAGACCGGCTTAAAAAGGCATTTCAAAAGTCGGAAACGCTTATTATTACACCGGATAAGATTTATGATCTTAATAACGATATAGATGATACATATGCCGACCTAAAAGGCTTTTTTGCTAGGCAAGAATACAAGATGATTACTAAGCGTTTACGGCAGGGGAAGATCATAGGTGCTAGGCGTGGACAATGGACAAATGGTATCCCTGCATTCCCTTATGTATATCAGCGGTATCGTGATAAGTATAATGAAAAAGGTATTGTTGTTAATGATGAAAGATTGCCAATATATCGTGAAATGATCGAAAAAGCATTATCGGGAATTCCATCACAGAAAATAGCTGAAAGCCTGAATCAAAGAGGAATTTTTACTCCAAAGGGTAATTATTGGAGTGCTGTTGCTGTACAGAGGTTGTTGCTTGATGAGACACATCTAGGGCGGATTATTAGCAACAAGACAAAAGGTAGTGGACATAAAAATAAACGCCCTAATGCTAAAAATTATGAAGCGATACCTAAAAGCGAATGGACTATTGTGGAAAATTGCCATGAAGCAGTGAAAACTAAAGAAGAGCATGATCGTATTGTTGCCATCCTAAGCAGTAGAAAAAAGGTTCCCACAAAAAGCCGGAAGCAATCTCATGTATTAACGGGACTAGTCAAGTGCGCTAAATGTGGACATACTCATACGATCCATTTAGTTGACGGTAAAGCATTTGTCAGAGCATGTTGGTACATAGACCCTTTAGGCAATAAATGCCGTAATAAAGGCATTTTGTCCGATACTTTGGAAGAAATTATTTTGAAAGAAATATCAAAGTATCAGAGCAAAATTATAAATAACAATGAACCTGTAGACAGCCAACAATCCGATAATATTAAAACAGAAATCAGTGAGCTTGAAAACCTGCTTCAAAAGTATAAAAAAGCATTGGAAACAGTAAATGATGCTTATGAACTTGGAGATTATAACCGTGAGGAATGGCAAACAAGAAAAAGAAAATGGCAAAAGCTCATAGGTCAAACCGAAGATGAAATATACGACATGAGAAAAATTTACCAGTCTAATCAAAACATAAGCGACGAGGAACGTAAACAAAACCTTATAAATTTTCTTGCTAATATCAGAACAATGACTGATAATGTACAGCGTAACGATTTGTATAGAACAGTAATTGAAAGCATTGTTTACTTGCGTGAGGGAAATACTATCGACGTAAAAATTAATTTCAAGTAAGGAGGTGGTCGCGCATGTTATCAGAAAAGAAAATACCCAATAGATTGGCAAACGAGAAATCGCCTTATCTGTTGCAACACGCTTATAATCCTGTGGATTGGTACCCGTGGGGCTCGGATGCCTTTGAAAAAGCAAAGGCCGAAGATAAGCCGATATTCCTCTCTATTGGGTATAGCTGACGACTTGCATTGATGAACTTGCCACTGGTAGCAGGCCTGTAACAGTAACATTTTCGTTTGAGATTAGTTATGGTTGGAAATCTCATCTTCAGTAATGAAAAAAAATTCCTGTAAAAATTAGCAACAATCTGGCAGGAGCTTTTCTTTTGTCAAGGAATAATATAAATGATAATTGCCTAATTAATATTTTTGACGATAAGGATAATTATTCTTAATCTTTTATAGGCAACAGCAAGCAAAAAAGTTTCTGAGGGGATTGGCACTTCCTATCCCTTGTCCCTCTGGCATTATCTCAGTCGCGGAAATACAAATGAATATAAATATATAAAATCAATAAGACATTAATTAGAAACGGCCTTTTCATAATACGCTCATGAAGTGATGAATGGCTAGTAATTGACAATAATGCTATATTGCGAAAGAGTTAAAAAAAGCAGGGAGTTATTATATAATGAGAAATAGTAGAATGAGAATATGCATAGTTTTCGTGATAGTAAATTTTTTTATGATTTCTTGGCAGGCATCGATACAGGCAGCGCAATTCGAAAAAGGGATGGCATTTGAAATGTTTGCTTCACTAGAAAAGCAACATCAAGCGAAGATTGGCGTGTATGCACTGGATACAGAAAGTAATAAAGAAATTTTTTATCATGCAGATGATCGATTTGCATATTGTTCTACAAATAAAATTTTGATAGCAGGTGCTCTTTTGCGGCAGGAGACCTTGAATGGACTTAAAAAGACAGTGTCGTATAACAAAAAAGATATTTTATCTTATGCGCCTATAACAGCGAAGCATGTTGAGACAGGAATGTCTTTAGAAGAACTTTGCTCGGCTGCACTGCGGGTTAGCGATAATACAGCAGCGAATTTGTTATTGGCACATATTGGTGGGCCGAATGCATTAAAAGAATCATTACGTCAAATAGGGGATACGGTGACAGAACCATACAGAATAGAACCCATGTTGAATGAGGCAGTCCCGGAAGATTTGCGTGATACCAGTACACCACGTCAGTTGGCAATTGATTATCAAACCTATCTATTGGGAGATATATTACCAGTGGAGAAGAAAGGGCTTCTTCTTAACTGGATGTCCGGCAATAAAGTTACAGATACATTGATTCGAGCAGGCCTGCCAAAAGAATGGAGCGTTGCAGATAAGAGTGGCAGTGGTGGTTATGGAACAAGAAATGATGTTGCAATTATTACGCCGCCAGGACGTAAACCCATCATTCTTGCAATACTTACCACACATTATAGGGAGAATGCCAAAATAGAGGATTCTCTGGTTGCCGAAACTGCGAAGATTGTATATGAGCAGTTAGAACAGTAAATTTATACAATTTAACATTAATCAAAGGACGCGGAAACGGTGTACTGTTTAGAGTAGACGCAACCACCTTCCCCGTGTCTTTCGGCTTTAGGGTCTAATGATCAATCATGTTTGTAACACTTGAGTCTTTCAACGTTTTTATCTTGCCTCAAATAGAGTCATATTATTGTTGTATGAACGAGGTATTATATATTTGTCCACATTATGTTCCACCTGTAACTAATACAACAGCAGATAATAAAAAATAGGCGTAGACAGTAGTCAGATGAAATCATAAAAATTATATCATATAGCAACAAAGCAAGCCACGCATGAGCAAATTTAGCAAAACGTTTAGTAGATATTGAAACAAAACAGCCCTAACAAGAACGAATTAACGAAAAAGTAAATCCTTTAAAATAATTAAAAGATAAAAGTATAGGTGCAAAAGTAATGCATATGATAACTAAAATAGATATTAATTTGACATAACCGCTGATTACTGTTATTCTAATGGAGATACAGATGCACCATGGGGACGTAAAGGTTTCGACGGGGGCAGCTGTTGCATAAGAAGCGAGTCGGGGGGTCATCAACCCGTCAGCAAGGTGAAAACTTTTATTTAAATATAAAAGCTAACGAAGATTACGCTTTAGCAGCTTAATGCTAACCTCTTTTATTTCTTTTCCCGCGTGAAATAAAAAGAGGCAAACAGCGGGATACTTGATATTCAATTCTCGGAGGATATTGGGGAATTTTATCGAGATAGGATGATAAGAGTTTGTTTGTGTAGTTTTATTATCTAAAACATGAACACAAAATGCACTCGGAGAAACTTATGCAGCAATGTTTTCGGACAGGAGTTCGATTCTCCTCGTCTCCACCATTCATAAGCAAAACGCAACTTAATAATAAGATACTCTTTTGATACAGTTATTCGTTCTACGAATGTTTCTATGAGATTTCTGATGTTTTCAGGTTTCTTGCCCTTTTGAATATAGGATTCTATTAACTTGGCTACCTGCTCTTCTGTTGGCACAAAGTTATTAGTATTTTTTAATTCTGCCATACGTTTTTCTAAATTTATGAGTCGATTTTTATTTTCTATTAGTCTTGCTTTTATTAGATCTCCATCTTCTGCGAAATCCAATAAGTGGTTTATTTTGCCGGTTATTTCGTTATGCTGTTGTTCTATGGACATTTTTTCGGTTTTATATGATGTAGACACTGAGCTTAATCTATTTTTTATTTCTTTCGTAAGCAGTGGAACTAATTCCGGATTAAGTAACTGCATATCTATATAATTAAGAGTGACGCCTTCGAGCCATTCTTTTGAGCCTATGAAAAAATCTCTGTAAACAAACTTTCACTCGAAGTCATAAGGTCTTCTATGGTACAATCTAATCATAGGAGACCTTTTTATTATAGCAAAACAGCGGAAAGAGATTCACAAGGTTGAAATGACCGATGGAAAGCGGGCTATTATCCAGCAGCTCTTCCAAGAGTATAACATCGAAAAACCAAATGACATCCAAGATGCCCTGAAGGATCTGCTTGGCGGCACCATCAAGGAGATGATGGTGTCTGAAATGGATGAACACCTGGGCTATAGCAAATCGGAACGCTCCGACAGCAAGAACGCCCGCAACGGTTATAA
>NZ_WIQU01000051.1 GCF_015732285.1 Pectinatus frisingensis
GGTGATGTCGTCACTGAAGCTGTGGACACGGATATGTTTCACGTTCAGCACTGTTTTTACAGGAATTTTGTAGGCACTGTAGCGGTCGGTTACAACGGCTCTGGGTTTGCCAAGGTGCTTAATGGAATTAAGCAGGGAAAATGCCTGAGGACTATCCCGGTATTTGGAAAGATGAAAACCAAGGACAAAGCGTGTCTCGCTATCTACAACTAACCAGAGATAATATTTCATGCCACGGATTTTTACCACGGTTTCGTTCGCGTGCCATTCATCGGAGTCGAAATTGAGCGTTGGCATCAGCTTGAAATTGGTCTTTCCTGACAATTTCGACATGGCAGATGCTGTAATAGCAGCTTGTTTCGGGACAAAAAGGGAATGGCCGCATTTCTTGTCACCACATTGGTAGTTTGAATAATACTTGTGTTCATGATGAAGAAACATGGCTTTCCCGCAGATAGGGCAAATTGGGTAAGAACGTATGCGTGGCCTTCCTGATTTGCCGGTTGCATTGGCATCTGGTACAAATTGATGCCCGCATACACGGCAAAGATATTTCTGGTTTCCATCTTTATCTTTGCCATAACGATAAAAGTTTTGATGGTTGTTGCATTTTGGACAGCAAATCTGATATGATTTTGTCATGAGGACTCGTCTCCTTTCGGGAGGTACAGTATTTGTGATAAAACCATTGTACCAGAAGGGCTGACGAGTCCTCAACTTTCATTTAACTTTACAATACGGATATTTTAATATGGAGGAAAAATATAAAAACATGATTTTTAATATTATTTTATTTGATGACTTTGAAACATTAGATGTTTTTGGACCAATAGAAATCTTTGGCAGAAATAAAAATCATCAAATTAAGTATTATTCTCTCAATGGAGGACAAGTAATAAGTGCTCAGGGACTAGAAGTCAATACATCACCAATAGCTCAGTCTAATCCGTCCGGTGTTTTGGTTATTCCTGGTGGAATGGGGACCAGAAAATTGATTTCAGATACTATATTTTTAAAAGCTTTATATGATATGGCGTCAATAGCCACATATTGTTTGTCCATTTGTACCGGGTCAGCAGTACTTGCTAAAGCAGGCGTATTAGACGGTAAAAAAGCAACATCTAATAAAAAAGCTTTTAATTGGGTCATGACAAGTTCAGATAAAGTATTATGGCAAAAATCTGCCAGATGGGTAGTAGATGGTAAATTTTATACAGCATCAGGAGTTTCTGCCGGTATTGACATGGCATTAGGATTCATTAAGGATATTTATGAAATAGACATCGCACGACAATATGCGAATGATATTGAATATATCTGGCATGAGGATAAAGGACAGGATCCATTTGCTGTCTAACGATTCAATCTATTAAAGCATACATACCTCAAACAAAAGGATGGTTAGAAAATTTATGAAAAAACTTCTTCTAGTAGTTATATTACCAGAATTTGCCGATTGGGAAGCAGCCTTCTTAACTTCAACAATAAAAAGCATCGATCCAGATTATCAAATCAAATATGTAAGTATTAAAAAAGAAATATGTACTTCTATCGGAGGATTGCGGGTTAATGTCGACTGTGCAATACAGGATGCTCCGGAAGAATTCTCAGGATTAGTGTTAGTTGGCGGTCTTTCTTGGAGAACAAAAGAATCAGAAAAAGTAATGACATTAGTCGATACAGCCTTAGTCAACAAAATTCCTATAGGCGCAATTTGCGATGCTACAGTATTTTTAGGGGCAAATGGGGTTTTAAACAATATAAAACATACCAGCAATGCTTTAACAGAATTAAAATCATATGCTAAAGATAAGTATACCAATGAGGGAAATTATATAAATGAGCAGGCTGTAGTCGATGGTAATATAGTCACCGCCAATGGAGCAGCAGCATTAGAATTTACAAAATCAATGTTATCCGTATTAGGTATTATACAAGGGAAACAGCTTGATGATTACTACTATTTTATGAAGAATGGGCTATATAAATCCATCCAGCAGGGAATAGATATACCATTTAGATGATGGGCAAGATATACTCCCAAAATAAAGTGTAATAAAAACGAAGGAGGTAAATATGATTTTTGATTTTAAAAAAGAATACAAAGAACTTTATATGCCAAAAAAGGAACCGGAAATTATAACTGTTCCAACAATGAATTATATTGCTGTGCGTGGTAAAGGTAATCCAAATGAAAAAGATGGTGTATATCAACAGACAATCAGTGTGTTATATGCAGTAGCCTATACATTAAAAATGAGCTATAAAGGAGAATACAAGATTGATAGATTCTTTGAATATGTAGTACCACCGCTTGAAGGTTTTTGGTGGCAGAATAATGTTGAAGGTGTTGACTATAGCAATAAGGATAATTTTCATTGGATCTCCGTTATCAGGCTGCCTGATTTTGTAAAAGAAACCGATTTTAACTGGGCAGTTGAAACAGCAGCGAAGAAAAAGAAGATAGATTGTTCTTCTGCTGAATTTATTACAGTTCATGAAGGTTTGTGCATACAAATTATGCATATTGGTCCATTTGATGATGAACCAACTACTGTTGCGATTATGGATGAATATATTAAGAGCAACGGATTTGAAAATGATATTACAGATAAACGATTACATCATGAGATATATCTTTCTGATCCCAGAAAGGCCATGCCTGCAAAATGGAAAACAGTCATTCGTCATCCGATTAGAAAAGTAAAGTAATAGATATAATTTTTATTTAAAATCCATTCATTACTTGATTATTTAACTCCAGTTGCATACCGATGAATACCCTTAACATTGGGCTGCTTGCTCACCGCAACGTAGTGATGTTAAATATTTCTGCGGATGAAATTCAAATTCTGTATAATGAGTTGTCGACGTATAATAATAATTCACTGGCTTTGGCGGTTTACAAGGCTTCAGAGAAAGTACTCGAAGAGTTGAATATTACAAGTCCTTCACTTCGAAGATACATTGAAAAAGGCCTGCTCCAAATCACAACGAATATCGCACACGCAATCAAGACGAATAATCTCACCAAAGTCTTTGTATTTCCGTTCAATCCAGACTTAAATCCCGGAATTAAGTTTTCATCCGGAGTGAAGATGGACGATGAAGACTACCGAAAATTGATTGGCGAATTGTTATTATGTCGATATGCATCGGATAAACTGGGACTTATAAACGAAAGAATAAAATCCTTTGATGATTTGGAAGATATATTGATTGATGCCCACTTAAGCGAAGAAGAAATCCATTTGGTTTTTAGTATTCTTGAAGATATTGAGATTGCCGCACTCATCAATAGGCACCCGTTCCAATTGGATATTCAAGCGGTGGATTTATCCGAAGCCGAACAGTCGTTAAGGTTATATCTAAAAAACTATATTGCTCGACTTCCGACCGACAGGCAAGAACAGGTTTTTGAAATAATGGCTCATCTCATAGATAAAAACTCGAGGCTATAAGTTAACAGGCGCTTGACTGCGTTTGAAAATTGCTGTCCAGAGTAGGATTGTTGGATGTTAAAGGCATGATTGTTATTTCGTGTTATTTTATTATAATATAACTAGGATATGGTAAAAACTTGTTGGATGGGAAATAGAGCATGCAGTCTGGGGATACCATGTGATTGCCGTGATGTAAACGAAATGTGATAAGAGGGATGCGTTATGAGCGAACTATCAAAACTGCCAAACGTGGGCAAAGTGCTGGAAGAAAATCTGCTGGCTGTCGGCATTGAAACACCGGAGCAGCTTAGAAAAATTGGCGTGGAGGAAGCGTTTAGGCGCATCCGTATTGAGCGTGATCCTGGTGCCTGCTTGCACATGCTGTACGGGATACAGGGAGCAATCCTTGGCATTCCGGATAAACATCTGTCTGCTGATACCAAACAGGAATTAAAAGCATTCTTCCATAGTTTATAAAAGAATGGCGAGAAGGAGGGATAATCTATGCTTGAAATCCCAGAAGCAATCGTTATTGCGGCGCAGCTAAATCAAACAATAAAGGACAAGCGTATAAAAAAGGTGATTGCAGCGGCATCGCCCCATAAATTTGCCTGGTTTTTCGGTGATCCTTCCCAGTATCACTCGCTCCTTTTCGGCAGAAAGGTTGAAAATACCGCCTCATACGGCGGCAGGGTGGAAATCAACGCCGAAGGCATTTTTCTCCATTTTGGCGATGGCGTAAATCTGCGTTACTATGCAGCCGATGAAATCGTACCCCAAAAGCATCAGCTATTTGTGGCGTTCGAAGATGGTTCTGCGCTGGTGGGAACGGTTGCCATGTATGGCGGTCTGTGGTGCTTTACCAAGGGGGCGTTTGACGACAATGATTATTATAAAGCCGCGAAAAAAGCCGTTTCACCCTTGTCTGACAGGTTTGATTACGAATTTTTTCTCACCTTGTTTGACCAAAAAGGCATGAAGATGAGCGCAAAAGGGTTTCTGGCGACCGGGCAGCGGATACCGGGGCTTGGGAACGGTGTTTTACAGGACATTCTGCTGAATGCCGGCATTCACCCGAAGAGAAAGATGAATACCCTTTTGGACGGAGAAAAGCGAAAGCTATTTGATAGCTTAAAAGCAACTCTTGCCGAAATGGTAGAAGGTGGCGGTCGGGATACTGAACGAGACCTATTTGGCAATTGGGGCGGCTATAAAACAAAATTGAGTAAAAACACTGTGTCCTGCCCCAAATGTGGCGGCGCGATCAAAAAGGAAACCTATATGGGCGGCAGTATTTACTACTGCGAGCATTGCCAAAAGAGGTAAAAGGAGGAATCTATCATGAACAGAATCAGCATTATTTGCCTTGGCGTAAAGGATATGGCACAGTCCATCCGTTTTTACCGCGACGGGCTGGGCTTTGCCACCAATGAAAAAGCAGATAACCCGAAAGTGGTTTTCTTTAACACCACTGGCACAAAATTTGAACTGTATCCGCTTAAGCTACTGGCAGAGGATATTAACGAGAAAAACCCGCCACAGATTGACGCAGGGTTCGCCGGAATTACATTGGCCTACAACGTGAAAAGCGAGGCGGAGGTGCATGAAGTTATGGAGCTTGCGAAAAAAGCGGGCGCAGTTATCGCCAAAGAACCGCAGAAAGTCTTCTGGGGCGGGTACAGCGGCTATTTCACCGATCCAAACGGCTATTACTGGGAGGTCGCATATAACCCTAACTGGTCGTTTGACGAGAACGATATGTTAGTGTTGTAAAAATACCGGAAAGGGTCGATGAGGTAAAGATGAGCACTGCTATAGATTTTATTGAATATGTCTGCGACCAGATCGCGGGTGTAGGCAAAATTCGTTACAGGAAAATGTTTGGGGAGTATATGGTCTATGTGAACGACAAACCAATTCTCCTCGTTTGCGACAATACCGTGTTTGTTAAAATCCTGCCGTGTTTGGACGAAACGATGCGGGAAGCCGATAAGGAGTTTCCTTATGACGGGGCCAAGGAGCACTATGTCCTAGACATCGACAATACAGAATTCAGCAAGAAAGTGATTGCGATTCTGGAACCGGTTACGCCGATACCAAAGCCGAAAAAGAAAGGCAGGTAAGGGTTCCAGAGATTTTGCCTATTTATGCCCTGGCCTTTTAAAGAGTGTGCGATGAGGTGAATATTGATGCGAGCATACCAAATCAAGATAGAATTGGTTGATTCGAAGCCTCTTATTTGGCGCCGGGTCATTATCCCGGCAGATGTCACCTTTAAGCGGCTGCATGACACGATCCAGTTTGCTATGGATTGGTGGGACAGCCATTTATATGAGTTCGAATTTCCGCAGGAAAAGCTTCGCGTCACAAATGATGAAGGAGCCTATGAAGAGTTTAAGTTCTATCAAGAAAAATATAAGGGAAAAGCACTGACCAAGCGCAATGATCCGCACGGGTTTATTGCCCGGACATTGGAGACAGCTATAAGGCAGCCGCAGACCATTAAAATTGATCGATATCTGGAGGAATATAAAACACTGACTTATGTTTACGATTTCGGCGATGATTGGCGGCACCAAATAGAGCTTGAGAAAATTATTGCTGATTATCAATTTGGCTATCCGACAATTCTGGAGGGTGAGGGCGCTTGTCCACCTGAGGACGTAGGCGGGATTCCTGGGTATGAGGAGTTTCTTCGTGTCTGGAACGATCCTAAGCATCCCGAGCATGAAGAAATGCGCCAATGGGGCGAAAGCCAACATTACCGGGATTTTGACATTGCTTTTAGAAGCAACTTGCTTAAGACTTGCTTGAAGATTAAAAAGGTGAAATGAAACAGGCATCATCCTTCGGGATGCCGTTCTTCTATCCTCGAAAATAATCCCACAGCCATCAGCCCCACTCCGAGAATAATTATCGTGCATTTTGTTTGTGAGACCCCAATCCCGAAAATGATGTAATGACGGGAATTTGACAATGTAACGATATGGTGTTATTCTCTATGTAATTATTGAAAAAATAACAGATAAAAAGGAAGGAGCATGTCTTATTACTAAACGTTCACCAGATTCGGAATTGTGCATAGCAGGGGCTATCGCATAATTCCAATATGAAGATAGTCCTTGCGGAATCCTATTCTTTTCGATTATAGGAGGCGCACGATGGACTATATTAATGCAAATTGTGTATTGCCGGACGATTTAATCGTGGCAATACAACAACATATTGACGGCCAGTATCTATATATTCCCCGTAAAGCAGAGAGTAAAAAGAAATGGGGCGAGCTTACAAATAACAAGCATTTCCTGAATGAGCGAAACACGGCTATTTTTGAGGAATATCAAGCTGGTGTATCTGTTCAGGAATTGGCAAGTAAATATTATTTGTCACCAAAGTCTGTATATAAGATATTAGCTGCAAAAAAATACGATAAATAAATTTTGAAAAGGCGACTTGACATAATAGATGTGTCCTGTCGTTTTTTCGTTTCTGTATCGTTTAGTAGGGAGCTTTTATAAAATGAGCGGAGTATAATTTAGCTACAAAATTAATTAGAGAGATAAGGAGCAATCATAATGGAATATGTAAAAAGCCAAAAGTACAATACTCCTGAGTTGCTGGCAAAAATCATGGGGCCTAACCCATTCAAATTACAAGAGGAAATGCTGAGGAATCATAAAATACCTGCTGGAAGCCTTGTCTGCGATCTCGGAAGCGGGCAAGGGCTTACAAGCGTTATGCTTGTAAAAGATTATGGCTTTACTGTTTATGCCGCGGATTTATGGAGTGACCCGCAAGAAAACCGCAAATTCTTTGATGGAATGGGTCTTACTCATGAACAGATAATACCTGTTAAGGTTGACGCTACAGTCTTGCCATTTGAGAAGGATTTTTTCGATGCAATAATCAGCACAGATTCCTATAATTTTTGGGGTCGTGACCCGGAATATTTAGACGCGAAACTGTTGCCTTATGTCAAGAGCGGAGGATATATTTACGCCTGTGTACCCGGCATGAAAAAAGATTGCCATGATAACCTGCCGAAAGAATTGCTTCTCTCGTGGACGCCGGAGCAGCTTATCTATCTGCGAGATACTGCTTATTGGACCAAAATTGTAAATAGCAGCCGGAATGCCGAAGTTATTTCCGTGTACGAGATGGAAAGCAACGAGGAAGTTTGGGCGGATTGGCTTATGCAGGAAAATGAGATTGCGGTTAATGACCGCAAAACATGGAGTGCAGGCGGTGGAAAATATTTGAACTTTATTGCCTTCATTTTGCAAAAAAAATAGCGCTAGTTGATAAGCAGTTGATTTTATTTACCTCCGCACTGGCCTGATATACTTAAAAAACCGTTCTGGATTATGATAAAGGTAAATTATTCTGCCGGGGGAAGTATCAAAGCAGTAACCAGTGCCTGCAAAATCAAAAGCTGCCATTGCTTTTTCAATCTTTTCCTCTACACTACGATTTTCCTGCTCATAATCGAATGGTCCGTGTTCAAAAACAATATACTCCGCTTCGGGAACATCAATCATAAGCATTTGTGGTGGTACTTCGCCTTCATAATCAAAAGGAAGACGTACGCCATAACACTCTGTGCGTGGAAAGCCCCAATTGCAGAGTCTGCCGTCAGTGTCATTAATGTACGCCATAATCTGACCACTGCCGCTGTTAGATTCACTCCCACCGTCGTCATCCAATTTGCCCTTGATACTATCGAGCAAGCCACAAATTGTTTCGCAGTCCTGTCCCGGAATGAGACTTTGCTTTTGCCAGAAATCCCAATACCCATTACTTTGATAGTTTTTAATGTGCAAAAATTTGTGTGCTGGAATCGTTACAAAATAAATTTTAATATCATCCGTAGATTTTATCATACCAATCTCTCCTAATCCTAAAAAGTAGCGGTCAAAAACGTTTATTTTTGTACGAAGAACAACAGGCTTGGGCTTTTTTCGATATGCACTTGGAGTTACACCATATGTTTCCTTAAAAGCTCTGGTAAAAGCTTCATGTGACGAAAAGCCATAATCAAAAGCAATATCTAAAAGGCCCTTTTCACTATCCCGAACCTCTTTTAGCGCAAAGGCTAATTTTCTACGACACAGATAATCTCTAAAGTGCATACCCGATACTTCTTTGAATTTTCTCGTTGCATAAAATTCGGAATAACCCAGCCTGCGAGAAAGGAAGCGTAGTGTCAAAACTTCGTCATTATAATTTTTAATACATTTGTCAATTTCATCAATAATTATTTGAATTTGTGTCTGCCAATCATACATTCATCTGTTAACCTCGTTTCAACCACTCTATATTTATTATAAATACATAGAGAAAGTACTGCTTGATTTCACTTGCGGTCATTTCATTTTTCTCTTTTAAGTTCTGCAGCTTTGCAGCTGGCGCAGAATAATGAAAACCAGTTTCAGTGAATTGGCGACCTAGTGGTTTCGCTCCGCAAGGCCGTTTTTTGCGACACCCCAACTGGGGATAATTTGATACTGAAACTCCACTACAAACTTTATCAATAGTTCTTACGTGTCACTGGTGTCAAATCCACAAATGCAAGTAGACGTCTAGCAAGTAAAAAGGACGTCTATTTTTTTTCGAAAAAGCGGGAAATAATTGTGGAGCAAAGCACGGGTGTACTTCCATCCAGCCACATTTTCGTTTTAAGAAAAATAAGGATGGAGAGCTCAAAAAAGTGGTGGATTAATCATTCTACAATAGCATAGATTTTAAGTCTTAGTCGTTTGATATTTGATAATATTGAACGTCTATTTTTTATTCGTTTTTAGCGAAGGAGGAAAAGAGAATGTTAAGACACGGTATGATTGAACGATTTAAAAAGGCTGCTCCAATAATTCAGGAACTCATTGAGGATTTAGCCTGGATTCAAAATGAATTCAATCCGGAGCATGCAACAGAAGAAGAGAGAACCTATGTAATGCATTTATTGGGATTAGGCAGCAATTGCTTCGATGAAAGTGACTGGCGCTTAAAGCGTATGCTTGCGGCCATAGGGAAGCAAGGGCGCTTAATTCGGAATTCATCTGGTAGATTTGAAATGGAAGGAACAGATATTGAATTTACGTGTGGCAGTAGTTGCGAAGTTTATGCACCATATTTTTCAGACGAAGAAGAATGGATGACCTGGCTTCCCACATCCATTGAATATAGTAGCGATTATTATTTTACGGCACGTCCGGATATGAAATTGGAGGGTGCCTTAGTAAGAGTCAAAGGGAGATAAAAAATAGGGTATGAAAAAAGCACTATCAGTTAGCCTCTGATAGTGCTTGACGTGAAAATTTGTTAGAAACGAATCTCGTTCTCTAAGATTTATTATAGCAGATTTTCGCTTGATTTGTATAGAAAAGTTAAGCGAGAGGACTTGAAAATTTATGAAAACATTTTCGTTCATCAACAAAAAGGGCGGCGTTGGCAAAACGACGATTACAGTTAATATGGCGTATGCCATAGCCGAAAGTTGTGATTTAAGAGTTCTGGTTATAGACAATGACGATCAGGGCAATGATTCGCAGTTCTTTGATGCAGATCCAGAAAAATCATTGGCAGATATTCTTTTAGGCAAGGCGGATATCCGGGAAGTTATCCAACATACACGATATCCGAACATTGACATTGTTGCCAGTGGTGCCGTTTTACTGGATGCCAATGTGGCCGTCATAAAAGATGAAGAGATTGTGCAGCAGACCATTTTAAAAGAATCCTTGCCAAAGGTTGCTGAAAATTATGATGTGTGCCTTATCGACAATCCTCCGACAATTAACGCTTCTGTGATCAATGCCTTGGTAGCTAGTGATGAAGTCATCATTGTGACGACACCGGATATTTATGGCATTCGCGGCGTTTCGCAGATGGTGGAGTATATTAAGGCGATTAAAGAATATAATCCTGTCTTGCGGTTTCGTGGTTGCCTTCTCAATAAATTTTCCTCTACTCCGCATGGATTCCGTTGCATCGAGCTATTAAAGAGTCAGTTTCCCTTATTTAGAACAAGAATTCGTTATACAAAAGATAAACTGGAAGCGTCGGCAGAAAAAAGAAAATCCATTTTCGAGTATTCGCCCAATTGTGGTTTTGCACGGGATCTTGTGCGGTTTTTAAAAGAACTTTTAGCGGGGGAATAAAACGATGAAAAAACAGTCAGCAAGCTTAATCGCAAAGCTTTTAAATAAAAATTCTCAACCGGTGCAAGGCAGTAGTAGTAACGAGTTTAAAACTACGGAAGAAATCATCATGCGAGACGTTCATGAACTGGTGCCGAATCCTAAGAATGAAAAATACAGTTTGGATAATATTGAAGAGCTGGCGATGATGATCCAGCTTACCCATAATATCGAGCCAATTATTTTAAAGGCGATCGATAATGGCAAATTTATGATTACTAGCGGCCATCGCCGCCGCTTGGCACAGCTGTATCGCTTAGAGCAAGGCATGACAGATAATCCAATGGTCCCAACCATTACACGAGAGATCATCAACGATTTTGAGGATGCCATCACAGACGATGAAATGGAAACGTTGAATATCGTGTTCCCAAATAAAGGGCAGCGCAGAAATCTGACTCCTTCGCAGGAAGCGGACGAAATTGCACTGATCAAGCCAATTATCAAGAAGCTTTATGACTACCAGAAAGCAGCCGGAAATATTGATGGTAAATTTCGACCTTATTTTGCTAATATCCTTGGTATTTCGGAAACGTCTTTACAGCGCAAAGAGGCCATCTGGAAGGTTTCAGATGAAGTTAAGGCTGCAGTTGATGCCGGAAATATTACAGCCACTGCTGCAGCAGAATTGGCAAGTATGGATACAGAAGAGCAAAATTCGGTAGTGGAAGCAATTAAGGACCGGGGCGAAGAAGTTACGGTTCAGGCTGTGAAAGCGGAAAAGAAAAAAGTTGTTGTGCCTAAAAATGAACTTATTCCTGTTGTGAAAGAGAGTCCGACAGAATCCAGTTTAGAGGATAAAGGGCAGACAAAATTATTCGGCCAAGAGCCCCAAAATAATACAGATAAAAATATAAGTGATGATTGTCTTGATTTGGATAACGAGAGTATACCGTCTATGCAAAATCAAGAATTGACAGATAAAGATATTGCCGCAAAAATCTGGCTTCAGCAAGAACTTGCTGGGAAATTAAAAGAAGCTGAAAAACGGCTTACCGTAGAAACTGCAGATAAAACAGTAGAAGAGTGTCAGGAGTGGCAAGCCCGTGTCAAGGTTATAAAAGATGTCTTGGCTTATTTAGAGGGTTTCCCTTGTCCTGATAGATGTGAAGAATGCTGTAACAGCTGTGACCGGCCCTGTGAGCATTCGAAAAGCTTTCAAGCCGCAAATACCATGAATGAATAACTATCTGTAGTAGGGGAGAGGACAAAATGAGTAAGTTATTGATCAATGAAGTTCCGTTGATGTGCCTGCCCAGCCTTGCAGTAAAAATCGGCTTGAATGAAGCGCTTTTTATACAGCAACTGCATTATTGGGTGGACCGCAGTAAAAATATTATCGATGGCCGGCAATGGGTATATAACACCATGGCCGACTGGTCAAAGCAATTTCCGTTTTGGTCGCAGAAGACGTTAGCGCGGACGATTTCAAATTTGGGAAAGCAAAAACTGGTTATTTCCGGTAATTATAATCAAAAAGGTTATGATCGTACGAAGTGGTACACGATTGATTATGATGCACTGGAACGGTTAGAAAAGGATGAGCCTGAAATAGAAAAAAATGGAAAATTAGAGGAGGAAGCGTCAAAAGAAAACGCTGCTTCAGTTAGTGACCAGTCCATAGAGACAGATTGTCCTTATGAGGGAAATCAAGGCTTGCCGGGTCCTTTGTCGGAAAATGCCCAAAATGACCGTTTCATAGGGACAAGTTGTCCAGCTCCATCCGGTCAGATTGTCCCTATGGAATCGGACAATCTGACCTCACCAATACCAGAGAATAACAACAGAGAATTCTCAGAAAAAACAACAACAAACGGGAGTGAGGAAGCTGTTGTTGGTGGAGATGTGGTTAACATAAAAAATTCATTAGATCGCTTGTTGTTTGTAATGCAAAGCTATGGCATTACGCTTGCTATTGCAAAGAAATTTATTGCTGAATACGGTCTTGCTGCGGTTGAACAGCAATTGGAACTTTTGAAAAAGGCTTTGCAAAAAGGGAAGATAAATAATCCGGCAGGTTGGCTACACATGGCTTTGCGGGAGGGATATGTTGATACGCCAGCGGCGTTTAAACAGCTTCAGGAAGAGAAAAAGGCTGCTATGCGAGAAAAGGCGGCGGAAATAGAACGGCAGCAAATGGCTGCTTTGGAGAGAGAACTGGAAGAGGAAGCAAATCAATTTGAAATTCCTGAAGATAGTCCATTTCAGGCGTTTCTTACAAAATTAAAAAAAGAACAAGCTGAAAAGAGTATGGTGTAAATGCCTGGAAATTAAGGGGCCCATAATGGACACCTGATTAGGCTTGTAACAATTTTTTATGGGGAAAATCAATGTGCTGGTCAAGGATGTGGATTGAATGAGGGTGGAGTTTATTGAAAACGGGAGAAGAATTATATCGACAAATCGCGGTGTGTTCAAAGATAGCGAATTTATATGGTATGACAATGCCTATGTTTTGAGCATGAAATTTGATGAGGAAAAGGTCGAAATTATGATAAAAAAGATACCAAAAGCAGGAGGTGAAGTGCGATGAAGGCGGAAAAGCCGGTGGAAGATTATGGGATGGAATTCAATGAACAGGTGCTGACTAAAGAGGAACAGGAAGAATTGGAGCAGGAATCCGATGAAGAAAATGCAAAACGATGAGAGGGTGAGAGTATGCCATTACCGGAACATGTGCAAGAGCAGCGGAATGCTCTTGTGGAAAAAGTAATAAAAGACATTGAGGCAGGGAAGCCGTTCTTTTGGGACTCTGAGCACTTTGGCAGGCCAGCGCATAATATGGCACTTGGTGCGTCCTATCGTGGGCTCAATCGTATGCGCCTGATGATTGCAGCTGAGGACAAAGGTTACACCGATAGTCGCTGGTGTACCTATAAGCAGGCGCAGGACAAAGGCTGGCAGGTCAAAAAAGGCGAAAAAGGGACACACATCGAATTTTGGAGCAAATTAATTACGGTCAAAGAAGTAAATCAAGAAACGGGTGAAGAAGAGAAAAAATTGAAAGACTTAGATTGTCCCATAGTTAAATATTACACGGTATTCAATGCACAGCAAATGGAAGGCGTTCCTCCAGAACATTCCTTGACCATTGACGAAAATGAGAAGAATAAATACATGGAAAATATGCTAAAAAATAGTGAAGCAAAAATCTTCTTTGATCAGAGTAATCGGAATTTTTACAGCCCTACTACAGATGAGATCCATGTATTGCCGCGAGAAAAATTTAAAACCATGGATGGCTTTTATGCGACTTGCGCGCATGAAATTGCCCATAGTACCGGACATTCTACCCGGATGAATCGGGATATGTTCAATTTTGAAAAAAGTGAATATGCCAAGGAAGAACTACGGGCCGAGCTTGCCTCTACGTTTTTGCAGCAGCAATACGGAATAAAATTTGATGAAAAGCATTATGAGAATCATGCCGCATATCTGCAGTCTTGGGCTAAAGTTTTAAAAGATGATCCAAACGAATTATACAGGGCTGCTTCTAAGGCACAAGAAATGGCAGACTATATTGAGCATAATATGCTGTTAAAAGGCCTTGAACAAGCAAAGCAAAAAGCGCTGGAAAGTGCCAATGAAGTACCGATTCTTAGTAAAGAGGTCAAGGAACCGGCAAAAATATCGCCATTTCAGGAGATTGCGAATCGGGCCATGGAGAAGAAAAAGCAGCAACAGAGGAAACAAAAATTACAGGTTTCGATAAAGGATAAACCAAAACAGGCAGAATTGGCACGATGATAAAAGGGGTCCATAATGGACACCTTTTGAATTTGGGAGGGGAAAATCGACATGGAAAAAGATTTATGGACGATGATAGATGAAGCTGATGCACAGAATTATGGTAATATTGCCATTCAGCTAAAGCGAGACATGGAAAAAAGCGTGCAGGCCACGATGGATAAGTCACCGGAAAACGTGCGCCGCGATATCGGTAGGACTTCCCATAATTTGTATGAGAAGATGAATCAGTTTGCGCAGGCAGAACAGGATTATGTACCATCGCCAGAAACATGGCTAGAATATGAACCGAAACATGAGGCTATCAAGGAAAATTTGCAAAATTTACAGGCAGTACAGAAAAAAGCAAACTCTGCGCAGGACGTTATGGCTGCTTCGGATAAAACGGTAGCTTCCTTTCAGCAAGCCAGTATTTTTCTACAAACGGAATATGAAAAGCTCATGGAACGTGAACGGCAGGTTCAGCGGGAAATGGAGCAAATCAAGAATATTATTGAACAAATGCATGAGCAGACAAAGGGTAGTTCGCCAGAAAAAATGCAGAATTTAGTAGCTAATGGTAAAAAATTTGTTTCGGATATAGAAAATCTTCGTGAGGATATTCGATGGCAAAAGCCGGTCATTGCGGCTGCTTTATGGAAAGAGGCACGTGAACAGGTAAAGCAAGTTTATACTGGTATTCGAGAAGTACCGGATAAAATAAAAGCTGTGGTTCGGGACAAAACCTATAGCATCGTGGATCAGGCTATTCAAAAGACTTCATCCATTTTTGAAAAGGGAATCCAATATCTTCAGTCGAAGAAAGAAGAAGTTTTAAATCTTTCACCATTAGAAAAGAAACGGCAGGCTGTAGAAAAGGAGCAGCAGGAAAAATTGCAGACAGCAGAACAACAGCAGTCGGCTGTTCAACGCATAAATGAGCCAGAGAAAGGCAGAACCGTGGCATCCGTCCAAGATAAGGTTTCTGATAATGAAAGTAATATTAAAAAGCCAAGGAAAGTACTTCTCCGTATTGAATCAAAGGGGAATGTGCGTAGTCAGGAACATGAAAGGGACCGATCCTTGTGAAACTTTGCTATGAAGCCAAAATGACTAGCGGGGATATATCCAAAACGCGGATAATTTATATATATTAATGGAAATATTTTGGAGAAACATTTATAATAAAAAAAACAAGTACGAGGTGTGCATATGAATTCTGAAATTATAATGTATCAGACTGAAGATGGTCTGACTAAAATAGAAACTACCTTTGATAACGATACTGTTTGGCTCTCGATTGATGGAATGGCAGAGCTATTTCAGCGAGACAAGTCTACCATCTCACGTCACATAAAAAATATATTTAAAGAAGGCGAATTAATAAGAGATTCAGTTGTTGCAAATTTTGCAACAACTGCTGCGGATGGAAAAACATATCAAGTTGACTATTATAACTTAGACGTTATTATTTCTGTGGGCTATCGTGTAAGATCTTTACGAGGCACTCAGTTTAGGATTTGGGCAAACAATGTTTTGAAAGAGTATATGAAAAAAGGATTCGCCATGAATGATGATTTTTTAAAAAATAATGGCGGTGGAATTTATTTTGATGAATTACTGGAGCGTATCCGTGATATCCGTTCCTCAGAAAAAGTGTTTTGGAGAAAGGTTCTTGATATTTATGCAACCAGTGTTGATTATGATCCGAGAACGGAAGCCTCTGCGTTGTTTTTCAAAACTGTGCAGAATAAAATGCATTGGGCAGCACATGGACAGACTGCAGCAGAAAAAATTTATTATTCGGCAGATGCAGACAAACCTTATATGGGTATACTCAGTTTCAAGGGAGAACAGCCTACGCAAGCTGACGCATTAGTAGCAAAAAACTATTGCACTGAAGACGAATTATCTGCATTAAACAGTGTAGTTTCTGCTTATCTTGAATTTGCAGAAATGCAGGCTCGTAGAAGGATACCTATGTATATGTCAGATTGGATTGAAACATTAGATGGATTTCTGAAATTGTCCAAGCATGAAATTCTTACTCATTCCGGAAAAATTAGTACTAAAACGGCTGAACTAAAAGCGAAAGAAGAGTATAAAAAATATAAGATATTGCATTTAGGTGATGTTTCAAAGGCCGAAAAAGATTATATAAAGGCATTGGAAGATATGGAAATGAAATTGTTGGGTGAAAAAAATAACAAATCACCACTCTAATAATATATTTGAAATATCTTCTATTTAGATGATTTAGTTAATAAATGGCCAGACTCTCAGTACAAACAAAATCTTCAGAAGTGAGTTGCGATATCGGAGGAAAGCGTAGTTTTTACAAGATGATTAGTTATATAAGGTAATCTAAGCGAAAGTAATTAGCTTATTTTACTAGGTTTCAAAATGGTATGTATATTAATATTTTTTGGAGAGTTTATATGAATATAAACGAACTGCAAGAGGAAATTGAAAATTTGATTTTGAGTAAACGAGAAGATGATTATTGGGACTTTAAGGAAAAGCATCACGCCAATACTGCTGATTTATTGCACGATATTATCTGTATGGCCAATAATCGCGCTGATAGAGACGCTTATATTATATATGGAGTTGTAGATAAAACTGGTAATATTGTTGGTGTAGAGGCTGATCCAGGGCGTAGAAATCAGCAAGAGATTATAAATCAGTTAAAAAGCAAGAATTTTGTTTCAGGGATTCGTCCGCGTATTGAATTAAGGACCCTCAATATCCAAGATCATGAGATTGATGTACTTATTGTTAAAAATACGTCAGATACGCCTTATTATTTAATAGAAGATTATAAGGATCAAGGGCGGATTGTACGAGCTTATCATATATATACAAGAGTCTGTGATACGAATACCGATATTGATAAAAGTGCGGACATTGACCACACAGAGTATTTATGGAAAAAGAGGTTTGGATTAACTACAGTTCCGTTGGAACGTTTCATAAAAAAACTGAAAAATAAAGAGGAATGGATTAAAAAGGAGAACTTTCACTATAGCAAATATAATCCTGAGTATACTATTGTATTTGATGATGAAGAAGATGATGAACGAGGAAAACCTGAATTTTATGCATATGCAATGTGTAATTCTTCGGTTAATTATGGGTATGTGAATATCAAATATTTTGAAACGCGTTTATATGGATGTCGAATTGTCACCTTAGATAGCGGACGTTTTATGACGACTGTACCAGAATGGGGATTTCTAAAATTTGATAAATATAAAATGGATATTACTTACTCTTTCAAATATTATCTGAAAAGTGGAATTTCCTATATGCTCCATAAATTCTTGCTCAGAGAAGATAGTGAAGAAGCGAAGTATGCGTGCGAGCGATTTTATGAGGTTATCCTTATATTTAAGGATGAGAGAGAAAAAGATGATTTTGTCTCATTTATTTACGGGAAGAAAGAAGAGATGATAAAAAGAGTCGAACAGATTCCTGAGGAGTATGGCTGGATTGAGGCAGAGAATAAACGATCGCGGGACGAGATTATTAAAAGGTTAAAAGCAGGTCGTGTACTCAATGAAATGTTGGTAGAATTTCGTAACGATTATTCTCATGTGTAATAAAATTGACGAGATTTTTGAGCTTTGGGGGCAGAAGTTTAGTTATGTCTAATAGAGATGATTTCACACAAAAAACGAAAGATGAACTTGCAAAGCGCGTTGCCTGGCTATGTTCAAATCCTAATTGCCGACGAGCCACAATCGGTGCAAAGTCCGGCAGCGAAGGTGCCATTATTACTGGGATAGCGGCACATATTACTGCTGCTCCCGGTGGGTCCAGATATGATCCCGCACTTAGTCCAGATCAGAGAAAAAATATTACTAATGGTATTTGGCTCTGTAGCAATTGCTCAATTCTCATAGATCGTGATGAAGACGCATTTTCCGTTTCACGGCTGAATGATTGGAAACGTACAGCTGAGAGCCAATCTTTTGCTGCAATTGCAGGGTCAAGCATTGATGCTCAGCTCCTAAGAAAAATTTCTGTCGAGATGGATGAAGATGACCTTAAAATAATTCGAAGCCTTTCATTGCCGCAGGATGATGATCTTGAGGAAGTGACAATGCGACTACGTAACGCCGCTAGAATAGATATAGAGCATTTCAAGAACGAGCAGAGTTGGCCAAAACACGTAGTTCCTATTAATATGACTTCGAAGGACACTAACGGCGTCCATGTATTTAGCCTGGCAGGCATCGCGGATGCAATGGAATTTGTCAATGAAATTTCCATTGTTGCCGCACCGGGGCTTGGGAAAACGACAACAATGATACAGCTTGCAGATACTATTCTCGCATCAGAGGGCGGGATAGCTGTTGTTATTCCGCTCGCAGAATGGTCAATGCAATCAGACACCTTTTTTAAAATGCTTATCCAGAGGAATGCTTTTCGTGATTTCCGTGAACAGCACTTTATGCTGCTTGCATGTCATGGTCGGCTACAGCTTATGTTGGATGGTTGGAATGAACTTGATTATGAAGCGAAGCTTCGTGTTAATCGCCAAATAAAAACCCTTCAGCGTGAATTTCCTCGTATCAGGATAGCTATCAGTACAAGACCCCAGGTAGGGGATTTGTCGATTGCGGGACCCAAACTTGAACTTAACACACTTTCTGATGAACAACAGAAGGAGATTGCTCATGTATTGCTTGGAGACAATGGAATAGCATTATTAGAGCAAGCATGGCAAACGGATGGGGTGAGGGAACTGGTAGCAATCCCCCTTTATCTGAATTGGTTGCTTGCCTATGCTACTTCTGGGAAAATGCCGACTACTAAAGAAGAAGTACTAAACCGTTTTGTCGCAGAATACGAGAGGGCGCAGGAACGGGCTTTAATTTTAAGGCAAAAGCTTTTTTGCTGTCATCAGGTATTTCTTGCAGGATTGGCTTCAAAGGCCACCAGTATTTCCAATACCGTAATTCGGGAGGATATGGCACGTGCCGTAATTAGTCAGATTGAAAATGATTTAGTAACAGGAGGGCAGATAACGGGTCGACCGGAACCACAGGATGTTCTTGATACGCTAATAAATCAGCATTTGTTGGTTAGGTCAGGTGGGAATGCCGGAATTTCCTTCCAACACCAGCAAATCCAAGAGTGGTATGCTTCTTTTGCTGTCGAGAAATTGATGCTAGCAGCAGAAGCAGGTGATGTGGAAGCAGTAAAACAACTGAGCTTCAATATTCTTAATTTGCACTTATGGGAGGAGCCAATTCTTTTTGCGTGTGAACGATTATCTAATCGTGATCAAAATGGTGTTAAAGCGGTTGCTACCGCAATTTTGCAGTCTATTTCGGTCGATCCAATGCTTGCTGCAGAAATGATTTATAGATCATCGACGGTCGTCTGGGATATCGTTCAAGATGAGGTTAAGGCTTTCGCTTTACGTTGGCATAAACCAGGTAAAGTGGATCGGGCAATTGGTTTTATGATCACTACTGGATGTCCAGAATTCGCGGAACAGATTTGGCCATTAGTCACCCATCCTGATGATCAGATACATTTAAAAGCCCTTCGCGCCGCTCGGCAATTTCGACCTAGCGTCTTGGGCGCTAGTATCCAAGAACGACTGGCCATTGTACCTGAAGAAGTGCGTGAAAGTGTCCTGGCAGAAATCGCTATGGAGAGTGGCCTTGATGGAATAAATTTTGTTACAAATCTTGCCAAGTTAGAAACGAGTACCAAAGTACAATTTGCAGTGATAGAGGCTCTTTTGTTTCGGCGTGCAGAGCGGTTTGCCATTGCGATTATCAAAGTCGCGAGGGAAGACATTTGGCAGATGCTCGCCTGTAGCAATTATGCGAATGAAATTACTGACGCCGAAATTGCGGGACGATGGAAAAAAGAACACCTAACATATATTACAGAAGAAACCAATGTATTAAAAAAACTGAGTTTGCTTGTTAATGATGGTGAAATCAGCCCTTATATTGGAAAGCAAGTTGAGGATATCATAGTATCGGATGAATTCCCAATAGATGATAATAACGCCTATTGGACATTAGTAAAGGCAAAGGAACAATATCTTCAAGAGGTCAAAAGGGGAATTCTGCGTCGTATTGAGACTGGAAGTAAAACCCCTTACGGATCAATTGACTTATTAAGGGACGCAGGAGTAGTCGAAGAAGGGGCCATTATTGACTTAATTGTTAATACTTCCCAAGAAAATCGTTTTGCAGACGAGGCGACTGTGATAGCTGGGCCAAAGACGGTAAGTATTCTCATCGAAAAGCTGATTAAACTTGACAAAAAAATTCAGGAAATGGATGGGCCGATCAAAGAGAGCACGAGAAGTGAATATTGGCGTTTAATTGACCGTATTAGTCACAGTCAGCCTGTATCAATCCTGACGACACTACAGTCGTATAGTAACACCCATGAGCCGCATGTTATTGCACTTTTAGCAGATATTCTGGCACGACATGCTCAAAAGAACGAAGCAGAATTATTAAATACGGATGAAGGACTTCAAGAATTTCTTGTTAAGACCGTTAATCAATGGGTTGAGGTGCTGAAATCGCTACCTGCAAGCCGTGAACAACTTTCGTCAGTTGTTCGAGTAATATCATTTTTTCCAAAGCCAGAGTTCTTTGAAGGGCTACAAAGTCTTCTGCTGGAAGACCTTTCACAATGGAAACAGGCAAAGCATGGATTTGCTGCAAACCCAAGGAATCGACATGCTTTTCAAGAGGCTACTATTTGCTATACTAACATTTACAAAGATGCTTTTTCAGCTATTAGCGGAGATAAGGTCATTCAATTAATGCTTCGATACCTATCCGATCTTGACTTTGGTATTGAGGCAGCATATGTGCTTAAAATTATCTGGGATAAACAACAGGACGATTATGAGAGGAAAGTTTTTAAACCATGGCCCGATTTCTCAGAAGTAGCTGCCCGTCATCTACGACGCCAGCAAGAGGATGTAATCTATGAATCACTATCACCTTTTGCTGAAGCGATTTTTTCTGCTATACATAATATCAACTCATCTAATTGCGGCGATAAAGAATACCGACACGTTTTAAAACTTGCCAAGATAGCATTAAGTATGCCTCATGGTGATAGGGGTTCTATTGCTTTTGAACTTTTGCATGTACCGTTGCCGCTATCAGAAAAGCTTGAACTTTTAAGATCGCTCGTTATTGCAGGATACAAAATAGAAGCCGATATAGTTATCCAAGGGCTGAAAGATTTATTAGAAGAGGCTAAGAAGAAACCATGGTTGCTGGATGAGCATCATAATCAGCTTGTAGAATGGCTGCAACTATTACCTTTTTCCGATCAGCCAGAGGCCCTGGATGAAGCTTTAGATTTGGGGAAAGAACATCTTAAAGAGCCTTACAGGTTCCAAGAATTATTAGCTTCTCTTGCGTATGCCCCGAATACGCGGGCGGAGTTATCTTTGTTCAAATTGGCGGAGGGTGATCCACGATTTTATAAAGATTACTATTGGCTAAATGCAGTAGTTTTACGTGATACGGATTCGTCAGTCACAAGGATTCTTGACTTAGTCTGTAGCGGTAAGGTGGCCGGAAACCAGCAGGGACTGCTTTCAGGAAGTATACCAGATTTAATCGCTCGCCATCCTGATGTATATCACAATTTATTACAGCGTTATGGGCAACTCTCTGCTACCGCCAAGTCTCGAATAAAGCCCTTAATAGCAGAGATTGCAGATAAAGAGGGGTTATTGGTATTAGTACAGAGCTATGGTGAGGAAGGCCTTAAATTTGATTGGGTGTTGGAAGGAATGATAAATGAAATAGCTGTGGGTAAAAAAACATTGCCGCACGTCTATGAATACTATAGCGTCGATGTGTCGGCTCTGCGAAAAAAACTCTTTGCAATGGTTAAGAAAACCAATATTGCGGCTAATGTTGCAGTATCGTGCTTGGAACTAATTGACGAATTGCGCGATGAATATGGAATTGTTGACACTGAGCCGCGTCATCCGGATATTGAATCTGGGCGTCCTTGGCCCCTTATGATGCAGGGTGTTAGCTGATATAAATATATATTACGAAATTCATAATGATGCGATTATAGGAGTGATTTGGGAATTAACAACTTAGTGTAAAAAAGGTACATTAAGACGTACTGTTTAAGGCCTTTGCCAAGCAATACGGAGAGCTTTGGTTGACAATCGACAAAAGGCATGAAGAACTGGTAGATCGTCTTAAGGAAAAAGCTTTGAGTGTTCTTGAAAAGTATAAAGAGTATGAAGAACAAAACTTGTACAAATGAATTGGTTGTGGATGGCAATCATAATATCGGATAGCCGGTAAAGGAAGCAATAACCTTTGCCGGTTTTTGCACTTTTGGCGCAGATGTGCTAATCTGATCTTGGGATATATTGTAAGATGATGCCGGATTTAAGTTGATACAATCCCAGAAAGACAATTTCAGAGGGGTGAAGTGGAAACATGCTAACAGTTGAGCAGTACATTTCTCAAATGAAGAAAAAGGAGAAACTCGATGAGTTCGACTTTAAGAATCATGCGGAAAACATGGCCGCTGTAATGAAATGTGTAGTGGAATACTTCAACACGTATCTAAACCCAGAGGAATATGATTACGAGACGATAAAACTCGAGCAGTCGGCGGCGAGGGTAGAAAAAGAAATTGCTGACACCTTACTCCGCAGTAAAGACTTTATTATCGAGTACTATAAAAAATATAAATCACGAATTGACAGAACGCTAAAATCTCATTTAAAAAGCTATGAGTATATGGAATTGTTTTATAGCCGGGATGATTTTGAAGATATGATTAACGAGTTTTGTGAAGATCGCAAAATACAGGATATGGGGTTAGCCGAACACAAGGAAGAGCTTATCATCTTGGTGCAAGAGCTAAAGGAACGTGAAACAGAGAAACCTTCTCGTACTGGATATAAGTATTTGGACGAAGCCTTGCTTTCTTGGATAAAGGATACATATGCGGAATTCAAGGTAAACTTATTTGGCTTTGCCGGTGAAATCGCTTATGAATATTACAAAAAATATGTAGAGAGCATCTACGATAGGAGTACTGAGCAGCATTACCATATTAATCGGTACAATCACCGTTATAATAACAATCCCTTCGGAGTCGACGAAATATATAAAGACAATTGCCATAGGCCATTCATTGAAGGCCGTAAAGGCGAACTGGAAATGTTAATCATGTATGATTGGGTGCATAGCTGGGTCGAAGATGCAGAATACTGGCCGGAATATGTGAATCTTTGTGTCAACACGGGGCGGGTTAATATCGTCCGCAACATGAACATTCTGCTTCCCGTAATCAATAAAGGGATTGACTATCCGGAGGACATCAAGAGCTCTAGTGTATTTGTGGAAACGACAACTGGGGCTTTGAAGGCCGACCCCGGCGGACCATATATCTTACGTCTTTCATATGACAAGGAAAATGATCTTATCTGGAAAGACGACGGGCAGTTGACCCGTGTAATAACCAATTTGCAGGAAAGCTTCGCAGCATACGGTCCGCCAAACGCTTTGGAATTGTTCTCACCTCTTCGAGGCCCGATGTACAACGAAAAAGAGTTTTTCGCCAGGTACAGCCAACTGGAGAAAAAACTGAAGAAGTACGCTGGTATCACCATTGCTCTGGTTAACGGACCGCAAAGACATAAAGCAAAGCCGAGCTACCTGATGCAAACAACCAAGGATATTATCAAGATAAGGACGCTGGCTAAGGAATTGAAGCTCCGACTTAAGATATCTTTAGACATCTCAAAGCTTATTACGAATAAGAACAATCACAGCCAATTTGAACAAGAATTCAATCAACTAAGTGAGCTTCGCCATTCCATCGTTGGGGTGCACTTAGCTAACAGGTTTCCTAGTAGCAGTCTTATTGACAGAATTTATAAGGAAGACAAGGTGTATTTGAATCAGTACGAATACCCTCGACTGTCGGATTTTCTCGGGTCCATTTCGGCACTTTTCAACGACAACCGACGCCGCTATTTCGTACCGGAAGAAGTAAAAAGTTCGGAAGAGCTCGAAGAGCTGGCAGATAACTTGCTGAGAGCTGGGTTTTCCTTTGTTGACTGGAAGGATGAGCAACAGCCATGAGTACTGAAGACGAAAGAACAAAGCTGTATAACGAAGTTTGGAGCGAGCCGGTAACTACCGTAGCAAAGCGTTATGGGATTTCCGACAACGGTCTGCGCAAACGCTGCATCAATCTGCAAATTCCTCTGCCGCCGCTCGGCTATTGGGCTAAAGTGAAGGCCGGAGCCAAGGTGTCGAAGCCCGAATTGCCGGTAGTGAAAGCCAAAGAGGAGAGCATTGTTTTAAGAAATACGAAACATGAGCATGAAATGGAATTTATCGATATCAGTGCCCAACCAACAGAAGAATTGAAAAAGCTCGATGGGCTTGACGTGTTTACACCCCGCTCCCGGGAAGCGTTTGAAAAGTGGTGCGGGAAGATCCATGTTCCGAAAAAAGTCGACCCGTTTCATCATCTGATTATTGAATATCAAAAGGAAATTGAATATCGGAAGGTGCGCAACAGGGAGCATCAGTTCCGTGATATGTTCCAGTTCGGGGACGTGGCGTTCTTTCCCAAAGTACAATACCGCCCTGATCACATGGTCTTGCCGATCAAGGTGTCCGACAGACAGAGCAATCGGGCCTGCCGGATCGTTGACGCGCTTATAAAAGCGGTAGAAGAGCTGGGCGGTAAGGTTAAGGTTGAAAGTCCGCATTATAACCAACGAGAAGCTGCCGACTGTGCCAGTATTAATTTATTTAAAAACTCCTTTTCATTTCAGGTGAAAGAAGCGATGGCAAAACGACGGGCCGTCATCGCCGATATGCCGTCCGAAAACATGGTTCACGAATTTAGGCCCATGTATGAAAGAGTGTTCACCGGCAAGCTGGAAATTGAATTCAAGCAAATTTCTGATTACTGGGAAAAAGACAAGATGGAGCGGGTCTTAGCCCTTGCTGATTTTGCCGAGGCATCTTTAGAAGAACAATTGGGCGAGGTATTCAAGTGGATGGTCAAGACCGCCCAGGAGGCAAAAATTGCATGGGTCATACAGAACAGGGAAGAGGAAATAAGGGAAAGGGAACGGGAACGTCAGCGCGCAATTGAAGAAGAAAGACAGAAAGAGCTGCAGACGATCCAGGCCATGGAAAAACGCCAGAAGCAGTTGGTCGAGAACATCGAGCAACAGATGGCCGGCTGGTTTAAAGCGCAGAAACTTCGTAAATATGCCGATGAGATTGAGGCCTATGCAAAACAGGTTGTGGACCTTGAGGCAAAAAAATCGCTGGATAGATATGTTCAATTGGTTAGAAGAAAGGCGGAAAAAAACGATCCGATTGCCGAAATCGTCCAGGAGATCAAAGCAATAGGGGTAAAGACAGAGTTTCCTTAAGATTAGCCTTATAGATGTGGATGTTTCTTTATTTGTTGTCTGTACGGTGAATTAAATTTGTAGCCGTTGTTTCCCTTTATCACTCCTCCATGCATTTGGAGTGCATGGTGTTGAACGGAAATAGCTACTTGAAATATTTCTTTGATAAATTATTGATAAAAATTTTTTGGTTTTTGCTTAAATAAATTTACGAAAGGTAATATGTAATTAGGTTAATATATTATATAGCCACTGGGTTATAAATAGTCACAACTAACCATATTGGGATTGCCAAATAGTAATTAATCGGTAATCTCAATATGGTTTATTTATTTAACATTAAATTTTCCTCCTTGGCGAAGGGCTATTCTGTTCGCAATTTAAAATATATGGCAAAGCTTGCAACTGTATTTCCAGATGCTGTAATTGTGCAAGAGGTACTTGCACAATTGCCATGGTATCAAAATATTGCTCTTTTGGACAAAATAAAAGATCGAGACATTCATATATGGTATGCGAGAAAAGCCATTGAAAATGGCTGGTCGCGTAATGTTTTGGTGCATCAAATCGAGAGTAAGCTTTATGAACGGCAGGTGATTGCTGATAAGGTTTCGAATTTCGATCATCGTCTACTGGCTCTGCAGAGCGAGCTAGCACAGCAGACAATGAAAGATCCCTATATATTTGACTTTATAACCTTTAAGGAAGATATGATTGAAAGAGATGTTAAGGAAGCGCTGGTCAAAAATGTTACCCGGCTGCTTTTAGAACTGGGAAAAGGTTCTGCATTTTTGGGAAACCAATATCACCTTAATGTTGGTAGAGACGACTTTTACATAGACCTGCTTTTTTACAATCTGAACCTTCGTTGTTATGTTGTCATTGAATTGAAGACAGGCGCATTTAAACCGGAATATGCGGGCCAATTAAATTTTTATCTGTCAGCAGTTGATGGGATGCTTAAAAAAGAAATAGATAATCATTCCATTGGCCTTTTGCTTTGTAAGAGCAAAAATGATTTGGTTGCTGAATATTCTCTAAAGGATATGAGCAAGCCAATCGGTGTGAGTGAATATAGAGTTACTAGTGATCTTCCAGAGAAATTAAAGGAACAACTACCATCTATTGAGGATATCCAGAGTCGAATGAAATAATGCTCTTTGGGACTATATCTGTAAGGTAGGCGGAATCAAATTGAATGTTTTACAGCTTTCAGTTCTTGGTATGAACAGGAGAAGTATCACCGAGCAGATAAAAATTGGTTATGAGAATTCAACAGGGGTCCATTATGGACCCCTGTTGAATTTTAACATAAACAAAAATATAATAAAGAGAGATACATATGTAGTGATATAGATTATATTTTTGTTGGCCCATATTGGATGTCTTGTATGTTAAGATAGGTGGCCATTAAGAAAGGGACGAGTTTTTTGTTGGAAATCAAGCAATTTGGAGATTGGAAAACAAGAAATACGATAAAAGACATGATGGGAGTAAAGGCATATTCAAAAGATAATGAATGGTATTTCGCTATTGATGAAAATATTATTGATTTTTCTGCAATGAAAGCTTTACTCCCTTCGGCAGAGTATCAGAAACTTTGTTTTCTTCAAGCCAAGAAAATAGAATTTGCAGAGTTGTTCAAGGATATTTCAAAAATCACTGAATTTCCCAAAAGAAAATATGTTGTGGTTGGAGATGTAGATTCAATATATACTCTTTCTGATAAGCTGAGTATGTGTATTCTTATTGATGAACACAATACAAAAAGAACATTAGCTGTTATATTGAAACAGCCATTAGAGACAGATGATTTGAAAGAAAAGCGTATTAGAGTTATTGGGGAATTAGGAATGTATTCTCCTTATGCAAGATTTCAATTAGAAAATATTTCTGAACTTGAAATTATTGGACCATGTTCTAGACTTGTTGAGTATGAGGACTATACTCAACAATATAAATCTTATTTTAAAGAAGCTGAGCAACAAAAAGAGTTTTCCTTTGAGTTCGTAAAGCTTGGTGTTATAAGTAACAGAAAATCTCAAGGGTATCAAGATTTTTTGAAGCACTTGAAAAAATCAACGATTGCACAAGAAAACATTATTTTGGAAGATATTAAAATGACACATGAAAATATCATCGCTAGCATAAAAAAGCTGAATGATGAAAACGAATGCCAAGGTATTTGTATTATTCGTGGTGGGGGCAATCCAGAAGAATTGATTGAATTTAGTAAACCTGCTTTGCTAGATACAATAATAGCGTCAAAGCTTCCGATTATTACAGGAGTAGGCCATGTAATGGATCTTGCTTTATGCGACTATATTGCAGATTACAATGCCGGAACTCCTACTGGTGTGGCCGAGTATTTTAATTATTTAGTAGGGAAGAAAGCTGCTAATGAAAAAGCAAAAACTAAAGATACTGCTATTCAGTTTATCCGTGAAAAGAAAAAACATGCAGATGAAGAGCTCAAAGATTTAGAAATAAAGTATCAAAAGTTAGCAGAAGAGAATGCATTTTTGGAATATGAAAATAGTATACTTCAACAAGAAAATAACCAGCTTCAAACAAAATTAAATGAGGCCCACCAGAATCAGAAAAAAGTTAGTGCTTTTGGATTGATTGGAAAACTTTTTAGATTTTAACAATAAAAGAGGATTAATGATTTTATAAATTCCATCTTTAGTACATTTTATCTTCAGTAATTTTTACCCTGTTTTTAACTTCAGATTCATTACACCAATGGGTACCGAAATGGATGTCCTTTTCTTTTAAAATAAATTTTTTGTAAGTTGGGAAATATGAGCTGAAATGGCCTGTTTGTGTTGGTCGTTGGTGACCTGTAGAATGGGGTATGGGTGTTTTTGAAGCTTCTTTTAAAAGATTAAACTTTTTTGTTGGGATTCATGGCGAGTATATAGTCAGATAAAATAAGAGTATGAAAAAAAGTCTGGATGGGTCTTCTATGATAAAATAAAATTCATAGGAGGCCTAATTTATTATGGCGAGAAAGAAAAAATCATATCGAATTGACAGTACCTATTGAAATATAAGGAGGATAAGATATGAGTAATCCAACGGCTGGGATAGGTGATCCTTATTGGTATGAGTGGTCTATCGGCCTATTATATATTGTGGATATGTTGAATCCAGATAACGGGATAAAATCGGTTACATTACAGTCAACTAGTGTACAAGGATTAGACGATGTTGTAATTAATTATTCAAATGGTGTTACTAGATGTATTCAAATTAAACATTCGCGTGTTGGAGATACGCTTACTTTTGGTGATCTTGTTTCAAAAACGGACGAAAAAGAACCGTTACTAAAAAGTCTAGCAAACGCTTGGAAAGAAGCAAAAGAAAAGTGGCAACAATGTGAGCCCATTTTATTTACCAATAGACTGGCTGGCACCCGCTCCTCAACAGTAAAATCTGAAGATGATGAAAAACATAAAAGACCAGCTTTGTCTACATTTTGGGAACATCTTCAACAAGAGATTGAACAAAAGGAAGGAATGGGTTTAATATCATTTCCTCCAGATTGGCAGCAAGCCTGGGGAGAATGGTATGAACAACTGTCAGTATTAGATGACGATAAAACAAAAGTAGAGTTTCTAAAATCATTGTCAATTGAGACGGGGCAACCGGATTTAACTGAAGTTACAGATAGGCTACTGGCTAAAATTAGCGAAACATTCGGAATAGACCAGAGGCAATCTCGGGGTATTTTAGCGTATCTTGATACTGCTTTGCGGGAATGGGCTACAACCAAAAGAGGAGTGCGGGAAGCTGTTACTCCCGAAGTGGTATATCAAAAAATAAGTCTTTCAGCGCAACATTCAGTTGGCGATCATGCCTTGCCACCACCTGCGCCATTTTTCCCAAGCAGGATGGATTTTTTAGCTCAACTTTCACAGGAACTTCTTGAAGGTCCGAATTCAATTGTCTTTTTGACAGGAAAGCCTGGAGTTGGAAAAACAAGTGTAGTAAGCGCGTTAGCGAATCGACGGGAACCTGTTATAGATTTACGTTATCATGCTTATAAACCAATTACGCCTTCTACAAAGATTTTGCCTATTGATGTGGGGGAGACGACAAAGATAGAAGTATTGTGGGGAGATCTTCTTACTCAATTAAGAACAATATTTAAAGGCAGTCTTGCAAAATATAAAGTGCCAATTCGTAACGACTTTTTAACTTCTGAGCAGTTGCGAGAAGAAGTAATAAGATTATGCTCTATTTTAACCAGTGAGCGGCAACGACCGACTATTATTGCAATTGATGGTATTGATCATGCCGCACGGGCTGGTATTGATAAATATACATTCCTTACATCACTTATTCCTCCGGAGAATATTCCGGACGGGATACGGTTTTTAATTGTAGGACAACCACCAGAGGCTTATCCTAAATATCCTATCTGGCTGCGAAGCAATAATCCTAAAATCACAAAATTTGAAATCAAAGGCATTACTAGACCAGATATTGAAGTACTGTTGACAGAAATAAACTCGACAATAGCTGAAGATGAATTTGATGCCGCAGTTAGAATGATTGATTATATTGCGGAAGGTAACACATTATCTGCTGTTTTTGCTGTAAATGAAGCAAAAGATTGTGCTAGTGTGGAAGAACTTCAAGTTAGACTGAGTGAAAGAAAGTTAAGCCATGGAATAACTACTTATTATGATACAATCTGGCAGGCAGCCTTAGCGAAAATAGAAACCCGATTTCCATTTATAAGTTATCGACTAGCTGGATGTCTTTCTCTTTATGGAGAGCGGCTTACAGGGAAAGCATTAAACGGTATTTTTAATGACTATAATTTGCCCGCATCAGATTGGGCAAATCTATTAAGAGCAATTCGTCCGCTGGTGCAGGAAAAACAGGGCGAATTTTATGTTACTCACAATGATGTCAGAGTACATCTTTTAAAACAGGTTCAGGCTGAACCTGAGCGCCTTAGAGAAATCGCTGCGGCTATCGCAAAGTACTACATAGCGGAAAATGATAAAACACAATTACGGCACACCAATCTTTTCGAGCTTCTTGAGTTAGCGGAAATGGTTGAACAGCAAGCACAAATTTTTACAACAGAATTTGTTATGGAAGCGGCTGCTCTCGGAAGACCGAGAAACGAATTAGTGGGCCAATGCCAGAAAGCTCTTAACGCTGTTCTTACTACAAATAATTGGGATTTACTACATACGCTTACCTGTGCATTAACTAGTTTAAACCAACTCTTTAAAACGGTGGATATTACAGAAGGAGACTTTGAATTTGTATCGGACATTCCTCCCATCTTGTTGTCGGAAGGAACGGTTCCGCGGATTGAGATGTGGGATTTTGAAATGGTGGAAGGGGCATTTAATGATATTTGGCGATTGATTGAGTGTCGGGAGTTACACCGAGCAAAGGGGATTATATATCGATGGTTTAACGGTATATCGCCTGTCAAATTAGGCGATATACTTTTACCTCAGACAATGGAAGAAGGCGGCGATCATGAAAATATAGATAATAGGACAGTTGCATTATTTAAGTTATGGGGCCGTATTAGTCAGCACACCGGATTTAGCTGGACCATTAAACAAAAGGACATTGAACGAGAGAATTTAAGTGAATTTGAAAAACAAGTAGTAGCGCATTTCTTTAGCGGTTACTTAGATGAGGGAGCCCGTTTAGGGGGCGCAATGAGATGGATCAGGACTTTGAGAAAAACGATTATCTATTTTCAGCATGATCTTGAAAAGATAATGCATCTCTTTGCAAAACAAAGACGTTGGTGTGAAATCGCAATTACTTTGAAAGTGTTAAGTGATCGGCGGGAGAATTGGGATCTTTCTTTTAAAGTTAATGCTGCTACTTGGGCACTGTTTATTAACCGAGCTAAACTTAATAAAATTTGGGTGGATCCAATAATCGCAAATGGTTTTACGGTATTTGATGGTTATTCTAACCGTTACACTGCAGAACATGGTTATTTAGTTGCGGCAGTAAGTTTTGTTTTAGGATGGACGCAGCCGCAACGCGAAAGTGCTGGCATCAGCCAAGAGGGGGTCACTTCTTATTTTAGCCAAAGTAGAGATAAACGGTCTCGGGAGCATTTGGCTGTGCTATTGAATGCGACTGCAATGACTGGACGATGGTTACGCAGCCTAATAACTAGAGGGCCTGTTTTTGCTGCCAATGTAGTTACCGCTAACCAACTAGTCATCATTTTAACGGCGCTACTTGCTCGTCGATCACCGAATGAAAGCATATGGGACAGCAAACAGATTACGGCGCTGATATTTGAGATGATAATAGAGATATCTGGAAAAGTTGGAGGCCCGCATGCATATGAGGTGTTTAAATTTGTTAAGTGCTCTATTTCCAGTTATCCAGTTGATTTTAGGCTCAAGCTATTCTGGTCTTATCTAGAAGATCGAGGGGAGTATGACCTGCTTGAGCAGTGGATAAATCATTGGCTTGGTCCAACAGGTGCAGTTTGGCATGAAGATATTAGTGACCGTTATAGCATAATCAACACTTTTGTTGAGGTCGCAAGTAATCCGAGATGGCAACCGTATGTAAATGAAGCCAATGAGAAGATGAGATGGAGTTTTATAAGTTACAGCAATCATAAAGAGTATATTCTTTATGATTTGTTGGAGTGGTATGAACAGTTAGCGAAGGTTAGGCCAGATGTTTGGGAAAATCAGGGTGCTAAGCTGCTTGCAATATCTCAAGTAGTTTCTCAAATTGGCGATAATCGAGCTTCCGAATATATTGAAGCTGCTGTGGTATCCTCGGCCGCAAAATGTGGGGTTAATTCCCTGTGGAGAATAGTTGTAGCCGAAGGTAAGGATAGAGCGTGGCTAGAGAATCCGAGCATTATTGCTGATGGTATTATCAGTTTGTTGGAAGATGGTAGAGTATGTGAGAAAGATTTGCTTAGCTTTTGGTCTTTAGGGATTGGTTGTTTTAGCTGGCAACAAGAATATGACCGGTGTTATCTCAAGGATTTACGAACAGCAATTCAGCTTGCGGCTGAGCGATTGGATTTTAATATTGAAAAAAGAATAGATCAGTTGGGAAAATGCGACTTCTTTGATAAAGATCAGTATGAACATTACCGCCTACCTGGACGATGGTTCAGGAGGGGAGAGGTGGGAAGTAGTGACGAAGAATTACCCAAACTATTTCAAGCTCTTGAAGCAATTCCATTAGCAGAAGCAATAAGTTACTTATATAGGAGAAAACAAAGTAAAGAAAGCTATGGTGGCCATATTTGGCATGGCATTGCTCATTGTGCGCAACGACTAAAAACAGAGAAACCGGAAAATTATGCAATGCTACTGAAACAATTATTTGATTTGCTTAAATCGCGCGAAGATATTTATCCCTGGGGAAGATATGATAGTGCAGACGTTGCTTATAAAGCGCTAATTCCAATGCTTGATGAGCAACAACGGTGGAGTATTGTTCAGGACGTGGTTAACCGCATTACTGATGAACCCGATTCTGCTATTTGGCTAGACGCTACCACACAAAATTTAAATCAGCTTATTTTTGAAAGAGCAAAGTTGGTTGGAATAGAAGCGTGGCTTAAAGGAGTAGATAATCTTCTCAATATGCATGAGCGTTGGATTACTGGCAATGGTTTCCTACCGGAGGGGGTACGTATTGAGGTTCCGAGCAGTTCGGCAGAAGGAATACCGCAAACATGGGCACAGCTCGCAGTACGTTGTGCAGTTGGGCGGATGGTATCTAATTTAGGCTCTTGGACTGAAGCAGCGCTAAGAGGCTTATGGGCATTGGCGCAAGTTTCACCCAATGATTTAGGCTACCTATTGGATATTTGGGATGATTTTGATAATCGGCAGAAGGAATGGGTGCTAGTATTAGTAGAAAGAATCGTGACAATATCAGAAGAAACATATGAGATATTTCGACCTATTGTAGAGGAATGTTATAACGGATATGATTTGCAATTAAAACTGCAGGCTTGGGTTATTTTGCAAAGACGCGAGATGGTAAACTATAAACCATGTCCTGAATGGCTGCTTCCTAAACATCCTGAACATGAAAAGATCATGCAATTATCGTTAATTGGTGAAACCGGTTTGCCTAGAATACCTAGTCAGCAGCACGGTGATATGCAGCTAATTCGTAGTTTCCAGACCGTCACCAGTATTCTGCGACGGTTAGAAGCCGCTACTTATGATGACTTGACAGATGTGGAAAAGCGATTCACAGCTTATATAAAAAAGTATGGCATTGGAAATAGGGTGAAAACTGAGAACGTATCTGGTAATTACGGTGATATGATATTAACTTTTTCACCAGAACTAGAAATATTAATGAAAATACTTTATTGCCAAATGTATAAACAACGGTGGTCCGATATACCCTTAGTTCGCATTGCACAAGCGTTGCTTCATAGTGATGAGCCATTTATTTTATTCAATATTCCTCGCAAGGTAAACAGTACACTTTCATGGCCAGCCGATGAAGAACTTGAAAAGATACTGTTAGATTCAGGTAAGGCGCGCGAGTGCTTCCTTGAGATTTTAAATTGTGGGCTGGATGACAACACAATGCTACTGGGAGGAGAGCTATTTTTATATAGCCGACAAAATGATGTTCGGGTAACTTATAATATCGGCTTAACTGATAAAGCGACTCAACCACCAAAAAAAAGGCGTTCGACGTTTAGTGGAAGATCATTTGCCTTTTATTATCCTGAGCGCTTTGATCCTTATGAAAGCGATGATGAGGAGTTGCCTACTGAGGTTACAGTACAGTCTGGTGGAATTTGCTATTTTATATACCAGCAAATATTGAGTTATCCATCAATTGATTTAAGTGCCCTATTTGATTGGCATCCGGATATTAAAAATCCCACTATTTTTATTCAAAATGAGGAGGTTGTCGCCTGGTATGAGTGCCTGCATGGACCTATGAGACAGATACTTCAGGATCGATTTTATCGGCAACCTATTTTGCATCGGTGGGTATGCTCTCATGATAAGTTTGAGCAATCGATAAAAGACCAGGGAATATTGAAGTATCCTCAATTAGATATTGAAGTAAATCCAATAAATATTGACTAACTAGCGATGAAAGATCCAGTACTGGTTAGCAAAAGTAAGTTTGATTAATCGTTAATTCATGCATTACGTTAGAGGATATGTTGAAAGGAAAGGTGAGTATGAAGAAAAAAGGCATTTTTATATGGCGTGATTCAAAAGATTGGTTGATGGTCGTACATAATTTATTATCTGATATTATGAATGATGCAGTCGTAGCCAAAGTACGTCAAAATGTTCCAGAATATATTAGTCATGATAATTTTCTCTGGTTAGATTTAATTATTGATGCACATTATAATTGTTTTTATGATATCAAGGAAGTCATTAATTCACGATTTTGCCAGTATTACTCGCATATTAAGGCATATCATGGTTGTCGCCCCGAAGATGTTAATTCTTATTATAAAAACGGTATTGTCACTTTAGATCCTCAAATGTTCAACCAATTAGCCTATCAAATTTTTTGCTCTAAAGAACTTAATTTCGATAAAAGAACTGTTGAAGATGCAATTAAAAAGGTTGGAACAAATTTAAGAGAGGGACGAGTATTTCTCAGCTTAGACGATCAATTGTTAGTTGAGGAATGTGGACATTATCTTTTATATGGAAGTGAATATTTAATTGCTATTGCAGCAGTACTGTCTGAGCCTTCGGGAATAGATTATAGACAAGTTTTGCGACAAAAAGGAAAACCAACTGTTTTTTTGTGTGATGTTCCAATTAATTTTATAAAAAGAAACACTTTATGTGAATTAACAGGGGTTATCTTGCAAAGTTGGTTGAAATATGTTTTGTATAATGAAATACCCTCGCGCCAAATAGATTTTACATTAACGCTATATAATAATGTACCACCTGATAATATAGTAGGTCACTATCATCCAGATAGAGCTAGGGATCCTTTTTACTATTATTAAATTTGGGTTAGGGATTAATACAAAGCATATGGTTAACGTTCAAAATCTTCAAAACCGAGTTTGTACAGAGGGGAAATTTCGAAAACCTGTGTCAATTATGCCAAGAAATAGTAGTTTATTTGACTTGGTTTAACACACAGCGAATCCATGGTTAACTAAATTATTTAACACCGACTGAGTTTCGACGACAGACCTTATAAAAACTGTCCGAATAGTAATTTTAATTTTATTGAATCTGTTTGTATGTATGATTATCTTGTAGGGAGGAAGTTGCGATGAAATTTAGAATTAATGGATTTAGTTCCCTATCGGCGGTATTTCATGGGAATATACAGAAAATGAAAGGAGGCAAATTCAAAAGCTCTTCTATTTCTTGGAAAGCAAGCGTCTTTTAATCAATCCTGCGGATATGGAACTTCCAGATCAATGTGCTCAGTCAGCAGTGGAGATAAAAGAATTCCTTGTAGGTTTACTGTGTGGCTTTCGGTTTTCTAAAGACGTTGAATCGCACTTGAAAGAATTATGTGTCGCTTGCAACGTTTTTCTTGATGAAATTAATTTCCGGCAACAACCTCATATTATCTATAAAAATAATAGTGGTGATTGGGCTGACAGCAATTTTTCAACAATCATGAAAACCTTTAGAAAGGTTTTTAGAACGAAAATTGCATACATGGAAGAAAATTATGGATTGTCATTTGATAATCATATTCCAGAAAAATATTAATAAGAATTTTATTGATGAGAGAATAGTCATTGCCTCCGTTTAATGTAGAGTTCGGCTAAAAAACTTTATAGTTGAATTTATAAACGCCATTCTTTATACAGTTTATCTTCAGCAATTTGTACCTTGTCGTTAACTTCAGATTCATTATTCCAATGGGCATCTAAATGAATGTTTTTTTCTTTTGAAATAAGTTTTTCCACAAGGGTAGAAATATGAGATGAAATTGTTTGCTTTTGGTGACTGTGGGCAGTCTGTAAAATAGGGTGAGAATGTCTTGTTAAATTCTTTTGTAAAGCTGCATTCTTTTTTCTCGATTCATGGGGCGTATAGAGTCGTACAATTTCAGATGTAAAATCATTTTTGATTGGAATAGAAGCACTTTGGATTTTCCACTTAGTATTGTTGTTCGTCATCACCTGAAGCTCATATTTTGGCACGGTGCCGCGCTTTATATTATCGCCAAGTTTTACAGCAGTCACGGTATAGGTAGTATCTATCTTCTTGGCTGTATCGGTAAGAGCAGGAAGTTGCTCTAAAAGGGCATAGGAATCACCCTTATAAACCAAGATTTTGAGCTTAGAAATCGGCTGGATACCGTCAATTTTGCATTTGCGGTTTAGTGTTGCCGGGAGTTTGTCGGTGAAAAGGATCGTATCCATATTTTCTGCACTAAGTTTTTGTGCAGCTTCACTGTATTTAACAACCTGTTTTTTTAGTGAAAGATATTCGGCATAGAGATGGTTACTCTGGCGTTGGTTTTCGGCATTTTTCTGCTGTAAAGTTTTAAAAATATTATCGATCTTCTCTTTGGCCTCACCAGCAATGGCGCGGCGATAATTATTCAGCTGCTTACCAAGAAGATTTCGTTCTTCGGTAAGCAGCTTTATTTTTTTACTGCATTCTGCCAACTCATGCGTTTTATCAGGAACGCCATAAAGGAAAGTAGCCATTTCTTTTATACGTTGCAGTTCTTTGGCAGATTTTGCGTAGGCTTTGCGTGTTTTATAATACTGATGATGGAATGCCTTATCCTCTGCAGCAAGCCTTAGTTGGTGATCATTCAGGATCTGTGGCTTCAAGGATTTATAGGCAGCTAATTTATCGTCAGCCAGATTCCGGTATGTAGTGGCTGTTTCTTCAAGATAAGAATAGACATCGCCAACGCTGATGATAAGCGGTTCTTCCATGATTTCAACTGCCTCAAATTTTGCTCTTTCTATGTCTTGTTCTTTTTGCAGCCGCAGTCGTTCCTGCTGTATTTGCCGGGCAACTTGACGGATCACGACATCATTGGCAAAAACTAAGATATTTTGCTCTTTAGAAGAAAGAGCAGCGACATCTATTTCCTCACTAGTTTCCGGAAAATCTGATTCGTGATCGGCTTGCTCAATTCGATCCATAATTTTTTGCATGGCTGCCGGATTTCGATAAGCGCTGCCCAGGTGTGGGGCAGGGGTTCGGTTGAGAAGTTCAGCTTCGTCATTTTTTCCGGATAAAACTAGTTCTTCATGCTGGGCATTTAGGGTCTTTTCACTGATACAAGTG
>NZ_WIQU01000012.1 GCF_015732285.1 Pectinatus frisingensis
CTGAAGATAAAATGCCGCATGCGCTGTTGTTTATAGGTATTGATGGTATCGGTAAATTTCTTGCAGGGGAAATTTTGGCAAAAACATTGCTATGTAACGATGGCACGGACATGCCTTGCGGCAGCTGCCGATCATGTCAGGCTGTTGATAGCAATATACATCCTGATTTGTTTGTGCTTGAACCGGACGGTAAAACAGTTCAAATGATTAAAATAGAGCAAATACGGCAGATGCGGTCAAATATAGCTTTGGCACCCTATTTATCGGATAAGCGGGTAGTGATTATAAGAGATGCCGATAAAATGAATGAAGCTGCAGCTAACGGTTTGCTGAAGACACTGGAAGAACCTATTGGCAGGGTTTTTTTTATATTAACTGCCAGTAATGAAAAAAAGATGCTGCCGACGATATTGTCGCGTTGCATGAAAGTTTATTTTTCACCGTTAAGAAATTCTGATATTGAAAGTATTCTGCAAAGCAGGGGATTGGAGAAAACCAGAGCATCGACTATAGCCAGATTGTCTGGCGGTAGTGCTGGACAGGCATTATTGCTGCATGAACATGATGGATTGAAAAATCGTGCCGATGCTTACAATTTTTTGACGCAAGTGTTATCTTTTTCTGATGAGGATATTTGGATGAATGCCGATAAATTGGCGAAAACTGACCGGGAAAAACTTAGTGAGTGGGTCTTTTATCTACAGATGTTTTGGCGCGATATCGTTGTTTTATATCATAATGAGACCGATAGCAATTTATATGATATTGATTTAAGGGAACAATTGATACAACAAAAGTCGGTGTGGCTGCAGTGCTTTGCATTTCAAGCAGCGGACTACGCTGCCGCAGTGCAGCATAGGCTGCAGACAAATACGGATATAAGGCTTACCATGGAAGCATTTATTATAAAATTGCGTGATTTGATAAGGAGTTAATTTAGTGCAGACAGTAGTTGGTATCCGCTTCAAGAAAGCGGGGAAGATATATTATTTTGCCCCAGGCAAAAATAAATTGAAAAATGGTGAAGGTGTTATTGTAGAAACTGTGCGCGGAGTGGAATATGGCACAGTTGTAATTGAGGAGCGTTCCATACCAGACAGCGAAATAGTGCAGCCGTTAAAAATGATTGTACGTAAAGCAACTGAGGCTGATTTAAAAAAAGTTGAAGAAAACAGACAAAAAGAAAAAGAAACATTTGCTATATGTGAGGGAAAAATTGCGGCGCATAAGTTACCGATGAAGCTTATTGGCGTGGAATATACTTTTGACGTAAATAAGATAATTTTTTACTTTACTGCTGATGGTCGTGTTGATTTTCGCGAATTAGTGAAAGATTTGGCAGCAGTATTTCATACACGCATTGAACTTCGCCAAATCGGGGTGCGTGATGAAGCTAAAATCATGGGAGGAATTGGTTATTGCGGTCGTCCGCTTTGCTGTGCTACTTTTTTGGGTGAATTTGATCCGGTATCAATCCGTATGGCTAAGGATCAAAATTTATCACTTAATCCAACAAAAATATCAGGAATCTGTGGCAGATTGATGTGTTGTCTGAAATATGAAAATGATATGTATTGCAATGCTAAGTGTTGCAAACATAATATTGTCGAGCCTCCAAAACGCGGCAGCCGGGTGGTATCGGTTGATGGTGAGGGAAAGGTTATTTCTGTCAATGAACAAAAGAGGACGGCAACTATTTTGCTTGATGATAAGCATACCATCGTTGCTTCTTGGGATGATGTTATTGAAAAAGATGCAGATGATGTATGAAATTAAAGCCCTTTGAACGTATTGATGATCTTTTAATTGACGGGTTAAAAATAATTCAGAATGAACGGCAATTTTGTTTTTCTCTCGATGCGGTTTTATTGGCGCATTTTACCAGTACTAAAAAAAATTGGCAGGGACTAGATTTAGGAACGGGAACAGGGGTCATGCCGTTATTGCTGGCAAAACGGGTAAAAAAAATGTATGCAGTCGAGTTGAATCCGGTCACGGCAGATTTGGCAAAACGTAATGTGCTGATGAATAAATTGGCTGATAAAATTGTAATATGCGAGGGGGATTATCGGCAGATCGGCAAATTTTATCCGGCACAATTTGCTGATTTTGCGGTGGCGAATCCGCCATATCGGCCACTTAGTCAGGGAAATATTAATAATACGGACGGTATAGCTAAAGCCCGGCATGAAATAACAGCTACTTTAGCCGATGTAGTCAGGGCAGCTCATTATGTCTTAAAATATCATGGCCGTTTTGCTATGGTCCATTTACCGGAACGCTTATCAGAAATTATAGTACAGATGAATATTAATGGCATTGTGCCTAAGCGTCTGCGTTTTGTTCAACCTAAAATTGAAAAACCGCCTAACATGGTTTTAATAGAAGGTGTTGCCGGTGGAGCTGCAGGTGGATTAAAAGTAGATATACCTTTGATAGTACATGAGCCTGATGGTCAGTATACTAAGGAATTGATGCAATATTACTATCCGGAAACATCACAGATTTAAATTAAGGGACTGTCGCATGCGATGTATAAGCTAATATGTAATTTCTAAATTTATCCGGTACTTGTTAAGTTTGGACAAATTTTAGGGAATATTATATATTTGCTTAAAAAGTATTGTGTGCAGCAGTCTTTTATTTATAAGGAGGATAAATGGCGACTAATTTAACAGGAATCTTATATTTGGTTGGAACGCCGATTGGAAATCTTGATGATATGAGTTTTCGTGCAGTAAAAGTTTTGCAGCAGGTGGACTTGATAGCGGCGGAGGATACACGTCATACACGTAAATTATTGTCACATTTTAATATTCATGTACCTTTAACAAGCTATCATGAGCACAATAAGCTGATAAAAGGGCCGATATTGATAGAAAAATTGCTGACCGGCAATAATATTGCCGTAGTGAGTGATGCTGGATTACCGGGAATTGCTGATCCCGGCAGTCATTTGGCGGCACTGGCAATACAAGAAGATATACAAGTATCTCCTGTACCGGGTGCTAATGCGGCTTTGACAGCTCTTATTGCATCAGGATTGAGCACCGTGCAATTTTCTTTCATAGGGTTTTTACCTAAAAAACTGTCAAACCGAAAGAAAATATTGACTGAAATCAGTTCTCGCAGCGAAACATTGATATTTTATGAGACACCGCATCGATTGGTAAAAATACTGGGAGAGATGTTGGATGTTTTTGGTGAGGCTAGACAGGTCAGCGTTTGCCGTGAATTAACAAAAAAATTCGAACAATTTATTCGCGGCAGTTTAAGGGAAATTAATGAATATTTTGATAGTATTGAACCACGTGGAGAATATGTTTTAATTTTGGAAGGTTGTTCTCGAACAAAAATCAATAATCTGTCAGATCGGGCAATTACACCTGTGGAGTATGTACATAAATTAATGGCTACAGGGTTGACCAAGAAAGAGGCCATAAAAAAAACTGCTGATGAATGTCATTTGAGCCGCAGAGATGTTTACGCTGCTGTTTTGCAGAGTGAAAAATAATAATGCTGCTTCAAAGAGCTTTTCAAGTAATCATTATTTTGAAAGCCTTTGAGGCAGCATTATTGGAGTTTATGAATGGTTTAATAAAAATGATATTATTTGCTAAAATCAATTAATCTGAAGCGCATACCTGGCCATAATTTATCAGAATTGACTTGAACTTTGACATTAAAAGAAATAATGTCAGTACTGTCACCACGTTCACTGGTGGCTCTTTCAGTGGCAAATTCAGCTTTTTTACTTATATCGGTTACAGTTCCTTCAATTTTAGTTTTATTATCTCTTGACATCATCATAAGTTTTTGTTGCAGATAAAATTTAGATAATTCAGTTTCGGGAATTTTAAAATCCACCCAATTGTCGGAAGGATCTTGTATAGCGACTAACGGAGTTCCCAAGGAAATCATTGATCCTTCTTCAATATATTTTTCCGTTATAATACCGTCAAAAGGGGCACGTATGACGGATTCGTCGAGTTGTACTTCAAGTTGTTGTAATCCAGCTTTGGCTTGTTCAATTCTTTTAGCTACTACTTGTTGATTCGCCTGACTCACGTTCGTTTCCAACATACCCGAATCAGCTTTGTTCAGACCGGCTTGCGCTTGAGCATAGGCAGCTTGTGCGGCTTGGTATTTTGTTTTGTAGGTGTCAAATGTCTGCTGAGAAACAGCTCCGGAAGAAACTAGTTCGGAAAAACGATTAAAATCAGATTTGGCCAGGGCCAAATTGGCTTTTGCAGATTGTAGTTGAGCTTCAGATGTGCCGACGGTGGCCATAGAGGTACCACTGGTTAGGGATGTTTGAACTGAAGCTTGTAATTCTTGAGCTTCGAGTGCTTTAATGTTAGCTTCCAGTTGTTCTTTTTGTGCAATTAAATCACGGTTGTCAATATTGGCAATGACTTGATCTTTTTTTACGGTGTCACCTTCTTTTACCAGAAGTTTTATAACTCTGCCGGCTACTTTAGAGTTGATATCAATTTCTTTGGCATCAGAACGGCCCCATGTTTGATTTTCGGCCATGCTGACGTTTTGTCGGCTTAAAAACCAAATCCCCAATCCTAAAATGACTATTGCTACGATAACTATGCAGATGATTTTCTTGTATTTTGGTGTAAGTGTTTTTATCATAATTACCTCCTTACTATTTGAATATGTTCAAATGTATTGTAAATAATACACCATTATTATATATAATTTATTCTTTTGCGTTATAATGAATAGAATAATTATTCATTTGGGAAAATAAAATATAGATTTTATCAGTATACCAGCTGATTTTTAATATATGTAAGTTACTTTTGAATATGCTCAAATATACATCAAAAAAAGTTTTTTGTCAATAACAGTGGCATTTTCTCAGCAGTTCACAGTTGAAATATTGTAAATGATACAAAGGTATATTTTTTAGAAGAGCGGAGTAATTTATATGGTTTGTTCGGTATAGCTTTGGATAATAACAAGCTTTTAGCACGGGTGAGCAGTGGTAATTTTTTTTAGGATAAAGTATAATTTAAATTTAGCTGATAAAATAGATTTGTATATAAAAACTTTGGAGGGAATTCTTTTGGAAAAAAAATCATTTTATATAACGACCCCAATTTATTATCCTAGTGCTAAATTGCATATCGGGCATGCTTATTGTACAACGATTGCCGATGCCATTGCCCGGTACAAAAGGCTGAGTGGGTTTGATGTGTTTTTCCTTACCGGATCCGATGAACATGGACAGAAAATTCAGCAGAAAGCAGAAGAAGCAGGGATCACTCCCATTGAGTATGTTGACAAAATTGTTGCTGGTTTCCAGGATTTATGGAAACGACTTAACATATCTAATGATGATTTCATTCGTACTACAGAAAATCGTCATTATCGGGTCGTCCAGGAAGTTTTTCGTCGTATTTATGCAAAAGGTGACATTTACAAAGGAGAGTATAAGGGATTATACTGTACACCTTGTGAATCTTTTTGGCTGGAACGGCAGCTGGTGGATGGGAAATGTCCTGATTGCGGCCGATCTGTCAAGGAAGTCAGCGAAGAGGCATATTTCTTTAAGATATCAAAATATGCAGACAGACTGCTTAAATATATTGAAGATAATCCAGATTTTATCCAGCCGATTTCCCGTCGTAATGAAATGATTAATTTTATTAAGCAGGGATTAGAAGATTTATGCATATCCCGTACCTCATTTGACTGGGGAATTCCTGTACCAATTGATCCTAAACATGTAATATATGTATGGTTTGATGCACTGACCAACTATTTGACACCAATTGGCTTTCTCGATGATCCAGCGAAATTTAAAAAATATTGGCCGGCTGATTTACATTTAGTCGGTAAAGAAATAGTACGGTTCCATACAATTATCTGGCCGATTATATTGATGGCGTTGGATTTGCCTTTGCCGAAAAAAGTCTATGGGCATGGGTGGCTTATTGTTGATGGTGACAAAATGAGTAAATCTAAGGGCAATGTGGTAGATCCAATAGGACTTATAGAAGAATTCGGTGCTGATGCAATCAGGTATTTTTTACTCAGAGAAATAAATTTGGGACAAGACGGTAATTTTTCTCGTGATGCGTTAATAACGAGGATAAATTCTGATTTGGCTAATGACTTGGGAAATTTATTACACAGGACCTTGAATATGATAGGTAAATTTAATGATGGGGTGCTCGGCAATCCCGGACCACTGGAGCTTGTTGACAAAGCGTTGATTGATGCGGCGAAGGATACTGTTATAAAATATAAGCAATTAATGGATAATATGCAGCTTTCAGACGCTATTAAGCTGGTATGGACTTTTATTGGACGTTCTAATAAATATGTTGATGAAACAATGCCTTGGGCGTTGGCAAAGGATTCTGCCAAAAAGGATGAGCTGAACAGAGTACTGTATGATTTGGCTGAAAGTCTGCGTATTGTCAGCATATTAATAATCCCGTTTATGCCGGATACAGCGCAGAAAATCTGGAAGGAACTTAACTTGCCCGGAGCTATAGAAAGCAGCAGTATTGATGATACGAAATGGGGGGGATTGCCGATAAGTTTAAAGGTGAATAAACCGGTGCAGCTGTTTCCACGCATTGAAGTGGAAGAAACACAGCCGGAAGCAGAAAATATACAATTAGCAAAAAAGAAAACGACAAAAGATGTTAATGTGATGAATGCTGACAATATTGGAATAATAGGTATCGAAGATTTTTCTAAAATGGATCTGCGGGTAGTGGAAATAACTGCAGCGAAATCTGTACCTAAAACAGAAAAATTATTGGAAATAATGGTTGATATGGCAGGAGAAAAGCGCACTATCGTATCTGGTATTGCCAAGTTTTACACACCTGAAGAATTAATTGGCAAACATGTTATTTTAGTGGCAAATTTGAAACCGGCTAAATTGTGCGGAGTCGTCTCTCATGGCATGCTGTTGGCTGCATCAAAGGAAAATGAACTAAAGATTGTTGAAGTGGATATGCCGGTGGGAAGCAGGGTGAAATGATGCTTATCGATACACATGCCCACCTTGATGATAATCAGTATGATCAGGATAGGACTGAAGTTATAAACCGTGCTGCCGATGAAGGTGTGAATTTGATAGTAAATATGGGAGCCGATATGGATTCATCACATAAGGCAGTGCAATTAGCAGCACAATATGATGCTGTTTATGCTGCTGTAGGAGTTCATCCGGAAGAGGCTGATGGGATGACATGCGATGATGATTATGTTTTATCGGAGCTGGCTGTGGATAATGCAAAAGTGCTGGCTATAGGAGAAATCGGACTTGACTATCACTTTCGTACTGATAACAAGGATGTACAGAAAAAAGTTTTTATTAAACAATTGGATTTAGCGCGGCAGCTGCATTTACCGGTCAGCATTCATGCCCGTGATGCTCATGCTGACTTAATGCAGGTTTTAAAAACGGAAGGGCGCGGTGTAAGAGGCGTGATTCATTGTTATTCAGGCAGCTGGGAAATGGCAGAAGAACTTTTTAATATGGGATGGTATATTGGTGCTGACGGGCCACTGACTTTTAAAAATGCAGCTAAACTGCCTGAAATAATAAGGAAAATGCCTATGGAAAAGTTATTACTGGAAACAGACTGTCCCTATTTGGCACCGGTTCCCCAAAGAGGTAAACGTAATGAACCGGCTTTTGTAAAATATACGGCGCAAAAAGTTGCCGAAATTCGTAATATGCAGTTTGCACAGGTAGCAGAAATAACAACGATAAATGCTAAAAATTTGTTTTTTGATAAATAAAATACGACAATATTACGCTGATTGCGTGTACAATGGTCATGGTGTCTATTTATAGTGTAAAAATAAGATAAATGTTCACAATTGAAGTTAAATTTTACAAAAAAACCTCCAGATTTGACATAAGTGTAAATATTATGTTATAATCGCAAAAAAGGAGGTAACTAATGACTGTAAGGGAAATTTTTTTACATCATACCAAATTCACCAGGATAGCAACGTGTTTGACATTGATTGCGGTGATGTCAGTTGTGGCTGGATTTTCAAAAACAAGTAAAAATATTCGTGTTATCGCAGATGGTCAAACTACTGTGGTCAGCACAATGTATGATAGCCCAAAAGATATCATTGGACAGGCGGGCATTAAGTTAAAACCGTCTGATACTTTTGTTTTGTCGTCAGATAACCTTAAGGATGGTGCGACAATAACAGTGAAACGAGCTGTTCCGGTGACAGTAGAAGTGGCAAAGGATACCCGTAAGGTAAAGACTACGGCTGGTGATGTACAATCTTTACTGCAAACAATGGGGTATGATCCACTTAATTTTTATGTGCTGCCAAATGAAGAAGCAGCAATAACACCTAATATGCTTATAAGACTTGAACCGTTGATTAATAAGATTGTTTTTCGTGATCAAAATGCTCCGTTTAATACTATTTATCGAGATGATGACACTATGCCGCAGGGAACTGCTAAGGTTATACAGCAGGGTTCGGACGGTATAGAACGATTTATGGTCAGGGAATATTATAATGGCGGCAAAAAAGTGGATGAGCAGGTTATGCAGAAATCAGTCATAAAACAGACCGTACCGCAGATTGTGGCGCAGGGAACTTATGTGGCACCTAGTCAGCCTGTTGATAATGGACAGATACCACCATATATTTCCGAACTTTATGTTCAGGCTAGTGCTTATTTACCAACAGACGGCAGCGGCACTGGTTATACGGCAACGGGGATGCGGGCTCAACATGGTGTTGTGGCGGTCGATCCTAATGTTATACCACTTGGTACAAGGCTTTATATACCAGGTTATGGTGAGGCAGTTGCTGCCGATACAGGCGGCTTTTCCGGTAATTCGATTGATATTTGTGTAGATTCTTATTCTGAGGCAATCAACTGGGGTCGAAGAAATATAACTATATATATTCTGCCTAACTAAATTTATGATTGATGATTTTAGAGACTGTGCCGTTTGCACAGCTTTTTTTTTGAAAAAATTTATAGTATGTAATTGATTTTGTTTGCTATTTTTGACAGATATAGTTAAACTTTGAGTATTGATATGATATGGCTGGGGGAAAGTAATGCTGAAAGAAGTATTGGTTGTAGAGGGAAAAATGGATGTTGCAGCAATAAATAAAGCAGTGGAAGCCGACTGCATAGTTACCGGAGGTTTTGGGCTTAATACGAGAACAATCAATGATATACGTTGCGCTTATAAAAAAAGAGGCATAATAATTATGACTGATCCTGATGCTGCCGGTGAGCGAATACGCAGATGGCTTACCAGACGTTTTCCTGCGGCAAAACATGCGTTTATTCCTCAAAAAGAGGCTACGGCACACAATGATATCGGTGTAGAACAGGCATCTGCTGAATCTATTAGAAAAGCCTTGGCGAAAATTCATGCACCAAAGTATAATTTTAATAAGGAATTTTCAGCCGCCGATTTACTGCGAAACCGTTTAAGCGGTGGAATGAATGCATCGAATAGACGTGCGATTGTGGGGGCAGAACTGGGGATAGGATATGCTAACGCAAAAATTTTTTTGCAGCGGCTTAACACGTATGGTGTGACTCGTGCTGAATTTGAACAGTCTGTACATGATTTGCCGGAAGAAAAGGAAATGGGTGAAGAGCAGAAATAATGGAGCATCCGATAATTGCAAAAAGAGAAGTAACACAATATATATTGAAGCGATTTGGCCTTCATATGAATAAAAAACTGGGGCAGAATTTTCTAATTGATCCATCTGTAGTTTCTGGTATAATTGATGCCGCGCAGATAACACCTCAGGACACTGTTTTGGAAATAGGGCCTGGAATAGGTACTTTGACACAAGGCCTGCTGGAGGCAGGTGCGGAGGTCTTTGCCGTAGAATTAGATAAAAGACTGCCGGAAATTTTAAGCCATACGTTAGAAGGGTATGATAATCTGCATATTATTAATGCAGATATACTAAAAACTGATATAAAAAAATTGATTGGAACAAAACCATTTAAAGTAGTGGCCAATTTACCATATTATATAACTACACCAATAATAATGGCATTGTTGGAAAAACATCTACCTATAACTAAACTTGTTACCATGGTGCAAAGGGAAGTGGCTGAACGGATGGCAGCTGCTCCGGGTAGTAAAATATATGGGGCATTATCGGTAGCCGTTCAATATTACAGCAAACCGCAACTTTGTTTCCATGTAGCATCGAATGCCTTTATGCCACCACCGGAAGTAGATTCGACAGTGGTTCTTTGCAATGTTTATTCAGCACGGCCTATTGTTCCAGTGGATGAAAAAGTATTTTTTAACGTAGTAAAAGCAGCTTTTGGACAACGCCGTAAAACTTTGGCTAATTCATTAAAGACTACCGGATATGATAAAGATAAAATAAAAACTGTACTGGAACAATCAAAAATCGATTTTAAAAGACGCGGGGAGACTTTGTCACTGCAAGAATTTGTCACTATTGCTGACAATTTGATTAAGAAATAATGTGCGAAGAGGTGTTTTTATGAAATTTGTATCATGGAATGTAAATGGATTACGTGCTTGTGTAAATAAAGGGTTTATGGAAACATTTAATAAACTTGATGCTGATTTCTTTTGTTTACAGGAAACAAAAATGCAGCCGGAACAATTAAAATTGGATTTACCGGGATATTGGCAATATTGGAATAGCGCAGTGCGAAAAGGTTACTCTGGAACAGCAGTTTTTTCCAGAAAAAAGCCATTGCATGTAACTTATGGAATTGGCATAGAAGAACATGACCAAGAAGGTCGTGTAATAACTTTAGAAATGGATAAATTTTATTTGGTCACTGTATATACGCCAAATTCTAAGAATGAACTTGCCAGATTGTCTTATAGACTGGAGTGGGAAAAGGCATTCAGTAAATATCTGTTTGGGTTAAAGGAAAATAAACCGACAATCGTCTGCGGCGATTTAAATGTCGCGCATGAAGAGATAGATTTAAAAAATCCTGCCAGCAATCATAAAAATGCCGGATTTTCTGATGAAGAAAGACATGCGTTTACTCAATTGCTGGCTACTGGATTTATTGATACGTTCCGGTTTTTATATCCAGATAAAGTCGGTGCGTATAGCTGGTGGTCGTATTTACGAAAAGCACGTGACAGAAATGCCGGCTGGCGCATTGACTATTTTCTGATTTCTGAATCTATGCAGGACAATATTGCCAATGCCTTCATTTATAGCGATATATTAGGCAGTGATCATTGCCCGGTGGGATTGGAATTAAAAAATCTATAAAATATATTGACAATAAATAGTTTTGATAATATAATATTACATGTTTCACAGCACATATTAATGCCGTTGTGGCGGAATTGGCAGACGCAGCAGACTCAAAATCTGCCGCCTTCACGGGTGTGTGGGTTCGACTCCCACCAACGGCACCATCGTAATAGCAGCTCTTCTCCAAAAGAAGGGCTTTTTTGTTTGTTAAAAATAAATTATACTGGTAAAAAATAATGTTTGCAAAAAGTAACTATTTATGATAATATAATTTAAATTAGAAATGTATATGTGTAAAAATGATGAATGGGAAAAGTAAGCAGTTGTGATTATTACAGAGAGCCATACTCGCTGGAATGTGGCATAAAAATAACCGCCCAAGTTCACCTAGGAGTTGCCCGCTGAATTTCTTAGTAGGTGGTGCCGGAACTCAACCGTTAAATGTGAGCAGGTATCGGCTTTATGCCTGTACCTTAGATGAGATGACCTTTTTAAGGTCAATTAAGGTGGTAACGTGAGAAAACCTCGCCCTTTACAGGGCGAGGTTTATTTTTTTGGAGGTGAATGGAAGATTGGCTGTATTGGGCTTTTTAGGACCATGCGGTACGTACAGTGAAGCAGCTGCTGTACACATAAATGAACTGCTCGGATATAAGTGGCAGTTAAAACCTTATCACAGTATAGTTGATGTGCTTGTAGCTGCTGATAAAGGACTGATTGATTATTGCGTTGTACCGGTGGAAAATTCGTTGGAAGGTTCTGTGCGGGTTACGCTGGACACATTGGCATTGGATGTAGATTTGCAAGTAAGTATGGAATTTATTTGGCCGATTCGTCATCAACTATTGGTAAAAGAAAAAAAAGCAAGGATTGATAAAATAGTCTCACATTCACAAGCGTTGTCACAATGCCGCAGATTTTTGCAGCAATATTATCCTGATATAGCAACATTGGAGACGCCTAGTACTGCCTATGCGGCAAAAATGGTTGCTGACGGATTAAATAATGCGGCAGCAGTGGCATCGGCAAGAGCAGCTGAAATATATGGATTAATACCAATGTTTTCTGACATACAAGATGATGACGATAATGTCACCAGGTTTATGCTGCTGAATAAAAAAGGACGCAATATTGCTGCCGGACCCAATAAAAAAATGTTGATTGTCTGCCGTATGGACGGAAGAAGGGCCGGTAGTTTATGTGACATATTGCTGGAATTTGCTAAATATGATGTGAATATGACCCATATAGAATCACGTCCCAGTAAGAAGGGATTGGGGAATTATATGTTCTTTTTTGAAATAGACATTGCCGCCAAAAGTCAAAACATCATAGATAAATTATTGACTAATCTTAATGATAAATGTTTATGGCTTAAGAACATGGGGATGTTTCCTGTAATAAAGTAAATATTATTTAGAGGTGTAAACTTATGATAGTAATAATGAATCCTGATGCAACAAAAAGGGATATACAAGAAGTTGTTGAAGCAATTGAAAATGTGGGATTGTGCGCCAAAATTATGGAGGGCATCGAACAAAAGATTGTCGGACTCATTGGAGACAAAAGAAACATAGATACATTATCGTTAGAGGCGCTGCATGGTGTAGACCATACAGTGGCAATATCAAAAAGTTATAAACTGGCCAGTCGCGAGTTTCATCCGATTTCAAGTGTTGTTGATGTTGACGGAATAAAAATAGGCGACGGAAATCCCGTGATAATGGCTGGTCCATGTGCGGTAGAATCATTAAATCAATTGCTGGAGGCTGCAAAAATAGTCAAAAAGGGTGGTGCTCAGTTTTTACGCGGCGGTGCCTATAAACCGCGTACATCACCTTATTCGTTCCAGGGATTGAAAGATGAAGGGTTAAAATATTTGTCTGAGGCTCGTAATCAAACCGGATTGAAAATTGTGACAGAGGTCACGGAAGTGGAAGCCGTAGAGACGGTGGCAAAATATGCCGATATGTTGCAAGTCGGTGCAAGGAATATGCAAAATTTTCGCTTGCTGCAGGAAGTGGGACAATCCCAAAAACCTGTTCTATTAAAAAGAGGATTGGCGGCGACACTGGAAGAATGGCTTAATGCAGCTGAATACATTATGAAGGAAGGAAATAATAATGTGGTTTTGTGTGAACGCGGTATACGTACTTATGAAACATATACACGAAATACATTGGATATGAGTGCTGTTGCCGCAGTGAAGCATTTAAGTCATCTGCCAATAATAGTAGATCCCAGCCATGGCACCGGTAAATGGAGAATGGTAAAACCGATGGCTTTTGCTGCAATAGCAGCCGGTGCTGATGGATTGATGATCGAAGTGCATCCTAATCCGGCTAAAGCATTGTCCGACGGGCAGCAGTCACTCACACCGGAAAATTACCTGACGGTTAGCCGCGGAGTGCATAAAATATCGCAATTCATGCAAGATACCGGGTTAGCTATAACTGATTTATGAGAAAACAAGGCTGTATTGCAGGGTACTACACCTTTTGGTACAGCTTTATTTATTAAAATATTGCATAAAAAGCGGGAA
>NZ_WIQU01000069.1 GCF_015732285.1 Pectinatus frisingensis
GTATTGCCGAATTTCATGCCCAGCGGTGTCAGACACAGACGTTCCTTATCTTCTGACAACAAATGCTGTGATTTCAATTTATTTATACTTTCGCAGTAGATATCATATATATTACAATTAAAAGTATCCTTAAATTTAGTCTTATTGATACCATCGACTGTTCTCAGCGCCAAAAAACAAAATTCCTCCATCCATTTCTTACGATCAAGTGTTTCTTCTTTTATTGATGGAAGAAGATTATCATTGCACGTTTTTATATATTTATATACATTATGAGTATTATAGGTACGTTGTTGATTATAATATGAATGAGCGGCACAGCCTATCCCCAAATAAGGTTTATCCTGCCAATAAGTCATATTATGGCGGCTTTCAAAAGTGGGTTTGGCAAAATTCGATATCTCGTACCGATAAAATCCATGCAGTGGTAAAGTATTGGTTATATAATCATACATTTGTTCAACAAGCTCATCATTTGGTAATGATAGTTTGTTGTTAAGCTGCATGTGGGCAAATCGTGTCCCCTTTTCAATTTGAAGACCATAAATAGATATGTGCTGGATATCTTGATTCAAAAACCAATTAATACTCTCAGAAAGCATTTTAAGGCTTTGTGAGGGCAATCCATACATAAGATCCAGATTTATATTTTTTAGGCCGGCTTTTTTAGCATCATCAACAGCTGTTTGAACTTGTTTGAAATTATGAATGCGTCCTAAAAATTTTAGTAGATTATTTTGTGTTGCCTGAACACCAATACTTAAACGATTTATACCATACTGGTTTAATTTTTGTAAAGAATCAAGTGATACAGTTCCTGGATTTGCTTCCAATGTAATTTCGGCATCGGAAGATACAATAAATTTTGCGGAAACAGCAGATAATAATATGCCGATTGACTCTGGTGGCAATAATGACGGTGTGCCGCCGCCAAAGTAGATGGTGGATATCTTTAGTGGGCCTAAAATTTGTCGGCGTAAATTTATCTCCTTAATAACTGCTGTGATATAATCATTATAAAGCGTTGTACTATTAGCTGCTATTGAAGGAAAATCACAGTAAAAACATTTTTGCCGGCAAAATGGTATATGAATATAAAGTGAAAACATGTCAATCAACTTTCAAGATTGCCATAAAGGCTTCTTGTGGTATTTCTACACTGCCGACCGATTTCATACGTTTTTTTCCTTCTTTTTGTTTTTCTAGTAATTTGCGTTTGCGGGTAATATCGCCACCGTAGCATTTTGCTAAAACATCTTTACGCATGGCGCGAACAGTTTCTCGTGCGATTATTTTATTGCCTATTGCGGCTTGTATAGGTATTTCAAACATTTGACGTGGTATGATTCCTTTGAGTTTTTCAGCTAATTGACGGCCACGCTGCTGTGCCCGGTCAATATGAACTATGGTGGAAAGAGCATCAACCATTTCACCATTCAATAGAATATCCAGTTTAACCAATTTAGACTGCTGGTAACCGGCCAGTTCATAATCAAGAGAAGCATAACCTCGTGTGGTAGATTTTAATTTATCAAAATAATCGTAAATTATCTCATTGAGCGGAATGTGATATGTGAGCATAACTCTATTATCAATATAATCCATGCTAATAAATTTTCCGCGTTTATCCTGAGAGATTTCCATTACGGCACCAACATAATCATTAGGAACGATAATAGTGGCTTTGACAAAAGGTTCTTCCATATGCTCGATTTCTGTCGGTGGAGGCAATTGTGTCGGGTTGGAAACTTTTAACATAGATCCGTCGGTCTTATATATATGGTAAATAACACTGGGAGCGGTAGTTATTAATTTTAATTTGTATTCACGTTCTAGTCGTTCTTGGACAACATCCATATGCAATAGCCCCAGGAAACCACACCTGAAACCAAAACCCAAAGCTATAGAGGTTTCTGGCTCAAAAACCAAGGCGGCGTCATTGAGTTGTAATTTTTCTAAAGCGTCTTTTAGATTATCGTAATCACTGCTGTCTACCGGATACAGGCCACAGTAAACCATCGGCGTAACGCCGCGATAACCGGGGAGGGGTTTATCGGTAGGATTTGATACACTGGTTATAGTGTCACCAACACGAATATCCTTGACGTTTTTTAAGCTGCCAGCAACAAAACCAACCTGTCCTGCGCAAAGTTCATCGACATTGATGGGCGCCGGGTGAAAGCAGCCTATATCAGTAACTTCAAACGTCTTGCCGGTTGACATCATTTTAAGTTTCATGCCGGGTTGGATTTTTCCCTGGAAAAGTCGTATATGGGCAATTGCGCCTTTATAAGAATCAAAATATGAGTCAAAAATAAGAGCTTTTAAGGGCTTATTTTCATCACCCGTTGGTGCGGGAATTTTATTGACGATTTCATCCAATATTTTATCAATACCCAGTCCTGTTTTAGCACTGCATAAAATGGCTTCACTGGCATCGAGACCGATGATGTCTTCTATCTCTTGTTTTACATGATCCGGATCAGCACTGGGCAGGTCTATTTTGTTTATCACGGGGATAATTTCCAAATCATGTTCAAGTGCCAGGTAGACATTTGCCAGCGTCTGTGCTTCGACACCTTGGGCGGCGTCGACGACCAGTAAAGCACCTTCACAAGCTGCCAGACTGCGTGATACTTCATAGTTAAAATCAACATGGCCGGGGGTATCAATCAAATTTAATTCGTATAATTGGCCATTTTTCCCTTTATAATGCAAACGTACTGTTTGAGCTTTTATGGTGATGCCGCGTTCACGTTCTAAGTCCATATTGTCGAGTACCTGGTTTTCCATTTCACGTTCACTTAAAGTGCCGGTTAATTCTATCAATCTATCGGCAATCGTTGATTTTCCATGGTCGATATGGGCGATTATTGAAAAATTCCTTATATATCTTGCGTCCAATTTAAATGACCCTTTCTTAAATAACATGTTTTGTATATAATTATAACGAGTTTGCATATTTTTGTGAAGAAAATGATAGCGGATAATTGAGGTTTATTTTATAGGATAATAATATTTAACATTAGTTTATTAAAAATAATCGCCAAATTTAGTATATATTGGTATAATTTATGGCATAGACAAATTAATATGATAATGTATGATAATAAAAGATAGTTATATTAAAATGAAATTATTTCAGAAATTAGAGAAGGAGCAAAAATTATCCATAATGTTTAGTAATCATGATGTGGCAGGGAAATTAGAGCTTATTGGTCGAATGAAACTATTGGCAGGAATACTTTTGGTTGGTGAATTATTATCAATAGGATGGGTATTGATTTTCTATTTTTTATATTCAGGGCAGGAAGTGGGAAATTTATCGGTCAGTTGGCTGTTGTTTATCGGAATGATGGTGCCTTTTAATTGGCCTGGAGCTGTAGTGTGCGCCATTTCGAGTTTGTTTTTGCCGACTAATGCGGTAATTATTTTAACGGCAGGTGCATTGATAATTTTAGTTTTATTGGTAAATTGGGCCGTATGGGATCCCGACCCACAACATTACAATTTTTTGGTAAAAGGCATGCGCTTAGAAATAATAAAATCAGTTCTTTTTATGCTGGCAGGTTGTTTCATAGCATTAGTAGATACAAACGGGCGTGATGATATCATTTACATGGCTGTGGCAGTTTATGAAGCGGGTTCGGCTATTAATATAATAATATTTAATAAATTCATTATGGTATTAGACCGAATGGATTATCGGGAAGTATTTCAAACCGATGGCAAGAAGCCTTACGGACAATAACAGCCCTATGGGCAAAGGCTTGCGCATAAGGCTGTATTATAAATAGTCAATGGAATTATTTATAAAATTTATTCAAACATATACAGATATCTTTTTTTAAAATCTTCCGGAGTCATATTATATAATTTGGCAATTTCTGGATTGTCAAGATCTTCTCGTTCCAAGCGCTGCATGAAACTGCGGGCAATTTTATAACTGACGGAGTCAATATTTACCTTGCGAACGAAGGTTTTTCCCGTAGTAGGATTTTTTAATTCTTCAAAATACATAGGAATGGCACGGCTCCCTTGAACCGATATCATAGCACCGCTGCCACCCTTTAGGAGAAATTGTACAGCAGCATACCCCAGCATTGTGGTATAATCTATATCATAGGCAATAGGTGCGGCACAGCGCAGTTCATAACCGATTTCTTTATCAACGATAGATAATTTAATACCAAGCTGTTTCATTTCGTTTACAATAGCTTCTTTCAAGATTTCACCGAAATCAAGTTCAGCATAGCGTATATGGCCATGTTCGTCACGGGAAATTTTACCAAGTTTGATAAAGTCTTCCGGGGCAATTTTCTCTAATACTCCTTCAGCAATTACAGCTACGCCGTAATTACGTCCGATCATGTTTCGTTTGATCATTGCGCCGACAAGAATATCAATTAGGTGTTGTAAGGTGATCTTGTACTGAGGAAATTCTTCGGGAATAATAGTAACAGCAGCACCCGCTGAACGACCGATACCAAGCGCTAAATGGCCTGCTGTGCGTCCCATGGCAATGGCCAAGTACCAGCGATTATTAGTGGTACGGGCGTCTTCGATGAGATTTTCGATTTCTGTTGTGCCGAAAGCCCGCGCTGTTTCAAAGCCGAAAGTTGGGACGTTTTCCGGTAATGGTAAATCGTTGTCAATGGTTTTTGGAACATGAACGACATTGATGAAATGTCCGGTTTTCTTTGAATAAGCAGCCACAGCAGCTGAACTGAATGCCGTATCATCACCACCGATAGTTAAAAGATGTGTGACACCAAGCTCGGTGAGTGTGTCGACTACACGTTTTAGATCTTCCTCGTTTTTAGTGGGATTAAAGCGTGACATTTGTAAAATACAGCCACCGGTCAAATGAATATGGCTGGTGTTGTCATATACTAGTTCGACGTATTTTTTTTCACCCTTGGCAAGATGAAAAAAACCTTCATATATGCCTAACACTCTCCACCCGTTACGTGCGGCTTCCGATGTGACTGAGCGAATAACACTGTTGATGCCGGGGGCCGGACCGCCGCCACAGATAATTGCAATGGTTTTTTGAGACATATAATTCCCTCCTTTTGTTAATTGTGTCTGGGATTTAAACTGAAATATAAGTCATTGAAATGTTTATTAGTCCGTGAAGCTTGTTTGAATGAGTGAAAATCTTCCGCTTTGGCACGGCTGTTCATGTATTTTTCAAGTTTGCGCTTTACGCGCTGGAGTGCATTATCGATTGATTTTACGTGGCGATTTAAATCGCCGGCTATTTCCTGATATGATTTACCATCAAGATAAGACATTAGAACTTTCCATTCGAGGTCACTTAAAATTTGTTCCATTTTCCCCTCAATGGCAATAAATTCTTCGCGATTTATCATAAGTTCTTCAGGATCACTGACGGCATTACCAGATAAAATATCGAGTAAAGTACGATCAGAATCCTCGTCGTAGATGGGCTTATTAAGAGAAATATACGAATTTAAGGGAATGTGTTTTTGCCGGGTGGCGGTTTTTATAGCTGTTATAATTTGGCGTGTTACACATAATTCAGCAAAGGCGTGAAAAGATGATAATTTTTCATTGCGAAAATCACGAATAGCTTTATAAAGACCAATCATGCCTTCTTGAATGATGTCTTCGCGATCAGCACCAATCAAAAAATAGGAACGGGCTCTGACCCGAACAAAATTACGATATTTTTTAATTAGAAATTCCAAGGCAAATTTATCATGTTTTTCTCTTATTTCAAATAAAAGCTCTTCATCGGTAAATTTTGCCATGATTTCTTCTGGATTTTCGTTGGCAGATACAGTATCGGCAGGATTAGTTGTTGTAACTGTAGTTTTGTCAGTAGAAGATTGGCTCATTAGAGTATCGTCACCTGATTTATTTTCAGTATTAGGGTTATCGAAAGTGTTATTCTCAGAAAGTGAATTCATTAGCATCATCGCTCCAGTTCGGAAATATGACGATGCTTTCGCGTCATTTCCAAAATATAATAGGTTAATATTTAACTACATTATAAATTATTGATATCTTAACTGAAATTATACATTAGCAATATTGCCTAGTCAAGTAAGACAAGGTCTTTGAGGATTTTAAAGCACCTTTTATGAATGTGGCTGTAAAATGATATTAATATATTTTATGATATTTTTTTATGGTTTTGCTAAATACCATTGTCTTAGAGTAATTTATTTGGTATAGTATTTTTGTTACAATATATGCGGTTTAATCAAATAGTGCTTATTGGAACTTAGAATTTTTTCAACTTCATAGTTTAACAGTCAGGTTTAGAGGACCTCATTATGGTTAAAAACACTATGGTTCGTGACTTGCCCGAGCAGGAACGGCCGCGCGAAAAACTTATATCATGCGGGGCACAGGGATTGAGTAATGCTGAATTGCTGGCTATTTTACTGCGCTCGGGGACAAAAGAGATGTCGGTTTTACATGTGGCCGAAAATTTATTGTCGTTGTATAAAGAGCGTGGCTTGTCAACGATAGTGAATTTGTCGGTGACACAAATCAGTAAAGTACATGGTATAGGGGCTGTTAAAGCAGCAACTATTTTGGCTGCCGTGGAATTAGGACGGCGTATAGCACAGGAACCGCTTGGCAGAAAATTTTCATTGAACACTCCAGTAGATGCAGCAAATTATCTTATACCACGTTTAAGATATGAAAATAAGGAAAAATTTGCTGTGGTTCTTTTGAATGTGAAAAATCAAGTATTATCCTTTAAAGTGATATCAATAGGTATTTTAAATGCATCATTGGTTCATCCGCGTGAGGTATTTAATGAAGCAATAGTTAATTCGGCATCGTCAATGATATTAGCACATAATCATCCAAGTGGTGATTGTGCACCGAGCGATGATGATATGGCGGTTACTGATCGTCTGGTAAAAGCTGGTCGGATAATCGGGATAACAGTTGCAGATCATATAATCATTGGTGATAATAAATACATGAGCTTTAGGGAACGAGGTCTGATGAAGTGAACTCGATGGTGGAGAAGATCGGTACTCAATAGCAGTAATAATTTATAGCAGGGATTTTGAAAGTTTTTATATGAGGGTTGAAGGGAGTATTTATTATAATGTGGAATTTGTTTGGTGGATTTTCCCATGATATGGGGATAGATTTAGGGACTGCTAATACACTGGTGCATGTGAAGGGGAAAGGTATTGTTTTGCGTGAGCCATCAGTTGTTGCAATAGACCGTGATACTAATAATGTTTTGGCAGTGGGGGAAGAAGCAAAGCGGATGATTGGCCGTACTCCTGGCAACATTGTTGCAATACGGCCGATGAAGGATGGAGTTATTGCGGACTTTAACATTACGCAGTCGATGCTGAAATATTTTATTGGTAAGGCAATGAATCGCAGTTCGTTTATTAAACCGCGTGTTGTAGTTGGAGTCCCATCGGGCGTGACGGAAGTGGAAAAGCGCGCTGTTGTTGATGCTGTCCGTCAGGCTGGTGCCAATGAAGCTTATTTGATTGAAGAACCGATGGCGGCAGCTATTGGTGCGGGTCTTCCCGTAGAAGAAGCGACCGGCAGTATGGTTGTTGATATTGGCGGGGGGACTACGGAAATAGCTGTAATTTCTTTAGGCGGTATAGTTACAAGTTGTTCAATACGCATTGGCGGTGATGAAATGGATTCATCAATAGTGCAGTATATAAAGCGGATGTATAATCTTATGATTGGCGAACGTACAGCTGAAGAAATAAAGATAAATATCGGTACGGCTATTGCACCGGAACAAAGTAAACATATGGAAATCCGCGGACGTGATCTTGTAAGCGGACTGCCTAAGGTATTGGATATAAGTGATCATGAAATCGAGGAAGCATTGCGTGAACCTGTGCATAAAATAGTTGAAGCAGTGAAAAATACGCTAGAACGCACTCCACCGGAGCTGGCTGCTGATGTTATGGATCATGGTATAATGATGACAGGCGGTGGTGCATTGTTATCTAATTTGGATAAATTACTCAGCAAGGAAACGGGTATGCCGGTGCTTATTGCAGAGGATTCATTGTCATGTGTTGGCGAAGGTACAGGAAAATCACTGGAAAATATTGATCTTCTGAAGCGTGTTATGATGACGACGAAGAAACTAAAATAAGAAGAATGAGTATGCAGACAAATGAACCAATGGGGAAAAAAATATGGATACTTATAGTTGTTTTGCTGGGTATATTCTGTACCATGTTTTTTTCGGCTAAAGATAGAGTTTCCATACCTTTGACAAATCGCACTGTTATAACTTTATTAGCACCTTTTCAGAGCTTTTCGTCAGCATTGGGCAATAAAAGCGGCAGCATCATCAATGCTTTAAATGAACTGATGAGTATGTATCAGGAAAATAAGCAGTTGAAAGCTGAAGTGACAACTCTGCGTGAAGAAAATTTGCATGATAATGAACTTGAGGCGGAAAATCAGCGTTTAAAGGGTTTGCTTAATTATAAAGAATCAACAAAACAATTTGATTTGGTAACAGCTTCCGTTATAGCACGTGATTCTGCCACGTGGATAAATAATGTAGTAATAAACCGTGGTAGTAATGATGGTATAAAGAAGGATATGCCGGTAGTAACCCCGGATGGGTTAGTCGGTGCAGTAATCGATGTTTATGGCAGTTATTCCGTGGTGGCTTTGATAACTGATCCAAGGGTAGCTGTGGGGGCTTTGGTCCAGCGCAGTGATTCGAGAGTGGCCGGCATCGTAAAGGGTGACATAGATAAACAAGTAGATATTCATATGGAAAATATATCAAGGGCAGCCGATATACAGCCAGGTGACCAGATAATAACGTCTGGTTTGGGCGGAATATATCCAAAAGGGATATTTATAGGAACAGTAGATGAAGTAGGTAATGAAGCCGGCGGGCTGCTTAAATATGCAGCGATAAAACCAGCTGTTGACTTTCAAAAACTGGAAGATGTTGCCATTATTGTTAATTCGCGTGAATTATCACCTGAAGTATTAACTAGACAGATGCAAAAGGCAGCAGATGGAGGCAGCCGGGAAACGGGTACGGCAAAATGAAAAAAAATTTGTCATGGATAGCTGTTTTCCTTATCGCATATGTGCTGCAAACGTCATTTTTAAATTTATTTTCATTTAAAAATGTAAATGTCGATTTGATTTTGTTATTGACAGTATCATATGCTTTGACACATGGGTACCGTTTAGGTACTTTTGCCGGATTTTGTGGAGGCCTTTTACAGGATATTGCTTCCGGTACATTTTTGGGATTTAATACTTTAAGTAAAATGATAATAGGTTTTGGTTTCGGTTTGATGATAGGTCGCGTTTATGAAGGGAAAATTCTTCTGCCGCTTGTTTCATCAGTCGTGGCAACAGCCGCTAATTATGTTATACTAATAATTGTAGTATTATTGCTTGGCTATCGGATAAACTTGATACAGAGTCTATATAATTTATTATTGATACCATTGATTTATAATCTGGTATTTTCATATTTTGTACATAAAGTAGTATGCTGGTTGAAAAATAAGAGTTTTGACAGTTAATTGAGGCACCTTTCAGGGTGTCTTAATTAATAAGTATGAGGAGAAATCAGCTTGGGATCAAGAGATACAACAAATAGATTAAAAGCCTTATCCATTATCTCTATACTGGTAATATTTGTGCTAATTATTCGTTTGGGATATTTGCAGATATATCAGGGGGATTTTTATAGAAAGCAGGCTGAGGGTAATCGCATAAGGATAATTCCTACGATGGCATCGCGGGGGACAATGTATGACTGCAATGATAATCCGGTGGTTATGAACCAGCCAGGTTTTACTGTGGCAATATTACCTTTAGATGAAAAAATAAAACCTGAACTGATAGGTAATTTAGCAGTGCTCTTGAAAATGGATAGAAAAAGTATTGAAGAGAAGATAAAAAAACACCAAGGGTTTGATCCGATACGGCTCAAGACAAATGTCGGGCCGGAAATCTGGACGATATTGGAAGAACAAAAGGAAAAATATCCAGGAGTAGTAGTGGAAGCCCAGCCAATCAGGGATTATATTTATAAAACAGTAGGAGCCCATACCTTTGGATATGTCGGTGAAATAAATGAGGAAGAATTAAAAAAACACAATGATGATAATTATAAGTTGGGTGATATTATTGGCAAATTTGGACTGGAAAAAGTATATGATGAGTATTTGCGGGGTACACCAGGCGGCGAGCAGGTTGAGGTTGATGCCACGGGGAAGCCTGTTCAAATATTAGGGAAAAAAGAACCAATACAGGGCAAGGATCTCCATTTGACGATTGATATGGGGCTGCAGTTAGCGGTGGAAAAAGCCATTGATGATCGGCTGAGCGAAATTCATGCCCATGCGGCGGCGGCAGTGGTTATGAACCCGAAAACGGGAGCTATTTTGGCTATATGCAGTCGGCCGTCTTTTGATCCTAATAAATTTGCCGGAGGAATTTCAGAAAAAGATTGGAATCAAATAAATAGCAATCCTTATCATCCTATGGATAATAAGGCCATAACAGGTGAGTACCCACCTGGATCCATATTTAAGATAGTGACAGGCACAGCTGCGCTTAATGAACATAAAGTTACACCGGAAGAAATAATATTCGACCCAGGTGTATATTGGCTGGTACCTAAACACAATGCTGATGGAGAAGCTTTAGGTCCGATAAACTTTAGTCAGGCATTGGCACATTCGGATAATGTGTATTTTTATGAAATGGGAAACCGGGTAGGCATTGACACATTGGGAAAATATGCAAAATTATTTGGGCTTGGTGAAAAAACCGGTGTTGATTTGCCTTATGAGGCAAGTGGCTTGATTGCCAGCAAGGCTTATAAGAAAAAGGTTTATAATGAAGATTGGTATCTTTCAGAAACACTGGATGCCGCTATTGGACAGGGGTTTAATCTTGTAACACCGATTCAGGCAGCTATGATAATGAGTGAAATTGCCAATGGTGGTACCAGGTATAAACCATATCTGGTAAATGATATAACCAATCCGGATGGCTCGGTTTATAAACATTTTGACCCGGTGGTGGAAGGACACTTGGATGGAGTTGATCCTGCTTTTATAAAATTGATTCAGCAAAGTTTGTTAGAAGTTACTAGAATTGGTACAGCAGCCTCTTTTTTTGGCGGTTCTTTTCCCGTAAACATAGCAGGCAAAACAGGGACAGCAGAAAATCCACATGGGGCTGATCATGGCTGGTTTGCTGCTTATGGGCCATATGAAGATCCCAGTATAGTAGTGGCAGTCATTGTAGAAAATGGTGGATATGGAGCACAATCAGCAGTTCCAATAGGCAAAGCAATTCTTGAGGCAGCCTTTCACCTGGTACCGGAACCACCGTTGGTTGATCCACAGACAGCAACATCGGCTGCGTTCAATAATGATATTAAATCTGGTGTAAAAGTAAGTCATTAATTGATGACGCAGGCAGGAATATGCAATGCCTAAAGAGAATTCATCTAAGATAAGTATCTATAGGTATATAAAATCATGGATAAGCAGGATGTATGATTATGGGTGAAGAAGTTGTATTTAAGGGAAGTCGGTCTGGTCTGAAATTGGTTCTGACTAATACGGCCGATTTCCCGACAATTGAAAACTTAATAAGGAAAAAGCTGGATTCGTCGTTTAATTTTTTTCAAAAGGGAACAATAATTCAATTAGAAGCGGAATGGACAAATAAATCTCAGAAACAGCAATTAGAAAAACTTTTTGAAACATATGGATTGGTTTTGCAAAATACAAGTATAACAAAACAAGTTCAAAGAGATGCGGCCGCTAATAATAAGAAAATAGAAAGTACTGCAGAAGAAAAGGCCAGAACAGCAAAAAAAACAATTATAAATCAAACGATACGGAATGGGCAGGAAGTAATATCCGATGGTTCTGTTGTTATTAATGGCAATGTAAATCCCGGAGCGACAATAATTGCCGGAGGGAATATAGATGTCAGAGGATCATGCCGTGGCATTGTTCACGCGGGAGCATTTGGAGATATAACAGCTGTAGTAATGGCGGATCATCTTATTCCCATGCAGATACGGATTGCCGATATGGTGGCACGCGCACCGGATAAATGGATGTCTAAAGCCGACGCTCCCTATCCGGAGAAGGCTTATATCAACGGCGGACAAATTATTTTGGAAGCAATTAACCGGTAGGAGGAAGGCATATGAGTGAGGTAATAGTCATAACATCGGGAAAAGGCGGAGTCGGTAAGACAACAACTACTGCTAACATCGGTGTGGGACTGGCTATACGCGGGAATAAAGTGGCACTTATTGATACGGATACAGGACTTAGAAATCTTGATTTATTGCTTGGTCTAGAAAATAGAATTATGTATGATTTGGTTGATGTAGTAACAGGCCGTATCCCTTATAAAAAAGCGTTAGTACGTCATAAAAAACACGAAAACTTATTTTTGCTGCCAACTTCACAGATCAGAGATAAAAGTTCAGTTAATGGTCAGCAGTTGGTAGATGTCTGCAATCAGATGCGCGGCGAGTTTGATTATATATTGATTGATTGTCCGGCTGGAATCGAGCAGGGATTTAAGACTGCGATAGCGGCAGCAGATTATGCTATTGTTGTTACTATGCCGGAAATTTCGGCTGTACGGGATGCAGATAAGATTATTGGTGAACTTAACCGTGCGGATAAAGATCATATAAAACTTATTGTTAACAGAATACGAAGCCATATGGTGGAATCAGGTGATATGCTAAATATGGATGATATAAATGATATATTAGCCATAGAATGTATTGGACAAGTGCCTGATGATGAAATGGTAGTGACTTCGACAAATCGCGGCGAACCGGTGATTTCCAATAAAAAGTCTCTGGCAGGTCAAGCCTATAACAATATAGTAGGACGAATTTGCGGAGAACAGATTCCCTTTCTTGATTTTCGTAAGAAATCATTGTTTGATAAACTTAAACAGATATTGCATGTGTGAAGGGGGTATATCTCATGTTAAAAGCTGTTATGAGGTTGTTTGGTCATGATGATAAACCATCAGGAAGAATAGCAAAAGATCGGCTGCGTGTTGTACTCATACATGACAGGGCTAATATTTCACCTGAAGTTATCAATCATATAAAAGATGATATAATCAAAGTGATTTCAAACTATATGGACATCAATCAGCATGAAATGGAAATAAGTTTATCTGATGATGAAAACTCGGTGGCCCTGTTGGCCAATATACCGGTGAAACGAATAAAACCACAAGTTATGTCTTCACGTAATATGCATAGATGATAAACAATAATACGAACAGAAGAAATGGCCTTTTGGTGAAACAAAAGGCCATTTCTTACGGAATAAGATATAAAATAATATTTATCACGGGAGATAGGGAGATTTAAATGTTTTACAAACGCCTTATAGTGTTGTTGCTGTTAGTCGGAGTTATCTCTTATTGTGTAATATATTTTACCGTAGATATAAATACATTAAAAACTTTAATTGATTTTCAACCATGGTCAATTGCCGCGGCATTCTTTAGTGTTGCTATTGGACTTTTTTTGGATGGATTAAGACTGACACAGCTGATTAAAATATCCGGCGAAAAAATAACTCCCCTGCAAGCTGCAAGAGTAGTTTTTGGCAATTATTTTTTAGCCTTACTGACACCTGGATTTTCTGGTGGAGCGGTAGCTCAGTTGATGTTTTTGCGTCACGCGGATATTCCTATAGGAAAAGCAACGGTCATTGTAATCGTGCGCACGCTCGTTTCTATAGCATTTTTATTTGTCTGTATGCCGTTTATTTTATTGAGTGATGATGGAGTTCTGCCATGGATATCAAATGAAACTTTGTTATTTGTTTCAATATTGGCGATCGGAGCTGTTGCACTTTTAGTATGGGCCATGGTAAGTGGTTATTTTGATAAAGTGGCGATATTCATTGCTAAAAAAATATCCCACAAAAAAGGCCGCAAATTAATCGGCTTTTACCGTGATAATAAAAAAGCTATATTGCTTTTGGCATCATCGCCGGCTGGATTGTTAAAAGTCTTTATTATATCAGGATTGAGTTTGATTGCTCTTTATTCAGTCGTTCCCTTTTTATTGTTGGGTCTGGGGGTAGATATTAATTGGGCGCTGGTAATGGGGCGGATGATTTTTTTGAATATATTTTTGTATTTTTCACCTACACCTGGTGGCTCAGGAATAGCAGAAGGCGGATTTGTTTTGTTATTTAATACGATAGCTCCGGTTGGCACAGTGGGGGTAGTAGCGGTGGCATGGCGCCTTTTTGCAGAATATATACCGTTCTTAGTAGGATTTTATTATACGCTCAAATCATTTGGGCGTAGTTTTTTGGGGAAATCTTCATTTAAAAAGACTAGTTGATGTATATTGAATATGATTTTTAATTTTACAGGAGAATGGCATGGAAAATAATGAAAACCGTATTATTGCGGGAACCGAAAATGATATGGATACATGGCAGTACAGCCTTCGTCCTAAAAAATTAAGTGAATATATCGGTCAGGATAAGGTTAAGGAAAATCTGGAAATATTTATTAAAGCGGCGATATCACGTGGTGAAGCACTTGACCATGTGCTTTTATATGGCCCTCCGGGGTTGGGTAAAACAACATTGGCATCGATAATAGCTAATGAACTGGGAGTTAATTTTCGTGTGACCTCAGGTCCGGCAATTGAACGCTCGGGAGATTTAGCAGCTCTTTTGACTAATCTTACGGAAAAAGATGTATTATTTATTGATGAAATACACCGTCTGTCACATAGTGTGGAAGAAGTGCTGTATTCTGCAATGGAGGATTTTGCTCTTGACATAATAATTGGCAAAGGGCCGTCGGCACGTTCCATACGGCTTGATATTGCTCCTTTTACTCTTATTGGTGCAACGACAAGAGTGGGAGCACTGGCATCACCTTTGCGTGACAGGTTTGGTGTTGTATCCCGCTTGGAATATTATGAACCTGAAGCATTGGTTTATATTATAAAAAGGTCGGCGGAAATATTGGAAATTGCTATTGAAGATCGGGGAGCTATGGAAATAGCTCGACGGTCACGCGGTACACCACGAGTGGCTAACCGCCTGCTGAAACGGGTGCGTGATTTTGCCCAGATAAAAGGTGATGGAGTCATTACTGATTCGATAGCTGATAGAGCCTTAGCTATGCTTGAGGTCGATAAGGCAGGATTGGATAATATTGACCGGCGCATGCTCATGACGATGATCGATAAATTTGGCGGCGGTCCTGTGGGTGTTGAAACACTGGCGGCAGCGATAAGTGAAGAGCGTGATACTATTGAGGATGTATATGAACCGTATTTATTACAGCTCGGTTTTATTAATCGTACACCGCGTGGACGGGTCGTCACAGCCTTGGGGTATAAACATATGAATTTACCGATACCTAATGTCGAAAATCAAAGCCTGTTTGATGGATGAAGTATGTGTTTATAAACTATAAGAAGGGTAGATATGAAAGTATTACTACATATGTGCTGCGGGCCATGCTCCTGTTATCCGGTTAAACAGCTGCGGGCTGAGGGACACGAATTGTCCGGTTATTTTTTTAACCCCAACATACATCCGTATAAAGAATTTAAACGACGGTTTGATACTGCAATAGAGTTTGCAGAAAAAGTTGATTTGCCCATACAGATAGATCGAAACTATCAACTTAGAGATTTTTTGTGGCGGGCTTTATCTGCGGAAAAACGTGAAGAAACATTGACAGAAAAACCGCGTTGCCGCATGTGCTATGCCTGGCGGCTGCATCAGACGGCAGTATATGCCAAAGAAAACGGTTTTGATGCATTTACATCAACATTATTTGTCAGTCCTTATCAGCTGCATGATGTAATGAAAGATGTTGCAGAAAAAATATCACGGGCAGAGAATATACCGTTTTTGTATGAAGATTTCCGTCTCGGTTGGAATGAAGGCGTAGAGATTTGTGAAAATCTTAATTTGTACAGACAACCTTATTGTGGATGTATTTTCAGTGAAGAAGAACGCTATAGTAATAGGTGGAAAAAGGAACATAAAAAGAAAATGAAAAAACTGCGGGAAGAATTGCAGGGATAAAGGTCGGCTTTGGATAATTATATTCAAGGTCGATTTTTTTTGAATTAAACAGTATATAATACAAATAAACTTGATAGTCAGATATCAAGTTATATAAAGGTGTTATAAACATTTGAATAAAAACGATTTTAAGGAGTATTGATGCTTATGAATAAAACAGAGCAATTTCAAGTCAGTGTTGCGGCAGGGAAAAGATTGATAGCTAAGGCTGTTATTAATATGGAACAGATAAAAATTGCATCGCAGGAACATACTGTGGTAATTATTTCCGGCAGCACCAATGGGTATGTGGCAGAGGAACTTTTAAAAAAGATACAGCAAAAAGACGATTTTTCCAAGGAGAGTTTTCTACGAGGGGTTAATGTTATACATGGTGCCAAGATTCCAAAAGGAAAGTGGTCAAATACTGATGTTGTTATAGAAAAAGGTATATGGGTAAAAGGGAAAACAATATTTGATGTAGCGGCTGATTTGGGGAAGAATGATATTATTTTGAAGGGGGCAAATGCTGTGCAGCCAGATAGAAAACTTGCCGGCATACAAATAGCAAATCCTAAACTTGGAACCAGCGGGCCAATTTTAGAAGCCGTTTTAGGCAGACGTGTACAATTGATTTTGCCGGTAGGTTTAGAAAAACGTGTTTTTGGCGATATCGTGGAAATGGCTGAATTGATTAATGATTCATCAACATCGGGTACCAGGTTATTGCCAATTACAGGGACGATAATTACTGAGTTAGAAGCCATAAATATTCTTTCTGGGGCACATGCCGAATTGATAGCTGCAGGGGGAATATTTGGCGCGGAAGGCAGCTGTCGATTTGCCGTGAGCGGAACTGATGAACAGCTTACTAAGATGGCAGATATAATGCATGTTGTTCAAAAGGAACCTTTTTTTTAGTAGATGACTTGTTTTTGCCGTAAGGATGATTGATAGATTATAATATAGCTGTGAAATATAGTAATATTATGATAATAGGATAATTTTCTTAAAATTATCCTTATGTATGGTAAAATGCATATATGCTGTATATAACAGAATTTGACATATAATACCAAGAAGCATTATATTATTACGAATGAACAATTACTATAATTAGGGAGAAATGGATAAATGAGTGAGAATCTTAATACCGTTAGATGGGGAATTCTCTTGTCGGTTATTACTATATTATTTGGTTTTATTATAGGTGCAGCTATGGGAGGTGCTGAATCACAGATAAAAGACTACTGGATGACATTGGCACAACCCGGATTAGTGAATGTATATCAAAATGATCCTCAGAAAATAACAGATATTATAAACAGTTCATGGAAAATGCTGCAACGGGCTCATATGCATGCTGCTGCAATAGGAACTGCAGCATTGGTAATGTCGGTGATAATGGCTAATTTAAATGCGGGAGAACGTTGCAGACAGATCGTGACTTTTATTTTAGGCTTGGGTGGATTAGGTTATTCTTTATCTTGGTTTTTAGTGGCACTGCGTGCACCTGTAATAGGAAACGTTCATATTGTGAAGGAGTCATTATTTTTCCTGGCGGCACCGTCAATTGGCATGCTGCTGTTGGGAACAGTAATTGTTATAGTGATGGGCATAAGGTCTATCTTTATATATCGCGCTTACTATTGATATAAGTGTATTCAATATTACGATATGCAAATTGATTATAAACACCGCTTAATATTATTTTGGGCGGTGTTTGTAATGTAAAAGTATTACAGAGTTATGGTTATGGGATATTTGTTGATTAATAAGTGTAGGATAAGAATGATAATTTAATTTATAAAAATATTAAATTATGGCGATTTTAAGTAAAAGTTAAATTTATCGGCTTTATTAGTGGTTGTTTTTAAACTATAATAGATGACATGGCATAATACCATGATAATAAATATTTTGGGGAGACCAATGAAAAAGCGCATTTTAAAAAATGGTGCAAAATTTTTAGCTACAGTGTTAATACTATTTATACTTACGGCACCATTAATAATATTATTTGGACCATTTGAAAACTTGAAGCGTACGGTAGTTGGGGCAGTGTTGAAAAGTAAACATCCTCAATATATTACGTGGCTCTTTAGCCAGGAGGAACTTGCCAAAATCGTAGGAGAAGATAGTGCGGCACCAGAGCAAAAACTATTTAAACTTAACGCCCGAACCGATTCATCGCTTAATTTGCAAACGATAGAGGCAGCACGTTATAAGGGATTTTTGCTGGAAATATCTAATCCGAAACGAGTACAGGTTGCAACTGCTGAAAATTTGGGAGAAAAAGGAGAAACAACCAGTAATATTGCAATTGCTAATGATGCTTTGGCAGCAATTAATGCCGGAGGATTTTATGATGATAATGGCACAGGGACAGGTCGTAAACCGTATGGTTTTATAATTCATCAGGGGAAATTTTTACTAGGAGAAACCTCATTGCCAACAGAGATAAATGAATTTGTAGGTTTTAATAAAGAAGGAAATCTGCTTGTTGGTAAGTACAGCAAAAAGACATTGGAGGAATTAGGAGTACAGGAGGGAATTTCTTTTGGCCCGCCACTTATTGTTAATGGTGAGAAGACAATTAACAACGGGGATGGCGGCTGGGGAGTCGGACCACGTACTGCCATCGGACAGCGCCGCGATGGTACCGTATTATTTTTAGTCATTGATGGCCGTCAGCCGGGATATTCGTTAGGAGCAACTTTGCGCGATGTTCAGGATATTTTATATGAACAGGGTGCATATACGGCGGCAAATCTGGATGGCGGCTCGAGTTCAACGTTGTATTTGAATGGAGAGGTTGTTAATAAACCAGCGGATTTATTGGGCGAACGAATGATTCCTACAGCATTTATCATAAAATAGGAGAGGTATATGAATATACGTAGATTTATTTACGCATTTGCTTTAGTGGTTATTGTGCAGTGCGGCGTTTATTATTATATAGATAGAATAGTGCTGGCGCCAACAGAAAGCTTTCATATTGGAGATGGCAAACAGCAAACACTTAACTTAGCCGAAAATAATGACGGGAAGGTTTTTTATTCTTATGATAAACGTTATGCGGCTAAAGTAGAGGATGATAAGATAACAGTTTATGATTCAAATGACAAAAATAAAAAAGCGGAACAGGTTGACCTGGCCGGAGCAAAAGTATCTTTTTTTGAGTGGCTGCCCGATAGAAATCTCGCTATTTTAGCTACATATGGACAAGATCCTGCCACAAGAAAATATGGTGTATATATAAGGCAATATAATCCATTGATGCCTGATCATAAAACAGCTGCACAGCTTAAGGATGTTCCGGATAACAGTAAAATAGTTGATGCGGCATATTCTACAGCGACAAATGTGATATATATGAAGTTAAAAGTGGGGGAAGATCGTTATCGTATTTACCGTACTGATGCCAATTATGATACTCGCCGTATCTATGTTCAGGCTGAAAATATCGGCAAGATTGCTGTGTTTCCCGATAAGGATATTTTTTTATATGATAATCTTAAGTCAGGAACGGTGTATATGTTGAATGGTACGAGCGGTGGCTGGCGGGTGATATCACCGACAGGAAAATTCCGTTTGATCGGTGCTGAAAATGAAAATATTTTTATTGCTAAATATGACGGGAATGACAGTAACTTGGTGATCGCGGCTTATCGCGGCCAATTAGGCATAGGTTTTCATAAGATCATGGCTTATGAAAAACCAGCTGATTTTTCTGATGTGACAATGGACAGTGTACGTAACATGTAAATAAAAAAACAGTTTAGCTGAATTTTATTAGTTCAAATTCAGCTAAACTGTTTTTTTATTTAGCGGGTTATACTGTTGAATGGTTCTTCAGCCAGACTGACCAGATAGTTTTAAAATTATTGGTGTGGTTTGCCTGCACATATTGATAAAATATTTTTATCATTGCTGCTTTTTCGTTGTAATATTTTGCTTTCCATTGTTTAGAAGAATCGGTTGTATTTATCGTATAAGCTGAGTAATTACCACCAATCAGGTATTGGCGATATAAAATATCTTTTAGCGGAATATCAGGATTACGCATCATATCAAACATTGCCATAAAAATAGTCGTTCTGCCTTGTCCTGCCTGACAATGAAAATGCAGCCAGACATCGGATGGCAAAGTTTTGTAAAAGTTTATAAATCTATCGATATTTTCTGCTGCCGGCCAGCAGTGATCAGTTGCTGTAATACGAAAGTAATGAAGACCAACTGCTTGAACCATTTCTTTTTCTGTCAGAGCTTGTCGGACAAATTCATTTTTGCTGGAACGTATTTGATCATATTTATTTATTTTTGCAACAGTTATAGTTTTATACAAAGTGTTTTTAAGAGCAGAATGTTCTTCTTTGAGTATTGTTTGTCTTGTTTTTCCAATGTTAGCCCAATTATGCTTTCCGTACCAGCTGACTGCATCACCGTTTATTATGCCATGACTTTCCTGACGCAGATCGATTATGTAAATAGGATTTTTGGTCTGCTGCTTTAAATAGGAAGCAAGTTGCTGAAATTCGCTATAAGAAGGTTGTGCACTACCAGATGCATTAAGGGTGTCAAGCCCAACTCGGCTGGGTTGATAGGCTGCATCTAATTGTTGTTTATATTTGGGGTCAATATCAGTAATAAAAGGATATTTGACTGTGCGGAATTTACCAGGAAGTTGGTTTTTATCTGGGTGATCAATTTTTAAAATTGTTTGTGCAGGAGCAATTTGGGGCAGAGGTGTTTTTTGGGCAGAAACACTTATGGGAAATGGCAGTAATATGGCTAGAAAGATTAATAACAATGATATTATGTTTTTTCGTGGCATATGCATAGCTCCTTAAATAGTTAATTATTTGGAACACTTTTCGGTATTAGGAAAATAAAATTAATAACTAAAAGATAGTTTATATTATATATTTTTCTTTACAGCTGTAAAGAAAAACTTACTGGTATTTGTCAATTGATTATCATTGCTTTGTGAAAATGACAGTTAGGTTTTAAATAAAATATCGATTTTAAATTAACTGTATATGAGACTATGTGTTATAATCAAAAATATAAATATGCTGATGTGGAGTTGAAGATAGATGACAGATAATGGAAAAATAATAAAAACAGGAAAAAGGTTACAGTTTCGGCAGGCACAAAAAGCTGATATGGATTATATAATGGAAGTGGAATATAAGCCGGATAATGCCAAATATGTAATTCCCTATACCAGAGAAGTACATATGCAGACTCTTAATACAAAAGATGCGACACATCTTATCATTGAAACTATTGATACCAAACAAAAAGTTGGTTTTTTAATGATAGCAGGGTTGGATAATACGTCTAAGGAAATTGAATTTACTCGGATTATACTTGACGAAAAAGGAAAAGGCTATGGGCATGAAACATTGCAAATGCTTAAATCATGGGCTTTTGATGATTTGAAATTCCACCGGGCTTGGTTAGATTGTAAAGATTATAATGCCAGGGCGTTGCATGTGTATGAATCAGAAGGACTTGTCAGGGAAGGCTTTATTAGAGAAACAATTCTCACTGACGGAGTATATGAAAATTTAGTGATATTGGGGATACTTGACCGGGAATATTTTGCGCAGCAGAAAAATGATTTATAAAAATTTATAAATAATGATAGATGAGAGAAAAAACTTACATTTTAATCAATGCTTTATTCGAAAGATGCTGAATATATATTGATAATGTCACTATAATATTATATAGTAATAAACATGTAGCACTTTTAGTTTTGGGAGGAATTTTGATGTTTAGCATGGTTAGAGATATTGGCATTGATTTGGGGACTGCCAATGTTTTGATATATGTAAAGGGAAAGGGAATAGTCTTACGTGAACCATCTGTAGTTGCCGTTGACAGGGACAGTGACAGAATCCTTGAGATAGGCTCGGCAGCAAGAAAAATGATTGGCCGTACTCCAGGGAACATTGTGGCGATAAGGCCGTTGCGTGACGGCGTGATTGCTGATTATGATATAACGGAAAAGATGATCCAATATTTTATTGAAAAAGTTGTCGGACACAGTTTTTTTTCTAAACCGCGTATTATGATATGTGTACCATCTAAAGTTACCACTGTTGAAAAAAGAGCGGTAAGACAGGCTGCAAGACAAGCAGGTGCATCAACCGCTTATCTTATAGAAGAACCGATGGCGGCAGCATTGGGAGTCGGTATAGATGTTTCAGAACCGCAGGGTTCAATGGTAGTTGATATTGGCGGTGGAACAACTGATGTCGCTGTTATAAGTCTCGGCGGTGTAGTTGTCAGCGAGTCGTTGCGAGTGGCCGGAGATAAGTTTGATGAAGCAATAATTAAGTCTATTAAAGTTAATCATAATGTGATGATCGGTGAACGTACGGCGGAAAATATAAAAATAGAAGTAGGTGCAGCAGTAAAGGGAGAACGCAGTGTCGAAATGGAGTACCGCGGCAGAGATTTATTAAGCGGCCTGCCAAAGGTGATTAAATTGACCTCTGACGAAATTGCTGAAGCGTTAAAGGATTCTGTTTCATCAATAGTGCAATGTGTGAAAAAGACTTTGGAGAATACTCCGCCGGAACTTGCTTCTGATATAATAGATCATGGTATTGTGATGACAGGCGGTGGTTCAATGCTGTACGGACTTGACAAGCTTATACAAAAAGAAACGGCAATTCCAACGTATCTGGCAGAAAATCCACTTTCCTGTGTTGCCCTTGGTACTGGAAAAGCTTTAGAATGTATAGACAAATTAGGAAAAGAGCATGATCGTGATATTTAATAAATTTGTTAAAGGATAGTACTTATTTTTAGCGAATATGATATATATTGTTATTTGTATATTGGTAATTGTAAGGTATGATTTGGGAGTGATAAAATGCTGCGGGGATTGTACACGGCTGCTGCAGGAATGATGACTGAACAGATACGGACTGATACGATAGCCAATAATTTGGCTAATGTAAACACCACCGGCTATAAAAAGGATGAGGCCGTAAGTGAAGAGTTTGAGTCGGTATTATTGCGGCGGATCAATGATGATGAAACAGGACAGGGAAATATCAGTGATCTGCAAAATATTGATACAGCCAGGAATTACTTGCTGAAAGGAACGGTAGCAGCTGATAATGGCAGCGGTGCACCGGTGATCGGTTCGTTAGGTCGTGGTGCAAAAATTGCGGAAATTGCGGTGATACGTGATCAAGGCGCTCTTGAAAATACTGGTAATAAATTAGATTTGGCATTGACTGGCGACGGTTATTTTGCTGTTAATACACCTCAGGGAGTACGCTATACACGTGATGGCAATTTTTACCGGTCTGCAGCAGGACAGCTGGTTACGGCTAATAATCAGGCGGTATTGGGAACAAATGGCAGTGCGATAAACTTGCCCCCGGATACGGCAGATATAAATATCGGCAGTGATGGAACGGTGAATGCAGGCGGGCAGGATGTCGGACAAATTCAGGTAGTTAATTTTGCTGATCGCAGGGCACTAATCAAAGAAGGAAATAATCTGTATTATCCGCAGAATGGTGCCAGACCACAGGCTGCAAATGCTTCAATACAACAAGGCTTCCTTGAAAGATCCAATGTCAATGTAGCCAAGGAAATGGTTGAACTAATTAATAATTACCGTACGTATGAGGCTGATTCCAAGGCATTGACCACACAGGATTCTCTTTTGGATAAGGCAGTCAATGATGTAGGACGGGTTTCATAGAATATGGCTGAGAATAATGAAATGATGTAATTGAAAGGAGTCTTATAACTATGATGAGGGCACTTTGGACTGCTGCTACCGGTATGACTACACAGCAGCAAAACATGGATGTTATTTCTAATAATTTAGCCAATGTTAATACTACAGGGTATAAAAAACAACGTGCTGAATTTCAGGATCTTATATATCAGACATTGCGTCAACCAGGTTCCACCAGCGGCCCGGGCACAACTTATCCGGCGGCAATGCAGGCTGGCCATGGAGCTCGTTTATCTGCCACTAACAGAATTTTTACACAGGGAAATTATCAATCAACAGGCAATCCTACTGATATGGTAATCGATGGTGACGGCTTTTTTCAGGTTACGATGCCGGATGGGACCATTGGGTATACACGTGACGGTTCGTTTAAACTAGATGAAACACGGCGCATGGTTACATCGGATGGTTATCCCCTGGAGCCAGAAATAACTATTCCTGAAAATGCACCGTCTGACTCAATAACCATTGGCAGTGATGGAACAGTATCGGCCACACCGGCTGGGCAGAATACACCGGAAGAAGTTGGGCAGATTACAATAGTGAGATTTGTTAATCCGGCAGGATTATCAGCTCAGGGGAAAAATATTTTTTATCAGACAAGTGCATCAGGTGATCCAATTGAAAATAATCCGGGTGAAGATGGAGCGGGAACTATAACGCAGGGTTATCTTGAAATGTCCAATGTACAGGTAGCTGATGAAATGGTTAACATGATTGTTGCTCAGCGAGCTTATGAATCAAATGCCAAGGCTATAACAACATGTGACTCTATGCTGGAAATAGCAAATGGATTGAAACGCTGATAGGATCATTTGAGATGATGAAAAAAGTTGTAATATTGGCGGCAGTTTTTTTCTCCTTGATGATTTCATTATCATATGCGGCCGCACCAGCCTGGGTAGTTATTCACGATACAGGATTGGTATGGGGGGAAGATATCCTCCTGGGATCGATTGCTGACATTAGTTGCGCTGATGAGCAACGGCGGCAGCAGTTGATAAATATGAAATTGGGTATTATGAATAAACCGGGCAGTGTAAGAACCTTGTCGGCATATGTATTGAGATTAAGAATACAGTCATCAGGTATAGACAGTAGTGATATAACATGGTCAGTACCTGATGCTGTGACAATAACACGGGCGTCTCAGACCGTGTCGTCGGATCAGATCATTGCAACAGCTCAGTCCAAAATAAAAGAAACGATGGAACAAAACGGGGAGCAGCGTAGTTGGACGTTTGATGTACTGACACCTCCGTCAGATACGGTAGTGCCACCGGGACAGCTTACTTTTGATGCGCAAATTCCTTATGGAATAAAATATACAGTGCCTACTGTTGTATATGTGGATTTAAATGTAAAAGGGCAAACGACAGCACGGGTGTTATGCCGGTTTCAGCTGCACGTAATGGATGAAGTCGCAGTCGCTGCAAGAGCTGTACGAGCTAATACCCCGCTGACTGAACAAGATGTTCGTATAGAAAAAAAAGAAGTCGGACCCGTGGTAACGGATTATGTATTTGATTTGAATAAAGCTGTTGGAAGAATGTCCCGATATCCGCTTAAGCCGGGTGATTTATTACGCGAAAGTTTTTTAACAAAACCTATTTTGATAAAACGAGGAGCACTGGTTCATATAGTTGCTAATAAAAATGGTTTAAACGTTCAAACGGATGGGCTTGCGATGGCCGACGGCGGTAAGGATGATTTTATTCAAGTGAAAAATACGGTGACAGGAACTATTGTAAACGGAAAAGTAGTCGATGAAAATACGGTTGAAGTCCAATTGGATTAGTGATTTATGAAGCGTGGGTGATATAATGAAATTTAAGCAGATTATAATAATGAGCCTATTTGTCTGCATAATAACTGTTTATTGGCAGACTGGCGGACAGGCGCAGTCCTTGTGGGCGGAAACACAAACGGGCTCGTCGATGAATCTTTTTGCTGATCATAAGGCGCATAATATCGGTGATACATTGACTATTATCATCAGTGAATCATCGTCTACTAATACAACGAAATCAATGAGTAATGGCAAATCGGGCAGTAATTCATTGGGGGCCGGTGCAGGTATATTCAGTTTTTTGGCACAGGCCAGTGCCAATCAATCAGATAGTTTTAAAGCCAACGGCTCATCAAAGGATACAAATAGTGTCAATGGCAAGATAACAGTTACGGTTGTTGATGTAAAACCTAATGGAAATATGTTAGTTGAGGGAACACAGTCAATTTGGCAGAATAAAGATGAACATAAAATAACTTTAAATGGCGTAGTGCGTCCTGATGATGTTACATATGATAATACGGTACCATCTTATTTGGTGGCTGATGCCACATTGAAATTTGATGGTAAGGGCCCATTGAATGCAAAACAAAGACAGGGTATTTTGACACAAATACTTAATATACTCTTTTAATTGTAAAGATAAGAGGAGAATAAATGCGTAATATATTAAGGCCTTTGAGCTTGCTGGCAGTGTTTTGCATATTGACATTCGCAGGGAGCATTGCTTTGGCAGCAGATGTATCTGCTGCCAGAATAAAGGATATAGCTAAAGTTGAGGGAGTAAGATCAAACCAATTAGTCGGATATGGATTGGTAGTCGGACTGCAAGGCAGCGGAGATACCAATAAGACCTTGGAAACACTCAGCTCAGTGGCCAATATGCTGAAGAGTTTCGGTGTAAGTGTTGACACGGCAACCTTAAAGACAAAAAATGTTGCAGCTGTTATGGTGACAGCAACATTGCCACCATTTGCCCATGCCGGTGATAACATTGATTTTACAGCATCATCCATGGGTGATGCCAAAAGCTTATCCGGCGGAGTGCTTTTACAGACACCGTTAAAAGCCGGTAATGGACAGGTTTATGCTGTGGCGCAGGGGCCAATAGCCACCGGTGGTTATTCTGCATCAGGGCGGAGCAAGAATATTACTACGGTCGGTACTGCCAGTAATGGCGCGATTGTTGAACAGACGGTAGAAGATACGCTGGGGCAAAATGGCAATATATCATTTTCATTAGATAATGCTGATTTTTCAACGGCATCACGTATTGCCGGGGCAATAAATGCTAATTTTGGCGGAATTGCATCAGCTGCCAGCCCGGGACGTGTTGATGTTACGATACCATCTTATTATCGTAATAATATCGTTGGATTTGTATCTGATATAGAAAACTTATCAGTTGTACCAGATTCTCCGGCAAAAGTTGTCGTTAATGAACGTACGGGAACTATTGTGATGGGAGGAAATATAAGTGTTGATAAAGTGGCGATTGCGCAGGGTGGTCTCAGCATAAGCATTGATAAAACAACAGATGTGTATCAGCCATCCCCTTATAGCATGGGGAATACAATAGTCACTAAAAATACTAATACCAAGGTCAATGAACAAAAAGCCAATACAATAGTGCTTAACGCAACGGCCAGTGTGAATGATGTAGTAGGGGCCTTGAATGCTGTCGGTGCCACACCAAGGGATATTATCGCAATTTTGCAGGCAATGAAGACATCGGGTGCATTGCACGCGGATTTACAAGTAATTTGATTTTTGTTAAAGGAGAAAAATATGGAATCAGTGAATCCACTCACAGCATCACCGGCAATGGAACAGGCCAATCAAATGCAGGAAGCGGCTCAGTTGAAAAAAACGAGTGAGGCTTTGAAAGAAAGTGCTGTGGATAAATCTTCTGATACAGCTAAAAGTGATGCTAAACTTAAGGATGCATGTAAACAGTTTGAGGCGGTATTTCTTGATTTAATGTATAAACAGATGCGCGATACTGTACCTAAGGATTCACTTTTAGGCGATTCCAATGCTGATAATATTTTGCGCTCCATGCATGATACGGAAATGACAAAAAATATTGCTGAAGCTGGCGGTGTAGGATTGGCCGACATGCTTTATCGACAGATAAAAGAACAAGATGTAAAACCACCTTTGCCAATTGCGGCAAATGCCTATAAAAAACAAGCGTAGTTGCTATTAAAGAGGCTGTTGCAGATATGTTTATCAGTTGAAATATTGTGCTTGGTTTCAGCTGTAGATAGATTATTTTGCAATAGTCTCTTTTAATTTTGTTGATGAGGGAGACTATAAGACAAGTGAAAAAAATTTTTTATAGAGTATTTAGTTCAGTGATTTTTTTACTTATTGTTTGTCAGGCAGCGGCATTGGCAGCAAATCGTCCAATAAGTATGAATGCTGCCCGTTCCAGCATATCACAGGAAAAAGTGCGTGTTGTTTTTCAGTTTGACAGTTTACCGGTATATCAGACAGCGGTTGATCAGTCCGGTAAAAATATAACAATAGATTTTTCTGGTGTGGATGCAGCAAAAGTACAAAGTGTGATGAATATTAATGATGATGTGGTCCAGACTGTTACTATTAAAAACACGCAGTCAGGCTGTCGTGCAACCATAGCTTTGAATCAGGTGGTGCCTTATGAAGTTAATGTATTGCATAATCCAGACAGAATTTTTATCGATATACAGCGTTATTACGAACATTCTATAACACAAAATGTTGAAAGCGGACTTGATTATACGGTATATAACAGGCGTAATGAGTCAGGTGTGTTGAAGGCATATATATTAAATGTAGATCCTGCCAAATTTACTTTTGTTCCGGTGCTGGGCGGCGGGCGCACGTTAGGCAAAAATACGGTGTCGAGTATGTCTGATTATTATAATGCCGCAGCTGCCGTTAATGCATCATATTTCGGCGGTACTAAAGATGTATATGGTTTAACTAAAATAGATGGAACAATAGCAACTACTACTTATTTACCGCGCACTGCTTTTGGAGTGGACAACAATAATAAACCAATAATTGCAACTGTCAATTATGATGGGAGTATTCATACCAAGAATGGTGATTTTCCGATAAGTGGAGTAAACTGTGAACGTAGTGCCGATACTATTGTAGAATATAATTCTTTCTTTGGCAGCAGTACGGGAACCAATGAATATGGAATAGAATATACTGTAGTTAATAATAAAATAGCCAAAATTAATACCAATGATACAACGCTTCGTGATGGACAAACAGTTATTTCAGCGCATGGAAGTATGAAAGATAGTCTTAGCGGGCTCAAAGTCGGTGATGAGATGACGATCAATGAAAATTTAGGGACTGCATGGAATAATGCTTTGGAAATAGTAGGTGTGGGACCGCGGCTGGTAAAGGATGGGCAAATCAGTATAAATGCCGATGAAGAGCAAATTGGTCCGGATGTGACAGGAGGACAGGCACCACGTACTGCGGCAGCAATAAAAAGTGACGGACATGTATTATTAGTTGTTGTTGATGGTCGCTGTGCACAAAGTGATGGATTGACTTTAAATGGGTTGGCACAGTTATTGACTCAATTTGGAGCAAAAGATGCTGTTAATTTTGATGGCGGCGGTTCTTCTGAAATAGTGTTAGGCGGAGAAATTGAAAATACTCCTTCAGATGGGATGGAACGTCCGGTTGGTGTAGCATTGGCAGTTGTCAAAAGATAATAGGAATTTTTATGTTTATAAAGATTCTTCTTGCTATTAAACACTTCTAATGTATAATGATTATTAAGATATTATAAATTTAGAAATGTTTAATCAGATATATATAGCAGAGGAGTTGGGAAAATGAAGAAGAAAATATTGGGAATAGTGTTGGTAGGTATTATTGCACTGGCAGGCATTTATCATATGGCATCGGCACAAGCAGTGACTAATGAAGTATCCGCGTTATCAGGGACTGTATCATGGACGGCACAGCCGGGGGCAACGGTGCAGGAGGGAAATGATTTGGTAAGAATAGAAACAATGACGGGCAGTACAGCAGCTTGTCGGGCTTCAGCCGATGGCGTGGTAAAGGAAGTGCTGGTATCACCTGGACAAATGATAAAATCAGGTCAGATAGTAGCAAGAATAGTAGTACAATAAAATATTGGTTAGATTAGGAAGTTGGTTAAAATCAGAAAATGGCTATTTTGAGGTGAATTTATTGCAAAAAAAATTAAAATACTTAATTGGGATATTAACTTTCTTTTTATTGACAGGAACGGCTAATGTTATGGCGATGCCGGAAATTTTAACTACCCAGCAATTGCATCCGGGTATGATCGGTACGGCTAAGACGGTTGTACAAGGCAATGAAATAGAAAGTTTCAATGTAAAAATAATTGGAGTAGAGGATAATGGCAAGGGCGCATCCAAACAGATAATGGCAGAAGCGTATGGACCTATTATAAATGATACTAATGGTGTTATTCATGGTATGAGCGGTAGCCCGGTGTATGTGGACGGTAGATTGATAGGGGCAGTTGCCAGAGGAATTGGCAGTGATACCAATCCGCGGGTATTTTATATAACACCAATTGAAGATATGCTGCAGCTTTGGCAGTTTCCCGATCCTAAGGCTGATACGGGCCAGATAAATCAGGTTAAAATCGATTTGCCCAGTAGTGCGCAGCGTGTGGTGGCTGATAATGAGGAATTAGCCAGACTTTTAAAAAAGGGTCAGCCGGCAGCAAATAATAATATGGCGGCTGTTACCGCAAGAAAAGTAACGAAAGCAGCAAAAGCCGCAATGCAGTCTGAACAACAAAATAATACAGCTGAAAAGGCAGTAAAAACAGAATTTGTTGATATGACTAATTGGAAAAATAAATATGGTGGGGAAGATGATACGGTACAGGAAGGTATACCATTGGCCGTTAATGGCTTTTCCGGTGCGGGATTGGATTATTTAAAAAAAGAATTGGCTCCATTTAATATGTACCCATATGAAACTGGTCTAATGACGACAAAACAAAGTACCGGCAGCCTTGTTGGCAATACAGCGGTGCAGCCGGGAAGTTCTGTTGGAGTAGCACTTTCCTACGGTGATTTTTCTGTAGGGGCGATAGGAACAATTACAGCCATAGACGGTAATAAAATACTGGCTTTTGGACATCCGTTCACATATCGTGGCAATGTTAATTATTTTATGACGGATGCCGATATTGTTGGAACAGCCAGCGGATTAGTAAATGGGCAGAAAGTGTCATCTTTTGGTAAGATAATCGGACGGATAAATCAGGATCGTTATTCAGGTGTCAGTGGTATTATCGGCAAATATCCGTCGGTGGTTCCGATAAAGGTCACAGTGGATGACAAATTGCTTGAACGGCATAATGTTTATGCTGCAAACATTGCATATGATGAAGATCTGCTGCCTAACTTAGCCGCCAGTATTGCATATGCTTCACTTGACAGGACAATTGATAGTTTAAGCTCGGGTACAGCCAATGTTGAGTTCGCCATTAGGACGAATGCGGTGGACTCCGGTAAAATTACTCGTAGCAATATGTACTATAATAATGCTGATGTGGGGCAATTTTCCGTTGGCGAATTATTGCAACTGCTCAATATCATTTGTGCTGACACCAATAAGCAATATGATATTTTAGGAATAGACATGAAACTTTCCTTTGACGAAAAACGCAAAACAGCTTCAATAATAAGTGTTGTTCCTGATAGAGCTGTTGCTTATCCGGGCGATATAGTGAATTTAAAGGTTACATTACAACCGTACCGTGGACAAAAAGAACAAATACTTGTACCTTATACTATACCTAAAAATGAAGCTTCGGGCGAAATGTATCTGGAAATACGGGGCGGCGGATTGATACCGGTGGCAGCACTGGCTATGCAAGGGGTTGATCTAAGTCCGGAAGAAGATAAAACTCAGACGGCATCTGATAAAATAAACGATTTTTTGCAGACTGATAAAAATAATGATATTATTGTCGCGCAAATTGCGCCGCCAATAATGAGTGATAAAGAACAGAAAAAAGCGGTGGAAGATGCTTTGAAAGTACAAAAACAGCTGGAAGAAAGCGGGCAGCTGGGGAAAAAACCTGCAGCACCGCAGGAAATTAAGGCTACTACCGATTATATTATTGATAATGTGGTTAGAATTAACCTGGTAATTAAAAAATGAATGAATTGACTAAAAAAAATAGTAAATTAGTATTTACTATTTTTTTTATTATTGTTAAAATCATTAGATAGGATGTTAAATAATAATAAGGATGTGAAATGATGTTTATACTGGAAAAAATCGGTGCCATTGTTTTAAAAGCGCTTGAAACATGGGGCGGATTTGTGATATTGTTTTTACAGACATTGCGCCAGTGTAAACGAGCTCCCCGGTTTAGTCATGTATTGGAACAAATGGCCCATTTGGGTGTTGATACATTGCCGATAGTTGCACTTACATTATTATTTACCGGTATGGTTTTGACTTTGCAGACTGTTGCGGAATTTTTAAAATTTGGTGCACAGTCGACAGTTGGCGGAGTTGTGACAATTGCCGTGGGAAGAGAACTGGGACCGGTGCTGGTAGGTGTAGTAGCGGCCGGACGAGTAGGAGCTGCAATAACGGCAGAGTTAAGCACAATGAAGGTTACGGAGCAAATAGATGCCTTGAAGGTAATGGCTGTTAACCCAGTGGGATATTTAGTGGTTCCTCGTTTAATTGCCTGCATGTTAATGCTTCCTTTGCTAGTGGTGTTTGGTGACATAATTGGCTCATTTGGCGGCTGGATTGTGGCAAATTATTATGGGATATCATCTTTTATGTATATGCAGTCAATAAATACATTTGTGATCATTCATGACTTTACGGGCGGGCTTATTAAAGCTGTGGTATTTGGTGCTATAATTGCTACAATAGGTTGCTATTATGGCATGAATGCGGCAAACGGGGCTGAAGGTGTAGGTAAGGCTACAACAAAATCGGTTGTGGATGCAATAATTGCTATATTTTTCTTTAATTGCTTTTTGTCGATGCTTTTATACCGGTGAGGTGATGCAGATGATCATAAATTTGGTAGATGTGAATAAGTCTTTTAAAAAACATAAGGTATTAGAGCATATTAATTTGTCAGTAGAAAAGGGAGAAACAATGGCCATTATAGGTGCCAGTGGATCAGGTAAAAGCACTTTACTTAAACTGATGATTGGACTGGAATATCCTACTAGTGGTCAGATATGGATAAAAAATAAGGATATCACGACATTAAAAGAAGATGAACTTGATAAAGTACGGCTTAGTATGGGGATGGTTTTCCAATATTCAGCATTGTTCGATTCAATGACTGTAGCGGATAACGTGGCTTTTGGACTTAGGGAACATAGTAATTTATCTGAAAATGAAATACAGCGTGTAGTTGAAGAAAAACTTGATACTGTGGGTCTTAAAGGCTTTGGTAAATATCTGCCGAATGAATTGTCCGGCGGAATGAAGAAAAGGGTAAGCTTAGCCAGAGTAATAGCATTTGAACCGGAAATAATTCTTTATGATGAACCGACATCCGGTCTTGATCCGATTATGGCCGGGAAAATTGATAAATTGATAAAATATACACAGGAAATGATGAAAGTGACGTCAGTAGTCGTTACGCATGATATTAACAGTGCATATTACATGGCGGACAGAATTGCCATGGTTTATGAAGGACAAATAATAGCAGTAGATAATCCGGATAATATAAAAAACTCCACTGATGAACGAGTGAGGGAATTTATCCATGGTGGAAAAAGCTAATACATTATTTGCATGATGGGAGTGAGAACATGACAACAGAAGCTAAAGTGGGCGCATTTACTATAATGGCACTTATCTTAGCATCAGTGATCATCGTTCAATTGGGACATATCAGCTTTGGCGAACCACCGCATTACAGTGCGACTGCACTGTTCAAATACGTGAATGGACTTAAACCAGGTGCGCTGGTGCGTTATGCCGGTGTTAATGTGGGAGAAGTAAAAGCTGTAAAAACCGATGGAACCGGAGCTAAAGTTACTTTAGAAATAAGAAAAGATGTAAAAATACCAAAGTCTTCTACAGTGACGATAGCCAGTGACGGCATTATGGGAGAAAAGTTTGTTAATATCTATTCCGATGGCACTGACAATGGTGTATATATAGCAGACGGGGATGTAGTAAATGGCACTGAAGAATATACGATTGAATCATTGGTCGCATCAGCATCTCAAACATTAGATAAAGTCAATGATTTGGTTACATCAATGAATAAAGTACTTGGCAATCCCGAAGTACAAGATTCACTTGTGGAAACTGCTGCAAATCTGAAGAATATAACAGCTAATATGGATGAGGCTACAGCTGTTCTAGCCAGAGTGTCGATTAGCAATGAGGGTAATATAAATGATATAATACAAAATATGACATTACTTACTTCAAGTATGCAGCGTACAGCGGGCAGTGTTGAAACTATGGTTGATCAATTGAATGGTGACGGGCAATTAACGAATGACATTCGTGCTACGGTAGCTAATATGTCCAGCACCAGTGCAAGGATTGAACATATGGCGGCAAATTTGGAACCGGTAGTTTCAGATCCACAGACAGCTGACGACTTACAGAAGATTATCCATAATGCCAAAAATGTTTCTGATCGAGCTGATAATATGATGAAAAAAATCAGTTCAATAAAAACTAAGGCCGGTGCCGATATTTTGTATAGCGGCGGAAAATCAGATATGATGCTGAATGCTGACTTGAAAGTATACAGTAATAGTTCTAATGATTTTCTGCTGTTTGGCGGTGATGATATCGGCGGGGATAATCCAGCGACAAATTTGCAGTTGGGAACAGGAAATGATTCTTTTTCCGGACGTATAGGGCTTGTCGATAATAAGGCTGGAATTGGCTTGGATGCATATAGTGGGCCTTGGAAGTTTTCTCTTGATGCATATGATACTGATGATATAAGATTGAAGCTGCGTGGGCAATATCGGCTGGCTCCGGATTTTTATTTATTGGGGCAGATTAATGATGTTAACAAACAGACGGATAGAGCTGCATATTTAGGAATACGCAAAGAATTTTAGTAAATATAGTTTTAGGATGACGTACATTTTAGGAGGAAATCGTTTTGATGAAACATAGTCGTAATTTATTTAAAAACTTGACTGCCATGGTTTTAAGCGGTATTACAGTAATAACGCTTGGTAATACGGCATTTGCTCGTGAAATGTCGTTACAGGAAAGCGTGCTGGAGGCTTTAAACAATAACCATACAATAAAGCAGGAAGAAAGTGATGTCGAAAAAGCTAAGGCCATGCTTGGTGAAGCACAGGGAAACCAGGGAGTTAAACTTACTTGGACAGGGACAGTCAACAAACTGGGAGGACATTATTATAATAGTAATAATATAGATCATTCCTATGGCAACACTGTGACGGCAAGCCTGCCATTGTATGCGGGTGGACAGTTGGATGATAACTTAAAAAGCGCTAAACTGGGAGTTGACGTCAGCAACTATACATTGGAAAATACCAAGCAAAGTATACAACTCCAAGTGATACAAAGTTATTATCAGATATTGAACAGCCAGAATATAAAAGATGTACGTCAAAATGTAGTTAAACAATACAGTGATCATGAACAGATGGCGGAGGCAAAATATAACGCAGGCGTGGTACCAAAATCTGATTTGCTGCGGTCACAGGTAAACTTGGCTGATGCGCAGCAAAATCTTACGAGTGCAGAAAATGATCTGCAAATAGCGATAAGTGATTTTAATAAACTTATTGGTCAGGACTTAATGACAGATGTTCAACCTAGTGATGATTATCTAACTAATTATAAATTTACACAGACACTACAAGAATGTATGGATGAGGCTGTAACAAATCGACCTGATGGAATAGCCACCCGTAAGGCGGTTGAACAGGCTCAGCTGGCAATATCAGCGGCAAAGGCGGGATATTTGCCACAAGTGTCCCTTGTTGCACAAAAAGATATAGCTGGTAATAACATGATGACTAATGATCAAAGTGATAAATCGGCAGTTGGCGTGCAGGCAAGCTGGGATCTTTTTGATAGTAATGTAACGCATTCACAAGTGAAGCAGGCTGAAGCAGCACTTATACGTGCACAGCAGGAACAGGCTGATATGGATGATCAAATACGTTTGGATGTGCGGCAGGCTTATTTATCAATGGAAGCGGCACTGAAAAATATCCATACTACACAGGTGGCAGTGGCTCAGGCTACGGAAGATAATAGAATAGCTCAAGTGCGTTATCAGGCTGGTGTGGGTACTAATAGTGATATTTTGGATACGATTTCAGATTATGTGACAGCCCGTATGAATTATAATCAGGCACTTTATGATTATACTGTAAGCATAGCTTCATTGAATAAAGCCATGGGACTGGATGCACAATCGATAATTAATGATTTGGGTGGTAAAGGATCTGTTGTACCGACTGTAAGTGAAACAGTATCTGCACCGGTAGCAAATGAAACGGCGGCCGCACCGGCAGTTCAAGAAGAAAATGATTCTACTGAACTTAATGTATTGGATCGTGGTAGTGCACAAGCGGATAATTGATATTAAGTTTTAATTAATGTTTGTCAGGAGGAAGACAAATGAGAAAACCGTCGAAAAAAATTGCGATAATTGTAAGCACATTTATCTGTATAATATTGACGGTTTTCTTTTTTTCTGTCCGGCAGGCAGATAATTTTATGCAGTCGGCTGCACAATTGGCGAGCAGCAAGTTATCTCAGGTAATATCTACCAGAGTGAACGTGGGAACAGTGTCAGTAAAATCATTATCCAGTTTGGAAGCAGGGGAAGTAACAATTTACGATAAAACAGGGGCAATATTAATACAAGCAGGCCGCGTCGATGTCAGGTTCAGCCTGTGGCAGATAATTGTGGGGAATTTGGCTAAAAGTATTGACGAAGTCGATATAAAAGGCCCTTGTGTAAATATTGTGAAACGTGATGACGGCACATGGAATTATCGCGACGTTATTTCACAAGACCAGACCAATAACGATTTTTCTGGCAATATAAGGTTTATAGATGGGAAAGCAGCTGTTGAATTCGATGGTAAAAAAATTGGTTTTTCTCATGTAACAGGTAATATTGATTTTGCGGATAAACAGAAGAAACGGATTAATGCAAAATTACAACAAGACGGTACGTCGCTCAATGTCAATGGCGAAATTGGTGATGCGGTGCAGACGTTTGATATAAAGGCAGACAAGCTGGATGTTTTACCATATCTTGAGTTTATACCGCAAGATATGGTCCCCAAAAATTTTACAATAAAAAAAGGCTTGCTGGAAAATATTGACATAGTTTTCAATCTGGATTCATCAGGTATTATTGGCATTCAGGGGAAAACGAAAATTGCTGATGCTGCTTGTAAAGTAATGAATACAGATATTGATGACATTAATGGATTGGTTGTTTTTAATAAGGATGATGTTACTGTTTTTGCTAATGCAGCAATAAATCAACAGATAGTGAAAGTACACGGAAAAGTGACATTACAAGACGATCCGCAGCTCTTTCTTGCTGTGCGTTCAGATGCATTGAACTTTAAAAATGTGTTGCCGGAAATCCCTGTTGATGGGAATGTGGCTTTTGCCGCACAGATTACTGGAACTATGAGTGATCCGGCAATACATGCTTTTTTGTCGGCAAAACAGGTTGATTGTTACGGATATCAATTTACTGCTCTGCAGACTGAAGTGGATTTGGTGGATGATATAGTATATATAAAAAATGCGTCAGCCGGATTTGCTGGTGGAAATGTCACAGCAGAAGGAACCTTTTCAATAAAAGATAATTCTTATAGCGGACATGCTGTATTGAAGAACATCCAGTGCGGCCAATTGCAAGAATATGTTGGTGGGTTATCAGGAAAATTGTCGGGGAATATTGATTTTACGGGCATTTTGGGAAACAACAATAGTATCAAATTATACGGATCTGTGTCAATTGATGATGCTATTTATAATGAAATAGCAATTAATAAAATTGATGCAGCAGTTTCAATGCAGGGAAAAAACGTCCAAGTCAGTGCTTTGACTATATCTTTGGCTGACGGCGGCAATATAGCGGCAGCTGGTAAAATAACGGGCAGCAGCCTTGATTTGGAATTTTATGGTTCGAATATAGATTTGTCATTATTAAAAAATTACACGTCAATACAATTATCGGGTACGGCAGATTTTTATGGACATCTGTCAGGAAGTATCAATAATCCTTATTTGGATCTTAAACTTGTTGCCTATGACGGACAAGTAATGGGACAGCCATACCATGATATGCGCATTTCTGCGGCAGGTAGTATGGATGGTGTAAAAATAGAGAAAATGACAATGCAAAATGGAACCAATGAAATTATTCACAGTGCTCAAGGAACTATTGGGTTTACGGGAGAAAAACAGATAGACTTAACAATAGATACTAAAAATGCTCGCATGGAGAATATTGCTGAAGCATTTTTCCCGGATCAGCCAATAACTGGAAATATTGATAATCAAGTTCATTTGACAGGTACTGTTGATAACATAAGGGCTGACGGACATGTTCTTTTTCATGAGGGAAGCTACCGAGGAGTATTACTTACATCGGCAGAAGGCAGCTATACCTACGCGTCTGGTAAAATAATACTACGAAATTTTGTTGTAAAATCTCCTTTTGCAGACATGAACATAGATGGCAGCATTATTGATAATAGACTGGATATTAATGTAAGCATAGATCCGATGGATTTTGCCAAAATCCCGTCTTTGCCATATCAGTTGAAAGGAATCGGTAGTTTTAAAGGCCACGTAGGAGGCACTTTTGATAATATTGCCATTGAGGGGAATATACAGGCACTACAGATAATATTTAATGGTGAAGCGGTGACTAATGTCACAGGTGAATGTAATTATCAAGATGGAATATTAAAAATAACTGAAATGAAATGTAAACAGGCTGATGGTAATATTTCATTTGATAGTCAGGTGAATTTGATTAACGGCAGTCTTTCAGGGAAATTAAAAGCGGAGGGAATATCAGCTAAGGCGTTAACTTCAATGGTGAATTTACCTAATGAATATTTAACAGGCAGTTTTTCCGGAGAAGTGGATTTAAATGGTGAAATTTCTAATCCTGGTGCTCATTTAACAGGAAAAGTTGAGAATGGACATTTGAAAAAATATCCGCTGCAAGAAATTTCACTTGATGCCTCATATGAAAATGGAATAGTTACGATTAACCGTTTTTATGGACAACAAAATGCCGGAAAAGTTGCAGCAAGAGGAACATGGAATAGACACGGTGCTGTTGATATGGAGATTTCCACCGAGGGAATAGATGCCAGTATGCTGGCAGACATTATGGACTATAATGTGAATGTCAGGGGAACAATGAACGCCTATACCAAAATAAGCGGCACGGCGGATAGTCCGCAGGCAGATGTGTCTTTTGAAGTGGACAATGGTGGTGTGCGTACCACGACATTTGATAAAATGACCGGTTTGCTGAATTTACAAAAAGGTATAATAAATGTAAGACAGATATTGATGAATAAAGGAGAATATAAGATTTCTGCCAATGGGAAAATTCCGCTTATTGCGTTGAAAGCGGCTCCGTGGGAAATGCTCGCTCAATATGATCAGATCGATTTAAACATATCGTTGGATAATGCCGACATAAGTGTTTTACCGTTATTGTCCAAGCACGTTGAGTGGGCAACAGGGGCGTTAAAAGGAGGGTTAAAGATAACCGGTACATTGGCGCATCCTTTGTTTAACGGTACACTTAAAATGACAGATGGCGCTATGAAAATAAAAGAGTCAAAAATCCCGCTGCAAAGTATGCAGATGGATATAGTTTTTGATCGTGAGCAAATGAAGGTGAATGATTTTTCCGGGAAAATTGGCAATGGTACTTATTCATTGACTGGCAGCACATTGATAACAGGCGGGGGATTGCGAGATTATAATTTTGCTTTATCAATTGATAAAATAGCACTGGATAGTGATTACTATAAGGGACCATTCAGTGCACAGCTGAAACTTACTGAAGAAACTATATTTAAGCGTGTGTTACCTAAATTAGCGGGTAGCATAATTATTGATAATACCACTTTATCCTTCCCTGGTGTTCCTGATAACAGTGTATCAATACTGCCTGATATGTTGATTGATGTAGATATAAATGTTGGAAAGAATGTTCATCTTTATAAATCAATGCTGTATGATATGGACATAATGGGTAATGTTCATTTTGGAGGCACGACAAAACATCCTATGCCGTCAGGAGAAATTAACGTAATAAGAGGCCGGATTGAATATTTGAGGACAATTTTTAAAATTCAGGAGGGAGCTGCTTATTTCAACCAGGTCGGCTCATTTTTGCCAAGTATAATATTTAAGGCTCAAGCTAATTTATCACAAACAAGAATTGATTTATCAATTCAAGGTCCTATTGGAAACATGGAATTCCTGCTGACATCAGAGCCAGCTATGAGTCAGGAAGAAATATTAAAACTATTGACTTTTCGTGAAGCTTATAAGCAGGGCAGCGATATTGGATCTTCTGATTTGGCGCAGCTGGCAACGGTTGGTCTGCAGATGAGTTTCTTTAATGAAATTGAAGGATTCATTCGTGACACATTAAAACTTGACGAATTTAATATTGTGCGGGATACTATTTATAATGCTGATGGACATAATACGCAACAAGGAAATTCTGATGAAATTTATAATATTGAAATAGGAAAATACATTTCTAATAAGATATTACTGAAGTATAGTAATGGTGTAAATTATGATAGTCATAAGTATGGAGTAGAATATGACTTTAATAATAATCTAAGTGTACTTAATGAATGGGACAGCAGAAGCGGACATAAAATAACTTTAGAGGCAAACATAAAATTTTGAGACTAGGAGGTGACTGGTATGGAAATTAGTGAGTATTTATCAGAAATAGGGAAAATAGTTCTGCTAGAACCTGAAGAAGAAGAAAGATTGTGGACAGCATACAAGGATAAGCATGACGGACAGGCGCGCAGCAGGTTAATAGAATCATATCAGCCACTGGTCTTTAAATGTGCACGCAGTTTTTCTAAGGTTGAATGTATAATGGATCTTATTCAGGAAGGAACGGTTGGTCTCATTGAGGCAGTGGAAAGATATGATCCAGACAAAAATGTTGCTTTTTCATTATATGCGGTACATCGAATAAGAGGACGCATATTAAATTATTTGAATAAAGAATACAAGGGAAATAATTGTTGCAGTTTGTATGAGATTTTTGATGATATAGTTTCTATTGCTGATGATAAGATCAGTGTACAAGATCAGGCAGAAAAGAATTTTTTGACGGGACAGGTACAACAGATAATGCTCCGTTTACCCCCAAAAGAACAGGCAATTTTGGACGGAGTGTATCTTAAAGATAAAACACCTCAGGAATTGGCTGATACAATGGATGTTAGTCTGTCACATGTTTATCGCTTACAAAAAACAGCCGTACGACGACTGCGCGGTATGATGTCTAAATTTATGCAACATTGGAATTAATAGATAAGAAATCAGCAGAAAATAAGTATTTATAGGCTTAAAAAATTGTTTAATGGCTATTTTTGCTATAATAAAGCTATATTTGCTTAGAAATGGTATGCGGAATATATTTTTCTTATTGGATATTAATATCAGGCATAGATAAAGGAGGTCAGTCTCATGGCGAAAGTTGATAAAGTAATGAAGGAACATGTTAGTGCGGCAAAAAGATGGCTGGGCAAGGCAGAAACTTCATTGGAAAATAAAAATAATATTCGCGGGGATCTTCATATCATGCTGGCGGAAGCAGAATTGAAATGTGCCAGGGAAAAGATGGAGAAGAATGGGCGGCCATTTTGGCGCAGGCATGTTATTCCATTAGCAATGGGGGGGTTATTCCTTTTGTTGGGAGGCTATTGGCTGTTCGCCGGTACGGGCAGCACTATGACGGATCAGGTAAGTGTGCCTGCGGTTGCTACGGCAACTGTGACAAAACCTATGACTGATAAATTACCGGTATCAGCGGTGGTATCAAATGGGGAAAAAGCTTCACCGGAAGGTTCAGCAACGAGTGATATAAAAGTGGAATCGCAGCAGTCTGCCGGTTCCACTGAGAAGGCGGTATCTCAAGAAGAAAGTATACCTAAGGCGAATTTGGAAAAACAAACGATTAATAATGTTGAGGCCAAACCTCAGATCCCTTCTAAAGAAATGCAGCAGTTGATGCGCACCGCAAAAAAAACATTACAAGAGTAATAAAAATGGAATTCAGGAGGTAATTTTTTTGAATAAAAAGAAGGGCCGCATACTGGCATATATTTTAGCTGCTACTGTAACTAATTTTACGTTGGTAGAGCCACCAGTTATTCATGCGCAAGAGACCGGTGAATCATATGATAATACAAGTGCAGACGCGGGTGATGCTGATAGTACAGAAAATGTGCCGGCAGAGGGTACAGTAAATACCGAAAATGACACAACCGCAAACGTCCAAACTGCTGCAGCACCACCAGCTGAAAATGAACCCGTTAAAACCGCAGAACAAAGTAAGCAGGATGGGCAGCCAGTACAAAATACCGCACCTGATAGAACAAAAATCATTGATAGCTGGAATCAACAGCGACCTTCTGAAGACGACCTGACTAAAGCTGGTTCACAGTATGATGGTATGACTGTGGTTAGTGTTGATGTTACCGGGGAAGAAACGTTACCGGCGGCAATGGTACAGAATGTCATTAAGGTAAAGCCCGGTGACATATTTAAAAGTGATAATATTGCTGCCGATCGCCAGGCTATTTATGAAACAGGTCTGTTTTATGATAACTTTCCGACATATGAAGTAATTCCGGAAGGTGTAAAAATTACATATCATGTAATGGAAAATCCTATATTAAAACAGGTAAACATATCAGGCAACAAGGTATTATCTACCAATAAAATAAAAAGTCTGCTTACTGTAGAAGACGGAAAGGTGCTGAACAGTAAGACCTTAAATGATAATATTGCCAATATTGAAGCTGAATATAGAAAAGAAGGGTATATTCTTGCCAAAATTGGTAATATGTCAATAAATGAGCAAGGCGTATTGGATCTGGCTTTTAATGAAGGAATATTAGAAGGATATACAGTAAAGGGTAATGATAAAACAAAAACAAAAGTTATAACCCGTGAAATGCGTATGAAGCCGGGAGATGTATTTAATGCCAAACTGGCTAAACGCAGTATGCAGCGTATTTATAATCTGGGCTTTTTTGAAGATGTTAATATGAAATTATTGCCCGGTAAGGATCCGGATAAAATTATTATTGAAATAACCGTAGTGGAAAAACGTACTGGTTCATTTGGCGTGGGAGCAGGTTATAGTAATACTGATGGGATGATTGGGACAATTAGTCTCAGTGACAGCAATTTCCGCGGGACCGGCGATGCAGTCAAATTGACATATGAATTTGGCGGCAGTGGTAATGATGATCGCGGAGTTACTTTCAGTTATCGTCATCCATGGCTCGATTCGAAGGAAACGTCTATGACATTGCGTCTGTATGATCGTACATATGAATATTATGACTATAATACCGATGGGCATGAGATAGAAGGTTATGATCGCAATTACAGAGGCGGAGAAGTGACATTCGGTCGTCCTGAAAGCGAATATGTAACGAATTTTATAACGTTGAAAAATCGCCAGGATGAATATAAGGGATATGAAGAGGGTCTGGACCGAAGCGGTGATACGGATTGGCTTGACAGCAATTTCGGAACGACACGCAGTATAATTTTTACCAGAGCGTACGATACACGGGATAATGTATATAATCCCACACAGGGGGCGACTTACACTATTAGTGCTGAGTTTGCCGGACTGAGTGGAGATTTTAATTACAATAAATATACTTTCAGCGGGCAGAAGTATTATAACTTAGGACATTCACATGTTTTGGCACTGCGATTTGATGGTGGTTATTCAGATAATGACCTTCCTGAGTCATCACAGTTTCAGATAGGTGGACAGGGAAGTCTCCGCGGTTATAAGGACAACCAGTTTAAAGGGAATAACATGATGACTGGTTCGGTTGAATATAGATTCCCAGTAGTAAATAAAGTTCAGGGAGCTTTGTTTTATGACGTCGGTGATGCATGGAGCGGGCGTCAGTGGCCTTGGCAGTCTATTGAACAAGATTTCACACTGCACCACAGCTATGGTATAGGCGCACTGATAGAGACTCCGGTAGGACCACTGCGCTTGGATTACGGCATTGGAGAAAATGGCGGCCGGGTTAATTTTTCCGTTGGAGGAACATTTTAAAAGGCATTAAAAAGTATGTTTATCAATTTAAAAAAACTGGTATTGATTCTATTATTGGGAATTATTTTGGCTGATACGGGAACTGTCGCGGCAGAGGCAGTGATTGATGACAATAATATTGGTGTAAATGTTATTTCGTCAGGGCAATTGCCACTATCTGTAAAGGATAGAATGCAAGACAGTGTTGCGGTTATTGCCAGACAACTTATAAGCGGTAAGACAATGGAAGATATTGCAGCTAATAAGTCACAATATGAGTCGGTGATAAAGGATGTATTCAATAAAATATTGGTTGGATATACAGTGAAAAGAGTCACTATTACTGGCAATAACGATATCGCGGTTAGTGTGGAGCTTTTGCCGTGGGATGATACAATAAGATCAGTTTCCGTACAGGTTAAGACAGATGGTGTTTCACCTGAGATCGGTGAACTGGCATTGACCGATATTAAAGATATCGGCAGTTTATTTCAGGCTGACCTATACGGATTACCAATTGATGCCATAGACTGGACTAATGGTATTTTAAAGCATAGTCTGAATAATTTTATGTTGATTCATTTACCGGAGTTTAGGGCTGATTTTGAGATGAACCCGGGAATAGCAACAGATGTTACGGTTACAATATATCCGCGTATGCCGGTAATACGGGATATTGATTTAAAAATGCGTTCCGAGTCTATGCCAAATCTTTATTTGTTACAGGAACGGCTTTTTTGTCAGTCGCAGACGGATGTCCTATTGGGCGTTCCAATTGCTTTTGTTGAACGGCATAAAAAGTATTTCACAACAAAAATAGGTAATGCTCTGGATAGGGAAGCTGCTTTTAAAGCGGTTGATATGCACACATCGGTTGATATAGTAACGGGAGAAAAAACTTATATAACTACTCATTCTGATGCTGCAAAATATAATGTAAATATCGAAGGATGGGCTGACTTTGGGCGAAATGATAATGATAATAACAATATTATGTATCGTATTCATCTCGGCAGATATTTGACGGATAAACATGAAATTTTTAGTCAAATATTTATAAAACCGCAGGAAACGCAAGTCGATTGGGCAGCTGGGTATTATTACCATTTTAATGATAAATGGCGTACAGGTGGTCGTTACTTTTTTGCAGATAAGACATGGAGTATTGATACGCAGAGAATATTTAATAAAAGATGGTCTACCCGCTTTGATTATTTGCCGGCAAAATCAAGCTGGCAGGGGGCAATAAGATATAATGTACATGATTTTATTGGACTGGAATATATTTGGGAACGTGATGATGGCAAAGATGACCGGTGGATAAGATTGATCGGTAATTTTTGATGTTATGTTCAGAGCTTGAATAAAAAGTCCATGTTTGTTATAATTACTGTGTTTCATGGGCTGTATAGCTAAAAATAAAGGAGAATGGCTTGATGATTAATTTTCAAAAAAAGCAAATAAAAATTATAAGTTTTGTGATCGCAGCTGTGTTTGTACTTAGTATCGTGGCAATCGGAGTGTCTCAATATGATACCGGAATGGCTTCAGCAGCTTCATCATCTAATGTGGGAGTAGTTGATTATCGGCAGCTGGTCTCCAGTTCACCGCAATTAGCGCAGGTTCGTCAGCAATTGCAAGATGAACAAAAGAAGGCTGAAGATGACTTTAATGCCAAGGCAGCAACGATGAGTGATCAGGAAAAAAGTGATTATGCCGGTAAAGTCAGAGAAGATATGCTGAAAAAGCAAAAGGAACTATTGGATCCCATTATGGAAACGGTAAAGGCTAATGTTCAATCTGTCGCTGATGCCAAAGGCTTGGCAGTAGTTTTAGACAAAAATAGTGTTATATATGGCGGACAGGATATAACGCAGGATGTAATGAATAAAATGAAAAAACAGTAATAGTGACGTGTGCAGCCGAGCCATTGTGCTCGGTGATTTTCTGAAGAGGTGAGGTTCACGGACAGGCAGCAGTTGATGAAAAAAAAGACGTCTATTATTGGAGCTGTGACAGTTGTTATAATATTGGTCGCAATAGCTCTGGTGATAAAATATTTTTATAAACCGGCTGTGTCTCCCTCTCCTAATGAAATTAAAGCCGGAATTGTTGACATAAACCAGGTGCTTAAAATTCATCCACAATATAGGGAATTGGTTGATCTTAGAAATGAAAGAGTAAAAATAATCGAAAAAATTACTGCTTTATCGAAAGAAACCAAAACGGGTACTGATGATGCTGCGGCGGTAGAATCAATAAATGGGATTTTTAATGGCTTTGCTCAGCAAAAGGATGATATGCGGCAGCGTATAGTTAAACAAAAATTACAAGATGACATGCTGGATAGGGAAAAGCAATTACGCGCAGCTGTTGCGAATAGTCGTGCAGCTGATATAGAAAGTGTAAGCAACGAATATGAGAATGCCATTTTTAATTGTAGTTTGAAACTTGACAATGCGGAAAACCTGCGGCTCAGTGATGATGATATTAATAATCTTAATGAGCAGATGTTTCAATTGAAAAAGGAACGGGCGGAAAAGATTCATGCCGTTATGGCAAAATATGAAAGTCAGATAAGTGCACAGTTGAGTGAGTACTTTGCCGAACGAATAGCTGCATTACAGGCTGATGCGGATAATAAAAATGAAAAAAATAATCAGGAAATAAGTGCACAGGCCAATGAATTCCAGAAACAAAAAGATGAGTTATCACAAAAAAAACAGGATATGCTCAACAGCAGAAAAAAATTGTATTTCAATTTATTCAACCAGCTAGATGAAAAAAATAAGGAAATAGATGCGTTGCAGAAGGCCATGATACAGGATATTGCTGCAAAGGCGGCTAAGATAGCAATAGTACGCCATTTAGATATAGTTTATGCCAATCAGCAAGGGATATCTGACGAAAAAATTGGGACAGATGAAATTTTTGATAAATATTTTGAAAATAATATAATTACAACATCATCAGTGCAGAATATTACTGCTGATGTTATGCAAGAAATGCAGGATGGGCATTGAGTCCGACAGGGAGGAAAAAAGTTTTGAAACATAGAATGAAAATGATATTTTTGGCTGGAGCCGTTATTATGGTAGCAGCGGTATTATTGGCTGGTTGTTCAAATAAGGCTAAAATTGGCTATGTCGATATAAGTCGTGTAGCTGCAGAAAGTCCACAAGTGCAATCTTTGAACCAGAATTTTGAAAAAGAGTATAAACCGCTTGCCGATCAAATGGAAACCTTAGCTAAACAGCAAGACAGTATGTCAAAGGAAGATTATACTAAAGAAGTACAGCAACTTCAGCGTAAGGCTTATGGGATACAACAGAAATATAATGCACAAAGACAGGATTTAGTAAATAAAGTACTCGCGCGAATCAGCAAAGAAAAAGGGTTATCGGCAGTTACGACAAAAGCATCTTTTGCCGTTGATCCGGAAGTCCCGGTAGAAAACTCTGTAAGCGTTGATGGAGTAGTTGTAGATGGTGGTACGGATATAACAGATGAAGTAATCCAGAAGTTACAGTGATGGGAGTCAGTTATGGAAAAAACTTTAGAAGAATTGGCACATATTGTTGGCGGTCGATTGGTGGGAAATCCGTCAATAATGATAACAAAGGTTGCTAATATTGCTATGGCTGATGCCGATAGCATAACTTTCGCGGTTGGCGAGCATGTTGAAGAAGCAAAAACTTGCAAAGCTGCTGCAGTAATTCTGCCAAACGACGTGGATAAATTTCCTTTGCCGGCAGTTTTTGTAGATAATCCACGTGAAGTTTTTATTGACTTAATGAATTTGTTCACACCAAAATTAAAAATAAAACGAGAAATAAGCGATAAGGCAATAATTGGCGAAAATGTGACTATTGGTAAAAATGTTGCTGTTATGCCATTGGCAGTAATTGATGATAATGCAACTATTGGTGATGATGTGGTGTTGTATCCACACGTTTATATAGGGCAGTATGCACAAATCGGTGATGGCAGTATGATTTATTCTAATGTGACAGTACGTGAATTTTGTGAAATCGGGAAAAATGCAATTATTCACAGTTCAACAGTAATCGGTTCTGATGGTTTCGGTTTTGTTACGGAAAATGGGAAACATGTTAAAGTTCCACAAGTTGGCAATGTAGTGATTGAAGATAATGTAGAGATTGGTGCACATGTAGGAATCGACAGAGCAGCAATGGGGTCCACTTACATACGAAAAGGAACAAAGATCGATAATCTTGTCCATATTGGACATGGTTGTGATATTGGTGAAAATAATTTAATAGTAGCGCAGACTGGTATTTCTGGGTCTACTAAAGTTGGCAGTAATGTTACTTTTGGTGGTCAGGTCGGCACGGTAGGGCATATCGAAATAGGGGCAGATTCTGTTTTTGCGGCGCGATCAGGTATTATTAATAATACACCAAAGGGAGTGTTTTATGCTGGGTTTCCGGCAAGACCCCATCAGGAATGGTTAAGGATAACAGCTGCGTCAGCACATGTGCCAGAAATAATAAAGGAAGTAAAAAAAATTCAGCGCCGTTTGGAAAATGAAAAATAATTATTTGTCCGGTACAACATGATGTATGATGATATCAGCACTGAATGATACTTGCAGGAAAACAAAAACGGCTTCAATGGCCGTTTTTTATTTTAGTAATTATTTGGAACAGCTATATTTCATTTATCAGATGTTTTTAAGGAGAGATATGATGTTTCGCAAGATATGGTTTATAAGTATATTGGCTGTGATTTTAGGAGTGGATTCATTCGCTGCTGCGGCTCCGACCACTTATGGACCAACAGGATTAATAGACATGCCTACCTCTGATATCATGCGAACTGATCAATTGGAATTAGGCTATTATAATCTGGATAAAAAAAATTATGAAGTTTTTGCTGTTCCTTTTATAAAGGATATTGAAATAAGCGGATCACTGCGTGATGAAAATCATTCACATACACTAAAAACGATTAATGCCAAATATAATATAATACATGAAAGCGTGCTGCGGCCGGGGATAGCTGTGGGAGTGGACGACATGGCAAATAATGATGAAACATCAGTATATGCAGTGGCCAGTAAGGCTTTACCGCTTGGACTCAGGCTTAGTGCAGGAACTGGTACACGGCGCTACAAAAATGGTTTTGTGGGGTTAGAGACAAGACTGATTCCTTTGTCCAGAGGGGGGGAATTCCCTGATATGTCACTAATGATTGAACATATTGATAGAAAAACATCCTACGGACTTCGTTTAGCGACGGCGCGGGGGTTGCAGGTAACGGCTGGTTGGCGGGACGGAGATCCCTTTTGGGGTGTGACATACACTGTGCCATAAAAACTCATCATATAATAAAAATCGGATAATCCATCAGGGGACTTGCAGTAAAGGACAATGTCCTGTAAAATATAATAATATCAGGCAGGAGGATTTTTTTTGATGCATTATCAAATAACATTGGCTAGAGAGGTATTTTGTGAGGGAGTTGGTCTTCACTCCGGTAAACCGGCAACGGTAAAAATTTTACCGGCACCGGAAAATACGGGAATAGTTTTTATTCGTACTGATTTAACGGACAGACCGCGCATTGAGGCAGTGGCAGAAAATGTCACGACTACACTTCGGGCAACGACCATCAGCAAGGGCAATATTCGAATATTTACTATTGAACATCTGCTTTCCGCATTGCATGTTTATGGTGTAGATAATTGCTATATAGAGGTCAATGGGGAAGAACCTCCTGTTCAGGATGGTTGTTCTGCCTATTTTTTTGCTGTTTTACAGAAGGCGGGTAAAAAAATTCAAAATAAATTGCGGAAAGAAGTCGTCATTGACAAAATATATCGGATTGATGATGGAGAACGATTTATTATTGCGCTGCCCTATGATAAATTCAGAATTAGTTTTACATCATTGAATGAACATCCTTTAATTGGTACGCAATATGCAGATTTTATAGTAACTGAAGATGTTTATGCGAAGGATATTGCTCCGGCTCGTACGATTGCCTATGAGAAGGAAATTAAGCATTTGCAGGATATGGGTCTTGGGTTAGGTGGCAGCTTGGAAAATGTCATAGTTTATAATGATGCGGGCTGGATAAATAAGCTGCGCTTTAACGATGAATTGGTACGCCATAAGATATTGGATGTTATTGGAGATTTGAGATTGACAGGCGGTATTGTCAAGGGACATTTCATCGCTGTGAAATCGGGTCATCAGCTTAATACTGAATTAGCCAAAGAAATTAGGCAGGGCGGCTGTTGATAAGTTTGAGGAGTGGAGGAAAAGAGAATGATTGATATAAATGAAATTCAAAAGGTGCTGCCGCATCGTCCGCCGTTTTTACTTATTGATCGTATATTGGAAGTGGTACCATTTAAAAGTGCTGTTGGTATAAAGAATATTACTATGGGGGAATCTCAATTCCGTGGTCATTTTCCCGGACATCCAATAATGCCGGGGGTATTGATATTGGAAGCAATGGCGCAAGTTGGTGGCTTTGCAATGCTTTATCCTGAAAAGAATCGTGGTAAATTGGCTTTTTTTGGCGGGATGGAAAATGTTAAATTTAAAGTTCCGGTTGTACCGGGTGACCAATTAGTAATGAGAGCTGAACTTATGAAGGTAAGAGGAGAATTTGGCAAGCTGCATGCAGAAGCTTTTGTTGAGGATAAACTTGTCGCTCAGGGAGATTTCATATTTGCCCTGAAAACGGTGAAAGATGCCGAAAAATAGTCATATAAATAATAAAATTGCTTTAAATACGCTTAATATACGGGAAAATAGTTGCTTTTAAAGAGAAATGAAGGGTGGAATAATTTTCCTCATATGGATTATATTTCCATATAAAGACGTTAAAGTTAATGACGTCGGTGAGGAGTGGGATTATGAATGCAGAAAACAAAATAGTTGCATATATACATCCAACGGCTGTTATACATCCCCATGCGAAAATTGGAAAAAACGTTCAAATAGGGCCATATGCAGTAATTGATGAGAATGTTGAAATAGGTGACGGAACCAAGATAATGCCACATGCGGTAATAACAGGCTGGACTGGTATTGGTCAGGATTGTATTGTTTATCCTGGCGCGGTTATCGGTTCAGAACCGCAGGATCTGAAATTTAAGGGTGAAAAATCATATACTTTTATTGGAAATCGTACGACTATCAGAGAGTGTGCGACAATTCACCGTGGCTGCGGTGAGGAAAGCGAAACTCGTATTGGTAATGATTGTCTCCTTATGGCTTATACACATGTAGCTCATAATTGTAATGTAGGCAATAATGTGATAATGGCTAATTCAGCAATGATTGCCGGTCATGTGGTAGTGGAGGACAAAGTCGTTATCGGAGGTATCACAGGAGTTCATCAATTTGTCAGAATTGGACGTAATGCCATGATTGGCGGGGCGTCTAAATTGGTCCAGGATGTGGTTCCCTATACGATTGTTGATGGTCATCCGGCTAAGGTGAGCGGCTTGAATAATGTAGGTATTTCTCGAGCTGGTATTTCAATTGAATCGAGACGTAATATAAAAAAAGCATATAAAATATTATATCGTTCGGGACTGAGTTTATCTCAGGCGATAGAAGTAATAGAGCAGGATGTTGACTCTTGTGAGGAAATAGAACATTTCCTGCGATTTTTGCGAAATGCTGAACGTGGCATTTGCCGCAGCCGAAAGGATAATATGGAATAAGGGAGATTTATATGGACTCTGTGGGCTTATTAGCTGGTGTGGGCAGACTGCCGGTAGAGTTTGCTGCGGCAGCCCGGCGTATGGGATTAAAAGTTTTTACTGTGGCATTGCTTGATGATGTTGATCAGGATTTGCAGCATATAGTTAAAGGCTATGCCAAAATAAATATTGCTAAATTAAACGAAATTATAACATTTTTAAAAGAAAATAATATAAAAAAAGTAACAATGCTGGGAAAAGTTACCAAGGAGCTTTTATTCAACGGGCAGCATGATAAAATTGATACGCGAATGCTCAAGGTCCTGTCGTCAGTGCCTGACACGAATGATGATACATTAATGTTGGCGTTTGTTCAGGAATTGGCTGAAGAGGGAATAGAAGTACTTGATCAAACGGCATTATTAAAGTTACTCATGCCAAAAACTGGTATATTGTCAAAACGTGAACCGACAGCAGCAGAGATTGATGATATTAAGTTTGGTTTCTTTGTGGCAAAGAAATTGGGCGGGTTAGATATAGGGCAGACAGTTGTGGTTAAAAATAAAGCAGTTATGGCTTTAGAAGCAATAGAGGGAACTGATGCCTGCATTTTACGCGGCGGTGCTTTAGCAAGGAACGGTGCCGTAGTTGTAAAAACTGCTAAACCAAATCAGGATAATAGATTTGATATTCCGGCTGTGGGGGAAAAAACTATTGAATCTATGCTTGCTGTCAAGGCAAGCGTATTGGCGATAGAGGCTGAAAAAACAATTATCGTTGATAGGAAAAAGGTCATAGCCTTAGCTGATGACAATGGCATAGCAATAACAGTAATATAACATGATGGCGCGGCGGATTTTCAAAATGGATTATCCTCGCGTCTTTTTCTGCTTGAGGCTGATATTAATTGGACTATTTCGGAGAAAAAATGTATAAAATAATGTTTTCTGCTGGAGAAGCGTCAGGAGATTTACACGGGGCTAGCTTGGCAGCAGCTTTGAGAAAAATAGAACCGAATATAGAAATGGTCGGATTTGGTGGAACAATGATGGAAAATGCCGGAGTGAAACTTATTGCTAACATGACGGAATACAGTGTTATGGGGTTTTATGAGGTAATAATCAATTTATATCGCTTAATTAAATTGCGTAATAAATTAGTGGATTATATGAAAAAGGAAAAACCAGATATACTGGTTTTGATTGATTACCCGGATTTTAATTGGCGACTGGCACCTGTTGCAAAAAAACTTGGCATACCTGTTTTTTCTTATATTCCGCCATCTGCGTGGGCTTGGCGTAAAGGCCGGGCTAAACAAGTGGCGAAAACAGCAGATCAGATAGCAGCTATTTTCCCTTTTGAAACGGCTGTTTATGAACAGGCTGGAGCTAATATAAAGTTTGTGGGTAACCCTTTGATTGATACGGTTAAACCGTCTTTAGACAAGGAGTCTGCCGCAAGGTGTTTTTCGATTGATACATTGAAAACCAATATTTTGCTTCTGCCGGGCAGCCGCAGACAGGAAATAACAGCTATTTTCCCGGTAATGCTGGCAACAGCAGTATTATTTAAAGAAAAATATTCATCGATATGTTTTCATGTAGCAGTGGCTCAAGGTATAAAAATAGAAGAATTGCAAAAAATAGCGGCTGAATATGATGTTGTGATAAATTATCATAAAGATAAGATTTATGATTTGATGAGCTGTTGTGACATAGGATTGGCAACATCGGGGACTGTTATTTTAGAAGCGGCACTTATGGGGCTTCCTACGGTGGTTTTGTATCGTATGTCTAAACTGACATATCATATAGCTAAGATGTTTGTTGATGTGAAGTTTTTCAGTTTACCTAATATATTACTGAAAGAAAGAGTGATGCCAGAGCTTTTACAAGAGCAGGTAAATCCAGAAAACGTTTTTAAATCAACACAAACGCTTTTGAATGATAATGAGCAATATGTAAAGAGTAAATTGAAAACAGTCAGAGCCAAACTTGGGTCTCCAGGCGTGGCTGAAAGAACAGCAAGATTAATTATTGCTACAGCAGATAAAAAAATAAATCCAATGAACAGGAATAATGCATGAAGAACTATAGGCGACTTTTACTATTTATAAAACCATATATCCCCCGGCTGTGCCTGGCTGTGGTTTGTATAATAATGGCAGCAGCAGCAAACCTTTATGTCCCGTGGATAATAAAAGATTTGATTGATAAAGTATTGGCTGATAAAGACTTAGTTACACTTAATCTGCTGGGATTAGGTATTATTGTGGTGTTCTTTTTCCGCGGAATATTTTATTATGGACAGACATATCTTGTTTCATATATTGCTGAACGAGTAATAATTGATATAAGAGAAGTTCTTTATAAAAAATTTCAGGAATTTCAATTGTCATATTATGAAAAGCAGCAGACCGGCACTATAATGAGCTATATAACAAATGATGTAGCGGCTCTGCAGGCGGCATTAGTGGACAGTCTGATTGACTTAGTTACAGAATCATCAATTTTTATTGGTTCGGTTTGTATGATGTTTTATATTGACTGGAAGTTAACAATGATAACGATAGTCGTTGTACCGTTAGTCGGACAGGCAATGAAAATCTTTGGCAGAAAACTTAGAGAAAGCGGTGCTGTTGTACAGCAGCGCACAGCTGATATAACATCATTACTGCAAGAATCAATATCGGCAGTACGGGTAATAAAATCTTTTGTCCGTGAAGATTATGAAATGGAACGTTTCAGCCAGCAAAATTATCTTAATTTCAGAGCCAATATGAAAACTATCCAATTGATGTCACTGCTGACGCCAATTGTTGAGTTTTTAGCGGCATTGATAGTCACAATTATATTGTGGTTTGGCGGTTATCAGGTAGTTAACGGAGCACTTACAGCAGGTTCTTTAATTGCTTTTTTAACATATGCGGTAAATTTGGCTAATCCGGTAAAACGTATCAGCAGAGTATTTGGCACTGTACAGAAAGCAATGGCTGCTGCTGATCGAGTATTTGGTGTATTGGATACTGAAGAGGAAATAAAAGATAATCCTGATGCACAGGATATGCCTAATGTTATCGGACATGTGGAATTCAAAGATGTTTGCTTCGAATATAATCCTGGGCGCAGGATTATTAATAATTTATCACTTGATGTAAAACCGGGTCAGGTAGTGGCAATAGTGGGACCAAGCGGTGCTGGAAAAACTACTATAGTAAATTTAATACCGAGGTTTTATGATGTTACTGCTGGTGCAGTATATGTTGATGATATAGATGTACGTAGTGTAAGGCTGGCTTCATTGCGTAGTCAAATAGGGATAGTACCTCAAGAAACAGTATTGTTTAGTGACAGCGTAATGCACAATATAAGATATGGCAGACTGGATGCTACGGATGAACAGATAGTAGCGGCGGCAAAAGCGGCAAATGCGCATGACTTTATTTTGACTTTAAAAAATGGTTATGATACAAAAATTGGTGAACGTGGTGTGACATTGTCCGGTGGGCAGAGACAGCGTATTGCTATTGCCAGGGCCATATTAAAGAATCCTCGTATACTCATTCTTGATGAAGCAACATCAGCACTTGATACGGAAAGTGAAGAACTGGTACAGGATGCATTGGATAAATTGATGATAGGACGAACTTCTTTTGTTATAGCGCATCGTTTATCAACTATTTTGCAGGCTGATAATATCATTGTAATGGAAAACGGAGAGATGGTAGAATCGGGAACACATAGTGCGTTATTAGCGAAAAATGGATTATACAGCCATTTATATAATATACAATTCAATGACAAGAAATCTAGGCAGGTGTGATTAATGCAGATACTATATGATATTGTAGTTGTGCTGCTCATGATTGTGCTGCTGCCATATTTTATTGTACGGTTGATACGAGAAAAAGGATTTGGTGAGCGTATGAAGCAAAGTTTTGGCTTTTTGCCAAAACATGCTTTGGATAAAGTAGCTGGCAAAGATTGCATCTGGGTGCATGCGGCATCTGTGGGTGAAATAGTTGCGGCCAGTCCATTGGTTAAAGAGTTTCGACGGGAATTTCCTGAAATACCTATATTGATATCAGTGGTTACCTGTTCCGGATATACAATGGCTAACCGAATAATCAAAGATGCTGACAGTATAATTTATTTTCCTTTGGATTTACCTTTTTTAGCGGATCACACGGTAAAAAAGATAAAGCCGCGTATTTTTTTACCCGTAGAGACAGAACTATGGCCTAATTTACTTAAAGCAGCAAGACGTTATGATGTGGCGGTGATGATGGTAAATGGACGAATAAGTGATAAAAGTGTAAACCGTTATCGCTATATGTTCAGCCTGCTCAGTGATATGGTTGGAACTGTTAATAAATTTGCGATGCAATCGGAAATTGATGCTTCGTATATAATACGTCTTGGGGCGGATCCAAAATTAGTCGCAGTTACCGGTAATACCAAGTTTGATCAGACTTATACTAATGTATCGGCTGAGGGAAAAAAGAAAATAATTGCCGAACTTGGGTTAGATGATGCCGAGGGGATTATTATTGCCGGAAGTACACATAAGGGTGAAGAAGTTTATGTATTAGATGCTTTTATGAAGTTACGTAATGAATTTCCTAAGGTCAAACTGATTATCGCACCGCGAAAAATAATACGTAAAGATGATGTGAAAAACATATGTGAGCAACGTGGTTTTAAAACGGCTTTTCGGACTGATTTAAAAAAGAGAATTTATCATGGACACGATATTGTAATACTTGATACAATTGGTGAATTGGGTAAAATATATAGTGTTGGTGATGTTATATACATCGGTGGCAGTTTAGTACCGCATGGCGGGCATAATATACTTGAACCGGCTGCACACGGCAAGGCGATAATTGTAGGTAAAAATATGTTTAACTTTAAGGATACTTACATGTTATTTAAAAAGCGTGACGCGTGTTTGACTGTTAATAATTCAATAGAATTGGCTCAGCAAATGATAAAATTGTTTCGTCAGCCAGAAATAAGACATCAGATGGAAGTAACCAGCTTAGCGATAATTCATGAAAATCAGGGCGCATCGCGGCGTTCAGCAGTGATTTTGCGGCAGGTATTGGAAGAACTTGACAAAAACCATAAGACATTGGCTGTTCCATCAACTGAAGCTATCGAAAATTTACAAACATATTTGTTTGAACTGGTACATGGCAGAAGGGAAAAGCATGTTGTTGGATATTTGATTATATTTGTATTGGATATATTTTCCTTTATTTACGAAAAACTTGTCAATTTAAAATTGTGGTTATATCAAAGTGGCATCTTAAAGCGACAAAGTATTGATTGTTATGTTATCAGCATAGGCAATATTACTGTGGGGGGAACAGGTAAAACGCCGACTTCACAGAGACTGGCAAAGGAAATAAGTAATATAGGCTATAAAGTTGCTATTTTAAATCGTGGGTATAGAGCTAAATGGCACGGTGATGTCGGAGTGGTTTCTGATGGCAGAAAATTGTTGATGACAGCATCTCAAGCGGGGGATGAAGCTTTTCTGCTGGCCAAAAATTTACCGGATGTTCCAGTATTGATAGGTCCGGATCGTTCACTTACCGGTGAATATGCTATTGAAAATTTCGGTGTGGAAGTAGCTATCTTGGATGATGGCTATCAGCATTGGCAATTGAAAAGAAATATGGATATATTATTGGTTGATTCAATAAATATCTTTGGTAATGAACATATTTTACCGCGCGGTACGCTGCGGGAATCTTTGTCGCATTTAGATCGTGCCGATGTCTGTTTGTTGACTAAAGTCGATCAGGCAACACCACACTCCCGTGAATATATTAGAAAAACATTGTCACAAAATAATGACCATGCATTAATTGTTGAAAGTATTCATAATCCGATGGGATTTGTAGAAATCGGTGAATGGTCGGATAACATTGGTTGTACAGGTAAAAAAATTGTTGAAATGGTTGGATGCAGGATAATGGTCGTTTCAGCAATCGGAAATCCGGCGTCAGTTGAACAAACATTGCAGAGCATAGGTACGATTATAGTGGAAAGCATACGATTCCCTGATCATCACGATTATTCACTTGATGAAATTGCAGCAGTGATGAAACAAGCTGAAAAACGTGGTGCCGAGGCTATAGTTATAACTGATAAGGACGCCGTTAAATTTCCGCAGGAAATTATTCAGGAAAAAAACCGTATACCTATATATATAATAAGCATAGAAATAAAGTTTAAAAATGGTGCTGAAGAGTTTTATCAATATATAAAAGAACATTTACCACCACTGACAAAACATGATGATCAAGTATGTAATGTAAGAAAAAAATAATTGATTGAAATACCAATATTGTCTGCAAGGGGGAAGTCAGGCCAGATGAATATAATTTGTATAATACCGGCGCGTTATGCTTCAACACGTTTACCGGGCAAGCCACTTGCCGATGTTGCGGGTAAACCGCTTGTGGTGCGTGTTTATGAACAAGCAGTAAAGGCAAAGATTCCTACAGAATTTATTGTGGCAGTTGATAATAAACAGATTTATGATGCAGTGTTAAAGGCGGGCGGAAAGGCTGTAATGACACGCAGTGACCATCTGACAGGAACAGACCGTCTGGCAGAGGCCGCATTGAACTATCCAGATGCAGATGTGATAATCAATATACAAGGTGATGAACCTTTAATTGATCCAGAGCTTATTGACAGACTGGGAAATCTTTTTATCGATGATAGTTCGCTTAATATGGCAACGGTAAAAACATTAATGCTTGATAAAGAAAAAAATGAACCAGGCAATGTGAAGGTAATAACAGATCAAAATGACTTTGCAATTTATTTTTCCCGCTCATTGATCCCTTACCCGCGTAATGATTCCGGTGTTAAAATTTATAAGCATATCGGTATATATGCTTATAAAAGAGAATTTTTACTCAAATATGCCAAGATGAAACCGACACCTTTAGAACGGACAGAGTCGTTAGAACAATTGCGGGCAATTGAAAATGGTTATAAAATAAAAGTTATCACGTCTGATAAACGTTTTATCGGTGTAGATACTCCGGAAGACTTAGCAATAGTGAATAAATATTATAGACAAAAAGAGGGGAAACACGATCATGCATAATGTTAAACTGAAAAATTTTGAGATAGGTTCTGGCAATCAATTAGTACTGATTGCCGGTCCATGTGTTCTGGAAGGCTATGAACGCAGTTTATATATTGGACAAAGAGCTAAAGAGATTGCTGACAGTTTGGGTATACCTTATGTTTTCAAGGCATCTTTCGATAAAGCCAACAGGTCTTCTTATAAGGGATTTAGAGGTCCAGGCTTGGATGCTGGATTAAAAATATTAGGTAAGATTAAACAGGAGCTCAAAGTTCCGATAATAAGTGATGTTCATACCGAGGAACAAATAGGACCAGCGGCTAAAGTTCTTGATATATTGCAAATACCAGCATTTTTGTGCCGGCAAACTGATTTACTTTATGCAGCGGCTAAAAGCGGCAAAATAGTTAATGTTAAAAAAGGGCAGTTTATGGCACCCAAGGACATGAAAAATGTTGTGGAAAAGATAGAAAGTGCTGACAATCAACAGATAATGCTGACGGAACGGGGAGCTTGTTTCGGATACAATAATCTTGTCGTCGATATGCGGTCATTTCCTATAATGCGGGAATTTGGTTATCCGGTAATTTTTGATGCCACACACAGTGTACAGCTGCCAGGGGGCAATGGAACCAGTTCAGCCGGTAACCGCGAATATGTGGAATATTTGACTCGGGCTGCAGTGGGAGCCGGAGTGGACGGATTATTTATGGAAGTTCATGATAATCCGGCAGAAGCACTTTCAGACGGACCTAATATGGTTTATTTGGATGATTTGAAGAATATTTTGCAGGATGCATTGGCTATACATAAAATAGTTAAAAAACATTTTTAATCATATAATATTGGGAGGAGATTATTTTGGACAGTACAATAAAAGTTAAGGCAAAAGAAACACTTACTATCGAGGCAGATGCAGTAAGGAATCTTTCTTCACATATAGATGATGAATTTGAGATGGCAGTAAAGGCTATTTTGGCTTGTAAAGGACGTATTATTTTAACTGGTATGGGAAAGTCCGGCCATATTGGCAGAAAAATTGCGGCAACGTTGGCGAGTACTGGGACACCGGCATTTTTTATGCATCCGGGAGAGGCTTTTCATGGTGATTTGGGTATGGTTACAGCAGAGGATATTGTTATGGCTTTATCACATAGCGGTGAATCCACTGAGGTAATCAATATTTTACCGATAATAAAAAGAATAGGTGCATCAATAATTGCCCTATGCGGCAAAAAGAATTCTTCCCTTGGAGAAAATGCTGATTATTATGTAGATGTGAGTATAAAAAGAGAAGCCTGTCCGTTAGGATTGGCGCCAACGGCCAGCACAACAGCAACTTTGGCAATGGGAGACGCCATCGCAATGGCATTGTTGTCGGTACGTAATTTTACGGCTAAGGATTTTGCTGTATTCCATCCGGGCGGAGCATTAGGACGGCGTTTGCTGCTGACTGTAGAAAATGTCATGCACAGCGGGGATGATAATCCGATTATTGGCAAAGATAAAACAGCTAAAGAGGCATTATTCCTTATGACTGACAAAGGATTGGGAGCTACATCGGTTATAAATGAAAGTGGTAAATTCATAGGGTTGATAACAGATGGAGATATACGACGCGGATTGTCACATGGTATTGAATTCCTTAATGAATCGGTAGAACATTTGATGACAAGTCAGCCGCTTACGATTACCAGAAACAAAATGGCGGCTGAAGCATTGAGTATAATGGAAAAGCATAAACCACGGCCGATAACTGTACTGCCTGTGATTGATAAAGATAACAATCCGGTGGGGATAGTTCATTTGACTGATTTATTGCGGCAGGGTGTGGTCTAAAATGGAATTGTATGAAGGTTCGGCAATTAGAGCGTCGAAAGTGCGTATGATAATATTTGATATCGATGGAGTAATGAGTGACGGCAGGCTGCACTATACGGGTGACGGGGAACTGTTCAAAACTTTTTTTACCAGAGATGGGCTGGGAATAAGTCTGGCCCACCAAAGCGGCATAAAGTTAGCAGCTATAACCGGACGAAGATCAAAGATTGTTGCAACGCGTTGCAAGGAATTAAAATTTGATGCTATTTATCAAGGCCATCTATATAAAACGACAGCTTATGAAAAATTAAAACAGGATTATTGTCTGGCAGATGAACAATTTGCTTATATCGGTGATGATTTGGTTGATTTGCCTATAATGGTCAAAGTGGGGTTTGCTGCCACCGTGGCTGATGCTGTTAGTGATGTAAAGAAAATTGCCCATTTTATCAGTGATTTTAATGGCGGTGAAGGAGCGGTACGCCAGATTATAGAGTTTATTTTAAAGGCCCAGGGGAAATGGCAGTCGCTGGTGCAAGATTATTTAGATGGAGGTATTTCCGCTAAAGCACTTGATAACAATGCGCAATAAGATTATTATAATGCTGTAGAACATATAGCAGTTTTATAGATAATAAAGGCAGGAGGGAAAGTGCCGTTTGCAATATCATATATTGAAATTTTTAAGCTTTTGTGTATGTTTATTGCCGCATAAGGCGTTATTATATATTGGCAGGATTTTAGGAATTTTATATTTTCATTTGATTGCCAAAGAGCGCAATCGGGCTATAACCCAGATGCAGATGTCACTGGGATGCAGTGAAAAAGAAGCTGCTGAAACGGTAAAAAATTCATTTATAAATCTTGGCCGGTCATTTTTAGAGATACTTTACACACCGCGACTCAATAAAAATAATATAAACGATTTTGTTGATCCGCATGGCCTGGAAAAAATAAAAGCAGCAGTTCAGGAAGGTCATGGTGTAGTTATATTAACGGGACATGTCGGTAATTGGGAATGGCTGGCGGCTTCGATGGCATTTAATGGTATTCCTACCACTACCATAGTAAAACCTCAACCGAATGCCCAGCATACTCGTATATTGAATGAATATCGTAGAATGGTTGGGGTGGAAGTCTTTGCCCGCGGCACCAGTGAATTAATGGCTGCCGCACGGGCTTTGAAAAAAGGAAAAGTATTGGGATTTTTAGTTGATCAGGATGCGGGACCGGGTGGGGCATTTATTAAATTTTTTGGTAGATTGGCATCGACACCCTTAGGACCGGCGGTATTTGCCCATAAGTTTTTATCACCGGTTGTACCAGCTTTTATTGTACGCCGTGAAGATGGCAGGCATCGTTTGATAATAGGCGATATTATGCGTTATAAGGATACTGGTGATCCGGATAAAGATTTGTTGGATTTCACTAAAAAAATGACTGAGTTTGTTGAGAATGTGATAAAAAATCATCCCACGCAGTGGTTGTGGTTCCAGAAACGCTGGAATACAGCTCCTGAAGAACAAAAAATAAAACATCATGTATCAGGAAGACGATAACACATGAAAAGCTTAAAGGATAAAAATAAAATAGCGTTATATGGTTTTATTGTGATAATTATTGCTGTTTGTGTATGGGCGGTGGTGACGAAGCCGGAGCCACAAAAAAAAGCAGCTGATGATACTAATAAAGAACAAACAATGGATTATATGTCCAATACCATCGTTGAAGAACGAAACGGCAGAAAAATATGGGAAATAACGGCTGACAGCATAAAGATGAATACTAAAACACAGCAGGCGGAAATGGAAAATATCCATGGCAAGTATTATGGAGAAAATGATGGTGAACAAGTATTGACGCTCACAGCACCGCATGGGACTTATTCTGACAGTACGAAAGATATTGTGCTGGATAATGGCGTGCATGTGCAGGGAAATCAAGGACTTGTTTTCGATTCACAAAAGCTTGTCTGGGATGATGAAAATCAGTTGCTGACTGGTCAAGGTAATGTTAAAATTGTAAAAGACAATATGCAGGCGCAGGCGGATCAGGTTGAAAGCAGCAATTCTTTCCTGCAGTTTAAATTATCGGGCAATGCCCATATAGTAGAAGGAAGTACGGCACAATGAAGTTTAATGGTAGATTTAAAATAGCCGCTGTAGTGGCTGCAGCTATCGCAGTATATGCCGGAACAGTATTTGCTGATAGCGGAAAACCGACAGAATTAAGTGCGAATAGTATAGAGTATAATACTCAATCGGGTATTATGACCGCCAATGGGAATGTGGTTATGACTCAGGAGGGAGCCCGTATAAGTGGAGCTCATGCTGTTTATAATTCTAAAACACAGGAAGGTCATATAACCGGTGGTGTTACGGCAGATAAGGATGATTTGCATATGACTGCCGGTGAAGTGTTTACACAGGGAGCTAACATGCTCATAGCCAGTGGCAATGTGGCAGCACATAAAGCAGACAAAACACTGACCGGAGTACGGTTGGAATATAATACCGACACTGATTATGCCTTGATGCCCAATGGCGGAACGATAACAGCAGCTGATGGGGCAATTTCCGGAGATAAACTGGAAGCCTATATGAAGGATGATCATTTTATTGCCAGTGGAGATGTGCATATATTAAGCCAGACTCGCAATATGGAAGCTTATAGTGATAATGCCGACTATTATAGTCAGGAAGATGGCAAAATAGTTTTGACAGGTAATGCTGTAGCCATGCAGGACAATAATACTATACGCGGTAATACTTTGACACTGTACATGGGGAATAATGGGCAGGCTGCCGTTAAATAGATGTAAAATGAAGTTTAAATATTATTTCAAATCATGGGCTGACTGAAGTGCATATTTTATATGCACTTTTTGGCAATATTACGTCTGATGGTTAGCATTTTAGCTGGGGGTACGAATTTGTATATCGAAGCAAGAAATCTTGTGAAAAGTTATAAAGAACGCAATGTTGTAGATGAAGTTTCACTTCGGGTAAAAAAAGGTGAAATTGTCGGCCTTTTGGGACCTAATGGCGCAGGAAAAACAACTACATTCTATATGATAATAGGAATTGAACGGCCTACACATGGGGAAATTTATTTATCAGACGTAAATGTAACTAAATTACCTATGTATAAAAGATCTGAATTGGGAATAAGCTATCTGGCCCAAGAATCATCGATATTCAGAAAATTGACGGTAGAGGACAATTTGTCAGCTATTCTAGAGACTACCGAACTATCAAAACAGGAACAAAATAAAAAAAAGGATGAATTGATAGAAGAATTTGGCTTGGGTCATGTGCGTGCCATGAAAGGAATGCAGCTATCCGGTGGAGAAAGACGGCGTGCTGAAATTGCCAGATGTTTGGCGCTGGAACCGCAGTTTATATTACTCGATGAACCCTTTGCCGGCATTGATCCGTTAGCTGTGGCTGATATCCAGGGGATAATAGCATACCTTTGCAAGCGGGGCATGGGAATATTAATAACGGACCATAATGTACGGGAAACTTTGCAGATTGTCAATCGGGCTTATATAATGAATGAGGGAAAGATACTTGTCGCCGGAGACAGTGGGACAATAGCAAATAGTGAAGTGGCAAAGAAATTTTATCTTGGCGACAATTTTACGTTATAGGAGCAATTGTAGATGCGAATTTTAGACCGATATATATTGAAAGAAGTGCTGTTGGCATTTCTATTTGGAATATTTGCCTTTTCCGCTGTTTTTATCGGCTCAGGTACATTGCTCCGGATTGCGCAATATGTTACTCAGTATGGGGCGTCATTTTCTGCAGTGGTACGGTTATTTGTCTATAGTATGCCGGCAATAATGCTATGGACGTTTCCCATGTCGATGTTATTGGCAACACTTCTGGTATTTGGTAAATTATCTGGTGCCAGTGAAATAACAGCGATGAAGTCATGTGGAATAAGTTTTTATCGTATTATTCGTCCTGTTGTGATAATGGGGATTGTTGTAAGTATTTTTGCCATTGCTTTTGATGAATATGTGGTACCGTGGGCGAATCAAGCTTATGCTGATGTAATAAATTATGAAATAAAGAATAATGCTGCGCCCCAGTCCAGGGAACATATAATTTTAAAGGAAATAAAAGATGGGAATATTCAAAGATTAGTTTATGCCCGTCGGTTTGATGTAGAAAAAAATCGTATGGAAATGATTACTATGCAAGATTTTGAAGAGGGCAATCTGGTTCGGGTAGAAAATGCAGATTATGCAGATTGGACTAATAATGAATGGATATTACATAATGGTGTAATTTATTCACTGAGCAATGGTGAAATGTCATATACGATGCATTTTGGTACACAAAAATTACCGATACAGGAAAATCCGGATAATATAATCAGAGAACAAAAAAAACCTGAAGAAATGACGATGAAGGAATTAGAAGCTCAAATAAAGATAATGCGCAGTCAATATGTGGATACCACTGATTTAGAAATAGAATTATACCAGCGGATAACAGTACCACTGGCCAGTTTTATTTTTACGCTGATCGGTGCACCATTAGGTTTACAGCCAAATCGTAACAGTTCATCTATCGGATTTGGGCTGAGTATTATAATAATCTTTATTTATTATGCATTTATGACCATCGCAAGTGTTATTGGTCGAATGGGGATACCGCCGGCTTATGCCGTTTGGCTGCCAAATATAATTGGTGCGGTCATTGGATGTTATTTGATAAAGAAAGCAGCCAGGTAGTAAAAGTTTTAGAATGTAAAAATTAAATATATATCAAAGGAGGTATCTGTCATGCATGGCATAGTATTGATTGTAGTATTAGTGATGGTAGGGGGAATCATTGCCTTTATTGGTGATCGACTGGGTAGTAAAGTGGGAAAGAAGAAAATGACTCTGTTTGGTTTACGACCCCGACATACGTCAATAATAGTTACTATTGTTACAGGAATTGCAATTACTACAATGACCTTTGGCATATTGGCAGTTACTTCTAAAGATGTACGTACGGCACTTTTTGGTATGGAAAAATTACAGCAGAAAATACGTATTACACAGGATAATTTGAATGATGCCGACAATAATCTGCAAAGTGCCAGACAAGAGCAGCAACAGATGCAGTTTAGTTTGGGAAAGACACGTAATGCACTGAATGAAGCTGAAACACAGACTGAAAAATTAAAGCAGTATCAGGGACAACTCTTAGCAGATAATAGTCGTTTAGAAGGTCAAAATGACGCTCTTGAAGGACAAAACAGTTATCTGACTGCAACAAATGGTGATTTACAAAAGTATAATAATGAGTTAATGGGTAGTAATAGCTTGTTGCAAGATCAAAATGATAATCTTTTGAAAAGAAATGGTGATTTGAGCAGCAAACGGATAATTTATCAGGCGGGTGAATTAATTTTTGGTGGGGTGATCCCAGCTACCACTGATTGGTCAGTGGCACAAGAAAGTATGTCAAAACTTATTGCACTGGCTAATACGAGAATTCTTGGCAAGGCTGAATATAGTGCGTCACGGCAAAATGGTTTATGGATAAATCCCACCGAATATGAGGATGCATTGAGCAAGATTTGTTCATCGGATAAAGATATGGTAGTTCGGTTCATCGCTGCGTCTAATTTGGTTAAGGATGAACCGATTCGCAGTAATATAGAACTATATCCGGATAGAAATGTATATAGTAACGGTGAAATGATAACCAATGGTGAATTTGTCACAGATGGTACTCAGGCAATGGCACAGCAAATATTGTTGAATTTTTTGCACGATATAAATACTATTGCTTCGGCAAACGGCGTTCTGCCGGATCCATTACGTGGATCCATTGGTGTTATAAGCATGAATCAGCTTTATGATGTAACAGATGCCATGGTAGGAATAAAGGGCAAAATTTTATTGACGGCTTATTCACGCGGTGATACTAACATATTGGGACCATTGCGGCTGATTATCAAGGTAGAAAAGATAAATGAAGACTAAGGGAAATTGTTTGATAGCGATTGATCCGGGAAGAGAAAAATCAGGGCTTGCCTTACTGCGATATGATAGAAAAGTTATTTTTCATGAAACAGTGGTTATGGTTGATCTTTTACCTACAATAAATATATTGATGAAAAAATATTCCGTTGAAGTATTTGCCATTGGCAGCGGAACCGGCAGTAAGACAATGCAGCTAAGATTAAGGGAGCAATACCCTTCAATTAATATAAAAGTAATAAATGAATATCGGACAACGGACGAGGCAAAAAAACGATATTGGCGGGAGAATCCACCCAGAGGTATAAGACGATTTATACCACGTGGAATGCTTGTACCACCAAGACCTGTAGATGACCTTGCTGCCGTTATTATTGGTGAAAAATACCTGTCTGGGAATTAAATGGCTGTGTTGCTTAAGAGCGATTTTGTCCAGACAGGTTTCCTTTTGGCAAAGATTTTATTTATAGGCGGGGATTAATATGGAGAAAAAGCAGCTTAAAAAATTGATTGATGTTGCGGCAGGACGTTGTAAGGCTGATTTAGTATTAAAAAATTGCCGTATCGCCGATGTCTATAACGCTGAATTTATCACTGGTGATATTGCAATAAGTGATGGCTTTATAGCTGGTATTGGAAAATATGATGGGGAAAAAGAGCAGAATTTACAAGGCGCTGCAGTAGTACCAGGACTTATTGACAGTCACATTCATATAGAATCGGCTTGTGTCAGCCCTGAGGAAATAGGTGCACTTTTGGTACCGCATGGTACGACGACAATTATTGCTGATCCACATGAAATTGTTAATGTGTGCGGATTGACCGGGATGAACTATATGATAAAAGCAGCAAAAAATACCGTACTCAATATAGAGTATATGCTGCCGTCTTGTGTGCCGGCAACACCCTTTGAACATGCAGGGGCGGATATTACGGCAGCTGTGATGCAGCGGACAATGGCTGACAACGATATTCTCGGTATGGGAGAATTTATGAATTTTCCGGGTGTTATTAGTGCCGATGATGAGGTATTAAACAAATTATTGACGGCAAAAAAGAATAAAAAAATAATTGATGGACATGGTCCAGGTCTCACCGGTAATGCTTTAAATGCATACATTGCTGCAGGAATTGCCGATGATCATGAATGTTCTACTCTTGAAGAAATGCATGATAAATTAGCCAGAGGCATGTATGTTATTTTGCGAAACGGTTCAGCCTGTCACGATTTACTCACGCTTGTCAGGGGAATTACCACGGCAAATGAACGTCGTTGCCTTTTATGCTCAGATGATCGCCAGCCAAAGACTATTTTTGCTAAAGGTCATTTGGAGGATCATTTGCGTATTTGTGTGGCAAATGGGATAGCTCCGTTTGCTGCACTGCGGATGGCGACGCTTAATGCAGCCGAATGCTTTGGACTTAATGACAGGGGGGCTGTGGCACCGGGCAGACGTGCTGACTTGGCTGTGCTTAATAATTTGGACGAATTTGTTGTTGAAAATGTTTATATTAAAGGCCAATTGGTGTCGACAGATGGAAAATATTTGCCGGAAGTAAAAAAATATCCTATAGATAGTGTAACCGGCAGCTGTCATGTTAAGAATTTCTCCGTTAAAAAATTGGCATTGCGTTTGAAATCGAAATTGGTAAAAACAATTGACATCTTACCGGATGGTGTAGTTACAGAAAAGGGAACGGCAAGTGTTGATTTGGATCAAAACGGACTGTTTGTTTACTCATCGAAAGCAGACATTGTGAAAATAGCTGTTGTTGAACGTCATAAAAATACAGGAAATGTAGCGGTCGCTTTGTTGCGTAATTACGGAATTAAACGTGGGGCAGTGGCAGTATCCATAGCACATGATTCGCATAATATCATTGTTGTGGGGACAAATGATGGTGATATGGAATATGCTGTAAATGAATTGATAAAACAGCAAGGCGGAATAGTGCTTACTTGTGAACATAATATTATTGCCAATATGCCAATGCCGATCGCCGGAATAATGAGTGATAAGAATGGTGAATGGGTTAATAAACGTTTAATTGCCATTCATACGGCAGCATATGAGAAATTGGGAATAAATAGATACATTGATCCAATAATGACATTGTGCTTTATGGCATTACCGGTGATCCCAAAATTGAAAATAACAGACATGGGATTATTTGATGTAGATAAATTTGCTTTTACTTCAGTGGAAGCTTGATTTATTCCTAACATAGGAGTGATTGTAGTGAGACAGCTTATAATGCTTGGCACGGGCAATGCGATGGTGACAAAATACTATAATACCTGCTTTGCCATAAAAACTGATGATGGTATTTTTTTAGTTGATGCCGGTGGTGGTAATACAATATTGGCTCAGATGGAAAGAGCGCAACTTAATTTTTCTGATATTCACCACATGTTTGTTACACATGGGCATACTGATCATGTGCTGGGAGTTATTTGGGCAATACGGAAAATAGCAGATCTTATGGGCAAGAATAAATACGAGGGCAATTTTCATATTTATGGACATGCCGAGGTAATTAATATTATAAAAACCATTGCTGCATTGACGCTTAAGAAAAAAGATCTGAATCAATTGAGGTCCCGTATAATATTGGAAACAGTGAGAGATGGTGATGTCAGAAAAATTCCTGGCATGCAGCTGACTTTTTTTGACATATTATCTACCAAAAAACAACAATTTGGTTTTAGCGCGGTATTTTCTGATGGTTATAAGTTCTCTTGTCTGGGGGATGAACCATATAATGACCATTGCCATACTGTTGTTGAAAATAGTGATATTTTATTGTCCGAAGCATTTTGTCTGTATGCTGACAGGGATAAATTCAATCCCTATGAAAAACATCACAGCACTGTAAAAGAAGCTTGTGAAGTGGCTAAAAATTTAAATGCGAAGGTGGTTTTGTTATATCACACCGAAGATAAAACATTTCCAAATCGTAAAGCAAGATATCTTAATGAAGCTGATAAATATTTTTCCGGGGGAATTTATGTTCCGGATGATTTAGAACAAATAGACTTTTAGATGTCGATAAAACACGGATAAATAATGTGTTATGCTAATGTTTACCAGTAAATAACATTAGCAAAATAATTTATTTGTCCGTGTATTTTTATATAAATATATTGATTGTTTATTGATTTTAGTGTATAACTATAATATAGTTTTTTATACGATAAAGACTTAACGAGAGAAAATGATAAACTAACGGAGGTAGAAAGATGAGTAATCCTAAATTAAAAGATAAATTAAATGATCATTTATGTGAAGCAGTTTTGAGTTTAAAAAGTACAGAGGAATGTTATCAGTTTTTTGAAGATATATGTACGATAAGTGAGATGAAGGCGATGGCACAACGTCTGGAAGTTGCAGCAATGTTGCGTAAGGGGCATATTTATGAGGATATTGTAGCACACACGGGGGCCAGTACAGCTACTATAAGCCGGGTCAAACGCTGCCTGAATTATGGTGCAGATGGATACAATATCGTATTAGATCGCCTGGGTATAAAAAAAGATACTACATTGAGAAATGGAGAGAAAAAATAAGTGTGCCGTGATAAGAATTTTTTATTGGAAGTTCCGTATGGAATGCGGGATTTTTTACCACGTGATGCTGCAATAAAAAGAAACGTGGAAACAGTGTTAGCTGAGCTGTTTGCTAAATGGGGTTATAACGAAGTCATAACGCCTGCTGTCGAATATCTTGATACGTTAGCTGCTGGAAGTAAGAATAACATGGAAAAACATATGTTTAAGTTTTTTGATAAAAACAATAGGACATTGGCGCTGCGTAATGAAATGACTACTTCGATAGCCAGATTAGTATCAAGCCGCATGCGACTTGATAATCTACCATTAAAGCTATCATATATTTGTAAAGTTTATCGTTATGAACAGGCTCAGACGGGACGGCAGTGTGAATTCTATCAGGCTGGTGTTGAATTAATGGGTAATAGTGATCCGTCAGGTGATGCAGAAGTTATAGCATTAGCGATAAAAAGTATGCTTCAGACAGGGCTTAGAAAATTTCAAGTATGTATTGGGCAGGTACAGTTTATCAATGGCCTTATGCAAAAATGGAATTTAACGGATAATGAACAAAAGAATATACGGATTGCATTAGAAAAACATGATTTAGTTAAATTGGCTGAAATAGTTGAAACAAGTAATTTATCTTCTACAGCACAAGAGAACTTAAAGCAGCTGCCTTTATTACATGGAGGAGAAGAAATATTAACTAAGGCTTCAGCTATGGCGAATAATGATGAAAGTATAAAGGCAATTAATGATTTACGAACTGTTTATACTTTTTTGAAAAGCTATGGGGTAACGGATTATGTAGTGTTTGATTTGGGGGTTATCCGTGATTTTGGTTATTATACAGGTACTGTATTTGAAATTTATGTGCCGGGAATGGGAAGTCCTTTGTGCGGCGGCGGTCGTTATGATAATTTGTTGGAAAATTTTGGCAAACATCTGCCGGCAACCGGTTTTGCACTGGGATTGGAACGATTGATGCTGGCACTGGCTGATCAGGGTAAAATAGATAACTTAATTAATAGTAAAGAAAATTATGTGGCATATGCCGATGGTCATATTGCGGAGGCAATAGAAAAAGCACTGTGGCTGAGAGCTGCAGGTGAAATAACGGAACTTGCTGATAAGGCACAGTCTTTTACTGAAGCAGAATATTATTGCCAAACGAAGGGGTATCTGAATCTGGTATATTTACAATGATTAAAAGGATTAGGCAGCTTTGCAAGGCTATAAGGGCTGGTATTACTGCTGAAGATGAAAGCTTTATTAATGAATATTTAACACTGGATGAGCGGAAACTGTTTAATACTATGGCGGTATATGACAAACGACATGCACTAAATGTAGCTGCTAGTGCAGCGGAATTAGTAAGGCAGTACCAGATAACTGTTAATTTTAGATTGATGATGAAAGCCGCGTTGCTGCATGATATAGGAAGAACAGCTGATACAGTGATACTCAGTGATAAAATCCTGCTGGTCCTGCTGGAAATGCTGCCGCCGGGGCTGCAGCATTTTATAGCTAAGGATAAGTGTTATGGCTTTATAGGCAGGCGGCGTCAGGCGTTGTACAGATGCATGCATCATGCTTTTATTGGTGCTGTAAAGCTTAGGGAAATAGGAGCGCTAGATGTAGCCGCAGTTGTTGAACGACATCATAATAAGCCGGATGACAATGATGATAGTGAACTTGTGGTACTGCGCAAGGCGGACGAAGCAAATTAATACTTATTGGGAAAGGCGTGGCTTAATGTCAGCAGAAAATATGGAATATTTGACAGTAGCGTTACCAAAGGGAAAAGTCTTTAATAAGGCGGCAGCGTTATTTGAGAAAATTGGTTACACAGCGAATGGATTATCCGATAAATCGCGAAAATTAATTATTACCAATGAAGAAAAAAAAATACGATTTATAATTACGAAAACAGCAGATGTTCCGGTTTATGTTGAATATGGGGCGGCAGATATTGGTGTTATAGGGAAAGATGTTTTATTGGAATCAGCTAAGGATGTTTATGAACTGCTTGATTTGAAAATAGCTAAATGTCATTTAATGATGGCAGTACCGCAAAAATTCAAACGTCCGCAGCTTAGTGATTATGCTAATACCAGAGTGGCAACTAAATTTCCGCATATTGCGGCAGCTTTCTTTAATAGCAAAGGAATGCAAATGGAGTATATTAAGCTGCACGGCTCGATAGAACTGGGACCGATTGTTGGACTATCTGAAAGTATCGTTGATATTGTGGAGACAGGAACTACCCTGCGGGAAAATGAATTGGAAGAATATGCATTTATAGCCGATGCGACAGCACGTTTAATAGCTAATCGGGCGAGTTTTAAAATAAAGTTTGCCCGCATCAGTAAATTGACGGAAGACTTAAGAAAAATAGTGAACAAAAAATAAGGAGAGATGGCTATGCTGAAATATCGCACAGGAATAGAAAAATTACCAGTGTATGATGTTATTGAACGTGATTGGAATATAAAACTCAATGCCAATGAATGCAATATGAATCTGCCGCCGATAGTTGAAGACCGAGTTATGGGAAGATTATCAAGATTGGCTTTTAATCGTTATCCTAATACTGAATTAGAATCACTGGCAGAACAAATTGCGGCTTCTTTCAGCGTTGAACGCAGTAATATATTAATCGCCAATGGCTCAAGTGAAATTTTAGAAAAATTGTTCTTTTGCTTTGGCGGACGCAATCACAAGGTAGTTTATCCACAGCCATCTTTTTCTATGTACAAGATATATGCGGCACTTAGTAATTCAAGCAGTGTAGCATTTGATCTTGATGAAGATTATAGATTTAATGCCGAAAAATTTGTTGAAACTGTGAACGAAAATAAAGCTCATTTGGCAGTCTTATGTGCACCTAACAATCCCACCGGTACGCATATACCATTGGCTGATATTGAATATGTAGCTAAAAGAATAAATTGTGCTTTCGTTGTGGATGAGGCTTATATTGAGTTTGATGGACAATCGGCTGTGGGGTTACTGGCGCAGTATCCACATATGATTATAGCAAGGACTTTTTCCAAGGCGTATGGTTTAGCCGGAGCAAGGGTTGGATATATGCTTGCGGCAACGAAAATAACCGATATAGTTGGAAGAGTATTTATGCCATATCATGTGAACGTTATTTCTGCAGTCGTTGCCGACATCGTATATCAAATGCGACATGAATATGAACCGCGTATTGCCATGATGACTTCGGAACGCGATCGTATTTCAGAACAACTACGGAAACTGCCGGGATTAACTGTTTATCCATCAAGTACGAATTTTATTTTATTAAAATATGCCAAAGCTGTTCAGCTGAATGAATATCTCATGAATATCGGCATTGGAGTGAGAAGTTTCGGCAATGCACCGCGACTGGACAATTGTATCAGAGTTTCTATGGGGACAAGACAGGAAAATGATAGTTTTTTTAAAGCGGCTAAAGAATTTGTCGAACAGCATGACGGGGAGTGATATTATGCGTCAGATAGAGATAAAACGACAGACAAATGAGACTGCTGTATATATTAATTTGGGATTAGATGGTACAGGGAAAAATAAAATAGATACTAAAATAGGTTTTTTTAATCATATGCTGACATTGCTGTCGGCACACGGTCTCATAGATTTAGTAGTTGAATGCACTGGAGATATTGAGGTCGATGGTCATCATACAGTAGAGGATGTCGGTATAGTTCTGGGTGATGCATTTCATGAAGCAATCGGCGATAAAAAAGGTATTAACCGTTATGCTACATTTTATGTACCAATGGATGAAACGTTGGCCAGAGCATCACTTGATATAAGCGGGCGTCCTTTTTTGATTTTCGATGCAGGGGAACTGGCACCAATGATCGGTGCATTTGATACACAGCTGGCTGAAGAATTTTTTCGCGCTTTTGCAGTTCATGCCGGTATAACATTGCATTTGCAGATACTTTATGGGAAAAACTCCCATCATAAAATTGAAGCTTTATTTAAGGCTTTGGGACATGCATTGCGTCACGCTGTAGAAATGGATCCACGTGTAAAGGGGATACCAAGCAGCAAGGGGGTTTTGTAAAATGATTGCAATTGTTGATTATGGCCGTGGCAACTTATTTAGTGTGCAAAAGGCGTTCAATTTTTTAGGGACTGATGCTGTCATCACAGCAGATATTAAGAAAATAGAAAAAGCTGATAAAGTAGTTTTACCAGGCGTTGGGGCTTTTGGTGACTGTATGAATAATTTACGGGCTGCAGGACTGGTGCCCGTACTGCAAAAAGCAGCTAAGATAAAACCATTTTTGGGGATATGCTTAGGACTGCAGCTGCTGTTTGAAACCAGTGAGGAAAGTCCGGGAGTAAGGGGATTAGGGGTTTTCCGTGGCAGAATAGAAAAAATCAGCGCAACGGGTTATAAGGTCCCGCATATGGGCTGGAATAATATTTTTATTGAAAACGTGAACCCATTGTTGGGGAAATTGCCAGAGCGTCCATATGTTTATTTTGTACACAGTTATCATGCTGTGCCGGCAGACCCATCAATAATAACTTCGTGGACTGAATATGGAGGAAAAGTAACGGCATCGGTGGGACAGGAAAATGTTCAGGCAATGCAGTTCCATCCGGAAAAATCAGGAGCAGTAGGAATGCAGATTTTACAAAATTTTATCGATTGGTGATAAAGACAGTTTAAAGCATATCAATAAATTATAAAGGTATGATAGATAATAAGAAAAGCATTTATGATATAATAAATACAAGATGATAAACGATTGTGGGGGATGCTTATGTTTATTTTACCGGCTATTGATATACGCGGCGGAAAGTGTGTCCGTTTGTTCAAGGGAAATTTTTCTAAAGAAACGGTTTTTTCAGATCATCCTGTAGAAATGGCAAAAAAATGGGTAGGCATGGGTGCAGGTTACTTGCATCTTGTAGATCTTGATGGGGCGCTTGCCGGTACATCAAAAAATTTACAGGTGATCAAACAAATAGTTGATTCTGTTGATATTCCTGTTGAACTAGGTGGTGGAATAAGGACGATAAAAAATATAGAGACACTTTTAGATATTGGATTAGATCGGGTTATTCTGGGTTCAGCAGCTGTACATGATCCAAAGCTTGTTGAAGAGGCCTGTCGTTTATTTGAAGATAGAATAGTCGTCGGCATCGATGCCAAAGATGGAATAGTAGCGGTTGAAGGCTGGGAAGTATCAGGAAATGTTCATGCTGAAGAATTGGCTAAAAAAATGGCCTCGGCAGGGGTTCAAAAAATTATTTATACAGATATTTCTCGTGATGGAACGTTGCTGGGAATAAATGTAAAAGCAACAGCTTCATTGGCAAAAAATAGTGGAACACAGGTTATTGCTTCCGGTGGTTTATCATCACTTGACGAAATAAGAGAGCTTAAACAACATGAGGATGATGGTATAATCGGTGTAATTGCCGGAAAAGCTATTTACACCGGGGCGTTGGATTTGGGGGAAGCAATAAAAATTGCTAAGGGTGAATAATAATGTACACAAAAAGGATTATTCCTTGTCTTGATGTAAAAGCAGGCAGAGTAGTAAAAGGAACTAATTTCGTTTCTTTGCGTGACGCCGGTGATCCGGTGGAATTGGCCAGCTTTTACGACAAACAGGGGGCAGATGAACTGGTTTTTCTTGATATAACAGCATCCAGTGAAAAACGAAATACGATGGTGGAAGTGGCATCTAAGTGTGCTTCACAGGTATTTATACCATTTACTGTTGGCGGTGGAATAAGAAGCAGCAGTGATATGCGAAATATGTTAAAAGCAGGGGCTGACAAAATTTCTTTGAATACTGCCGCTATAAAAAATCCGCAGTTAATAAGTGAAAGTGCGGGAAAATTTGGTAATCAATGTGTCGTATTGGCAGTTGATGCGAAAAGGATAGGCGCGGCTTCTTGGGAAGTTTATATAAATGGAGGGCGTACCCCTACAGGACTGGATTGCATTGAATGGGTAAAAAAAGCCGTCGCATTAGGGGCAGGAGAAATTCTATTGACCAGCATGGATGCCGACGGAACAAAAAACGGTTATGACATTCCATTAACCAGAGCTGTATCAGAGTCAGTTGGCGTTCCGGTCATTGCTTCTGGCGGAGCTGGTGAGTTATCACATTTTTATGATGTGCTGACAGCAGGTAAGGCTGATGCGGTATTGGCGGCATCAGTATTTCACTATGGGCGGTTTAAAATTCAACAGGTCAAGGAGTATCTATTATCACGTGGGGTGGAGGTAAGACTATGATTGACATAAGTATGATAAAATTTGATGCCGCTGGTTTGGTTCCGGCAGTTGTTCAGGAAGTTGATAATAACCAGGTTTTAATGATGGCCTATATGAATGAAGAATCTTTATGCAAGACACTGTCAACCGGTTACACTTGGTTTTTCAGCCGCAGTCGACAATGCTTGTGGAATAAAGGCGCAACTTCCGGCAATAAACAGCGGGTTGAAGAAATATTTTATGACTGCGATGGAGACACTATATTGCTGCGGGTTCATCAGATTGGTGTGGCTTGCCATACTGGGACATATACATGTTTTAGCGGCCGTCGGTTAGGGTTATCGAATAAAGAAGTTGCATTGGTTGATGATGAACCGCAGCCGACGGCCAATTTGGCAAGAGTATTAAATGATTTATATAATGTCATTCAGGATAGGAAACTTCACCCGGTCGAAGGTTCTTATACCACGTATTTATTACGGCATGGTCAAGATAAGATCCTAAAGAAATTGGGAGAAGAAGCTATAGAAACGATAATTGCATCTAAGAATAACGACAAGGAAGAAATCCTTTATGAGATGGGCGATTTATGGTACCACTGCATGGTAACACTGGCATATCATAATATTTTACCGGAAGAGCTGCTAAGTGAATTACTAAATCGCAGAAGTGGCGGAGAATACCATAAATTTATCGATCCGGATGATTTGGATCCGGATGAACAATAATATTGGATTATAAGCAAAGGACTGTCACACGAATGTCATTGACTTCATAAAGATGCGATCACCGTCATTTGGTGGTCATCCGTTTTTTTAGGCGGATAGAAAGATATGTACATATTTATGAATGGAAATGTTTATGTGTGACGGTCCTTTTTAAATATATAGATGAGAGGGGAAATATTATGAATAATCAATATGGCAGAAAATTTTTGGCAGAATCGAGTTGGGAAAAGGGCAGAAAAACGGAACAGATGAGAAGGACAGGTATAGAGCTTCCTGTTTCTGCGGGCAGCAGGATAATTACTTTACCGGAACCAGAAATGCTGGCAGATCATCATGTCAATTTTTTAGAAATGGTTGAACTTCGCTCTACGGTGCGTCAATACAGTAAAGATGCCTTGTCATTGAAAGAATTGTCATATCTTTTGTGGTGTACGCAGGGAGTGAAAGCAGTTAAAAATAATATGACATTGCGCACAGTACCGTCAGCCGGCGGCAGTCATTCATTTGAGACATATTTATTAATAAATAATGTAGAAGGACTTGAACCCGGTGTTTACCGTTTTTTGGCGGTTGAGCATGCTCTTACTGAGATAACAGTGAATAAATCGGTAATTGAAGAGTGTTTTTCTACGGTTAATACGGTAAAAAACAGTGCCGTAACATTTATCTGGAGCAGTGTCATTGAACGTTTGAGCTGCTACTATGGTGAAAGAGCGTATCGTTATGTGTTTCTTGACGCAGGGCATGTTTGCCAGAATTTATACGCGTCAGCTCAAACAATAAGTGCTGGAGTATGCCCATTAGGGGCATTTGATGACAGAAAGATAAATACGGCATTTAAATTTGATGTTGCGCAGCAATTTGTGGTGTATGGAGCAGCGGTAGGTAAACTTTAAAAGTAAAAAGGAAAATATACTACCGTGTTGCCTGAGTCCGTAAAATGATTCTATTTTTGCATAAAGGGATTTATTGCCAAATGATATAAAAACAATTATAATTATTACTTAATGGAATATGTCTGCTTGTTATAATTAATGTTGCAGCATAAAAGATTTTTGCGGATAAATGGTAATAACAAAAACAAGGGTGTATAGCTATGATAAAAATAGATTCTCTTGGAACTAAACAGTTTTTCCAAAGTACCGGAAATAGTCATGAAGTACAGGCAAAAGGACAGTTGAATGATTTTTCGGCTGAACTTGATCAAAATGAACATGATTTATCAATGGAGCAGCTGAAAAAATTGTTTGACAGGGTATCAGAACAGGGCGCTAAGCTGACGCAAACCCCAACCTTTGAAGAATTAAGTTCATATCGGGATATTGTCAGGCAATTTATTGGTGAAGCGGTCACACATATGTATTCAAAGCACTCTCAATCTGGCTGGGATAATTTAGGCCGGCAAAAAGTATATACTACCGTAAGAAAAATAGATGGCAAATTAGAAGAAATGGCAGAGGAAATACGATTAGGGCAGGCAACCGCACTAAGTATAGCCTCTAAACATGATGCGGTACGCGGCATGCTTGTCGATTTATATATGTGATGTCTATGAAT
>NZ_WIQU01000054.1 GCF_015732285.1 Pectinatus frisingensis
GTATTGCCGAATTTCATGCCCAATGGTGTCAGACACAGATGTTCCTTATCTTCTACATTAAGTATAATTTGCTGTAAAAGTTTTTAGTTTTTCAGCAGCTGTGCTTACGTGGGAAAGTGTAGCACTGATTTCTTCTGTTGAAGCAGCTTGTTCTTCGCTTATGGCGCCGACGGCCTCAATCGACTTAAATATTTGTTCTACGGCATTATTCATTTTGTCGAGGATAAGATGTATCTGTTCGGTTGCACTTCTTGATTGATCAGCAAGTTTGCGTACTTCTTCGGCGACTACCGCAAATCCACGGCCATGTTCTCCTGCACGTGCGGCCTCAATAGCGGCATTTAATCCTAATAGATTGGTTTGCTGAGCTATACTGTTGATAAATTCGATTACTTTGATGGTTTCGTTCTTTTTTTCTTTTAGATCAATAGCTTGTGTTATAGAATCCTGGCCTGTCTTTGCCAATTCACTGGCACTGTTAGCAACTTGGTTGATTGCATGATGAGCTGTCTGGATTGATTCAGATATTTTTTCAACAGATTTTATCAAAAGATCATTAGATTCCATGTCGATTCCTGAGCTTAATGTACCAATGACTTCGTTATCCCTTCCGTAAATAGGTGTGAATATAGCCTTTATAGGAATACCATAGACATCGGCAGGGGCATCTTCCGAAATATTTTTCTTTTCATTAATACATTTTTTTATTGTGTCTGTTATTATTTTACCAGTTTCGAGATCAATTTCGAAATTTTTCCCTTTTTCATACCCGATATACTTATGCAGATCAGTTAAACCTATGACAAGGTCCTCTCTGACTATATGCTTGATATAAGGCATGACAATTTTAAATGCTTCTAAAATCTCTTCATTGGTTTTAGAGTTTAAATTATCCATGTGCAGCTCCTCTTTCTAATTTTTATAATAAAACGCACAATTACTCAAATTTCATACTAGTGTATGGGGGTGGGTTTGTCAATATAAAATGATAATTGTTCATAAAATCAGATAATATGATGTATTTATTTCTATATTTTTGTTAGAAAGAATTAATTAATGTTTTTAAATTGTGTTATTATGACAGATAGAAGGAGGAAAATATATTGCAAGCACAGATACTATTTGTAGCGCCGCTTTCAGATCTGGCGGAATTGGCAGTAACTGTAGTTGAGGAAAAATTTTCACAAAAAAAGAAATTATTTCATGTTGTTAAGGCAAATTTGCAAGAGGCGGAGACATTAGTCAAAAATGCTGAAGACAACGGGATTGAAGTTATTGTGAGCAGAGGAGGCACAGCGTCAATAATAGAAAAAAAGGTGGATTTGCCTATTGTCTACATTCAAGTAACAGTTACGGATATTTTACAGGCACTTTTAAAAGTCGGTAAGTATCCTGAAAATATTGCAGTTGCAGGATTTGGTAATATGATATACGGTTGTGATGAATTAGGTAAGATACTACATGTAAATTTTACAGAAATTCTTTTAAATAGCATGCATGATAAAAATCCGTGTATTATTGGGATAATTGAAGAGGCAGTAAAATATCTTGTACAATTGTGAATGAACATGCATTGTATAAGGCTTTGCAAGAAAATTGGATTCATAGTGCAGCGATGTGCTTGCACACGAACCCATCAGCGCAGCTGATCCGTTGTTTAAATGTGAAAATATCATTGTTATGCCACATATGGTGGGTCAGACAAGGGAAGCGGCATCACAGGTGTTGCAACGATGCAGGCCGAAGGCGTAGCAGCAGTAATAAAAGGTAAAGAATGGGAAAAAGTATGCAACCCTAATGGTTACTGATCTTTCAGGTGAAGTTGCAAATGTTTCTTCCGTTATAAAAGGCTTGGCTGATGATGGACAGAATGTTGCGGCATCAATGTCCCAAATAGATAGTTTGATGAAAAAATCTACTGATGAAACGCAGACTGTTTCTGCAGCCACCGAGGAACAGGCGGCTTCAATGGAAGAGATTAATTCTTCCAGCGAAAAATTAAATAAAATGGCACAGGAATTACAGGAAGCAGTGCGCCAGTTTAAATTGTGATCTGGGCCAAATAATTTTATATAAAAACTGCTGCTTAAAATATACACTCAAAAATCTGACGTTTGGATGTAATTAAAATAAGCAGCGGTTTTTTGTCGTGTTATCAACCTTTGGAAATAGGCAAAACAATATGAATTATACCCGTTGACCAGGGAGCAAGATCATATGGCGGATATACAAAACCTATAAATAATTTACCTGATTTTTTTTCAAGGTAATAATTCTGGGAAACATATGTTGGGGAAGTTATTTGTTCAGGTGTGAGTTCAGCCTGTCCATCACCGCCCCAAATTGATGCAGATCCATTATTGATTGCTTTTTGAAGGTCGGTAACAGTTAAATTAATATAATCTGATGAAGAAATTTTTTTGCCGGTTTTTTTGTCATAGACAATGTTATGAATAAAGTAATTACCATGTGCAGCGTGATAATAATAGCGGTATTCTCTAAATCCGACGGACAGTACAGAAGAATCATTGTAATAAATCTTGTAATGAAAACTGGCTGTTGTTTTTGGCATACTATCTATGGCTGCACGCATGTCAGCAATATAACTTTGGATGTCACGGTTAATGATAAAGTTTACACCATCATTATTTACATTGATTATGGGATATTCGGATTTTTCACCATTAAGGTAAAAAATCTTGTTGGTAATTTCATTAGTTGATGAGGGCGCACTTTCAGTCGGTGACAGATGAGTGCAAAAAAGCATTGTCATGGTAAGTAGAGTAAATATCAGTTTGATTTTTCGGTGCGTCATTGTTCCAAACCTCCTTTAATTTGTTATAATAAAGATAACATCAGTGCATTATATTAGTCAATGATGTAATTTTTTGAATTATTAGTTATGATAGAAAATCATAGATTGTATTACACTTGAGTATTATTGAATTTTTGCCGGATGTTTTATGCTATAATAAATGCACGATCAGTGGTTATCAAATGGAGGAGTTTGTTATGGATTTTGTTTGTTCTGAGTGCGGGAATAGGGAAAGCGCAGATACTTATAAACCCAGATGTGATAAGTGCGGCGGCCTATGGAAACTGGATTTTGAACCACCCAAATTTGATTTAGACGAAGTTGATAAGGGCACGTGGAGCATCTTTCGGTATCGGAGATTTATGCCGGTAGATGATGATTCGTGGCGTAATATTTCTTTGGGAGAAGGGATGACGCCGATCATTGATTTTGATGATGGGATTTTATTTAAAATGGAATATTACATGCCAACGTTGTCATTCAAAGATCGTGGAGCGGCAATGCTGATGTCACATTGCCATAGTATTGGAGTAAAGAACGTGGTACAGGATTCCAGCGGTAATGCCGGTGATAGTGTGGCTGCCTATGCCGGGCGGGCTGGAATAAAATGTGAAATATTTGTGCCGCAAAGCACTTCACCAAAGAAAATTGGTATGATCAGAGCCCATGGGGCAGTTTGTAACGTAGTGCAGGGATCACGTGATAATTGTGCTGATGTTTGTAGGGCAAAAGTGAAAAAAGAAGGCGTATATTATGCAAATCATGTATATAATCCGCTTTTTTACGAAGGTACAAAAACTTATGTTTATGAAGTCTATGAACAGATTGGAAGAATTCCGGAAAATATCATTATTCCGGTTGGAAACGGCACATTATTCCTTGGTGTTATAAAAGGGTTAGAAGAATTATTAGCAGCTGGGATAATTGATAAAATGCCACAGATCATTATAGCACAGAGTGCACAATGTGCACCTTTTGTAAAAGCTGTTGAAAAACATGCTAAGATTCCCAGCAAAGTTGAAGTAAAACCTACTTTAGCTGAAGGAATAGCCGTAGGTGTGCCGATGCGAGGCAAAGAAATATTGGAGTATATTTATAAATATGATGTTAGAACCATAGCTGTTCCTGAAGAAATGATTTTACCCACACGCGGCAGGCTGGCAGCCAGGGGAATTTTCTGCGAGCATACTACGGCGGCAAGCTATGCGGCATATAAGCTGTATTGTAAACAATACGGCAGGATGAAGGAATGTCTGATTCCGATGTGCGGGGCTGGATTAAAGTCCGAACCATGGTAAATATAATAATGTCAAGTTTTTTAAAAAAGGCCATTCAAAGCTTTGCCGGCAATGAATGGCTTTTTTGCATTATTTATGTTGTTGGCGCATTTTTTTCCAATGCAATATGCAGCGTATTCCCGGATGGATATGTGGAATGGCAAAACAGCGATTGCAAGAAAGACAGCTTGATTTTTGTGTCTGACCGGATGCAAATTTGGTTAGTATATCTGGCTCGCAAATCAGTGTGCGGGCTAAAGAAATTAATTTTATTTTACTTGCCAAAATGGTATTTATATCATTGACACTTTTTACTCCCCCAACAATACTCATTGGAATAGAGTGATTTTGTGCAAAAGTATTAATTCGTTTGAAATAATAAAGTGAATCACTGCGAGGCTGATTGATAAAATCAACTCCGCTCCATTCGATGAATTCAATGCCTAACTGCTGGCATTTGTCAATTACATAATCCATGTCTGCAGCATATGTTTCATCATCGGTTTGGGAATCGCTGTTTATTTTTATGGCGATAGGAAAACCATCGCCGCATTTTTCTTTTATGCCTGAAATGATTTCAGAGCAGAGACGAAAGCGGTTTTTAATATCACCGCCGTATTTATCTTGGCGATTGTTAAATGTTTTGTCAATAAAACGTGATAATAAATAGCTGTGGGCAGCGTGTAGCTGAATACCATCGACACCGGCTTGCTTAAGACGATAAGCAGCAGTTATAAAAGCTTTTTTTATCACTGTAATTTGTTCGCAGGACAATTGAGCAGCATGATGGTTTTTCTTTAATTCACGGGCAGAGACATCGAAAAGATTGTCGGTATCAATGGCTCGTGGACCGGCGTGGCTTATTTGCGGCATAAACAGACTGTTATGTTGATGGATGAGTTTAGCTGCGCGGTGGAATTGAGCAATATATTTATCATCGTCAATACGGATTTGTTCTTCATTTGCTAATCCACCGGCAAGAACGCAGCAATGCCCACTTATTATGAGAGCAATATTATTTTGACTCAATGTATTGTACATTTGGTATTCGGCATCAGTCATGAATCCGTCGGTTGATCCAAGAAAACTGTGGACGGCAGAACGGATGAAGCAATTCTTTAATCTTAAATGAGATAACTGGACAGGAGTGTCAAGAGAAATCATTACAACGGCTCCTTTATAAAATATTTTTGTTGTTTGTAGAATAGAATTAAGTACCTAATTAAGATTATCCGCTGCCATAAAAATTTTGGCAGCGGATAATTTTTGGATGTTATTATTAGTTCAGCTGTTTATACGGCGGATATTAGCACCAAGTTGGCAAAGCTTGCCGACAAGATTATCATACCCCCGGTCAATATGGTGAATGTACCCGATTTGTGTTTCACCTTCGGCGATAAGTCCGGCTAAAACCATAGCGGCACCAGCTCTTAAATCGGTAGCCTTAACCTGGCAGCCTAGAAGATGATCTACGCCTTCAATTACGGATGTGCGTCCTTCAATTTTTATGTTGGCACCCATGCGTTTTAACTCATCAACGTGCATAAATCTGTTCTCAAAGACTGTTTCGGTGACGAGTCCCGTTCCCTCAGCAACAGTGAGCATGGCCATGAATTGAGCCTGCATATCGGTAGGAAAGCCAGGATATGGCATCGTTTTTATATCCACAGCCTTGAGCCTTTTGTTATTTTTGACACGAATGCCCTTTACATCTTCAATTATTTCGGCACCGGCTTCAGTCAATTTGGCAATAACTGGTTTTAGATGTTCGCTAATGGCATTTTCAATATAGATGTCTCCTCTGGTCATCGCAGCAGCGACCATATAAGTACCGGCTTCAATACGATCAGGGATAATAGTATAGTTGCGGCCGGTTAATTTTTTTACACCCTCTATTTTTATGACATTAGTTCCGGCACCACGGATATTGGCCCCCATCATGTTGAGAAAATTAGCCAAGTCAATTATTTCCGGTTCTTGGGCAGGATTTTCCAAGAGAGTTTTTCCTTCAGCCATGCAAGCTGCCATCATAATATTTTCTGTGGCACCTACACTGGGAAAATCCAAATAAATTTTAGCACCTCTCAGTTTATCAGGAACAGTTGCGTTGATAAAACCGTGACCTATTTCTATTTGTGCGCCAAGTGCCTCAAAACCTTTAAGATGCAGATCTATAGGCCGTGTACCGATGGCACAGCCGCCGGGCAAGGAAATCTTTGAGTGGCCGCAACGAGACAGCAAGGGCCCCATGATAAGAAAAGAGGCCCGCATTTTACGAATCAATTCATATGGTGCTTCACATGATGCTATATTTGTACTGTCAACGGACAGTATATTTTTTTCTTTTTCAAAATTTACCTTGACGCCAAGTTCACTTAAAACTTCGGAAATTGTTTCGACGTCATCTAAACAAGGAACTTCTTCCAATACGCAAGCTTGATCTTGACCTAATAATGTAGCGGCTATTATAGGTAAAACGGCATTTTTTGCACCGCTTATTTTAACGTGACCGTTAAGTTTTACACCGCCGTTTATGACGAGTTTTTCCAATTTACATCCCCCGAAAAATGCTTATATCCCATATAGTGTAACATTTAAAGATACATCTGGCAAGCGTAATATTATTAGTAAATATATTGCAGAAAAAGTAATAAAAAAGGTTTTATGCATTTAAAATCGACCATAAAAAATGATATATATTGTTATTTTGCATAGAAGACATATTGAAAAAAGCAATATAAAGGATTACACTTTCAGTAGTGAAATATTTGGAGGTAAATAAATGGATAAACGTATAGAAATATTAGCACATAATTTAATCAATTATTCCACACATCTGCAAAAAAACGAAAAAATACTTATTGAAATCACGGATGATGGCATAGAATTGGGAAAAGCTTTAGTAAAAGAAGTTTATAAAATAGGGGCAATTCCTTTTTTGACATATAAAATACAGCAGCTGCAGCGTCAATTATTATTAGGCGCTACAGAAGAACAAATACAGTTTATTGCGGAATATGAATCTATGCGTATGAAAGGTATGGATGCTTATATTGCAATACGTGGCAGTGATAATGTGAGTGAATTGGGAGATGTACCTCAGGATAAGATGAAATTGTACCAGATGTATTGGATGAAGCCGGTACACAGCGATATACGGGTGCCGGATACAAAGTGGTGTGTGCTGCGTTATCCTAACGGGGCAATGGCTCAGCTTGCCAATATGAGTACAGATGAATTTACCGACTATTACTTTGCTGTCTGCAATCTTGATTATGCCAAGATGGACAATGCGATGACACCTTTGAAGGAGCGCATGGAGCATGCTGATAAAATTCACATTAAAGGACCGGGTACTGATATAATTTTTTCAATAAAAGATATACCGGCAGTGAAATGCTCAGGTGCTTGTAATATTCCGGATGGGGAATTGTACACCGCTCCGGTGAAAACTTCAGTGAATGGGACAATAACTTACAATACACCGGCAGTATATCAGGGTGTCACTTTCGAAAATATATCTTTTACTTTTAAGGATGGAAAAATAATAACGGCTTCAGCTAATAAGACAGAAGAGTTAAATAAAATTTTGGATACGGATGATGGGTCACGTTATATCGGTGAGTTTTCTTTTGGGTTGAACCCGTATATAACATTTCCCATGAAAGACACATTATTTGATGAAAAGATAAGCGGTAGTATTCATTTTACACCAGGATGTGCTTATGATGATGCCGACAATACTAATCGCTCGTCGGTGCATTGGGATCTTGTATTAAATCAAACCAAGGCATACGGTGGTGGGAAAATATATATGGATGGTGAATTGATAAGAGAAGATGGATTATTTGTCACTAAGGACTTGCAGTGTCTCAACCCGGGAAATTTAAAATAATAAGCAAAGTATAAAAATGTATAAAAGCGGTTATCGTCAACTTAATTAATTATTAAGTTGACGATAACCGCTTTTTATGTTTTAATAGTCAAAGATGAAACAATAAAGGAAGGATGATATATTTGCAAAGTCTGGTAAAGAAAATGACTGTCCGGGAACTTGTATTATGTGGTTTATTTACGGCACTTACTGCTATTGGTGCCTTTATAAGAATACCTGTCCCCGTTGTACCATTTACCCTGCAGTTTTTATTCACGATGCTGGCTGGTATTTTACTTGGTGGTAGACTGGGGTCCTTAAGTGTTGCCGTTTATGTATTGTTGGGACTGATTGGGCTGCCGGTTTTTACTGAAGGCGGTGGCCCCGCTTATATTTTTCAACCTACATTTGGCTATCTTATAGGATTTATTATTGCCAGCTGGGTAACTGGACAAATTGCCAATGCAGCGGGTACAATGCCATCATTCAAACGATTGTTGGCTGCTGATTTTGCAGGAATGGCTATAGTTTATGCTTTGGGGTTGCTATATTGTTATTTTATCAGTAATTTTTATCTGGGTAAGGTCGTTTCGGTATGGATGGTATTTTTATATGGTTTTATATTGGCGGCTCCGGGAGATGCTGCATTATGTATATTGGCGGCGGCAATTGGTAAAAAAATACTGCCAATGATTAGATGAATATATATTAAGAGGGTATTGTTATGAATGGAAGGGCAAAAGGGCTGTTTATTACAGCTACAGGGACTGATGTGGGTAAAACGTATGTAACAGGACTTATCGTAAAAAAGATGCGCATGGCCGGATTGAACTGCGGTTATTACAAAGCAGCAATCAGTGGGGCAGACAGTATCAAGGAAAGTGATGCCGGTTATGTGAATAAATTTGCCGATATTGGTCAAAGCGATGAAAGTCTTGTGCCGTATCTTTATAAAGAAGCGGTGTCCCCGCATTTAGCAGCCCGGATAGAAAATAATCCGGTGGAAATGTCCGTAGTAGAAAATGGTTTTAATAAAAATGCACAAGAATTTGATTATTTGACGATGGAGGGAAGCGGTGGAATAATCTGCCCGATTCGCTACGATAGCTCGACAAAAATATTTTTACAAGATATTATAAAGCGGTTCAATTTACCGTCGATAATTGTTGCTGATGCCGGACTTGGAACAATAAATACAGTGGTATTGACGGCTGCATATATGAAAAATCATTTATTGCCAATTAAAGGGATTATTTTGAATAATTATGCCGGGGGTATTATGCAAAACGACAATATAAAAATGATTGAAGCTATAACTGGGCTGGAGGTACTGGCATTAATAAAACACGGTGATAAAGAATTATCAATTACCCCAGAAAAATTAGCGTCATTTTATAATTGAGATAAGATATCAGGAGAGGTCAGGTTCATTAATATGAATAAACTTGTGGAAGAAGACTTAAAATATATTTGGCATCCATGTTCCCAGATGAAAGACTATGAAACTTTACCGCCAATAGTTATTGATCATGGTAAAGGCAGTTATCTTTATGATATTGACGGAAACGAATATATAGATATTATAAGTTCGTGGTGGTGTAATTTGCTGGGACACTGTAATCCGGTCATAAATGCTGCCGTAAAAGAGCAGCTCGACAAATTGGAACATGTTATTTTTGCTAATTTATCGCATGAACCAGCGATCAAACTTTGTCAAGAGTTGGTAAAGGTTTTGCCGCCAGGTTTAAGTAAATTCAATTTTATGGATAACGGTTCATCTGCCGTAGAGTGCGCACTAAAAATGGCATTTCAATATCAGGCACAGATCGGACAGACTAAACGGACCAGATTCATGTGTTTATCCGGAGGGTATCACGGTGAAACAATAGGGGCTTTATCAGTTGGCAGCATGGATCTTTATGCTAAAATTTACAAGCCGATGCTGATGGATACCATTCATATACAGGCACCGGATTGTTATCGTTGTTCATATGGATTGCAGCGGGATGATTGTCAGTGTGAATGTTTTGAATATGCTGAGAAGAATTTTACTCATTATAGTAAGGTAACAGCAGCAATAATTGTCGAGCCGTTATTACAGGGCAGTGCAGGAATGCGTATTTATCCGCCGCTGTATTTAAAAAAATTGCGCAAACTTTGTGACAGTGCAGGTGTATTGCTCATAGTTGATGAGATAGCTACAGGATTTGGCCGTACCGGTAAGATGTTTGCCTGTGACTATGCACAGATATCACCAGACTTAATGTGTGTTTCCAAGGGGCTGACTGGCGGTTACATGCCTATGTCGATAAGTATCACCACCAAGAAAATATATGATGCTTTTTATGCCGATTATAGTGAAGGAAGGGCCTTTATGCATAGTCACACATATAGCGGCAATCCACTTGGCTGCAGTGCGGCACTTGCGGTGCAGAAAATATTGCGCGAAGACAAGATATTGGAAAAAGCGCAGCCAATGGCTAAATATCTTAACAATAAAATTCGTGAAAGAATAGCAGAACATAAAAATGTTGGGGAAATACGCCATATCGGATTGATTAACGCAATAGAAATTGTTGCTGATAAGGTCGATAAGAAACCTTTTGCACCGCAGCTGCGCATAGGTTATCAGATATATAAAACAGCCTTAAAAAATGGACTTTTGCTAAGGCCGCTGGGGGATATACTGTATTTTAATCCACCGCTTAATATTGATAAGGGTACACTTGATAAAGCAGTAGAAAAATGTGCAGCAGCAATGGAGGCAGTGCTGTCATAAAATACCACAAAATAGTACTATTCAATTAGATAGTAGTAAAGTGCATAATAGAAATTATAGAAAATGAGCATAGTGAATATTGTATAATGAGAAAACCTTGTATATAATAACAGCATAAGTTGATTCTATTTATTGCAAAGGCGCAAACGTGTTATAGTTTGCGCTTTTTTAGTCTGACCAGTGAATGTGTAAAATTGGATATAAAGGGAAATTGTGTACTGATATCCGGGGGTAAAATTTGTTTAATGGTATCTTTTAATAGTTATATGGTTTTTTCTTTGGAGGGTTACAGCTGGAGTAAATATGTTGTGCAGATTTATGATTTTTTACAATTAAAACATATAAAACACATAAAACATAAAAATTGCAAATGCTTTTTTCTGCAATATCGCTATAATCAGAATGCAGTGATATTAGATAATTGTTGGAGGTCGTGCTGATCATACCGGGACAACGCTGATGGATATGTGGTATGATGCTTTTTTGCTGGGAGCAAGTAATGATTGCTGCTGTACCTGATCTTTGTATAGGCAGGATAGATGCGGTGCCGGCCGCGGGATATTGTAAAATAGCTCCCAATAAAGTAAATACGATATCTGGTCGTATTGTGTTTGAATTGGGTATTCGCAGTATGGTAGAAGGAAAAGCCAAATTTATTTTTTATAAGCAACGGTATGTGCCATTGGCGGGTTACCAGAGTTATGTGGTAATTGGCAACGCCAATGACATGAAGTATAATATTTATAATGATATGGCGAATGTGTTCATTAGAGATTTACTGCCAACAGAGATTGGGAATTTGATGTGAATATGCATATTTTATCGTTTAATCTAGGTGGCAGTCACGCATTTGCTGAAACACATGTACAAGAGCGCGTATATTTTGTCGGGCGAAGGGTTATATCTCATGGAACAGCAATGGCTGCCAATAAAAAAGATGATTTTATGTGCTTTGGCCCATATGTACCGCAGTGTTCATATGGGGTAGGACGGGAGCCGTTTGCATATATTTATTTCAGTGATTGTAACAAAGATGCACAGATTTAGGAGGTAGTTTTATGAAACTGGCGATTGTGGAACCTATAGGCATTAACGAGGCTAAATGTAATGAATTAACAGAAAAAATATTGAAAAATCGGGTGGAAGTGAGTTATTATAATACACCGGCTGATGATGAAGAAAAAATAAAACGTTCCCAGGGAGCACAGGCAGTGATGATTGCCAATAAACCATATAAAGATAATATCCTTATGCAGTGCCCGGATATTAAAATGCTTTCAGTGGCATTCACTGGTGTCGATCATGTGGGGATGGGTTATTGCCGCAAAAAGGGTATTGTGGTATCTAATTGTTCAGGATATGCAAATGAGGCCGTGAGTGAATTGGTCATGGGAATGTGTATTGGACTATATAGAAAACTGTCCGAATGCAGCAGCGCTGTCCATACGGGAAAGACGAGTGCCGGTCTGCTGGGAATGGAGCTTTGCGGGAAAAAGTTCGGGGTGATTGGTGCTGGTGCCATAGGATTGAAAACAGCCGCTTTGGCCAAGGCGTTTGGTTGTGAAGTCTACTGCTATAAGCGTAATAAACCTGAAAATAGTGGGTATACTTTTACAGACATGGATACAATTTTGAAGACCTGTGATATTATTTCTCTACATGTTCCTTTGAATGATAGTACTAAGGGATTGATTAATAGTGATAAGATAAAATTAATGAAAAAAAATGCTATTTTAATAAATACAGCAAGAGGACCGGTAGTAGAAACGCAGGCCTTGGCTGCGGCACTGCAAAGCGGCAGTATTGCCGGTGCCGGCGTAGATGTATTCGATGTTGAACCGCCTGTTTCAAAGGAAAATCCGTTGCTTACGGCGCCTAATATTATTTTGACGCCGCATATTGGCTTTGATACCAAGGAAGCATTGGAAAAAAGAGCTATAATTGCTTTCATGAATGTTGCCAAATGGCTCGATGGCATGCCGCAGAATGTGATGTAAGATTTAAATGGACCATGAGGGAAAAGAAATGTTTATGCAAAGGCTGAAAATATAGAAAAATGGTTTAGAAAAATAAATCGATTTAATTCCACACCGGAATTTGGGACGATGGATACTTTTCACAAAAATTCGCATCATCAGGTATGATTTTTGTGCCGGGCAGAGCGGGCATAAGTCATAGTCCAGAAGAATGGACAGATTTTGCAGCTATTGATAAAGGTACGAATGTATTGAAAAATACTTTATGTGCATTGGCGAATCTAAAAGGATTATGATTTTATCCATTATAAATTAGCTAAAGATAACAGCTGTATTTTCCAGTTATTATTCCTGTATATTGATAATGCAAAAAGTGTGTAACTCGTCATTAGTAACGAATTTACACACTTTTTTGCTATTATAAAAATAATACTAATGATATAACCTTTTAAAAGTAATTACAATAATCAGAAAAAAGTGACTGCCGCATCTTCGAAATGCGACAGTCCAAAATGATGTGATTATTTACATTATAGCTAACTGGGCATTGGGAATATCGGTAATAAACATATAACCGGGTGCGTGAGTTATCATAAAGGCTGGTTTTACAGTCATTGCTATAGACTGCGGTGTTACACCGCAAGCCCAAAATACAGGAATTTCCCCATCGTATATCTTGGAAGGTTCACCGAAATCAGGTTTATTAATATCTTTAATACCAATCATTTCAGGATTGCCGAGATGAATGGGAGCGCCATGCACAAAGGGCATTCGTGTTGTTATTTGAATAGCACGGATAGCGTCGGCTGGTTTCATTGGACGCATAGATACGACCATTGGCCCATGGAAAACTCCGGCAGGGATACATTCGATATTGGTTAAATACATTGGCACATTGTGATTATCGGTAATGTGGCGTATTTCCAGACCAGCTTCAAGCATCGGACTTTCAAAGGAAAAACTGCAGCCTAAGAGAAAGGCAACCAAGTCATTGGACCAATATGGAGCAATATTATCAACCTCATCGGTTAATTCCCCATGACGATAGATGCGATAACGCGGAATGTCATAGCGAAGATCAGCTGTTGGTGCCGTAAGGCGCGGTATGGGACTGCCTGCTTCAGTGACATCAAGCAGTGGACAAGGTTTTTTATTGCGCTGGCAAAATAGCAAAAAATCAAAAGCAAGTTCTTTCGGCAATATTACCATATTTGCCTGGGCATAGCCATTGCACATGCCGCTGGTCGGCACAGATATTTTCCCATCACGAACCAACTGACGTACTTGTTTAGGTGTAAAATCTGCATAATTCATGTTTATTCTCCTATGGAAAATTACAAGGGTTTATTCAAGATTTCTTCTAAATGATCTTCCAGATAATTAGTATCGATTCTTCCTGCGAGAAATATTTTATTGGCTAGTAGCCGGCGATGCATATCTATGGTAGTTTTGACGCCGGTTATTGTAAAATTATTTAACGCATAGGCCATTTTTTCTATGGCTTTGTCACGCGTGGGGGCCCAGACAATTACCTTGGCGATCATTGAATCATAAAATGGTGTTATGATATTGCCGGTATACATAGCACTGTCAATGCGGATACCGCTGCCGGCGGGAGGACTATAGGCGGTCAGTATGCCTGGACAGGGCATAAAATTGTTATAAGGATCTTCAGCATTAATGCGGCATTCTATGGCCCAGCCATTAATATGAATATCATCTTGTGTCCAGGGAAGAACTTCTCCGGCAGCAACGATAATCTGTGCCTTGATAAGATCAGTTCCGGTTATCATCTCAGTGACTGGATGTTCTACCTGGATACGGGTGTTCATTTCCATAAAATAAAAATTTTTTTGTTCATCAACTATAAATTCAATGGTTCCGGCACCACTGTAATTAACGGCTTTAGCAGCGCAAACAGCTGCAGTTCCCATTCTTTTCCGCAGAACATCGGTTATTATAGGAGACGGGGCCTCTTCAAGCAGTTTTTGGTGGCGGCGCTGTACGGAACAGTCACGTTCTCCCAGATAAACGACATTACCGTAATTATCGGCCATTATTTGTATTTCTACATGTCGAGAATGTGTGAGGTATTTCTCCAGATAGACACCGGCATTACCAAAAGATCGTTCGGCTTCTTGCGCAGCCTGATGCAGTGCTTTTTCGAGTTCTGAACTGCTGTCGACGACACGCATTCCCTTGCCGCCGCCACCGGCAGTTGCCTTTATAAGCACCGGATATCCAATTTTTTCGGCGGTTTTCTTAGCATCGGCACTGTTTACAATAAGGTTTTTTGTTCCTGGAATAATAGGAACGGCGGCTTTGGACATAGTTTGTCTGGCAATAGCCTTATCGCCCATACTGGCTATTGCACTGCTTGATGGGCCAATAAAGTTTATATTGGCGTTTATACAGGCTTTGGCAAAGTCGGCATTTTCAGCCAGAAAACCATAACCGGGATGGATTGCGTCTGCCTTGGTGTGTAAAGCGATAGTGATTATTCTTGAAATATCCAGATAGCTTTTTTTAGCTTGTGAGGCACCGATGCAGTAAGCTTCGTCAGCTAATTTAACATGTAGTGAATCTTTATCGGTTTTTGAATATACAGCCACCGACAGAATGCCCATTTCGTGGCATGCTTTAATTATTCGGACAGCAATTTCACCACGATTGGCAATAAGAATTTTTCTAAACATAAGCATCCCTGTCCTTAATAGGTTTTTATTCTAAATAACGGCTGCCCGTATTCGACAAAATCACCGTCTTTTACAAGAATGTCAACTATTTCGCCTTCAACCTGTGCTTCAATTTCGGAAAAAAGTTTCATTGCTTCTAAAATGCAAACAATAGTATTAGGGTGAACTTTTGTGCCAATTTTTACGAAAGAAGGAATATCCGGTTCAGATGAACTGTAAAAAGTGCCTACCATTGGAGCCGTTATTTCTTCTGTTTTTTCTTGGGTATGTTCAATCAAAGCGGGAGAAATTGATTTGACTTTGTCAAAGGACTGTCCTGCTGCAATCGGGACACAGGAATTTTTTTCCAGGACGATTTCTCCGTCACTGTATTTTAATTTTAATCTATTTAAAGTGGAATGCTCCAATGCCTGCATTAAATCTTTTATTTCCGATAATTCCAACAAGATGGATTCCTCCTGTTAATTTTGTAATTTAGCATTTATGGCAATCTTTATATTTTCCATGAACTTTTCCATCTCAATGAACAACTGCTCACCCTCTTCGTTGCTTATCAACTTGAAATGGATGTGATCATTGGGTTTCATCTGTGCTATGCGGGCAACGTCAACAGCAATTGCCTGAGCAATGATCGGATAGCCGGCTACCGATTGATGGTCGGCCATTAGAATAATGGGCAGCCCCTGAGGCGGAACCTGAATGGTACCAAGCCCCACTGCTTCGGATATTATTTCCAGAGGATTTTCTGTTCGCAGGAGGTCACCTTTTAAACGATATCCCATACGATCGGCGTTGTTGGTGACAGTGTATTCAGATGAAAAAAAATTGTATTTTGATTGTTGATCAAAATATTTATAATGTATTCCGGCAGTCACACGTATAGGTTTGCGTAATATCTTGCCGGAGAGATGGGTCTTTCCTATATACCATTTGGCTTCAGCAAATGACTGTGCACCGCGGGAAAGCAGAGCTGATAGCATTTGCCTTCCGAAAGAGTGCGGCGTGCCAGTATTGAGTAAATCATTTTTTTGCAGGGAACGGCCTTTAAAACCACCAAAATTGGCTCTTAGGTAAGTGCTCTTGCTGCCCATGACCGGGTTGACATCAAAGCCACCAGCTGCGGCTAAATAAGCGCGGCAGCCTGTATGGCAGCTGTCGAATTTCATTATGGCCCCTGTCTTTACGGCAACGGGACGCATATATGGGACAGGCATGCCATCGATTATCGGGTTAAAGTTACCGCCGGTGACAGCAATCAAAGTGTCGGCAGTAAATTCTATAGTCGGACCTAAAAGTGTAATCTCCAGTGTCCCTTCATTTTCGTCATTACCGACAAGCATATTGGCAAGACGCATTGAGTAGGTATCCATGGCACCGGATATTAAAACGCCTATTTTTTGATAGCCGTAACGGCCGGCATCCTGTATGCTGGTCAATAAACCGGGTCGGATTATTTTCAGACTCATACTTTATCCTCCTTCAGCCGTTGGTATTCTTCTGGTGAAATAGGTACGAATTTTACTAAATCGCCGGAATGCAGCAGACTGGGACTGGATGCTTTCAGATCAAATAAATTAAGCGGAGTGCGGCCAATAAGCTGCCAGCCACCAGGTGTGCTTATCGGATAGCCACCAGTTTGTTTACCGGCAATACCAATACTGCCGGCAGGAATGACCAGTCGAGGTTCCTTGCGCCGCGGTGTGGCAATCCGCTCATCCATTCCACCGAGATAAGGAAATCCAGGACAAAACCCGATCATATAAACCAGATAAGTACTCTGGGAATGAATATTGATTACATCTGTACAACTTAAATTATTGTAGTTGGCAACAAATTCAATATCCGGGCCATATTCATCACCATAACATACAGGAATTTCCACTGTATGCGGCTTTGCCTGGGGCATCTTGACAGCTGCAGCTATATAATTTTTAATGAGCCCGGTTACAATAGTGAAAGCAGTTTTTTCTTTAGAGATTACACAGTGGTTTTTTACTGTGAATGGATTATAAAAAACGGCAACACTGGTATAGGATATAGTATATTCACATAAACCGGGAAAAGGATGCTTATCTATGTAGTCAGATAAGTTTTTAACATTTTTGTGAATTTGCGGATTTATTTCATCGCCGAAAATAATAATAAGTCCGGTTTCACCAAGTGGTTTTATAGTATAGGCAAGTTTATCCAAAATTTTTCTCCTTAGTGAATATGTCTTAAATAAACGCTTTTATTGCTATACCGGCGGTTTTTAATGCTTTGTTTATTTTTTCAGCAAAAAGCAATGCTTTGGCGCTGTCACCGTGAATGCAGATCGTGTCAGCTTTTACATTCAGTTCCTGGCCGTCGGCCGCAGTGACTTTTCCGTCCTTAACCATGTGCAGAACCTGCCGGATTGCTTTTTGTTCATCTGATAAAACCGCACCGGGTTGATTCCTCGGCATTAAGCTGCCATCTGCAAGATAGGTCCTATCAGCGAATACTTCACTGGCTGTTTTTAATCCGATTTTGTCACCGGCAGTAATGAGCTCACTGCCGGCAAGACCAAATAAAATAAGTGAATTGTCTACCGCAAAAACGGCTTGAGCGATGGCCTCTGCTAAAGATTTATCTTTAGCAGCCATGTTATAAAGTGCCCCATGTGGTTTTACGTGCTGCATGTGACCTCCGGTGGATTTTATAAATCCTTGTAGAGCGCCTATTTGATATACTGTGATGTCATATGCTTCTTGCGCGGATATTGCAATTTTGCGGCGGCCAAAACCGTTTAAATCCATTAACCCGGGATGCGCACCGATGGCGGTACTGTTTTTTATAGCAAGGGCAATTGTTTTGTGCATTACCCGTGGATCGCCGGCATGGAAGCCGCAGGCAATATTAGCTGAAGAAACGTATTTCAACACTTGGGAGTCATTACCAAGTGTATAAGCTCCGTAACTTTCACCAAGGTCACTGTTTAAGTCTATGGTTTGCATGAGAAATCAGACCTCCTTTTGCATAACTATAAAAATAAAATATTGTAATTATTAATGTAATAAAAACATGTAAACATGTATATTATATATTATTTTATCCGATTAACTCAAATCAGGATAAGCATGGCACTGTTTAATAAATATATTGGGGAACGTGGAAATACTGTAAAAACAGCAGTTAAGGAATAATTTAACGAAATTAGTCAGCTGAGAAATTGATTTATAAAAGTATGGATGCTCATGTAACCCATCAGAAGAACCACCAGTAATCCTGTTAAAGTCATCCATACGGGGTGCCTGTAATTTCCTACGATTTTTTTATTATAAGCACCTACTAAAATAGATGCCAATGCCAATGGAAGAATAAAGCCATTTATTGTTCCGACGATAATCAGCACTTTAACCGGCTGGCCGATAAGGATAAATACAAGTGTAGAAAAAATGATAAAGCCGATAATTATTTTGCTGTAATAAGCATCAATTTTTGCACTGAAAGATTTGAGAAAGGATACAGAGGTGTAGGCGCAGCCTATTACTGAAGTGGTGCCGGCAGACCAGATTACAATACCAAACAGCTTATAGCCAATATCTCCGGCGGCAGCCTGAAATACGGAAGCGGCAGGATTAGACGGATCAATGGCGTAGCCGTGTGTAATGACACCCAGTGCACCCAGAAATAAAACTATGCGCATGACACCTGTTATTAATATGCCGCTGACGGCACTGCGGGTCGCCTGCGGTACAAAATTTATCCCTTTTATTCCGGAATCAAGCAATCTGTGACCTCCGGCAAAGGTTATATAACCACCGACGCTGCCGCCGATTAAAGTTACCAAAGCCATTATGTCAATTTTATCAGGCATAAATGTCTTGACTACAGCATCGCCAACCGGTGGAAGAGCGGCAACGGCAACAAACAATGCCAGCAAGAGGCGAACAATACCAAAGGTACTGACAAATTTGTCCATAATATCTCCGATTTGTTTGAAGCAAAAAATCGATAATGCGATAATACCGCAAATGAAGGCGGCCGGTTTTATTGAAAGTCCGAACAAAACGTTCAAACCCAACGCAGCACCGGCTATATTGCCGATATTAAAACATAGTCCGCCGATGATAATTAGGACAGAGATGAAATAACCAAGTCCGGGAAGAACAGCATTACCGATTTCCTGACCGCGTTTACCGGAAGCAACGATGATACGCCAGACGTTTATTTGGACAATTATATCAATGATAACTGAAGCCAGAATTACAAAACCAAAACTGGCACCGGTTTTTTGTGTGAATACTGTTGTCTGCATGAGAAAACCGGGCCCAATGGCCGTTATCGCCATCAGAAATATTGCACCGATGTAAGAACGAAGTGTTGTTTTTACTTTGAACCGGTCGGCCTCTTTTTGAATCTTATTTTCGTCCATTGTATTTTCTCCTTTAAAAACTTTATTTTTATAAATAAAAAGCGCTTAAAGTAAAATAATATTACCTTAAGCGTCATTGCTATATATAAAATATAGCATCAAAGTATTGTTTTGTAAATAGTAGTAAGGTTTATGAACAGTTCTTATGTATGAAAATATTTATAGAATATCTTGATGTGGGATATATCAGGATGACAGCTGATAATGGACTCTTGAAAGATAAATTTTTATTTGCTAAATGACGGATTATTTGTTATACTACCTTATAGATAATGATAAAGATTATCATTATCTATAAGGCAACATTATTAAAAGGAGGATGGGTATGTCATTAATTAATAAAGAAATCAGTGATTTTTCAACTGATGCTTATATCGGTGATGCTTTTAAAACTATAAGTAAAAAAGATATTTTGGGAAAATGGGCTGTGTTTTTCTTTTATCCGGCTGATTTTACTTTTGTCTGTCCCACTGAACTTGAGGATTTGGCAAATTCTTACGAAGCTTTTAAAAAGATTGGCTGTGAAATTTATTCAGTTTCTTGTGATACTCACTTTGTGCATAAAGCATGGCATGATGCGTCCGATACTATAAAAAAGATAAGATTTCCGATGCTCGGTGATACGACCGGAGCGATTGCTCGCGATTTTGATGTTTTGATCGAGGCGGCCGGTACGGCGGAACGGGGTTCATTTATTATTAACCCGCAGGGAAAAATAGTTGCCTATGAAGTTATCGAGGGAAGCGTTGGACGCAACGCAGCTGAATTGCTGCGTCGTGTTGAAGCGGCCCAGTTTGTGGCAGAACATGGCAGCGAAGTATGTCCGGCTAATTGGCATCCAGGTGCAAGAACGTTGAAACCGGGAATTGATCTGGTAGGAAAAATTTAATTCAAATACACCGATAATTATCGTAAAAGATGTACGGCAGAGTACCATTCGCTGCCGTACATTTTTTTGCAGTGCACCCGGATGGGTACAGTGTGGGAGTGAAAGTCCCGCGTACGGGTGGTATGGGTGGCAATAATTTTAACAGAAAATAAATATAATAAATTGTTTCACTTAGTGAAAGTTTTAATTTGTTGAAAAACTTTTATTTTTATTAATCCTAATGTATACTTAATTCTATTAATAAATATGATAAATTGCCATAACAGATAAATTGAAAGCTGGTCCGGAGCATGATTGAAGATAGCGGCAAGTTTGATTTGAATGACGAATTGAAAACTCAGATAGAGACGATTTTAGATAATCATTGCCATGATTTTACCCAGATCGTCGGCATACTTTTGGATGTGCAGGAGCAAATTTCCCAGCATTATATTCCTAAGATAGCGGCTTTTTATATAGCTGATAAATTGCCGATTAAATTATCTGCCATTTATGATTGCATAACTTTTTATGATGCATTAAGTGATAAGCCGCGCGGACGTTATCCAATAGAGGTATGTGACAGTGTGGCTTGTAAAGTAAATGATAATGGATTTTTGCTGGAAACACTTAAGGAGCTTTTGGGGATTGATTTTGGTACGGTGACTTATGATGGAAGATTTACTATAGAAAAGGTATCTTGTTTTGGTGCCTGTGATCGGGCACCGGCTGTGAAGATAAATAAGATTGTGTATGGGCCCTTGAAAACCAGGGAGCAGGTACGGGATTTATTGAAACAGTTTGTTTAAGCGAGGGATATCAATGGAAAATATTAAGTACATAACGGAAAATTTTGGTAAATACGATATTTCATCAATAGATTCTTATATGAGTATTGGTGGGTTTGAGGCACTGAGAAAAGCTGTTGCGATGGATGGTGATGCCGTTGCTGCTGTGTTGTCTGAAGCTAAGATAAAGGGGCGCGGCGGGGCTGAATATCCCATGGGAAGAAAGTGGTCCCAAGCGCGGGTTGTAAAACGGCCGCATCATTGCGTTGTCTGCAATGCCGATGAAGGTGAAACCTGCACATTTAAGGATCGGGAACTTATAAAAAATGATCCGTTCAATTTGATAGAAGCGATAATAATTGCTGGATGGACAGTGAATGCGGAAGATGCATACATTTACTTGCGGGCCGAATATGCTTGTCTGCGGCCACGAATTATCAATGCAATACAACAGGCCGAAGAACATGACTTCTTGGGAAAAAACATTTTGGGTACAGGCTGGAGTTATAATATTCACTTATATAGCGGGGCCGGAGCTTATGTTTGCGGTGAGGGAACAGCATTGATACGATCAATTGAAGGCAAAGCGGGCAGGCCGAGAATGAAACCGCCCTTCATGAAGCAAAGCGGACTTTTTGCACGGCCAACTTGCATCAATAATGTGGAAAGTTTATCAATCGTACCACATCTTTTACGTAACGCACTGCCATATATGCAGGCGGGAACGAAAGAATCCGTTGGGACTAAACTCATTAGTGTGGGCGGTAATGTCAATAAGCCGGGAGTATATGAAATACCTTTTGGGATAAGTATTCGTGATATAATTTATGATTTGGCAGGCGGGGTTCAGGAAGGACGCAATATACGGCTGATCCAGTTTGGCGGAGCGTCAGGGAAGATTTCTGATGACAGGATTCTCGATATTCCGTATAGTTATGAATCATTTGCGGCAAATAATTTGATAATTGGTTCAGGGTCTGTTTTAGTGATAGATGAGCGTACGAGTGTAATTGATTTTTTACGTTATACGCAGGATTTTTTTCTGCATGAAAGCTGCGGACAGTGTACACCCTGCCGCGAAGGCAACAGGCATATAAGAATATTTTTGGAAAAGATAAAGAATGGGATACATACTGATGAAGATATAAGAACGATGAAAACATTTGCCACAGTAATGCCGATGTCATCTCTGTGCGGATTGGGAGAAACGGCGCAAAATGCCTTGAAATCAGCATTTACTATTTTCCCTGAAGTTTTTACAGTGAAAAAATCAGCAGGGGGCATATGATAATGGAAGATATGATTAATTTAAAAATAAACGGTATGCCGGTAAGAGTACACAAGGGCACGAAGATACTTGAAGCAGCCCGGCTGCTGCATATTGATATTCCTCATTTATGTTATCATCCCGACCAACGGATTAAAGCACGCTGCCGCATTTGCTCAGTGGAAGTGGTTGGTAAAAAGCGCCTTCTGGCAGCTTGCGCAACAGAATGTTGGGAGGGCATGGAAGTATTTACGGACACGAAAGTAGTGCGTGATACACAAAGAGGAATTTTGCAGTTAATTATGGCTGATCATGAAGAAAACTGTCTGACCTGTCCACGCAATGGTAATTGTGTTTTACAGCAGCTGTGCAGTCGGTTTAATATACTGCGTCCTAATCTGACACATGTTGCTGAACATCTGACGGTGCGAACAGGCAATCCCAGCCTTGTGCATGATCCGGAAAAATGTGTAAAATGCGGACGCTGTATACGTGTCTGTAAGGATGTCCAAGGGATAGAAGCAATCGGTTTTGCCGGGAGAAGTACGGGATTAAAAGTTACCACGCCGTATGAAGATGATTTTGCCAAAACGGATTGTGTTTTGTGTGGACAATGTACAGTTGTCTGCCCTGTCGGTGCGTTAGTGGAAAGAGATGACACTGATAAGGTGCTGGATGCGATATTTGATCCTGCAAAAAAAGTTATTGTGCAGACGGCGCCGTCAGTTCGTGTAGCACTCGGAGATGCATTTGGCCTGCCCGATGGAAGCATAGTCACTAAAAAGATGGTGGCTGCATTGCGGATGATTGGTTTTGATAAAGTGTTCGATACAAACTATGGGGCTGATTTGACTATAACTGAGGAAGCATGTGAACTTATTGACAGATTGAAAAATAATAGAAAAATGCCAATGACAACATCGTGCTGTCCGGCATGGGTAAATTTTGTTGAAAAGCATTACCCGGGTGAAATTGAACATTTATCGAGTACCAAATCACCTATGTCGATTTTTTCTGCAGTATTGAAAACACAATATGCCAGGCAGGAGAAAATTGCGCCGGAAAATATTTTTTCAGTAGCAGTTATGCCGTGTATTGCTAAAAAATACGAGGCAAGGCGGCCGGAGCTGGGGAAAAATGGAAATTTTGATACAGATGCGGTTATAACGACTCGTGGTTTGATAAAATTAATAAAATATATAGGCATAGATTTTGTTAATTTACAAGAAGATGAATTTGATGATCCGATGGGGGAATCAACAGGAGCCGGTGCTATTTTCGGTACTACCGGTGGTGTTATGGAAGCTGCATTGCGCACAGCTTATGAATGGCTGACAGGACGGGAAATGCCGACGCTGGAGTATACTCCGGTACGTGGATTTGAAGGAATAAAAGAAGCCCAGGTGAAAATAGATAAATACAATTTGAAAATAGCGGTCGTACACACATTGAAAAACGCAGCATTGGTTATGAATAAACTGCAGGTCGGACAGTGTGATTATGATTTTATAGAAATAATGGCCTGTCCCGGTGGGTGTGTGGGAGGCGGCGGTCAGCCAGTCACCACGACTTTCGCTGCTACTAAGAAACGAATGAGCGCTCTATATGAAATTGACCGTAGCAGTAAACTACGCCGGTCACATGAAAATCCATATTTGAAAAAACTGTATGCTGAATTTTTGGTAAGCCCCGGCAGTGACAAGGCACATCAGCTTTTGCATACGTGCTATCAGGCAAGGACAAAAGAGTTTGATTTTTGAGGGCATTGTGCAGTAATATTTTGAAATAGCGATAAATGGGAGTAAACATTGTAGTAATCTGTATATATCTTTTCTGCCGCAGTGAGAGATAATATAGTAATTTTAAGAAAGAAGACGATTTTTTGTACAATCCCAAATCAGAACATGCTGATGATTTTATCAATGATGAAGAAATTATGGAAACTTTGGATTATGCAGAGAAAAATAAACATAATCGGGTGCTGATAGAAATAATTTTGGAAAAAGCACATAAAAATAAAGGCCTTTCCCATCGGGAAGCTTCAGTACTGCTGGCTTGTGATATACCTGAACTCAATCAGCAGATATTCAAATTGGCTAAGAGAATAAAAGAAGATTTTTATGGAGATCGTATTGTTTTATTTGCGCCGCTTTATTTGTCAAACTACTGTGTGAACGGTTGTGTATATTGTCCATATCATGCCAAAAACAAACATATCTGTCGACGCAAACTGACGCAAAAAGAAATAGAAGAAGAAGTAATCGCATTGCAGGATATGGGGCATAAAAGACTGGCAATCGAATGTGGTGAAGATCCGGTGAATAATCCAATCGAGTATATATTGGACAGTATTAATACCATATATAATATAAAACATAAGAATGGTGCTATTCGCCGAGTTAATGTAAATATCGCAGCGACTACTGTGGAAGAGTACCGTATGCTCAAAGAAGCGGAAATAGGGACATATATACTTTTCCAGGAAACATATCACAAGAAAAATTATGAAAAGCTGCATCCGACCGGCCCAAAGCATAATTATGATTATCATACTGAAGCAATGGATCGGGCGATGCAGGGCGACATAGACGATGTCGGCTGTGGTGTGCTGTTTGGACTATCAACTTACAGATATGAATTTGCCGGTCTGCTGATGCATGCCGAACATTTGGAAGCACGCTTTGGTGTAGGACCACATACAATAAGCGTGCCACGTATTAGAAAAGCTGATGACATTGATCCGGCTGCATTTGATAATGGGATATCGGATGATACTTTTGCCAAAATAGTAGCTTGTATCAGGATAGCTGTGCCTTATACCGGTATGATAGTTTCAACCAGAGAAAACCAACAATGTCGTGAAAAGGTGCTTGATCTTGGTATCTCACAGATAAGCGGTGGTTCGAGAACAAGTGTAGGTGGCTACGCAGAAGAAGAAAAGGCAGAGGATAACTCTAAGCAGTTTGATGTCAGTGACAATCGTTCTTTGGACGAAGTTGTTGACTGGCTCATGCAGCTTGATTATGTACCTAGCTTTTGTACGGCATGTTATCGTGCCGGCCGGGTTGGTGACAGATTTATGAGCATCTGCAAAAGTGAACAGATTTTGAATTGCTGTCTGCCTAATGCTTTATTGACGCTTAAGGAGTATCTGTGCGATTATGCGTCACCGGCGACTAAAGACTTGGGATTAAGCGTTATCACCAGGCAAATAAACAATATCGGCAACGATAGTGTTCGCAATAAGGTCGTAGATGAATTGCAGCTCATTGAAAATGGGGCAAGAGATTTTCGTTTTTAAAAGGAGTTTTTTATGGATTTGAATGCTGTACCTTCAGCAAATCGTACACATATTGCCTTCTTTGGCGTGAGAAATGCCGGTAAGTCCAGTGTTATGAATGCTGTCACCAATCAAAATATAGCTATAGTTTCCGAGGTAAAAGGAACAACGACTGATCCGGTGTATAAAGCAATGGAACTTTTACCACTCGGTCCGGTGACGATTATTGATACACCGGGAATTGATGACAAGGGAACACTTGGCAGACTGCGTGTGGAAAAAACGAAACAAGTGCTGCACAAAACCGATATAGCGGTGCTGGTCGTAAACGCTGTGGATCCCTTAACGACGGCTGACAAAGATATGCTGGAATTGTTTAAGGCACAGCAGATACCTTACGTTATAGCATATAATAAAAGTGATTTAGGTACACCGGCTAGAACCATTGATTCACAGCATGGCGTACTTATCAGTGCTAAAAACAATGACGGCATATTTGAATTAAAGGAACGGCTGGCACATTTAATACGATGTGATGATGGGAAAACACTGCTTAAAGATATAGTGGCTGCCGGTGACACAGTTATTTTAGTGATACCGATTGATAAGGCAGCACCTAAAGGACGGCTGATACTGCCGCAGCAGCAGACCATAAGGGAATTGCTGGATATTGGAGCCACAGCAGTAATGACACAGGACAGCCAATTGGGCAGGGTAATTGCCGGACTCAGGGAAAAGCCCAAAATGGTAATTACCGATAGTCAGGCTTTTGCAAATGTTGCGAGGCAGACACCGGATAATGTATCGTTGACATCATTTTCTATTTTATTTTCCCGTTATAAAGGAAATCTGCTGACACAGATGCAGGCCGTAAAATTACTTGATGGGCTGCAGGATGATGATAAAATATTGATTTCGGAAGGTTGTACACACCATCGTCAGTGTGATGATATTGGAACGGTGAAACTGCCACATTGGATAAAAAAATATAGTGGAAAAACACCACAGTTTATTTTTTCCAGCGGTACGCAGTTTCCTCAAGATCTAACATCATATAAACTAATAATACATTGCGGTGGCTGCATGCTTAATGAAAAAGAAATGCAGTATCGTTTGAAATGTGCCGGGCAGCAGAATATATCCATGACTAATTACGGTACAGCCATAGCGTATATGAATGGAATATTGAAGCGTTCAGTACAGATTTTTGCTGATGTCGATAAAAAATATAATATTTTTTGCTGATTTTTATAAGATAATAGTAAAAACAATACGCCGACGGGAAGTTTAATAATTTCCCGCCGGCGTATTGTTTTATTTAAGACGAATATGAATATATTTTAAGAATTATTGCCAATCAATGATTGCCTGATCCAGCGGTTTGCGTTGTCCTTTGGAAACAATTTTAGGATAACCGACAGAGACGACAGCCATCAATTCATACCCGGCTGGTACATTTAAAAGAATTTTTATTTCTTCTTCGTTTTTTAATATTTCACCGATCCAGCAAGTCCCCAGACCCAGATCATTGGCTGTCAGCAGCATATTCTGCAAAGCGGCACCGATAGCCTGCACGTGTTTTATATATAACTTGGGAATTGTGATGTTAGTCATGATACTGGCGTGATCAAGAAAAACAGCAATCAGGCAGGGAGCCGTTTTTATCCAGTTTTGATATATTGATAGGGAAGCAATTTTATCCAGCAATTTTTTATTTTCCATAATCACAGAAAATTTCCAAGGTTGGAGGTTGTTACCGGAAGGAGCCCAGATTGCCGCATTTAACATTGTTTTGATGGCTTCGGAACTGACTGCCTTAGGTTCATAAGATCTAATGCTCCTGCGGGTCAATATATTATCGGATAAAGTTGTCATGAAGACACTCCTTTGTATTAATGATATCTGATGTATTGCCATTAGTTTTATTTATGAGTTCGGTATAGTGCTTCACCTTATGCTGCATGAATTTGACTCGTTTTTTAGCATCTTCAAGCTGCTTTTGAGCCAGATGGGTGTATTCTAAAATAATTTTATATCGCGGCAGCAGGGAGTCAGTTCCCTCCAGATACAAATCAACATAGTGTTTGATGACTTTTATTGGCATACCGCAGTCTTTAAGATACTTTACCCTGATTAACCATCCAATAGATTCTTCATTAAACAGGCGGGTGTTGTTTTTATTACGTTGTATATTCGGTACGAGACCTTTATCGGTATAGAATCTAATGGTATAAGGAGTCAAATGGGTTTTTTGTGATACTTCTTTAATAGTATACATAATTCTCCTTAAAAATGCTTGACTTCGTGTTGCTCGAATGTTCTAAAATGAGCGTATCATAAAAAGGAGGTATTGTAAAGACATAGCGGTTATTGAAAAATCAATCATAAAGGAGTGACTTTGTGGCATTATAGCATTTAAAGAGTATTTTATATATCAAGATATTGTAAACAAAATGGGATATTATTAGTTTTATAACGAGAAAATACAGTTATACGAACTTAGACAACGGAAAATGATGGAATGAATGTTGTAAAAAGGAAAGCAGGAATGTGACATGGAGAAACAAAAATCAGCGTTGATTGTCGGGGCATCGCGCGGGCTGGGACTGGCAATAGCAAAAGAACTTTTAGAACGCGGCTGGCAGGTGACTGGGACGGTGCGCAGCAAAAGCGGTGCGGGATTGCAGGCGTTAATCGGGCAATATAAAAAACGGCTTGAAATTAAATATCTTGATATTACTTTACCAGAACAGATAGCGGCTATCAAAGATAATACCATTGATGAACAGTTTGATGTTCTTTTTGTAAGTGCAGGTATTACAAATGAGCGTTATGAAACCATGGGTGAAGTGTCTGCAGAGAAATTTATCAAGATTATGATAACCAATGTTTTATGTGTGATGCGGACAGTAGAGCAACTCAGAGGAAAAGTCCGACCGGGCGGAACTATAGGGGTTATGTCATCAGGACAGGGCAGTATTGGTAACAATGAGACAGGTGAATTTGAAGTATATCGGGCCAGTAAAGCGGCATTAAATATGGCAATGCGCAGTTTTGCCACCCGCCGGGGCGAAGATTATGCACTGCTACTGCTGGCTCCTGGCTGGGTAAAAACTGATATGGGAGGAACCTGTGCAACATTTACCATTGATGAGGTAATCACCGATATTGTTGATACGATAGTTGTGCAGGAAGGCAGACGCGGTTTACGTTATCTTGACCGATTTGACAAGACAGTAAGGTGGTAAAGCTTGGAAATCACATACGTATGATTAGAGTATTTTGTAAATTATTGTTATAATTTACAGATGCTTTACTATTGTATTAAAAATATGAAAATTCCTTGTAGATAAACTAAAAATATTATATAATAAATATTATAAATTTAAATATGCAATTTTTAACAATATAATGTTTTTAGTAAGGGAAGGTTGAACATGAGGAGATTTACATTACCAAGAGATATTTACTGGGGAGAAAATTCCCTGTCGAAACTGAAAAACCTTGAAGGGAAAAAAGCTGTGTTGGTTTTGGGCGGCGGCTCGATGCGACGTTTTGGCTTTGTTGATAAAGTGTTGGACTATTTAGAAGAAGCAAATATAGAAACGACCCTTATTGAAAAAGTGGAACCGGATCCTTCTGTAGAAACTGTTATGAACGGAGCCCAAAAAATGCTGGATTTTGGTCCGGATTGGATTATTGCTATGGGGGGTGGTTCGCCTATTGATGCGGCCAAGGCAATGTGGGTATTTTATGAATATCCGGATGTTAAATTTGAAGATATAATTAAGCCATTTTCTTTTCCTGTGCTGCGTAAAAAGGCTAAATTCCTTGCCATTCCGTCTACTTCGGGAACAGGAACTGAGGTCACGGCTTTTTCTGTGATTACCGATAATGAAAAAGGGATAAAATATCCATTGGCGGATTTTAATATTACACCGGATATTGCTATAGTTGATCCGGCATTGGCCGAAACAATGCCGCCTAAGTTAGTCGCATATACGGGCATGGATGCACTTACACATGCCATTGAAGCATATGTGTCGTTGATGAATGGGCCATTTACAGATACGTTGGCAATGCAGGCTGTCGTAACTGTGGATAAATACCTCGAGGCTTCTTATGCCGGAGATAAAAAAGCGCGCGAACAAATGCATTATGCACAGTGTATGGCTGGTATGGCTTTTAGTAATGCCCTACTGGGAATCACTCATTCAATGGCGCACAAGACCGGTCCGGCATACAGTACCGGGCATATTCCACACGGTTGTGCCAATGCGGTTTATTTGCCGTATGTTATTGCTTATAACGCCAAAGAAAAAGCTGCTGCTGTACGTTATGCCGAAATTGCCGGACGGCTCGGCATCGGCAAAAGCAATGATCAGGCGAGCATAACAGCACTTTGTACTAAATTGCGTGAATATAATAAGAAACTAAATATACCACATACTTTAAAAGAATTCGGGGTTAATGAATCAGAATTTTTGCAAAAGCTTGATTATGTGGCTAAAGCAGCTGTGAAAGATGCCTGTACACCCAGTAACCCACGGCATATTGACGAAGAACAGATGAAAAAACTGCTGAAGGCAGTCTATTATGGAACAATAATTGACTTTTGATAAAATCAATTAGGCAATATGTAATATTCATTAAAAATAAACACTTTATATTGAACTTGATTTTATGTAATGTAATACTGATATATATAGTATTACCATGATTAAAATAGTGGTTGCCGGAGAATCGATCTTTCCGGCAGTCCATTGCAATTTAATATCAGATGAAGCCGGTGTCCGCAAGGACTAATAGGGAATCTGGTATAAAGCCGGAGCTGTCCCGCAGCCGTGAGGCGTAGCTTGTCTGCCAATCCTTAAGGGGAACCTCTTGCAAAGGGGCAGTGAGTTTTGGTACTGAGACGGAGCACCGACTGTTTTCAGCATCCATGTAAATTTGCGAGAGACAGATGGATAGATACAGCAAGGCCGACATATTATAAAATGTGTATAAAGAGGTCTATTTAAGTTGCGTTCATTAAATTGGCTGAACGGCTCAAAAATATGATACCTATTACAATGATAAACTGGGAAATAATGACCAGATACATTATAGTGAGATACATATGGTTTTTAAATTAAATGAACATGAATATGCAATAGAAGAACATACGCTTTATAGCAAAAAAAGCGGTGCTGGATGATGAAAAGCGAACCGTAAAAATTTGCCTGTGCCGGCAGATATAGTAGCAGATACGGTTTATGCAATATGTCGGAGAGTTGTGAAAAACGGTCCTGTATGATAATAGGTCACATGCAGAAAGATATTATGTAAAATATCATAAAAATGTTACAATGTTGTCACATTTTCCAATAGCAGCAGTGCTATAATCTTTTTATAGATAGTAAGCAAATATTTACAGAAAGAGTGAGGAAAATGTTCAAGACAAAGATAAAAAAATTAGCAGCGTTCGTGCTTATTTCGTTCATGTCAGTAGGCTTACTGGGAACTACCTTGGCGGAGGCCCATCCTCATGAATGGCCGCCGCATCGTCATGAAGAACCGCGGCGCGATCCGCCGCCCCAAAATAATGAAGGTCATTCTACTGGTGAAGTGACAACGGCTGCCATAGTCGGTGCGGTGGTCGGTGCTATAATAGCTAAAAATACTTGATTTTGATGGTTATGGATAATATTAATATGCCGGATGATATGTTTGCAGAATTTGCAAATATATCATCCGGCATATTTTGTTTAAAATCATTGACTATATTGCGCTTTTCATAAGACGGTAGTTAATATATAATATTTATTTTACGATATGTTTACCGCCGATAAAGTATTTTTGCCAATAAGTGTTATCAAGGCGGTCAATGCGTACCCCTTTACTGGTTGAGGCATGGATGAACTGTCCGTCACCAAGATATATGCCGCAGTGGCTGACTTCCTTGGCATCAGTAGAGAAAAATACCAGGTCGCCGGCCTGCAGCTGGCTGACGGGCAACTTTCTGCCTATTTCGTATTGGGCATCGGCAGTCCGGGGAATTATAAAATTATTTTGTTTAAAGACATACTGCAGGTAGCCGGAACAGTCGAACCCCTTGGGCGTGGCACCACCATATATATATGGAACGCCTATGTATTTTTTAGCGGTTGAGACTATGGCGGCTGCCTTATTACCGGGTAAAAATGGAGCTGTTTCAGTAACGCGTTGGTTTCGTATAGTCGCTATGGCACTTTCTTCCGATTGTGGAACTTGAGAATTTTCAGCCGGCCGGCTGGCGGGTAGAATGGCTGGTTTTCTCACTGGAATACCTGCAACAAGCGGCGATGCCGGTCTGGGTGTAGGAGTAACAGCCGGGATGTTGGTGGATGGTCTGGTTCCATTTAAAGACCACCAGGTCTGGTGGTCGACAATGCCGGTAGCAGGCAAATGATTATCGGTTTGAAAGGCCTTGATTGCAGATTGAGTGGTTTCATCAAAAATACCGGTTACGTTGACAGTATAATCACGCTTTTGCAGTAATTGCTGTAAAAGCCGTACATCATGTCCTTCGGCATGAAGTTTTAAGATAGGAGCTGCCGATACGACATTGGCAGTGGAAGAGAAAAAAGAAACTGCAATAAAAATGCCGGCGATAAGATTGATTGATTTACTCATGGCAGAAAACCTCGCTTAATCAGTTATGCAATATATGCTGTAAACCTTGATTTAAGAGGACGACAACATGGTTATCATCAAGTGAGTACCAGGCTTCTTTGCCTTCCCGACGAAATTTTACCAGCCGGGCACCGCGCAGAAGACGCAGCTGATGGGAAATGGCCGATTGGCCCATTTGTAGTGTTGCAGCTATATCACAGACACACATTTCATCATTGGATAAGATGGTCAGTATTTTTATGCGGGTAGGATCTCCCAGCAACTTAAAAGTTTCGGATAAGCGTACGGTGGTGGCATTATCCAAAAGATGTAATTTTGATTTATTTACCATGTCTTGATGTACGTGGTAAATATCGCACATATCACAGTCTTTGTTATTCTGTTCGTTTGACATGGTGACGCTCCGTTATTGAAAAGTTAATGTATTTGAATATAGTATAACAGAATTTTCCAGTGGCGACAAAATAAAATTTGCAAAATATACTTGACAATATTACAACAAGATAGTAGAATGAATTTCAAAATTAATATTCGCCTTAAATAAACCACTGATGCGGAGATAAAAATACATCGTGCACTTACAGAGAGCCATTGTTGCTGAGAAATGGCAGGACGCAGAGTATTAAATGGACCGCAGAGGGCATAGTCAAAGATAAAGAAATTTATCGAGTATTCTATGACGCAGCACATGCGTTATTTGTGAGGAATATGTTGGTATTCTGCATGAGAGGGAAAATTCTTTCCAAGCAAGGTGGCACCGCGAGTAAATACATACTCGTCCTTGACAAAATAATTTGTCTTTGGGCGGGTATTTTTTTATTGTTTTTACTTTGAGGAGATGTTTGCTGATGATTGATTATCGACCTGGTTTAGCAGAATTGCAGGCGGCTGCCCAGACTGGCTCATATGATATTATGCCGGTCAGCCGGGAATTGTTTGCCGATATTAAAACTCCGATAGCGGTGCTTCAGGCAATGAAAAATGTCAGTGACTGCTGTTTTTTGCTGGAGAGTGTGGAGAGTGGTGAAAAATGGGGGCGTTATTCATTTTTGGGTTTTGATCCCTCCATGGAGATAAAATGCAAAAATCATCAAATGACTATTAAAAAAGGTATCAATGAACAGCGGTTTCACACTGATGACCCTGCGGGGGTAATACGCAAGATATTGCATAATTACAAAAGTCCGCATTTTTCTTTTTTACCACCGTTGACCGGTGGCCTTATCGGTTATTTTGCCTATGAATATATACGCTACAGCGAAAAAAAGCTTGATTTTACTGATAAGCGGCAGGATTTAAATGATGTTGATCTGATGCTATTTGATAAAATTATAGCTTTTGACAATCTGCGGCAGAAGATATTTCTGATTGTTAATATTCGTACTGATGATATCGTGGCAAATTATGAAAAAGCTGGGCAGCAGCTTGATAAATTGGCTGATTTGGTAGAAAATGGCCAGCCGTATAAAGGTAAAGCTGGTAGATTGACTACAGGATTTACCAGTGAAATGCCAGCTGCGGAATATGAAAAATTGGTGGGAAAAATTAAAACGTATATAAAAGAAGGTGATATTTTTCAGGCGGTTCCCTCCAATTGCCGTATGGCCGGATTCAGCGGCAGTTTATTGAATGCTTACAGAGTATTGCGCACGACTAATCCGTCACCATATATGTTTTATTTGAGCGGCCGGCAGATAGAATTGACCGGAGCTTCACCGGAAACGTTGGTCAAGTTGAAAGACGGACGGCTGGCTACTTTCCCGATAGCCGGAACAATGCCGCGAGGAAAAGACAAGGCAGAGGATGCAGCGTTGGAAAAAAAGCTGTGCGTAGATGAAAAGGAACTGGCCGAGCACAATATGCTGGTCGACCTTGGCAGAAATGATTTGGGGAAAATAAGTGAATTTGGTTCGGTAAAAGTAAGCAATTTCCATAAAATTGAAAGATTTTCCCATGTGATGCATATAACTTCCACTGTCACGGGGAAAATACGTTCGGATAAGGATGCACTTGATGCCATCGCGGCTACATTGCCGGCAGGAACATTATCAGGGGCGCCTAAAGTAAGGGCTGTGCAGATATTGCATGAAACAGAAAAAAGTGTGCGTGGCATTTATGGCGGTGCTGTCGGCTATATAGATTTTACCGGTAATATGGATATATGTATCGGTATACGAATGGCGGCAGCCTATGACGGAAATGTTTATGTCCGCTCTGGCGGCGGGGTGGTATTTGACAGTGTCCCTGAGACAGAATACACAGAAACGCTTAATAAAGCCAGAGCGATGATTGAAGCAATTGAGAAAGCACAGGAGGTGTGTGAATAATGTTATTGCTAATTGATAATTACGACAGCTTTTCTTATAACCTTTATCAGCTGCTTGGTGAGATTGGTGCTGATATTAAGGTTATACGCAATGATGAATTAAGCTTGGATGAGATAAAAAAAATGGCGCCGCAGCAGATAGTTTTGTCTCCAGGGCCGGGTCGCCCGGCCAATGCTGGTATATGCGAAGCCGTGGTACGCACATTGGGAAAGTATATACCAATACTGGGGGTATGTCTGGGTCATCAGGCAATTGGAGAAACATTTAAGGCGAAGATAGGTTATGCAAAAAAGATTATGCATGGTAAAAAAAGCATGGTTACAATTACCAATGATATGCCGATATTTAACGGACTGCCACGGCAATTTGAGGCGGCACGTTATCATTCGCTGGCTGTTGAGAAAGACACTATGCCTGAAGAATTGATAGTAACGGCACAGACGGATGACGGTGAAGTGATGGCAATGCGGCACCGGCAGTATCCAATATTTGGCCTGCAGTTCCATCCTGAGTCAATTCTTACTTTTAATGGGAAACGTATTTTGGAAAATTTTTTACAGATAGGCGGTGCAATGTAATGATAAAAGAAGCTATATATGAAGTGGTAAACGGCAATAATCTTGATTATAAAATGGCTAATGATGCCATGCTGGAAATAATGGAAGGCAAGGCAACAAATGCGCAGATTGGCGGTTTTTTGACGTCACTGCGGTTAAAGGGAGAAACTGTTGATGAAATTGCTGCCTGTGCAGCAGCAATGCGGGCAAAATGCCATCCTGTTAAGCATAGCGCATCCGACGTATTGGAAATAGTCGGTACAGGCGGTGATGAAGCCAATACATTTAATATTTCTACTACAGCGTCTTTTGTCATTGCGGCCGACGGAGTCACTGTGGCCAAGCACGGTAACCGTAGTGTGTCGAGCAAATGCGGTGCGGCTGATTGTCTGGAATCATTGGGAGCACGGATTGAACTCGATGCCGTGCAAAATGAAAAGATGCTGGACACAATAGGGATGTGCTTTATGTATGCACCGGTTTATCATGCTTCAATGAAATATGCGGCACCGGTACGGAAGGAATTGGGAGTACGGACGATATTTAATATTTTAGGACCGTTGAGTAATCCGGCGGCCGCTAATATCCAGCTTATGGGAGTATACGATGCGGCTCTCGTGCATCCAATGGCTAAAGTATTAAACAAATTGGGGGTAAAAAGAGGGGCAGTTGTGTATGGTGACGGACTTGATGAAATAACTGCCTGCGGCAAGACCATGGTGTGTGAGGTCAATAATGGCAAGTTTTCCGATTATCAGATAGATCCGGTTGAATATGGGATGGTGTATGCTGCCCGCGATGCGTTGATCGGTGGTGTCGGAGTCGAAAATGCCAGGATAAGCCGGACTGTGCTGCAAGGGGAAAAGGGTGCTAAGCGTGACACTGTATTGCTCAATGCAGGAATGTCATTATATCTTGCCGGGCAGGTTAATGATATAACCGCTGGTGTGAAGAAAGCTGCTGACATAATAGACAGTGGTGCTGCTTATCAAAAAATGCAGCAGTTCATAAAAAATACTAATGAGGTGTGATGTTGATGATTTTGCAAGAGATAGCTGCTAAAACGCGATTGAGAGTGGAAAAATGCAAAATGCAAAAACCATTAGAAGAAATTAAAACAGCAGCGCTTAGCAAAAAAAATGCACGGCCGTTTCTTTTTGAACAGGTATTAAGCAGTGATGATTTATCATTCATTTGTGAGGTAAAGAAAGCGTCGCCTTCCAAAGGTATAATAGCCCGTGATTTTCCCTATTTGCAAATTGCCGTCGATTATGAAAAAGCGGGTGCGGCAGCTGTATCGGTATTGACGGAACCAGAATTTTTTATGGGTAGTGACAGTTATTTACAGGAAATTGCGGCAGCAGTTGATATTCCGGTATTGCGCAAGGATTTTACTATTGATGAATATCAAATATATGAAGCGGCACTGCTGGGCGCCGGTGCAGTGCTGCTGATTTGTGCTTTGCTTTCTTTAGAACAGTTGCAGCATTTTCGCAAAATAGCAGATATACTGGGTCTTTCTTGTTTGATAGAAGCGCATGATGTTGCTGAAGTGGATAAAGCACTGGCAGCGGGAGCACGGGTGATTGGTGTTAATAATCGTGATTTGCGTGATTTTAGTGTAGATATAAATAATAGTATAAAACTGCGTCATAAAGTGCCGGACGACATTATTTTTATATCGGAAAGCGGTATAAAAACAGCTGAAGATATTGAGCACCTGCGTAAAAATAACGTGCAGGCAGCTTTGATCGGTGAGGCTTTAATGCGTAGTCAAGATAAGGTAAAAGAACTGACCCGGTTATATGGCTCTGTAAAAATGCCTCGTGTTAAATTTTGCGGGATAACACGTATGGAAGATGCAGATATTTTAAATATGGTGCAACCGGATTATGCCGGTTTTATATTTGCCCCCAGTAAAAGGCGGATAACACCGCCCTTGGCTCAGTCAATAAAAAAAGTGCTTGCATCGTCAATTGATACGGTGGGAGTTTTTGTCAATGAAGTACCCAAAACTATAGTTGATATAGCGCATGTGCTGGCACTTGATGTCATACAGCTGCATGGGGATGAGACGGAGGAGGATATCAATCAGATAAAGCAGGCTTCTGGTTGCGATGTTTGGAAAGTTGTTCGGGTGAAAAACAGTGGAGATATTGAAAAATGGCGGAATTCATCAGCTGATATGCTGTTGTTTGATACCTTTTGCGATAAACTGGCCGGAGGAACCGGCAGAAGTTTTGATTGGTCGGTACTCAAGGGATTAAACAGGCCGTTTGTTTTATCAGGCGGATTGAAGAGCATCAATATCGTGCGGGCAATAAGAGGTGTTGATCCATGGGGAGTGGATATAAACAGCGGCGTAGAGATAGATGGCATTAAGGACACTGCAAAGATCAAAGAAATAATGGCGATTATAAGGAGATTGAAATAAATGGGAACAAAAGGAAGATTTGGCATCCACGGCGGCCAGTATATACCGGAAACCCTGATGAATGCTGTAATAGAATTGGAAGAAACCTATAAAAAATATAAGAACGATCCAGCGTTTATAGAGGAATTGGATGACCTGCTGAAAACTTATGCCGGCCGACCATCACTGTTATACTATGCTGAACGCATGACAAAAGATCTTGGCGGTGCACAAATTTATCTTAAACGTGAAGATCTCAATCATACAGGTTCGCATAAAATAAATAACGCACTGGGACAAATATTGTTGGCAAAAAAAATGGGCAAAAAAAGGGTTATTGCCGAAACCGGAGCCGGACAACATGGTGTAGCCACAGCCACGGCAGCAGCTTTCATGGGGATGGAATGCGAGATATTCATGGGTAAAGAAGATACTGACCGACAGCGGCTTAACGTCTACCGCATGAAGCTTTTGGGGGCTAAAGTCCATGCGGTGACAAGCGGCACTCAAACACTTAAGGATGCTGTCAATGAAACGATGCGGGAATGGACCAGGCGCATTGATGATACTCATTATGTGCTGGGGTCGGTGATGGGACCGCATCCTTTTCCGACTATTGTAAGAGATTTTCAAAGTGTGATAAGTAAAGAAGCCAGACAGCAGATATTAGAAGCGGCAGGACGTCTGCCGGATGTGGTCATGGCTTGTGTAGGCGGCGGCAGCAATGCCATGGGAATGTTTTATAATTTTATCAACGATAAAAGTGTACGGCTTATCGGCTGTGAGGCTGCCGGTCGGGGCATAGAAACCGGAAAACATGCCGCAACACTGACAACAGGAACTGAAGGTATTTTCCATGGAATGAAATCATATTTCTGTCAGGATGAATATGGACAGATAGCACCGGTTTATTCCATTTCGGCAGGACTTGATTATCCGGGCATAGGGCCGGAACATGCATACCTGCATGATACCGGACGTGCTGAATATGTTGCGGTGACTGATGATGAAGCCGTAGAGGCTTTTGAGTATCTGTCACAGGTTGAAGGAATAATTCCGGCAATTGAGAGCGCTCACGCCGTAGCTCATGCAATCAAGTTGGCGCCGCAGCTTGACAAAGATAAAATAGTCATTGTTTGTCTGTCGGGACGCGGGGATAAAGATGTGGCAGCAATAGCACGTTATAGGGGGATCGATATACATGACTAAAATACAAGATGCATTCAAAAATGAAAAAGCATTTATTGCTTTTATAACAGCGGGAGATCCTGATTTAGCAACAACAGAAAAATTGATTGCAGCAATGGCACAAAATGGTGCTGACCTTATAGAAGTGGGAATTCCTTTTTCCGATCCGGTGGCTGAAGGTCCGGTTATACAACAGGCCAGCAAGCGTTCTTTGGATAATGGAACGACAACAGATGGCATTTTTGCCATGTTGAAAACCGTACGCCAGCGGGTCAATACACCGATCGCATTTATGACATATGCTAATTTATTATTTGCTTATGGCAAAGAAAAATTTTTTGCCAGATGTAATGAAGTAAATGTGAGTGCAGTAATAATTCCTGATATTCCATATGAAGAAAAGGATGAATTCTTCGAGTATGCCAATAAGGAAGGGGTAGAGGTGATTTCACTGATAGCACCTACTTCTGCACAAAGGGTCGGGATGATTGCAAGGAAAGCGCAAGGATTTATTTATCTGGTTTCATCGTTGGGTGTTACTGGAGTAAGGAGTGAAATTACGACCAATCTTGATGATATTGTAAAAATCATCAGGGAAAATACAAATCTGCCAATCGGTATTGGTTTTGGTATTTCTACACCTGACCAGGCGCAAAAAGCAGCGGCAACGGCCGATGCTGCCATTGTTGGCAGTGCAATTGTCAAGCTTGTTGCTAAGTATGGTAAGAACGCACCAGGACCGGTCGGGGAATATGTAAGGAAGATGAAGAAAGCAGTGGTGAAAGCGGCTCAATAGTTGTTATGAATGGAATAGGAGAATGGCATAACGGCGGTGTACCTTACTTTATAAGGTACACCGCCGTTTGGCAATGGCTTTTTATCCGCATTTCCAGCTGTATAGAAATTTGTGACTAAAAATAGTAAAATTAACCGAATTGAATAAATTCGGTTCTAATGGTAAAATATTTTTAAAAATTAATTGCAAAGCATTAGAATAAGTCCACCGAGAACCGGCATCAGGACCATGAATATTTTTAACAGGGAAGGTGGAACCAAGCGCGTGAACTTGGCACCGATGAAAGAACCAATCATTAATCCCAGCAGTGTCTGAATAAATAAATTGAAATCGAGATGGCCGGCAATTAAGTAACCAAGGCCGCCGAAAGCTGATATCGGAATGATTACCAACATTGTTGTACCGACCGACTGATATAAAGACAGCCCAAATATCAATAACAAGCTAAGCTGGATAAAAGCTGCGGCACCAATGCCGAAGGCTCCGGATAAAACTCCATTGGATATGCCGGTTATGATGGCCAGCAGCCAGAAGTGCCAGCCGGTTAAAAAAGTTGTGCGCAGATGAAAAATATTGATGTATTGGGCGTGGAACAACCGCAAGTATAATAATAATGCCGATAGCAGCATCATTACTGCTGTCGCTGTTTTTAGATCGGCTGAAGGCATATAATTGGAAATATTGGCTCCGATAAAAGCACCGATTGCACCGCCGATACCGACGGTGCATCCTGTTTTCAGGTTGATATTGCCCTCGCGAAGATGACTTACGGCTCCGGAAAATGTAGTAAACATCATTGTTGATAGAGCTATCCCCAAAGCTGCGTGAATTTGTACGCCGAATCCGACAGTGAGCAGAGTAATAGTGACACCGGCTCCACCTGCACCGACGAACCCAATCGTCATTCCTAAAAGCAGCATCGCAATAAATAACATAAATAAATCCCTTCATATAATATATGTAATGTTTTGTACTGAATTAATAGCATTTTGTAAATTTAGTTACTTTTTAAGCAAATTTTAACTATTTGGTGGTTAAGTGATGTATTTATGGGCTATAATATCTTTGCTACATCGACCCAGCGGACGGCATTAGAATACTTGGACAATTCATCAATGGTGAGTTCAATTGCGCTGTTGGCACTGCCGCAGGCAGGAAAAACAGTAGAAAACCGTTTAAGTGATTCGTCAAGGTAGGTTTTTACATCGGGATTGACGGCAAATGGACATACACCACCGACTGGATGGCCTGTCATTGTTTCTACTTCATCAAATTTCAACATGATGGCTTTTTTGCCGAAAGCTTGTTTGTATTTGTGATTGTCAATTTTAGCATCACCAGCCATGACGATTAATATAGCAGCGTCATTTAATTTTAACGAGAGGGTTTTGGCGATGCGGGCTTCTTCACAGGCTAATGCTTGAGCCGCTTCAGGTACGGTTGCACTTGACACGGGAAATTCTTTGATATCATTTTCTTTATCATATTGGGAAAAATAGTTTTTTACCTTATCAATAGACATTATACTGCCTCCTAAAATTAAATATGTTAACTATTATAGTGCGAAAATGTTTAAGTGTAAAGGTTGGGCAGAGTAGTGCAGCTGTGCTATAATAAATGACGGTATTAATGGATTTGTTTTAAAGGAGAATAGTATGGCTGACGAAAGAATCATTGCAGCGCTTGATGTGCGTACATTGGATGAAGTTAAGGCGCTGGTCGGGCAATTAGGGGACAGTATAATTTTTTATAAAGTCGGTATGGAACTTTTTTATGCTGTTGGTCCGCAGGTAATAACTTACTTGAAGAGTAAAAATAAGCGGATTTTTCTTGATTTGAAATTGCATGATATTCCCAACACTGTTGCTGAAGGATTGATTTCTTTAATGAAATTTGGAGTCGATATTTTTAATGTTCATGCCTCTGGAGGATTTACAATGCTGAGTCAGGCGGCGCAGCGGATAAAAGAAGCTGCCCATGCTGCGGGAGTCAGGCCGCCAAAACTGATAGCTATAACTGTTCTGACGAGTATGAACGAGACCGACTGGCGTAGCCTCGGCATGACGATGCCAATTGCCGAACAGGTTGTCAATCTGGCAAAATTATCGCAGCGGGCAGGACTGGATGGCGTTGTAGCTTCACCGCGGGAAGCGGCGATGATACGAAAAGCTTGTGGCAGGGATTTTATGATTGTCACACCAGGAGTCAGGCCGCGGGGAACGGCAAATAATGATCAAAGCCGTGTCGCTGCTCCGGCTGAAGCTTTAAGAAATGGAGCCAGCCAGCTGGTAATCGGCAGACCTATTTATGCTGCACCAAATCCCAAGGCAGCGGTTGATAGTATTTTGGCAGAAATAGCTGCTGTTTAACAGGTTATTGGTATAATAATTTAGGATTGAGAGGGAAAAATGATTATATTAGCATCAAAATCGCCGCGGCGGCGGGAATTATTAAAACAGATAGGCTGTAGATTTATTTGTGAATCTTCTGATACAGATGAAGTGAAAACCGGTGCACCAGAAGAATTGGTAATGGTAAATGCAAGAATGAAAGCTGCAAATATTGCGGCAAAACATAAAGACACATGGATAATCGGGGCAGATACGATCGTTGCATTGGATAATAGAATTTACGGCAAACCGGCAGATACTGAAGAAGCTGCTGCCATGCTTGGGAAAATAGCGGGCAGAACGCATGAGGTTTATACTGGGATTGCTTTAGTATATAATGATGAATGCTGGCAGGATATGGCGGTTACTCAAGTGGAAATGGCGGCCATGACAAACAATGAAATACATAAATATGTGTTGACCGGCGAACCGTTGGATAAGGCAGGAGCTTATGCTATTCAAGGTAAATGTGCTGTTTTCATTAAAGGCATAAATGGTTCGTATTCTAATGTAGTTGGGTTGCCTTTGCAGAAATTGTATGAATTGAGTGCTAAGGCTGGGTTATTATTAAGTGAAGGTTAATTAATAGCAGATAACAAAAAATGCATATCTATGGACAGGTGTTGCAAGACTTAATAGAGAAGCCGGTAAAAGCCGGCACGGTCCCGCCACTGTAAGGGGAGCTGGCACAAATACCACTGGTTTTACCGGGAAGGAGTGTCGTAGCTATGAACCTGAGTCAGGAGAACTGCCTGTTTAAAAATCACCATTATTACCCGCGAGCGATGGGGAGGGGATTGTCTTGCTTATTAAGGGATAATAGCCAATTCTTTCGGGAATTGGTTTGTTTTTTATAAAAATAAGGGAGATGAAATATTGCGGTATTGGTATAAGCTGCACCGATGGATAAGTTTGATTTGCATGATATTTTTTCTGCTGCTTTGTGTGACGGGATTGCCGTTATTATTTAAGGCGGAAATATATAATTATAATCTTTTACATAAACCAATGGAACATCGCACTTTGGAATATCAGTCAATATGGAATGATGCAGCAGATGGATTTCGACTGGTAAAGGATAAGTATCCTGATAAGACGATAAAAGCTGTTTCAGTTATGCCGGATAAAGGCCGGTTATTGTATCGTATTCAAGATAAAAATAGTACTAAAGTTGTTGATGCACGGCTTAGTATGGGTGGAGAACAAATCAGTTATTATCCCGATACTAAATCACTGCAAAACTGGCATGGCGAGTCGGTACGGTATTCGTTTATAAGTAAATTCATGCATATAATGCATAGACTTCATATGTATATGGGACTGGGCAAGGGCGGCATGATATTTTTGGGAATGATGTGTCTGATGAGCCTGTTCTCGGTTATATCGGGAGTAATTATTTATGCACCATTTACGAAAAAAATAAAATTTGGCCGGATAGATGACGACAATGCTACGGTAAAGTGGTTCGGCTGGCATAAATTTTTGGGAATAGTAACTGGTGTGTGGGCAGGAGTGCTTTGTTTCAGTGGTGTCATGATAGTAGTTTTTTCGCTGGGATATGGGACATATATAAGTGATACACGAGCTGAAGCATTACAGAATTTACCAAAAACGGTGCAGGGACAAAATGTAGAATTTACCGCAACTGTGAATTATGTGCAGCAACAGTTTCCCCAAAAATATATTTTATCGGTGGATACTCCGGATTGGCTGACAAATCATTCACGCTACGTTTTTTATTTAACACAGGCTAAGAAGATGCCTGCTGATTTTATGGGACAGATGGTTTTTGTTGGGACTGATGAACAAGGAAGACTGCAATATTTTACGAGACCGCTGCCAATATATTTATCTGTTGCTGCCGCAGCATTGGATCTTCATATTCACAATCATGATAATTTTTATTTGAAAATAATTTGGGCAATTTTAGATATCGCAACTATTATAGTGATTATATCGGGAATTATCGGTTGGTGGAAACGCAGACGAAAAATGTCAAAGAAAAACAATAAAAGCAGAAGAACAGATATGACAAAATATATTGTTTGGAAAATGCCGATAGCATTGTTTGTTTTGAGTGCAATGGGAATGGTGCTGCCATTATATGGGTCTGAATACGATATGCCTGGTATAATTGCATGGTTGGCTGCAGGATTACTTTGCTTGTATCAATGGTATAAACAAAATAATCTTTAAAACTTTTGGTGGTCAGCGATAACATCTGCTTATAGCATGACAAAAATAGGGCAGAATGATATAATGGCATAAATGAAGTATGGGAGAGATATGCTAATGACTGAACAGGAAGTAAAAAATTTACTTTTGAAAACCAATGCCATAATGGAAGGGCATTTTTTGCTGACATCGGGGCTGCATAGTCCTATATATGTAGAAAAGTTCAATGTATTGCAGCATCCTGAATATACGGAAGCCTTATGCCGGGAGATTGCGGCGCAATTTGCTGATAAAAATATACAAACGGTAGTGGGACCGATGACAGGCGGAATTTTATTAGCGCATGAAGTTGGCAAAGCTTTGGGAACACGAGCTATTTTTACAGAACGCGTCGATGGCAGGATGGCTTTTCGCCGAGGATTTTCATTACAAAAGGGTGAACGTGTACTTGTTGTTGAAGATATAGTTACTACCGGTGGTTCAGTTAAAGAAGTTATAGATGTTGTTAAAAGTGAAGGCGCAGTACCGGTCGGTGTGGGTCTGCTGGTGGACAGAAGCGGCGGTAAAGCTGATTTTGGTGATGTTCCTCATAAAGCGTTGCTCAACCTTGAAGTGAAAACATATAAACCGGAAGATTGTCCGCTTTGTAAGAATAATGTGCCGATGACTAGGCGCGGCCGCACCGGTAAATAATGTTAGAACGGTGATAATGTGAAAGAAGCAATAAAAGAAAAAATCACGGCGCAGGTGGAGACATGGGAGTATTTGAAAAAGCTGCCTAAGACAGCACATGGGTTTGTTTTTGAATTATTAATGCGGGAAAATGGTGACATGCTTGATATATACAGCTATGAAAATAAAGCGGCACATCGCAGCATAACAGCATATTATCATGAAGAAACAAGGGAATATAAACTGCGTATGCGGATTGGGCTGACTGAATTTTGTGTAATTGAGTATATTTATGCGGAATTGGCTGATTTTCAAAAAATGCTGGAAGAGCGCTGTGATAATTTGCTGGCTGATATGGCGGTATTTAATCCGGACCATATAACTTCAATTATACATGATAAGAAAATCATGCAGTGGAACTACAGGGAAAAACTACCGGAAAGTTTTGCTGGGTTTCACCTTTTTATTACACCTGATAAACCGGTACGGGTGATTAACGGTTCATATATCATTTTTGATTATAGTGATTTTGTCGATCAAAGTAATTTTATAATTTATTATAATGTTTTTCGTGATGAATTTTTTGGGGAAAGTCGAGTGTTTAATATTCCGGAAGTTAGTTATGATTTTGATTCACATGAACTGTCGGAGTTGATGAATAAGTTGGAAATCCGGCTGTTGCCGCATTTACAAAAAATGCGGACTCGTATAGATGCGAAATAATAAAACAGGGCCGATGCATATTATGCATCGGCCCTGTTTTACATTAGACAGACTATTCAACAGCTTTTAATGCTTTTAGAAGTTTTTGGGCTATTCCCGTAATTTTTTTTAGTGGTACGGAGCATACAGCAATACGTACACCGGCTTTAAGTGGTACGGCAAATATAAGATCTTCATGCAGCTTATTGCACACCGCGGCAGAATCTCTGGCAGGGATAGATAAAAAGAAACCAGCCTTATAAGGAAGAGCATTGAGCTGGCAGTCGCGCGCTTCCTGCATAAATTTGCTGCCACGGCGGCGAATCATTTGGTAAAGTGCATCCCGTTCAAATTCAAACTGCTGCTGTAAGTTTTTATCCTTATTAATGGCAACAAGCAGAGCCATGGCACCGTGATTGACATTTGACCAAGTGGCACGGCTGGTGTATTTATTTATAGCAGCAAATTCTGTTATTACCTCTTGGGAAGAAGAAAGACCAATCATCGCACCGCAGCGTTGGCCGTATACGGTGTAACCTTTTGACATGCTGAAAGTGAAAATTGTCAGGATGTTATCAGGCAGATTAGTGAATTGCTCCATAAATTTGCGAGTTTCATCTTTTTCTCCGGCATAATCAATATAGGCAATATCAACCATAATGGTAAGTTTTTTCCCCGGTGTTTTGGCATGTTTCCTGCATACATCAAGTACGTTAGACCAATCGGAGTCGCTGAGACTGTAGCCGGTAGGATTATGTGCAGGAGTATTTATGATAATTAAAAGTGAATCCTGCTTAGCCATGAGTTCATCGACTTTAACGGCGAATGCAGCAGTATTGAAATTCTGTTTGTCGTCAAATAGAGGATAGGTTACAAGTTTTCGGCCTGATTCACGGCATAGCATGTTATATGTACCCCAAAACCAATCGGAAGTCAGAACACTGTCACCCATTTCGGTATAATTCCAGATGGTATGATGAATACCGCCTGTACCACCGGCAGTTGCTACGGCAGAAGTATATCCGTCGGGACGGTGATTACCAAACGTGAGTTCAGTTGCCATGTCGAGATATTCCGGTATACCAGAAATCGGTGCATAAGAAATCAAGTCATTTGTTGGCAAAGTCCTCAGCACTTTTTCTACAATAGGAATGCAGGCTAATTCCCCGGTATCATCCATAATGGCACCAATTGTCGCATTGGTAACTTTTTCACTGCCATGTTTGTTTACAGCTTCTTTGCAGGCAGCGCTTGCACCAAAAATAACGTCTTTTGCTATCTTTCCCACTGAATGGGAAGCAGCCATACTTACCAAAATAAATACCCCCTAATGGTCAATGTAAATTAATATGACTTTATAAACTTCTCTATATAGTAATAATTTCCTGCTGCTGTATGGACTGTATTCATGTATACTTGGAATAATACTGCCATATAAAATTATTTTAGTGGTTGATTTATATGCAGATAAAAAAGGGAATATCGATGTGGAATTTATACTTAATAATGATGTAATATCCTATAATAAAAGGATAAAAGTATAACGTGACACAAGCGGATGATTTTCACTTTATAACTAGAATATGATATAATTAGTAAATTAAACCGGATTGAATTGTTAAGTAAAATTTATAAATAACAGGTGTCTTATTATGGATGAAAAAGAGTTTACTATATATACGGATACTCCCGCTCAAACGAAGCAGCTGGGAGCTTTTTTAGGTAAAACCGGTCGAACAGGGGTTGTGATTTGCCTACAAGGCGGCCTCGGTGCCGGAAAGACTACACTGACACAAGGGCTGGTTGAGTTTTTGCATGCCGGCGGGGCACTAAGTCCGACATTTAATCTGATGAATGTTTATAAAGGCGATGTGACAATATATCATTTTGACTTGTATCGATTGGAATCAGAAGAAGAACTTTATGAAATGGGTTTTTATGAATATGCACAGGAAGATGGCGATATGATTGTTATTGAATGGCCGGATAAATTTTGGCGGGCAGTTCCAGAAGATAATTTACAGCTGTATTTGCAGCCTGCTGAAAATGGCAGACGGATGATACAGATAAAATTAAATGGTGAGAAGTACAGCAGAATTTATGAGGAGTTGAAAAAAATATGCCAATCCTGGCAATAGATACAGCTACTATGGTTTCAAGCGCAGCGGTAGCAACACATGACAGACTGTTGTCGGAGGTTACTATGCAGTTAAAAAAGCCTCAATCAGAAGTACTTATGGATCATATAATAGATGCTTTGACTATAGCTCAGACGGGGAAAAATGATTTAACAGCAATCGCTGTTAATATCGGACCTGGTTCATTTACAGGTCTTAGGATCGGGATGGCAGCAGCAAAGATGATGGCGTATGCGTTGAAGATTCCTATAGTTGGAATTGATGCAGGGACGATACTAGCTTATCATTTTCCTGTGGAAAACATCTATTCGGCAGTATTTATTGATGCTCAGAAAGAAAATGTGTATTTTGCTGTCTATAATTGGCAGAATAGGCAGCTTGTTACAGTGAAGTCGATGACGGTGATGAAATTGGAAGCGGCGCTGGAGATATGCAGAAAAATGGATTATCCTGTTATTGCCTTGGGAGATATAGCACAGAAAAAACAATCGTTATTTGCTGAACGCGCCAATATTCATCTGGCACCGCCTTATCTTATAATGCCGCGGGCAGCTAACGTTGCTTTTGCTGGTTTGGCGAAACTGGACAGAAATTTACCCGATAATATAATGACTATGGAACCACTCTATATCAGACGTTCGGAGGCGGAAGTACTCTGGGAAAAGCGACAGAAGGATTGTAATAAATGAAAGTGGAATATAGAAAGATGCTTCCGTCAGATGCAGCCGCTGTGGAAGTGGTGGAGAAAAGTTGTTTTTCTATGCCATGGTCCAGACAATCATTTTGGGAAGAGGCAGTTAAAAAAGATGCATATTATCTTTTGGCAGTTGACTGCTCGACTGATATAGAAGTGGTCATCGGTTACATTGGAGTATGGCTTATCTTTGGTGAGGGGCATATAACCAATGTTGCCTTGATGCCACATTATCAAGGTCGGGGAATAGCATCGGCGATGATAAAAAAAATAATTATGATTATACGTTCTATGGGAATAAATTCCATGACATTGGAAGTTCGTCCTTCTAATAGCAAAGCTTTGAGACTGTATCAGAAATTTGGATTTAAAAGTGTGGGACGGCGGCCGCATTACTATCTCGACAATAATGAGGATGCAGAGATAATGTGGTTGATATTTAAATAAGCAGCTAATATATTTGATAATGGGTGGAGATGAGACAATAAATGCATCAGTATTTGTTTTATATAGGAAGTTTTCCGGTACGTTCCTATGGATTGGTTTTATCATTGAGTATTATTCTGGCAGTTGGGGTTGGTTATTTTCTGGCGAAGCAGGATGGCAGATGGCATAAATATGTTGTTGACATGGGCATTTATTGTGGTATGGCAGGAATCATTGGGGCACGGTTATGGGATGTTTTTTTCTTTGATTGGGATTATTATGGCAATCATATCACAGAAATATTTAATGTTTGGCAAGGTGGAATGGCAATACAAGGTGGTATTTTTTTAGGGACTATTGTCGGTATAATATACGCCAAAAAGCATAATATAGATGTATTAGCAATGGCTGATATTCTTGCTCCGGCAATGATTTTGGGGCAGGCACTGGGAAGGTGTGCCAATTTACTTAATGGTGATGCTTTCGGAGCTCCTACTGGTACCAGCTACGGAATTATTTATCCGGTTACCACTCTGGCTCATCGCGTATATGGCAGTCAGCCTTTGTGGCCGGCAGAAGTTTGGGAAGGACAATTGGATATTGTCATTTTTGCGTTATTATTAATTTTTCGTTCTTTTAAACATGGGCGTGGACAGGCCTTTACACTGTATATAATGCTTTATTCAGCAGCGCGATTTTTCTTGGAATATTTGCGTGGTGACTATAGTCAATTGGTTTTTGGCTTGTGTACATCGGCTCAAATGACCAGCGTGATAGCATTTTTACTGGCCTTTACCGGTTTTATTTATTTCGGCTGGCGTGATAAGACCGTGAACATGAAAAATAGAATATCGTCCAGTAAACATGGTAAAAAGGCAAAATAAAGATTATTTTGCATAATAATGCAGGTATGATAAAGCAAGGGAGGCGAAAGTATGGGTTGGAAAAAGCATTTGATTATGGGGCTGATACTGGTTTTGCTGATGGGAATACAGTCAAGGACATTTGCAGCTCAACCGAATATCCGCGTTGGTTTATGGACTCAGCAAACCAATGTGACAGTCTCAGCAAACGAAGTCTTTGAAATAAGAGACCCGGGAACAAATGATCGATTTGGTAAATTCACAACAGGAACGAGGGTATTAATAACACAGAAAAATAACCGTTTGTATGTGAATGATCTTCCGGTAAAAAGTATTGTATTATCTGTGCAGGCAATTGACGAAAATGGACGTGTCGAAGTGAATAATAAAGCTTATCGCGGTAAGATACTGATAAAAAAAATGGACAATGGGATGACTGTGATAAATGATCTGCCATTAGAGCAATATTTATATAGTGTAGTGCCTGAAGAAATGCCTTCTTCGTGGCCGATAGAGGCATTGAAAGCACAAGCGGTTGCAGCGAGAAGTTATGCCATTTATAGTATGAACCGTCATGAAGCGGAGGGGTACGATGTTTGTGCGTTGACACATTGCCAGGTTTATGGCGGGAGTAATGTGGAAAATGAGATAGCTGCAAAAGCAGTCGATGCGACGAGAGGACAGGTACTGCTTTATGATCATAAACCAATATTTGCAGCATTTCATGCCAGCTCAGGCGGCAGTACGGAAAATAGTGAGGACGTATGGGGAACATTTATACCATATCTGCGGTCAGTTACTGATTATGATCAAAATTCGCCTGATTATCACTGGATGGTACAGTTCACACCAGCTGATTTAAGCCAATTGCTCAGTCAGTATGGTTATAATATCGGAACACTGCAGTCGATTACATTATCGGATTTTAACAGTGGACAGTCAGATCGCAGTGTTGGTGGTGCAGTAAAAGAAGTGGTTTTCAGCGGTTCCCAAAACACAGTGGAATTGACCGGCAGTAAGGTGCGCAGTATTTTGGGATTAAAGAGTACGAAATTTGCTATTGGCGTGTTTGTACCGTTGCCTAAAAAGATCGATGTTGCCATTGCCCGCAATTCAGGATACAATAAGTCTATTGATGTGAATTTGCCGGATTATCAAGTACCAAAAATGATGACTGGTTCAAAAAATATTCATCTTATTACCGATAGTAATGAAGAGATAATTAAAGTAGAGGGATATGGTTCAGGACATCGTGTCGGCATGTCTCAGTGGGGGGCTAAGGCTCTTGCTGAACAAGGCTATGATTATCAAAGCATCTTATATACGTACTATACAGAAGTATCAATAGAAAATTGGTACTGATAAAGGAGACAGATACTGGCTTATGTTATTGACAGATTTTGATTATGATTTACCGGAAGAACTTATAGCGCAGACACCATGTGAAAAGCGCGATCATTCCCGTTTAATGGTACTTGATAGACATGATGGAGCTGTTCAGCATGAGTATTTTTTTGATGTAAAGAAATATCTCAGACCAGGGGATACTCTGGTGTTTAATAATACTCGGGTAATACCGGCACGACTTATTGGGCATCGCGATGAAACTGGTGGTAAGGTAGAAGTTTTCCTATTACGACGCACTGAAGGCAATAAATGGGAAGTGTTGGTGAAACCCGGTAAAAAGGCTAAAATAGGTGATGTTATTAAATTTGGTGCAGAACTTACCTGCAGAATATTGGAACATACGGATTTTGGCGGACGTGTAGTAGAATTTTTTTATGATGGCATATGGGAGGAAATACTTGACAGATTGGGACAAACACCATTGCCTCCGTATATACATGAAAAACTTGCTGATAAAGAACGTTATCAAACAGTTTATGCTAAGGAAAACGGCTCGGCGGCGGCTCCCACTGCAGGGTTGCATTTTACGAAGAAACTGATGGGAGAAATTAAAGATATGGGTGTTAATCTTGAGTTTATAACACTGCATGTTGGATTAGGAACTTTTCGTCCGGTCAATGAGGAAAATATTGAAGATCATGTGATGCATACGGAATATTTTCATATTGACAAGGATACTGCTGAACGGATAAATGCAGCCAGAAAACTTGGCGGCAGAATAATTGCAGTAGGAACTACTTCTATTAGGACATTGGAGTCAGCGGCTTCGGCGGACGGTATATTACCAGCTAAAAGTGGAGAAACGGGGATATTTATTTATCCAGGTTATAAGTTTAAAATAGTGGATGGAATTATAACGAATTTTCATTTGCCTAAATCCACACTTATAATGCTTATCAGTGCTTTTGCCGGCAGAGAATTTACTTTGAGGGCATATAATGTTGCTGTGCAGAAACGGTATCGTTTTTTTAGCTTTGGTGATGCAATGTTGATTCTATGAAAATTTGAAAAATAAAAATACTAATGGCCGGTAATTTATTGATTACCGGCCATTAGTATATATCAGGTTATGTATTTAAAATTCTTCATAAACTGCCGGATTTTGGTTGAAATTGCGGCCATTGGGTTTGGTAAGGCTGGATATACGCGTCATTTCATCATCAGTCAGTTGAAAATCAAATATGGTGAGATTTTCAATTTGGTGAATCTGACTTGTGGCTTTGGGAATAGGCAGGGCCTTTAGCTGAATATGCCAGCGCAAGATAATTTGTGAGGCTGACTTGTTATGGTTTTGTGCAATGTCTGCGATGATATCATTCTTCACTAATGCTATGCCCCGACCAAGCGGACTCCAGGATTGTGTCACAATATTGTGGGTTTCATCCCAGGTACGTTGGGGAGCCTGATTAAAATAAGGGTGTAGTTCGATTTGATTGATGCTGGGGCATACATCTGTTTCGGCTATTAATTGATTAATATGTTCCGGTAAAAAATTGCAGACACCGATGGAGCGGATATAACCTCTTTTTTTTGCTTCAATTAGTGCACGCCAAGCATCAACATATTTATTGACACGGGGATTTGGCCAGTGGATTAAATATAAATCATAGTAATCAACACCGGTGCGGTATAGTGATTCTTCGATGGTTGACAAGGCTTCATGATATTCATGGTGGCGCCCGGGTAGTTTGGAACAAAGAAATAATTGGTCGCGGGGAACAGAACTTTCCCTGACAGCGCGGCCAAGAGTTCCTTCATTTTCATAATTAAAGGCAGAATCAAGCAGACGATAACCAACGTCAATGGCATCTTTTATGGCTGTGACACCTGAGGCTCCTTCTAATTTATAGGTACCAAAACCTATTGCCGGTATCTGCAGGCCATCATTTAAAAGAATGGTGGGAACAGTGTTGGACATAATGCACACCTCTTTCATTTTTTAGTGTTTTTCTGATGTCTAAATAAACCCGCTGTATTTCAAGTTAATAGCCTGAAAGCAGCGGGTATCAAGTGTTGAGTAAGGACGTATGAGATAAAATATTACGCGGTTTTGGGTAATTGATTCCAAAGACGGCGGAAGGCACCTTTTTGTGCTTCCGGCGTGCGTATGATTTTCTTTTCTAATTCTTCAGCAGTTTTTATTGGACGAACGGCAGCATATAAATCATCAAGTGTTTTAAAATCTTCCATTCGCAATGAATTTAGATAAGCGTACTCAGGGATGGCATCCATTTTTTTGTGCAAACGATCACGATAGGCATCAGCGTTAGGATTGTGAACGCCGTTTACTATTGCTGCCGTTTCCTTTAAATCGAGCATTTCACGCATAGAATCACTCATCATAGCTATATCAAACTCCTCTTTATTACTTAATACATTAATTATACTGCGCTATTTTTGCAGGTGCAATAGTTATTAGATTTTGCATCAGATGATAATTATTGCATGACAAAAGTTTAATACAATAAAATAGCAGCTTTGCTGTTAGCAGCAAAACAGCTTTTTTTATTAGTTTTTGTTCATTTTATTATAAGCAATAACTATTTTATTGAACAGCGTATCATTAGGTGTAATTTCAGAGTATTTTTGTATGGCTTGTTTAATATCATTGTTTTTAATAAAAGATTGTATTTCGACAGCTTGTTCATCTTCAGCATAATCGAATAAATAAGCGGCAGCAACAGCCTTTACCAAATGGTCGTTTTTCAGGCCGTAGTTTTCAGTCAGCATTGCCGGACCTATTAGGCGGTCATTCCTACTGAGTTTTCTTATCGGTGAACGGCCAACACGCGTCACTTCATCGTGTAAGTCTTTAAGAGAAATACGTTTCAGGATTTTTTGGATAAATGATTCTAGTTCATCCATCTTGAAAGGAAACTTTTTAGTCATCATCAAAGCTGATTCACGCATTACTGCTAAGACATCGGTGTGAATTTCTTTATTATTTAACGCATCATATATAGTAGGCAGCTTATGATAATAGCCAAGATATGCTGCAGTGGCATGTCCGCAATTGAACACATAAAGTTTTCTTTCTAAATACATGCCTAGATTATCAGCGTATTCAGCACCCTTTATTGGCTGGCTGGACGGATCCTTGAGTTTATTTTTTTCGATGACCAGTTCAAAGGATGTTTCTATTTGGGGAATGCGAATGCCGTCCTGTTCAGTGCTGAGAGCGATGCGGTCAACAGCTACATTGGGAAAACAACCAATGGAATCCAATGCTTGTTCCGATAAAGGCGTTTTACATTCCATTAGAGCTTTTTTGAGTATATCAGTAGCATAAAAAGCATTTTCACATGATAAAATGTTTACTTTTTCCTTGTGCTGGATAATGCGCTGCTTGAGACCTTTAGCTAAAGTACCGGCGATTTTTGGTAAATTATCTACACAGACAGAAGTAGTGATGATATCTGCATCAACGATGGAGGCGATAGCTTTATCTTCATCGGTTATAGGTGAGACGGCACATACTTTGTCAATAACTTCTTTACGATAATTATCATTTATTATATAAATGTCATAAGTATGGGCCTTATTTATATAATCAACTGTATGCTTGTCCACTTCGATAAAAGTGATGTCAAAGCCGGAATTGTGGAGTAGTTCTCCTATAAATCCGCGGCCAATATTACCAGCACCAAAATGTACTGCTTTCATTGTGAACTCCTCCTGATGGTTATGCTTAAATTCAGGCGGTGGACATACTGCCTGAATTTAAGTTTAAACCGGTTTAATTATTTTGTAAATAAATCAAAGATTTCTTGAGCGGTTTTTGCATTTTTTAGCATGTCGGCCGCGTGTTCATTTTCATCAAGCATTGTGGCGATATTGGCAAGGATTGTCAGATGTTCATTACCTATACCGGCAATACCAATGACAATATAGGCTGTTTCGTCATCAAATTTGACACCCTGCGGAAACTGCAGGACAGAAAGGCCGGAAGCTTTTATATCACTTTTAGCGGAGTTTTCACCATGTGGAATGGCAACACCCTTGCCAATGTATGTGCTCACTTGTTCTTCACGGTGCAGCATAGCTTTGACGTATGCTTTATCTACATATCCTCCATCGACAAGAATTTGACCGGCCATTTTTATAGCTTCATCGCGTGACACGCTAGTCAATCCAATTTTGATATTGCTGAGTTTAAGCAAATTTTTATTAAAATTAGAGGATTTAGGAGTGTCGGCAGATATATTACTTTGGGTTATTCCGGCACTTTTTATTCTGTCGATTAAAATATCAAAAACATTATTCTGTAGAAAATCAGTTACAAAAATATGTTCAGCTTGCGGTGAGGCTTTTTTTGCGCGTTCAGCAAGTTTTTCGTGTGATACTACTATTTGGGCATCAGCCGGTATGTTTTCAATAGCACAATTAGTAATTGAGATTTGAGGATAGCCGGCCTTTTTAAATTTATTTCTCAAAGCGCTGGCACCCATTGCGGAAGAACCCATTCCGGCGTCACAGGCATAAATAATTTTTTTAATTTGGGCTCCATTGATAATAGTTTCATTTTCGAATACTTTGCCGCGATTTTTCATGGCCTGCATACTGGTTTGGGCAGTTTCCAGTGAACCCTCGCTGTCGGTATCTTTGGATGATTTTAAGATTATTGATGAAATTATAAAAGAAACGACTGTAGCAGCTGTAACAGCCGCTATATTAGCAAAGTAGGCACCTTTAGGTGTCATTGCCAATACGGCAAAGATGCTTCCAGGAGATGCAGGAGCAATAAGGCCGCCATTTAAAAGATGAAGAGTGAATACTCCTGTCATACCAGCAGGAATCAAAGCGATAAGGAGAAGCGGCTTCATTAATACATATGGAAAATATATTTCGTGAATACCACCGAGAAAGTGAATAATTATGGCACCGGGTGCGGAACCTTTAGCTGCACCCTTACCAAATAAACAAAAAGCAAGCAGCATGCCAAAACCTGGACCGGGATTGGCTTCAATCAGGAAGAATAATGATTTGCCAAAAGTCTGTGATTCCTGAACTCCGATAGGAGTGAAAATACCGTGATTGATAGCATTATTTAGAAATAGTATTTTGCCCGGTTCCACAAGAATGGAAACCAGAGGAATGAGATTGACATTGACAAGAAATTCTACTGCAGTCCGCAGAACATTGTTAAGGGCAAGTACTACGGGTCCGATGACCATGTAAGCAATTACTGCTAATATAGCTCCCAGGATACCGGCAGAGAAGTTATTGACAAGCATTTCAAAACCGGCAGGAATACTTTCTTCAAAGGCGTCATCAAATTTTTTGATGCACCAGCCGCCAAAGGGACCCATTATCATGGCTCCTAAAAACATTGGGATATCGGCACCGGCTATTACACCGGCTGTGGCTATTGCACCGACAACACCGCCACGGTGACCATAAATGGCGCGACCACCGCTATAACCGATCAATAGTGGAATCAGCCATTGTACCATTGGACCACTGGCTTTGGCAAGGTAAGCATTAGGTGTCCAACCAGTAGGAATGAATAATGCAGTTAATAACCCCCAGGCGATGAATGCGCCGATGTTTGGCATTACCATGCCACTTAAAAAACGGCCAAATACCTGAACTTTTTCTTGCAGGGGATTGCTGTTTGTAGTTTCAGACATAGTTTAAACCTCCGTATTAATTATATAACTGATATTTTCGGGAAATGTATAAGTTATATATAGTTTTTATGAACATAAATTGATTATTTCAGTAACGAATTGATTTTTTTCCGCAGGAAATTCTTAAGGATGTTTTCCAAAGTCAGTTTGATTTCTGGTTTGCTATTATTGGTTATAACAGAAGCAAACAGCCAATTTTCAACTAATGCCTCAGTTATTGCTCCCATTGTTTCAGCATTTTCTTTTTTATCATCATCGGGAATGATCATTATAATAGAAGCAACAAATTGGTCAGAATTCTTGACGAGTTCAGGTTTTATTTTCACGATAGCAAAATGTGGATAACTGACATTAGTACGACAATGCAGCAATATGATTTTTTGTTCATGCAGATAAGTGCTGCCGTATTTTTCTCGCTCGAAAAGTGCCTGCATAATCGTCTGTGGAGTAGCTTTACTGTCTTTTATAGCAAAACTTATTCGGTTGATAATATGCGCAGTATTGATACTGGTGAAATCATCAAGGAAAACAAATGTATTTAATATATTTAGTATGGCCTGCTGATAATGCATCATGTGATTTATAATTTCGGTGAGTGAAAACTGTCGACTGCAGGAGCCTATATTTCTTTTGGCAGTATATTTGAGCTTTGCCAGAAAAGTGTTTATCAACTGAATGTCTTCCTGCTTTAACAAAGCATTGATCACTAATACCGGTACCGGGGCATTGGTAATAGGAACGGTGGATAGAATGAAATCAATTTGCCGTTTATTTAGTTCTTGTGTGTCAAACCGCAGTGCAGAAATGATATCCATTATTTGAATATTATTAAACTCATGTTTTATTCTCGATGCCAATAATTTTGAAGATCCTAATCCTGTAGGACAGGCGATAGCTGCATGGTATTTTATATTTGAATCGGATTGAATATTTTCGAGAGCGGCACCTAAATGCATGGCAATATAAGCAATTTCTGATTCGGGGATACGTGTATCGACCACTTTTTGCAATACAGTGCAGCAGATTTGACTGAGCTGCATAAGTGATGCGTAGTTTTCCTTAATGTCTTCCAAAAGAGGGTTACGAATATCCATTCCCATTTTTAAACGACTTATTGAGGGACCAAGGTGGTTTACCAGGCCAATGAGCAGTTTTTCATTGTTATCTAATTTTTTACCAGTTTCAGCTTGAGCAATTTTTATGATTTTTTTAGCCAGCTGAACCAGCTGAAAATTAGGAATAAATGGTGTGCTGCCAGTGTAGTACTGATTGCGTGTACCCAGGAGATGCATGGCTATATAGCCTATTTCCTCAACGGGAACTTTAATGGCAAAAATTTGTTCTATTGACTTTGCTATTCGACGGCTTATTACAAATTCGTGTTTATCGGTGATATTTTTTAAAAAAGAGTCATCAAATGTTATTTTTTCCTTTTGGTTCATGCGTTGTATGGCCAAAGCAAGATGAATGAGCAAGCCTGCATAGGCATTATCGGAAAGTTTGAATGCTTCTTGTGATTCCATTTGGTGGATGACTGTTTCCAGTTTGCGAAGAATCTGTGTATCAACAAGATTCAGCAAACGCTGTGATGAATTATTCACCAAGTCTTTTTCATTGGAATCTTTTGCTAAAGTGTTGTGTAGAATTTCGATTAGATCAGTTTCGTCGATGTTTTCGTAAATGTAATGCAATATGGCTTTACGAATATCTTTTTCCGAGCCGCTGACATATACACCTAAGCCTGGTTTGCGAATAAGTGTAAGTCGATGGGAAGTAAACCAATTTTCAAGTTTATCAAGATCACTGCTTATAGTGCTTTCGGCAACATTTAAATGCAGGGCCAGTTCAAATAATTTCATCGGTTGTTGATTTTGCAGAAGGCGTGCTGTCAGAAAACCAGTGCGTTCCTTCGGTTGATAGACTACTTTTTCCGGAACAGTGGAAAAAGTATCTTTGATATTATCGATTGTTTCTGTGCTGCCGGTTACGCGAATACCGACACCTTGCTTTTTATCCAATTGAACGGCGTATTCGCTTAGCAGTGAATCAATTTTAGGCAGCTCGCGGATGATCGTTTTCGGACTTACCTGTAGTTCAGCAGCAATGTCGCTGATAGTCATAAAATTTTTTTGTTTACATAAGATAAGAATGATATTTTTTGTTCGTGGATTGATTTCTCCTTTATTCAATTTTGGACCTCCTAATGATCATTTAGAAGTGGAATCACGCTACTTAATTAAGTTAATTTTATTATAAAAGATAATAAAGTGATATACAATCAAAAGACCTGTTGATAAGTACCAATCAATTGAGGACAAAATCGAATATAACAAAAAGGAGTTGACACACATAAACATTTTTATTCATAAATATATAGCAATTCCGTTCCCTTCACTCGTTTCTAAAAGAGCGGAAATAGGATATGTATCTTTATGAGGTTCAATGTTGTTTGTATGGCAACTCCATAGTTTGCTGCTATATTATAATTTGTCGATATCTATTTGCGTGATGGTATTGACAAGAACATCAGCAATACTTAAATCTTGTTTACCGCTATTGGGATTTTGAAAACCGATGCAGGTCATACCGGCACGCTTGGCGGCTGTAGCACCGTTATGAGAATCCTCCAGGACAAAACAGTCCGACGGTAGGACATCAAGACGTTTTGCTGCTGTAAGATATATATCGGGGGCCGGTTTACCATGTTCTACTTCATCACCACTTAACAAAAATTGAAAATAATTATTGAGGTTTAGATTGTTTATTATCACTTTGATGAACTCCATTGGTGAAGATGAAGCTACTGCTGTTGGGATAGAAGCTTTTTGCAGCTTGAGCAGCAATTCCGGAATACCGGTAATAGCCTCAAGGTGCATGCAGGATGTTCGTTCGATAAGTTGTCGGTCATATTTATTGACAGTATCTTCAACAGATATATTTAAGTTATAGTCTTTTTTCAAGTTATTAAATATATGTGTTATTGTGAGGCCGCACAGTGAATCAAGATATCTTTCATCGGGTATGATATTGAGGTCGTTGATTAAGTCTATGACAATTTTGTTATGCAGTGGTTCACTGTCGATTATCACACCATCCATATCAAAAATAAAGGCCTTCATCAATAATTTAGTCCTCCTAATGGAATATTAAAAAACTAAAGGCTGCCGCATCAGTTACTGCGGCAGCCAGTAAAAAACCTGTTTTTGCAGATAGATTGTGAAACAACATAAAAGTATCCGCCAAAATATAGTAGATTAAAAATAATTATTCAACAGTTACAGATTTTGCCAGATTACGCGGTTTATCGACATCACAGCCGCGGGTTATGGCTGTATAATAAGCTAGTAATTGAAGTGGAACAACTGTCAAAAGCGGAATCAGCAGTTCATCAGTAGCCGGAACTTTGATTACATGATCAACATATTTTATCAGTTCGGAATCATTTTCTGACGTTATGCCAATGACGATTGCGTCACGAGCTTTGATTTCTTTTATATTACTGATGGTTTTTTCATAAACACTTTTTTGTGTGGCTAGGGCAATAACTGGAACCCCTTTGACAATGAGCGCCAGGGTACCATGTTTTAATTCGCCGGCAGCATAGGCTTCAGCGTGAATATATGAGATTTCTTTTAATTTCAATGCGCCTTCGAGAGCAACATTATAATCCAGCGATCGGCCAATAAAAAATACGTCTTCATTAAAACCATATTGTTTGGCGAATGTCTTAATTGGATCAGTATCTTCCAGTGTTCTGCTAATTTGGTCTGGCAGGGCACGTAATTGTGTAAGCAGCTGCTTAGTGCGATCAGCAGAGATACATTTTTTGATACCGGCCATGTACATGGCCAACAGGAACATAGTTACAAGCTGAGTTGTATATGCTTTGGTTGATGCAACGGCAATTTCCGGGCCGGCCCAGGTATAAATCACCTCATCGGCCTCACGGGCAATAGAAGATCCCACTACATTGGTTATAGCAAGTGTCTTGCCACCAAGCCGTTTAGTTTCTTTTAAAGCAGCCAGGGTGTCGATTGTTTCACCGGATTGGCTTATTACTATGACCAGGGTATGTTCGTCAATAATTGGTGAGCGGTAACGAAATTCGGAAGCAATGTCAACTTCCACCGGTATACGGACAAGTTTTTCGATATAATACTTACCTACGAGACCAGCATGATATGCCGTACCACAAGCAACAATGAAGATTTTGTGGAAAGAGTCAAGATATTCCCTATTCCATTTTAATTCATCAAGGATTACTGATGAATTATCTTTGGCAATACGAGATATTATAGTGTCTCGCACAGCTTTAGGCTGTTCATGGATTTCTTTGAGCATAAAATGTTCGTAACCGCCCTTTTCGGCAGCTTCTGCATTCCAATTTACTTCAAAAACTTTTTTTGTTATGGGCAGACCTTCACGGTTGGTTATCCAGATAGAATCTTTTTTTACGACAGCGATTTCACCATCGTTTATTATATAATTACGACGTGTGTAACCAATAATGGCAGGAATATCTGAGGCAATAAAGTTTTCACCCTCACCAAGTCCAATGACCAATGGATTATCTTTTTTTGTGCAGATGAGTTTATCAGGATCTCTTCTGGACATAAATAAGAGAGAGTATGAACCTTCGATGCGTTTCAGGACTTCACGTACCGCGGTTTCGAAATCACCATCATATAATTCTTCCAGCAGATGTACAGCTACTTCTGTATCTGTTTCCGAAAGAAATTTGTGGCCTCTGGCAATCAAATCTTCTTTCAGCTGCATGTAATTTTCGATTATGCCATTATGGACAACGGCAAAATCACCTTTACAGTCCATATGAGGATGGGCATTCACATCAGATGGACCACCATGAGTAGCCCAGCGAGTGTGTCCAATACCAATGGTACCTTTAGGTTCATGTCCTCTGATTTTTGCCTTTAAAGCGTCAAGGCGGCCAACGCATTTTTCCAGATTTATCTTTTCACCGTCAAATACTGCAATACCAGCGGAATCATAACCACGATATTCAAGCTTGGTAAGCCCGTCAATAAGAAAGGGCTCTGCTTGTTTATTTCCAACATAACCAACAATACCACACATATACGATACCTCCAAAATAAAATAATTATTAAAGATGTATCTGCCAATCCTTAATTTTTGTATTGTCCCACAAGTCACCTCGTGGTTTTGACAAATTTTGCGACCGGATTATAGCCGGGAGGCATCCGCTGAATATTCGACAACCTCTTCCTCGTCTTCTCACTTGATTGTGAGAGCCAGCGCTAAGCTGTATGCTTTTGCAGAACAAAGTCCTCCTTTTTGCTGTCTGATTTACGGCAGATTGTAGCAGACAAACATAGAAGATACAAAAATAATATATTCATTTCTGTATCTTCCATATTCTAATATATACTTGTTGTTTGGTCAAGTGATTTATTATGATTATAATTAGCAGGTGCGGTTAATATAAGCTTAATCACAATTACCGGTTTCTTCGCAAAATAATACTTTTTCACCATTGAGGATTTTATTTGTAGTCCTTACGGCGCACATTTTACCGCACATAGAACATGTATGGCGTTCTGCCGGAGGTGTGCTTTCATAATATTGACGGGCTTTTTGGGGATCAATAGCTTCTTTGAACATACCTTCCCAGTCAAGCTTATGCCTGGCATCAGCCATGCGATTATCCTGATCGCGGGCACTCGGAAGTTTTTTTGCAATGTCAGCGGCATGAGCAGCAATTTTGGCAGCTATAATACCATCACGGACATCGTTTAAGTCGGGCAGGCGCAAATGTTCAGCGGGGGTAACATAGCAAAGGAAATTAGCCCCATTGGCTGCGGCAATGGCACCGCCGATGGCTGAAGTAATGTGGTCATAACCAGGAGCAATATCTGTGACCAGTGGACCTAAGACATAAAATGGTGCGTTATGACAGAGCCTTTTCTGCAATTTCATATTAGCAGCTATTTCATCCATAGCCATGTGGCCTGGACCTTCCACCAGGACTTGGACATCGGCTTTCCAGGCACGTTCTGTAAGATAACCGATTTCAATTAATTCACCAATTTGTCCTGCATCGGTAGCATCATCAAGGCAGCCAGGGCGCAATGAATCACCTATTGATATGGTAACATCGTGGTCACGTAAAATTTCTAATACATCATCATAATGTTCGAAGAAAGGATTTTCATTGCCGGTCATTTCCATCCAGGCAAACAGCAGTGAACCACCACGTGAAACAATATTCATGCGGCGCCCGCTGCGCTTGAATGCTTCCAATGCCCGACGATTGATTCCAGCGTGAATAGTCATGAAATCAACACCTTCTTTAGCATGGGCTTCTATGACGTGTAAAAAATCGTCAGATGTCATTTTGAGTAAGTCTTTTTCTAAATAACCAATGGCGTCATACATAGGAACTGTACCAATCATTGCTGGAGAATAGTCGATTAATTTTTGGCGGAATTCATGTGTTTTGCCATAATTGGATAAATCCATTATGGATTCGGCACCCATGTCAACAGCCATTTTTACTTTGTCCATTTCCAAGTCGTAATTTTTAGCGTCACCGGATACTCCGAGATTAACATTGATCTTTGTTTTTAATCCATCTCCGATACCTTCGGCTGATAATGATTGATGGTGGATGTTAGCCGGAATGGCGATGACACCATGGGAAACACGTTCTCTTATCCATTCAGGTGAGCGGTTTTCTTTTTTTGCAACTAGCGAAATTTGTTCTGTTATAATGTTTCTCCTGGCGGCTTCTAACTGCGTTTTGTAATTCATATATGTCCTCTTTTCAAATTGTTATTTAATCCGGATAGGGAAAATGCGCTGAAATATAAAAAAAACTACCTTCCTGTGGAGAAAAGCAGTTTTAAAATCGTGGCATTGAGCTTCCCTACAATGGTATTAACCAACAGGTTCAAAGGGTTGGGCAATTGCCCTCTCAGCTTAAAGCACCCCTGCTCAGGTCAGTCTAACAAAATAAGTAATTTATGTCAAGATTTATACAGCCGGATAAGGTGTTTATCTATAAAAATTTTACAAGGTTTTTAACAAATTATATAGAAATAATACATATATCAGGAATACGTAATAATATTAACAAAGGTAAAGGGTGATGAATATGAGAGAATTTAAATCCATCATGGTCCCTATCGACGGATCGATGCATTCTGAACATGCTTTGCAGCAGGCGGTATATATTGCAAAACTGAGCAAAGCAACATTGAATGTACTTTATGTAATTGATCTGAACACAGCAGTATCTGCCTTTGAAAGAATGACTTTGGATGCATATATTCCAGGGGATATTGATGCGCAGGGAAAGAAGATATTGGATCATGCAAAAGAAGTAGTTGGTGATTTACCACAAACAGAATATACGCTGAAAATAGGAGACCCGGCTAAAATGATTTTGACTTATTCTAAGGAAAGTGATGCTGATCTTATTGTAATGGGGAGCAGAGGCCTGGGCGCTATAAAGCAGATAATAATGGGAAGTGTAAGCCAATATTTGGTGACACATGCTGAATGTCCTGTGTTAGTAGTTAGATAGGATAAAATAATAAAAACCGGCATTTTATTTAAAATGCCGGTTTTTATTATTCTGCTGTAAATGGCAGTAAAGCGATATTGCGAGCACGTTTTATAGCTAACGTTACCTGACGTTGATGACGAGCACAATTACCGGAAATACGACGCGGTAAAATTTTACCGCGTTCAGTAATAAAACGACGTAATTTAGCAACATCCTTATAATCAATAGAATCAACTTTATCTGCACAAAAACTACAAACTTTTCTTTTTGGTCTTCTGTTTCTATCACGTTTAACCAACTGGAAACCCTCCTAATTAAAATGGAATTTCTTCGTCAGGGGGCAGCTCAGAGCCAAATGAAGCGGCTGCCGGAGCAGATGTGTTTGATGAATTGGATTGTTCCGGAGCATTTGAATAATTATTATCCGAATGTGTTGGGCGGGAACCCATAAACTCAATATCGTTGGCGATTACTTCGGTTACATAGCGTTTTGAACCATCTTGGGCATCATAACTGCGTATCTGCAGATAGCCATCTACGAGAATCTGACTGCCCTTAACCAGATTGTTACCACATATTTCAGCTAATTTCTGCCACGCAATTATGGTAAAAAAATCAGCATTATTTTGTTGATCACGAGAAAAGCGTTTATTTACGGCCAGACGGAATGAAGCTACAGCTTTACCTGTCTGGGTATAACGTACTTCCGGATCAGTGGCAAGACGCCCTGCTAAAATGACTTTATTCATAATCGTCCCCCCTAGACAAATTATTTTTCGTCTAATCTTATAATCATATGTTTTAAGATTTCATCAGTAATCTTCATTACACGATCAACTTCATTGATACAAGCCGGTTCGGCAGTGATATCGAACAAGCAGTAAAAACCGTCCATGCAGTCTTTTATTTCATAGGCAAGACGTTTTTTACCCCAACGGTCTTCTTTATCAATAGTGCCGCCATTATCAGTAATAATGCCGAAAAACTTTTCGATTACTGCATTGGTCTGTTCTTCTTCCATTGGTTTTACAATAAATATGACTTCGTACTTTCTCACGAAATCACCTCCCTCTTTGGACTATCGGCTCTTTTATAAGAGCAGGGGATTCAAAATTAAATTTTGAAACCAGTCTTAAATTATTATTAACTATAAGATTATAGCATTGTAAATAAAATAATACAAGGAAAATAAGCTTAGAAATTTAAAAAATTATTGGTTACTAAAATGTCCTTTACTTCAGACATAGTTTAGTATTTTTATAATTTTCAAAATAAACTATACTATATTTGTAAAACGAGTATAGCCGACAGTTAACTATAATGGATTGGAGGAGTTTATATGACATCAGAAAATTTGTCGGCACGCGAAAAAAAAATTTTGGCAGTTTTATTTAAAACTAATAGTTATATAACTGCCGCTTATTTATCAAAGCTTTTATGTGTTTCAGAAAAAACTATATATCGTGATCTTAAATCCATACAGTATAATTTAAAATCAAAAAATCTTATTCAACAGGATCGAGGTAAAGGATATCGGTTAAATTATACGCCATCATTAAAAAATATTCTCTGCAACAGCAACCAGGGAAATACTTTTTCAGGTATTGATGTAGTAACACGCCGCAGAAATATCACTGTATTATTGCTTTTGCAAACTCCAGTAGAAACATCTATTAATAAATTAGCAGAATTGTATTTTATAAGTAATGCCTCTATCGTTAATGATCTTAATATAATAGAGCAAGAATTATTACAGTATGATTTGTCACTTATTCGTTCTCATAATGGCACTCATATAAAAGGAGATGAATATAATATACGAAGATTATTAATGCAAAAAATCAGTTTATTTTCTGTTACAAATGATTCATTTCTGGTATGTGAAAATAATGATACTGCTAATGAACATGACTTATACACATTTTTTTCCCATAAGGATATAAGTTTTGTAAAATTACTGCTTGACAAAGCTGAGCAAATGTTATGTGGCAAGATAAAAGATCCATATTATATAAATATTTTTACTCATATACTTATACTATTAAAACGTTTAGAAAATAATAAAAATTTATGCATTAAAGATTCTTATAAAAAATACCAGTATAGTAATTTAACAATCACTAAGTGCACACAATTAATTGTAAATGAACTAAAACAATATCTAAATAAAATTATCCCTGATGACGAAATTTTTTATATTTATCAGTATTTATATTCATCCCGTATTGATATGGATAATGGAACTATAAATGTAGAAGTTACTGATATACATAATAAAGAAACTGTATTTGTTGACGATCTCATATTGAAAATTTCACAAGTAATAAATTGCGATTTTACAAATGATTTCAATTTAAAAACATCTTTACTATTGCATATACGTCCACTTACTAAACGTATTGAAAACAATATCTTTATTTCTAATCCACTAAAAAATGATGTGAAAGAAAATTTTGGACAAGTTTATCGAGCTGTTGATTCATATCTAAAAAAGCAACTTTTGAAACCGGTTTTTAAAAATTTAAGTGATGATGAAATATCATATATTGCTGTGTATTTTCAAGTATCTTTGGAAAAAAGAGTACAGCAAAAACGTGTAGGTATTGTTTGCTCAAGCGGTATAGGGACCTCTCATTTATTAGCTGCTCGCGTAAAAAAAACATTTCCTGATTGGGAAATAGTAGATATTGTTTCGGCTAATCATGCCAATTTATTCAATATTAATAGTGTAGATATCGTACTTACCACGGTAAAAATCAATCATAAAAAAAACATACCTACTGTTTTAGTGAGTGCTATTTTCACTGATATGGATATCGTAAAAGTAAAACAAGCTTTACAAATGATATAGATTTTCTGAGGAGGGTGTATATAGATATGGATATTGAAAGAATTTTAAATGAAAATTTAATTGATTTAGAAATGAATGTGAAAACCAAAAATGAAGCTATACAAAGTCTTACGAATTTATTAGTCAGTGTTGGAAATATCGACAATTCAGAGCTTTTCATAAAAGATGTATATGCTAGAGAAGCAGAAGGAAAAACTGGATTAGGAAATCATATTGCTATTCCCCATGGCAAATCAGACGCAGTAAAAATAACTTCGATAGCTGTTGGCAGAACCAGAAATGGTTTAGTATGGGAATCTCATGATAATCTTCCTGTACACGTAATAATCTTATTTGCAGTAAGAAATATCGACAAGACTACCGTTCATTTAAAACTGCTTTCACAGGTGGCTATTGCATTAGCTGATGATGAAACTATCGAAAAGCTACTCACTACAAATAACAAAACAGAAGTTATCAAGTTATTATCAAATAAGATGCATTAAAAGGAGAGACACAAATGAATATTGTTGGAGTCGCGGCGTGTGTTGCTGGAGTTGCACACACTTATATTGCAAAGGAAAAACTAATTAAAGCTGCCCAAAAGGCCGGTCATACTATTAGTATGGAAACTCAAGGCCAAATCGGGATTGAAGACGAGCTTTCTTCTGAAAAAATCAAAAATGCCGATGTTGTTATTTTAGCTGTGGACACTGCTATAAAAGGACGCGACCGTTTTACAGGCAAAAAGGTCGTAGAAATCCCAACAGAAGTAGCTGTTCATTCATCCGGAAAACTTATAAAACATATAGAAGAAAATCTTAAATTATAAGGAGAAAATAACAAAATGAAAAATCTTAATATTAAAAAAAATCTAATGACTGCGATTTCCTATTTAATTCCATTTGTTTGTTGCTCCGGCATGCTCATGGTCGTAGGCAATATTTTAGGTGGACAGACCATCAAAAATTTCAATGGAGATATGCATGTTGCTGATGTTCTTTTTACATTAGGTGGAGATGGTTTAGGCCTTTTAGCTGTATTCATATCAATGTTTATAGCCTATGCTATCGCTGACAGAACAGGTATTGTACCAGGCTTTTTATGTGGCGTTCTTTGTAAAGAATATGGTTATGGTTTTTTAGGCGGCCTGCTTGCTGGTTTTCTAGCTGGTTATTTAGCCAATTATTTAAAAAACACAATAAAACTGCCTAACTGGTTTGAAGGAATAAAACCTATGCTTATTCTTCCATTCCTTACAACACTAATCGTTGGGCTGGTAATGCGTTACATTATTGGTATTCCCATAAATGCATTGCAAGGCTTTATTACTTCTACACTTACCACGCTGCAAGGCGGTTCCATACTTGTATTAGGCCTAGTTGTTGGCATTTTGTCTGCTGTAGATTATGGTGGCCCTATTAATAAAGTAGTATTTGTATTTTGTCTCGGTTTAATGTCTGAAGGTTACACCACGCCGATGAATGCACTTATCTCAGCTTCAATGATTGCCCCACTCGGTCTAACTATATGTTATCTTTTAAGTCGTATTATAAAAAAAGACATTTTTTCCAGTGATGAAACAAATGCACTAAAAAGCGCATTTATTATGGGATGTTGTCAAATAACTGAAGGATCGTATCCTATTATTTTAAATGACTTAGTGAGAATTACTATCTGTACAGCAATAGGTGCTGCTGTAAACGGCGCGCTAGTATTTTATTGGGAATGTACTAATCCTATTGCATGGGGAGGTTTCTTCACAATTCCTGGACAAAATCATCCTGGACTCTGGACTGCAGCACTGCTCATTGGATCTTGTATATTTGCCATTCTTTGCCTGTTCCTTAAAAAGAAGCCTTCAGCTTCTACAGCTGAATCTGAAGAAGAACAAGACCTTAACTTGTCCAGCATCAAAATTTCTGGTTAAAAACTAGCTTAATATACTAGTTTTAAATATTATATTCCTGAAAGGAAGTTTATATCATGTTAATATCTATGCCACAAATGCTAAAAATTGCTAAAAAAGAACATTTTGCTGTTGGTGCTTTCAACGTATCTTCAAACATGCTGATGCGTGCCGTAGTCGAAGAAGCAGAAGTCACAAAAACACCTGCCATAATAGCCATTCATCCTGATGAACTAAAATTCATTACTGATGAATTCATTGCTTATGTTTTAAATCGAATATATAAAAGTCCAATTCCTTTTGTACTGCATCTTGACCATGGCAATTCGCTCAATGATGTGGAAAGAGCTGTACATGCTGGATTTAATTCAGTAATGATCGACGGTTCTAAGCTGCCTTATGAAGAAAATGTTGCTTTAGTAAAACATGTTGTTTCTTTAATGCATCCAATTGGTGTAGCTGTTGAAGGAGAGTTAGGGACAATTGGCGATACAGGCAACTCTATTGAAGGCGGTGCTACAAAAGTAATTTATACCAATCCAGAACAAGCTGTCGATTTTATTGAAAAGACAGGTGCAGATTCATTAGCAGTGGCTATTGGTACAGCACATGGTATTTATCCAAAGGACTTCAAACCTGAATTGCAAATGGATATTTTGCAAGATATTGTTAATCGTACAAGTACACCACTTGTTTTACATGGTGGTTCTGCTAATCCTGATGAAGAAATCGCGCATGCTGTTAAAATAGGTATACAAAAAATTAATATTTCCAGTGATATTAAACATGCTTTTTATGTAAAATGCCGTGACATACTTGCTAACCAAGAATTACGCGAACCAAATCAAATTTACCCCGATTGTATAGTATCTACTAAAAAAGTAGTAAAACAAAAAATGCAGTTATTTAATTCATTAGGAAAAAGTAATTGTTACTATAGGGATTAACAAATTCATTTACAGGAGATTATATCATGAAACGTTCAGAAATCAATAAAAATATACAATATATTATAGACAAAGCCAAGGATTTTCATATCTTATTACCGTCGTTTGCTTTTTATACATTGGATGATTGGAAAAATATAAAAAAAGAAGAATGTGAATTAGTAGATACCATGCTTGGTTGGGGAATCACTGATTTTGGGAAGGGTAATTACAATAAATGCGGATTAGGCATTTTCACATTTAGAAATGGCAGCCAACTAGAGCCTCAAAAATATCCAAAACCATATTGTGAAAAACTATTATTTGTATCAGATGGACAAATGCTCCCTTATCATTTTCATTTTTCTAAAGTGGAAGATATAATCAATCGTGGTGGCGGTATTTTAGAAATAACATTATACAACGCCGATGGAAAAGAAGATTTCGCCGACACAGATGTGACCGTTACCATCGACGGTAAAAAATCAACTGTACATGCAGGTGCATCCGTACAGATTAAACCGGGACAAAGTATTACATTATTGCCGCGGCAATATCACTCATGGCATGGCATTCCCGGAACAGGAGATATTGCTGTTTTCGAAGTTTCAAGGGCAAATGATGACAATATAGATAATCGTTTTTATGACAAAACACCTTGGGTCCCCGCTGTTGATGAAGATGAACCAATCAAATATCTTGTTTTTGATGATTATAAAAAATACGTAAATTTTTAATGTATAACTAATACCTTCTGCTTTACATTTATATTTAGGAAGTGAGACACATGAAAATAGGTGTAGATACATTTATCTGGACAGAAGTCTTTACTGATAAAGATATTTGGATAATAAAAAAGGCTGAAGAATTGGGATTCCAAGCAATTGATTTTGCAATAGCTCATCCTGAAACTTTTCCCACAGAAAAAGTCATAAAAGAATTGCAGGGAAGATCTCTTCAAGCTGTGACATCAACAACACTAAATGCTGAAAACAGCTTGATCTCTCCAGATAAAGCCATAAGAGAAAATGGTATACAGTCACTAAAACAGCTAATTGGTATTAATAAAGCAATTGGTTCCAACATACTAGGCGGTGTTAATTATGCCGGTTGGGGTTGCCTCACAGGTAAGCCACGCACAGAAGAAGAATGGAGTAATTCCGTAAATGCTATGAGAGAAGCAGCTGAATATGCTGTTAAAGTACATCCTGCTTTAAAAATATGCGTAGAGCCTGTTAATAGATTCGAAACTCATTTTATCAATACTGCTGCCGACGGCGTAAAGTATTGTAAGGATGTTGGTACAAAAAATATGGCTGTACATTTAGATTGTTTTCACATGATAAGAGAAGAAACCAGTTATACAGAAGCAGTAAAAACATGTGGTAAGGAATTTCTTGGATATGTTCATGTGTGTGAAAACAACAGAGGCATACCGGGCACCGGATTAGTTCCTTTTAAAGAATTTTTTACTGCATTAAAAGAAATCGGATACAGCGGTCCTTGTGTAATTGAATCCTTTGATCCAGGATTTGAAGAATTAAATGAACAATGTGCAATATGGCGTAAATTCGCTGACACGGGAGAAGAATTAGCTGTAAAAGGCTTAGCCAATTTAAGGGAAATAGCCATTGAAGCAGGTGCATAATAATTTATAACAAGGAGCACAATTATGCAGAGAATAATGAATGACCCGGATAACATAGTGGATGAGATGCTGGCGGGTTTTATAAAAGCACATGATAATATTGTAGAATCTACAGCTAACAGCCGTGTCGTAAAAGCTAAAAATATTCTGCCCGATAAAGTTGGCGTAATAACTGGTGGAGGCAGTGGACATAAACCTGCATTCATTGGTTATGTCGGTAAAAACATGTGTGATGCCGCAGCTGTCGGAGAAATATTTTCATCACCAACTGCCGCAGCTTTTCTTGATGCCGCCAAAGCTGTCGATCAGGGAAAAGGTGTCGCCTGTCTTTATGGCAACTATTCCGGTGACAACATGAACGTGAAAATGGCACTAAAAATGGCTAAAAAACAAGGCATTACCATAAAAACTGTAGTAGCTAATGATGATGTTGCATCAGCGCCTAAGGGCCAGGAAGAAAAACGTCGTGGTGTTGCCGGTGAAATCTTGATGTGGAAAGTCGGCGCAGCTAAAGCAGCACAAGGAGCTTCTCTGGATGAAGTCATAGCTGCTGCCCAGAAAGCTATCGATGCTACAAAAAGTATTGGTATCGGTTTATCACCATGTACTCTGCCAACAGTCGGCCATTCTAATTTTGACATAAAACATGGTACGATGGAAGTTGGTATCGGACACCATGGCGAACCAGGCATGAAAGTTTGTCCATTGGGTACAGCTAAAGAGATAGCTAAAAAAATGGTTGATATCGTACTGTCCGATTATCCTTTTAAAAAAGATGATGAAGTCGTTATACTGGTATCAGGACTTGGTGCTACCCCGGTCATGGAGCTTTATGTACTGTACAATGAAATTGAAAAATTAATTGGTCATGCAGGATTAAAGGTACACAAGGCTTATGTAGGGAACTATTTTACATCGCTGGAAATGATGGGTGCTACATTTACAATGATGAAATTGGATAAGGAATTAAAAGAACTCATTGACGTGCCGGCGTACAGTATGGGATTAAAGCAGGAATAGGAGTTTATAATGAGTACATTTGACAATAAAGACGGGGGAGCCGTTTTACTGGCGATGGTGGATACCATACAAAAGAATAAAGCATATTTAAGCGATATTGATGGATTGATTGGTGATGGAGACCACGGCGTAAATATGAACAAAGGCTTTTCTCTATTTGAAAAAAATTATTGTGACAAAGAATTCCTTTTCAGCGAAGGTCTTGAATATCTTGGAATGACTTTAATGAATGATATCGGCGGTTCGATGGGACCAATATATGGTACTATATTCACCGGCATGAGTGAAGCAGGGAGCAATTTACAGAAAATATCTCTGACAGATTTCGCAGCAATGCTGGAAAACGGATATAAGGGACTTAGTGAGATAATTGAAGCTAAAGTAGGAGATAAAACTCTTGTGGATACGCTGATTCCAGCAATTAACAGTTTAAGGGACAGTGTGGCACGAAAAGAAGATTTTAAGCGGGCATTGCTGAAAATGAAAACTGCGGCAAAAGCGGGCAGTGATTCTACTAAAAACTTTAAAGCAAAGTATGGCAGAGCCAGCAGGTTGGGAGAAAGAAGCATTGGCGTTCTTGATACCGGGTCAGTATCATGTTATCTGCTTTTATCGGCCATGGCTGATTCTATTATTACTTTATTGTAATAAAAATAATTTGGTTAGTTTTGATATTTATTAAAAATATTGATTACAAAATTATTTAATATTGATGATTGTTTTGCAATGTATTGTTCGTATACAAACATTCATTTTTAGTTAGCTTTTTATCTGAATTAGATTATGCAAAAGACGAAAAACTTATGTTATTTTTTATTAAGAGGTTCGGTCTTTTTTCCGTGTACCTCGTGCTAAAGAACAGATAATGCCTATAGTACAAGTCAGGGAAAGAATTGTAAAAATGTTTTGTATACCTTCCAGTAAAGCAGGTATATACCCACCGGTTATGATGTTTTTAGTGGCGACTGATAGTAAAAAAGTAACAATAGCCATACTGATTGCCTGACCAAACATACGCATAACAGCCAGGGTAGATGAAGCAACACCATAGAATTTAGGTTGTACCGCACCCATGATGGCGTTATTATTTGGAGAAGAAAAAAGGGCAAAGCCTATTCCTATAATTATGAGGATGCTTCCTATATAATAAGAAGTAGTCGTTGTTGTTAGATGAGAAAGCATATATAGACCAAATGCCGTGATGCCCATACCGCTGGAAGCTACTAAGCGCGGTTCAAATTTATCAGAGAGGGCACCGGCTAAAGGGGACAACAGTGACATCATTATTGGCTGCAGTAATAAAAGCATGCCGGCACTTAAGGCATCAAATCCACGTATCACTTGCAAATATAATGATAATGTGAAGGAAATGCCAAAGGTAGCGCTGTAATGAATGAGGGCAGCCGTATTAGACATGGCAAAGATAGTGTTTTTAAATAATGATAGAGCAAAAAGAGGATATTTAATATGATTCTGTCGATAAATAAAAGCGACAGCTAGGACTAAACCGATGATAATAAGCCATTTCATGAGAGGATGACGAGCATAATCGGACAGCCCGTAAAGTATCGAAGCAGCAGACAATGCATAAAGCAAGGAACTGAACATGTCTAGTTTTTCATTGCGATCACCATACCATTCTTGTTTGACGGAACTCATTATATAAATGCTGGTAAAAATTCCGAGTGCCGTAAAAATGAAAATTGTTCGCCAACCAAGAAATTGTGTAAGCGCACCACCGATTACGGGACCGAGTGAAAGTCCCATATAGACACAAGACGCGGAATAACCGATGATTTGGCCGCGCTTTTGTGGGGGATGGCTGGCAACCAGCATAGCCATGCCAGTGGAAAAGTTCATCGCCATAAAAATGCCCTGCATAAAACGTAATAATAAAAGTATATTTAAAGCAGGTGCAAAAACACAAGCCAGTGTGGTGAAAGCAACACCAATGCACCCGGTTTGATAAACTTTGCGTCGGCCATTTATGTCAGCGTATTTGCCGCTGGGCAATAATAAAATGACTGAACCTAGTAGAAATAAAGTCAGTATCCATGTCAAATTTTCGGCATTCACACCATATTCTAAGGCCATTGAAGGAATCGCTACATTGACAGAGCTGCCCATGAAAGGACCGAAGAAAGATGTCAGTAATACGGAAATAAAAACCTTTTTTTCATCCATAATAGTTACCTGATAAAATAATATTTAATATAGTTTTTATTATAGTATAAAATCAATGGTATGGATATATCTGATTGATAAAATAGGATATATTGACTTTATAAATTGCCGATGCTATAATCAAGATGCGAATAATAATTGTGTATTAATTATGATATACTATCAGGCTGATTAGAAAACTAAAGGCTTGGCGGGCAGAAACATTTGTGTAGCTGTCAGTCAGGTCTTTTTTCTGTTTAACAGGAGGCGAAGTTGATTGGTGATTGAATGGGAAAAAAGTGTTTAGGCAATATTTATTGACGGGTAGGTAGAATGGTTAGTATTATTATTACAACATTAGTTTAAATGGAGGAATTAACATGGCGGAAATTTATGATAGCATTACACAGCTTATTGGGAATACCCCGATTTTACGGGCAACAAATTATATAAAAAAACATGATTTGAAGGCGGATATTTTGGGCAAACTGGAATATTTCAACCCAGCGGGAAGTACAAAGGACCGCATCGCCAAATCAATGATCGAGGATGCAGAACAACGTGATATCTTGAAGAAAAATTCTGTGATAATAGAACCGACCAGTGGCAATACTGGTATAGGACTGGCTGCGATTGCAGCATCGCGTGGTTATAAAATAATAATAACAATGCCGGAAACGATGAGCGTAGAACGGCGTAATTTGTTAAAAGCCTATGGGGCAAAAATTGTGCTTACCGATGGTAAGGCAGGCATGAAGGGCGCTATAGCTAAGGCTGAAGAATTGGCTAAAGAAACACCAAACTCATTTATACCGTCGCAGTTCACTAATCCGGCTAATCCTAAGGCACATTATTTGACGACGGGGCCGGAAATATGGGCTGATACTAAGGGAAAGGTTGATATTTTTATTGCGGGGGTAGGTACAGGGGGTACACTTTCCGGTACTGGGAAATATTTAAAAGAAAAAAATCCTGACATAAAAATTTATGCTGTTGAACCGGAAACATCACCAGTCCTAAGTGAAGGCAAGGCTGGTCCACATAAAATCCAGGGTATCGGAGCGGGGTTTATTCCAGAAACCTTGGATACAAAAATTTATGACGCAGTCATTACTATATCTAATGAGGATGCTTTTAAATACGGCCGGGATTTTTCACAATCGGAAGGCGTATTAGTGGGAATCTCATCTGGGGCTGCATTTGCTGCTGCCGTCAAATTGGCACAGAAACAAGAAAATTTTGGTAAGACAATAGTAGCTATTTTACCGGATACTGGTGAACGTTATTTGTCCACAGCGTTGTTTAATGATTGATAATAATTTAAGAAAACTCTAATGTTAAGTAAGATGCACCTCTGTACAGAATAATTATTTTTTTTAATGTTCTGCACAGAGGTGTTTTATGTAATTTTTATTGCAAATTAAGTTACCTTACATTATAATAAGAACAGATTTATGATATTTTATGTCGAAAGGGCATGTAGCTTATGGATACAATGAGTATCGCTGCTATGTCAGTTGGGATGAATCAGGCCCAGTTGCAACAAAATGTTGGAATAGCAGCTCTTGGTAAAGTCTTCGATGAAATGAAGTCATCTGCTGACATGATCACTGAGTTATCTGTCGGCTCCGATTCTAACCTTGGTACTAGTGTGGACATTAGTGTGTGATTCATACGGCTTAGCCGTAATTTTATATTAAGCTTATTGTTCGAATTTGCACGGTACCACAATGGCAGGAGGAACAACGGGGCTTGAAAAATGTAAGGGGATTTTGTAGATGGATTATCAAGACAAGACATTGACATGTAAGGACTGCGGCAAAGAATTCATATTCACTGCAGGGGAACAGGAATTTTATGCGGAAAAAGGTTTTCAAAATGAGCCCAGTCGCTGCCACGAATGCCGCGATGCGAAACGGCAGCACAGTCGAGATGGCCGTTCATCTTCTCGCAAAATGTACGAGGCTGTTTGCGCAAAATGTGGCGCGACAACACAAGTTCCTTTTGAACCAAAGCCAGATCGTCCTGTATACTGCCGTGATTGTTTCAATATTATTCATAATAAAACAATGTAGTGCTGCTGGATGAACACAGCGGCAGCGAATAGCGCGCCGGCAAAGGAGCATGGGTGGTTTATCCGTGCTCCTTTTTATATAAGAGGACAAGAATTAACCATATTTTGTAATTTGATCATTGGTACTTTGAGATATGGTTTCATGCCTGTCTGTGAATAGGGGCTGGAAGAAATAATATTTAGGAGGATTTTATATGAAAAAAATCTTATTATTGTGTTTGGCTGTTATTATGGGGGCAGCTTTTGTCGTGGCTGGCTGCGGTAGCAATGACACTGCTAAGGAAAGTTCCGCTTCGGGATCCGGCGGAGAAAAAGTATTGAAAGTTGCGACCAGTGCTGATTTTGCACCATTTGAATTCCAAGGTGAAAACGATACTGATTATCAAGGCTTTGACATGGATTTAATAAGAGCTATAGGTAAGGAAATGGGCACTAAAGTTGAAATTAACAATATTAGTTTTGACGGACTTATTCCTGCATTACAGACAGGAAATATCGATGCTGTAATAACAGGCATGTCAATAAATGAAGAACGAGAAAAAGAAGTTGCTTTTTCGGATCCTTATTACGAATCAGGGCTCACTATAATAGTTAAGGCTGACAATAACAGCATTAATTCTTTTAATGACCTTCAGGGCAAAAAAATTGCCGTTCAGATAGGAACGACCGGCGCAGAAGAAGCAAAAAAAATTCCTAATGCACAGGTAAAAGAATTAAATAGCTCAGCGGACACATTCTTGGAACTAAAAGCTGGAAATGTTGATGCTGTAGTAAATGATAAACCGGTCAATGCTTATTATATGACTAAAAACAGTGATAACAGTGTAAAACGTGTCGGAGAACAACTTACCTCCGAAAACTATGGAATTGCTGTGAAGAAAGATAATACAAAACTTGTACAGGAAATTAATGATGCTCTTAAAAAATTAAAAGAAAACGGCGAATACAACAAGATTTATAAAAAGTGGTTTGGCACGGAACCTTCCAATAATTGATTGATGCTGCCGAAAAATATATAGGATGTTGACTAGATGAGTTTTAATTTTGCTTTAATTATAAAATCATTGCCTCTTTTATTAGCTGGTGCAGTAGTTACCGTAAAAATAACATTGATAAGTGTATCAATGGGGATTGTAATCGGTATGTTTGTTGGTATTGCACGTGTTGTAAAGGTAAAACCGGTAAAATGGCTGGCAGCTGTTTATGTCGATTTTATTCGTGGAACGCCGTTACTTGTACAGATTTTTATCATTTATTTTGCTCTGCCGATGGTGCTTGGAATCCATATGGATCCGTTTTTTGCAGCAATAACTGCATGCAGTATAAACAGCGGAGCTTATGTGGCTGAAATATTTAGGGCGGGCATTCAGGCTGTTGATGAGGGACAGATGGAAGCTGGACGTTCACTCGGGCTTACTTGGGCACAAACAATGCAGTATATTATAGTGCCGCAGGCTTTTAAAAGTGTTATTCCTCCGTTGGGAAATGAATTTATCGCGCTATTGAAGGATTCTTCGCTTGTTTCGGTGATCGGATTTGAAGAATTAACCCGCAGAGGGCAGCTTATAATAGCGCGTACGTATGGTTCACTGGAAATTTGGGTGACAGTGGCATTCCTTTATTTGATAATGACACTTACTATTTCCCGCTTAGTAGCTTATCTGGAACGGAGGTTTGATATAAAAAATGATAGAAGTTAAGGATTTGCATAAATCATTTGGATCTGCCGAAATTCTTAAGGGCATTAATTTAAATGTTGCCAAAAGGGAAGTTGTAGTGATAATCGGACCATCCGGCTCGGGAAAGTCGACTTTATTGCGTTGTATGAACTACCTGGAAATTCCGACACATGGACAGATACTCATAGATGGAATGGATTTGCAAAAATCAGATATTAATAAAATCCGTTCAGAAATCGGCATGGTTTTTCAACGGTTTAATTTATTTCCGCATATGACGGTGCTGGATAATATTATGCTGGCGCCAATGAAAGTTCGTAATACAAAACGTGGTATCGCAAAAGCTGAGGCAATGGAATTGCTGCAAAGAGTCGGACTGGAAAATAAAGCTGAAGCCTATCCTTCACAGCTCTCAGGAGGACAACAGCAACGTGTTGCTATAGCACGGTCGCTGGCAATGAAACCGAAGGTGATGCTATTCGATGAACCGACATCAGCCTTGGATCCGGAAATGGTTGGGGAAGTTTTGGATGTAATGCGTAATTTGGCCAAAGAGGGTATGACCATGGTCGTTGTCACACATGAAATGGGTTTTGCCCGTGAGGTGGGTACTCGGCTGTTATTTGTTGATGATGGACGGATCGTAGAAGAAGGTTTGCCACGCAGTGTTTTTGAAGCACCTAAAGAAGAACGGACAAAGCTGTTTTTATCTAAAGTACTGTGATGATTGTATATATATAAATTTGCTGCTTATAAAAGCAGCAAATGTATATATTGTGATACGCCAGGATACGTGTTAATAAAAACACTTATTAAATAAGTGTTGACATAGGTTTTTAGGCATGATAATATATATGAGTATCTGAAACTGCGGTAATGTTACAGGAGTGATATTAATGCTGGAGAAACTAAGAAATGCGAAACATGTTATTGGAATAAAGCAGGTCACAAAAGCGGTCAATAATGGTTTAGCAAAGTATGTTTTTTTAGCTGATGACGCAGATGACAGGATCCTTAATCCACTGAAAACTTTATGTGCAGGCAAAGAAATACAAGTGGTAACGGGAGCTACGATGGCAGAACTTGGTAAGGCCTGCTCAATTGAAGTCGGCGCTGCAGCAGCAGCTATAATAAACAAGTAATTGCCGATATACCCGGTTTTGGGTGTTATCTTTTAGGAAGGAGGTGCATGTATGCCTACAATCAATCAGCTGATAAGAAAAAGCAGACAGAGCTTGCAGGAAAAATCTACGGCTCCGGCACTTAAAAACTGTCCGCAGAAACGTGGCGTTTGCACTAGGGTTTATACAACAACCCCGAAAAAGCCTAACTCCGCATTGCGTAAAGTTGCCCGTGTCCGTTTAACTAATAGTATCGAAGTTACGGCATATATACCTGGTATTGGACATAATCTACAAGAACATAGTGTTGTACTAATTCGTGGCGGTCGTGTAAAAGATTTACCGGGTGTTCGTTATCATATTATTCGTGGATCTCTTGATACTGCAGGAGTTCAAGATCGCGCACAGGGAAGAAGTAAATACGGTGCAAAACGCAGTAAGAAAAAATAACTTAAATGTTTAATAATAAGGAGGGACATAGATGCCGAGAAAAGGTCCTGTACCTAAACGTGATGTGTTACCGGATCCGGTTTATAGATCCAAAAAGGTAACAAAATTTATTAATAAAGTAATGCTTTCAGGCAAGAAAAGTGTTGCTGAGCAAGTGGTATACGATGCATTTGATCGCATTAAAGATAAAACGGGCAAGGATCCGTTGGAAGTTTTTGAAACGGCACTCAGTAATGTAATGCCGGTACTGGAAGTGCGTGCCCGCCGTGTCGGTGGCGCAAACTATCAGGTACCAGTTGAAGTTCGTCCGGATCGCCGTATGACATTAGGTATTCGTTGGCTGGTCAATTATGCGCGCTTACGCGGAGAAAAGACAATGAATGAAAGATTGTCGGGAGAACTTATGGACGCAGCTAATAATACTGGTGCGGCCATCAAAAAAAAGGAAGACACACATAAGATGGCGGAAGCTAATAAGGCATTCGCTCATTATCGTTGGTAATTAATATAACAAGGGGCGATGTAAGTGGCTAGAGAGTTTTCACTTGAAAAAACTCGCAATATCGGTATCATAGCACATATAGATGCCGGCAAAACCACTACGACCGAACGTATATTGTATTATACCGGGATAGTGCATAAAATTGGTGAAGTTCATGATGGCGCAGCTACCATGGACTGGATGGCTCAAGAACAAGAAAGAGGTATAACAATTACCTCGGCTGCAACAACTTGTCATTGGAAGGAACATCGCATCAATATTATTGATACACCCGGACACGTGGACTTCACTGTTGAAGTCGAACGTTCATTGAAAGTGCTTGATGGAGCAGTAACAGTCCTTTCTGGTAAAAGTGGTGTTGAACCGCAGTCAGAAACTGTTTGGCGCCAAGCTGAACGTTACAATGTACCGCGTATGGTTTATGTTAACAAAATGGATATCGTTGGTGCAGATTTTTACAATGTTATCCAAATGATGATAGACAGATTACATGCTAATCCGGTACCTATTCAAATACCTATCGGTGCTGAAGATGATTTTCGCGGCATGATTGATCTTATAAAAATGGAAGCTATTCTTTATGAAGATAAGGAAGGCAAACTGGAAACCTTTGGACCGATTCCGGCTGAACTGCAGGAAAAGGCTGAAGAATATCGGCAGAAGATGCTCGACGTCATAGCAGAAACTGATGATGATCTCATGATGAAATATCTTGAGGGTGAAGAAATTTCTGAAGAAGAAATAAAGAAAGTAATCAGAAAAGCTACGGTAGAATGTAAGATTTGTCCAGTAGTATGTGGTTCATCTTATAAAAATAAAGGCATACAGCCAATGCTGGATGCCGTTATCGATTTTATGCCATCACCACTTGATATACCACCTATTAAAGGTATCAATCCTGATACGGATGAAGAAGCTCACCGTGAAGCTGATGATGAAGAACCATTTTCTGCGTTGGCATTTAAAATTATGGCTGATCCATTTGTCGGTAAATTGGCTTTCTTCCGTGTATATTCCGGTACATTATCAGCGGGATCTTACGTATATAATTCCACTAAAGATAAGAAAGAACGTATTGGACGTATATTACAGATGCATGCTAATCATCGCAGAGAGCTTGATGTTGTTTACAGTGGTGATATTGCAGCGGCTGTCGGACTTAAAGATACCACCACCGGTGATACGTTATGTGATGAAAAAAATCCTATAGTTCTTGAATCCATGGAATTTCCTGATCCGGTTATTTCCGTTGCTGTTGAACCGAAAACCAAGGCTGACCAGGAAAAAATGGGCATAGCTTTGCAGAAACTGGCGGAAGAAGATCCTACTTTCCGGGTAGCAACTGATCAGGAAACAGGGCAGACAATAATTTCCGGCATGGGTGAACTTCATTTGGAAATTATTGTAGACCGTATGCTTCGCGAATTTAAAGTTGAATGTACGGTTGGTAAACCGCAGGTCGCTTATCGTGAAACAATCAAAAAAGATGTTAAAGCCGAAGGTAAATTTATTCGTCAGTCTGGTGGTAAAGGGCAGTATGGTCATTGCTGGCTCGAACTTGTACCTCAAAAACCGGGTGAAGGTTTCTCCTTCGAAAGTAAAATCGTTGGTGGGGCCATCCCCAAGGAATATATTAACCCGATTGAAAATGGTGTCAAGGAAGCAATGGAAAATGGGGTAGTTGCCGGATATCCTATGGTTGACATCAAGGCTGTCGTTTATGACGGTTCTTACCATGAAGTCGATTCATCAGAAATGGCATTTAAGATTGCCGGCTCCATGGCATTTAAAAGCGGGGCACAAAAAGCTGATCCTGTGCTTTTGGAACCATATGTTAAAGTTGAAGTTACGGTACCTGAGGAATATATGGGCGATGTAATCGGTGATTTGAATTCCCGGCGTGGACGCATTGAAGGAATGGAACCGCGCAATGGTGTGCAAGTTATCAATGGCATGGTACCACTTTCTGAAATGTTCGGTTATGCGACTGATTTGCGTTCCAGAACTCAAGGCCGCGGGAACTATTCAATGGAAGTATCTCATTATGAAGAAGTTCCTAAAAATATAGCAGATACTATTGTAGCAAAAAACAAAGGTGAATAAGGGAGGAATTACTCACAATGGCTAAACAAAAGTTTGAAAGAACTAAACCACATGTTAATATTGGTACTATCGGTCATGTTGACCATGGTAAAACAACGCTTACCGCTGCTATCACAAAAGTTCTCTCCAAAAAAGGATTGGCTCAATTTGAAGATTATAGTATGATTGATAAGGCTCCGGAAGAACGTGAACGTGGTATTACAATCAATACGGCTCATGTAGAATACGAAACTGACAAAAGGCATTATGCGCATGTTGACTGCCCGGGCCATGCTGACTATGTTAAAAACATGATCACTGGTGCCGCACAAATGGATGGCGCTATCTTAGTTGTTAGTGCTGCTGACGGTCCTATGCCGCAGACCCGTGAACATATTCTGCTTGCCCGTCAGGTTGGTGTGCCTGCTATGGTTGTATTTTTGAACAAAGCAGATCAGGTAGATGATCCGGAACTTTTGGAACTCGTTGAAATGGAAGTTCGTGAACTTCTTTCTTCTTATGATTTCCCTGGAGATGATATTCCTGTAATTACTGGTTCCGCTTTGAAAGCGCTTGAAGGTGATCCAGAAGCAGAAAAGAAAATTCTTGAACTTATGGATGCTGTAGACGATTATATTCCTACACCTGTACGTGATACAGATAAACCTTTCTTGATGCCGGTTGAAGATGTATTCACCATTACTGGACGTGGTACTGTTGCTACAGGCCGTGTTGAACGTGGTGAATTGAAACTGAATGACGTAGTAGAAATCATTGGTTTGAGTGATGAAAGAAAATCTACTACTGTAACTGGTATCGAAATGTTCCGTAAGAGCATGGACAATGCTGTTGCCGGTGATAATATAGGGGCTCTTCTGCGTGGTATTGACCGTGCAGAAATTGAACGTGGACAGGTTCTTGCTAAACCAGGAACAATTCATCCGCATACCAAGTTCAAAGCTCAGGTTTATGTACTTACAAAAGATGAAGGCGGACGTCATACTCCGTTCTTTACGAATTATCGCCCTCAGTTTTATTTCCGTACAACCGATGTTACTGGTGTTGTTAAATTACCAGAAGGAACTGAAATGGTTATGCCTGGCGATAATATCGAAATGGATATTGAACTTATTACCCCGATTGCCATTGAAAAAGGTTTGCGCTTCGCTATTCGTGAAGGCGGCCATACTGTTGGTGCCGGGCGTGTAATTGAAATTGCTGAGTAAGCTGAACATGTAAAGTTTATATAAGGGCGGCGCTTCGCCGCCCTTATATAAAGCTTTTTTTTGTCTAATGCGATGACGTGTTAGATTGCTCGCCATTTAGTGAGGTAACTAGCACAGAGAAATGTCTGGATCATGGAATCCGGGCGATAAGGAGGAAAATATTTTGTCCAAACAACAAAAAATACGTATTCGTTTGAAGGCCTATGATCATAAATCACTTGATCAAAGCGCTGTTAAAATAGTTGAAACTGCTAAAAGAACGGGTGCCATGGTTTCTGGCCCTATTCCATTGCCTACCGAAAAAAATATTTATACAATTTTAAGATCTCCACACGTAAATAAAGATTCTCGGGAACAGTTTGAAATGAGAACCCATAAACGCCTTATCGATATTTTAGAACCTACATCAAAAACTGTTGATGCTTTAATGCGTTTAGATTTACCAGCTGGCGTGGATATCGAAATTAAATTGTAATAGGAGGTGGCAAAAGTGATAAAAGCAATTTTAGGTAAAAAACTCGGCATGACACAGATTTTTACCGAAGAAGGCGGAGTAATACCTGTTACAGTGGTTGAATCCGGTAAAAATGTCGTGCTTCAAAATAGAACAATGGAAAACGACGGATATAATGCGGTGCAAATTGGCTTTGGTGAAGTTAAGGAAAAGAAAGTAACAAAACCGTTAAAAGGACATTTTGCTAAATCTGGAGCAGATCCGGTTAAATTTATCCGTGAAGTTCGCTTAAATGATGCTTCTGAATATAACGTTGGTGATACAATCGGCGTTGACATATTCGCTGAGGGCGATTTGGTAGATGTAGTTGGGACATCCAAGGGGAAAGGTTTTGCTGGTGCTATAAAACTTCATAACTTTGCCCGTGGACCGATGAAACATGGTTCCAAATCACATCGTGAACCTGGTTCTACTGGTGCTATGATCAGCGGACATGGTGGACGTGTGCTTAAAGGTAAGAAATTACCTGGTCGTATGGGTACAAATCAGGTTACCATACAGCGGTTAAACATTGTACGTGTTGATAAAGAACGTAATCTTTTACTGATAAAGGGTGCTATTCCTGGACCCAAAGATAGTTTTGTAATGGTAAAAGAAACAGTTAAACCAAATAAAAAATAATTGGAAGGAGGATAAAAAGGGAATATGCCTACAGTAGAAGTATTTAATATGACCGGACAAAAAGTCGGCGACATGGAACTGGCAGAAAATGTGTTCGGTGTTGAAATTAATGAAGGTCTTGTTCACCAGGCTGTTGTTATGCAGCTTGCATCGCAGCGTTTAGGCACACATGCCACTAAAACGAGAGGATTAGTACGTGGCGGCGGACGCAAACCGTGGAAACAAAAAGGCACGGGTCGTGCAAGAAGTGGCAGTACCCGTTCACCAATATGGGTCGGCGGCGGTACTGTTTTCGGACCGCATCCTCGTTCTTATGCTTTTTCTATGCCACGTAAACAGCGTCGCTTAGCTATAAAGTGTGCCCTTACTGACAAAGTTAACAGCAAAGATTTTGTTGTATTAGAAAATCTTGATTTTGCAGCACCGAAAACAAAAGATGTTGTAAAATTGCTCAGTGATTTCAGTGTGGAAGATAAGGCACTTATCATAACCGCTGATTTTGCTGAAAATGTGGAAAAATCTTCCCGTAATATTCCGGGTGTAAAAGCAATAAATTCTAATGGATTGAATGTTTATGATATATTGAATCATAATAAGCTTTTCATCACGAAAGATGCTATTACCCGCATTGAGGAGGTATTGGCATAATGGACGCAAGAGATATCATCATAAAGCCGTTAGTAACTGAAAAATCTACTGACCTCATGGCTGAGGGCAAATATGTATTCAAGGTTGCCAAAAAGGCTAATAAAGTTGAAATCGGTAAAGCTGTTGAAGAAATTTTCAAAGTGAAAGTAACCGATGTAAATACGATTAACGTTACCGGTAAGGTAAAACGTATGGGTCGCACCAGCGGAAAACGTTCCGATTATAAAAAGGCAATTGTGAAACTCGCAGCAGGAGAAACAATTGAATTCTTCGAAGCGTAACTAGCAGAAAAGGAGGTAAATCAAGTGGCAATAAAAAAATTTAAACCGTATTCTCCAGGCAGGAGATTTATGACAGTTTCTTCTTTTGAAGAAATAACAGCAGATAAACCAGAAAAATCATTGGTGGAAAGTATAAAGAAAACAGGCGGCCGCAACATGCATGGTCGTTTAACAGTCAGACATCAAGGCGGCGGGCATAAACGTCTTTATCGTATAATTGATTTTAAACGCAATAAGGATTCTGTCCCGGCACGTGTAGCAACAATTGAATATGATCCTAATCGCAGTGCCCGCATAGCATTGTTAAATTATGCAGATGGTGAAAAACGTTATATTTTAGCTCCTAATGGGTTGAAGGTAGGAGATACCATCGTATCAGGTCCGGATGCAGATATAAAAACGGGAAATGCACTACCAATCGCTAATATTCCGGTAGGCTTAATGATCCATAATATTGAATTAAAGATTGGCAAGGGTGGACAGTTGGTTCGTTCAGCAGGGGCTGCAGCACAGCTGATGGCTAAAGAAGGAAATTATGCTTTGCTCCGTATGCCTTCCGGTGAAATTCGCAAGGTTCATATTAATTGCCGTGCAACAATCGGTCAGATTGGCAATCTTGAACATGAAAATATTTCTATTGGTAAGGCAGGCCGCTCACGTTGGCTTGGTATTCGTCCGGCTAATCGTGGTGTAGCGATGAACCCGAATGACCATCCACATGGCGGTGGAGAAGGCAGAAGTCCTGTCGGACGCAAACATCCTGTTACTAAATGGGGCAAATGTGCCATGGGTGCTAAAACTCGTCGTAAAAAACCATCAGATAAACTTATTGTTAAACGCCGCGTAAGCAAACGTGAAAAATAATAAACTGCAATGATAAGAAATATTATTTGCAGAAAGATGGTTGAAAGGAGGACATACTTTGTCAAGATCAGTAAAAAAGGGACCTTATGTTCACGAAAGTGTTATTAAGAAAATTGATGCCATGAATGAAACTAAAGAAAAAAAAGTTATTAAAACATGGTCAAGAAGTTCAACAATTCTGCCGACATTTGTCGGTCATACAATTGCTGTACATGATGGACGCAAGCATGTACCTGTGTATATAACTGAAGATATGGTTGGACATAAATTAGGTGAATTTGCACCGACACGTACTTTTAAAGGACATTCCGGTGAAGAACGCAAAACCACTTTAAAATAATTGCCGAAAGGAGGAACTTTGGTGGAAGCTAAAGCAGTAGCAAAATATATCCGTATCGCTCCGCGCAAAGCTCGCGTGGTCATTGATCTCATTCGCGGCAAGAATGTGGCGGAAGCTTTTGCAATTTTAAAATTTACGCCTAAAGCAGGCGCTGATGTGGTAAATAAAGTCTTGAAATCGGCAGTAGCAAATGCTGAAAATAATTTTGACATGAATGTTGATGCTCTTTATATAGCAGAAGCATATGTTGATCAAGGTCCTACGTTAAAACGCATTCATCCGCGTTCCCGCGGACAGGCGTTCAAAATTTTGAAACGCACATCACATGTTACAGTAGTAGTTAAAGAAAAGTAAAAAGGAGGCAATTACTTTGGGTCAGAAAGTTAATCCTAATGGAATGCGTATCGGTATCGTAAAAACCTGGGATGCAAAATGGTATGCTGATAAAGATTATGGAGCAAATTTATGTGAAGACATTAAAATTCGTGCTTTCTTAAAACAAAGTCTTTATCAAACAGGCGTATCAAAAATTGAAACTGAACGTTCCAAAAATCGTCTTAAGCTGACAATTCATACGGCAAAACCTGGTATGGTAATCGGCCGTGGTGGTTCAGGGATTGAACAGATAAAAAATAGTTTGAAAAAGTTAACGACAAAGCATATTGATATCAATATTGCTGAAATCAAACAGCCGGATATGGATGCAACACTTGTTGCTGAGAATATCGCGTCACAGCTGGAACGTCGTATCGCTTTTCGCCGTGCAATGAAGCAGTCTGTTGGGCGCACGATTCGCATGGGTGCTAAAGGCATAAAAGTTACAGTCGGCGGACGTTTAGGCGGTGCTGAAATAGCAAGACGCGAATCTTATCGTGAAGGAAGTATCCCACTTCATACGTTGAGAGCAGACATTGATTATGGAACGGCTGAAGCACATACAACATATGGTCGTATCGGCGTAAAAGTATGGATATTTAAAGGCGAAATTCTTCCGGAAAAGAAACAACCTGTACAGGTTGCAGCTGAAGGGAGCGAAGCCTAATGTTAATTCCAAAGAGAACAAAATTCCGTAAACAGTTCCGTGGTAATATGCGTGGGAAAGCTCATCGCGGCAATAAGGTATCGCATGGCGAATATGGCCTTCAGGCATTAGAAGCAGCATGGATTACCAATCGTCAGATAGAAGCAGCTCGTATTGCAATGACACGTTACATTAAACGTGGTGGACAGGTTTGGATAAAGATTTTCCCGGATAAGCCAGTTACAGCAAAACCTGCTGAAACTCGTATGGGTAGTGGTAAGGGCTCACCGGAATACTGGGTAGCAGTAGTAAAACCGGGCCGCATCATGTTTGAAATGGGCGGTGTAACTGAAGAAACGGCAAGAGAAGCTATGCGTCTTGCCGGGCATAAGTTGCCAATAAAGACGAAGTTTATAAAACGTGCAGATCAGCAAGAGGGCGGTGAAGTAAATGAAGGTTAAAGATATACGTGATATGAGTGACGGTGAACTTAACCAGAAACTTGCTTCACTTAAAGAAGAGCTTTTTAATCTGAGATTTCAGTTGGCTACCGGTCAGCTGGAAAATCCGATGCGTATCAAAAGCATCAAAAAGACAATCGCTCGTATTAAAACGATTCAGCGTGAGCAGGAATTAAATGCAAATGCTTAATGATGATGATATGCAGAAGGAAGGAGGCTCTTTTATGAGTGAAAGAAATGAACGCAAGACCAAAATTGGTAAAGTTGTAAGTGATAAAATGGATAAAACCGTTGTGGTAGCTGTTGAAGACCTTGAACAACATGCACTTTATAAAAAACTTATAAAAAAGACGGTTAAATTCAAGGCTCATGATGAAAATAACGATGCTCACATTGGCGATACCGTTTCTCTTATGGAAACACGTCCATTATCTAAAAGTAAATGCTGGAGAGTCGTTAAAATTCTTGAACGGGCGAAATAATTGAATACTAAGGATTTTAATAAGGGAGGTAAAGCAATTGATCCAACAACAGACAATGCTCAATGTTGGTGATAACACTGGAGCTAAAGAAATCATGTGTATCCGTGTTATGGGAGGATCCTATCGTAAGTATGCCAACATCGGTGATATAATTGTCGCCGCAGTGAAATCTGCGTCTCCTGGTGGTATGGTGAAAAAAGGGGAGGTCGTTAGAGCTGTAATCGTGCGTTCTAAAAAGGGACTGAGAAGGCAAGACGGCTCTTATATCCGCTTTGATGAAAACGCAGCAGTTCTTATAAAAGATGATAAAACCCCGAAAGGAACTCGTATTTTTGGGCCTGTAGCCAGAGAATTGCGTGACAAAGACTTCATGAAAATCATCTCATTGGCTCCAGAAGTACTTTAATAATGAGGAGGTGCAGAATTGTCACAGTATAAATTAAAGATAAAAAAAGGTGATACGGCAATCGTATTATCCGGTAAAGATAAGGGCAAGCAAGGTAAGGTTTTACAAGCACTGCCTAAAAAGAATAAGGTTGTAGTTGAAGGTATTAATAAAGTAAAACGTCATACAAAACCTAATCAAAATACTCCTAAAGGTGGAATTATTACTAAGGAAGCGCCGCTGTGTGCAGCTAAGGTTATGGTTGTATGTCCGGCATGCTCCAAACCGACCCGTGTTGCAAAAAAAGACGTAGATGGAAAGATGGTTCGTGTATGCAAAAAATGCGGCGAACTTTTAGACCAGGCAAAATAATAAGGGAAGGAGGCAATATTGGTGGATAGATTGCAGGAAAAATATTTAAAAGAAGTAGTTCCGGCTCTGACTGAAAAATTTGGTTACAAAAATCCAATGCAGCTGCCTAAAGTAGAAAAAATAATCATTAATATGAGTGTTGGTGAAGCTGTAGGAAATTCAAAAGCACTTGACTCTGCTGTTGAAGATTTAACCGTAATTGCAGGGCAGAAACCGATTCTTACCAGAGCTAAAAAGTCATTGGCTGCATGGAAATTGCGCGCTGGAATGCCAATAGGATGTAAAGTAACCATGCGCGGTACCCGTATGTATCAGTTTTTAGATAAATTTGTCAATATCGCATTGCCACGTGTACGTGATTTTCGTGGAGTAAGTGGTAAGGCTTTTGATGGTCGTGGTAATTATTCTGTAGGATTGAAAGAACAATTGATTTTCCCGGAAATCGAATATGATAAAATCGATAAAGTCCGTGGTATGAATATTATTGTTGTAACAACGGCTAAAACTGACGAAGAGGCTAAAGAACTTCTCCGCCTTTTGGGAATGCCGTTCAGTGCATAAAAAGAGGGGGTAAGTTTTTAATGGCCAAAAAGGCACTCATTGAAAAATGGAGTAAAGAACCAAAATATAAAGTTCGCCAATATAATAGATGTAAAATTTGTGGCCGTCCGCACGGTTATATGCGTAAATTTGATATGTGCCGTATTTGTTTCAGAGAACAAAGCTATAAGGGTGCAATACCTGGCGTAACAAAAGCCAGCTGGTAAAGTTAGAAAGAAAGGAGGATATCGATTTTATGGGAATGACTGATCCGATTGCAGATATGCTTACACGTTTGCGCAATGCAAACTCTGTTTTACATGAAAAAGTTGAAATTCCTGGTTCTAATATCAAAAGAGCTATTGCTGACGTATTAAAAGAAGAAGGATTTATAAAAGATTACACTTTTACCAAGGATAATAAACAAGGTGTAATTACAATTAAATTAAAATACGGACCTGACAGTGAACAGGTAATCACTGGAATAAAACGTATTTCCCGTCCCGGGCTTCGCGCTTATGTCAACAAAGATCAACTGCCGCGTGTTTTAGGCGGTCTTGGTATCGCAATAATATCCACTTCAAAGGGGATAATGAGTGATAAAAAGGCTCGCAGTACAGGTGTCGGCGGTGAAGTATTAGCTTACGTATGGTGATTTTTAGAACTAGGAGGTGTACAAATGTCAAGAATAGGAAGAGCACCTATTGAGATTCCCGCTGGTGTTACAGTTACAGTAGATGATAATAATCATGTAGTTGTAAAAGGTCCGAAAGGCGAATTATCTCGTACGTGCCATAAAGATATAAAGGTAGTCATTGAGGGAAATGTTATAACAGTGCAGCGTCCTTCAGATGACAAAAATCATAGAGCATTACATGGTCTCACACGCAGTCTTATACATAATATGGTTGTGGGTGTTACTGAAGAATTTTCCAAAAATCTCGAAATTAATGGCGTGGGTTATAGAGCTACACAACAGGGGAAAAATCTTAATCTTTCATTAGGATTTTCACATCCTGTAGTAGTTGAACCACCGGCAGGAATTACTCTTACTGCTCCGGCATCTAATAAAATCGTTGTATCCGGTATTGATAAAGAACTGGTTGGCGATGTAGCTGCTAAAATCCGCAGCTATAGAGAACCTGAACCTTATAAGGGCAAGGGTATTAAATATGAAAATGAACATATTCGTCGTAAGGTTGGTAAAGCCGGCGGCAAGGGTGCTAAATGATTTTTTTAAGGGAAAGGAGCAATTGACGTGTTTAAAAGACAGGATAAGAATAAAGCTCGTCAAAAACGTCATCTGCGTGTACGCAATCGTATATCCGGTACACCGGAAAGACCTCGCTTAAACGTATTTCGCAGTCTCAGCAATGTTTATGCACAGGTAATCGATGATGTGAATGGGGTTACATTGGCGGCAGCCAGTTCGAAGGATAAGGGATTTGAAAACTACGGCGGTAACGTTGAGGCAGCTAAGGCTGTTGGTACTGCAGTAGCAAAGGCTGCGACAGCTAAGGGTATTACAGAAGTTGTATTTGATCGCAGTGGATATATATATCATGGCCGTGTCGCTGCTTTAGCAGATGCAGCCCGTGAAGCAGGACTTAAATTCTAATTACAGAACAGGAGGTTAATTAATGGCCAAAATAGATGCTAATGCGCTTGAATTGCAGGAAAAAGTTGTATATATAAATCGCGTTGCCAAAGTTGTAAAAGGCGGTCGTCGTTTTTCTTTTAGTGCTTTGGTTGTCGTCGGCGATAAAAATGGACATGTTGGTGCGGGTCTTGGTAAAGCCAGTGAAGTACCGGAAGCAATCAGAAAAGGCATTGAAGATGCGAAAAAGAATCTTATTGAAGTTTCATTAGTTGAAAAAACTATACCGCATCAGATTACGGGTATTTTTGGTGCCGGTAAAGTTCTTTTAAAGCCGGCGGCAAAAGGTACTGGTGTTATTGCCGGTGGCCCTGCCCGTGCTGTATTGGAATTGTGTGGAATTGGCGATATCTTGACAAAATCACTGGGTTCATCAAATCCTAATAATATGGTACGTGCTACTATTGGTGGGTTGGGTCAATTAAAAAAAGCAGAAACAGTTGCCCAATTGCGCGGCAAGACTGTTCAGGAACTTTTGGGTTAAGGAGGTTATTTCAATGGCAAAACTGAAAGTTACTCTTACCCGCAGCCTTATCGGTCATCCGCAGGATCAGCGCGCGACCGTTAAAGCATTAGGTTTAAGGAAAATTAATTCCGTGGTAGAAAAAGATGATAATCCGGCTATTCGCGGTATGATTCATAAAGTAGAACATCTCGTAAAAGTCGAAGAAATTAATTTATAATAAAAGGGGGTGCCATGTGGCTATGAATTTACATGAATTGGCTCCGGCTCCAGGTTCAAAGAAAACACGTATTCGCGTTGGACGCGGTCTTGGTTCCGGTTGGGGAAAAACCTCAGGACGCGGTCATAAAGGCCAGAACTCCCGTGCTGGTGGTGGTGTCCGTACTGGTTTTGAAGGTGGACAGATGCCGCTATATCGCAGGCTGCCAAAACGTGGCTTCAAAAATATTTTTGGTAAAGAATATGCAGAAGTCAACGTTTGTATGTTAGAACGTTTTGAAGACGGCAGTGTAGTTGATGCTGTTACTTTAGTTGAATCCGGCATACTGAAAAATGTATGCGAGGGTGTCCGTATCCTTGGTAATGGTGAAATAACAAAAAAACTTACTGTAAGAGCACAGGGGTTTACAAAATCTGCTGAAGAAAAGATCAAAGCAGCAGGCGGCCAAATTGAGGTGATCTGAGTTGATTTCAGCCCTTGGGAACATTTTTAAAATTCCTGAATTAAGGCAAAAAATCATCTTCACCTTAATAATGTTTGCAGTGTTCAGGTTGGGGACGCATATTCCTGTTCCGGGGGTTAACCCGGATGCACTCGAACATCTTTTTAACAGTGGTAATTTATTTGGATTGTTGGATTTATTTTCCGGTGGTGCACTTAGTAAATTTTCCGTATTTGCTATGAGTATAACACCATATATCAATGCTTCCATTATAATGCAGCTTTTAGCTGTGGTTATTCCTACTTTAGAAGAATGGTCTAAAGAAGGAGAGGAAGGCTATAAAAAAACGAATAAGGTCACCCGTTATTTAACGGTTGCCCTTGCGTTTTTACAGGCAATTGGTATGTCTATAGGATTAAAAGCTGCTATAATAAATCCTAATCCGATGTCCATATTAATTATCGCAATCACATTAACAGCAGGAACTGTCTTTTTAATGTGGGTTGGTGAACAGATAACGGCCAATGGTATAGGAAATGGGATTTCATTGATTATTTTTGCCGGTATAGTGGCAGCACTGCCACGGTCATTGGGAACAATGTATAAATATTTACAGGCAGGTACGATAAATTATTTCAATTTATTTTTATTTTTGATTATAGCTTTGGCGATGGTCGTGTTTGTTATAGCCATTCAACAAGGACAACGCCGGGTACCGATATCTTATACCAAACGGGTTGTTGGAAATAAGACTTATGGCGGACGTTCTTCGCACATACCTCTTAAGGTTAATCAGGCAGGGGTTATTCCTATTATCTTTGCATCATCATTATTGATGTTTCCGGCAACTATCGGACAATTTGTAAATATTGGGTGGGTAAAAACCATTGCATCTTATTTTCAATGGGGAACAGTTACCCATACAATAACATATACCTTGCTAATAATTTTCTTTACTTATTTTTATACAGCTGTTACACTAAAAATACCCGATTTAGCTGATAATCTTAAGAAATACGGTGGATTTGTTCCAGGAATAAGACCTGGTACGGATACGGCAGATTATCTGGATAAAATAATGACGAGAATCACGCTTGCAGGCGCATTCTTTTTGGCATTGATAGCAATATTTCCTATGCTTATTGCTAATTTCACACATATTCAGGGCGTATATTTTGGTGGCACGGCATTGCTTATCGTAGTGGGGGTTGCTTTAGATACAATGAAACAGATTGAATCTATGGTGGTTATGCGCCATTATGAAGGCTTTATGAAATAAGGAGGAAAATATGCATATTTTATTAATGGGGCCTCCTGGTGCGGGTAAAGGCACGCAGGCAGCAAAATTAGTTGAACAATTTCATATACCGCATATTTCTACTGGGGACATGTTCAGAGCAGCAGTCAAAAATCAGACAGAGCTTGGTAAAAGGGCAAAAGTCTGCATGGACCAGGGGAAATTGGTACCAGATGATGTTACTATTGGTATTGTTCGGGAAAGACTTGCTGAAGCAGACTGTAAAAAAGGTTTTATCCTTGATGGATTTCCTCGTACAGTTGAGCAGGCAGAGGCGCTGGAAAACATCGTCGCTGAATTGGGTTTAAAACTTACTTGTGCACTTAATATAAATGTCCCGGCACAAGAACTCATTGAAAGAGCTGTGGGACGTCGCATTTGTAAAAAGTGTGGGGCAACATACCATGTAAAATTTAAAGCACCTGGTAAAGCAGGTGTTTGCGATATTTGTGGTGGAGAGCTTTATCAGCGTGCTGATGATAGTGAAGCAACCATGAAAAATCGTCTGGCTGTTTATGATGGACAAACAAAACCGCTTATTGAATATTATAAAAAAGCCGGTTTATATAAAGAAATCAATGGCAGCCAGCCAATGGACAAGGTGTATAGTGATGTCGTGACTGTACTCCATGGATGATAATAAGTTTATGTCGGATAGTAGTTTAATAAGGACGCTATTGAGACAATTCATTACAATAATGTTGGGCAGATATGGTTCCCTGGGAAAAGGTTGCCTGAAAACTCAGTTGGCCCAATCTTTATTCGAAAAGGAGCAGTTTCATGTCTAAACAAGATGTAATTGAAGTTGAAGGTAGAGTGCTTGAAGCATTACCAAATGCAATGTTTCAGGTAGAACTGGAAAACGGCCATGTCGTTTTAGCTCACGTATCCGGCAAGATTCGTATGAATTTTATCCGAATACTGCCGGGGGATAAGGTTACGATTGAGCTTACGCCATATGATCTTACCCGAGGCCGTATCACTTATCGATTTAAGTAATACTCATTGGGGAAGATTAGAGGAATATTGCTGAAAGGAGTAATTGCAATGAAAGTACGTCCATCAGTAAAACGTATTTGCGAAAAATGTAAAATAATTAAACGTAAAGGCCGGGTAATGGTCATTTGCGAAAACCCTAAACATAAACAAAAACAAGGATAATAGGAGGTGTGTTAACATATGGCACGTATTGCCGGTGTAGATTTACCACGTGATAAACGGATGGAAGTCGCTTTAACATATATTTTTGGTATTGGTCCAAAATCTTCACGTGACATCTTGGCGATGACAGGTATTAATCCTGATACTCGGTCTCGTGATTTAACAGAAGATGAAGTTGCTAAGCTGCGTGAGGCAATTGAAAAAAATTATAGTGTTGAAGGGGATCTTCGTCGTGAAGTATCACTTAACATTAAACGCTTGGTAGAAATTGGCTGTTATCGCGGCAGACGGCATCGTTTTGGACTTCCTGTCCGTGGACAGAATACAAAAAACAATGCACGTACAAGAAAAGGTCCGAAAAAGACTATTATGGGCAAGAAGAAAGAAGTATTATAAGGAGGGGTAGAATTTGCCAGTAAGTAAATCTCGTCCCAAAAAAAGAGAACGTAAAAATATTGAATTTGGCGTAGCACATATTCGTTCAACATTCAATAATACAATTGTTACGATTACTGATAAAAACGGTAATGCACTTTCTTGGGCAAGTGCCGGTGGACTTGGCTTCAGAGGTTCCCGTAAAAGCACACCGTTTGCGGCTCAGATGGCGGCAGAAGTAGCAGCTAAGGCTGCTATGGAACATGGACTAAAACAAGTAGAAGTTTATGTAAAAGGACCGGGAGCAGGTCGTGAAGCGGCTATTCGGTCACTTCAGGCTACGGGACTTGAAGTTAATATGATTAAGGACGTTACGCCAATTCCACATAACGGCTGTCGTCCACCAAAACGCAGAAGAGTATAATAGGAGGGAAGAATAGATAAATGGCAATTGATAGAGCACCGTCATTGAAAAGATGCCGTTCATTGGGAATTGAAGCTGCTGTAGTTGGTCTGGGTAAGAAATCTAAACGCCAGCCGCGTCGCACTGGTCGTAAAATAAGTGAATACGGTACGCAGCTGAGAGAAAAACAAAAAGCAAAATTTATATATGGCGTATTGGAAAAGCAATTTCGTCTTTATTATGATAAAGCTAAAAAAATGCAGGGTGTTACCGGTGAAAACCTTTTGCTTTTACTGGAAAGAAGACTTGACAACGTGGTGTTTCGGTTAGGTATTGCGAATACCCGGCGTCAGGCTCGGCAAATGGTAACGCATGGTCATATTGTTGTTAATGGCAAGTGTGTTGATATTCCGTCAGCACTTGTTAAAGCAAATGATGTCGTGGGGATCAGGGAAAAGAGCCGTTCCAGTGAATTGTTCAAGGCAATTGCTGAATCCGGCAATAAACTGAGTGTTCCGGCTTGGCTTAGTGCCGGTGAATTAGGTGGTACTGTTACCAGATTCCCAAATCGTGATGAAATCGATGTTCCAGTAGACGAACAGGCTATCGTCGAATTGTACTCCAGATAATATGTCGTAGTGGTCATAGTGTGGCAATTTATAGGCATAGAACAAAGGAGGGGAACCTTAGATGATCGAGATCGAAAAGCCTAAAATAGAAATTGTGGAATTAAGTGAAGATCAAAAATATGGCAAATTCATTTGTGAACCGCTTGAACGTGGTTATGGTACAACACTAGGAAATTCGCTGCGGCGGATTTTGTTGTCATCGTTGATGGGAGCGGCTATTACATCGATAAAGATTGATGGTGTGCTTCATGAATTTTCCACAATACCGGGTGTGCGGGATGATGTTACTAATATTATCTTAAATTTAAAATCATTATGCTTTAAAATGCATAACGATGATCCACACACAATAAGTATAGATGTTACTGGCGAAAAAGAAGTAACTGGTGCTGATATCAAGGCTGACGCTGATATTGAAGTATTAAATCCCGATCTGCATATAGCAACTATTGATGAAAGTGGCTCACTTAAGATGGAAATGACTGTTGAACGCGGCCGTGGATATGTTCCGGCAGATAAGAATAAAAAACCTGATCAGCCTATCGGTGTTATTCCTATCGATTCAATTTTTTCTCCTATTCAGCGGGTGAACTACACTGTGTCAGATACTCGTGTGGGTAATGTTACAGATTATGATAAGCTGACTTTGGAAGTGTGGACTAATGGTTCATTACGCCCGGAAGAAGCAATCAGCAAATCTGCTAGTATACTAATTGCCCATTTCAAACTTTTCCAAAGTATGGCGGGCTGTTCAGAGGAAGAAAATGAATCAGAAAGCACCTTCATGGAAAATGAAGAAGATGATGCAAACAAGGTAATGGAAATGACTATAGAGGATCTTGATTTATCAGTCAGATCGTTTAATTGTTTGAAGCGGGCGGAAATCAATACGGTTGCTGATCTTGTGCAAAAGTCAGATGATGATATGATGAAAGTCAGAAATTTGGGTCGCAAATCACTTGATGAAGTGAGAAATAAGCTGAAAGAATTAGGCCTTTCACTTGCACATAATGAAGAATAGGAGGGAAAAAATTGAGAAAGTTAGGTCGTGACAGCAGTGCACGTCGTGCGCTTTTTCGCACCGTACTGACGTCATTATTTAAACACGAACGCATAGAAACAACAGAAGCTAAAGCAAAAGAAATAAGCGGGTTAGCTGAGAAAATGATTACTTTGGCAAAACAGGGCGACTTGCATGCACGCCGTCAGATTGCTGCTGATTTATTAGATGAATCAGTAATCAAAAAATTATTTGATGAAATAGCACCTTCGTATAATGAACGTCAGGGTGGCTATACTCGTATTCTTAAACTTGGTCCTCGTCGCGGTGATGCCGCTCCGATGGTAATCCTTGAATTAGTAAAATAATAAAATTCTCATTACTTGGGTGATGCCTGGTGATAATGAGAAGTGTCTTTATAAGAACTGTCTTTGGGCGGTTCTTATTTTTTTGCAAATAAAAAAACATTTATTATGGCATATTAAATTACCATGATAAATGTTTTAAAAATATTATATAAATAGCTATTGTAAATAATTAAATTATTTTTGTTTTTTTTCTTTTAACATTTCATTTAACGTGTGCCATGCTAAAACAGCACATTTAACACGAGCCGGCATATGGGAAACATCTTTTAAAGCCATTGCTTCGTCTAATTCTTCAAGTTTTTTCGGATCAGTTTCCTCACCGCGAATCATATCAATAAATAAGTCGGTAAGTTTTATTGCTTCATCGATGCTCTTACCAATGATGAGATCAGCCATTATGTCGGTTGAAGCCTGTGATATAGCACAACCCTGTCCATTGAAAGCGGCATCTTTGATGATATCGTTTACCACATTTATTTCTAAAACAATTTCATCACCACAACTGGGATTTAAGCCTTTTTTTACCAGAATTTCATCAGCTTCACATTTAGGGTTTATTGCTGTTTTGTGATCGCTGGCTTGTAATAATTTGTGTTTATGATCCGGATGCATATTATGTTCCATGAGAATATCATTATAAATATTATTTAACGCCATGAAAATAACTCCTTATGTATTTTACTTGCTCGATAAGTTGTTTTATATCGGCCTTGTCATTATAAAAGGCAATGCTGGCCCGACAGCAGAAGTTGCACTTTAAAAAACGCATAAGCGGTTGGGCACAATGATGTCCGCCACGAATTGCAACATTCCCGGAATCCATTAGGGAAGCAACGTCGTGTGGGTGGATATTTTCAATGTTAAAAGCTATTACGCCATGATGGGCTGAAAAATTGTTGCTGCCATATATTGTTATATAAGGCAGTTTACTGAGCTCTTCACCGGCAAGATGACTAAGCTCAGTTTCTCGCTCGATGATTTTATTGTAACCAATAGATTCAATAAAATCAATAGCTGCAGCCAGCCCCACGGCACCACCAACATTTTGGGTTCCAGCTTCGAATTTATAGGGCAACTCGGCGAAAGTGGCCGTTTGTTCATCGACATAGTCGATCATTTCACCACCAGTCAGAAAAGGCGGCATCGCTTCCAGATATTTTTCCTTACCATATAATATGCCGATCCCCATAGGGGCATACATTTTATGGCCGGAAAAAGAGTAGAAATCACAGTCAAGAGAAGAAACGTCAATTTTTTCATGGGGAATGGCCTGGGCACCGTCGATGGATACAACGATGTTGTGTGCATGGGCAATCGGTATCAATTCTTTTAAATTTTGTTCACTGCCTAAGACGTTTGATATCTGAGTCAGGGAAAGGATTTTGGTTTTGTCAGATATTTTATTTTTTAGTTCAGCTGTTGTTATAATTCCATCCTCGTTAGGGTATAAATAAATCAATTTAGCTTTATGGCGTTTGGCAGCTTGTTGCCAGGGAATCATGTTGCTATGGTGTTCCATTATTGATATGAGAATTTCATCATCTGGCTGTAATAAAAGTTCGGATAGGCTAAATGCGATAAGATTAAGTGATTCAGAAGCATTTCGTGTATAAATAATTTCCTGCGCCTTAGCTGCACCGATGAATTCGGCAATTTTTTTGCGGGCATTTTCATAGGCGTCAGTGGCTTTTTGTGATAATTCATAGAGACCGCGCAGGGGGTTGGCATTTTCGCGGCGATAATAATCGGCTACAGCATCTATTACCATATCAGGTTTTTGTGTGGTGGCAGCATTGTCAAGATATGCTAAAGTGCTATTACGGCGCATTATTGGAAAGTAGTTTTTATAACGATTCATTGCAGAGCACTTCCTTATCATAAGTATCTATTTTTGCGGCTAAATTTTGCGGCAGCAGATTTTTCAAACGGGCAATAGCCGAATCAAGAAAGATTTGCCGAGCAGATGTTTCATCAATACCGCGCGACTGTAAATAAAAGAGGTGTTCTTCATCAAGGGCGCCGATAGCTGCACCGTGGTTGCCAACAACATCGTCTTCATCGCAGAGCATCAAGGGAACACTTTTGTTTTTGGCAGTTTTACTTAAAAGAAGTACATTTTCACTTTCATTACCTGAAGAACCTTTACAACCATGGTGAAAATCAAGTGTACCCCGAGCTGTCTTCTTACTGTCGTTGAGTAAAAGGCCAGTCATTTTTATTTCGGATAAGCCTTTTTTGCCATAATGACGAGTGACATAGTTAAGATCGATATCCTGCCGGCTATGTCCAATATAATCAGCATATATTTCGGAAGCAGCCTTGTAGCCGTGTAAATCAGTTAAAGCAGAAGCTAAAGCAGTTTTACCGCCTAAGGGCATATGATGAATAGTTACCTTGGCGTCGTTTTCCACATAAGCAATGGCATTGTTGAAGGCAAGAAAATTTTCGCCTAATAATTGCAGACATGTGAAGGTTAGAGAAGAATTCTTTTTAGCATGTATTCTGATGAGATCAGTGTATTGACCGGCTGCGTTAGCTGATGATGATATAGAGACTATTATATTGGCATGAGAATTTTCTTCAAGGATGATATCAAAAAGAGCAGTTAACTTATCATTGTCCTTTAGTGTCATATCAAAGATAAGTGGTGTCTCTACGGAATTATCCTTATTTACAGTAATGGTTTTAGTTATAGAGGCATTGGCGATAATATATGAAGCAGTTTTTGCATCATTACCGGAAATAAGAAAATTGTCAAGACTGGTTTTGTTCTTAATATGCATACCGGTTGAATCACCGGTGATGACGGGATTATTTTTGTCATCAGGTCTATTATAAAGTTGAATTTGTTTATAATTTACATTAAAATGATTCCATGTGAGCACGGGAATATTATTGCCATTTAGTATTGTGTCCATCAGCCGATACCTCCTTCCATTTCAAGACGTATAAGATTATTCATTTCAACAGCATACTCAAGTGGCAGTTCTTTGGATATGGGATTGGCAAAACCGTTAACAATTAGTGTTTTTGCTTCGTTTTCATTGATACCGCGGCTCATCAGATAAAATACAGCTTCATCATCAATACGGCCAATAGATGCTTCGTGGCCGACGTTGACATCATCGCAGCGCACATCCATCAATGGAATGGTATCAGAACGTGATTTATCATCAAGCATCAGTGATTGACAGGATACGCTGGATTTACTTTTATGGGCTTTTTCCGTCATAGTGACAGCACTTCTGAAGGTACCAATACCACCGGATTTGGAAAGTGATTTGGTATTGACGACAGACGAGGTATGCGGAGCATTGTGCAGAATTTTTGTACCGGTGTCAAGATTTTGTCCTTCACCGGCAAAAGTAATACCGGTAAACTCTGATTTGGAATATTCACCATTTAAAATCGTCATCGGATATAGATAGGAAACGTGTGAGCCAAAAGAACCGGAAATCCATTCCATACTACCGTTCCTTTCGACTTTAGCGCGTTTAGTGTTAAGATTATACATATTTTTAGACCAGTTTTCAATCGTTGAATAACGCAGATGAGCATTCTCACCGACAAATAATTCGACACAACCGGCGTGGAGGTTAGCCACATTATATTTGGGAGCTGAACAGCCTTCAATAAAATGTAGATAAGCACCTTTGTCAACGATTATTAGGGTATGTTCAAATTGACCGGCTCCCGGTGAGTTAAGACGGAAATATGACTGCAAGGGTATATCAACGGTGGTATAGGGCGGAACATAGACAAAGGATCCACCAGACCACACCGCACCATGCAGAGCGGCAAATTTGTGATCGGAAGGAGGTACTAGTTTCATAAAATGTTGTTTTATCATTTCAGCATATGGGCCGGCTAGCGCTTCTTCAATACCGCTGTAAATAACACCTTTTTTAGCAACAGAATCTTGAATGTTGTGATAAACAAGTTCAGAATCGTATTGCGCTCCTACACCGGCAAGCGACGTGCGCTCAGCTTCTGGTATGCCGAGACGTTCGAAAGTGTCTTTGATGTCTGCCGGGACTTCATCCCACTTGGCAGCCATTTTTGTTTTTGACCGTACATAAGTAACAATGTTGTCTATATCAAGATCTGTTATATCGGGTCCCCAATTGGGAACTTTTAGTTCATTATAAATTTTTAATGACTTTAGGCGGTGTTCAAGCATCCAATTCGGTTCGTGTTTTTTAGCACTTATTTGGCGAACAATATCTTCAGTCAGTCCGCTAGCAAGCTTTTCAACATCTTTTTCGGCTTTTTTAAAATCATATAGATTGCGGTCGACGTCTGCAACCATGGTTTTTTTCTTTGTTGTATCAGACATTGTTACCACCTTCCTGAGTTTCAAAACGAACAAATCCGGTTTTATTTATTTCATCAATGAGTTCACTGCCACCTTCAGCGACAATATGACCTTTTACCAATATGTGGACCTTATCTATTTTCAATTTGTCCAGTATATGCATATTATGGGAAATTATTAATAACCCTTTTTCGTTATCTTGTTGAAATTCAGTAATTCCCCTGAGCATGATATTAACGGCATCAACATCAAGACCGGAATCAGTTTCATCCATAATGGCAAGTTTTGGTGAAAGCATCAACAGCTGGAGCATTTCTACTTTTTTGCGTTCACCGCCGGAAAAACCAACGTTGAGATCACGTTCAAGATATTCATGTTTTAGATCGAGATTTTTTAGAGTATCATTGAGTTTTTGCCGGAATAATTTACCCTTGAGAGGATTTGCCGTATTTTTGGAAGCAGCACGTAGAAAACTATACAGAGAAATACCAGGAACTTCAACGGGTGATTGAAAGGATAGGAAAATACCTTTTTTTGCCCTTTTGTCGGTCGGCAAGTCAGTGATATCTTCATTTTCAAAAAGTATACTGCCGCTGGTAGTTTTATAAGCTGGATTGGCGAGCAGAGAAGAGCCAAAAGTCGATTTGCCGGCACCGTTGGGTCCCATTAATATATGCGTTTCTCCCTTATTTATAGTGAGGTTTAAATTATGCAGTATAGAAATATCGTCTGTTGATGCAATGGAATAATTTTTGACCTCAAGTAATTTATCGCTCATAGTAAAGAACACTCCCTGTTTTTTTATAGAAATGTAGATGTTAATATAGAACTTAAGAGTCCGATGTAATTAATAATACATATTTCATTAAGCATATTATACTACTATACTAAGATATAAACAATACTTATTTTTTTCTTGCTTTTTAATGGCAGAAAATTATTATTGGGCAAAAATATATGCCCATTCCCCCCTTATGAAAGTATAAGAAGAAAATGGGCATATATAAAAAATTTAATTATTTTATGATTAAATATTGGAGAGTGCGTTTCTTACACTTTCAGCTGATTCCAATAATTGATTTGTTTCTTTGGAAGAAAGCTTAACTTCGAAAGATTTTACAATACCCTCGGCACAAACCATGCGAGGTATGCTTAAGGCCACACCGCGTATACCATATTCACCTTCAAGAACAGCGGACATTGGCAGGATAGTATGTTCATCATATAAAATTGATTTTATGAATCGACAGGCAACCATGGCGATACCTGTATTAGTCCAGCCCTTTAAATTTATTATATCGTAAGCGACTTGAACAACGGCATCTTCAATGGACTGACGATTTATTTTTTGTGAGAAATTAAAACAATCATCAAGATGCTCAAGCGGCATGCCGGCAATATTGACAGTACTCCATGCTGTGAAAGCAGAATTGCCATGTTCTCCTAATATATATCCGTGGATATTTTTCGGGTCAACATGGTAATGATCAGCTAAAATGCGGCGAAAACGGAAAGTTTCAAGCATTGTACCGGTGCCCACAATTTTTTCCCGTGGATAATCAAAATGAGTAGAAATATAATACGTTGCTACATCAAGTGGATTAGTTATTGCAATTATCATAGCATCTTTGGTATACTTGACTATCTCGCTCATAATACTGTTCATTATCTTGGTGTTGGTCCTTGCCAATATTAGTCGATCTGGTTTTTCACCCGGCCTGATACTGGGACCGGCAGTAATAATTATTATACCGGCATCGTGGCAATCTTTATATGTACCGGTATGTACATTTATGTTCGTACTGTATATGCACGAAGTAGCATGACTGGCATCAAGAGCCTCACCCTTTGCTTTGTCGGCGTTTATGTCTATTAAGACTATTTCAGACGCCAACTGAAAATCGGTTATTTTGCCTAATATTGCCGAACCAACATTACTGGCACCGATAATCACAATTTTACCTTTGTTTATCATGGAAAATTCTCCTCCCTATCACTCGTAGGTTTGCCGTATGAATAAATTTGCGGCATGGTGATGTCAACAGGCAGTTCTTCTGGCTAAGCTTCATCGTTTATTGCTCCTTCTCAAGATTATTATCTCAATGGCATATTGCAATTTACTCTGCATGACAGCTGCGGGACAGCTCCGGATTTTCACCGGATTCTCTATTAAGTCACTGACACCTGTTCCTTGAATTAGTATGAGTATTATATTTATTTATGCTGCTGGACTAAATATAATGCACTACATGCCAATATTGTGGCACATAACACGACAAATGTCAATAATGATGTAAAATTGTGAAAACAGTTAAGGCATAAAAATAAATAATAATTATTGTTGATAATGTGTTTATAGTGTTGTAATAAGTCATAAATGTAAAGATAAAACTATTGACAATGATATAAAAACATTTATGATAGAAAGGGATATTTTAAAAGATGATTGGAAGATATAAATGGGTAAAATTGAAATAAAAAATCTTACATATAAATATAGACAATTAGATAATGAGAAAAATGCCTTAGAGAATATTAATCTTACTATAAATAAGGGGGAATTCATTGCCATAGTGGGAGTAAATGGTTCAGGAAAATCTACATTGGCACGTCAGTTAAATGGACTATTGTTACCGACGGGTGGCAGCTGCATTGTTGATGGGATGGATACCAGAAATGAAGCAACTATTTGGCAGGTACGGCAAAAAGTAGGAATGGTGTTTCAAAATCCAGATAATCAGATAATTGCGGCAATTGTTGAAGATGATGTAGCTTTTGGGCCGGAAAATTTGGGAATAGTCCCGCAAGAAATAAAAAAACGTGTGGCAGAAAGTCTACGAGCGGTGGGAATGGAAAAAAAACGCAAATTCGCCCCGCATCTTTTATCGGGTGGACAAAAACAACTGATAGCAATAGCAGGAGTATTAGCGATGCGTACAGATTATCTGGTACTGGACGAGCCAACGGCAATGCTTGATCCATCGGGAAGAGAAGCTGTCTTAAAAGCGGTGCGGGAAATTCATAAAAAGTATGGGATAACAATAATACTTATCACTCATTTCATGAATGAAGCGATAATGGCTGACCGAATAATTGTAATGCATATGGGGAAAATTGCTGTTGACGGTAGTCCCAGGCAGGTGTTTAGTGATGCTGCAAAAGTGAAAAGATTGGGACTGGAAATGCCATTGGCAGCGCAGATAGCGCATAGGCTGCGTCTAAAAGGGATGAATATAGCAAATGATATTTATAGTACAGATGAGTTGATAGAAAATTTGAAAGTTAATTAGGTTGATCGATAGATGCATCTGGCAACTTTAAAGATTTTAATAAAAAAGCGTTCCATATTATGGATAAGGTTTTGTCATAATCAAATTTTGGGTGGCATATTACACGCACCAGATAACCATCTAACATACATAAATAGGCGTGCGCTAACTCTAAAGCAGCCTCATCAATAAAAATTTTATTATTGATGCCTTGTTGGAAAATGGTAGCAATTGTTTCAGCTAATTGCTTATTGGTTTCCTGTATTGATAGCAATACATCATGTGTGCAATCAACCGGAGGAAACATCCAGACTCTCATCCAAAAATATAATTCGTTGCGATGCTGCAGGAAATAACCGCTGATAGAAAAAAAAATATGTCGCAATCTGTCATCGGGTGGGATAGCAGATGTTTTGGTAAGGTTCTTTTCCAAAAATGCTAAATAGTTGTTTTTAACTGTTTGCAGTACGGTAAGCAAAATTTCCATCTTACTGGAATAATGGGCATAAATTGATGGCTTTTTTATACCGGCTTTTTTCGCAATATCCGCTATGGTTGTGGCATCATAACCTTTTTCGGCAAATAATAGCAATGCCGCTGTACTAATATCTTGTGCTGACATGTTGTCCTCCGTTTTGTATGGATATTTTTAAACAAAATTTATTGAAGTTATTTTATTGCTGAAGATTTTTATTGGCAGAAAAATGTTTCAGCTTTTTATAGTGACTGTGTTGTGAGACTGCCAGATAACAATAAGCAATAATAATGCCAAATCTGCTTATTAACCATAAACCCAGGCGTCTAAGGCCGGAATTGATACCAAAAATTTTCATGATTTTAAATGATGAAGTGAAATCATAGAACTTCCGCACAGCACGGAGAAATTCTTTTTGTAATTTCCAAGCGGACATATTATGAGGTTCAAATGTAACATTCATCATGTCGAAATAGCGCCAGTTATTTGTTATAAGACGATTTTCCTGGTCAAACTGCCGATAAACAGGAGTTCCCGGAAATGGTGTTAAAATGGCTGGTTGTAATTGATAGGCGTGGATATGACGGCAAAAATCGACACCACGGCGTATGTCACTGATATTGTCATTGTCCAGACCCAAAACTAAGCTGGCAATTAATCTGATTTTATATTTTGCTAGTTTATTAGCACATTTTTCAATATCGACAATTTTTTGTTTTTTATGTATAGAATTCAGGGATTTTTGGTTTAATGATTCAATTCCTACTAATACACGATTTAGGTGGGCTTGCTGTAATAACTGTAAAAGCTCATCATCTTCTGCCAGATCTGTGCGGCCAAAGAAAAAAGTTTCTTTGAAAATGAGGTTTTCTTTAATCATGCGGCGTAGTAGTTCCTTAGTACGATTTTTATTGGCGGTAAAATTGTCATCTTCGAAGTTCATATATTTGAATCCTAATGACTTATAATAACGTAATTCTTCAATGACATTTTCGACACTGCGTTCACGATAAGGGTGAAACATTCGCGAAGTTGTACAGAAACTGCAGCAAAATGGACAACCACGCGTTGTTATCACATTTGCAGCGTTGCAATGCGAACTCCGTAGTAGTGAGTAATCAGGAAAGGGAATTTTATCTAAGTCATTAATTATTGGTGCATGAATTATCTTGCTGTCAATATTTTTTTCAACGACATCTTTGATGACACTTTCTGCTTCACCGACAATGACTTGATCGGCATGCTTTATTGCTTCTTCAGGAACAGCACTGGCATGCATTCCACCGATAATGACACGCTTACTACGTGCACGAAGTGCATCAGCTATTTGATAGGCGCGCGGTGCACAGGAAGTCATTGTGTAAATACCGATGACATCAGCATTATTGCATTGGGAAAAATCGATATTATCATTTAGTTCTTCATATACGTCGACGCAATGGCCGGCGTTTTTTAGAATATGGCCTAATATTAATGGACCGGTAATGATATTGGAATAACCATAAATATTGCCGCCGATTCTATAAAGTGGTGTGCGGCGTATTGAGTCAGTCGGAACGATAAAAACCACTTTCATATTAGCCTCGCATTCCGCCGCTGTCGCTTACGGCACAAATAGTAATTAAAACAAGGTTGCGACGCGCCCTCGTTTGTTAGAATTATCTTGGTGAGAAAATATACTATAAAGCATGTGATGAGTTGAAGAATATCACTCATCTTGTTAAAATCAGTATATTAACCAGTGTTTGGCTTTGTCTGTACAAACCAATAAGTGATTCTTTGAGACTACATGCTGATCTGCAATACTTTTTTTATAGTCTCTTAAAAAAACGTACATCATTATTTCCACTGTTGAGAAATTTCAATGCCGATATTTTATTAAAAACATTTCTTCCTACCTAACGTTAGTTCGTTAATAAGAATTTGTCAAGCTTTAGGGAAACTTTTTATGATAATTGTAGTTAGCTATTGGATGATAAATGATTATGATGCTATTTTTTTAAAGTCGGCGGTAAAAATAATAGAAACATTTCCACTACATAGGATAGTTCAGTAACGGGGATGACTATACCATATATTTCTTCTATAGGGGAAAAACTTTTTTGGATTGTGTCGAACAAATCATAATGGCTTTTTTTGAGAGTGCTATAATTTTTATACGGCAATGCTTCTTTACGAATGACACGTTCCAGCATGCATATTGAATGGAAAATGAATTTGACAAAGATGTTGTCAGTGATTGTTTGGTTGTAATTTGTTAATATTTCGTGCAGCGATTGGCCGAGCAGGTCAGTCGCTTTTTTTACGTCAATGAAGGTGGTTATATCTGATAGAGAGGTTATTATCTTATTAAATAGTTGGGAATCTACACCTTCTGCCCAAGAAAATGAATTGGAAATGCTGGATACCGTTTGCAGTTGTGACGTGTATATGAATTGGTTATTTAATAACCGTGCAATGTCATTCAAAGTAATGTCGGGCATCATGCAGCGGCGGGCGGCTTCTAATAGTAATGGCGTTGATATGTTATTGATAGTTTTTATCGTTGCCGGAAATTTAGCATTTATCATATCACCAAAATCAACTAATGAACCCATATCTACAAGCATGAGGATACCACGGGGGGTGTTGATTCTTTTGGATAGATCAATGGCAAGTGTCAGGGTAGTGTCTATTTTTGCGTCAAGCGGCATATCTATGGCATAAATTTCAGGATTGCCCATTAGAGCTTTTACAACCTCTACCATACTGCTGGCAGTACTGCGTCCATGACATACAACTATTATAGGGATGAAGGAGGATTTATTTTGTTTTATGGTGTGGAAGAAAGAAGCAATGATAGCAATTTCTTCCGGAGGAATTGCCATGGCAAATAATTTTGCGGCATCGGAACATATATTTTTGGATAATACATATTCATTAGGGTATTTGGCTGATATATCCTTAACATTAATGCCTGTGGCAGATTGGCCGTTTTCCAGACGATCTTTAAGCATTTCCAGATGCAGGGCCAGACTGTAGATCATTTTATTGTCATTGGCATCAAAATAGTCTTTTGTCTTTGACAGGTGATTTTTTATCAGGTGAATAATATCAGTATTGACAATTTTATTTAATATTTCTTTATCAATTTTTACTTTTTTGTTATCGTTGATATTATTTTTTTGACGATGAAGCTTGGAATGAATTTTTTCTTTTATTGTCTCAATGGCAATACCATCTTTATAAAATGATTGGGCAGTTTTTAATATATCTTCATAAAAAGCAGCATTTACGGCATAATCATCCTTTATTAATAAGTCACTTAACTGGTCATTAGTACCATCGAAAGTAATGGAGGTTATATCATTAAAATTAAAAGTTTTATATAATCCCTGGCGATGAGAGGTTGATTGAAAAAATTCATTTTTTAAATTATCGGTTAATTGAGAAAGCTTGATTGTTATACCTGGTGTATTATTGGGATTTACAGATAGAACGTTCTCAATAAAGGCATTAGCACAAAGTACTTGTATATCGTTATGCAGCTGTCCGATATTACCGCTGCACTTATATGTAAGCAATACTTTTATAACTTCTTTAGAGACGATTAAAGGTTTTTTTATTATCTTTGCTTCTGTTTGGAAAAAATGGTTTATAAATTTCATACGTACTTTTAGCGGTCTTTCACTGAGCATAGGCAGGGTAATTAAAATGGGAATACGGCGAAAAAAGGTTTTTAATATGGCGGATTGCGGATTTTCTGTTGTGGCGGCTAAAATTAGGATGTTGGCTTTATGAAAATTTTCACTTTCACCTAATTTACGATATTTTCCATGATCTATAAGGGAAAATAGCATTTCCTGTCCTTCAGGCGGTAGCCGATGTATTTCATCGAGAAATAGAATTCCTCCGTCAGCCTGTCCTACGAGACCGGTAGTCTCTTTAAAGGCACCGGTAAATGCGCCTTTAGTGTGACCAAATAAATGAGATAATAGTAATTGTGTATTTTCAGCATAATCGGAACAGTTGAAAATGATAAAAGGGGCATTTTTTTTTAAAGTTTTCATTTCTATTGCATAACGGTACATTATGTTGGCAAAAGTGGTTTTACCACTACCGGTTGGTCCTGTTATTAATGTATGGAGTCCATTAGGAGGATATAATATGGCTGCTTTAGCCTGCTTGGATTGAGTGTAAAGATCGTCAGATATGCCGATTAGATTATCAAATACATCATGATTTTTACCAGTATGTAAGTTCTTTTCATATACAGGTGGAGCGGGAAAGTTTTGATGTCGGGTGGAAATCTTGGTGGTAAGGATGGGGAGGGGGTTATCCATTGAAGTGATTCCGGTTAAATAATTCTTAAATTCAATAAAATTACTAAAGACATTTTTATGCAAGTGGATATTATAAGTTTTTTCTAATAATGTCTTTTCAATATATAATACTGGTTTACCATTTATTTTCAATACACGGTCTTGTTTGAGGGCTGTATTTAATTCCATGCTGACATTATTACGTAAAATACCGGTATTATTGGCAATATATATGGTTGTACAGCCTAGTTCAGGAGAAATTTCCGGATAAGTATGCTTAATGACATTATCACCATATTCTTTAAGGACATGGAAGATTTTTTGACTGCGTGAATAATGCATGTTTAAAGTACTCCTTTATAATAATTGATACAGATTATTGATACACATAATATTAATACACATAATTTTAGCATAAAATGTGTATTAATATTAATAAATTTTTGTAGAATTGATAAAAAAAGAATATTTTTAATATACAAGTAACCCTTGTATATGTCTATAAACAGTTGATTTGAATAGATGATACACATGTAGTTATGTGTATTGGCACGGTTATTGCGTTATAAAACTATAAGCTGGTAAGACAAGGAGGAATTATATGATTGCAGTTTTGCTCTTAACACATGAAGATTTTGGCAAAGCAATGCTGAAAAGTGCCGAGCTGGTGCTGGGGACGGTTGAAAAGGCTAAAACGATGGGGCTGCATCGCGGAGATGATATTGGAGGCTTTTGCAGCGATGTTGGGGCAGCAATAAATGAATTGAACCAAGGGGAAGGTGTTTTGGTTTTTGCTGATTTATTCGGAGCAAGTCCTTATAATGCGGCTGCTATAGCGAGTTCTAAGATTAGCGTTCCTTATAAATGCATAACAGGGCTGAGCTTTCCAATGCTGTTGGAAGCATTGACAATGCGCAGCAGCTGTAACCTGGCTGAATTGACTAAGCATTGTATGGAAGCCGGGAAAAACGGAATAAAGGAATTATTTGAAGAGTTGTCATCAACAAAAGCATAAAGGAGAGAAAAGTTATGTTAAATATTGTATTGACTAGAATTGATGATCGATTAATTCATGGACAGGTTGTAACGGCGTGGGCCAAGGTGACAAAAGGGAATAGGATTATAGTTGTAGACGACAAGGTAGCCAATGATGAATTTATGTCAAAAATAATTAAAATGGCAGCACCGGCGTCATTTAAGATTGGTATTCATACGGTCGAAGCGGCGGCAGAAATACTGAAAGGTGATGATATGGGGGAAAGAGTGATTGTTTTAGTTAAGACACCAATGACAGTGAAGTCACTTATGGACAATGGGGTAAAAATACAGGAACTTGATTTAGGAGGAATGGGAGCAACAAAAGGGCGTAAACAACTTTATCGAAATATTTCTATTTCGGATGATGAAAAGATATGTTTTAAAGAATTGATTGACGATGGAGTACATGTGGTAGTGCAGATCGTACCGGATGATTCTCCAAAAGATATACAAAATTTTTTTAAATGAAGGGAGATAGTTAAAAAATGGAAGTTACAGTGATTCAGGCAGGCTTAATAGGGTTGTTTTATTATCTTTCATGGAGTCCATGGTTAACTTATGTTGGATTTTTTACTTTTAACAGGCCACTTTTGGCAGGTTTTATAACCGGTATTATTTTGGGACATCCATTAGAAGGAGCATTGATTGGTGCTGGGATAAATGTAATATATTTAGGATTTATTTCAGCTGGTGGAGCTCAGATGGGGGATCCATCTTTTGCCGGTTATGTGGGGACAGCGTTGGCAATAGCATCAAATCTTGATGTAGGTACGGCAATGGCCATATCGGTACCATTGGGAACAATAGCGACGGTTCTGTGGATCGGTAAAATGACGATAAATTCATTTTTTGTGCATTGGGCAGATAAAGAGGTAGAAAAAGGCAACATTAATATGGTGGCATTTATTAATGTAGTACCACCACAGATACTATTGTTTATTATGAGTTTTATCCCGGCAACGCTGGTAGTTTATTATGGCCCTGCTGCTGTAAACGGAATGCTCAGCTTGCTTACACCAAATATTTTACATGTGTTCAATGTAATAGGGGCAATGCTCCCGGCACTTGGTATTGCGATGAACTTGAAATTGATTGGTAATAGTTTTACAATGCCGTTCTTTGTTTTAGGGATTTTATGTTCAGTGTATTTTGGCATGGATATTATCATAATTTCAATAATTGGTGCAGTCATTGCTTTGACAATAAGCACTATAAATTACAGTAAAAATGATAAGGGAGGCAATGTATAAATGGACGCTAATAAATTAATGAAGTCCGACGTACGTAAATCATGGTTAAACTGGTTCATGTTTGCGCAGTCAAATTATAATTATGAACGCTTGCAGGCTACAGCATTTGCGCATGCAATGCTGCCAATAATGAAAAAACTTTATCCACAAGACAAAGAAGAGCAAAAACAAGGCATAATACGGCATATGTCATTTTTTAATACGGAACCAATATGCGGTTCTGTCATACATGGCGTTACGGTGGCCATGGAAGAAGAAAGGGCTGGCGGACAGCCAATCACCGATGAAGCTTTTAATGGTATAAAAACAGGACTGATGGGACCGTTGGCCGGAGTCGGGGATACGCTTACACAAGGTGTTATAACGCCGATAATGCTGGCCATATGTATTGGGATAACCAATAATAATAATATTGCCGGACCTATTATTTTTCTTGTTGCACAATTTATAATCATGACCGGGATATCTTATAATATGTGGTTTAATGGCTATAAATATGGTAGAAGGGCAGTAGAAGAAATAATGTCGGGCGGGAAAATAAATAGAGTGATAGAAGCTGCTTCACTTTTGGGAACGATGGTAATGGGGGGATTGGTAGGTAGATTTATTCCATTACAATTTTATCTCAATTTTGATTTAGGCGGCGGTGCTATGTTTGATTTACAATATGATTTGCTTGACAAATTAATGCCAGGACTTATTCCTTTGATTTTGACATTGGCAGTTTTACATTATGTCCGCAAAGGAACATCACCGATAAAATTGATGGGAGCATTAATTTTGTTTGGTATTGTGACAGGCTGTTTAGGTATATTTTAAGATATAAAATGTTGAAATAGAAAGGGAGATTGTATTGCGCAATTGGGAAGATTATATAGATAAAAAGATAACATGCGATTGCGGGCGTAATCATGAATGTGATATTCGGCATGTTTTGTTGAAACATGGTGCGCTTTTAGCGGTACCGGAATATGTGAAGGAAAAAGATTACGGCAATATTTGTATTATTGCCGACATTAATACACAAAAAGCAGCCGGAAAAAAATTATATAAGATTTTTGATAAAAATAATATAAAATATAACAAATATATATTTTCTAACCATGAGTTAGTGCCTGACGAGCTATCGGTAGGAAAAGTCATGACTCATATTCCCAACGAATGTGATTTATTAATAGGAATTGGTTCCGGGATAATAAATGATTTGTGCAAATATATTTCTCACATGATTAAGGCTGATTATTTTATTGTTGCTACCGCACCGTCAATGGATGGCTATGCATCCGATGTCGCACCGCTAATTGTGGATAATCTTAAAACTACGTATGAAAATGTGGGACGTCCGGCGGCTATTATAGCAGATACGGCCGTATTAAAAGATGCTCCAATGCATTTAATTACCGCTGGTATTGGTGATATTTTCGGGAAATACGTTTGCTTGACAGACTGGAAGCTGGCTCATCTTATAAATGATGAATATTATTGTCCTAAATTGGTAAATATGATGTATGATGCAGTGGCTGATGTAGCAGCAGCTGCTGATAATGGCATTGCGGAACGCAATGAAACAGCGGTCGCTTCTGTGATGGAAGGATTGATACTGGCTGGTATTGATATGAGCTATAGCGGCAATTCTCGCCCTGCCTCAGGTAGTGAACATCATATGTCACATTACTGGGAAATGATTTTTTTACAACATGGACATGAAGGCGTGCATCATGGCACTAAAGTAGGTGTAGGTACGGTTATATCACTTATGCTTTATCAAAAAATGGCTGAAAAATTAAGAAATACGACAGTATTTGCAAGACCGCATTTTGATAAAGCGGAATGGATAAAAAATATTCAGTGCGTGTATGGACCTGCAGCACCTGGTGTTATTGCACTTGAAGACCGTGTTCATAAAAACTCTGACGAAAATGTGGCACGACGGCTTGTTATGATTGAAAAACATAAAGACGCAATTATTGACTTAGCAGAAAAATTACCATCCATAGAAGAAATAATAGATAAAATGAAAAAAATTAATGCACCGTATCTACCAAGTCAAATCGATGTTACTAAAGAAATGCTCAGAAATGGTATAATTTATGCCAAGGAGTTGCGTAATCGTTATGGTTTGTTGCAATTGTTGTTTGACTGCGGCTGGCAGGAAGAAATTGCTGATGCAGTATGTGCACAGATAGCAAACATAAAAGCATGAAATAACAACAGTCAGAATTCATAGTATAAAACAAAATGGACAACGGCGTTAAATGGGAAGGAATACGCTGTTGTCCATTCTGTTTTATGATTCTGGAGGGTTTTATAAAAATGGGATAACTTCTTTTACAGAGTCAAATATAAGGTGGGGTTTGACTTTAGAAGATTCCACATCTTTAAGCTTAGTTTCACCGCTTAATACCAACATGCTGTAAAGACCGTTATTGACACCGGTAGCAATATCCGTGTATAAGCGATCGCCAACCATCAGGACTTTTTTGCCGGTTGTATTAAGACGGGCAAGTAAATATTTCACAATATCAACATTGGGTTTACCGATAATACGGTCCGGATATCTAAAAGAAGAGGCTTTTATGAAAGCGTGGATAGCCCCGGCATCAGGAATAAAACCTGTCTTAGTAGGGCAGTTATAATCAGGGTGAGTAGCTATATATGGCAATCCGGCTCTAACAAAATCACATACCTTAGACATCTTATTATAATCCAAAGTAGTATCAAACGCTGTAACAACTAAATCTGGATTAGTGTCGTCAAGAAGAATGCCATTTTCTGCAAAGTCTTCTTTTAGTAAATCATTGCCTAAAAGAAAAACTTTTTTACCGGGATAATGCTGCTGCAAATAATAAATTGTTGCCTGTCCGGAAGTGATGATTTTATCTAAATCAATATCAAGTCCCATTTTATGAAGCTTATCAACGTAGTTTTTAGGACCTTTAGATGAATTGTTAGTCAGAAAAACGTATTTACGCTTAGAAGATTCAATTTTTTTGAGAAAATCTTTTGCCCCTTCTATCCAATAATCGTCGAGATAAACGGTACCATCCATGTCGAGAGCAAAATACTCGATATTTTTAATAATATCGTTCTTGTCTTCGTTTGTATTTGAAAACATTTTTTTACACCTCTTTAGTTACTTTTATCGTTGATTAGAGTATAACTAAATAACAAATTAATGTCAATCGATTATTTTAAATATAAAACAACGATTTATGCTTTTAATGATAATAAAAAAAGTAAAGTATAATAAAAAAATAACGATAAAAAGAGGCATTGTTACTGCTGATTATATTATAAAAGCTTTAATTATAAGGGCTTTGTCTGACAGATAAAATAAAATTATAATAAATAAAAAAAGCTTGATTTTTCAAAATGATTTGTTATAATAAAACCAATAAAGAATAGTAAAACAAAATAAACGAAAGATTTAAACAGAAAAAGGACATGATTTAATTTTGTAAAATGAATCATATCTGGAAGATTTCGGTTCAATGAATAAATGGTGGTGTTTATTGAATAGAATATGACGGGCATGTTGTATATACGTTGAGCATTTTTGTAATCTATTGCATCTATTGCAGAAGGGATGAAAATACATGAAATTAACAGCAGAAGCAGTAAGCAAAATGGAAATCAATGATTTTATCGGAAAGAGAATTCCGTGTGAATGCGGTCGGGAACATTATATGAATGTTGATAAAGTTATTATTGGGAATGGTGTCATAAATCAAGTTGCTGATATTGTTGAAGAATATAAAAGCAAACATCCGTTAATAGTAGCAGATTCACATACGTACAAGGTAGCGGGCAGTCTTGTGGAAAATTTATTAAAACAAAAAGGTGTCGATTATAAGATAGTTATATATACTGTGGATCGTGACTTGGTTCCGGATGAGCAGGCCATGGGAAAATTGATTTTGGCGGTTGATAATTCAACGGATTTTCTTATCGCTGTTGGTTCGGGAGTACTTAATGATCTTACTAAATATATAAGCGGTCGTACGGGAATAAGATCAATGATTGTCGCCACGGCTCCTTCGATGGATGGTTTTGTATCAGACACATCAGCGCTCACAATAGATAATTTGAAAACAAGTGTCCCTTGTGCATTACCCAAAGTAGTTTTAGGTGATGTCGATATATTGAAGAAAGCACCGGAAAGAATGATTTTGGCAGGACTTGGCGATATGATAGGCAAATGTTCAGCACTTGTTGACTGGCAACTAAGCAGAATAATAAACGATGAGTACTATTGCCCGGCAACTGCAAAGATATCAGCCGATGCTATCCAAAAATGTATAGATAACATTGATGGTGTAAAAACACGTTCTGATGCTGCCATTGGTAATATTATGGATGGATTGCTCCGTACGGGCATAGCTATGAGTTATGTTAACAATTCCCGTCCAGCATCAGGAAGTGAACACCATTTGTCACATTATTGGGAAATGATGTTTTTATTCCAAGGCAAGGAAGCACTTTTGCATGGCACAAAAGTCGGTCTTACCAGTATTTTAGTTGGCAAGATTTATGAAACATTCGCTCAGGAAAAAGTGGATTTCACTGCAGCAATAGATGCTGCCAAAAAATTTGATGAAGCTGAATGGGAACAGGATATCAAACGTCTTTATGGTAAAGCGGCGCCGGGAATATTGAGAAATGCTGCTAAGGATAAAAGAAATTCTGTGGAAAACCGCATCAAGCGTATAGAAAAGATTAGAGATAATTTTGATAAAATTATTGCTTTGGCAAAAATGGCAAAAACAGCGGCATTTATTGAGAATATTATGAAACGGGCTGGTGCACCGCTTCGTCCCCAGGATGTGGGTGTTGATGAAACAATCGTTCATAATAGTATGATGATCGCTAAGGAAGTTCGTCAGCGCTACACTATATTAAATATGCTTTCAGATCTTGGTTTGACAGAAAAATATACAAAAGTAATAGACGATTTTATTAAGGAATAGGTTTTGTGTGATCTAATAGGTTTTTATCAAATAATTGCGGCATAAGAGAGTATAAAATCTCTCCTATGTTGCAACTGTAGGTGGTAAAATGGAAAAAATATTGTTTCTTGCATTTGTTTTTTATGTACTGCAATGTTTCTTTATGTATCGGCAAATGAATCATTTCAAAACCATAGTGAAAGATTTTATGACAAAAGGACATGTTGGAATAGGAGAAAAGAAATACAAACTGGCTGCAGGGAATGTGGTGGTTTTGGTAAGTGACGACGCAGGTCGGATACTTGAGGCGAAACAGATGAAAGGAAGAACTGTGCTGGCAAGGTTTAAGAATATAGTTGAATGGCAGGGAAAGAATGTCAGAATATTGAGACGAGAAGCGCTGCAGGCTAAAAAACAAAATAAAGCTCTATTGCAGGCTTTGGATAATTTGGAAGAAAAATTAAGTTTATCGTAGTAATGTGGCGATATATTGTTGGTTAAATAAATAGTTAGAAAATTTCCAATATCTTATTTTTAATAATTATTATATTAATTATATTGATTACTTTAAAGAAGGGAGGTTGTGTTTGCAGAGGATACAAGAGGCTAAGTGCCTGTAAGGTATTTTATTTATTATTATTTAGGAGGAAATACGATGGGGATTATGCAGGAGCTGGGAGTTCTGGCAGCGGGATTTATCGGTTTATTTCAAGAGGGAGGTAAAAGTTTTGTCGGTATGGTAACAGGAATGTTGCCGACATTGATAGCATTAATTACTGCCATTAACGCATTTATTCATATTATGGGGCAGGAAAGAATCAACAAGCTGGCACAGCTGACAAGTAAAAATATAATTTTACGTTATACCGTATTTAATGTAATTTCAATGTTTTTCTTAGGAAATCCGATGGCATATACAATGGGGCGGTTTTTGCCGGAAAAATACAAACCGGCATTTATGGATTCATGTATTACTTTTTGTCATCCAATAACCGGTCTTTTTCCTAATGCCAACCCCGCTGAATTATTTGTATGGCTTGGTATTGCCAATGGTATTGCTCAACTGGGACTGCCTACCAGTGAACTGGCTGTGCGCTATTTTCTGGCCGGTGTAATTGTAATACTGATTCGTGGGATCATCACGGAGAAAATTACGCTTTACATGATGAAGAAAAAAGGCGTCGAACTTTAAAATTGAGCGATAAAGGAGAATAAAACATGGCTGATGCAGTTAGAATAGAAAAAGGACCTAATGGGTTTGGCGGACCGCTGACAATTAAATTGTCAGGAAAACGCAATAAAGTAGTTTATATAACCGGCGGTGAGAAACCGGAAGTTGCGGAAAAGATAGCCCAATTACTCGGCGCTGAATTGGTAGATGGTTTTAGCCACGGTGTTCCGGATGAAGAAATAGCTGTCGCAATTGTCGACTGCGGTGGAACATTGCGCTGTGGTATCTATCCTAAGAAAGGTATTCCGACGGTGAACCTCACACCGGTTGGTAAATCCGGTCCGCTTGCAGCATTTATTAATGAATCAATATATGTTTCTGATGTAAAAGTCAATGGTATAAGTGCAGCTTCAGCCGACGGCGCAGCAAGCATAAATACAGCTGCACCGGCAGCGCAGAGCGTACAACCGGCAGCTAAAAGTGCACCCGCTGGCAAAAGAGAAAAGGGAAATATTTTAATGCGGTTCGGCAAAGCCGCCGGAGGAGTTATCCAGATATTCTTCCAAGCCGGCCGTGATACCATAGACATGGTTGTAAAAACTATTTTACCGTTTATGGCTTTCGTAAGTATGATCGTAGGTTTAATAATGGGTTCTGGGTTAGGTGATTTTATTGCCGTGCATTTATCACCATATGCCGGTTCACTGCCTGGATTGTTTATCATATCCGTTATTTGTTCGCTGCCGTTTCTGTCACCAGTTTTAGGCCCGGGCGCTGTTATTGCTCAGGTAATTGGTGTTTTGATTGGTACACAGATTGGTGCCGGAGCTATTTCACCAGAGTTTGCCCTGCCGGCACTATTTGCAATAGATTCACAAGTAGGCTGCGACTTTATGCCGGTTGGTTTAAGTCTGATGGAAGCAAAACCGGAAACTGTTGATATCGGGGTGCCAGCAATATTGATGTCACGTCAATTGGGCGGACCGATCGGTGTTATTGTGGCTTATTTTGTTGGTATAGGATTGTTTTCGTAAATTTTAAACTAAGTATAAAACACTTTTAGGAAAATCTCGGCTGAAAGTGTTTTATATTATTTGGAGATATAAAATATCTAATAGATAAAATTTTGTACAGATTTAATGTTATAATAATAGAAAAAGGTAATGATGATCTTAGGAGTGAGCAGTTTGAAATACAAAGTGGAAATAACTAACATCGGACCTATGGCAAATGATCTTTTAACAGCCGGGGATATGATCATATTTGAACAATGTGAAATGGAGGCACTGGCGGAAGTTTGCTATATGCATACTAAAGGTGAACTTAAAGAACCGGTAGCCGTTGGCGATCGTGTTAAGATCGGCGGTAAAACTTATGTGGTTGCAGCCGTGGGTGACGAAGCACAGCATACATTAAAAACATTGGGGCATTGTACTTTAAAATTTATTGATAATCCTGAGGTAGAATTACCGGGACAAATTAATTTAAAGGGTGATGGACTGCCTGAACCGGTTATAGGTGATATTATTTCTATTGAATAACAGGTTGTACAAGAAAAATTATAATAAGGGAACTACTGCGATATGCAGTGGCTCCCTTATTTTTAATCCTGAGAATTCTGACCATAAACAGCAAACTTTTTTAAAATCAAAGCTATTTCTTTGTCATCTAAAATAACCGGTTTACCAATAGAGCGTGCTGTTACACATACTTGAGCGCAGAATTCTATTTGTTCGGCAATGTCGAAGGCCTGTGATATATTATTGCCGCCGGTTAATAATCCGTGGTTAGACATAATAACAGCTTTTCTGCCAGTCATGGCATTAAAGGTAAATTCGGCTAATTGTTCAGTTCCGAAAGTGGCATAATCGGCACAAGGAACATCTTTCCCGGCTAAGGCAATGAGATAGCTGGAAGCCGGCAATTTTTCTCTGATCGTAGCAAGAACAGTGCAGTACAGTGAATGAGCGTGGATGACGGCACTGACGTCTTGTCGTTTTTTGTAAAAGATACTATGCAGCAGAACTTCACTTGATGGTTTCTTGGTACCATCGATGATGTTATTATCTAAATCCATAACGACAATGTCATCTTTTTCCATATTATAATAATCCATACCGCTTGGACTTATTGCAAACAGTTTTTGTCCACGGTTAAAAATACTTATATTACCGCCAGTACCCTTTGTCAGGCCGGATTCAATAAGCTTGCGGCAATATTTGACAACGGCTTGGCGTTCTTTTTCGAGTACCATAATAAATCACTCCTTACTTTGATGATTGGTTTAATCAAAGACAATGCAGTTTTTGATTACTTTACCACTTTTATGCGATAAAATTGCATCTTGTATTTGTTCTATGTGATATTCTTCATTGACGAAATCTTTAGAGCTTATTACGCCATTTTTTATTAAATTAAAAGCTCTTTGTACGTATTTGGGAGTAGTGTGAAAGACGCCTTTTATAGTAAGCTGAGAATAATGCAGCATCGTAGTGTCCAGTTCCATAGTACTGCCTGATTTGGTACCGCCAAATAAAAGAACACGACCACCCTTGCGGGCCATATTTATACTTGATTTCCATGTGTCAGGTAATCCGACAGCTTCTATGACAACGTCACCGCCGCGCTGATCATCAGTATAGTGTTTTACTTTATTTATAATATTATCCTGATTGGCATTTATAGTTACACTGGCTCCTAATTTTTGTGCAAGGGCGAGACGAATTTCTGATAAATCAGTAGCAATTACTCGGGCACCGCGTAAGCATGCCAAACGGATAAACATTAAGCCTATTGGACCTGCACCATTGACTATTACGGTGTCTCCTGTTTCTATACCAATTTCAGAAATACCATATACTGCACAAGAAAATGGCTCGGTCAGGGCGGCATCACGGAAATCGATGGCATTTGGAATGTGGAATACATTTTGCTTTACAATAGGTGCAGGAATAAGCTGGTATTCACTGAAAGCACCAAAGTTGAAGGTGAGATTTTCACACATGGACTGCTGTCCCTGTTTACAATAATAACAATTATTGCAGGGAGCTGAATTGTGAGCGACTACCCGATCTCCCGGTTTAAAAGAGACGACACCTGCACCCACGCTGTCAACGATACCGGCAGCTTCGTGACCAAAAGGATGGGGGGGTGTAAATAATGGATAACCCCGCATGTACATTTTTACATCTGTGCCACAAGTCAGTGCAATTTTGTTGTGAATGACGATTTCATCTTTTTGAGGGATGGGTATAGGTTTGTTTTCTATTCTTACATCTTCAGGAGCATAGTATTGCGCAGTTTTCATTATTATTACCTCACAATTAATAATTTTTAGAATGAACGGGAAATTTGTAATAAATGGTTACTGAAAAATGTCAGCTTATGCTTTTTAGATAAGCGGCAATATCATCAACTACTTTGTCGGTACCAATCCCAGTAATAAATGGAAGTCCGGGAAATCTTTTTACACCACCCAGCATCGAATCTGAAATAGTAGTTGTTGGAACAACGATATGCGGTCGAAAAGTAGCAAGCTTAGCGGCAATATCGGTAGCATTGCATTCAAGAACATCTACATCCAGCCCTCTTTGGGACAACATTTTACGGCATTTTTCAGCAGCTACTGTTGAAGTGGCTATCCCTGAACCACAAATAGTCAGAATTCTGTATTTCATGGTAATTATCTCCTCAATTTTATAAAAGTTAGTGTATTGTCATTTTTTCCGACATAATCTGAGTGAGTCTTTCTGGCGTTTTAGAATGAACAATATTTTCCAATAAAGCTGTATCTTGCAAATTTTCCATAAAACTTGATAATAGTTGCAGTTGATTTTTACTGTTGTTCATTGCCAGCATGAATATAATTTTTACTGAGACATTTTGATTGGCGTCACCCATATTATGGAAAATGACAGGTGTTTTTAGTACACCAACAGCTATCATAGGTTTGTTTACATGACAGCAATCAGTGTGCGGCAACGCTACGCCATAGTTAGAAAAAGCTAAACCGGTAGGGAAAATTTTTTCCCTGTTAAGTATAGCATCAGTATAACTGGATTTAACATAACCGTATTTATAAAGATTAAGGCTTAATTTTGTTAGTGCTTTTTCGGCGGTGTCTGCTTCAAATTGGATTTCGTTGACAGCCATATCGAATTGAAATGTTTTTTTCATATTTACTATTTATTCATTTGTTCCGATAAATGAATAAACAATAATCACCTCTTTGTTATTTATTGAATTTTTTGTTGTTGATATTTTGTGAGGTACATTGTGTGATTAGTTCTTTTATCGTTTGATAGCTTGGAGCATTTTGGTAAAGTATTTTATATAAGGCACAAAGAAAAGGCAGATATGACAGTTTTTTTTGTTCTACAAGTTCTTTCATTAAAAGATAACCGAATTTTATTGCAGGGTAACCTTCAACAGTAATATCATTTTCTTTCATTTGGGCAATAGCATGGCTGGAAGACAGACCGCCGCCAATGACTTCTCCTAATGTACGGTTACGTCCGGCTTCACCGGTCAATTCCAGATCACCTATTCCTGGCAATCCCAATACTGGACCGTATGTGCCGCCTAAGGCCTTTGATAATGATCCCATTTCAGATACAGCATAAATAAACAGTGCACCTTTGGTGTTTTTGTGAAGAAAATTGTTTTTTTGTTTAGGAAACCCTTCTGCCATGCCCAGACCAACGCAATAAGCGTTTTTCATGGCAGCGCATATTTCTGTACCGGCCACATCATCAGTGACATCAATATTATAAATATCAGTTTGCATTATTTGACGTATACGTTGTGCGGTTTCAATGTTTTTACTGGCATAAGTCACAGCTGTTGGAGTGCCCCATAACACTTCTACTGCTTTACAGGGACCGGCGACGAAGACAAAATCAACCTTGTTTTTTAATTTATCGGGCAGTCTTTCCATTAAAATTTCCGGAGGTAAAGAAATTTTCCCTCCTTTATTGTAATTAAACCCTTTTGTTACACTGACCACTGTTGTCCCTGGTTTAATTAATGGAACAATTGTTTCAAATACATCACCGAGTGCATCGGAAGTTATTGCCATTACGATAATATCTGTACCATCGAGTGCTTGCGCAAGCTGCTGATGATAAAAACTTTTTATTGTTTTGGGCAATGGATAATTATGTTTGGGATGATTTTTACCCATTTTTACAGCATCAATTATTGCAGTATCAAGCTTGGTCCCCCATAAGCGGACATCATTACCGTTATCGGCAGCCGGTCTTGTGAAGGCACTTCCCATAGCGCCTGCACCGATTATTGTTATTTTTGCCATGTAAAAGACTCCTTATTTCAAATGTAGTCGTTTATTATTTATCTGCGGCTATAGAATTTTTATAAAACCGTTTATAGACAATCCATATAGTTCCGAGTATAAAGACTATAAGATTTAAAATATCCTGATGGGCATAATAAATATCCATTAAGTTACATAGATAAGGACCTGCCATCATTCGCATTGTTTGTATGAAAAACACAAAATCACCTCGATATTTTTTAATTCAAATTAATGAAAGAAAAACTCTACAATCTTATAAATAATGTAAGGGACAAAATGGGAACCACCGTCAAGCGAAGATACGGCAAGTGTTCCCTCTGGGAACGGGAACCCGACAGCTTTAGCCATTGTTGTGCTTACTGGGGCAATATCTGTTGCAATATAAAGGATGGCGACCATTAAGATAGTACTTATTATCAGACCACGGAATACATTGCCGCGTGAGGCACCAACTGCCCAAAGCAGGCAAAAACACAGACCGGCTAAATCGGTAAATGGCAGTATCCTGTTGCCAGGCAATATAGCGGCTAAGAGCAATGTTATAGGGATCATTAATAAACATACGGCCATAACAGAAGGATGACCGACAACGACAGCCGAATCCAAGCCAATGAACACTTCTTTTCCGGGAAACCGCTTACTTAAAAAATCACGGGCGCTGTCAGATAGAGGCATTAAACCTTCCATTAAAATTTTTGACATACGCGGTAATAAAAACATGACAGCGGCCATATTGATACCTAGTTGAATTACACCTTTAGCATCATAACCGGCTAAAAAACCGATGAATCCTCCTAAAATTAAACCTATGAACATAGGTTCGCCGATTACGCCGAATCGCTTTTCAATAATAGCAGCATCTATATCGATTTTGTTAATTACAGGAATTTTATCGATGACTTTATTTAAGAATATGCAAATAGGTGCCCACCCTACATCTTCGGTATGCGGTAGTGAAATTCCCGGCATACCAAAAAAATTCTCTAAATACGGTTGTGTATAGTCAGCCAGCTTTAGAATTATTACTATTGTGATACATGAGGCAATAATACCGAGTACCGGACTGTTGGTCAAATACATTACCAAACCGCCGGCAAAGATAAAGTGCCAGTAGTTCCAAAGATCTATATCCATTGTTTTGGTCCAATTGAAAGCAAGCATAACAAGATTTATTAAAATACCGAGAATAAAAACTACAGGGACTATAGGAGTCCCGAAACTAATGGCTGCATGGACAGGCCAGCCAACATCGAGAACATCAAGATGCAAACCAAAATTATCAACCATGGCTTTAGCAGCCGGTGAAAGATTTTGTGAAAAAAGTCCTATTACCAGAAAAATACCGGCAAATCCCATCCCGACAGTTAATCCGGAACGAATTGCCTGTGAAAATTTTTGGCGTAAAATCAATCCTAATATAGTTATTATAATTGGCATCATTGCAGTAGGTCCCAGATTTAAAATGAACTGGATGGCGTTCGTTACAGTATCCATATGTTATTACGCTCCTTTTGATGATTAAATTTTTAAATTGTGTTACTTACATATTTGACTATTTAGTGCGCACGTTTAATAATATAAGCATATTGCGTGCCAAGTTAGTGTATAGCTATTATGAGTAGGATATGCCAAAAGTGTTATAATGATTCTATACACTAAACTTTTATAAAATATTGTGTATAGAATTATTATAAAATAGTGTATAAAATTTTGAAAAAATATTTTTTAACAAATTAACAGAATTAACAGATATAATATTGCCTGGGGGAAAATAAAATGCAACAAGCAGATATGGTAAATAAATTTATTAATGAAAAATGTATTTTTGGGGATGTTGTAGAAAAAATAAAAAACGGAACCAGTCCGGGAATCCAAGCTATTGATATTCAAAAACAACTGGGAATATTAAGGAATAATGCCAGTGGAATATTAAATAATTTGTGTAAAAAGGGCACACTGGTAAAAATAAATAGCCGCCCGGTCACTTTTTTACCATATAAAATTATTTCTCGGCTGTATGAACAATATAACATACCATTTAAAAATATTTATACATTACAGGAACTACAGGAAAAAGTAATTGATGAGCGGTTAAACAGCCAAGATCCATTTGCATGCCTTCTGGGATATGATAGTAGTTTGCTTTATCAGGTAAGACAGGCTAAAGCTGCAATTGTTTATCCTCCTAAAGGACTTCATACATTGCTGCTGGGAGACAGTGGTGTTGGTAAGACTACTTTTGCCCAGGCTATACATGCATATGGAATGTTGGTAAATAATAAAAACGCGAATAATTATCCATTTGTGACGTTTAATTGTGCAGATTATTTTAATAATCCGCAATTATTATTGTCGCAATTATTTGGGCACAGCAAAAATGCATTTACAGGGGCTGATCATGATAAATCAGGTTTGGTTGAAAAGGCGGATGGTGGAGTGCTATTTCTTGATGAAATACATAGGCTGCCTCCGGATGGGCAAGAAATGCTTTTCTATTTAATGGATAAAGGGGAGTACAATCGTTTGGGTGACAGCCGGAAAAGGAAAAGCAGCATTTTGATTATTGCAGCCACAACGGAAAATCCGGCTACTGCACTTTTAAATACATTTATGCGGCGCATTCCGGTCAATATTATTTTGCCTAACTATAGAGATAAACCAATAGCAGAAAAAATAGAAATAATAGAATATTTTTTTAAATATGAAGCTATAAATTTGAAACATCCGGTAAAAATAGCTCCGGAAGTTTTAAAAGCGTTGGCTTTATATGAATTTAGTGTGGGAAATATAGGACAATTACGTTCGGAAATAAGATTATTATGTGCTACAGCTTTTTTAGAATATTTGCAGAATAACCAGACAATATATATAAATTATCAAATGTTGAATAAAGACATACGGACTGTTTTGTTTAATTATGCAAAAATGGATAAGGCTGTTACCTGCTATCTTGATATGTTTTCTGAAGACATCGAGATTTCACCGGAGGAAGATTCCAAAATTACTTTTGCTGAGGTGGAAAATAATATTTATGATGTTATAGTGGGAAAATTAAATAAACTAAAAGAACAGGGAACGACTATTGAAAATATAAATGATATGCTGAAGAATGAAATAGACACATATTTAGGCGGAGTGAATAAATATTTTTCTAATTCACGTTCTAATATAACAAACCTCTATAAATTGGTGTCTAAAGAGGTAGTTGATACTACGATCCAGTTTATAGAGTACGCCAGAAGAAAATTAAACGTAAATTTTAATAATTATTTTTTATTTGGATTGTCATTACATATTCAGGCGCTTCTTAAACGCAGTGGGCAAAAGTTAGCAGATGATGATAATAGGCATTTATTTAAGATAAAAGCAAAGCATCCCGACGAATTTGAAGCAGCTGGAGAAATGGTAAAATTGTTAACTGACAAATTTGGAATAATCATGCCTGAAAGTGAAAAAGGGTTTTTGGCGCTACTTCTTTGCCACAGTAAAATAGAAGCAGATACCAGTAAAATTGGGGTTATCGTAGTCTGTCATGGAGAATCTACAGCGATGAGTATGGCTGATACCTGCAATGCATTACTCAACACTGATCTGATGAAGGCAATTGATATGCCTTTGTATCAAAGCGTTGATGAGACATATAGAAAATTGAAAGCAATGGTTTTGACTGTGAATAAGGGTAAAGGTGTAATCTTATTAGTAGACATGGGGTCGCTGCTTACCTTTGATAAAAGGTTGACAGCAGATACCGGAATAAAAGTAAAATTGATCGGAGCTGTATCAACGCCATTGGCCCTTGGTGTACTTCGTCATGTGCTTTATGATGTGGGCGATATAGATGATATATATATAAAAGAAAGTCAAAAAGAACAGCAGGAAAACGAACCGGTCAAACGAAAATCATTGGCTGTGCTGGCCGTATGTACCACAGGAAAAGGCAGCAGTGTAATAGTAAAAAATATGCTGGACAAATTATTGGATAAATATTATGTGAACTCAATAAAAGTTTTTACAGTGGATTATGTAAATGTCAGGAAAAATTATGAGTTATTAAGTAAAAAATATAATATGGTAGCTGCTGTCGGTAATATTGATCCTATGCTGCCAATTCCTTTTTTCCCGATAAATCAATTGGTTTCAGAACAGGTACAACAAGTATTTTTCCATTTGCTTGATGGCAGCATGGAAGGACCGGTATCTTTACCTAAAACAACGCAGATACCAACCATCTACGAAACGGCAAAGGAACTTTTAGAAAAATATGTAAAATTTGTTAATCCTCGTCATGCTATTTTCAAAATACGTGATTTTATTGATGTAATTAATTATTCTCCACATAATAAAAATCTTACGTTGGATTTAATAATTCATATTGGATGTGCATTGGACAGATGTGTGGGAAAAATAAATATTACTTTTGATGATCTTGATAAGTTTTACGTTATTAATAAGGAATTATTTGTGAATATCCACAAGGCATTAAGACCGATTGAAGAAGATTATAATATAAAAGTGAGTGACGCTGAAATAGCATATATAGTAAAAATAATTACTACACATGCGTAAAATTATTTTCATTATATACTTTGTTGTAATATACAAAATCCGCCATAAAATAAAGCCTCTGTTCATCAAATGTGTATTTGGTAAACAGAGGCTTTATTTTATGGCGGTCATAGCGATGAACTTCAATAGACAATGTTTATATTTTGAGATTGATATTCCTGAAGAATATCGGAGGAGACTTTAGAATCGGTAATTATTGTGTCAATTTTATCTGTAGGACAAAAACTGGCTGTGGATACTACATCAAATTTGGAAGAATCAATAAGGGCAATTATTTTATGGGAATGTTTAATAACGACACGTTTAAGTTCCACTTCATACGGATTAAAGTCAGTAATTCCGGATTTTATTGTCATACCATATCCTGATACAAATGCGAGGTCTATGTTTAAATTATCAAAAATGCCGGCGCCGAGCGTTCCTTCAATATAGGCTGCATCTTTACCTACGATACCGCCTACGAATATGACTGTGATATATGGATTGGTCACTAAAGTGGACATTATATGCAGGCCGTGGGTTACCACAATCAGATTTTTTTGTAAAGCAGCAAGTTTTTGGGCGATAACCAATGCTGTAGTCCCTGAGTCCAAATAAATGGAACCTCTTTCGGTAATGTAGGAAAGGGCTTTTTTTGCTATGTAGTCCTTTTCTTCTATACATTTTTTTTCTCTGGATACGAAACTGTAGCTGTCATTATTGTCAATTGAAAAAATATGATTGGCGTCAGGAACTCTTAACTGGGTATCTGCTAAAGTTGCGCCGCCATGAGCCCTTACTATAAGATTTTTTGCCTCTAGTTCTTTCATATCATTTCTTGCCGTTGTAGCAGATACGTTGAATTTATCACATATTTGCTGTGTTGTTATTTTACCATGTCCTTTTATATGCTCTAGTATGATATTCTGTCGCTCTATAGCAAACATAGCACAAAACCTCCCTAGATTAAGATTCGTCAAAGATAAAGTTAAGTACTCTACAATGATATTAATATTATATAGTATGTGGGAAAATTTGACAATTATTTTGTGTGCTTAACAACAAAATAAAAAAATAAATAAAAGAATGCGAGTGTAAAAGAGGAAGAAATAGGCAAAACATAAAAATAAGTAAAAAAATAAGTAAAAAAATCCTTGAAATAAAAAAAAAATTTGCTATAATAAAAAATAAATAAAAGATAACATATATAAACAAAGTTAAACGATAATAAAACATAAATGCTTTCGACAAATTTGTAATATTATAGCAAATAAAGTAAGTTTACTTTGTTTAATTACTGCTAATTTTTAGGGAGGTTCATTTACCTATTAAGTCTAAATTAAAAAGTTGCGAATGAATTGCGCAAAAATATAATAACAGCGACATTCAATGCAAAATCAGGACATCCAGGTGGTTCATTATCGGCAGCAGATATATTGTCATATCTGTATTTTGAGGAAATGAATGTAGACAGTAAAGCTCCGCATGATGAAAACCGCGATAGATTTGTGTTATCAAAAGGGCATGCAGCCCCGGCATTGTATTCGGTTCTGGCGTTAAAAGGATATATTCCGGCGAAAGATCTGAAGACATTGCGCCACATTGATTCATACCTGCAGGGACATCCGGACATGAAACATACGCCGGGTGTTGATATGTCAACGGGGTCATTGGGACAGGGAATCTCGGCTGCGGTAGGAATGGCACTATCGGCTAAGGTACAAAATAAAAGCTTCCGGATTTATGCGATGCTGGGAGATGGAGAACTGCAGGAAGGGCAGGTCTGGGAAGCGTCGATGTTTGCGGGAAGCCATGGACTTGATAACCTGACAGTTGTGGTGGATAACAATAACCTGCAGATAGACGGCACGGTAAGGGAAATATGCTCACCCTATCCGATAGGGGAAAAATTCAGGGCCTTCAATTTTCACGTTATAAATATAGATGCACATGATTTTGACCAGATAAGGGCAGCATTTAAAGAAGCGAAAAGCAGCAAAGGAAAGCCGACAGCGATCATAGCCAAAAGCATTAAGGGAAAAGGCGTATCCTTTATGGAAAATGCAGTAGGCTGGCATGGTAAAGCACCGAATGAAGAACAATATAAACAAGCTATGCAGGAACTGGAAAAAAATGGGGAGGTGTCAGCATGACAACGGTAAAAACGGCGACACGGGAAAGCTATGGCAATGCGCTGGTGGAATTGTATAAGAAACATGATGACATTATAGTCATGGATGCGGATCTGGCAGCGGCGACGAAAACCGGTATTTTCAAGAAGGCATATCCCGAACGGCATATTGACTGCGGGATTGCCGAAGCCAATATGATGGGTATGGCGGCAGGAATATCGACTACGGGACTGGTTCCTTTTGTCAGCACTTTTGCAATGTTTGCAGCCGGCCGGGCTTTTGAACAAGTGAGAAACTCCATTGGTTACCCGCACCTTAATGTAAAAATTGGCGCGACCCATGCCGGAATATCGGTAGGTGAAGATGGGGCGACACATCAGTGCAATGAAGATATTGCCTTGATGCGCACCATACCGGGCATGGTGATTATTAATCCGTCTGATGATATAGAAGCCAGGGCAGCTGTGACAGCGGCATATGATCATGACGGGCCGGTATATATGCGGTTTGGCAGGCTGGCAATTCCGGTGATAAATGATAGGGCAGATTATAAATTTGAGCTGGGAAAAGGTGTTACTTTGCGCGAAGGGACCGATGCGACGATCATTGCCACGGGGCTTTGCACAGGGGCATCCCTGGAAGCTGCTGAAAAGATGGCGCAGCGGGGACTGGATGTCGGAGTTATAAACATCCATACTATTAAACCTATCGATAAGGAAATAATTGTAAAGGCCGCCGAAAAGACAAAAAAAATCATAACGGTCGAGGAACATTCAGTGATCGGCGGACTGGGCGGAGCGGTATGCGAAGTATTGTCGGAAAATTGTCCGAGCACTGTTCTGCGGATCGGTGTAAATGACTGTTTCGGACATTCGGGTCCGGCAACAGCGTTATTGCATGAATTCGGGCTTGATGCCGAAGGTATTGATAATAAAGTGAGCAGTTTTTTAAAGTGAATTAATGTTTATTTTATAATTATAGGGGGAAAATATAATGAAAATAGCTATTGGCTGTGATGAAGCAGCATATAATTTAAAAATGATTTTGAAACAGCATTTGGAATCAAAAGGATATGAAGTAGATGATTTTGGTGCTGAAAAGGGTGAAACAGTACTTTATCCGGATGTTGCCTATAAAGTGGCTGATGCTGTTGCTGCAGGTAAATATAAAAAAGCTGTTCTGGTTTGCGGAACTGGACTTGGTATGTGCATCTGTGCTAATAAAGTACCTGGTGTTCGTGCTGCTGTATGTCATGATCAGTACTCTGCTCAACGCAGCAGATTAAGTAATAATGCTCAGATAATCTGTATGGGTGAACGTGTTATCGGGACAGAATTAGCAAAAGCTTTATTGGACACATGGCTTGACTGCGAATTTTCGGAACAGTCAAGATCTCAGCCTAAGGTACTCCGTATAAATGAATTGGAACAAGAACATATAAAGGCAGCCAAATAAGAATAGTAAGCTTAGGAGCAGTTTGTTGATAAAAGTAAGTTCAGGGTAAAAATGTATTGGATAAAAATTATTTTACTTTTGGAGTGATGTTTGATGGCAAAAGTAACTACTACAGAAATGTTTAAAAAAGCATATCAGGGTGGTTATGCAATTGGGGCTTTTAATGTGAATAATATGGAAATTATTCAAGGAATTACGGAAGCTGCCAAAGAGGAAAATGCACCATTGATACTCCAGGTATCTGCTGGAGCACGTAAGTATGCCAAGCATGTATATTTAACGAAACTGGTTGAAGCAGCGATTGAGGATACTGATCTGCCAATCGCTCTGCATTTGGATCATGGGGCAGATTTTGAAATATGCAAAGCATGTATTGACGGTGGATTTACATCTGTAATGATTGACGGTTCCAAGCATACTTTTAAAGACAATGTGGAGCTTACTAAACGCGTTGTTGATTATGCACATAAGAAGGGCGTTGTGGTAGAAGGTGAATTGGGAAGACTGGCCGGTATTGAAGATGATGTAAATGTAGCGGCGAATGATTCATCGTATACACAGCCGGAAGAAGTAGAAGAATTTGTCAAATCTACTGGTGTGGATTCATTAGCAATTGCCATTGGTACAAGTCATGGGGCATTTAAATTTACACCGGAACAATGTACTAAAAATGAAGACGGTGTCTTAGTACCGCCGCCGCTTCGTTTTGATATTCTCAAAAAGGTCGAAAAGCGATTGCCAAATTTTCCGATAGTATTGCATGGTGCTTCATCTGTTATTCCTAAATATGTTAAAATTATTAATGATAACGGAGGAAATCTTGCTGATGCTGTTGGTATTCCGGAAGATCAGTTAAGAAAAGCAGCAAAATCAGCCGTGTGCAAGATCAATATTGATTCCGATTTACGATTGGCATTGACAGCAGGAATTCGTGAGCATATGGCAGCTCATCCGGATCACTTCGATCCTCGTCAGTACTTGTCACCGGCAAGAGATTATATCAAGGAACTTGTTAAGCATAAGATAACTGATGTTCTTGGCTGTGCGGGTAAGGCCTGATCATTTTCCAAACAGAATGTTTATCATATGATAATACTGGCCTTTAAATCAGGGAAGGGAGTGTAAAATGCGACTTTGTAGTGCCGTGGTTTTACACTCCTTTTATATTGATTTAAGTGATGAAAGTCTTTATTATTATAATAAAGATATGATGAAGGGAAGGATATATATGTCGGATGATAAGGTAATAATGAATCTGCAAAATGGCAGTGATGTTCGTGGCGTGGCATTAGAAGGTGTTGCCGGTGAAAATGTCACATTGACAAGGGAATATACAAATCGTATTACAGGGGCATTTGTTAAGTGGTTAGCTGATAAAACAGGAAAAAAAGAAACCAAACTGAAAATCGCGGTTGGGCATGATTCAAGGTTGTCGGCAGATTTTTTACAAGAACAAGTCATAAAGGCTGTTTTAGGATTAGGAGCTGTGGCATACGATTGTGGTTTAGCAACAACACCGGCTATGTTTATGTCGTTGGTGTACAATGAGACTAAGTTTGATGGTTCAATCATGATAACAGCAAGTCATTTACCTTTTAACCGTAATGGTTTGAAATTTTTTACAATTGATGGCGGCATGGAAAAAAGTGATTTGACTGAAGTATTAAAAATTGCAGGGCAAATAAGGGCATTGGAAGCAGATCTTCAAAAAGTTATAAGTTGTAATTTGATAGATATTTATGCTCAGGACCTTTGTCAAAAAATTCGCAAGGGAATAGATTCGACCGATTTTTATCATCCTTTGCATGGATTGCATATTGTTGTGGATGCGGGCAATGGGGCCGGAGGTTTTTTTGTGGAAAAAGTTTTAGGGCAACTTGGTGCTGATACGTCGGGAAGTCAGTTCCTTGAACCGGACGGACATTTTCCCAATCATATTCCCAATCCGGAAAACAAGCAGGCAATGGAAGCTTTGCAAGGAGCTGTAATAAGGAATAAAGCTGATTTGGGGCTTATTTTTGATACAGATGTTGACAGGATGTCGGCAGTCCTTTCTGATGGACGGGAAATCAGTCGTGATTCGCTTATTGCGATGATGGCTGCCATTTTGGCGCCGACTTATCCACATTCAACAATTATTACCGATTCTGTGACATCAGATAAGCTTACTGATTTCTTACAGAATGTATTACATTTAAAACATCATCGTTATATGCGCGGTTATAAAAATGTAATTAATGAATGTAAGCGGCTTAATGCCAAGGGAGAAACATCGCCATTGGCAATTGAAACAAGCGGACATGGTGCACTTAAGGAAAATTACTATCTGGATGATGGAGCTTATTTGGCAGTTAAACTATTGATTGCCGCAGCACTTGCCAAAAGAGAAAATAAATCATTGGAAAACCTTATAGAAAAATTACAGCCGATTTTTGAAGAAGCTGAATATCGTATGGCGATAAAATGTGAGGATTTCAAAGCTTATGGGAAAAATGTTCTTAAAACTTTTGAAGAACGCGCCAGAGAAAAAGGTTATACTGTAGTAACCCCTTCTTATGAAGGTGTCCGTTTATCATTTAAAGGTAATGCAAATGGCTGGGCTTTGTTGCGACAGTCGCTGCATGATCCCAAAATGCCTTTGAATGTGGAAGGCAATGGTGCAGGTGACTGCAAAAAAATAACGGATATGGTAAAAGAGCTTTTACAGGGATTTGATAAATTGGATACAAATGTTTTGAACAGATAATGGTATAATTTGACCATAAAAAACACTCGGGTAAAAGAGGTGTATTAGTTTACCTGAGTGTTTTCTTTTTTATATAAGCTTATGGGTTATAATTAAGTGGATGATTGAAAAAAATTATTCTGCTTAATTGATTATAATGTTAGTGATGGTTGCAATTACTGGTATAGTAATATAGAAAGAGCCGGTATTATCCGATAAAAAAGTATAAGCATTTCAATAGTGTACTATAAATATTGAGTAGAATTTGATACAATAATTTATAAATAATTATTGTAAATGATAATTAAAATTGCGTTGACAATATGCGGCGATGTATAATGGTAAATAGTATCAATAATATATAATGATTATGGTGAAACGATAGTGGCTATTGAAATAAAAAATGTTACCTATACCTATATGAAGAAAACTCCATATGAAAAAATTGCTTTAAAAGATGTGTCATTTACAATACCGGAAAAAAATTTTATTGCTGTGGCTGGACATACCGGTTCAGGGAAATCGACGCTCATGCAGCATTTAAATGGTTTGATTGCACCATCATACGGGCAGATCATTGTAGATGGAATAGATGTAAATAGCAAGGGATCCGCCAAACTGAAAGCGAGGCGAAGCGTTGGCATGGTATTTCAATATCCGGAACAGCAATTATTTGAAGAAACAATTTTTGCCGATATTGCTTTTGGTCCAAAGAACTTTGGCTTATCAGAAACACAGATTGCTGAGCGGGTAAAGAAAGCCATGGCCTTCGTGGATCTTGATTATAAGCAATACAAGGATTTATCCCCATTTTCTTTAAGCGGTGGGCAAATGCGTCGGGTGGCTATTGCTGGTATTATCGCTCTTGAACCTAAATATCTGGTTCTGGATGAACCAACGGCTGGTCTTGATCCGCAGGCAAAACGTAGTTTATTGAGAAATATAAAAAAATTATATAATGAAGGCAAAACTACAATTATAATGGTCTCACACAATATGGATGATATTTTAGAATTAGCTGGGCGTGTGATTGTTTTAAATGATGGACAGATATTGGCTGATGGGAACCCTAAGGATGTTTTTAGGCAAGTAAATTTATTGCATAAAGCCGGATTGGAACCGCCACAGCTGATTCAGCTGCTTGAGCGGATAAAGACAGAGGTTTTCGATATCTCTGTTGATAAATTTAACGTTGATGATGCAGCTGATGCGATTTATGCCGAATGGCGCAGGAGGCAAAAGCATGCTCGATGATATAATGATTGGACAGTTTTTCCCGGCTGATTCGCTGCTGCATCGCATTGATGCCAGAGTTAAGATAATAGTATTGTTTATATTTATTATGGCAGTATTTTTATGCGATACACGAGCTGATTATATAGTACTTATTTTATTGAATATTATACTCATGTATATATCAAAAATACCAATCAGTATGTATCTAAAATCACTTAAGCCGATGCTTTGGATTATTTTGTTCACTTTTATTATTCATCTGTTTGGCGATGCGGGTGAGCCGATAGTTAAGTTATGGCTGTTTTCAGCTACATGGAATGGTTTATTTGAGGGGACTTTTATAACTATACGATTGTTTGTATTAATACTAATGGCTTCTATATTGACGTTTACGACATCACCTTTGGTATTGACAGATGCTTTGGAAAGTTTATTGAATCCGTTTAAAATTATCGGGGTACCGGCTCATGAATTGGCGATGATGATGACTATAGCCCTACGTTTTATTCCTACTTTGATAGGGGAAACCGATAAAATAATAAAAGCACAAAAGTCGCGCGGAGCTGATTTCTCATCTGGGAATATTGTCAAACGCATGAGTTTCGTGATGCCGATATTGATACCACTTTTTGTCGGAGCCTTTCGCCGGGCCGATGAGCTGGCACTGGCTATGGAAGCACGCTGTTACAGAGGTGGTCAGGGACGTACCAGAATGAAAGAGATGAAGCTGGAACGATTGGATTTTTTTGTGTCAGTATTGGTAATTATTGTAGTAATTGTATTGATCATTTTTAAGATAAAAGGTATATGATGAAATCAGAACATAAAGAAATGATGAAACGGCGACGGCGCAATATCAGATTGACCATAGCCTATGATGGTACTAATTATCATGGCTTTCAACGACAAAATAGATGTGTAGCGGTACAAAATATACTAGAGGAAGTATTACCGGCAATTTTTGGTGATTCTATAGAACTGGCTGCTGCTGGCAGAACTGATGCTGGTGTACATGCTAAAGGCCAAGTGGTAAATTTTTTTTCTGATGGGATTATTCCTGTGGAAAATATACCACGGGCGGCAAACAGGTTATTGCCGAATGATATAGTTGTCACTGAGGCACAGGAGGTCGGACGAGATTTTAGTGCATTACACAGTGCAAAAAGTAAAACTTATATTTATAAATTGCATCATAGTAAAATACCGGATCCGTTTTTGCGGCGGTATAGCTGGCATTATGAGTATGCACTGCAATTGGCACCAATGCGGGAGGCTCTTGGTTATATTGTTGGTGAACATGATTTTTCTGCTTTTAGGGCTGCTGGAGGGGCACCTGGAATGAGTCCGGTACGGACGTTGTATGAAGCGGATTGCCATCAGGAAAAAGACATGTATATATTTCATTTTTGGGGTAACGGTTTTTTGTACCATATGGTTAGAAATATCGTCGGTACGGTGGTAAAAGTGGGAAATGGAAAGTTATCACCATTGCAGTTTAGAGAAATATTGTGGGGACGCGACAGAAATAAAGCGGGTAAAACAGCACCAGCTAAGGGACTGGTACTCTGGCAGGTAAACTATTGAATGTAGATGGGATAAAAATAAAAAAGAGACTGTCGCACGTAACTATTTTTATGAGATCAATGTTGTTCATGCGACAGGCTCTTTTTGTTTTTATAAGTTTTTCTGAGAATATTCACTGAGCATTTTTAGATGGGATTCTTCTTCTTGTTTAATGCGGGAAAAAACATCGGCCTTTTCATTTTTAAATATGGTTTGAATTTCATTGATATATAGTAAAGTGTCTTTTTCTAATGAAATAGAAAATTTTAAAGCTTCTTTTAAAGTAGGTCGTTTTAAATTGTCAAAAGCAAAATTTTGTCGGATTAATACATTTAAATAGGATTTATAATTGTCATCAAGTGTTTCGTCTATAGACAGGCCGTTTTTATATTCATTTGATAAATTGGTGTAGGTTTTTTCATGTTTTTTTTCTTCATCGGCCAAAAAATGAAAGAAACTGCTGATTTTTGCATCAGCTGATTCCACGGCCATTTTTGTGTAGAAGTCCTGGCCTGTTTTTTCCAAACGTACCATACTGTTCAGTAAATCACTGACTTGAAATATTTCACTCATAAGATCATCCCTTTCTTATTTGACAGATAGATGCTTGTCCAGCGGTTTGACGTGGATATTGCTACGATATTCGGTTTCTGCCCAGTTGATATTTTCGGCGATCATGGCTTCAGGGTTAAGATTAACACCATCGAGCATAAAATCTTTGAAACGTTGGTAGCCGGCCCTGTCAATCAGGTGACCGCCGTGGATATAAATTGGCTTGCCACCCAGTACCCATTCAGAAAATTTGGGCCAATTTTTCATTATTGATAATACGCTTTCTTCGGTTAACCAGTTGGCAAACATTTTGCCCATACGTGGATATTGTTTACCAGTCCTGCCACCGAGAATTATTTTGTAAAAATCTTTGGCTGGCCGCCGCCATGCACCAGTTGGGCAGGCTGTAACACATTCACCGCAGCCAACACAGCAGCAGGGGTCTTTTTCTACTTTGTTTTTATCATTGAGAGAAAGTACACGGGTAGCAGCACTTTCACATTTTCGAACGCAGGCACCGCAGCCAATACATCTATCTATTGTATAGATAGGTTTTGTGCAGCCAATTATACCAAAATCCTGGAAGTGACCTTTGCCGCAATCGTTTGGGCAGCCGGAGACGGAAATTTTTATGTGATAGGGATTTGGGTAAATGAGTTTTTCTAATTTTTGTGCTAATCTTTGGGTGTAGACATTGCCTTTTATGCAATGAATACCACCGATGCAGGCCATTATATTGCGTGGGGCAATATAGGGATAACCATCTTTGGTTTGCATTTTTACGTCGCACATATCACATTCCACAGCCTGTAGATACGGCTGGATGTATTCATTGACAGCAGGAATATCCTTGGCTTTTATTCTGGGAGCATTTAATGTCTGCCGCATACCAAGATGGAACGTACCATCTCCCCATGTTTGGCAGACGTGTTTTATTACATCCAGCCATTTCGCATCTATTAAGGCACCTGGTACACGCAGCTGCAGCATGAATTCACCTGGAACCTTTGATTGACGAAAGCAATTGTTTCTAAGTTTTTTAATATTGCAATCTTCTACCACAATTATTCCTCCTAATCGATTAATTTTTTGCCAATAGTGTAGTTAAAGACAGGTCCATCAAGGCATACGTAAGTTTCATCTATGCGACAGTGACCACATTTACCTATGCCGCAGGACATTTTTCGTTCAAAGGACATCCATATTTTCTTTTCTGGAACTTTATTCATAAGTAAACCCATTCCGACAAACTTCATCATAATAGGCGGTCCGACAATTATACATTCATATTCATTATCAAAAGAGGCAAAGGGGATTTCTTTGATAAAATCAGTAACAAGGCCTTTTTTGAAACCGGGATAGTTTTCATCGTCCAGAGTGTATATTACATGAAAATGTGATGCTGTCTGCCATTTTTTTAATTCATCGGCAAATAAGATACTGTGTGAATTTTTGAAACCAAGGATGAGATATATATTCCTGGCATAATTGCTATGTTCACATAGCATATTTACAAGGCTTTTTACTGGAGAAACACCTGTTCCACCAGCAATGATGACAACGGTTTTATTTTTGAATTGTTCTGTTGGCCAGCCATTGCCATAACAGCCGCGAATGAATATATTGTCACCTTTTTTCAGGGAAAATAAACCATCGGTTACTTTACCGACCTTTCTTATAGTAAAATCGACGTAACCATCACCAAAACCGCTGATTGAAATTGGAGCTTCACCAACTTTTGGCAAGGACAGCTGCATAAATTGACCATGTTTTATCGGCAGATTATTTTTAACACGAAAAGTCCATTCAGTTTGAGTTTGCGGCATGATATCAAGAAGTTTGCAGGCAGTTGGTTTAACAGGATTGTTAGTCATGCTGCACACCTCCTTTTATTTCTTTAATTGCTTGAGAAAGCTTATTCAGCGTAGCCGGATAACTTATTAGCTCAGGACATCTGGCGGAGCAGCGGCCGCAGCCGACACACATTGGACCAGTGTGAAAACGAGCGTTATAACCATAGACTTTATGCAAAATTTTATAGCGATATTTTTCTGATGTTTTTTTGCGGAAAGACTGCCCGCCGGCAACTTTATCAAAACCGTCTACCATACAGGAAGAGCAAGTGCGGCGGCGTTCCCCAATGTGGGCATTTTGTGTATATACTATATCAGTAGTTTCAAAACAGGTGCAGGTACTGCATGATACAGTACAGGAACCGCAGCCAATACAGCGAGCGTCAAATTCTTTCCACATGGGATGTTCTTTGAGTTTATTGGCTAAATCAAGGTTGTCAATGACGGGATAATCGACTTTCAATTCATTTTCTAATGGTGTTTGTATTTCATGATCAACGGCAGAGTATTTGGCAAAATAATTGTTAAAATCACTGTCATAGATTCCGACATAAGCACTGCCGTTGTTATCAGAGACAGCTAATGATTGCATGTCGGTTTTATTGGCTCCTACACTGCAGCAAAAACAACCTTCAAATTGCTCAGGGCAATCCATTAAGATGAATTTTATTTTGTCCCGTATCCTTTTATAGAAATAATCTTCAATACCGCCATTTTGCAAATATATTTGATCCTGTATTTTTATGGAATTGATATCACAGGCCCGGCCAAAAATCAAAACATCTTTTTGCGGGCTTTTACTTTCTTTGAATTCATCTTCAGTAAAATAAAATAATGTTTGGGTTATTGGAGTGAGTACCTCTTTTAATGGATAAGTAGAACGTTCATGAAATTCAATTTCCTGATAGGTATTTATCGGTTGATAAATGATGGAGTCATCCTTGGCGTATCTGCCGCCGCACGAGATGCGGACCGGTGCATAGATATCGTACTTTTTACTGAGTTGTTCAAGAAATTCATTCATTTCATTAACAGTTAGTTGATAAGTTTGTGCGTGTTTCAAGCTAAGCGCTTCCTTTCTAATAAATAATTGATAGTGCATTGAAATTTTTGAGAAGAAACATGTTAATATTTTCACTTTTATGGGAAAAAGGAAATATCAGCTAAAAATTTAAATAATATAATTATAAAGAATGATCGTAATTAATCGAAACTGAGTGACTATTATGAAAATCATATCGTTAATATTATAAAACTTGTTTATGCTGATGTAAAATGCTAAACTAATTATAAGTATATAGCATTTTTTGCATAGATTAGTAAAGGAATAAGCTATCTTATGACGATTAGAGATTTAGAAATTTTTATTGCAGTGGCTCAATTGGGAAAAATGGGACTGGCTGCTAAAAAACTGTATATTTCCCAGCCGACGGTTAGTCATGTTATTTCACAAATTGAATCTGATTATAATATAAAGCTGTTTGACAGGCTTTCACGTAAATTGTATATAACTGAAACCGGTCGGGAATTTTTACAATATGCCAAGCATATAATGGCTAATTTCGAGGAAATGGAACATTACATGCGGCGTGCTTCCGAACAAATGACGATACATGTGGGGGCATCGCTCACTGTAGGCAGCTTTTTTTTAGCTAATATGATAAATCAGTATGAACATGAAAACAATAATGTAAAAATACGAGTCTATATCGATAATTCACAAAACATTATTCAGAAGATTTCCGGAGGAGAACTTGATATTGCGATAATAGAAGGTAATGTTAATGCAAAAGATGTAATAAAAAAAGAAATTTATCGAGATGAAATGGTACTGATTTGTGGTAAAAAGCATCCTTTTGCACAAAAAAAATCAGTGAAATTAGCGGAATTGGCTGATATGGATTGTGTAATGAGGGAAGAAGGTTCCGGTACCAGGGCGTTTTTACTTTCCTTAACTGAAGAAAGTGGTATCCATATTGTACAGAAATGGGTTTGCCACAGCTCTGATTCTATTATCAATATTGTTGCTTCGGGACAAGGAGTGTCGATTGTTTCTAAATCACTGCTGATACATGAACCGAATATAGTACAGATTCCTATTAAGGATAAGGTTTTGTCGCGGGAATTCCGGGTGATATACCATAAGGATAAATATTTATCGAAGGAACTGCGTAAATATATTGCCGCTGTAGAAAAATATTTTAAGGCGGTCAGTTTACATCGATGATTATGATAATAAAAAAAGTATCGCAGTTGATGCGATACTCTTGTAAGACAATAAAAATAATAGATTTTAACGAAAAAGATTTTTGAATTTAGTTAAAAAATCTGATTTTGCTGTCAGGTCGATAAATGGTACCACATTGCCGCAAAGTCGGGAAACAATGTCACGATAGGCCTGTCCGGCAATAGAAGTTGTATCTTCTACAATTGGTTGGCCCTTGTTGGTGTATTTTATTATTGCTTCTTCATCAGGAATCTGTCCGAGTATCTGGACACCCAGTATTTCCTTGATATCATCAATATCAAGCATATCCCCGCGTTGCAGCATATCAGGACGAATACGATTAATTATTAATTTGATGTCGGTGAGGTCAGCACGATTTAGCTCGCCAACCACTTTATCAGCATCGCGTAGGGCCGCCATTTCGGGCATAGTGACAATTATTGCACTGTCGGCACCGGCAATTGCTGTTTGAAAACCTTGTTCAATACCGGCCGGACAGTCAATCAGTATATAGTCGAATTTGGTGCGCATTTGTTGGCATAGATTACTGAGATCATCACCGCGCAAAGCTGATTTATCGTATTTTTGCGATGTCGGCAGAAGATACATATTTGAGTACTGAGGGTGGTGGATAAGTGCTTTTTCATAAGGAACTTTTCCTTCTGCTACGTCAACAAGAGTATAACAGATGTAATTTTCCAGACCTAATATTAGATCGAGATTTCTCAATCCGGTATCAGTGTCAATTAACGCAACTTTTTTACCGGAAAGAGCAAGTCCGGCCCCAATATTTGCAGTGGCAGTTGTTTTGCCAACGCCGCCTTTTCCGGATGTAATGACAATTGTTTCACCCAATTTTATTCCTCCATGTTATTACATGTAATAATTAATTAATATTATCGTAGGATAAAGCCGTATAATTAAACAGTTACTATTATAAAAAGAATTTAATTTATTATATCATAAATGAAGTTGACGAGAAAATATTAATTTGGTATAAGCGTACGGATATTGCAATGGACGCGTTCCTTATTGAAATTAATTATTGATTATGGTATAACATAATCAGGTATATTATAATAGATGATCAATAAAAAAAAGTTATTATGATGTATTCAAAAAATAATGGATATTAATATTGTTGTTTAGCTGCAGTTGACGATAAGGCTTGATTTTGCTTGTGTTAATATGAATGATATGGGGACGTGCAGCAAACAAGGCAGCAGGCATTATTTAGATAAAAGAAGAATAATAATTTATTTTATTTATATATTGTTTGCCCGTGGTATCTATTATATGCAAAATCAGCTACATTGTTATAATTTAGGTAGAATTATATTTTGGGGTGTTAGTTATGGATCCTATCTGGAAAATTGGTATTGACATAGGTTCAACCACCATTAAAACAGTAGTTTTAGATGAATTGGACAGAACTGTATTTAAACAGTATAAACGCCATTTTTCTGAAATTTACAATGCATTAAGTCAGGATATTGTGGCGTTAAAAGACAAACTGCAGCATCGGGTATTTCGTTGCACCCTAACGGGGTCAGCGGGGATGGGAATGGCGTCAGCGATGAAACTGCCCTTTGTTCAAGAAGTTATTGCTTGTACACAGGCCATAAAAAAATGGATACCGGAAACAAATGCAGCTATTGAACTCGGTGGCGAAGATGCTAAGATAACATATTTTGGCATAGCTCCGGAACAGCGGATGAATGGTGTTTGTGCAGGGGGAACGGGTTCATTTATTGATCATATGGCAGCTCTTTTACACACAGATGCCAAGGGACTGGACGAATTGGCGTCACGGGGAAGGCAGGTTTATACGATAGCTTCCCGGTGTGGTGTTTTTGCTAAAACGGATGTGCAGGCACTGATTAATGATGGTGTTTCGAAAGAGGATATAGCACTTTCGATATTTCAGGCTGTTGTGAATCAAACAATAGGCAATTTAGCGCAGGGCCGGCCAATTGAGGGGCATATAGCATTTTTGGGCGGACCGTTATATTTTTTGCCTGTTTTGAAGCAACAGTTTATAAAAACATTAAAATTAGATGATTGCCATGTGGTGAATGCTCCGGATGGATGTTATTTTGTGGCCATGGGAGCGGCGCTGTCCGAGGAAGCAGCGGTGCTTGATTATAAAAAATTGGCAGCAAGATTAGAAGCCGGCAAAAATGTTAAAGTCGACACCGATGAGGTGCCATTTGTTTTATTTAAAAATGAAACGGAATACAATGATTTTAGGGAACGTCATAGCCATGATGTCGTGCCCAAAGGGAATTTAAAAAATTATAGGGGACCTTTGTATGTAGGTATTGATGCTGGTTCAACAACGACTAAAGTTGTTGCTGTCGGCAGTGATAAACAAGTGCTTTACACTTCTTATGGCAGTAATAAAGGTGTCCCCTTGGATAGTGTATTAAAAGCTTTGCGTGAATTATATGCCGGGATGAATGATGAAACTTATATCAGCAGTGCCGGTACTACCGGCTATGGTGAATATATTGTTAAGGCGGCAGTACATGCTGACTTTGGCGAAGTGGAAACTTTTGCCCACTTAAAAGCTGCACAGGAATTTTGTCCTAATGTAACATGTGTGTTGGATATCGGCGGACAGGATATGAAGTGTTTTTTTGTAAAAAAAGGACATATATCACAGATTGTATTAAATGAAGCTTGTTCTGCTGGCTGTGGGTCGTTTATTGAAAATTTTGCGCAGGGATTATCAATGACAGCAGCTGATTTTGCTAAAAAGGGGCTCAATTCTGAGCATCCGGTGGACTTGGGGACACGCTGTACTGTATTTATGAATTCAAGGGTAAAACAGGCGCAAAAGGAAGGTGCACCTGTAGCGGATATATCGGCAGGCATAGCGTTATCGGTTATAAAAAATGCATTGTTTAAAGTTATACAGATAAAAAATACGGAAGAATTGGGGGATGCTGTTGTTGTTCAGGGCGGTACTTTTTATAATGATGCTGTTTTACGTTCCATGGAACTGTTATTGCATAAAAATGTGATTCGTCCGGATATCTCCGGGTTGATGGGCGCTTACGGCATTGCGCTGCTGGGGATGGAAAGAAAGCAGAAAAAATCAGCACTACTGCCGATAAAAGCATTGTCTGACTTCAAAGTCATTTCCACATCATATCGCTGCAGGGGTTGTGGCAATAAATGTCTGGTGACAATGCAGAAATTTCCTGACGGCGGCAGGTACTTTATCGGCAATCGCTGCGAAAAGGGTGCTGGTGGGACGAAATCTAAATCGAATAATGTTCCTAATATTTATAAATATAAATATGATCGGCTTTTTGATTATTATACACCGCTGACAAACGCTCCTAATGGTAAGATCGGTCTGCCACGCTGTCTTAACATGTATGAAGATTATCCATTTTGGTTTACTTTTTTTACTGAATTAGGATATGAGGTGATTTTATCGGGCAAATCATCAGCACAGCTGTATTATAAAGGAATGGCCACTATTCCTTCGGATTCATTATGCTATCCGGCTAAACTGGCACATGGGCATATAATGGATTTAATTGAAAAAGGAATAAAAGTAATTTTTTATCCTTGCATACCTACTAATATTGCTGACACGGTAAATGAAACTGACAGTAATTACAATTGTCCGGTAGTAGCTTCATATGCTGAAAATATACGAGCCAACATGGACGTTTTGCGGCAGGAAAAAATAAAATTTGTTCAGCCGTTTTTGCCGATAAATAATCGTAAGAAGATGTATAAACGATTGGTGGAAGAACTGAAAGAATTTCCTTGTGGTAAACGGAGTATCAGCCGGGCACTTGATGATGCTTATGCTGAACTGGATCATTATAAACAAGATGTGGAGGATTATGGCAGGGATATACTGGCTAAGATAGAAAAAGACAAGTTGAAGGCAGTGGTTTTATGCGGGCGGCCGTATCATATAGATCCGGAAATAAATCATGGTATTCCTGAAATGATTCAAGACTATGGAGTGGCAGTTTTGTCGGAAGATGCCTTATATCATCTGCCGACAAAGGATACAGACTTAAGCATTGTCAATCAATGGAGCTATCATGCCCGTCTTTATCATGCTGCCGAATATGTAGCAGAACATCCTGAGTTAACACTTATACAGTTCAGTTCTTTTGGTTGTGGTTTAGATGCAATAACGACAGGGCAGGTAAAAGAAATTTTGGAACGGCACCATTGTGTTTATACAATGATAAAGCTGGATGAAGTCAGCAATTTAGGTTCGGCAAGGATCAGACTGCGTTCTTTGATAGCAGCATGGAAATATGGTATGAAACAGGGACAGGGGATTCCGGAAACAATTCAACCGCGGGCTTACTTTACCAAAGAATGTCAAACTGAACATACGATTCTGGCACCGCAAATGGCACCACTGCATTTTGAACTTATTGGTGCGGCCGTGAGAAAATATGGTTATAATATCGTGATTCCTGAACTGCCAAAACAGGCGGCAGTGGACGAGGGACTCAGATATGTGAATAATGATATGTGTTACCCGGCTATAATAGTCATAGGACAATTGCTTCATGCACTTAAATCTGGTAAATATGATATTGATAAAACTTCGATAATGCTTTTCCAGACTTGTGGTGCCTGCCGGGCAACTAATTATTTAAATCTTATGCGCAAGGCATTACAGGATACAGGTATGTCCCAAGTACCGGTGTTTGCCTGCATGGGCAGGGATACTGATTCGTTTAAGATGACACGTGAATTGTTTGTTGATGTATTGAAAGCAACTATTTATGCTGACTTGCTGCAGCGCACACGTCATCGCACTTTGCCATATGAGAAAGAACCGGGAAGTGTAAACAAATTATTTAATGAAGCGATGGCTTTATGTAAAAGTGATTTAAGAAATGAAGATGCAAGTTATGGTAGATTTTCTAATAACATTAAGCAGATTACAGCAGATTTTGATAATATACAGCTCGATGAAACGGAGGAGAAACCGCGTATAGGTATTGTCGGTGAAATTTTGGCAAAGTATCATCCAACGGCCAATAATCATTTGGAGAAAGTCCTTTATGAAGAGGGTGCTGAGGTAGTAATGCCGGATCTTATGGATTTCTTCATGTATATGGCATATGATGATGTAATTTCGTATAAAATGCTTGCAGGTAAATGGCTTGATAAATTTAAGTCGGAAATATCAATAAAGCTGATGGAATTTTATCGGCGACCGATGCGTAAGGCATTGCTTAACAGCAAACGATTCAGTGCACCGCGGACAATAGAACAGATTGCCGCACTTACAAAGGAACATGTTTCTTTGGGAAATTTGGCTGGTGAAGGTTGGTTTTTGACTGGTGAGATGCTTAAGCTGCTTGCCGAAGGGGTAAATAATATTATCTGCCTTCAACCATTTGGCTGTCTGCCTAATCATATAACGGGAAAAGGTATGATCAGGGAATTGATCCGTTCACATAAGGGTGCCAATATAGTGGCGATTGACTGTGATGCAGGGGTCAGTGAGGTCAATCAGCTAAATCGGATAAAATTAATGCTTTCTGTGGCCAAAGAACGATTAAAAAATGATGTTACAGCTTGATTAAGACTGTCATATTGGGCATTTTTGCTGCTTGGTATGACAGCCTTTTTTGTATGGTGGAGCAATGACTTTTTAATTGACATTTATAGTTCATGCTGTAAAATTAAATTAATGATGGTCAAAAAGATTAAAAATGGAGGAATAGCTGCATTTGCAAGGATTTAGCGAACGGAAAATAATTTTTCGTGATAGACAAGAAGCAATTGCTCTGCTGGGTGAGCATGATGATTTTTTTCGCTTTTTAAATGACGAGTTTTCCTGTAAAATGGCTGGCCGTGGAACTGAACTTACTATAACTGGAGAACAAAGTGAAGTTGTAGCTGTCGTGGCAATTTTTGAAGAACTATTGGGATTATACCGTCAGGGAACACAGATAACGATTCAAGAGGTAAGATACGCAGCTAAACTGGTAAGACAAGGCAATATAGAAGAACTACATAATCTATTTAGTGAGACGCTGTTTATTTCAGCGCGTGGTCGTACGATAAGACCCAAAACCATTGGGCAAAAAATTTATCTTGATGCTATTCGCAAAAATTCGGTTACTTTCGGGGTCGGTCCGGCTGGCACCGGTAAAACTTATTTGGCAGTGGTTATGGCGGTAATGGCGTTACGCAGTCATGAGGTGGAGAGGATAATATTGACCAGGCCGGCAGTGGAAGCTGGTGAGAGGCTGGGGTATCTGCCGGGAGATTTGCAGGAAAAGGTAGATCCGTATTTAAGGCCGCTGTATGATGCTCTTCAAGACACCTTGGGTAATGAAACGTACAAAAAAATGATGGAAAAGAACATTATAGAGGCAGCGCCGCTTGCCTATATGCGTGGCAGAACCTTGGAACGGGCTTTTGCTATATTGGATGAAGCACAAAACACTACAGGAAGACAAATGAAAATGTTTTTGACGCGTTTGGGAGTGGGGTCAAAAATGGTTGTTAATGGGGATTTGAGCCAGATCGATTTGCCGCATGGAGTAACTTCAGGACTTACGGAAGCAGTCGATATCCTGCAGGGAATAAAGGGCATAGGTTGTGTGCATTTTGATGCTGCTGATGTCATAAGGCATGATGTGGTAGCACGTATAGTAAAAGCCTATGATGCCCATGAAGAGACAATGTTGAACAGGATAGGTAAATAGTGATGGAGGAATGGTTAATATGGAAACTTTAATTGATAAAAATCCTGAAACATTGCAAATAGATGAATCTGTCATTGAAATAATAAAATGCACAACGGATAAAATAGCGCAACTATACGGTTTAGGAGAAAGTGAAGTCAGTATTACACTTACAAATAATGAAAATATCCATAAATTGAATAAACAATATCGCGGTATCGACCGACCGACCGACGTATTGTCTTTTGCGCTTAATGAAGGTGACGAACCGAAAATTGAAGGCGGTCCGAAGGTTAATGTGTTGGGTGATATTATTATTTCGGTGGAAAAAGGCACAGAACAAGCACAGGAATATGGTCATACATTCAGACGGGAAATAGCCTTTTTGACGACTCATGGCATGCTTCATCTGCTGGGATATGATCATATAAAGGAAGAAGATCGCAGCAAAATGAGGCATGAAGAAGAAATTATCATGGAAAAATTGGGAATATCACGATAAAGAAAGCACATTTTGTAAACATTGGATATATTAAGGGAGATTTATGGATAAAAAGTACAAATCGGGATTTGCAGCTGTAATTGGACGACCTAATGTTGGAAAATCAACGTTGATAAATAATCTCATCGGGCAAAAAATAGCAATTATGTCTGATAAGCCCCAGACAACGCGTAATAAGATATTATGTGTAATGACACAGAAAAATATGCAGGTCGTATTTATTGACACTCCGGGCATACATAAACCAATTGATAAGCTTGGAGAACATATGGTGCGGGCAGCGCAGAATACATTAAATGAAGTTGATGTGATATTGTTTGTAGTTGATGCCAACGAAAAAATCGGTGGCGGTGAACGATATATAATGAAGCGCTTGCAGGCTGCAAAAAAACCGGTGCTTCTTATTGTGAACAAAATAGATCTCATAAAAAAAGAAACAATTTTACCGATAATAAACAAATATGAAAATGAATACAGTAATATATACGATGCGAAAAATGCGGTGGACGATGGCAATGCCAGTAAGTTCGCCACAGTAGTGCCGATATCAGCAAAAAATAAGGAAAATTTATCGGATCTTTTAACAGAAATTGAACAATATTTACCTGTAGGGCCGCAGTATTTTCCAGAGGATATGGTGACGGATCAGCCAGAAAGATTAATTGTTGCAGAACTTATAAGAGAAAAAGTACTGTTGTCGACACGGGATGAAGTACCACATGCCGTAGCTGTTGATGTGGATGAAATGACGACACGTAAAAATGGTGATGTCTATGTGCGGGCAACCATTTATGTGGAACGGGAATCACAAAAAAAGATAGTGATAGGGGCAAAGGGCGGATTGCTAAAGCAAGTGGGCGCAAACGCCAGAAGTGATATACAAAATCTATTAGGTTCAAAAATATATCTTGATTTGTGGGTTAAAGTAAAAAAAGATTGGCGGGATCGAGAACGGGTCCTGCGTGAATTCGGGTTCAATGATTGATAAAGAGGCGGGTAGTAATGAAGAAACTGATGAATAAGCTGTCAAAGTGTTTTATCAATGGTATTATGATAATAACGCCTATATTTATTACTTATTTGGTCATTGCTACTGTGTGGGCTATGCTGGATGGTTTGATTGGCAGATATATTCCCATTAAATTTCCCGGGATGGGGATAATAATTGTTTTGATAATTATTTTGACGGTTGGTGGTTTATCATCAAATTGGTTGTCAAAACGGTTTTTGACATTGGGCGAGTCTATCATCAGCAAGATTCCGGTAGTAAAATTTATATATGGTAGTGTAAAAAGATTGTCTGATACTATTTTTAAATCAGGCAATATGTTTGATAATGCTGTCTTGGTGCCATATCCACATCCAGGGGTGCGTTGTCTGGGGTTTGTAATGACACCGGTATCAAAATGCATGGCAAAATATTTGGGTAATGAAGAATATGTATCGGTGTTTATTCCATGGAGTTTGAACATGACTTCGGGATTTAATGTTTTTGTGCCGAAAAGGGATGTTACGTATATTGACATACAGGGTGAAGATGCATTGCAGTACATTATAACAGCGGGAGCGGTTATGCCAGGCGGTATGGATAATAAATATCATTCAGCAGGAATTAAATAATGGCTTTTTATAATACGAGAGCTATTGTTTTGGGAGCAGCTAATTGGCGGGAAGCCGATCGGCTTATTACTCTTTTTTCACGTGATCGAGGTAAAATAAGGGCAGCAGCATATGGTTGCAGAAGACCAAGAAGCAGATTGGCATCTGTTTCACAATTATTCGGTGTAGTAGATGTTCAATTAACGGAAGGACAACAGCTTAATACTATAAAAAACTGTGATCACAATGGCTTTTTGGCAGATTTTTCTAATGACTATATTGCACTGGCATATGCATCATTTATAGCAGAATTCGTTGCTGAAATATTTGAAGAAGGGCAGCCACAAGCCGAAGTATATGATGAATTATTGAAGATAATACCATCAATGCGTCAGAAAAATCCGCGGGTAGTAGCATTGGCAGCTTTTTTTCAAATATTGGAATTCACAGGTAGTCAACCGCAGTATGAAAGTTGTGTCAGATGTGGTAAAAAAATAAATGGTGATGCATATTTCTCCTTCGAAGAAGGTGGTGCTGTCTGCAAAAAGTGTGGGCATGATAATTCGATTATATTGTATCCGCAGTCTGTTAGGACATTAATTTTGAAATTGCGGAAACTTGAATGGCATAATATGTGTTCATTCAGTATTCAGGCGAAAGATTTAGTGGCAGCGGAAAATATAATGCTTAAATATTTGGAATTGATATTGGGTAAGCAATTAAAATCATTGGCATTTATAAAGCAAATAACTCAATAAATATTAAAATATTGCAT
>NZ_WIQU01000018.1 GCF_015732285.1 Pectinatus frisingensis
GCGGCGGCCAAAGGACAGTTCCGTTTTCTTAGTATCTATAGTACCGCCCATCATAGTAAATTGAGCATCCCAATTGGCAGAGTATTTATAGGCAATCGATGAATCCACATAAGGAAAATATGGATTTATTGACTCCGGAGTATGGGTGACATTGTCGGTGTAGTTCAGCTTGATAAACCAGTCCTTATCCTGCCACTTGAGCAGGATGTTTTTATCGTTATAGCCGTTGTTTTTGCGCCAGCGCTTATCGGGCACACCAGTAGGTGTTCTAGTTTTACTGCTGCCGGGATCAACCCAATAATTCGGCACCATGTTATATTGGAAGTCATTTTCCG
>NZ_WIQU01000056.1 GCF_015732285.1 Pectinatus frisingensis
TTTTTCTGTATTTCCATTCGACAATGAATAATATACTACAATCATCTTGTTCATATTTTTATGTCCCTTTCGTATTTAATATTTTACCAATTATTGCTGACAAGAATAGTCTACTATTTGGAGTTAACTCCATGTCAATACTTTTTATGAAAATTGTTTTATTTGATTACATACTCAATTCGAAAAATATGAAGGCATTAGCATAGTAACTTGATGAAGCGGTTAAGACTGTTATGATCAACAAATATTGATGCATCTTGAGACTCGTATTATTTTTATGATTGAAATTTATCCTCAAAATGTCACATTATTGTCACATATTTTATTGGAAGTATGCTATATTATCTGTATAAGAAGTAAATAAATCTTTACAATAGGAAAGAGTGATTGATATGTTTAAATTAAAAGCAAAAAAATTAGCAGCATTGCTTTTTTCGTCTTTTATGGCGATAACCATTATGGGAACAGCGATGGTTTCAGCAGCGCACAAAGATGTTCCACCACCACCGCCGCAACAACAGCAAGAAGAATCTCCACAGGATCAACAACCACCACAACAACCGGACCAAACACCCGATCAGCCGCAACCTGCTCCCCCAATGCCATAACAATTATAAAAAAGTCTGCTTTTTCCCCGATAAGATAAAGCAGGCTTTATTTTATCGGGAACAAATGCAACATAATTTATCCCTGATTTTGGATTTGGACTGTTTATTTTTTTAGATCTATAGCAACCAGACAGAGCATTTTCTGCAAGAACGGCACAGGGTATATGTACAACTCCGCTTGGCATCATGACATTATTAATTTTAACGCAGCTATTTTTGCTATTTCTCTATTTTATTGTTAAAATAACAAGTATAAATAAATGATCAAGAGGTGATAGCTTTGATTAAGAGATTTGTTTGTAAAATAGCATTCTTAGGAGCATTATGGTCTGGTATAATGGGAACAAATACTTTGGCTGCTGCACCATCGCTGGATACGAGCACAGGCATGCCAAATCCTATCGTAGTTTATAAAACATATGATGAAGCAGCAAATGCTGCTGGGTTCAATCCACTGTATTTGCCTAAATTATCAGGATATACTTGTAACTATATATCTCTTATTGGAAAAAAGACAATAGATCTCGGTTTTCAAAAGCAAGGGGATGTAAATAAGAACCTGCGTATTCGCACTGCTTTGAAAGATGATTTTACAGATGATGATATTAGTGGTGCTTATAGTGTGGCATGGGAACCGCAAATAATAGATAATGTAAAAGTTTATGTTGGAAAAATCAATAGAAATACATATGCTGCACATTGGAAACAAGGAAAATATCTCTTTTCTGCGAATGCAAAAGGTGTTTCACAATTAGAATTTAAATTATTGCTTTCGGATGGATTAGTTGATTTGTCAAATCATTACTTTGATTAATGCGCCAACGAATCCCAAAGTACCTTGTATTGCTCTACCATTATTGTTAATAATTTTCGATGGTATTCCAAAAAACATTTAAAAATACAGATATTGACATACTCCTTTACTACATCAGCGATTTCTTCATTCACGGATGCAACAATGTTGTTGCCATAAGAAATCAATTGCAATAAAAAGGCAATGTTAAATATTTTCTGGTATTAGGATTACTAGTTGATAAGACAATCCTGTTTTCATTTTGACAAAAATCCTCTGCACAACAGTTTGCGTCTATTGCTGACTGCCACATTGCAATTCTCAAAAATTCCTGATTCGTCAAGTGAACACCCTCCTTATAATTTATAAATTACAGTACGGATTATCGGATTTGACTGGAAAGTTGCCTTAAATTAGTATGCATTCTTATGGAAAAACCGAAATTTCCAGCCTGTTTGAACAATTTATCAAATAGACTATGCCAAGATAATATTCTCGACAGATATCGCATCTACCTTTCCTGCATAATATATTTTAATTAGCTGTTTTTCTTATTACTGGGGATGATAATTTATGAATATAAAACAACTTAACCGCACAGCATTATTGCTGGCACTTATAATTGTTTTTCAGTCACTACGCCTTTTTTTGCCGATACCGTTTTTCGTGTCGGTTTATATAATTGGCAGCTTAGTGAATGCGTGTTTCTTGTTGGCTGCAGCAACAATTGGCTGTAGATTTGCATTGATACTTGCTGTTATTGCACCAATAGTGGCCTATATGCAAAAGGTGCTGCCGCTGCCTATTTTAATTTTACCAATAGCTGCCGCCAATCTTTCTTATATTGCAGGATATCTGATGTTTTTTGCTAAAAGCCGCATACTGGCAATAAGTATAGCATCAATTGCTAAATTCGTCATTATTTACTTGACAGTTATTGGGATTATACAATATCTTGGAGTAACTGGGAAAACTTCAGTGATGCTGACAATGATGTTAGGATGGCCGCAGCTGATTACCGGTTTTACCGGTGGAGGAATTTTTCTAGCAGTCTGCAAAAAACTATCGATCTAAGTTGTGCATAATTTCCCATTACCTTTATTACTGATATTACTGATTATTTCAGTAATATTTTTTTGTCTTATGAACTACAGGATTATTGCCTATTTGTGAATAATGAAAACATTTGGCCATTTTGTATACCGAATGTTATAAGTAATGCAAAGCATAAAAATGATACCAAATCTGTCTGTTAGTAATATTTCAGCCACTTATATAAAAGTGTAAAACCATCATCTTCAATTGTTAACATGATAAAAACAGATTCATTAGATAAAGGATTATATGAAATCTTTAGTGGACATGCAAACTTTGGAAGTTTCAATTGAAGAACCATGAAATCAAAATTCAATGTTTAAAATGAATAAATGTTCGAAAAAAATCAACCCTTGATATATAATATAAAAAATTAATTTCTATAAAACTGTTAAAATTTTACAAAAAAAAGGCTATCAAATCTAATTATCTTCAATTAAAAATGTGCAACTATATCCCCATGCCTTCATGAAATGGCAGGAATCATAAACTTGATAGTTGGCGCATCTTTATAATGCTGATAACATCCGTATGATAGCCTTTATTATCTTATCCATATAAATAAACATACTCAATAATGAACGAAGGGTGGTGTGATCCACAACTGTCCGTATCGGTAAATACCAAAACAAATATTTAAATTATAGTACAATTACCTCAAAATATAGTATCAATATTAATAAAAATTATTAATACTATTAGTTTGTGAGTTTGTTAAAGCATTGTATCCTTCAGCAGAGATTTCAGTAGTGTAAGCATCACCTATCTTTTTTTGTAAATCATTATCTGTATCAGCAGTCGCTTGTGTATTTTGCCTGATACTACTATTTTGGGAAGTATGCGAAGTTTTTTCGGTCCCTTCGCTTTTCAATTTAATGATTTCTTCATTTACTTTTTCAATACTTTTTTCGAGACTGGCAATCTGAGTTTGTTTTGAGTTTTTTACTGATGAAGCTGTTGGTGAAGTAGTAGTTGAAGAATTGGAAGAATCACCTTCCAATGATAAGAGTTCCTGCTGATACTGATTCTTTTCAATTTCTAACTGTGCTATAGAAGCTGATGAAGATGCCGAGACGTTGTCTGTATTTGATGCTGTGGAGAGAGTTGATGAACCAGAGACAGATGATATTTGCATATAAATTCCTCCCTATTCATTGACTAAACTATTTATAAATACCATTCACTTATTATTCAAAAATCAGGACAACAGCTATGCTATTGTTGAATATTAATGTGCAAAAAAATATATAAAACATAATACTATTTATATTATAGTCCAGCATTGAGCGGCATGCAATAATTTCAATTGTTATAATTTACACTTTTACATCAATATTAATGTTATAAAAATTTACCAGCAGTTATGGCAGACTCTATGATGATTCTTAAAGCTAAAAGTATAGAGAATCTTATCAGGGAATATATCTATACAGTCTGTCAGATATTTAAACCATGTAGATGACATTGAAAAGCAGGATAAAGTTTTGCAGGAGGTGAAAATCATACTAAACGGGAATTACTCGGCAATAGAATTAAAGAAAATGTGGCCTATGCTTATAATAGTGTCTGTAAAATAGCGTGCATTCTCCCCAAAATATAATTATCATGGCAGCATATTGATTGATTTTTGATTGAGCTATGTTATAATTAAACATAGAAAAAGGACAGTTGATGCGTAGTGGCTCGGCTTTCCTCGTATACTAGCATGATTGAAAGAAAGCCGGCTTGCTATAACGTGAGTCGGTTTATTTCGTTTTAGTGCATGAAATAATGGCTGCTATAAGCAAGCCAAATAAGACTTGAAATGTACCCACAGCACCATCTTCTCCGGAAAGGAAAAAGTAAAACATCAACTGTTCCATGCAAATCGTTATAACATATATCAAATATTAAATCTAAGGATAGTATTGAAAAAATTAATATTACTATTTCCATTCAGGGAACTTGGATAATCATTTAAAGAGAAAATATGTATCTAAAAAACTGTCAGATTAACAAAAGTTGAAAATATGAGTAAGATCTATATGGACAAATTATTTGCGAAAAGGAGTTTATCAATGAAAAGGATTTTATTGTTTGCTTTATTACTATGTATGATTTCAGATACTGTATTTGCACAAGTTTATACCAATCCACAAAATATTTCAGTAACAGTTCCGGATGATTGGCAAGTACTAAAAAATTACTATTCAGCCGAAAAAAATTCTTATGATACACTTTTTGGTGATGGTAAAATTCAAATTTGTGAATTGATATCAACCGTTAATTATGATATACCTGAAAATACCACTTTAGACATTCTTCCTGACGAAAAAATAATAAATGTTATTTCTTCTATGTTTGGTAAATTTACTATTAGCAGCGATATTGAAACAAAACCTAACTACAAAAGAATTGTGGTTAACGGATATCCGGCTATAGTGAGTGATTTTACTATTGTGAAAGACAATATTTCACTTTCAGGAAGAATATATATAACATTGAAAAATAGCAAACTTATAGGTGTATATTATATGACTATGAGTGACAATATGATAAATTTTCTACCCGTCATAGAAAAATCTATAAATACATTGACAGTCAATTAAAAATCACAAGTGATTTTTATCTTTCATCCGGGCATAATAGCTTGATACAGCAATGCCTACGATTTTTAAGAACAATGGCTACAACGTATATTATAATGGATAATTATGATTTATTAACTGACACCCTATCAATAAGCTCTCCATTAGGTAGAAACGATGAAAAAGTCAGAATATTATTACTAGCATCCATAGTCATATAATTATCTGTTTCAGGTTGTGGCGCTATCGTTTGATCCAGTGAGTGCTGTTTCCAAAGCCCGGGATAGCGTACGTCACCCGCAACACCGGTAATGATATATAAGGGTCCTGATTCATCCCGTACGAAATTGCGTATATGTCCACGATTGCGGTATGTATGCAGATGCCCGGTAAGAACCACATCAACATTATATTTATCAAAAAGCGGCATAAACCTGCGTCCTTCATCAGTGAATCCCTCTTCACGCGGTTCAGGACGGTTCTGGAAACCATACTGAAGAACGTCTTTATGCATCAGCACAATTTTCCATTTCTTTTGGGTATTTTCTGTGTCATTTTCGACCCATGCAAGTTCATCTGACAGTATATCAGGCTGAAATTGTTCCATTTCTCCTATTTGTGTATTAATTATTATAAAATGAACTGCACCATAATCAAAGGAATAATATTGATTTTGATACTTTTTCGGCATAATTTCCGGAAGAACGAATAAGTGCAGATACGCTTCAGGCATGCGCACTTTCCAATTTCTGGTGTATGTTTCATGGTTTCCCAGGAGCGGTACTGCCGGTATAGTCTGAATCATATTTTCAATAGCATCAAACCAAGCGTTCCATTGATTATGATCTTCACCATTATCGACTAAGTCACCAATATTAATAAAAAATTGTGCATCCGGATTTGAATTCCAGGCAGCTTGAGCAGTATCACGCCAAACATTGTAATCGTTTGATTGAGAATCGGGAAATATAATAACTTTAAAATTACTATTATCGTTTGTAGAAAGATAGTGCCAATTACTTCGTTTATTACCATATCCGACACGATACTCATATGCTGTAAGCGAATGTAAATCTGTGATAGCTGCGAAATGGATATAGCTTGTGGTATTGTCATCGGTGAATTCTTCGTCAGTTGCCTTTGCAGCATGTATATCTGTTGTATCTTTTATGCGATATTCAACGGTTGCATCCGGTTCATTAGACATTGACTGCCACATAATAGTGCGAGACTTTGTAATGTCTGATGTAATGACTTGGTGCAAGTTAAAAACAGCGGCATTATTTGTCATTTGATAACGAGAAGCGATTGTTTTTGTGATTTGTATTATTTGTTTAACCTGAGGGATAAACATAATGCCGCATCCTGATAAAATAGCGCCAATTCCAGTTGATTTTAGAAAATCACGACGCTTCATATTTCACTGACTCCCTTACCATGAACATTTTTTAAAGGACATACTTCATTTTCCATAAGACAATAAATGCCTATTTTTCTGATATATTTACAATGCCACTTTTGGATATTCAAAATAAAAATTCACTATTATCTGATGAAATTTTTCCTTCGACAGTACTTTAAATAATCAATCGTAAATCCTGATGATGTACCTTTGGCAATTCAAATACTTTCTGTATAAATCTGATTGAAATCACTTATTAGTATTAAGTTTTTTTATAAAAAATTCACCAGATAGTGTTAGATAAAATCTACGTTTTATTTTTAGTTTTGATATTAATGTTTAATTAATAAATATGACTATGTTTTAATTATATAAACGCTGATTCTGCGCAAAATAAAAAATAGTTTACAGTTTATTGATCATACTGGCTGCGTAAGCAGCACCAAACCCATTATCAATATTGACAACACTGACACCACTGGCACAACTGTTCAGCATACAAAGCAGCGCTGATAATCCACCAAAATTTGCTCCATATCCGATGCTCGTTGGTACAGCTATCACTGGTTTATCAACCAATCCACCCACCACACTGGCTAATGCGCCTTCCATTCCGGCAACTACAATAATCACTTTTGCTTTGCGGATAATATCCATCTTGGCAAATAACCGATGAATACCCGCTACTCCGACATCTATTACCCGTTCTACCCTATTTCCGAACAGGCTGGCTGTTTCAGCAGCTTCTTCGACTACCGGCAGATCTGATGTTCCTGCTGCAACAATGGCTATATAGCTTTCGGTAAGCTGCATCTTGTGTCTGCGAATAGTAATTATCCGGCCTAATTCATTATATTCAGCATCCGGACAAACTTTCTTGACGGCAGTATACATTTCTATATTGGCGCGCGTGGCCAATATATTATTTTCTTTTTTTAACATAGATTCAACTATTTTCTGCACCTGTAAAACCGTTTTACCCTTGCAATAAATCGTTTCAGGATAACCGACTCTGAGCTCTCTTTCGTAATCAATAGCAGCAAAACCCATATCTTCAAATGGTTTTTCACAAATTGAATTTACAGTTTCGTTTATATCTAATTTACCGTCCTGAAACTTTTTTAAAATCTGTTGTAAGTCATTCTTGTCCATTAAATTTCTTCCTCATTATATATTTTGAGTATCTATATAATTATATCCCTTTGTGTAAAAATAACCTAACATAATTTTACCGGTGCATTTCTTAAAAAATACTGATGTCTGTACTAGAAAAGGTTATGACAACCATGGAATCCGTTGAAAAAAACTATCCAGAGACAACCACCGTTCTGGAAGATTCGCTACAGTTTTATGATTTTACACCGATCAACTTTCGTAAAATTGCTTCTACCAATACACGAAGCAACTTAATCGGGAAATTCGTCACCGGACAAGCGTCGTAGGAATTTCCCTTAGTATGTATTCTTATATCCGGTTGGTTACAACGTACCTGATCGAATACAGCGAAGACCAGTTAATGAGTCACTGCTGCATTAAACCGGATACACTGCAACAGGCTCAAGAAAAAAGGCAGAAATCAGTTGCTTAACTTCTTGGAGTTACCTTGAATTCTGCGAACTACTATTGACACTATCAAATTCAATTAACACTATAATTAAATTTGATAGGTATTACCAAATTTTTAAAATACGAAAATATTTTTCACAAAAAAAGAAGCCATCGCACTTTTAGCATGCGATAACCCCATAATATTTATTTTACCAATGATCGTTAAAATTTATTGTTAAGCTGATTGAATTATTTATATACCCTATACAGGAGTACTAAGTTTTTGCATATCATCTTTGATAATACAATCGTGATTAATCATTATGACAGTTTTTTTGTTAAATAAACCCATTGTGCCATAATGAATAGCACTTTAAAACTTCATCAAATATCCCCTTTAGCTGCCTTTTTAATGCTAAAAATTTTTACTTATTATAATAAAATCCTATTTTTAAAGCAATAATTTAATTGACTGTCAGTGTATTTATAGATTTTTCTATAATAGGCATAAAATCTGCCATATTATCAGTTGTCGTTACATAATACACTCCTATAATTTTGCTATTTTTTAAAGTTAAATATATTCTCCCTGAAAGTGAAATATTATTTTTTACAATTGTAAAATCACTTATTATTGCCGGATATCCATTAATTGTAATTCTTTTAAAATTAGGTTTTGTTTTAATATCACTGCTGATAGCAAATTTACCAAACATAGAAGAAATAATATTTATTATTTTTTCGTCAGGAAGGATATCTAAAGTGGCATTTTCAGGTACATTGTAGTTAATAACTGATATTAACTCACAAATTTGAATTTTACCATCACCTAAAAGCGTGGTATAGGAATTTTTTTCAGCTGAATAATAATCTTTGCGCACCTGCCAATTATCAGGAACTGTTATTGAAACATTTTGTGGATTGGTATAGACCTGTGCAAACACTGTACCCGAAATTATACATAGTAATAAAGTAAGCAATAAAATCCTTTTCATTTGATGAACTCCTTTTCACAAATAAATTGCTTTTATATATTTTTAATTTTAAAATACCACCTGCCATTATGAATCTCCAAAAGCAAAATTCCAAATGACTGATAGAGTATACAAACAAAACGACATTGTTCCAGTATTACACGCGAATAATTCATAATGTAACAAAAGGTAATACTGTGAATAAATTCCCAATAATAAGCTGCTACTTATGATATTAGCCATGGAATAAGATGAAATAAACCGGCTTGTACACGTCAATTATGTTTTTATGCGTTCAATTATAGCATAGATTGATAAAAAATCAATTATCTTATTTATACAGAATCAGGTACACTTATATTATCATATAGATAGAAATATTTTGCCAGACACTATCTGATATCGATTACCGGAAAATTCTTTTATATATGGAATTATAATCGAGTACTACTGGATACCCTAACAGCAGTACCGTAGCATATGACCTCGGTTATACCTCTTGCGACTTCATTTGCGTCATAGCGCATGGCGAGAATAGCATTGGCATCAGGAGTTTCATCAGCGGCATGCTGAATCATGTTATCAAAAGCTTCTTGCCGGGCCTTTTCACAAAGCTTTGTATATATTGAAATATTTCCGCCGAATATGCTTTGAAGACCCGCACCAAAATTTCCTATGACACTTCGTGAACGTACTGTTATTCCTCTTACTAATCCATAATATTCAATAATATTATAGCCTTCCAATCCGCATGTAGTCGTAATAAGATTTTTATTCATATGTGCTCCTTTTAATAGAAATAGCCATGTATAAGTTATCATACTACGTGGCTCGACTGTTAAGTTCATAATCAACAATTTCCTAATTAAGATCTTTATCTTTATAGTAATTAGTACCCTTCACAGCCAATTCGGCGGCCAAGCCTTTTGTAGTCATCTGGTATATCCATACACCCGGTGCCACTTGCACTGCTCCTTCTAATGAATCACCATTCACTCCATCACTGGCCGCAGCCGTTGCCTGTGCGCCAAAGGACCAGCCTTTGTCCACAAATGAGTTCCACGCATCTTCATTTGCAAAAACAAAAATAACGGCATATTCTTTAATCCCTAAACCGAGCCCTGCCTGATATTCCTGCATTCGCATGAATATTTCCTTTCCGGTACGGTTATTTATTGCCATCCCACGGCCATGAGAACTTCCTAAAATCCCCAGTTTAAAACCGGTGTTATTAAATACTGCATAACCGGCAGCATTACTAATGGCATGTTTTGCGCCAGGCTGTTTTTCATAAAGCATATTTAATGTTGCTATTGTTTTTTGCCGCAATTCATTTTTTTGATATTCCTTATCAGCCGCAGCTGCTGTTGCAGCAAATGTAAACAATAAAATAAATATTATCCATACTGATTTAATCATTGTTTGCCGCATATTCATCCTCCTATATAGATAATACCCGAGTATTATGATAAAATTATCGTTCATATAATAACGTTCAGATATATAGGCCGTTGAATCTGTTTTTAGCGAAGAAATCGTATTTACATAAAAGCATCTCCTATTTTAATAAATAAAAAATTTTCCTACATACAATATCGTAAAATAATAGGAATAACTTAAGCATTCATATTCAATAAAAACAAGATTGTTTTTATTGGTAGGATATCCATGTTTTATGCAGATTGCATACCGATATATTTAACATAATCCGGTATTGACATCAACTGCATGTCAAGGTTTGATTTTGTTCTTTCTGATATATGATTCTGTTTCGCCAATTCATATCCCGCCTGCTCGACAACGTGCAGATACTGATTTACAGCTGCTCCAATCTTTGCGTCTTTGTTTTTTAATAACTTACCGCAGCTGCGATAGATCTCAAGAACAGGGTTACAGGAAGCAAACACCGCTTTTATTGTTTTAAAGTTATTATTGCCTGGAAAACCGCAGTTAGAGATTACCACGAACTGTTGTGTTTTTGGTTTTGAGTCGACAAGGTCAAATTTTCCCCCTGAGTTTATAATCAAGGGACTTTTCAAAGGAATAAGCCGATCAACAAAATTTTTAAGAACTGCCGTCATGTTCCATGTATAAACAGGCGAGGCAAAGCAGACTATATCAGCCTCATTGTATTTGTCCAAAAGTTTTTTCATATCATCCTGCAACACACATTTACCCGGTGTTTTGAACCAACAGGCAAAACAACCCTTACAGTATTCAATTTTTTTATCAATTAAAAAAATGTTTTCTGTATTGGCACCCGCTTTTGCTGCACCGCGCAAAAACGCTTCTGTGATTACATTTGTACTGCTGTCTGCTCCGCCGGGACTTCCATTAAACGCTATAAATTTCATTTGGTTTTATCTTCCTTTACAATAATAGTTAGATTGCATTAATATAATTTGTTTCTCTTGGAAATGTTTCCTTTTATATATTAATTGTATAGGGAATATTAGCTGTTGGTCAATAAACGCTCCGTAGATGAATTCATTTATACAATTATTGATATTGTGTTTAGCTAATCCATTACAAAATATATTTCTAATATTCTGATATTTATATTGATAAGAAAAAAAATTTAATATATTTATATTGACTTCATAAAAAAGATATGCTAAAGTTAATTATGCTTATAAATTAAAGAGCGAAGGCGCTTTCGTTATTATCGTCAGATAATGATGAAAGTGCCTTTTTGTGTTTTTAAGGAGGCATGAAAATCAGACAGATAAAATGAATTTAAAAAAGCCCTATGAATACGGCAATATTCATAGGGCATGGGTATTCGCCTATTCCACTGGTATGAGGATTATTTGATATGCCCATTTGTAGTATAGCAAAAGGGTAAAAACTTTTCAAGGGAATAAGCGGAAAAATCAGGGTGATATCGATGGTATGTGTAAAGTTGAAGGGAGTAGTTAAGAATGAGGAAGATTGCAATTTACGGAAAAGGCGGTATTGGTAAATCGACAACACAGCAAAATACTGCGGGAGCTATGGCCCATTTTTTCAATAAAAAGGTGTTTATACATGGCTGTGATCCAAAAGCAGATTCCACACGCATGATTCTGGGGGGGATGAACCAGAAGACACTGATGGATATGTTGCGCGATGAAGGTGAAGAAAAAATTACGGTTGACCGTGTCGTAAAAGAAGGATACGGCGGTATTAGGTGTGTGGAATCCGGTGGTCCCGAACCGGGTGTCGGCTGTGCCGGAAGAGGTGTTATAACAGCTATAGATTTAATGGAAAAAAATGGTGCTTATACCGACGATCTTGATTTTGTGTTTTTTGATGTACTGGGTGATGTTGTCTGCGGTGGATTTGCCATGCCGATACGTGAAGGAAAAGCTCAGGAAGTATATATAGTGGCTTCCGGTGAAATGATGGCGATATATGCCGCCAACAACATATGCAAAGGTTTGCTGAAATACGCCAAGCAGAGCGGTGTGCGGCTGGGTGGAATAATATGCAACAGCCGTAATGTCGACAGGGAAAAAGAATTTCTGGAGGAATTCACTTCCGCTATCGGTACCAAAATGATACATTTTGTACCACGTGACAACGTTGTTCAAAAAGCCGAGTTTAATAAAAAAACGGTTGTTGAATACGATGCTGAATGCAATCAGGCAAATGAATATAAAACTTTGGCTCAGAAAATTATAAACAATAAGGATTTTGTCATACCGCATCCTTTAAAAATGGATGATTTGGAAGCTATGGTTGTAAAATACGGAATAGCAGACTGAAAATATTCACTATCCGTTATGAGGAGGAATAATAAATGCCTTATCATCAATTTGAATGCAGCAAATGCATTCCTGAAAGAATTAAACATGCTGTAGATAAGACAAAAAATGATTTGACCGAAGCATTGCCTCTGGGATACCTCAATACTATCCCGGGAACATTATCTGAGCGTGGTTGCGCATATTGCGGTGCCAAGCATGTTATCGGCACACCGATGAAGGATGTTATCCACCTTAGCCACGGACCTATCGGTTGCACCTATGATACGTGGCAGACAAAAAGATATATAAGTGATAATGATAATTTTCAAATTAAATATACTTTTGCATCTGATATGAAAGAAAAACATATTGTCTTTGGTGCGGAAAAAGTCTTAAAAAATAATATCATTGAAGCGTTCAAAGCATTTCCTAAAATCAAACGGATGACGATTTATCAGACATGTGCATCAGCGCTCATCGGTGATGACATTAAGGCGATTGCTAATGAAATAATGGATGAAATGCCTGATGTAGACATTTTCGTCTGCAATTCACCCGGATTTGCCGGCCCCAGCCAATCGGGAGGGCATCATAAGATAAATCTGGCTTGGGTAAACGATAAGGTTGGTCAGGTAGAACCCAAAATCACCAGCGATTATGTGATAAATTATGTTGGTGAATATAATATTCAAGGCGATCAAGAAGTTATGCAGGATTATTTTAAGAGGATGGGTATTCAGATATTGTCGACATTTACGGGAAATGGTTCCTATGATGACTTGAGAGCGATGCATCGGGCACAGCTTAATGTCCTGGAATGTGCTCGTTCAGCCGAATATATCTGTGATGAACTGCGCAAACGTTATGGTATACCGCGTATGGATATCGACGGTTTTGGTTTTAAAGCATTGACATCTTCGCTTCGCAAAATAGGGCTTTTTTTCGGTATTGAGGACCGCGCTGAAGCTATTATTGAAGAAGAAACCAAACGTTGGAAACCGGAACTTGATTGGTATGCGGCGCGTTTACAGGGGAAAAAAATATGTTTATGGCCAGGTGGTTCAAAATTATGGCATTGGGCTCATATCATTCATGAAGAAATGGGCTTAGAGGTGGTTTCTGTCTATACTAAATTCGGTCATCAGGGTGATATGGAAAAAGGTATATCCCGTTGTGAAGCAGGTGCTTTGGCTATTGATGACCCTAATGAGCTTGAAAGTTTGGAAGCAATGTATAAACTAAAACCGGATCTTATAGTTACCGGAAAGCGTCCCGGTGAAGTGGCGAAAAAAATCCGTGTTCCTTATCTTAATGCCCATGCCTATCATAATGGTCCATACAAGGGTTTTGAAGGTTGGGTAAGATTTGCCAGAGATATTTATAATGCCGTATATTCCCCAATTCATAAACTATCACTCACAGATATCAGCAAAGACGAAATAACCACTGACAAAAGCTTTGTGACACGTCAAATGCTATCGGATGACCAGCTCGATGAATCAATCATAAATTCTGAAAAATTACATGAATATACCGGTGAATTCGACAGTGTAAAAAAACTGCGCAGAAAAGAATATCCTCAATATCCAATGAAGGGCAAGCTGGCAGCAGTCTGATTATGTAAGGGAGGCAACCGACCGTGGAAATCACAACAGAATCAGGAAAAGATGCTTTAATGAATTATATCATGAAAAATTGTCTGTGGCAGTTCAATTCCCGCGGCTGGGACAGAAAATTGCAAAATGAAAATATCATAGAAAAAGCCACACAAATACTCTGCATGGAAGAAACGACAAAGGAGAGTCTGGCTGACCGTTGTTACTGGGCTGAAGCACAACAATTGGTAAATGAATGGGAATGCTTTTCCTGGTTAAAAGCAATGAACTCCGTAGATATTAAAACTATGATGGGAAAATTAAAAGAAGCTCTTGATTATCAATTGATTACTAACTCTCTTAATGAAGAACTTAAAAATCCTAATTATTAAAATCCATTCAGTGGCTTGCCTGCGCCTGCCTGAGCAGGCAGACGCAGACAACGCCTTTATAATAAGCTGTTCTATCTGAAAAAGCAATTGAAATAAAAAGGGGTGCGCAGCAATGCCTTGTAAATTGAAGGAAAAAGAACGTACAGGTGTGATCAATCCTATTTTTACCTGCCAACCGGCAGGAGCGCAATATGCCAGTATCGGCATACAGGACTGTATTGGAATCGTACACGGCGGACAGGGCTGCGTAATGTTTGTACGGCTGTGGTTTTCCCAGCACTACAAAGAAAGTTTTGAACTGGCATCTTCATCTTTACATGAAGATGCGGCTGTATTTGGCGGCATCCATCGTGTAGAAGAGGCTGTCGATGTTCTTCTTATGCGTTATCCACATGTTAAAGTTGTTCCGATAATTACCACTTGTTCAACAGAAGTAATAGGAGATGATATTGACGGGGTAATCAATAAACTCAACGAAGGGTTGTTAAAAGAAAAGTATGCCAATCGGGAAGTCCATCTGATTCCTATTCATACTCCCAGCTTCAAAGGCAGTCATGTAACAGGCTATGATGTCGGTATGGAGGCAATCATAAGTCATTTTGCCAAAAAAGACAAACCGCAAAAAAAACTTAATATACTGACCGGCTGGCAGAATCCCGGGGATGTGCGCACGCTTAAGCATTTGCTCTCCGAAATGGAAGTAGACGCCAACATCATTTTTGACATTGAAAAATTTGATGCTCCGCTGATGCCTGACGGCAACCATACAGCACACGGCAGCACAACTATCGAAGATCTGGAAAATACCGGCAGTGCAATCGGAACAATAGCGCTTAACCGTTATGAATCAGGCAGGGCAGCGGCTTATCTTGAAAAAACATTTGGTATTCCCACAATAATAGGTCCTTCACCTATAGGTATACGCAATACTGATACCTTTCTGCAAAACGTAAAAACGTTGACGGGTAAATCAATTCCCCAATCTTTGGTGAGGGAGCGGGGTATAGCTATCGATGCCATCACAGATGTGGCACATATGTTTTTGGCTGATAAACGTGTAGCTATTTATGGCAATCCTGATCTGGTCATAGGTCTTACCGAATTTTGTCTTGATATGGAAATGAAACCGGTTTTACTACTTTTAGGTGATGACAATACTAATTATGCTGCTGATAAACGCATAAAAGTTTTACAGGAAAATATTAACTATGATATGGAAATAATCACTAATGCAGATCTTTGGAATCTGGGTGATCTATTGCAGAATAAGGGATTGAAACTTGATCTTATATTGGGACATTCCAAAGGCCGTTTCATTGCCATGGACAATAAAATTCCTCTTGTACGTGTCGGGTTCCCCGTGTTTGACAGGGCAGGTTATTATAGGGATCCAACAATTGGCTATGAAGGTGCCATGCTGCTGGCTGAAAAAATAGCCAATGTATGGTTTACTGATATGGAATATACCCAAAATAAGGAATGGCTTCTAAACATGTGGTAAATGCATTATAACAAGGGCAAAAAAATGAAAAAATATTTTACCAATATAGCCGGATTCAAAAAAAGATATCACAGTGCGCTGATGTATCACCATCGAGCCGAACAATTTATGCTTGAAAAGCAGTCTTATATTGTGGTCTTTGATATAGCATCTATAGCTGTAGAAAATTATCTTATAGCCATATGCGAATTTTACAGTATTGATCCGGCAACACATAATTACCAATCCCTTATGGGTGCACTGGAACAAATCACAGATATAATTATACCCTCAGATATAACTGCACAAATAATAATTTTAGATACTGCTTATGGTATATGTTCATTGGAAAATTATCAACGCAAAACAAATTTCACCAAAGTTGAAATTTCTCAGATACTGCATTTATGTTGTTATTTATCCAATATTTCACAAAAAATACTTTCTCAAATTTCATCTAAAAATAACAAATAAACTATACCATACTATATTCTTTGTATAATATGGAAAAAATGGGAGAAATGCGATGACGGGTATACGCTATAAACAAAGGATTTGCGAAGATAAAGGGAAAATCGACAAATTCATGAAAAACATGAGGACCGGTACTTTGGCTGTGATGAGTAATGGGGTTCCCTATGCCGTGCCACTTAACTATATATGGCTGAACGATACGGTTTACTTTCACGGCCTCGCTTCCGGACGTAAGGAAGAAGCCTTAAAGAACAATCCACAGTGCTGTTTTACAGTTTATCACGAATACGGCACTGTAAAAGATGCTATGCCATGCCACGCTGATACAGCTTATTTCAGTGTCATCATATTCGGTAAGGTAACTTTATTGGAAAACTATAAGGAAAAGGGTGCCATACTTAAGGAACTGACTGAAAAATATATGCCGGGATATTATAAAACGGATTTTACGGGAAATTTCATAAAAAACTATAAATCGGCCAATGATGGCTGTACAGTACAAGTTAACAAGCTTATTGCCGATATATTAACAGCTAAAGAAAACTATGCCGAACCGGAAAAACTTTTTGCATCAGCGCTTTAAAATATTTCAACGGTTCTGTATTATGCAGTTCAATCTTCATAATTTTCTTGGCGTGGTCATACTGTGACTTATTTTTCTAAAATAAATACATCATATCTGGCAATTTTATTTTTGTAGGACTACATTTACCATCACACGGTTTAACTGAATAATTTTGAAAGGAAGTGTTGTTTATGTTAATGGTTAAAACATTTATCCGTCCAGAAAAAAAGAATTTATTATTGGAAAAACTTTCAAAAGCTGGTTTTCATTCGGCAACAATTATTGACGTTGTCGGCCGCGGTAAACAGCAAGGCATAAAGTTTGGTGAACGCATATATGATGAAATTCCCAAATGTATGCTGATGCTGGGGATAGAAGACATTGCAAGAGATGATGTGATCAATATTATTCTTGAATATGCTAAAAGTGGCGCTGAGGGAGCATTTGGTGACGGAAAAATTTTTATCAGTCGATTGGAGCAGGTATACACCGTTTCCAGTGGGAAAACAGGTTTGTAATGGAGGAGGCAACAATGAAAGAAATAACAGCTGTCATCCGGATGGAAAAAATTAGTTCTACTAAAAAGGCTTTGTTGGATATCGGCATTCCTGGATTTACCGCATTTAAAGCTGAAGGGAGAGGCAGACTTGTAACTGATAAAAATCTTCTTGCCAAACGAAAACTATCTATTGTCAGTATGAATTCTGCAAATGGCGGCTCTGATGTATTGATGACCGAATTTGTCAATGGTACTAAAATTTTTCCTTGCAGGGTGATTATCGTGCTCGCAGCTGATAAAGATGCTGATAAAATCATACGGGCAATAATCGGAGCTAACCGCACCGATTACGGCATAGGCGACGGGAAAATTTTTGTAGCGCCACTGGACGAGGCTATACGTGTCAGAACTAGGGAAACAGGAGATGCAGCATTGTAAAGTTTTTTACAGAAAAATGCTCATCTCCCCTATAGATAATCTGGACGGAGATGGAATAAATTATTACACGTAGCCATTTCTATAAAATGAATGTGTATATTGATAAAAAAGATAAATACAGTTAATATTAACATGAAAATAAAATATTGTTGGAAACAGGCGTCAGAAATGACTTAATAGGGAATTCGGTATATGCCGAAGCGGTCCCGCCACTGTGAAGATGAGTTTTTCAAACTATGCCACTGAAGCAAAAGCTTTGGGAAGGCTTGAAAAATAATGATCCTGAGCCAGGAGAACTACCTGTTTTAACGTCACCATTAGCATTGATTATTTTCGTTGATGCTTATACCTGCGAGCGATAGGTAGGAGATTTTATATTACATGTGATTTTTGTGATGAATATTTCTCCGGCTTGAATTTAAGCCGGTTTTTTAATTTTTCTAAAAGTTTATATGGGTCTCATATTTCAATCTGTCTGCTATCGCAGGCAGATTTTTTTGTTAGTAAAAAAGGTGACCTCGATTAAAAATAGTGCAGCAGATTTAAACTGCTGCATATGAGAAAGCGGAGGTTTATATAATGTTCGTTGTTGTCTAAATATACAAAATTATAATTGAATGGGTGAGAGAAAATAATTTTTACGAAAAAGATCAAGAAAAATATTTCGTTAGCGGCACTATTGTGTACATTTGTACAAACTGCTTGGTTCACGGATGTTTATGCTTCTGATGATACTTCCAGTGAAACATCAGTAGAAAATTATAACCTTGAAAACATGACGGTTTATGGAGATAGTGATAAAACTGTTGGAAATCCATATATAACAGGTGGTGATGTTAATGTTATAAGCAGACAGGATATTGAAAATAATCACTACACTAATATTGAAAATGCCTTAAAAACAATACCTGGCGTGCAAATATCAACACCCGGTTATAGAGGCGGTGAATATGGTTATAGTAACTATAACACTGAGCTCACAATAAATGGTGAAAATAATATTGTCATATTAATTGATGGAAGGCGTATTGATAATGATGCCAATTCCTACGCGGGCAATAAATCACGTGTTAATTTAAGTACATTGCCAAGTATAGAAAATGTAGAACAGATAGAAGTAATAAAAGGGACAGGTTCTGCAATATACGGGGCAGATACAGCTGGTGGTGTCATAAATATCATTACTCGTAAAGGCACAGCGAAACCCAAAACCACGATTGATTTAGCTGCCGGTTCATGGCATAGACGTAATTATGCAATAACGCATACCGGTTCTTCTGATGATGGCAGCCTGAAATATGCAGTTTCATTAAGCAGGCAGCTTAGTGGCAACTCGCAGTATAAAGATACTGTTACTGATAGCACCCGAACTTTTGATAATACTGGTTACAAAGACCAAAATGCATCATTAAATATTACTAAAGACTTTAATAAAACGCATAGCCTGGATGTTACTTACAATCATTCATATGAAAAAGCTTACTATCCGATAACAGCACCAGACTTAAAATACATAGACTCTTTTTACAATGGTACGATGGCTCCTATAGATCCAATTACACATACTTATATCGGATTGAATAGTTCAATAAATGGTTATCGCAATATTTTTCTTTATGATGCATGGCTTGGTTCTTATAATGAAACCCAGACAAATGACATTGATGTAAAATATGTTTTTGCCCGGACAGATGAAAACGCTGAAAGTTTTATCAGGATTTATAAAGACTATACACGTTATAATACGATGGATTATAGTAATATATGGAACATACCATATACATATCTTGACGAATATTGGGCTGAGGCTAAAGATTCACCAAATGCCCATACTGATATTGAAAAGGTTACAGGTGCCACATTACAGTTGGCAAAACATATAAAAAATAATAGCATAACCGGCGGTTTTGATTACCGCAAAAGCAGCTATGACGGTTGGGACAGCAGTGATAATTATAACTCACAGCGTCGTGCTTACAATATATATTTGCAGGACAAGATAAAAATAAGTAATAAATTTACTTTTACACCAGGTACTAATTATTCCTATTATAGTAATGGTAATTACAATGATATGAATTTTGGATCGACAAATAAACTGACATTTTCAGTTTATAGCAACTACAACTTTGATAATAAAACCAATATGTATTTTTCTGCCAGCCAGATTTTTAAACCAGTTACGGGACTAGACCTTTCACGAGGATTTAGCAGCGATCCATTACAAGATGAAAAAGGGTATAACTATAATTTAGGGGTTAATAGGCTGCTTACTAATAAGGATAATCTCGGCATAAATTATAGCAACGTAAATATGTCCAATGCTATTGCGCGTTATAGTGTGCTTAATACAGATACTGGGAAATGGGTAATAAAGGCCGTCAATGCTGAAAGAAAAAAACAAGCGTTAAATATTTCTTATACACATGATTTTGGCTTTGTAAAGTAAACATGAAAGATTAACAAACGAGAACAGCCAATTACTTCAAGCAACG
>NZ_WIQU01000016.1 GCF_015732285.1 Pectinatus frisingensis
GATATAAGAATCCATACTGGGGGAAATTCCTACGACGGTTGTCCGGTGGCGGATTCCCCGATTGAGTCGCTCCAGCATATTGGTAGAAGCGATTTTACGAAAGTCTATTGGGGTAAAATCATAAAACTGCAGTGAATCTTCCAGTCCATCTTCTAAAACGGCTGTCGCTTCCGGATAAGATTTCCCAACAGATTCTATGAAAGAATGAGCATATTCCTTGGCGCTGTCGTAATCAGGTAGCAGCCAAATTTGTTTTAGCCTTCCGACAGACTGGGCTTCCCTTTCCGCAAAAAACCATTGAGCCATAATATATCACCAGACAAATCTTAACCATAAATTAAATTTCAAATTCTGATGAAAAAGCAATAACAGCCTCTCCGATTATTTGTACAAGTATAGGTTTGTTAAGTTTCTTTTTTACAAATACCCGCATGCCACCATCACGATTAATTGCTTCCCCTTGTAATATAGAAAAATTAAAAGAATCCTCCTTCTCTAAGCCTTTACAAATCCCATAATGTACCAGATAAGCTCCGAGAGGGCCATTTGCATTTCCTGTGACCGGATCTTCAACAATACCAATTGCAGGGGCAAACATTCTTCCATGAACTAAAATTTCATCATTAGGATTCAGTGTAAATACATAATATCCGTTACATCCGATTTCTGCACTGATATCAGTTAATTCTGCAAGATTTGGTTTCAATTCATGCAAATACTTATTCGATCGAATACCAACCATCACCTTAGAATGCCCTGTTGATGAAATAGCCACGGGGCAGTCACTTCTTAAATAATCTATTTCTATCCCAATTGCGTGTGCTATCCGCTTCACAGTTTCATAATTGAAAGGATTTCCTATTTTTGGAGTCCCTTGTGTCATTATAATAGAGTAATCATTATTTTCCCGAATTATATCAACCGGTAACATTCCCGCTCTTGTTTTTTGTATAATCCGACCGGAAGTAGCAGCGCCTTCAATAGCTCTGACATAATGGGCAGCAATCGTTGCATGTCCACATATTGGAACTTCCATTGTTGGAGTGAAAAATCGTACTTCAACATCATACGCTGCAGAAGTTGATGGAAAAATAAAAGCAGTTTCAGAATTATTAAGTTCTCGCGCAATTTGCTGCATCTGTTCATCTGTTAGCCCTTCCGCGTTAGGTACAACACCTGCTGGGTTCCCATGAAATTTTTGACGTGTGAATGAATCTACCTGATAAATTTTATATTTTTTCATAAATATTATCCTCCTATAAGGCGTATACCCGGCAGTATTTTGAATGATTTATGAAATCGCCATCCCATAGAACCATCTCCTACAGATTTTTAATGCAAATTCTTATGATAAGTATTTTTCAGTATTATGATAGCTATTTGTTATTCCAATTTTTATTGTAGCTACTGCTGAATGTGTTTCCATAGTGCCACGCGCTGCTTGGCATTCTGTGGAAACGCGGACGTATATTGCTGCATTTTTTGCGATAATATCATTTGTCCACATTCAAACTACCTCATTTTCATTTGGTTAATAAAAAGTGTGTCTTTTAAGTTTAAGACACACTTTTGTACTGTTAACTATATTGCAATATTTATAATGTCTCGTTTTTTATCCAAATTTTCATGTCGATAGAACTGTAATACATAATTTATTTTTTTGTTTTTATATGAAAACTTATCATTAGACACAAGGAAAATCAACTTATTTTTTTCAGATTTAGTCAATGTATGAAATGCAGTTTTCCACTGCTGTGTAACACCATTTTCTTCATAATATTTCCGGTAAGTAAGAATATCTTTAGGCATAGATAATATTTCAAAAAACTCTTCCTTATTTTTACCAAAGGCTCTTTCAAAAAATGATCTATCTCCACCAAAAACTCCTTTAGAAACATTTAAAATAGCTTTTACACTGCGTAAATAATGAAGATTCCAGTTAGAATCTACATGTCCACGCTGTTTGTTTTCAATGGGTTCAAACTTCATTGGGAAAGAATAAATATGAACTCCTAATTCTTCGGCTAAACTTACATTGATTTCTAAGCGCTTATATAAATCAAATGGATTATCTTCAAAATTATATAATAGGTAATTTGAAAACTCACATACATTATATTTAGCGGCTAACCTAATTGCCTTTTGATAGATTTCACTGTATTTGATTTTATCAAAAGCTATACGAAATGGCCTAATTGGCAGGGCACTTAAGATAGCCATTTTTTCTTCAGTTAATAAGCGCCCATCCATTCCTTGATTGAAATCAACATATCTTTGCATAGACTTTTTATATGCATACTTTTTTTCTAATTTTATAAAGAAATCTATGTTGTCTATTATCATTTGAAATTTATCAACATATAAGGAACCTATATTTAATATATGCTCATCCAGTGCATTCTTATATTTAACGGCCATTTTTTTAGTTTCTAATTTTTTATAGACTAATAACATTTTTTCTCTTATTAAAGCTGTATTTTGCTTACAACTTTCATATCTGCAATAGGTATCAAAAAGCTTTAAGAACTCAGATGGATATTTATAATTAGGTTCATTAACAAATCCTAGTTCATTTAAATCGTCGACGATTTTTTGTAAATTATTAATAGGTATACCTAAAATGTTGTTGTCCATCAATAAGACATTCCTTTTATCACCATACAACTCACGAGCCGTTCTGATTTGTTCGACTATATTGTTAGTGATTGTTAGTTTGCCTTCTAGCGTTGGTACGGCACAAAAAGGACACTTATTTACGCAACCTCTCGTGGTATATGCAAAAAAATTATCTCCGGAAGGATAAACATACTCAGTATCATTTAATATGTCATAATCTAATGGTAATATATCAATATTAACGTGATCATTAAATCCCAACATGGCAGAATCCAATAAGCGACCTTCTACTATATTTCCTATATCACTATCTGCTCTTAAATCATCAGATAATAACGTTGCCATTATGCCCCCCACATAAATATTGTTTTTGTCAGTAACATATTTCTTATAATGATTAATTGTTTTCAAAACATCCTTATAATTGAATGTAAATAATGTTGTTATATAAATTCTATCCCATTTACCATATAGTTTTTTATTTCCTTTTATAAATACAACTGTATCTTTTCTTTGTTTATGATAAGTACTTATTTTCATAAGACTCATTGGTGGATATTTGTTTTTATATGCTGGTTCTACTAACAGTACGTCCATAATAATGCTCCTCTTATTTTATTCCATGGTTATTATCTCATGGGCGCACATTATATGTCAAGACCGACTAATTTTCTATATGTTTTAAATCAGTATTTAATATATAATTTGCCACTATTAAAAAATTTTCTGCATTCATTTCTATAATAGTAGGATCTCTTCGACTGTGATGCACTGATAAATCTAATGCATCTTTAAAACCATCTTTAGTAAAAAGTGCATTATATTCGCGACGTACTTTTTCATCTTTGAATAAATCTTTTTCCTTAGGATTTATAGTATTTATTAATTTACTCAAAAGCGGATCATTCCCATTCCTTGATATTCTTCCATACGATTGGGGCATTGCATTTCTTAAAAGATACTTGAGAGATTGTTCTACCAAGCTTCTCAATAAAACTGTAGCAGCTATAGGGTATTTTTTATATGGATAACTCCCTCCACTTCCCTTTGAGAATCGTATTATTTCTTCACAAATGTTAATTAATGGTATATTTTCATTATCATCAGTATTTACATATGCATATTTTAAATTTCTACAAAATTTATTTTTTTTGGGAGATCTTGTTTTAGGTTTCTGTGATTTTATATTAACGTTAGTACTTATATTTTTAACTTGATTTACAGATATCGATTTTTCTTTCTCCCCACTAGTTTCTGTTGTGCTAATATTTCTTTGTGGAGATATTCCCTCTGATTTAGATGCTGCATTATTTGTTACTCTATCTGTATCTGATACTGTCATTTTTGAAATAAAAGTATCATAATTAGCCTTATATTTCGCTCTCTCTACAAGTTCTTTTGAATGTGCTAATTCATTAATATAAGGATCAAAAATTATTTTCGTATTACTCAATGCATACTCTGCTATATTTTTATCAAAAATATAACTATAAACAAAATCATCTTGCAAAGATACTTTTTGTGCGATTTCACTTGCAGGTTTTTCATCAACTAACATAAAAAATGATGTTATAATTTTATCCAAAATATTTTCAGAAAAATAAGAAATAATTTTATTATCACTATCAAATTCCACCCCTAATAATAACATTATTTCTTTTCTATTTAAAAATCTTTTCATTTTTGCATTCCATTGACCCTCGTTTATGGTTTTAATAACTTTGGCGCTATGGCTATCATTCTTATCCCTGGTCAAGTATTCCAATAAATATGCAAAAGCTAAATCTGTTGATATTTCTCCATACGCATCCTTATTATGTTTTGATTTTGCTTGTGGGCTCCAATTTATTTGTTTAGTACCTGGATCACCATCGCTATGTATTTGTGCAAGCTTTTTATTTACGTAGGCCAAATCATTAGAAACGATGCATTCTATTTCAGTAATGTCGGATGATAATTGATTTAATTGTTCTTTGTCGTTTTCAGTTAAATTAAATTTGTCCCATTTATTTTTATAAGTAGTTATTAGTTTTAAGCTAGTAAGACGCCTATTACCATCGTAGACCATAAAATAACCTTCATTGTCTTCCAATGCCATAACAATAGGCAATTCAGTAGGCAAAAGGCCGTTTTGGGAAATATCCCTACAGAGATTTATTACATGGTCTTTTCTTAAATTTATAATACTGTTTATTCCTAAAACTTCATCTTTTGATTTAGTTTCTTGATCATAAAAACGAGCGTTGTTAGGATTTATCACTAATTTTTCTAAAGAAATTTCTTTTTTTTCATATTGTCCCAGCATATAAATTCATCCTCACTTTATCTCCGAATATTCTCCAACCGTAGATTTAATTCTATTATGAAGGTCAGCAACAAATGTGTCTTCGTCAGACCACTTTATTGTATTTATTTGATAGCATACATTTTCGTTGTTTTTGATTTTCAGCATTAACCCATGGAGTTTACACAGAATGGATTACACTCTCGATTGCTCCTTTGTAGATTGTCTTTTAGCGATCACATTCTAACACAAGGTTCATCATTATGGATTATTTCATTTGATTAACTGTTCAATTTCATTTTACAACTGACCAATCACTTTAAACTAATCGTTGTTATATTTTTCACTTTTCTTACATAATTTCATAACATCATTGTAAATTTTATCATATTCAGTACCTTCTTTTTTAAAAACCAAATGAGGTACTTCATCAATTCCTGCAGCTTCTCTGTATAAACTTATTATGGCAAATCCATCAAGTAATAATATCGACATTGTATTATAATCATCATTCAAATATAGTTTTACTTTATAATCTTTCCTTAACCACTCATCAATATGATAAGAAATAACTTCCTTTATTTTTGCGGGATAGTAAGATTCTTCGTGATGATTTCTTTTTGATAATAATGTCATTAGCGCAGTGTTATTATAATTTAATAAAATTACATTTGTTTCATGTAATTCTTGAGATAACCTTTCATTAAATAAAGCATTATTACCAGAAATAAAACTTTTACCATCATTCATAACCAAATAAAATTTTTTACTATGAATAAATTCTGTTTTAATTTCTTTATCATTTAATGGAAAATGTTCCCTTATATCTACCAATCCATATTGCGCACATTTTTTATTAATGGGAAAAACATTATCAAAAATTCTACTTATCGAATTATCTGATTGAATAGATAGGATTATTGAAAGAGGGGCACTCACTAAAAATGCTGTTGCCATAGTTTGAAAAAACTTATAAAAAACATTATTCTGCTCAAAACAAGTTGTTATTACTAAACATGCACAACCAGCTACAACAAATGCTAACATACATGCTATTTTTTTCCAAAACTCTTCTTTACTACATCTGTTCAACTTCTATGCCTTCTTATCTTTATATTTTTTTCTTGTGAAAGTCTATAACCCTATCTCCTTCAGTATTCCTTAAGTTTTAGAACGAATATTTAATTATATTATTAATGTAATAATGGTTTTATTTTTTCTTCAATTGTAGCAGTCAATTCATTTACTGCATCACAACAAGATATATTTTTTAATAAATCTACAGTAAATACATCTACATTTCTTTTTTCGAATGAATCATTATACTTCGATTTAAAAACATAAAATAGTATTGCTAATTTTTGTTTTCCATGAGTTACTTCTTCCTGTTGGTATTTATCAGCTTTTTCAAAAAGAAGTTTTTCTTCATCATATTTTTCATTTAATGCAACTTTGCTTTCCTTAATTCCTATTTTTTTTAGACTTCCTAATATATAATCTCTTAATTCTTCGGCTTTTAAGTTATTATCCTCAAGCCATCGTACGATATTACATTCTTCTAATTTAATATCCCAATGTTGTTTTAATTTTATTAAACAAAAAATAACGTATGGTTCTATTTGGGCTTTTACTTCTTTTATAATATCATTAGTAGAAAATTTTCTATGAAGTGATTGAAAATCTTTATTAGTTGCATCTATAACGGCTTCAGTTGTTAAATAATTTTCCATTGTATAATAATGCGTATATACTATATTGTCATCAGTAAGACAGCTTTTTAAATAACCATCATAGTCTTTATCTAACAAAATTACACATGGGAAATTAATCGTTTTACTTTTATATGCTGTAATTATTGCGCTTTTTGATTCACCAATTATAAAATCAATTGTACTAAGTACTTTACTGCTAGAAAACATTTTATCATAAATACTTATATCTGTTTTACCTTCTACAATTAATCCTGGAAGTGTGTGTGGTTCTAAAAGAGATGTATTGATTTTATCTTCTAAATTTATTGATGGTATACAACTTTCATTCATCATATTCACCTACTTTTACTACTTTATCTCTATAATGAGAAATAATAAAAGGCGTATGTGTTGTCATGATAAATTGCATATTTTTATTATAAATTTTGTCTATAAATTCTCTTTGCCATGTAATATGTAGAGAAAGTTCAGGTTCATCTATCAAAATTATTTTTTTCCTACCTAGAAAAGTGTACACAAATAATGATACTAGTTGTTTTTCTCCGGCAGAAAGATTTTCAAAATATAAATTCTTATTATTTTTTTTAAATGTGATATGTGAATTTATCTCAACAGACATTTTTAAAAAGTACTGTAAGATGTTCTCTAAATTAACTAGAGGGATTCTTCTTTGTTTTATTTTCTCACATGTATCCTTATATAACTTTAATATTTCATTTACTTTTCGATAAATAGATATTGTATTTGAGTATCTATTTAAATTTTTTAACATAGTATCCAGCATACCATCTATACCGTTAGAATTTTTTTCTTTAATATTTTTTGATTGTTCAAGAGCTTTATCAATAAAATCTCTTGCCCATTCTATGTCTTCAATTAATGAATCTATTTTTTGCTGCATATTATTATTAATACTCCCAAGTGTTTCATATCCAAGTTTTTCAAAAATTCCTGTACGTGAAAATACTTCAGTTAGCTCATTTTTCAATTTTTCGCAATCAACATCATGAATATTAGGTGAATCTTCATTTTCTAATTTAGTGTCCAAAAATATAGATATGAAATTACTTGCTAATGATCCTAGTAACTTGTGTTCTTCAATATTTATTTCTCTCAAAGTATGATCTAATAGTTCATTTATATCATTATTGTTTAAAGCAAAGACTGTATTAGGAAAATTACTGTTTTCATTATATATGTTTTTATATATGTTAAATCTTTTATTTTCAAAATCATTAATATCATTATGTTGTAAACTTGGTATTAAATCATTTATATCTATTTCAAATCTTCTATATGTGGGAAAATAACTTGTTGAAACATTAAAAGCAAAATCTCTAAAAATATAATTAAAATCTTTTGATGAAAAATTTTCATGCCAATCAAAATATTTTTCATCTTCTATAGGTATAAAAATAAATACTTTACTAATAATGTTTTGTATATTATCAGTGTCTGCATTAGGTAATAATTCTACAGGATTAGTGTTTGTATTTAAATAAAATTTATGCTTATTGCGACTAATATAATGATGATAGTTACTTTGCTTTCTATTTATAGCTTTTTCTATTTCTTCAAATTTTTCTATTGGTAAATCTTTTATATTTTGCATATCGGTTCTTTTAATAGTTAATTTCTGGGCATCTTTAATTATACATAGACAACCTTCTTCAGCTTTTAATTCTATTTTTTCAAATTTATATAGTAATAATCTTTTAAATTGTTTTCCACATATAATACTAAGTATATTTAATATAGTTGTTTTGCCAGAACCATTAAATCCAACTAATATTGTAATATCTTGATTGAAATTTATGTTTTTGTCGTTTCCTTCTATTCCAAATAAATTTTTTATATAAAGGCTTTTTAACATTATAAACACCCCACTGTTAGATATAATAATTTTTATTTAAACATTAATTATTTATATTACTTAAGTATTTAACATTAACCTTCCTTCCCAAAATGCACTTCTCGATGGCAATTCGGATAAAGCATAATCATTTTACTCTGGTTTAATGTGAATTATTTTATATAAATATTATTAAAAATTTTTTCATATTAGCTCCACATTTCTTTAATTAATTTCTAATGTATTAATGGATTTATCTATAGTAGGTATAAATTCTTTTGCATTACCTGGCGTTGTCACGTATATTACGAATGCCAATTTTTTATTTTTTAATACCATATATATAATACCAACTAAAGGTGTACCATTTTGTGCAGCAGCAGTAATATAACTGGCAACCGCTGGTGTTCCATTTACCATGGTTTTTGTATAGTTAGGTTTATTAGTAACTGTTCCACTGCCAATCATTTTTCCAAACATAGAATATATAGCTCCAGATATTTGTGCATCCGAATAGTTGTATAGTGTTGTACTTTTAGGCATAGTGGGATAATAGATTGATACCAAATATATGAATTGCTCCTTCCCACCACTCAAAAAGGTATCATATAGATTATTATTTGAAATATAATTACTTTTTATTACTTTCCAATTATCTGGAATCGTTATTGATATATTTTGCGGATCAGTATAGACTTGTGCAAATACCGTACTTGAAGTCATATATAATAATAAAACAATTAATAAAATCCTTTTCATACGAAGCCACTCCTTTTAATTAAAGCCTAAACATTTATAAACGTATTTTCCCCCATTCCAATAAATTGATATGCCTATTCTATTATCACTAATCAAATCAATATGAACTAAATTATCAGACTGTGATTTATATATTTTCATTTGGCATCCTTTAGCTATATTTGAAAAAGCGCCTTTACTTATACTACTTACATCAAATAATTCTTGAACTTTATTATCTTTTTCCCCTATTATCTTAAAATCATTTAAAAATCCACCTGAGCCATCAATGAAATAATATATTAAATCACTTTTATTATCTCTAGTGTTTGCAAAATAAAAAGAATATCCATTTCCCAATATAGTCGTTTTAAATAAAACATTTAAATCCATATCAATAATAAATAGCTTTGTCTTTGCGCCCTTTTCACGTGTAATAAGTATATTATATAGATATCCTTTGCCTGCCATATCATATACCATTTTTTCAGGAAACTCTTTAAAACAAAAGAAAGGCTTTATCCCTGGAATGCTTTTTCTACTTTTTATTTTCATTAGTACCCACAAAACAGCCATAACAGTCACTGCATATAATGCGAAGAGTTCAATTGAGTCGACAGTTGTCAGCTTATTGTAATTTATAAATCTGACTATCTGTTTGCCATATTCTACGCTTACTGATTTTTCTGGTAATGTATAAATATATACACCTGCGATAATTATATTAATAATTGCAACATGCCCAATGTGCATAATCATGGGGATTTTTTTCATAATATTAAATTTACCAAAAAGAGCAAATAAAAAAATTCCTATCATATAAATAACGATGGCAGTAAAAATAGTTGACCAAAATATAATTCCTGAAAAATACAACCAATTACTAATAATGAAACTCATGTAATACCTCCTTGTATTAAAATATAAGTTTTGCTAATATTTCAACTTTCTAGGTTAAAATTCACATTGCATAATATCATTCAACAGTCTATGAACCGTTTTAGGGTTCGGTTGTTTTTCAGGTATTATCCGATGTCACCAATCCCCACTATACTCATGTTTAGTGAACTTGTTTCATTTTCATACTTTCTCTATATTGTTCAGCATCGGGCAATTTTTTAAATTCTACCGTTCCGTCAAAATTTTCTTTAACAACATGTTCAATTTGGTCTAAGGAAACATTGAAAAATTCCCGACGTGTATTAATCAAATTAAGTTTTTTATTATCAAAAGCATTATGCAATGCAGTTTCCAACTTTGGTGCATCATCACTAAAAATCATCGCATGTACATCAAAATTGAACGGTACCGATGCATCGCTTAGCTCATATATCCTCTCCATTGGATCTAGGCGACGTGTCATTCCAATCTTATAAATATTGTTTCCGAATGATCCTATGTTAGAAATAACGTAAACATATCCAGCTCGTTGATTTGCTTCACGATAATCTATATCAGATAAATTTTTCTTAATTTCTTCCATCTGATTTTCCAAATCATTAATTTTTTGCGTAAGGGCATTTCTTTCCTGAGAATCCAATGACTCTTGATACTGTTGTTTTGCGGCTTCAAGAGCATTGCTGTAATGTATCTTTTCTTTTTCAATCTTAAGGCGTTCAGCTTCGATTTCTTTCTGTAATCTGGCTTCTTCTCTCATACGAGCACGAACTTCACGCTGATGTTCTTTTTCCTTCTGTTTCATCTGTTGATATTCAAATGCTAAGTGCAATTCTTTAATCTTTAAATTATAGTATTCAGAACTAATATTAATCTGCATAACCTGCCCCAGTTTAGAAATGGCAGTATAAGCATTTGTTATCCTTTTTTCGCAGGACTCAAAATTATTATATTTTACTTTTCCAGTGACATGTTCACATTCACTATTGAACGCCCTAAGTAATAGCTTTTGAGTATCTTGCACCATTTTCCGGCCTGCAATTTTATTGTTATTTACCGTCCAGTTTGTATCACCATCAGCAGCAGTTTTTTGTTTTATCATATCTTTTTGTCTTTGTCTTATATAATCAAGTCTAGACTTATATTGCTCTGAATTAATAAAATCATACATAGGCTTATATAAAGAAAAATCTTGAAGTAAGGCTTCTTCATCTAATTCTATTATTTTTTCTTTTTTCTCAGCAATTTTATTATCTAAGACGTACATATATGTCTCTTTATTACTGATATCAGCTGAGATTTTTTCCACTTTTTTCTTAGTACGCATTTCAGCATCTTCGATTATTTGATGTATAATGGCATCTTTATTAGAAATTTTACTTTCTAATTCTGCAAGAATTTTTTTCTTTTCGATATTTTGATTTTCAGCATAAGTCGTTGCAGATTTAATAATATTATCTACTAAATCTTGTTTATTTTTAATTTTAGTATTTAAATTCTCTAATTTAGCTTCAGTTGTCTGCATAATCTTGTCTGCTTCTTCTTGAGCTAAAACGAGTTTATCCTGTGCTAGGACTCGTAATTTTTTCGTCTTGAAAATAATTAAGGGAATAACCAAAATAGCTGCAAATGGTTTTATAGAACAAATTATCAGCAATATAGAAATCGTCACATTATTAAAATACCACTTTTCTTTGAGTGATATCTTATCCATAGATTCAACCTCTTTTCATAAGTTAGATTTTTATAATATTTTACACATCAATTAGCTGACCTAGTGTCCGCTTCACTTCATGCGGATTAGGTTGTTCATCATTCAAAAACTGTATTACCTGTGCTGCATCAATATCGCTTGAATATGACAATAAGTGAACGGCATATTCATTTGCCTCTCGTTCTCGACGGCTTGGAATATAATAAGCCTTGTCAGCGTGTAGATAGTACCCATATCCGTTATGTAACTGCGAGTGACCAATCTCATGGCAGATAGTAATTTTCTGCCCTATGTATGACAAGTTATCGTTTAAAATTATATATTTTCTTCTTAATACACGCGCCAACATGCCACGAATATGGTCTGGTAAAGGCACGTGTATTATTTTTAGATCAAGTCCATCTGCCAGTTGAAAAGGGTTGGCTGTACCATATCTTTGTACGAGATTTCCCACTCGTATTTTCATATATTAGAATCAATCCTTTTTATATCTTGCTAAAAATTATTCTATATATAGTGTGTTAATTGATTTTTCTATTATAGGTAAAAATTCGTCCGATTTATTTTTAGGGCAAGCGTAGGTTATCGTTATAACTTTTGTATCTTTTATAATATAGTATCCATACACTAGGTAATTATTATATTGATAAGTCTCGTCAAGTATTATAACAATAGCAGGATAACCATTTACGGTAACTTTTTTATAGTTGGGGTTATTAAGTGCTTTAATATTAATTGTTGCTAGTTTTTTAAATACGTCATTAGATATATCTGCTAGTTCTTGTTCCGAGAAATCGTTTATAGTATTGGGCGGCCCAGAAGATGATATTTGAGATGTTATCATAATTTCTTTTTGCGCCTTTTCTATTGCAGCGCTATCTGCGAATGTAGTTTCGTATTTATTTTCTGTAGGTAATTCCCTTTTTGCTACTAATTGATAACCATCTGGAATATCCAATGACACACCATGTGGATCTGTATACACTTTATCAGCAAACGCTGTTGAACAAACCAAGCACAATAAAAATGCGATTGTAAGTATCTTCTTCATGGAGTCGGCCTCCTTGTTAAAATAAAAATTGGACTACAAATTACACTGCAACCCGTTACATCCTCTACACAGAATAAAATAAATTGTTCATTTAGTTAACTCATTGTTTATTCAATTTTTTAAACCTATCGAATTTGATAGGTTTAAAATTTGGCCTGTTCAAAGATTTTCATAATTTAGTTTATTTTTTAACCGCCTCGAATTCGACACGATTAATCTTTTTTCCTTTTATTCCGTTTTTTAGCATCAAAAAAAGCAAGCTCTAAAGCAGAACGAATTTTTGTGCGGTCATCATCAGTCAGCTTGTATGTATCGCTATCAAACGTCACTTCGGCTTGCTGTAATAATTTATCTAAATTTCCCAGGTCCTTTTTTGTTAGTTTGACGGAGTCGGTTTTAAGGGAATCATTTCCGAGTAAATGATCTGTAGAAACGTTAAAATAATTAGCAATCTTTTTTAACATCTCGGGATCAGGTGAAGTCCTTCCGACTTCCCAGCTACCAATAGCCTGTTGTGAGACGCCAAGAATAGTTGCTAAATTAGCTTGTGATAATCCCTTATTAGTGCGCTCTTTTTTTAATATTTCTGGTAACATAAAAATCACTCCTTCACTTATATTACCTCAAAATGTTGTTATTTGGAATATCTAACTACAAAATGAATATAAAAACATTGATAACTTCAAAATGTAGTAATATTATATACATATGGAGTAACTACAAAACGAAGTTAAACGGGAGGGGAAAAAATGAAAAAAAATTTATTGCAAGTTTTACGAGGTAATAAATCACAGAGCGAAATAGCTTCAAGTTATGGAGTTAGTCAGCAAGCGTGGCGCTCATGGGAAAGTGGGCGTACTGTCCCTAATAACGAAATCATGTTAAAAATGGAAAAAGAATTTCCAATACCTATGGAAGTAATTTTTTTTGATTCTTTTAACTACAAAAATGAGTTAAATAATGAGAAATCAGCATGAGGTGATTGAATGAAAGACAGCAAGTTATTAAATGTAGTTCAGGAAGTTCTTGGTGTGCTAATCAAAAACAACCTGAGTGTTCAAGATTCATTAAGAACCTTGGATGTAGTTAATGAAAATTTGCTAAGAATAACCATAATACCTGATGATGCAAAAATCAAAGATATTAGGCCTAATGCATTAAGCCAAGATGTTTGCTTAACCAATCCGATGCCGTCTTATTGATCCATCCTTGTTGGTTTTGCGTTATCTCACATACGTATAAGTTATCATTTTTATCCATATGCTCACTAAGAATATTAAATATATCATTAGCAGAACCATTGTAGTACACAAACCATTGAGATTTTAATACTTTTGCCCAGCCAGGGAATTTTTCAATAGTACCAATAAGATTTGAATAATCTTGTCCAGGATTATTCAAATCTTATGAAACTAAGTAAACAGCCATTATAATCACCTCCTTCTAAGGTGATTATAACATCACGGAAACAATAATCGAAGGGAGTGATTGAATGAAAAAATGAGTATAAGTCTAGCACTCCCTTATACTCACCTAATCCCACATTTTTTTACCTGTCATTTTGCAGTATCATTCTTCGAGTTTTACGTGCAACGCCACGATCCAAATACGGTTAGTGCTAGCTAACCTGCTTAAAATAGATTTCTCTTTAGCAGTGTGGTTCTGCATAAATTTAAAGCCCTTTAGCTTCAATCTTTAAACAGGAGCGGGCGAATTCAAAACCTGTGTCAAGATGACCAGATCCCTTCCTCGCCTGTTGGCACTTTAAAAAATACCATGTTGCAAAACAATAGTCAAATATATTTGACATAGTAAAGGAGATAGTCATGGATTTTGGTGAGTTTCTAAGGCTTAACAGAAAAACATTTCCACTATTCGACAAAGTGCAGTTGCCAGTGGAAATGCTCCGCAAATAGAAACACACGGGAAAAACTATATACAGCAAGCCCAAAATGATCGAAAAATAAAACAAGCCATAAATCAATTACCGCAATCTAAAACGACTGGCGAAGCACTTATCCAATTGGCTAAAGATAATCAGATTCCCATGAATGCGAAATTGCAGACAGACTTACAGGCAAATAAACCTTTGGCCATAAAAACTATGCAGAATAGAATCACTCAAAAAGCTGCAAAGGAAGGATTGAATATAAATGAAAGTACCGAAAGTCAAAACACCGAAACCCCGCAAGGTATCAACACCGAAAATCAAGTTTCAGACAACATTCCTGAACAAAGCGAAAAAGAGCAAGTAATATCTAATAAAGCCACTGATAACCAGCAGATAGACGGTACAAATGTCGAACAGCCTGCCAATAATGCAATTCCTCCAAATCTGAACATTGTTAATTCAAAAGCCATGTATTCCGATAAAAATGGAGAATTCAGGGGCGGCATAAAAGATGGCAAACTGACAATATGGGCTAAAGGTACGCGCAAGAACGACGCACCTATAACCATGACACTCACCGACGTACAGCAGGCTGCAAATGAGAGCGCTAATAGTGCTGCAGGTATTCGTAGACTTGCCAAGCAGCGCATGATGGATACAACCGACGAGTGGATTAATGCAAGCGAAAATGAGTCATTGCGTCAAAAAAGGCGTAATTTATGGGAAAATGATACAGCCCAAGGGAAAAATTCAGCTTTTGTAAACAGAAATATTGATTCCATCGCCAATGTGGCCAAAGCACTTTATGAAAAATCAACGGGTGAAAAACCTGTTAGTGCATATGAAAAAAGGACACAGGGGAAAACCGTACAAAATAATGTTTCATCAAATGATGAACTAAAGTCAAAAGAAAATCAGCCTGAAATAAAGCATAAAGCACAATCTGAAAAGCAGACAAACAAAGACAGCAAATCACGTTTCGGCGATGAAAAGGAAGCTGAAAGCGACTTACTCAAGGCATTTGGGAAGCAATCTCCTACAGAAAAACCAGAATCTAAAAAACTGTTAAATATAATTGATGACAGTGACGATGCACTTTCTGCCGCCACTAAGGACTTTGACAGTGAAATAAATAATATTTCAGTGAATCCCGTATTTAACCCAAAACTTATGATTGCCGGTTTTAAAATAGGCATGATCCACCTGCAGCGCGGGGCGAACAATTTTGCTAATTGGTCTAATAAAATGCTTGAATCAAGTGAAAAACTCAAACCATTTTTAAAATCAATATGGGAATCAATAAATGCCTATCCCGGAAATGTTAAATTTAATGAAAACCAGATGTCTGCCGTTATGCGCTATATTGGCACTCAATATGATAAGGGTATTACTGACAAAACCCAATTGAAGAATCTCCTTGAAAAAACAATAGGTAAAGAGTATTCTAACCTTATAGATAGTGCATATGCAGGAGTAATAAATTATCCGACCACGGAGGAAATAAAAAATGGGAATGTTAGCATCGACACCAAAGGATTGGTTACACGAGATAGCGAAGGGCAAAATAAAAACACAGTGGGGGCAGATGATGAAATCACCAACTCCGGAACTGGAAGAAGGCAAGGTTTACAAAAGGCTGGAAAAGAAGGGGGTAGACTGGCAGGCAATCACAGCTTTTCTTCTGGTGGGACCGGTGGTGGCGGAACGTCTGGCAATAGCCCAGTACAGCCAGAAAAATCCGCAGATACGGGCAGTGGCACCGGAAATACTAAATTATCAAGAAGCATTACAGATAGCTATGAAGGACAACCCGTATATGACGAAGGAGGATATCAATCAGCTGTTGAACCTTCTAAAGTCGGACGAAACAATGCAGGAAATATCATAAGGCCAAAAACGAGAATAGGGATTAAGCAGGCAGGAAACTTAGAGTCAATTAAAAAGGACCTGCCTTTTTTATTGCCCGAACAGCAGGAAGATGTTGCTTTTGCCGAAAAAAGATTAATCAAAAATAATGGCAAGGGTGTTTTATTTACAAACGGTACAGGTACCGGGAAAACATTCACAGGACTTGGTGTCATTAAACGTTTTGTTAATGCCGGTAAATCGAATGTTTTAATTCTTACGCCAAGCAACGAAATAATTTCTGCGTGGGTAAAGACAGCCCGTAAATTTTTTGGCTTAGCAGTAACACCATTGAAAACTACCAGTGACGCCGGCCATGGCATAACGATAACAACTTATGCCAATATGGGTGATAATGACAGCCTTGTTAAAAGGAGATTCGATCTGATTGTGCCGGATGAAGCGCACAGCCTTATGCAGTCTGAAAAAGGGGAACCTACGGCAGCACTTGAAAAACTGCGGGCATTAACACTTCACAGCAATGGTTTTGATGAACGTTTCAAAATGTTGCATGCCGCTGATTACGCTAAATTAGATAATTGGGTAGCTGAATCTAAAGATAAAAGAATCAGCAATAAAAGGTTGCCCAAACTTCAAGAAGGAATCGACAAACTTAATGCCCGTTTGCAATTAGACAGGAAAAAAGCTATTTCTGAATGGGAAAAGATGAGTGATAATAAAAAACCAAAAGTTACCTTTTTGTCAGCAACACCGTTTGCCTATGTAGCAGATATTGACTATGCTAACGGATATTTGTTCAGTTACGACAAAAAAGATAGTGGTGGATATAATACACCAAATGGCAAAGAAGATTTCTTTATAAATAACTTTGGTTATCGTATGCGCTACAATAAACTCACAAAACCTGATGCAGATGTTGACAATGGCATTATGGAAAGAAGTTTCCATGAAAAATTGCGCAAAGCCGGTGCATTATCCGGCCGTGTACTGACAATTGATAAGGACTATGACCGCGGCTTTATTCTAGTCAATGGCGGCATTGGCAAAAAAATAGATGAGGGTTTTGAATGGCTCAGCGATAAGAATAAAAATAAAAGTAACTATGATGAACTTTATAATGTACTAAAAAGCCAATATAAACACTATGACAAAATGTATTTACTTGAAGCAATAAAGGCAAAAGAAGCTGTTGACCTGATTGACCAATATGTAAAATCCGGTAAAAAGGTAGTTATATTCCATGACTACAATAAAGGCGGTACATCAAACCCGTTCATTTTAAATGCAAAAAATTTAGCTTCCGAAGCTGCTAGAAACAATGACAGTTCATTACGTGATAAAGTTTTTAAACAATATGAAGACTTTAAAGCTTCACGACCTGATTTATTTAATCTTGATTTGAAGCAAATTCCGTCCCCTATAAAGGCATTAACAGCAAAATACGGCGACAATATTCTTTTATTCAATGGTACAGTTGACAAAAAGACACGCTCTAAAAATGTACAACTCTTTAATGATGACAACAGCGGTAAGAGTATTATCCTTGTCCAGTCCGATGCAGGTCAGGCCGGTATAAGCCTGCATGATACTACAGGTAAACATCAGCGTGTATTAATCAATCTTGGGCTGCCGACGAAACCGGTTGCAGCGATACAAATAGAAGGGCGCATATATCGAGTTGGCAATAAATCCAACGCCATATTCAGGTATCTTAATACCGGTACAAATATTGAACGCAATGCTTTCGCTGATAAAATAGCGCAGCGCGCATCCACTGCTGAAAATTTAGCACTTGGCGATGAAGCACGTACCCTAAAGGAATCTTTCATTAATGCGTTTGATGAATCGGATGACTCGAACGAATGGGAAAAATATCTGCCCGGAAGCAAAAATGAAGGTACCGGCGGGAAAAATACAGATAAGGCAATGCGCTCGGATATAAATAATTTTGACAAGGCAATAACCTTTTACTATGGACAGCAAAAGAAAACTGCCCACAATAAAGTGCAAGAAGGTGCAGATTATTTTGCGACACCTGAACCGCTGGGCGAGAAAATGGTTGAATGGGCCAAACTTACATCTAATGATAGTGTTCTTGAACCCTCATCAGGACACGGGGCTATTTCCAGATGGCTGCCAGAAAATACAAAGAACGTTATTATTGAACCATCAAGTACACTGTTTTCAAAAGCAAAGATGAATTTGCAAAGTGGTAATGCTATAAATGGACGTTTCGAAGATTATCATATAGGGAATAAATTTAATGCCGTAATAATGAACCCGCCTTTTGGTACTGGCGGTAAAACTGCGGTTGAGCATCTAGCTAAAGCGTTTAACCATTTAAAAGATGGCGGCCGCGTAATAGCAATATTGCCTGATGGACCATCAATGCAAAAACATTTTGATAAATGGTTTTATGGCGATGGGAACGGCAAAACAAAAGCCGAACGTGACGGGCAGAAAAATGCCATCATGATGAAAGAAATATCCCTGCCAACTGTCACTTTTAACCGTGCCGGAACTTCAGTAAAAACCAAATTAGTAATCATTGATAAGCAAAATACACCAGAAGGAGTGAAAGGCGCACAATCACTGGCACAGGGAAATAGTTCCATAACTGCCGATAATGTCAACACTCTATTTGATAAGCTGCGCAATATGAACGCTCCGGAAAGAATTATTCCTGTGCAAAAAGAACCATCTAATATTATTGAAACAAAAATTAATGGCAGCGACGTTGTTATTAATCGCAGTGATAAGACCGTAACCGGCAATACTTATCCAGTAAAGACAGTTATAAAAAACTGGGGTGGTAGATGGAGTAAAACCCAAAAAGCATGGATATTTAAAGATGATAATAAGTTAAATGACTTTATCAACCAATTCAGTAATGGACCTGCAAAATTGTCAGCTGCTATTAAAAATAATGATAAAATATCATCCACCGATCAACGTATTCAAAAAATGTTTGCCAGTAAACAGGATATTGCACCAGCTGATTTGACCGGCAGAGAAAAAGCTATAGTTGACTTTGCCCAAAAGTTGGGTAATAAAGTCCAATTTTTTGAAGGCCCAGCAGAACTTAATGGTTATTATCAGGACAATACTACTTACCTTAATAGGAAAAGTAATGCCGGCCATTCATGGACTTTTTGGCATGAGTTGTTTCATTGGATGCGCAGCAACAATAATGAACTATATAACAAAATGGTTGATTATATTTCCAATACCCAGCAATTCACAGATAAGCAGCTTAGCGCATACAAAAAAAGCATCGGCAGAGAGAATTTAACTGATGCAGAAGCTATTGAAGAAATGATGGCTGACTATATGCCGGAGGTAAAGAACCGGGTCTCGTTCATAAAAAACCTGAGCAAGGAAAATTCTTCACTTGCACAAAAATTCGTCTCATGGATCCGCAGCATAATGGACAAATTTACTTCATACATGAACAATCCTAAAGCCGGGCTTACTACCAATCAAAAAAATTCTATGGTTAATGCTTTTAATAAGTTGGCCAAAGACGTAGTTAATGAAAATGGACAACATATTTTTTCAGATAATGAACACCAAAAAAATCTGACTGGAGAGCAGCGACTTGCCAGTGACGTCAAAAAGTGGCAGGGACTTTGTAATCTTTATGATTCTTCAGATAAACTCACGTGGAAAAGAAAAAACAATGGTGTCCTTTTCAAGTTTATGGATATGCCGCTTGTTTTAGAAATGATTGGTGCCAAAAATATGAAGCTGAACGTATATGGCAGCTTTTTTGCGCATGTTATCAATCCCAAACACCCTGACATGGATATCAAGATCGTAAAAGAGTTACCGGCAGCTATGGCCGACCCCATGATGATTCTTAAAACCGATAATCCCAAGAAGTTTATCTTTGGACTGTCAGTAAAAGATAATAGCGGTGCCACAATTATTGTTCCTGTAGAATTGCAGAAAAAAGATGCTCGTTATGGCATAATTAATGTTTTAAATACTGCATACGGCAAAAACAATGCACAGTGGTTTATAAATGGCATTAAACATAAGGAATTGCTATATGTAAATAAAGAAAAAGCACTTCAAGGTGTAGGCCATCAGGGACGCTTTTCCCTGTGGGATCTTACACTCAAGAGTGCTCTATCTGATCCCAGTATAAAGACGGAAAATGATCTTGTCAAGGAAAAATCAGCACAGCCGACCAGATATTCTGTCCAGGCAGACGAGATTGAAAAGCAGGATAAATCTTTCATGGAACGCATGAGTGAGAGACTTGCTGCCAAGCTTGAAAAAGGCAATGGGCAAATAAAAATCAATAGCCAGCAGACTGATAGTTCTTTTGGTATATTAAAACATTATGTCTGGTCTCCGTCACGAATAGCCGAAAAGGTGCCGGGTTTTAAACAGTTTTATAATTATGCCGATAACGCCATGAATAAGCTCACCAAACTTCGCTCCGACTACAGCAGAAAATTGGATACTGCCTTGAATTTAGTAAAGGACAGGGAAGATAAAAAAGCACTGTATGAAATATTATGGAATGGCGATGCCGAAGGAAAAGATTTTACTAAACAAGAATTGCTTGATACAGGCGTAAAGGAAAATGTTGCCGATGCATATAAAGGTGTTCGCCAGCTTATGACCAAGGCTTATATCATGCTTAATGAAGCCAGACGGCGGGCACAGGTAAAATCAGAACACGTTATACCAAAACGTCTTGAAGAATTAAAGAATAATAAATTTGTCCATATTATTAAAGAAGATGATAGCGGCCTTGTCACATATAAGGAATATGCCAATTGGACAAAAAAGTTTGTCGTAAACAAAGAAGAATTCGACAGAATTAAAAATGATGCTGCCGTTCAGGTTTTAGATTATGAAAAAGCTGGATTTGATGATGCCGGGACACAAATGTTCAATGTAAATGTCAGGGAAAGCATACCGGATATCAACAAATTAAAAGGATATATACCACATTTTTTCCATGATTATATGGTTAAATTGCAAACCACCGATAATGATGGTGCCGTTATTAACGCTACTATCGGCAGTGGACGCACTATCAATGATGCATATAAAATTGCTGAAAAATATCTTAGTGAGCATAAAACAAAGCCGACAGATAAAATTGCCATCAGCCCTAAGGTATTTGATTTTACCAGCCTTGGTCTCGATGAAACAAAATATGCTGCTGTTATGGGTGACAGGGATTATAACAAGATGCTAAATACAATTGCTAAGAATAATGATATGTCACTGGGGGAAGCCAAAGAATTAGTCCAGGGATCGGTAAAACAGAAAAACAGGCACAGGTTTTTTGGTAATTTTATGCAGCGCAAAGGTGTGGAAGGATTTGAAACAGATTTGGATTGGGTATTACGCCATTACTTCAATTCTGCATCAAGGTATACTGCCCTTGAAACAGAATTCAAGCCAAAGGCAATAAGCTTATTCGAACGCCTGTACGGCCGGTTTGATAATGAGCATAACGGTATAGCCAAATATACTAAAGAATATATCAATGATATAAACGGTGTTCCGTCAAATGTGGAAACATATATAAATAAACTGCTCCATAATCGTATTTTATGGCGGTACTTAGCTGAATCCAATTTTGGGGATAGAGCTGCCGTGCAATTGTCTAACAGTATATCCCGCAAAATATCAATGCTGAAACTTGGTTTTTTAAATGTATCTTCTGCGTTTATCAATCTTACACAATTAGCTAATGCTGCTGCATATACTGGTGACGTGAAAGTATTGTGGCAAGCACTTCAAAGGGGAAGTAAGAAAAAATATACCGGTAAAGATCTGCGCACCCTTATTGAAAGCAATGTAATGAATGATATCGGGCTTGACAGCGGCAGCGGCTATGACATGTGGCGCAATATGAAAAGTGTAAACCTTAAAAACCCGCATGGTATAGTAGATGTATTATCTAATGCCAACTCAGCATTTAACGCTATCGGTAATAAAGGAATGGTCTTATTTAAGCAGACGGAAGGTGCCATTCGCCGTGGTACTGTACTTGCAGCATATGACAAGGCAATAGCAAAGGGAATGGACCATAAGCAGGCCATTGAATATGCGAAGGAGATTGACCGTAAATCCAACTTTGATTATTCAGTGGCCGACGCACCTAATGTTTTCAGGCGTGGAAGTATTTTTTCACAGCTGGCTTTACAATTTAAGAAATATCCGATTAAAGAATTAGAAGTTATGAAAGATTTTCTGCCTCTGATTTCAAATAATACAGACAAAAAACAAAAGATGCTGTTTTGGGGTGCATATTTCCTGTTTGCCGGAGCCTTGCAGGTTCCATTTTTTGATTGGTTCGATGAACTATCAAAAAGTGTTTTGGGTAAATCACCAAGGGATTATGCGATAAAAAGCATCATGAAATTATGTGATGAAATGCCATTACTAAAGCCACTGGGGGAAATAGCACTGTACGGTATATTAGCACCGGCCAATATTGATATATCTTACCGTGCAGGTGTAGCCGATGTACTTCCAACAAAATTATCTGATGCTGCCGGACCAACCGCGACAACAGTGTCAAGGACATTAGGCAATCTTATACAAGGTAACGCAATGGCAGCACTGCGCTCATTATCACCATCTTTATCCAACATCGTTATGGCAATGACGGGTGAAGCTGTCGGTAACCGCGGTAGAATAACAGCCCAATATTCGACACCATATGAAAGGCTTTTGCGGGCATTCGGGTTCCGATCGGTAGACGAGGCAAACAGTATTAACATTCAAAGTATTATTTATGATGATAAGGATAGACTCAGTCAGGACAAAAAAGATGCCATTGACGATTATATTAAAAACCCGTCCACTAAAAATGCAATGCGATTAAAAGAATTGAATGTCAAACCTGATACCGTGAAAAAAGAACGTGCCAGGAAAAATATGACTACAAGACAGCGTACAGAATCATCCGTAACTAAAGATGAGGCTAAAAATTATAAGTATATGTTTGGTTTTTAATCAAGTGAGGTTTTTATTATGAAAATACGTTCACCATGCCGCAGGAGAGCGGTTATTTTTATATCTAAGAGGGGGATGAAAAGTTGCAGATAATAACAGAGTTTTTTAAAAGCATACTGCCTGTCAGGACAGAGCTCGAGACAGGAACAGCCGTATCCATACTGGGTACGGTTTTTGTATATATGACCGGAGCTTTTGACAAGCTGATTGAGGCTTTACTGGTACTCATGGTTGTCGATTATATAAGCGGCATAATAGCAGCTTATGAAAATCCTAATAAAAGTCTGGACAGCAGGCGTGGTCTTAAAGGCATTGGGAAAAAAATTATGATCCTGCTTCTGGTTGCCACAGCCCATTTTGTTGATTATGTGACCGGTCAGGAAATTGTCCGCACGGCAATAATATTTTTCTTTATTGGCAACGAAGGTTTATCAATATTAGAAAACGCTGCCAATGCCGGTATTCCTGTCCCTGACAGGTTGAAGTCCAGTCTTGAGCAATTTACTAAAGAAAAGAACGAGAAAAGGGGTAATTAGATGGAAAGAGTAAAACTTATTGATACCGGACTGAGCTACGATTACAATCAATTGAAAACCAGAAGTAAAACAGATATGGTTGTTATCCATCACACCGGCAATCCCACTGACGATGATTTATCCGCACAGGAAATAAATGCCAGCCATCAGGCACAGGGCTGGACCTGCATCGGTTATCATTATGTAATTCGAAAGAATGGCATTGTAGAATTGGGCCGACCACATTGGACTATTGGTGCCCATGCCTATGGTGAAAATTCCCATACAATCGGCATACACATCTGCGGCAACTTTGAACAGGCAAAACCAACAGCGGCGCAGATAGAATCACTGGCGATGCTGCTGGCCAATATATGTACCGATTATGGATTGCCGATTGATTCCAGCCATATTGTCGGGCACAGGGATTTGATGTCCACAGCCTGTCCCGGTAAAAATCTTTATGAAATGCTGCAGAAGATAATCGGCAAAAGCATCTTTTACCAACAGCAATAAGCCGCTTGCATGGTGTGCAGACGGTATTTTTATGCCCCGAAGGGAGGTGGGATAATTGAATTTATTTAAAGCATTAGCCGGATTATTTATAAAATCCAAGCTTGACGAACAGAAAAATAGATTGGCTGACAAACTAAACACCCAGATCGCCACAACCAACTCGGACTATGTAAAAGGAAGAAATGCCGCATATCTTGATTTACTTGATGCAGCGGACAAGGCCGTTACCAACAAAATAGCAGAAAAATTATAATTTATGAGGAGTGTATTTATTATGGATTTAAAAACAATTGACTGGAAAGAAACTGCAAAAGAAGCTTTTACCGAAGTGCTCAATGACATGAAAGGTGATGCTGCTGAGCTGATAAAAAACCAGATACTGCCAGGCATTAAGGCGGCCAAGGACGATTTAGTGAATGACCTGAAGACTGAGGCCGGCAACAGCTCGTCGGCATGGGTTAAAATCCGCAATGCGGGCATTGTTATCGTTGTAAATATCGTCTGTGCCGTAGGCAGCAAAGTTATTGATAAACTTGCTGCTAGCAATGTGACCGCAACGTCGGTACAGTAATAAAATTATATTGCAAAATAAATAGTCCAAGTTTATAATGAACTTGAACTTATATTATCTTACTCAGTCCTGCATCTATATGGTGCAGGATTTTTTCTTTTATATATAGATTAAAATCAAAATAAATATTTATTTACAACAAAAAACCGGCAGAAAAATTCTACCGGTTATCATTCTAATTTACAAGTTTGTGCCCAATTTGTGCCCATCGACCAACGGACTAGATTGTGACCAAACCGGTAAACCCTTATGCTTATTGGTGCGCCAAGCAGGATTCGAACCAGCGACACACGGCTTAGAAGGCCGTTGCTCTATCCAACTGAGCTATTGGCGCAATAAAGTTGCCCATTGACAACGAAAAATATTATATTATAAAAATATTAGTTTGTCAAGCTTCTGATTGGTGCCGGAATTCTGCCGCCCCGGGCAATAAATGCTGTGGAATTGTATTTGTTTCTCACCGGTACTATTGGACAACGACCAAGTAGCCCACCAAAATTAACAGAATCACCGACTTTTTTACCTGGAACCGGAATTATACGTACAGCGGTAGTTTTATTGTTTATCATACCAATAGCAGCCTCATCGGCAATTATTGCAGATATAGTTGACGCGGATACATTACCTTCAACAGCGATCATATCAAGACCGACAGAACATACACATGTCATAGCTTCAAGCTTTTCGAGTGATAAACTACCCCGTTCGACAGCGTTTATCATGCCGGCATCTTCACTTACAGGAATAAAAGCACCGCTTAATCCTCCAACGTGTGATGAAGCCATCAGACCGCCTTTTTTTACTGCATCGTTCAGCAGCGCCAGCGCTGCTGTGGTCCCGGGTGCGCCACAGCTTTCAATACCCATTTCTTCTATTATATGTGCAACGCTATCACCCACTGCCGGTGTAGGTGCTAATGATAAATCAATTATTCCAAAGGGAACACCCAACCGTTTAGAAGCTTCTTTAGCAACCAATTGTCCGACGCGGGTGATTTTAAAAGCAGTTCTTTTTATAGTTTCGGCAACTTCTGTAAAATCAGCACTTTTCAATCCTTCCAACGCATGTTTTACAACACCAGGACCGCTTACACCGACACTGACAACTTTTTCAGCTTCACTGACGCCATGAAATGCACCGGCCATAAAAGGGTTATCTCCTGGAGCATTAGAGAACACCACAAGCTTGGCACATCCTATAGCTTCATTATCGCGAGTCAGCTCAGCAGTCCTTTTGATAATTTCGCCCATTTCACGTACACAGTCCATATTAATACCAGCTTTTGTCGAACCAAGATTCACTGATGAACAAACAATATCGGTTGTTGCCAATGCCTGCGGAATAGATTTTATAAGTATTCTGTCACCATTAGTGTAGCCTTTTTCCACCAATGCTGAAAACCCACCAATGAAATTAATGCCTACTTCATGAGCTGCCTTATCCAATGCTTCAGCCACAGGTACATATGTATCGGTTTTACAGGCTTCAGCAGCAATGGCAATAGGTGTAACCGATACTCGTTTATGTATTATAGGAATACCATATTCGTTTTCAATATCTTCTCCTGTTTTAACCAAAAATTCGGCCGATTTAGTTATTTTATCATAAATATTACGGCAAAATTGGTCTATATTAGGATGAGCACAATCACGTAAACTGATCCCCATAGTGATGGTTCTCACATCTAATTTATTTTCTGTGATCATGCGGTTTGTTTCCATTATATCATTAATGGTAATCACTATTTTCCCTCCAAGTTTAGGCAGTAAAATTAAACATCATGCATTACATTAAAAATATCCTGATGCTGTACTTTAATGTCGAGACTGATTTCATTGCCCTTTTCTTTTAAAATATTCTGCAGTTCTTGCAATTTAATCTTGCTGTCAGTCATCTCGACAATCATAACCATATTAAAAAAACCTTCCATGATGTTTTGATTGATATTTAAGATGTTAACGTTATTTTCAGCGAGAATATTGCTGACCATAGCAATTATACCCACACGATCTTTCCCTACAATAGTCACGACAAGTTTCATTGAAATTACTCCTATTCATTAAGATATACTTATTAAGTATATCATATAATACCGATGTTGACACTGAATTTATCTTAAAAATATTAACTAATACGACTATTTAAAACAAAAAAATTCCACCCATCAATTTGATGAATGGAATTTTGTAAGCTATTATTTAGTCACTGAAAAAGTAAATTTATCATCAACGAGGCCAATCTGCACAGTATTACCTTCTTTTACTGTACCCTTGATAATTTCCTTGCTCAACTCAGTTTCAACTGTATGTGTGAGCAGACGGCGCAATGGCCGGGCGCCAAAATGAGGATCAAATCCTTTTTCAGAAAGTTTTTCAAGAACTTCGTCTGTCCATTTCAAAGAAATTTTTACTTGTTTTTGCAGACGTTTGTTCAAATTTTCCAAAAGGATAGCCGCAATTTTCTTGACTTGATCTTTTGCCAAACCTTTAAATACTATTATATCATCAACCCGGTTCAAAAATTCCGGACGAAAATAATTTTTCAACAGTTCCAAGACACTGGCCTTAGCCTTGTCAAAATCATTTTCTTCTAATATTTCGTGAGATCCCAGGTTAGATGTCATTATAATTACGGTATTCTTGAAGTTTACCACTCTTCCCTTACCATCGGTCAAACGGCCGTCATCAAGAATTTGTAATAAAACATTAAATATATCTGTGTGTGCTTTTTCAATTTCATCAAGTAATATCACACTATATGGATGGCGCCGTACAGCTTCTGTCAGCTGGCCGCCTTCGTCATAGCCAACATATCCGGGAGGTGCTCCGATAAGACGTGATACTGTATGCTTTTCCATGTATTCCGACATATCAATACGAATCATTGAACGTTCATCATCGAATAAAGCTTCAGCCAGAGTCTTTGCCAGTTCTGTCTTACCTACACCGGTAGGGCCAAGGAATATAAACGAACCTATTGGTCTGTTGGGATCTTTAATACCGGCACGAGCACGTATAATAGCTTCACTAACAGCTTTTACAGCTTCATCCTGTCCAACGACACGTTTATGAAGTCCATCCGACAAATGGATAAGTTTTTCTCTTTCTCCTGTCATCATTTTAGTGACTGGTATACCGGTCCAACGGCTGACTACATTGGCAATATCTTCTTCACCAACTTCTTCTTTCAAAAGTCTGGAATCCTTATTTTCTGTCATTGATTTTTCTTGTGCGACCAGTTCTTTCTGTAAAGAAGGTAATCTGCCATACCTCAATTCCGAAGCCTTAGTCAAATCCCCATCATGTTCAGCCTTGGTCATTTCATGTTTTACGTTGTCAATTTCCTGTTTTATGCCACGAGTACGGGTAATGAGTTGTTTTTCATGTTCCCACTGTTTCTGCAGTTTTGTTTCTTCGGCCTCAGCCGTTTTAATTTCTTCAGCAAGTTTTTGTAAACGCTCTTTCGATGCGTCATCAGTTTCTTTATTGAGGGCTTGTTCTTCAATTTTCATCTGCAAAATCTTCCGACGTACCTCATCAAGCGGTGCCGGCATCGATTCGATTTCCGTACGAAGCTTTGCGGCTGCCTCATCAACTAAGTCAATTGCCTTGTCCGGTAAAAATCTGTCGGAAATATATCTATCAGATAATACTGCTGCAGAAATAAGTGCATTATCACGGATTCTTACACCATGATGAACTTCATAACGTTCTTTTAATCCTCTTAAAATAGAGATTGTATCTTCGACAGTCGGTTCACCAACCATCACTGGTTGAAACCGCCGTTCCAATGCTGTATCTTTTTCAATATATTTACGATATTCGTTTAGAGTAGTAGCCCCAATGCAACGCAATTCACCACGTGCCAGCATAGGTTTTAAAATATTGCTGGCATCCATTGCACCTTCAGCAGCACCAGCACCAACAACCGTGTGGACTTCATCGATAAACAGCAAAATCTGACCATCAGATTTTGCGATTTCATTTAAAACAGCCTTTAGACGTTCTTCAAACTCACCACGGAATTTAGCACCGGCCACCATCGATCCCAAGTCAAGCGCATAAAGAGTTTTATTCTTTAACGATTCAGGCACATCACCGGCAACAATCCGCCGCGCCAGTCCCTCAACTATTGCAGTTTTACCGACACCTGGTTCCCCAATCAATACTGGATTGTTTTTCGTACGGCGTGACAAGATCTCGATTGTCCGACGAATTTCTTCGTCACGGCCGATGACAGGATCAAGCTTTCCCTTCCGCGCTGCTAAAGTCAAATCACGGCCATACTTTTCCAAACTTTTGTATTCACCCTCAGGATTATCAGAATTGACGTTGTTTTTTCTATTATTTTTGATAACTGATTGTATTTTAGTTTTATTCAAACCAAATTCCCTGCAAATTTTCTGAACAGAATCGTCAGCATCATCGACTATAGCCAATAAGAGATGTTCTGTGCTTATATAGTCATCCTTCATACTATCAGCAATTTGACGAGCCCGTCCCAGCACACGGGCCAGTTCCACACTCATCGACAGACGGTCTTGTCCCTTTACTGCCGGTATCTTATTTAACTCTTGTTCAAGACGTACTTTGAGCATCGGTAAATCTGTTTTGCATTCATCAAAAATCGTAGAAAGCAACCCTTCCGGTTCTTTGACAAGTGCAAGTAAAACATGTGCTGTAGTTATCTCCTGATGATAATGCATAGCCGCATTTTGCTGGGCACTTTGTAATGCGGTTAAAACTTTTTGTGTATATTTTTCTTCTGCCATAATATAAAACCTCCTGATCAATTAAGATCAAAATTCTGTTTGCATTTTTATGTTTAATTTGATTACAAGCTCATTATAATCAATAAAGGTCAAAAAGTCAAATATTATTTTGACTTTTTGACTTTTATTGATTATAGAGATTAGTCATTTATAATACAGAGACAGACAAATATCGAAAAATTAAAAGGTATAACAATAATTTCACAGAAATAACTATCAAGAGAATTTTTATTACACAGCTGTTTAAATAAAGTGCAAAGGAGAATGAGAATGTATAATTTATTGATTGGTGGTGCAGCGGGACAAGGTGTTGATACAACTGCGGCGATTTTGGAAAAATCTTTCAAAGCATCAGGGTATAATGTTTTTAGCGTTAAAGATTTCATGTCACGTGTTCGCGGTGGTCATAATTTTTCCTTAATAAGATTCGGTACAACCGAAATAGTTTCGCATAGCACTATTATAGATGGAATAATCGCACTCGATGATGATACTGTCAGACTTCATAAGGATAGACTAAAAGCATCCGGTTTTATTCTTTGTGATATAAAATTGCAAACAACTGATAAACGAGCCATAAAGATAAATATGACACAAATGGCTAAAGAAATTGGTAATCCCCGTGTAGCTGGCAGTATATTAGTAGGCGCAATATTAAAACTATTTGATGAATCCCTTGCTCATATCGAAAAGGTATTAAAGACCTCAGTCAAGATAAATTATCTTCCAATGAATAATGCAGCCGTCAAAGCCGGGTATAATGCAGTCAAAAAACATTTCTCCCATATAAATGGAAACTATGCCGGACATATGTTGATATCAGGAACGGAAGCAGTGGCAATGGGTGCTGTTGCAGCAGGTTTAAAATTTTATTCAGCATATCCAATGTCTCCGTCAACAGGTATAATGGAAGCATTAGCTGCAAAAAGCAACAAAGCTGAAATCGTCGTTGAACAGGCAGAGGATGAAATTGCTGCTGTAAATATGGCCATAGGTGCTTCCTATGCAGGAGCATGTTCCATGACGGGGACGTCGGGCGGTGGCTTTTCCCTGATGGTAGAAGCTTTAGGACTTTCCGGTATAGCTGAAATCCCCTTGGTAGTTATCGATGTCCAACGCCCCGGGCCAGCCACTGGCCTACCTACCAGAACAGAGCAAAGCGATTTGTTATTTGTTAAATCAGCTTCACAAGGAGAATTTCCACGCATGGTCATTGCGCTGCGTAATGCCCAGGATGCCTTTTACCAAACTATGCGGGCTTTCGATATAGCTGAGCGATATCAAATGCCGGTCATCTTGCTTAGTGATCAATATCTTGGGGACGCCTTATCTACAGTTGAACTTTTTGACCCCCAGCGTATCAAACCGGCAAAACCTCTATTTTCATACACGGGTAAAAATGAATATTTACGCTATGCTTACACAAAAAGCGGCATATCACCGCGGCTTATACCAGGAAAAAGTGATCAAGTCGTAATTATTGACAGTGACGAACATGATGAACAAGGGCATATCACCGAATCAGCCGAAGTCAGAACGCAAATGGTCAATAAACGTATGAAAAAACTTACCGGATTATATCATGAATTAATAGAACCCGATTTTATCGGCAATAATGATTTTTCAATATTACTATTAGGATGGGGGTCCATCTGGGGGCCATTAAAAGAGGCTGTGGATCTGCTAAACCAAAATACGTCAAAAAAATATGCTGCATTGATATTTGGCGATATATATCCACTGCCGACTAAACTTTTAAAGGAAAAAGCCAATCAAGCCGACTCTATTATAAATGTCGAACAAAATGCCACAGGCCAGCTGGCAAAATTGATACGGGAAGAAACCAGTATCACTATTGATAACAGCATATTAAAATACGACGGCAGACAATTATCCGGTGAAGAAATAGCCCGGCAGATAATGGGGAGGGACGTATTATGAATAACAAATTTTGCACGTATGAAACAGCTTGGTGCCCGGGCTGTGGAAATTTTGCTATTATTGACTGCTTAAAAACAGCCTTGACAGAACTGGGGAAAAAACCATCGGAAGTTTTAGTGGCGGCAGGAATAGGACAAGCTGCCAAAACACCTCAATATATAAATGCCAATGCTTTTTGCGGACTGCATGGCAGATCCCTGCCGGCGGCTGCAGCTGCTAAGATTGCCAATGAAGATCTGACCGTCATCGTCAATACCGGTGACGGTGATTCCTACGGTGAAGGTGGTAATCATTTTTTGCATAATATACGCCGCAACATAGACATTACTCATTTTGTCCATGACAACCAAATCTATGGACTGACCAAAGGCCAGGCTTCGCCTACTTCGATGCTGGGAATAGTGACAGGCGTCCAAGTAGACGGTAATTTCAACGAACCACTGAATCCGGTTTTACTCGCCATCGCAGCTGGTGCCGGATTCGTTGCCAGAACTTTTTCCGGCCGCAAAGAACACCTTACTAAGATCATGAAAGCAGCTATAAACTATAAAGGATATGCTCTAGTAGATATTTTACAGCCTTGTGTCAGTTTCAATAAAATAAATACCTTTGGCTGGTACAATAAAAGAGTTTATGAGCTACCGTCAGATTATGACAGCAGCAATAAAACCACCGCTATAACAACAGCCATGGAATTTGGTGATAAAATCCCTATCGGCATACTTTATAATAAAGAAAAACCTGTTTATCATAGAAAAAATAGAGTATTATCAGATGGTATACCATTATTGGATAAACCGACATCCCAGTCAGTAGTTCAGGAGTTGCTGCAAAATTATATATAACAGTATTTCTAGTTATAATTATTTTCTTTTAAAATATGGACTTATAGGCAATAAAAATAAACAAATTTTTTTAACCTTATTAATATTACGTGCCTAAATATTAATAAAACAAAATCGAACAAAATAATTTCTAATATCTTTTGTTGTTCATCGCAACATGAAATTAAAAATAAGAACAAACTTGAATAAACCGGCTTTCATATACGAAAGCCGGTTTATTCAAGTAAAATATAGTGGTTTAATATCTTAGTAAAAATATTAGAACACCTGCCTTAATATTGACTAAATCTTATAATTGGGTAATGCCCCTGCCAAATACATAACGCCCCGTAGAATTATATATATCATCATACGACGCCAATTGACCTGCTAATCGCTGCGGATTTAGACCATGGACAATTGTCTGAACATTGACCATTTTCATATACCATACCAGAACAAATATTGATATTTTCATATCACTAAAATTTCTAAACACAGCACCACGTTTTACCGCCAGGCAATAAGCTATTCCACCCTTATAAGAAGGAATACGTTCATCTTCGCGGATTTCTAATATATCATCAATATTTCCAGCAAACGCTCCATCTGAAATTTGACAATATTTGCCAATATTGGGAATATCAATGCTTTTATTATTAATACACCACTTCGAACCGCATACAAGATACGTATTACTTTTAGTAACCTTTTTTGTTTTTAATTCATAGCACATTCGATGGCCTCCTTTTCATAACTTTCTTTTATTATAACATAATAATACAGTAATTGGTATTATTGGTATTATTTTTTTTAAAATTTTCGAAAGGATAAAGTCTTGCTACTATTAAAAACCCTGAAAAATTTTGCAATAAAAAAAAGCTTCTCAATAACGAAAAAGCTTTTTTGTTGCGTTTTATTCTCAATATAATATATGGGCTATAACATAACCTACGCAACAACCTGTTGCTACACCGATTAATCCAGGTAATATAAAACTATGATTTATTACGTATTTACCGATACGTGTCGTACCCGAACGATCAAATCCAATACAAGCCAAATCGGAAGGATAAGTAGGAAGAACAAAATAACCATAGCAAGCGGAAATAAACGAAATAATAATCAACGGATTGACACCAACGCTCAAAGCCATGGGAACAACAATTGCCAATGCCGCTGCTTGTGAATTAACCAATTTTGATATTAAAAACAGTACTACTGCATAAGTCCAGGGATATTGAGTAACTATTTGGCCCAAAGTCTTTTTAAATCCGGGTAAATAAGCTCCAAAATAGGTTTCAGCCATCCACGCTACACCATAAACTGAAACAACTGCTACCATACCTGATTTAAATACTGAACCATTTGCTACGTCATTGACCTTTACTTTACAAACAAGTAAGATAATTGCCGCTATGACAAGCATACATAACTGGATAGTCGGAGTCATAGACAGGGGTTCCCATATTCCCTTGGCATTCGGAACAAGTGGCAATAATTCTTTCGGGAAACTGCCAAACAAGGCAATGACAACAATTCCTGCCAAAAAAATAAATGTAGCTTTATAAGCAGTAGCAGGTAATTTCATACTGGCAACAGATTCTTGCTGTTCTTCATAAATATAAGCCTGTTGTTCAAGATCAGCCAGCTTAGCCTGAAATACCGGATCTTTGTCCAAATCCTTACCACGTTTCAGACTCCATAGACCAGCTACAACCACCCCACAAAAAGTAGCCGGAATGGACACTATTAAAATCTGAACAACACCTAAAGGATGTGATGTATTCGCCAGCATAGCAACCATAGAAACTACAGCAACAGAAGCAGGTGAAGCACAAATTCCCATTTGCGAAGCTACTGAAGCGACTGCCATTGGACGTTCCGGACGAATGTTCTGCTTAATGGCAATATCGTAAATAATGGGAAACATCGTATAAACGACATGTCCTGTACCGCATAAAACAGTAAGAAACCATGTTGTAATTGGAGCCAATACAGTTATTTTCTGCGGATTTTTTCGCAGCAGTTTTTCTGCATATTTCAGCATTACATCAAGTCCCTTTGAAGCTTGCAAAAATCCTGAACAAGTGACAACAGCCATAATTGTCAGCATAACATCAATAGGCGGTTTTCCGGGAACCAGCCCGACAACAAAAACGAAGAAAGTTAAACCAATACCTGAAACTGCTGCTAAGCCTAATCCACCAAATCTAACACCAACGACCAAGCAGCCAATTAATACGATAAACCCTAATAATACCATGTGCCCCTCCTAAAATAAATAATAATGTTTATTATTAAATCTATATTATTCTATCAATCTGCCTGATTTTAGTCAAATTAAGAAAAACCATGAAAATAAACTTTTAAAATCTTAGTCAGACAAGGATTTACTATAAGGCAAAGATATTATTTCCATTTGATATTGATCATAAGTATCATATAAAATAAATTTAATTAATCATATAATTATTTTATAGCTGATAATAAATAAACCATATAATTGACAGCGCTTGTATTTTATACTATCATTATGAAGATATACAATTAATTAATATTGATACTATTTCCTGGAGGAATGTACGTAAATTATGACCACAAATGAAAAACTTAGAAATATTGCTATAATAGCCCATGTCGATCATGGCAAAACAACATTAGTTGACGCTATGTTAAAACAAAGTCATGTATTCCGTGCCAATGAACAAGTTGCTGAACGTGTTATGGATTCAAATGACTTAGAACGAGAACGCGGCATCACCATATTGTCAAAAAATACGGCTGTCATGTACAAAGGTATAAAGATAAACATCGTTGACACCCCCGGTCATGCTGATTTTGGTGGTGAAGTTGAACGTGTATTAAACATGGTTGACGGAGTGTTATTACTGGTAGATGCTTTTGAAGGTCCGATGCCACAGACTAAATATGTACTGCGTAAGGCATTGGAACAAAAATTAAAACCAATTGTTGTAATAAATAAAATTGACCGTCCTGATCAACGTGTCGATGATGTTTATGATGAAGTACTGGAATTATTTATGGAACTAGGCGCTGATGATGATCAACTGGATTTTCCGGTTGTTTATGCAGCAGCCCGTGACGGTATTGCTAAGCTTTCAATGGATGATGACAGCAAGGATTTAGGGCCTTTAATGGATCTGCTGATCAAAGAAATCCCAGCTCCCCGCGGTGATGCTGACGGACCCTTACAAATGATGGTTACTACACTTGATGCCGATGAATATGTCGGTCGTGTAGCTATAGGTCGGATTATTCGCGGCAGCGCCAGAGAAGGTCAAAATATCATCGTCATAAGCGGTGATGACCAAAGGAAAGCCAAAATCGGCCAGTTATTTGTTTACCAGGGTCTTAAACGTGTACTGGTTCCTAACGCTGAAATGGGTGAAATTGTAGCTGTTACAGGCTTAGGTGATATCAGTATTGGAGAAACCATCGCCGATGCCGAGCAGCCCGAAGCTTTACCAACTATCAATATTGACGAACCTACACTTTCAATGACGTTTGGTGTAAATACTAGTCCTTTTGCCGGTAAAGAAGGTAAGTTTGTAACATCCCGCCATCTGCGTGACAGACTATTTAAAGAAACTGAAACAAATGTAAGTTTGAAAGTGGAAGAAACAGATTCCGCAGATACCTTCAAGGTATCCGGTCGTGGTGAACTGCATTTATCTATATTAATAGAAACAATGCGCCGTGAAGGATTCGAACTGCAAATAGGCAAACCAGAAGTTATTTATAAGACTATTAATGAAAAATTATGTGAACCTATTGAAAATCTATCAATAGAAGTTCCTCAAGATTTCATGGGAACTGTCATGGAGTCTTTGGGAACACGTAAGGCTGAGCTATCTAATATGGTTGAATTGTCAGGTTATATCAGAATGGAATTCACCATACCGGCACGTGGCCTTATCGGCTTTAGGTCGGAGTTTTTAACTAATACCAAGGGAAATGGTATCATGAACCATGTTTTCCATGGTTATGCTCCATATAAAGGAGATATTCCCGGACGTGTCCGGGGTTCATTAGTAGCATTTGAACATGGTGAAACTACTGCATATGGTATTTATACACTACAGGATCGTGGTACAATGTTCATAGCACCTAATCAACAGGTTTATGAAGGCATGATCGTAGGAGAAAACAGTCGTGATATTGATATAGATATTAATCCTTGTAAGAAAAAAAATGTATCCAATATGCGTTCAAGCTCTGCTGATGAAGCAATCAGATTAACACCACCACGCATTCTAAGCCTGGAACAAGCTTTGGAATATATCAATAAAGATGAATTAGTCGAAGTAACACCAGAAAGCATTCGTTTGAGAAAGGCAGTACTCAATCGTCAGCAGCGTGGACGTATGAGAAAAAATACAAAATAATTTATAAAAAAATAAAATCTTTAGAAGGATTTTATTTCTTTATGTAGAATTGCAAATATAACAATCCTATTTCGACAGAAATTAAAACAGGGGGTGAATCTATTGAAGCTGATAAACAAAATAGCAAACATATTAATGCCAATTGAGGAAGAAATCGAGGAATCAGCAGAAAATACCACTTTTACGTCAGACGAAGCGGCAGACAATTTCGCAGGAGAACAGACACAGCCTGGCAGACCGGAATCCTCAGCAGTAAAAATGAACACAGCACCAATATCATCTGCACGTTCCCGTTTATCTGTACGTAAAAATAAATCCACTGACATGCAAATTCTTGTATTCAAGTTAAATTCTTTTGATGAGGTTAAATCTGTGGCCGATGAATTAAAACAAAAGCGCGCCACCCTTGTTAATTATGAAAAAGTCGATGTTGAAACACAAAAAAGAATCTGTGATTTTATCAATGGTGTTTGTTATGTACTGAATGGCGAAGTTAAACGTATATCCAGTACAATGGTATTATATGTCCCGGAAAACATCACTATTGGCAACGGTATTGTCAGAGGGGCCGACGGTATTTTCAGAAATGACCTTGCCAGTTAATTTTTGCTATTATAGCTAGTATGTTTGCAATTTAAAATCGTTTTATTTTTAATAGTTATCTTATAAAAGCCCTGAGAAAATCAGTATTTATTAACCGATTTTCTCAGGGCTTTTATTCATTATTTTTATTCATTGATTAATTTTTTATCAAATCTCAATACCGAGTAAATATTTGGCACCTATACCAAGTACATAGGAAAGTGCTGCTACCCCAAGACTAATAACAGCCATTTCAACAAATTTAGGCCAAAACGCAGCCGTCTGTACAACTGCAATATAAAAATTGAAAAGATATATTATTAATACAACTAACAATAACATAATGACAAATGCTGTCACATAATATTCATCCGGCAGCAATAAATATGGCATAATTAATATTATAACTGTTATAAGATATGCCATACCAGTATATACGCTTGATTTAACAGCATCTTCACTTTGATTTGCTCTTTGTGCCAAATAATTAGATGCTGCCATAGATAACGTAGCAGCCCCACCGGTTATAATAGCTGCCAATGCCACTAATTTAGTATTAGTCAGTGCAAACGTTACACCGGCTATAGTACCCGTTAACTCAACCAATGCATCATTAAGGCCCAATACCATTGAACCTACATATTTTAAACGCTCTTCATTTATCATACTGATGAGTTGATTTTCATGTTTTTCTTCCTGGTCACTGATTTCACGGGCAATTGGAATTTCTGCAGCAATATCATCTAATTCTTTCTTATCAAATTCCTCATTGCGTTCCAGTGACTTAATTATGAAAGTTTCTCCCAAAATAAAGAATAAAAATCTATAAAGAAAAATTTTTAAGTAATCTGGTTTTATATCATGATTAGTAAAACTTCTCCAACGTTTATAATGCTCATTTTCAACCTGTGATATTTCCAGTAACACATCTTTATTTTTGCTTTCATGCATTAAAACAGCAATTTTTTTATATAAAATACTTGCCGTTATTTCTGATTTTTGAAATTTTAATATGCGTTTATAATTTTTTTGCGATAATGTCATTTTATCTGCTTTCTTCTAAATATTTTAAAATATCGGCGGCATTGGTATCCGGTTTTACTTTAGGCATAACTTTTTCAATCAATCCCTGCTCATCAATAATATAAGTAGTACGAATCACGCCCATACTAACTTTTCCATAGGACTTTTTTTCCTGCCAGACATCGTAAGCCTTAATAGCTTGCAAATCCGGATCAGACAACAAAACAAATGGCAGGTTATATTTTTGAATAAATTTTTGATGTGAAGCTTCACTATCCTTGCTAATGCCAATAACCACTGTCTTTTGCACCATAAATTCATTATATGTGTTAGCAAAAGCGCAAGCCTGTCTGGTACATCCAGGTGTATTATCACGCGGATAAAAATATAATACCACTTTTTGTCCGAGAAAATCAGTTAAATTAAATATTTTACCATTTTTATCAGGCAGTTCAAAATCAGGAGCTCTATCGCCAACCTTTAACATTTTTCATTTCTCCTTTGTAAAAATACCAGATCATACTCTGTTGAAAACTGAGCACAATACACGTATGATAAACAATCAAATTCTTTTAGCTCTGCAATACTGTTCACATTATTTTCCGCAAGCCAGCGAACCATTGCACCTCGCGCCATTTTACATTTTATTCCTTTTTCAACAAGATGTCCTTCACATAATTCGGCAAAAATACAATTAAACACTGAAATTTCTGATGGTAAATTGCTGATAAGCATCTTGCTGTACTCTCGTGATGCCAGATTCAAAAGCAAATCATCATTTATCGGACAGTCGTAATTTAATTGCTCTTTCCAATATGCATAAAGGTCCTTAAATCTATCAGTCAGTACTTTAGACTGCATCTCCAGACGATATGGCACAACGCCATCCAAAGGGCGCAGCAAACCATAAAGACCCGACATTATAAATAAATGCTTATTGATATATTGTAACTGATTTATTTCAAATACACCAGGAGCCATATATTTATACTGAATTCCATCATAAGCCATAATGGCTGGTCAAATTATGATATAAATCCATTGTTTTGATTCGTTCATAATTTAATTGAGCAATAGCATCATTACATTTCCACATTTTCTGCAAGTCAGTATAATCAACCTGTTGCAATATAGCTAACAATTCTTTTGCAGCGTTGATAAATAAAGGATAACTGCGTACCGGCAGACTGTTAGTATCAACTACCATTTTTTTAGCCGGAGAAATTATTATCTGCACACTCGCACCATCCATTCGATTAAAATAGTGTAATCATTACTATTACACCTGTATTATAACAAAATAATACTAATACATAAACCTCTTTATAAAAAGGCTGCATGACAAATTAATATTACTTGCCATGCAGCCATGTAAGGGGATATTCCTTATTTTCAGATGAGCTGGGAGGATCAGCTGAAAAATAAGGCTATATTATCCGGCATAAATACATTCTTTAGGGGGGAAAACGTATTTACGCCGGGGAAATATGCAACTGTTACAAAATTAATTATCTCCAAGATTTTCAGCCAGAATATCAGCAATGTGCTTAATTTTTATATTAGGTGCCATCTTATCTATACCTCCACCGATCTGCATCATACAGGCCGGACAGGCCACTGCCACAGTGGTGGCACCACTTTCCTTGATATTCTTTAATTTTCTATTTAAAAGCTGTATTGATAAATCAGCATACTTCATGCCAAAAGAACCTGCCATACCGCAGCATTGATCAGCACCGGTCATTTCCACAAATTCATAACCTGGAGCAGACTTCAATAATTCACGCGGTTCTTTATAAATTCCCAAACTGCGCCGCATGTGACATGAATCATGATAAGTAATTCTTTCCTTGCCTGCAGTATTTTTCAGCCGGCCATTATCAGCATAAATCTGTTCAACAAAAGAACTAAATTCTTTTAATTTTTTACTCAGCTTTTCAGCCCGTTCCAGCCAGACTTTATCATCTTTAAATAGTTCTTTATATGTTTGTTCCAATGTTTCAGCACAAGTAGGACAGGCCGCAATTACATAATCAGCATTAGTTGCTTCTAATGCTGCTATATTTTGTTTTGCCAGTCTACGAGCCGTATCCAAATCTCCGGCACCGATTATCGGCTTACCACAGCAGTTCTGTTCCTGTGGATAAATTACTTCAGCCCCAATATCTTGTAATACTTTCACCACTGATTCGCCAGTCTCTGGAAATACGAAATCAAGATTACAGCCACTAAAAAATGCTATCCGCATTTTAGGATTGGCAGGATTATTCTGCAATAATTTTTCTGCTCTATCTCGAAATGGTTTATCAGCTATTGCAGGTAAACTACGGCCTTCCGTCATCTTAGCGAAAAACAATGGCAGATTGCGGATAAATTTACCTGATTTTACAGGTTTTTGTCCAAGTGAAGCTGCTCGCAGCAATGAATGAAAAACTTTACGATTAGTCATTATTTTTTGGAATATCATTTTTTCAGGGAAGGATAAGCCTTTTTTGGCTACTTGACGATTACGCAGTTCCTGAATTAAATCAGGTATATTTATCTTACCGGGGCAAACCGTAGTACAGCGACGGCAGCCTATACATAAATCACTAAACTGGGAAAATTCATCCAACCCATTTAATAATCCGGTCAATATTGCACCTATCCCGCCAGAATAAATATGCCCGTAAACATTACCGCCTACTGTTGACCATATAGGGCAGACATTAAGACATGATGCGCAACGCACACACTGATAAACTTCTTTCATTACCGGATCATGAGCAGCTTTTAGACGGCCATTATCCAGCAATATAGCATAGACTTTCTTATTTTCTTCAACCATTTCACCATTTTTTTCACGAATTATCGGTGTAGGCCCGTCAACTAAAGTCAAATAGCTTACCATTCGCTGACCTGTACCATTACGTGGTAAAAGTCGCATTATCTTTGATGCATCGCTGGTTTTTGGTATAAGTTTTTCATACCCCATTATAATTACATGAATTGGTGGTATAGTGGTAACGATGCGGCCATTGCCTTCATTAGTTACAAGACCGATTGCCCCATTTTCTGCAATGCCGAAATTAGCTCCTGATATACCCATATCTGCATTCAAAAATTCTTTACGTAATACCCGTCTGGCAGTTTGTACCATAAAGGGAATATCACTGGGAATATCTTCTTTAAGTTCATCAGAAAAAAACTTGGCACACTGATTTCGATTTAGATGAATAGCCGGCATTACCATATGTGAAGGATGCTGACCGGCAACCGACAACATCCATTCACCCAAGTCAGTTTCTTTTACACGCAGTCCCTGCTCTTCCAAATAATCATTAAGCCTTATTTCTTCCGTTGCCATTGATTTAGATTTAACAATATTATGGACATCATTTTCCTGGCATATTTTCAACAATATTTTCTTTAACTCATCGCCGTCTTTAGCCCGAAAAACTTTACCGCCTCTTTGTTCCAATGAAGTTTGAAATTCATCGGCCAATTCCTCAACATGAGCAACTGAATATTGTTTCATGTCGCGCAAATCATCGCGTAATTCGTCTATATCTGCAACATTGGCATAAGCTTTGGCTCTTGCGGCAGGATATTGTTGGGAAAAATTCTCCAGATTACTGCGCAGGATTGGATCATGTATCTTTGATTCTATTTCTGCCTTGATATTACGTGTTTCCATTTTTATCACTCCGTTTTATCTACTGCCATTAGTATCAGACGACTCGGGCCATGTACACCCAGAGTTAAAACTCTTTCTATATCAGAAGTACGGCTTGGACCCGTTACAAAACCCGTATAACCTCTGTCAAAAACCTGTTCCAATATTTCAAAAGCCTCTGTCATTGTATCAACAATATTATTTTTATTCATAAAGACAATATTGATTGCCGGCAGCATACTTACCAATCTTGCTTCATAGGCATAATTATCAACACAAACGCTGCCAGTTTCTCCCACACCAAATTCTGCTGTTGATATTCCTATATCAATAGACGGAGCATTTTTAGCAATAGTAAACTTATCTGTATATACTTGATACTGTTGTCCCAGATTATTATACACAGCCTGCAGTTCAGGATAGTCTTCACCATTAACAGCACCAATTTTTTCGGCATCAGCAGCTGCGATAACTTTATTTATTATTGGCAGTGCCTCATCATATGTTTTTATTTCATGCAATTCCACGGCTGCCGCCAATGCATTTTCTTTAAACGCCGGCCAATAATTTTTGTCGATAAAACCTTTATCCAAATATTTCTGCCATTCATGACATATTTTTTTCACCTTGTTCCACTCCCTGGTAAGTTCTATAAATTTTTGAATATGAACCGGTAAATCAATCCTGACAAACTTTATGAGGATTTAATATATTAAGCGGATCAAAAACCTGCTTAATTCCTTGCATGATAGCAATAGCTTTATCTGGCATAGATTCTTTTAAATATTCTTTTTTTGCGTAACCTATACCATGTTCGCCGGACACGTTTCCTTTTAAACTGCGTGCCTTTGTATACATTTTTTCCATTGTTGCCTTAAGAACTTTTTGCCACTGTTCGTCATTCAATTGGTCTTTCAAGATATAAGCATGAAGATTCCCGTCACCTGCATGTCCAAAGCATTTTATCCGTACACCAATTTCTTTTTGCAAGTCATGAATATATTCAACAAAATCATTCACCATACTGCGTGGTACTACCACATCCACTTCATCCATCATCGTTGTGGAACTTTTTATTGCTTCAAGGAATGCTCCTCTGGCCTTCCAAATAGCTTCCGCACGTTCTTCAGTATCAGCAATGAGAATATCTGCAGCACCTTGTTCTAAGCATATCTGAGCTACCCCATCATAATAAGAGGCAATTTCTTCCAGTGTATTACCATCAAACTTTAGTAATAAATACGCATCAGCCTGATTGTCCGGAAATTTTCTCCCCAGATATTCTTCAGCATCTATAATTACTTCTCGTTCCATAAACTCTATTGCAGTTGGAATTGCCTTTGATTTTATTATCGGTGGCACCGCCCCTATCGCCTGAGCCAAAGTTGGAAACGGAACGAGCAGACTAACCGTTTTTTGCGGCAGCGGCAGCAGCTTCAATATTGCCTTAGTTATCACTGCCAACGTCCCCTCTGAACCGATAATAACATCTTTTAGATCATAACCGGAACTATTTTTTACAGCTTTTCCACCTACAGTCATCACTGTACCGTCTGCCAGTACAATTTCAAGACCACGTATATAATCACGGGTAACACCAAATTTTACAGCTCTCATTCCACCAGCATTAGTACTGATGTTACCGCCTATTGTAGCTGATTTTTCACCAGGATCAGGTGGATAGAAATAACCTCTTTTTTCTACATAATCAGCCAGTTCCATCAATAGCACACCTGGTTCCAATGTAAGTGTGAGATTTTGTTCATCCAATTCCAAAAAATGATTCATTAATGTAGTATCAAGCATTATACCATGTTCTATGGCAACTGAAGCCCCAACCAAACCAGTACCAGCGCCACGCGGAGTTATAGCAATGTTATTCTGACTGGCATAACGCATAAGCTTTGCCACTTCCTCAGTTGACACCACTCTTGCAACAATATCTGGATAATACTGTCCTGCGCTTAATTCATCATGACTGTATTCTTCATTGACTTCTTTAGCCCACAAAAGGCGATCCCGGTCAATAAATTCTGCAATATTATTAAGGTCCTTTTCATCAACTTGTTTATAGGGTTTCATAATATAGTTCCCCCTGTTTTAATTTTCTGGATAAGTTCTGGTATTATATCATAAATATCCGCAGTTATAGCATAATTTGCCGTTTTGAATATGGCCGCTTTAGGATCGCTATTTATAGCAATAATCGTTTCAGCATGATTCATGCCCGCAACAAACTGCACGGAACCTGATACTCCGCAGGTTATTATTAATTTAGGCCTTACAGTACGGCCGCTCAGACCGATCTGCCTTTTTGGATCAACCCAGCCAGCTTCCACTAACGGCCTTGTTGAGGCAAGTTCCCCACCCAGACTTTTTGCCAGATCTTCTATCAATTTCAAATCCTGCCGTTTCTTGACTCCCCGGCCGGCTACAACAATGACATCAGCTGCATCTATCGTTTTTTCCTTTGGTTTTTGAGTTATGCCCAACACTTCTATATTGGCTTTAAGTTTTTCTTCGGCTATTTCCAGTTTTTCTATCTGTCCAGATACGCTGTCGATCCATTTAGGTGCATCCATAACCTTATAACGTACTGTAGCCATTTGCGGACGATTATTAGGTGTCAGTATTTCTGCCATGATATTACCGCCAAAAGCCGGACGTATCTGAACAAGATCAGTATTTTCTTTAATATCGAGAATAGTACAATCTGCCGTAAGACCGGTATTAAATCGTGCTGCCGTACGCGGTGCCAATTGTCTGCCGACTGATGTTGCTCCCACCAAAATAGCACTGGGTTTTACTTTATTGATAAATTCTTCAAAAACACTAGTATAAGCTTCAATTTTAAAATATTCTAACTCTGGTTTGTCACATACATATACTTTATCAGCACCATAATGCAGTAATTCTTCTGCAGCATGCTCTATATTACTGCCAATAAATAATGCATATACTGGTTGATGAATTTTTGCTGCTAACTCCTTAGCTTTGCCTAAAAGTTCATATGTCACAGGATGCACTGCTCCATCCACATGATCTACATATACGGCGATCCCCCGCCATTTAGTCTTATCAATTGCCGGTACTTTTTTATCTTCAACATACTCGACGGCACCTTTAGGTCCTTTTTTTACGCAGATTCGGCACATACGGCAGCCGGCAGTGATCGTTATTTTACCATCCTTTTCCTGCATGGCGCCAAATGGACATAAAGCTGCCAATGCTTTTGCATCAGTAATTTTTTCTTGGTGTACAACGAGTTTGGCCATTTTTTTCTCCTCTTTATTATGCGATAAATTTCTTTTCTTTTAGTGTTTCGTAAATTTTTACTGCCAATTCTTCAGTTGTTCCCTGCCAATGCTGCTGCACCTTATCACTGACCGGTGGAAAAATTCTCTGCACATGCGTCGGTGAACCATTCAAACCATATTTATTCTCATCTTGATCTTCCATATCGCTGAAAGTAAAAACATCAATATCCTTTTTGCTGGTTTCTTTTTGCTTTAGATACGATGGCAAACGCGGTTGGTAAATATCTTTTTGTACCGTCAACAAACAGGGAAAATAAATTTTAATTCGTTCAATATCCTGCGGCATATCCATGTCGACAATGATATTATCTTTTTCTACTTTTTCAATTCTTTGTACATTACAGACACTGGGAATTTTAAGCTGCTCAGCGACCTCCGGTCCCACCTGCGCCGTGTCTCCATCAGTGGTCTGTAAACCACATAATATTATGTCAAAATCGCCAAATCTTTTTATACCTTGTGACAATGTCCGGCTTGTCGCCAATACATCTGCCCCGCCAAATTTTCTATCTGTTATCAATGCTCCTTCGTCAGCTCCCATTGAAAAAGCCTCGTAGAGTACTGCTTTTGCCTGCGGTGGTCCCATAGTAATAACACTTACTGTCCCACCGTATTTTTCTTTCAGCCTTACACCTGTTTCCAAAGCATACAAATCATATGGATTCATCTTGCTATCGGCGCCATTTCTTTTCAAGACACCGGTTTTTTCGTCAACTTCTACCTTATTAGTACCGGGAACTTGTTTTATACACACCAATATTTTCATTTTACTTCTCCCCTAAACATGTATTATCACTGCAGTTTATATTGCTGCATATTTCTATTTGATGGAACCGCTAACAGTTTCCTTGCTAAAAACACCAAACAAAATGACACTAATAGAATTAGTATGCTGCTGGCTGAAATCACTGTATTTCCAGCAGTTTGTGCCACTGATGAACCTGCTTCGGTCCCCAACAGGGCCACAAATAAATCTTTATAGAAATAAATGATACAACAAATAATCGCCAATAAAATCATGGAATGTTTCATACTGAATTTATATATTTCGCCTTCCTTGCCGGTTAAACCAGTGGTACCTGCTGCAATAGCAATGGACTGCGGTGAAATCATTTTACCAACTGCACCACCGGCTAAATTGGCACCTATCCCCATTACAGGCATTATTCCTACAGCAGAAAAAGCTGTTGTCTGCAACTTACCAAAAAGTGCATTTGCCGATGTATCAGACCCGGTGACAAAAACACCCAGCCAGCCGACAATCGGAGCAAATAAGGGGAACAAGTCACCGGTTTTTGAAACCAGCAACCCCATTGTCGTTGTCATGCCGCTGTTATTAGCAACATACGCATAAGCCAAAACACCACTTATAGTCAATAAAGCAATTTTTAATTCATTTAAAGTCGAACCAAAAATACTGAACGATTTACTTAAAGGGACTCGTAAAATAATACATGACATAAATGCTGCGATAATTATTCCGGTGCCTGCCGCCGAAAGCCAGTTGAAATTAAATATTGCCGGTGATACTTTATCAGTAGTGCCATTTATTATAGCATTGTGCAAAAAAGGCAGCGGAAAAGCAATGCTGACCATATCCAGTAATTTTGCTACACTCTTCATTCCCCAGTCAGCAATAAACACAATTAGCACAATGAACGGACTCCATGCTCTTATAATAGCTTTTTTACTAAGTACGGTATTGTTTTGAACAGATTCGCTTTCACCTTCAAACCGATATATGTGCTTTGGCTGCCATACTTTAAGAAATAAAACCAATGCAATCATTGAAGCCAGCGATGCTGTTATATCAGGTAAAATTGGTCCTACAAAATATGATGTCAGGCACATCGGTATTGAAAAGGTCACAGACGTTACCAGTACTGCCGGCCATACTTCTTTTATACCTTTCAGTCCGCTCATGACTATGATAAGATAAAAGGGAACAATAAAACCGATTATTGGACAGATGAACGCTAACAATTTAGCCAGATAATCTCCTGAAAACCCAGTTACCTGAGCTGCTACCAATACCGGTATGCCTAACCCGCCAAAGGCAACCGGAGCGGTATTAGCCAACAAACTTAAGCATGCTGCTTTTTTTGCTTTAAAACCCATACCTATCAACATTGCTGAAGTTATTGCCACCGGAGTTCCAAAACCGGCGGCACCTTCTAAAAATGCTCCGAAGGAAAAAGCAATCAGTAAAACTTGAAGCCGGCGATCATCAGTGATCGATACAATGGATTTTTTTATTATTTCAAATTGACCTGTTTTTACACTTATGTTATAAAGGAATACTGCTCCTATTACGATCCAGCCAATCGGAAATAAACCATATAAAGCTCCATGAACCGCCGACATGGCCGACAGTACAATGGGCATCTTATACACCCACCCAGCTATTATTATGGCCAAAACAGTAGTAGATAATGCAGCCAGATGGCCTTTAATTTTAAATACTATCAATACCACGAAGAAATAGACAATCGGTAAAAATGCTAATATTGCTGATAAAACCATATTATTGACCGGGTCAAAATTCTGTATATACATCTTATCGCTCCCCATGTAGTAAATTTTGTCGATATTTTCAAGCCGCAATACTATTCCTAATATACTTTGTTATATTGCCATTGTTCACCTACATTTCCTATTTTTCAAATTTTTCGCTCAATTATCATCTTTTCCAAAACTGAAAAGTCTCCAAATCTTTTTGTATTCTTTTCAGTAAAATAATAATTAATAATAATTTTCTCAGTACCGATTTGTATTATGCCTTTATAATACGAAGAAAACAGCTATAAAGTCAATGCAGTCAATGGTTACAATAAATTGTCTTGAATAAAAAATCAATTCATTATTTTCTTTATTTAACAGGGATAAAAATAGCTTGGAAATTACCTTGAATATCAGTGAAAATGTTTATTCAAAAATTCATTTCATGATAACAGATATGAATAATGTATACATATTTTTTATTGATTTTTATTGAATTTTTAAATTCAATAACATTATCAGTAAAAATAGTTTATAATAATACTATTATAAACTATCTATATCAATTAATTATTGTCCATAATAACGGACATAAAAAAATAGAACCATATTATAAATAAAACCAATTCTAAGACATTTTTAAAATAAATCAAATTCCTTGGCTGCGTGAATAATTTTAGGTTATGTTATATAATGTTTATATAAGTGTAAGATATCTTATATATTTCGGAGGTAGTTTTTGCTATGGTAAATAATTTTTCAATGGCATTAAAACATTTAATCAAGTTTTCCGGTATCAAAATAAGCAGTCTGGCTGATTTTATAAGCTATGATGTTTCCTATATCAGTAAGTGGTGCAACGGCAACAATCAACCATCACCTAAGCATGTTAACCGCATTAATCAACTTATCGCATCATTTATTGCAAAAGAATTGATGCGGCAAAATCGAGCTTATCCCTTTTTCAACGAATTCAATATATCAATAGAGACAACATTATCTGCAGAGGATATGAAAATACGTTTACTTGATGAATTAGAAAATTTTCTAAATAATGCTTATTACCAAAGCAGTCCGAGTGACCCCAGCAACAAACTCTGCAGAGAATCTGCCAATCTGTCTGCCCAAACTATTATTGGCAGAACTAATGTGAAAAAGTTCTTCAATAATGAATTGGCTCCTTTGCTAAGCAGCATAAAGGGAAAAATTGTCATATACGTGACCGGTGATGTCACTATGGCATTACATAATAACAGCATGGCTGATTTTCTTGCTCATTGCCAATTTTCTACTACTGATATCGACATACATATCGGCTGTAATTTAAACAAACTTCAACAAAAATCTGATGACTTTATTGATTCATTCTATGAATTATTAAATAAACACTTGCAAATAAATTTTCATGTTTACGACAATAAGGATTATACTAATTCAAATATAATATTGTTAAAAGATTATTTTGCTATGCAATACTCAATACATTCCGATGATTCTATTGACATATGCACTTATATAACCGATAAAAAAATAATAAAAGACATTTTTGAACGTACCCGTGACAAATTCAATCGCAGCAATTATGTATTAGAGCCTAAAAGTGATATAGAATTAATTCGTTTTCGTTCCTTTTTTTATCTCAACAGCCAGCTTCTGCTATTTTGTGCCAAGGGATTTGAGTTTTTCCTGCCACCGCAGGCATTTAACCGTCTACTGCGTTCTTCTGCCAATTATCGCTATTCTTCCGATTTGCAAGAAACAATAAAAAACATGCAAATAACATGGGAGGAACAATTTGATGAAGCCCATATAGATTTTTTTATGCCTGAGGCAAATATTGTAAATTATATAGAAACAGGATCACTCACTTATGGTGAAATCGATTATGTAACTTCCCCTGAAGAACGTGAACTGCAGCTGCAGCAATTGATAAAATCCATGAAAAAAAATCCTAATATAATCATTCATGTATTGACTGCATCACGCCCGCAAAATGATCAGGATTATGCCAAACTATCTTATTACAGCAATAACAGTACCGCTTATCTCAAAAAGAATCGTAGTTTTCTGCAAAAAAAAGATAAGACAATTTATATGATCAAATCACCACTATTAATTGACAAATTTAATCATTTTTTCCGCAGTTTGAACAGCAAAGCCAATTGTCATATATTTTCTGCAGAGGATATTGAAAAAACATACAAAAAAAATAGTGCCTTATTGCACCGGATTTGGGAAAAAAATACACCGGATATACAATCAAAATAATTGTATATCCGGTGTTAATCAGCCATCATAAAATATTTTTTATTCTTGTAACCGGAGCTGTCAAGTCCATGTGTCCGCTTAGTGCATCCAATGGCTTACCTTCGACATAGAATCGAACCGCTTTTACCTCTTGAAAATTAGTCAATGTATCAACTATGGAACCAATCAACATAAGTTCACCGGTTGAACCACCGGTAAAATTTTTTACAAAAGCATTATTAAAATTAACAGTGACAATACCTGCATTATCAATACCCGTATTTAATAATTGTGTGTTTTTAGGAATAACATTAGTACCTTCACCCTTTTTGGGTCCTTGCAGCAGTTCATTTACTGCCGCACTGTATTTATCGGTTCCTGCCAAATTCACTGTTCTGTCAGCAGCAAGTAATTTCTCACCGTTTTCATTAGGAAAATAAATAATCAATTTAACTTTTTTTAGTTGCTGGCCGCTAGCAGATGATTTACTTTTTGTATCAGCCAGCCCGTTAGCTGTTATTTGATTGTTTTGTTGTTCACTTTGTGAATTTTCCTGACCAGTACCACATCCAGCCGTTATTAATAACCCTATAACTAACAATGCTGCTAAAACTGCCCTTAATTGATTCAAATCAGTTGCCCCCTATTCATTCCGCCTGAAAATATTTATTAATTCCCCGGCAAATTGCCTGAGCCATTAGTGTTTGGAATGTATCGCTGTTTAATAAAGACTCTTCATTGTAATTGGAAATAAAAGCCAATTCTATAAGAATAGAAGGCATCGAAGTATGTTTCAAAACATAAAAATTGGCTTCTGATGTACCACGATCAGTCAAGCCATTAGCTTGTATCATTTCTGACTGAACAAACGAAGCCAGCTGCTGCCCTTGATACGATGGTCCATAATAAAAAGTTTCTGTTCCATTCGCAGTTGGATTAGTAAAAGAATTAGCATGTATACTGATAAAAATATCTGTGTTCTTCAAAAACTCCGCCACATTTACCCGCGCCTGCAGCTCTTCGGCCGCGCTATCATTTGGTGCATATACATCTTTATCCGTCGTACGGGTCATAACTACCGCAGCACCATTACTAACCAGTATATTATAAACTTTTTGTGCAACAGCCAGAGTAATTGTTTTTTCCATTATTCCATCAGGCCCCACAGCACCTGAATCACTGCCACCATGACCAGGGTCAAGTACAATTGTATGTCCGGCTACAGCCGATAACGACATATTATTAGGTTTATTAGGCATTTTCTTGACATCTATTGTCAAGGCCGAACCTGATAAATGCCGCTCTTGTGAAAGCAAATGACTTTTATAATCCGCCAATCCTGCATTATACGGCAGCGAAATAACAGCCTGTATATCATTACCCTTTTGTTGAAAACTTATTTGCTGAGCAATGGTACCATCTAAATCAATTTGTTTTAAATTATCATTTTTCAACCTAGTATTAAAAATTGTTAATAAAAGCTGCTTATTATTATCAGGATTAACTTGCAAATTATACTTTTGATTTACACTGTCTAATTTTATTTCCATATGCAGATAATTTTCATCAGCTGATGCTTTTAAGATACTATAACGAAAATCTCTTACTGTAGGTACCGAAGCTGAACAAACTGCCTGCACGAGAAACATCAAAGACAAAAATAAAAAAATTATTTTTTTTGACAAAGCCAATCTCACTTTCTTTTAATCTTGTTATTCCATGTTTAATATTCACTGTTGCGAAATTCTCTAATTGCTCTAATAATCAGATTTATATGTCTGTATGTAACCAATACTTAACAGTGTGCAGTTTTAAAGTTGCAATAAACCTACACTTAGTTTTATTGCTTCATCTACACTCTTCATTATGTGTTTATCCAATGTAGTAATTTTATTGCCGAGCCTTTTTTTATCTATTGTTCGCAATTGTTCCAATAAAACGACAGAATCGCGTTCTAATTTACACTTATTTGCCTTTAACTCGACATGTGTGGGAAGCTTCCCCTTAGTTATTTGTGCAGTTATAGCCGCAACAATAATAGTAGGACTATATTTATTACCAATATTATTTTGCAATATCAACACGGGACGCGATCCGCCCTGCTCCGAACCAATCACCGGACTGAGATTCGCATAGAAAATATCTCCGCGTTTTATTCCACTGCGACTATTTTTTTGATGTTCCTCCATATAGACCTTCTTCCGCTAATGTTATATTTATTGACCCCATTTCCTCATAGCCTTTCTTCATCTGTTCACATAATTTTCCCATAACGTTTCTATGTTTGCAATACACGACATACGCTTGTGCTGCCCTGCATAACAGTTCTTCATGACTGGTTTGTTCAGTTTTAGCCAATTTTTCCAACTCGCCCGCTAAATCACCAGGCAAATCGATTACCACACGTTTGCATACGGACAATAAAATCCCCTCCATACAGCAATATAACAGGATACAATAATAGATAGTATAGAATTTTTACTTCAAATTGTCAATTTTCTCTGTTGGAAAAATATTACCCGATAACCCGGAAACAAACACTATAAATTAAAATACAGCATAAAATCAAACATACCACAAATAAAATGAGTTTGATTTTATGCTGTATTTAAAAATTTATTCTCAATCTGTCAAATAAGATGATGCTCACTCATAAGTACTTTAAGACAATCGTAGTTTGCCGATTCCATATCAGTCAACGGCATACGTAGATTTCCCATGTTATACCCCATTATTTTTAATGCTGTTTTCACCGGAATAGGATTAACTTCACTAAATAATGCCGTAATAAGCCTTGCCCAGTCAATCTGCAGCTGAGCAGCTCCGGTAACATCTCCGGCAAAATATAACTGACACATATCATGCGTAATGTTAGGTGCAATATTGGAAAGCACAGAAATTACCCCTTTGCCCCCTAACGAAAGAATTGGGATAATCTGATCATCATTACCTGAATAGATATTGAGTTCATCACCGCAAAGTGCCCTTGTTTTTAATACAGCTGAAATATCACCATTGGCTTCTTTCACAGCGACAATACGGGGATGTTTAGCAAGCTGTGCATAGGTCTCTGGTTTTATGTTTACACCAGTGCGCGAAGGAACATTATATAAAATAACCGGAATATTTATACTATCGGCAATCTGAGTAAAATGTTTTACTAATCCTTTTTGTGTACACTTATTGTAATAAGGCGTCACTGATAAAATGGCATCAGCCCCAGCTTCCTCAGCAAAACGCGATAATTGTACCGCATATGCAGTATCATTTGAACCTGTGCCGGCAATAACCGGTATACGTCCATGTACTTCATCTACTGTAAATTTTATAATTTCCTTATGTTCCTCATCACTCATGGTCGAGGCTTCACCAGAAGTTCCGGCAATGACCACAGCATCGGTATGATTGGCAATCTGAAATTCGAGCATTTTTTTTAATTCAGGATAATTAATCCCCGTTGTCGTAAATGGAGTAGCAATAGCAACAGCCGCACCCTTGAATATTAGCTTTTTCATACAAAACACCTCTGATATTTAATTTCAGGCCTCAAAAATATTACTTAAAGATTTAAATATATCTTTATGCTTTGCTAATTTGGCTTCATTGCCCACCACGCAAATAGCACTATCAGTCAGGCAATCATTAATTAATTCTGCCAAATTCTGTATATCCGCCTGTTTAATTCCCAAAACTTCATTTCGCACATTTTGAATATCAGCATCGCAAATATTACGGATATAAGCAACATCCGCAGCTCTTGCCTTACCGGCAGGTGTAAGTGGTGTATCTAAGGTACTTATTGTCCCAATTATATATTTGGTCATTTCACGCTTGCTGACATTAAATTCCTTTAAAAATTTGACCATATCTTTATAAACCTGCAATGTCTCGGTAAGGTTAGGATCGCGATATGATCCAAAATATAAATCACCATCGGAACCAAATTTAACAAACGCACCATACGCTCCGCCTAGTACCCGTATTCTATTCCAGAAATAAGTACAGCGCAATATAGTAGATAATACCAATAATGAACCGTTATATGCATAACCTTTCCTGACAAAATTGGCACCACAGCCCACATACTGTACTAAACTGGAAGATTGAAACCCCTCGTTACGTTTGTTTATCTTAAAGGGAAACGTCTCAGCCGGATACTCAGCGGTATCCAGATTACTTACAAATTCAGTAAATTTACTTTCAAATATATTGTATTGTGTATCCCTCATCGTTACACTGACTAACAAGTTGCTGCGAGTAAAAACACGTTTCAGTATTTCTGTAAAGTCAGCACATATTTCTTCATATTTTTCATCAAAATGGTCTGACAAATTTTTGATAAAGCCATAAAAAGCCAATCCGCCTTGTTCATTATACGCGCCCGATGGTGTAAAATAAGAAGAAAGCCTTGAAGCAACGATCTGCTGGGCTGAATTAAGCATCTCCAGCTCCATATTAGTCTTTGATTGTATTATCAATTCTTTTAAACGTTTTTTATCGCTAAATTTGCTGGTAAAGATAATTTGATACAGCAACTCAAATAATTCCGGCAGTTTATTGACAAGTGCCTTACTTTTAACAGTAAGTTTAGGCAGAAGCGAATCCGGTTCACCTTTACGACTGTATGCTGATAAATCAAAAGTTATACCGCCGGTGTTAAGATTTACAGCGTTAGCCAACTCTTCATAAGAATATTTTGCAGTAGCAACATTACGCAGAATATCAACTAATAAAAATGCCTGAGGTAATTTATCAACTGGTATTACAGAAGCATCAAAATAAAAATCAACATATGCTATACCATTAGTATTTATGTTATGCTTCAATATTTTTACATCGGCAATATTGTCATGTTCAATAATAAACTTCCTTGCCTGTTTATTAATATCGTTTAAACTCAGCATAGGTATTGTCAATAATGCTTCTGGTGAATCAGGTGTCTGTTGACGCATCTTTAGTTTTTTTGTGTCAGCAATTATTTTCGTAATTTCCTGTGAGGACATTGCTGCCTTTTTAACCGCCATATCAGTTACTGTCTTTTGCTCGTCTGCCGCTGCTATTTTATCATCAGGGATAAAAGTGAAGAGTAATTTATGGGGATTATCAATAATAACTCTTTTTAATAATTTTTCAAAGTAATCGGTAGATATATTGGCCTTCATATCGGCCAAGAGATTTTCATACTGCAAATAGATTATTGGATCACCGTCATATAGCCAGCTTTTCATCAACTGGATATTATAAATGAGTCCCTTCGGTGCTTGTCCAAAATCTGCTTCACGCAATTTAAATTCAGTTATATTAAAAGCTGCCTGCAATAATGTTTTATCAATGCCATTATCTATAATATCATTAATCGTATCAACAAATATCTTCTGAAACTTATCTATATTCTCCGGTTCCGCACCAGTCACAGTGACATTCCACCAAGGCTGCATAAGCCCGTAATCAAAAGATGATGAGACATCTGCGCCAATACCGGCTTTTATAAGAGCATTTCGTAGCGGTGCCGATTGTGATTTAAATAATACATAATCCAATAAATCCAATGCAAAACATTCGGTTGCATCGACTGATGTTCCATGACTAAAATTATAACTAAGAAAAGTTTTGTTCTTTTTATCCTCGTTTGAAGAAACGGGATAAACATCACACAATTTTTTTTCAGCTGCAAAAGGCTGCTGTTTATCTATATGTGATACAATATCAATTCTGGTAAAATTACTAAGATAGGCATCATTGAAAAACTGCAGTTTTTGCAATATATCCATTTTCCCGTACAAGTAAATATAACTGTTGGCAGGATGATAATATTTTTTATGAAAATCAATAAAATCTTTTTGTGTGAGAGTCGGAATACTCACCGGATCACCGCCTGATTCAAAGGCATAGGTATTATCAGGGAACATATTATTTAAAAGTTTCCTTTCCAATAATTCTTCCGGTGAAGATAAGGCCCCTTTCATTTCATTGTACACAACACCGCTGTATTTAAGGGGAGCATCAACATCATTGATTTCATAATGCCACCCCTCCTGCATAAGAATCTCCGGTACTTGTGTCATCAAAGGATAAAAAACAGCATCAAGATAAACATCAATGAGATTTTGAAAATCTTTATCATTTTGACTGGCAACCGGATACATTGTTTTATCAGGAAAAGTCATGGCATTTAGAAAAGTATTTAAAGATCCCTTTAATAATTCCACGAAAGGTTCCTTTATAGGAAATTTTCTTGAGCCGCATAATGTTGAATGTTCAATTATATGAGCCACACCGGTGTCATCAGTCGGCGTAGTACGGAAAGTTATTGAAAACACCTTATTGTCATCATCATTGGACAGATATAAAAGACGTGCCCCACTTTTTTCATGAACAAATTGATATGCTATACTATCCAGTTCCCCTATCGGGGTTATACGGTTTAATTTAAAACCGTGATATATCTTATTATTTTCAAGTTCCAAGTTATTACTCCTCTATATAATACTAATTTCAACAAATTAAACAGTGAGTTAAATAATTATATGCTTGAATTATATCAGAAAATTCATATTCTATAAAGAGAAAAGTTTTGCAGATAGGTCAAAACCATTTTTGTATTACAGCTATTTTAGCATAAAACAAAATATGTTGAACTGAAAATTATAGGGTTGTATAATAAAAGCATTAAAAATATAACTATGAATAGGGTAATTGATATTCAATATAAGCAATAACATTTAGTATAGGGAGAATAACCATGACAAGGAAGCACCCATATAAAGCTGTAATGCTGTGTGCAGCATGTGCTGCGGCATTTACTTTGTCCACTTTTTTAACAATACCAAATGCGGCTGCATTCAGCCTTGATAACTTAGGAGGCAGCTTAATAGGTGTAGCAGCTTATTATGCCAGACTCGATTCCTCCGTTAACTATTGTGATAATGACGGTCGCGGTGAATATTTCAACAAAATGAAGGAACAATATGGTGTTGATGCTGATCCCACTAAAAATGCAATATTAGATGATATCATGGCACGTTTATCATCATCAATAGCGCAAAACGATCCGAAAATAAGAGAAAAGCCCTACAATTACTTTGTCAATCCCGATAAATCTTTTAACGCATTCTGTTCATTAGGACATAATTTAAGTGTCAATTCTGGTTTGTTTGACTTATTAAATAACAATGAAGATGAAATTGCTTTTGTTGTTGGGCATGAAATGGCACATGGACAGCAGGAACATGTAAAAAAAGGAATAAAAAAATCATTGCCGATAAATATCATTGCCAGTGTTTGGGGATCACAGGCAGGCAGCAGCCTGGAAATCATAGGTATAGATGTACTTGCCAAACAGGCTGATGCCAATATTATTACCAAACCACAAGAATGGCAGGCAGATAATATTGGTTATGGTTATGCAGTCGGTGCCGGTTATAATCCGGGTGCAGGTGCCGCCGTATGGCAGCGATTTATTGAAAAAATGGGAAAAGACCGATCCAATTTTGTTGGCGAAATATTTTCTCCTTCGGACCATCCTAAGGAAGCTGACCGACGTGACAACTATTCCCAAAAAATCACTCAGTACAGCAATAATCATGTCACGGTAAAAGATGGTATAGTTAAAATCAATGGTAAAGAATTTTTACATGCCGCCAATACTGAAATAATGAGTGGTGATGAACGGGCTTTTCTGATTGGCGGTGCATTGGCTGCTGTCTATCACAATAACACTACCATACCTCAAGCATATATAGGTTCAAATAATTATCTCTATTTGGGCAATCAGGACATTTTTATCCCGACAGTAAATGATGGAGCTCCACAATTTCTGGTAAATAAATTAAATATGATAAAATAAATGAATGTGAGGTTAAAAATTGCTTAACAAGAAACGTAAAGTATTAATCGCCGCATTATCCACTGCTATAATTGTTATCTGCGGCCTAATTGCTATTTATTCTATGCGGGGACTTTCCCTGTTAAACACCAGTGTTGATGATTCCTTAAAAATCTTCACACAAATAACTTTACAAAATGATTTCACAGATGCTTCTAAAGTAGGTCTTGGCAGCCCGGCAACTATAAAACAATGGCAGGATAATAACTTACAAATAAATAAAGATTACTTTAAAAATGAATTTAAAAATACTTTGTCAGACGAAAAGCTTAACCAACTGGCAGCTGCTGAACTGGACATGAATAAAAAACGTATTATCAAAATAAGTGATGTAAAAATAACCGGCGATACCGCTACTGCTACCGTAAACATCAGCAAAGTAAATTACAGTGCCATTGTCGATACAGCTGTAAAAAATCTCACCGCGCGAAAAGAGCAGGAAAACCTCTCTTCACCGGAAAAATTATCAGCCGCACTGGCCGATGAATTGATCAGCGGCTACGAAAACGCCAAGCCATCCGATGAAATGACAAGTTTTTCTGTCACTTGTCAAAAGGGCCTTATTAATAATGATGTAAAACATTCCGGTAATGATTTAGCTAAAGCATCCGATACGTTGGCAAAATATATTTTGCCATATATAGCAGGACATTATTGGTACCCACAAAATTTTGATGATTACTTTGCTAATGTTACCAGAGCCGTTGAATCGTAAAATAAAGAGTTGGGCTAAAATGATTTCTCTCATTTTCCCAGCTCTTTACTTTACAGTTGAAAAACCGGCATTAACCACTATAAAATTGCATAATTATGGACAGGTTCATTTGTACCACCAGATATCCTGCACTGTATTCATCATCAATATTATCTACCGTCACTCGTCACATCCACTTGCACATGAGTTTATCATTATCAGCAAAACCGGAATACAGCTTTCTAAAAGTGTTCGATTTAGTAGTATAACAATTTTTTAAAAGACTGACAATATAATATTTGTTCAGCATCTTTTATCGATAATTTATCTTTTTTACTTTTATTAAAAGTTCATGTGTATCCATATCATATTCCTAGCTTATTTATTTTTATTATACAATATTTACCGCTTTTTAAAATATTGCACATTATATAATATTTGGGCTATAATAATTAATGACGACGATTTATAAATAGTTTTTATGGGAGCATTTTTAATGAAATATAATGACACATACAAGATCTTAACTTATGGATGTCAAATGAACGAAAGCGATTCGGCCCGCATGAGTATGCAGCTTGAGAGCATTGGTTATAAAGCTGTTGATTCGTTGACGGATGCCGCAATAATTTTAATAAATACCTGCTGTGTACGGGAAAGCGCTGAAAATAAAATTTATGGTAAGATCGGTGAAATAAAGCACCTGAAACAACAAAACCCATCTTTAATTTTCGGCGTTGTCGGCTGCATGGCGCAAAAAAATGGTGAACAATTATTCCACAGGGCACCGCATATTGACTTTGTCCTCGGTACCAATAAAATACACGAACTAAATAATGTAATCAATGAAATAAAACACTCTGGGCATCACTTGACTGACCTTGCACCGGCTGACGGTGGTGTACCTCAGGAAGTTTTGCCACCAAGCAACAACAATTTTTCAGTATGGGTACCAATTATGTACGGTTGTAATAACTTCTGTACTTATTGTATTGTTCCTTATGTCCGCGGCAGAGAACACAGCAGATCTTTACAATCCATCCTTACTGAAGTAACAAATCACGCCAAAAATGGTGTCAGGGAAATAACCCTGCTGGGACAAAATGTCAACTCTTATGGCAAAGACCTGCCGGATACGAATTTTGCCAAGCTATTATACGAATTAGATAAAATCACCGGCATTGAACGTATTCGCTACATGACTTCACATCCACGTGATCTTAACGATGAAGTTATCAATGTAATAAAAAACGGCCGTCATATATGCACACATTTCCATTTACCCGTCCAGCATGGCAGTGACCGCATTCTTAAAGCAATGAATCGCGGCTATACCACAACAGAATATAAGACTCTTATAAAGAAAGTCCGCTCTGCTGTTCCTGGCTGTAGTTTGACCACAGATATCATAGTAGGATTCCCTGGTGAAACAGATGAAGACTTTATGTCAATGCTTAACTTTCTTCGGGAAATCCGCTATGATGCCGCCTATACTTTTTTGTATTCTCAACGGTCAGGTACCCCGGCAGCCGCAATGGCTGAACAAGTACCGGAAAATATAAAAAAGAAACGTTTAAAGCAATTAATGGATTTACAAAATTCCATCAGCCTTGACATTAATAAAACATTTTTGGGAAAAACCGTTGATGTTATGGTAGAAGGTCCCAGCCGGACTGACGCGCAGGTATATACCGGTCGTACATCGAATAATAAAATTATTTTGTGGAAAAAATCAGGCAATGAAAAACCCGGTGATATCGTAACTATAAAAATTACTCATCCACAAACCTGGGTGCTAAAAGGTGATGCACAATATGCCAAATAATGATGCAGATCTTAAAACTGCCGTACCGACAGAAATAACCCCAATGATGCAGCAGTATTATGCCATGAAAGAACAATCCGGTGACTCTATTTTATTCTTTCGTCTGGGCGATTTTTATGAAATGTTTAATGATGATGCCAAAACTGCCTCGAAAGAGTTGGAACTGACACTCACTTCCCGAAGTAAAATGCCGATGTGCGGCATTCCCTATCATGCAGCTGAAAACTACATAAACCGCTTGATAAACAAGGGATACAAAGTAGCCATCTGTGAACAGATTGGTGACCCCAAAGCTAAAGGTCTTACCAAAAGAGAAATAATCAAAATCGTAACGCCTGGTACTGTGATGAATGAATCAGCTTTACCCGGTGTTCAAAATAATTATATATCCCTTATTTACGAACATGATGGACAATTAGTTTTAACCGGTGCCGATATTTCAACCGGTGAATGTTTCTATGGAATATACGAGGGAGCTGACCGGTGTCAACTACTGTGCGATGAACTTTACCGTCTGATGATGGCAGAGCTGCTGCTTGTAGGACAATTCCCCTATGAGAGTATTCTGCAGGAATTTTTAAATTTGCGAATTCCTAAATGTGTCATTACTAAAATGACCTCTGTTTCAGAAAATATCAGTGATCGTATCACTGAACATTTTGACGCAGCCAACCGACCGTCAAATAAAAATGCTCAAGCCGCCATTGCAACATTACTTGACTATCTGCATGAAACGGTAAAAACTGATTTAAGTCATTTAAATCGTCTGACATATATTGACACTTCCTCCAGTCTGGTCATTGACACATATACATTACGTAATTTAGAAATAACCCATAACCTGCATGACGGCAGTAAAAAAGGGACTCTATTTTCCGTTCTCGATTTCACATCTACGGCTATGGGCAGTCGCAAACTGGCCAAATGGCTGGAGTATCCTTTACTGGACCGCTATAAAATTGAACAGCGGCTTGACGCTGTTCAAGAACTGGTCAACGACTTTTCCCGTCGTACACAATTACGGGAACTATTGAAAAATGTATACGATTTTGAACGTCTCTTAACCAGAGTAGAAGTTGGTACGGCCAATGCCCGTGACATGCTGGCATTAAAAAACTCTTTGTATGCTCTGCCACAAATAAAGACCAGTTTAAGCAACATAAAAACACAGTTATTACAAAATGTTTCTGCAAACATAAGTGTTTATACAAGACTTGCTGATTTATTAGAAAAATCAATTGCTGAAAACCCAGGGTTATTACTCAGGGACGGTGGTATAATAAAGGACGGTTTCAACGAAGAACTTGATGAATATCGACGGTTGGCATCCGACAGCCAGTCACTCTTGCAGCAGATGGAAGAACAACAACGCCAGATAACCGGTATAAAATCACTGAAAGTCGGTTATAATAAAGTATTTGGTTATTTTATTGAAATACGCAAAAGCAATATTGATCAAGTTCCGCTCAATTATATTCGCAAACAGACATTAGTAAACACTGAACGATATATAACACCTGATTTAAAAGAATTTGAAACTAAAATATTAGGGGCCAAAGAAAAAATTCTTCAGATAGAATATCAATTATTCACACAGGTACGGGAAGAAGTAAAAAAATATATTCCCAGCATTCAAGTAACAGCACGTAATATTGCAACACTTGATGTCATCACCGCTTACGCAGAGGCTGCATCTGAATATAATTACATTCGACCGGCAATAAGCAATGATGGTAATATAATTATTCGTGACGGCCGTCATCCGCTTATCGAACGCATTCTCACCCGGGAAATATTTGTACCCAATGATACAGTACTTGATAATCAGGAAAATGAAATTCTGATCATAACCGGACCCAATATGGCTGGGAAATCAACATATATGCGTCAAAGCGCTCTTTTGACACTTATGGCCCAAGCAGGCAGTTTTATTCCGGCGCGCGAGGCAATAATCTCCCCAGTTGACAGAATATTTACCCGGATAGGAGCCAGTGATGATCTTGCCAGTGGACAGAGTACTTTTATGGTTGAAATGAATGAAGTAGCACACATACTAAAATATGCCACTAAAAATAGTTTGATCATTCTCGATGAAATAGGTCGTGGTACAAGTACTTTCGATGGTATGAGCATTGCCCGAGCGGTAATTGAATACATTCGTGATAAAATCAGTGCTAAAACTTTGTTTGCTACTCATTATCATGAACTCACCGATTTGGCTGATAATCAACATATTAAAAATTGTTGCGTTGCCGTCAAAGAAAAAGGAAGTAAAGTTGTATTCCTGCGCCGCATTATCAGTGGAAGCGCTGATAAATCATATGGTATCCATGTAGCCAGGCTTGCCGGCTTGCCAAAGCCAGTAACAGACCGTGCTGAAAAAATACTGACTGATTTAGAAAATAATGAACCGGCTAAAACTTCTGCGGTTAAAACCGATACTGATAAATCGATCTCAGCACCGGCAATGGATACATTGTTCACTGCAACGCTGCCGGCTGAACTGCTAAAGCTTGATGTCATGACTATGACGCCATTGGAAGCAATAAACACTCTATATAAATTACAACAACAGGCCCGGCAGGAGGCGGGAAAATTATGAACAAAGTTCATGTACTCGATGAAAATACAATAAATAAAATAGCCGCCGGTGAAGTAGTCGAACGTCCTTCATCTGTTGTTAAGGAACTTATGGAAAATTCCATCGACGCCGGAGCCACTAAAATTGAAGTAGAAACAATGGCCGGCGGTACTAGTTTTATCCGTATCAGCGATAATGGACATGGCATGAACAGAGATGATGTACAAATAGCTATACTGCGTCATGCAACAAGCAAGATAACAGCTGTCGATGATTTGCAGCATATTTCCACATTGGGATTTCGCGGCGAAGCTTTACCATCCATTGCAGCCGTATCACGCTTTTCTATTCTAACACGGCAACCGCAGGATGAGCTGGGAACCAGTGTGAAAATAACGGGAGGTCATCTTGAAGACATTGGTGCGGCAGGTTGTAATATCGGTACCACAATCAAAGTGGAGGATCTTTTCTTTAATACACCTGCCAGAAAAAAATTTCTTAAAACCAATAATACCGAATCTAACAAAATCAATGATTTTGTAATAAAATTGGCTTTCTCCAATCCCCAAATAGCTGTAAAACTGATTAATAATAATAAACTTACTATAACCACACCGGGGAATGGCTCACTGCGTGATGCCATTCAAAGTGTTTACGGTCGAACCGTAGGACAAGAACTTTTGCCACTCACGCTCAATGATGAGACAATAACCATAAATGGTTTTATTACTAAACCTGCTGTAATTAGAAGCAGTCGTGCATGGCAGACTTTTATTGTTAACGGCAGAATAATTTCCAACAGCATGATCAGTCGTTCCATCGATAACGCATATCATTCCCTATTGCCTAAATCCGGTTATCCACTGGCAGTGTTAAATATTACCGTTCCAAAGAATAGTGTTGATATAAATGTTCATCCACAAAAAATTGAAATGAAATTTGCCGAAGATAGCTTACTATTTAAAGCCGTATATAAGTCAGTACTTGATGCTGTGCGTCCTGATAAAACAGATAATGATAATTCATTAGGATCATTTGCCGCACCGGCAGACTATATAAAACCCCATTATGAAGAAAACAGCCTGCTTATTCCTAAAAAAATAGCTTCGGCTCCAATGACAACATTTACAGCTAAAGCATCTGTTCCACAGCAAAGTCATAACTATTCTCCTGTCAATGGTATAGATCAACCGATCCTGAGAGAAAATACAGCCGATTTCGATATAGCCAGAGAAAAAATATATGCCATCAAAAATACTGCTATCTTAACACAAAACATGAATGATTCCAATATTCTCGACGACCCTCAGTCGGCAGAATCTATTGCCGCGGGCAATCTGATGCCTCTGGGACAAATCGACTTATGCTATATCATCGCCCAAGGTGAGGATGGTATGTATATCATCGACCAGCATGCGGCACACGAAAGAATATTATATGACAAATTTGGCTTGGCTAAAGATCGAATCGTATCACAGCAGCTTTTAATTCATTTGATACTTAATTTATCACCCGCTGAATATGATTTATTGGAAAATAACCAAGAAACCCTCTATAATCTGGGATTTCGTATAGAAGCCGCTGGTCCGCAGCAGTTTCGTCTTTGTGAGCTGCCTGCCGATATACCGCAGGATGCTGCCGAAAATACTATCAGAGATATTTTAGCATCATTAGAAGAGATGCATACGCCCACACCGCAGGAAATACGGCATACCTGTCTGGCTACAGCAGCTTGCAGGGCAGCAATAAAAGCCGGTGATAAATTGACCATTCAACAAATGAAAATTATTTTAGACGAATTAGCCAATACTAAATTGCCATATACCTGTCCACATGGCCGACCGACTATAATTAAATTTGAACACCATGATTTAGCAAAAATGTTCAAACGAATACCATAAATTAATGTAATACTATAGGGAAAAATGGACAAATTTTTTATAACTACCGGACGAAATACCAACGCATCATGTATAAAGAAAGCCGAGCTATTGGCTGCACAGCATAATGTTCCCTTTATTTTTCGTTCCGACAAATCATTGCAGCAGCTAAAGGCCGAACAAACTTACGCTGTTGCCTTATTAGTGAAAAAAACCGGACTATACATTGATACACCGAACGGCACAATTTTTTTTCATCCTAATATGGCTCAATTGCGCATAAAAAAACTATTGGAAAATAAACCTGATAATATGATCACAGCTATGGATCTGCGAAGGGGAATGTCAGTGCTTGACTGTACCCTTGGATTTGCATCAGACGCACTAGTCAGTGCTTTCATTTGCAAAACCCCTGTGATAGGTCTTGAGAGCAGTTCTCTTTTGTATGCGGTAATTACTGATGGTCTGCAGAATTTTTCTTCAAATATTCCGAATATAAATGAAGCAGCCCGGTTAATCAAACCTGCCAATCTCAATCATATTGACTATCTGAAAAAACTGCCTAATAAAAGTATAGATATAGTATACTTTGATCCAATGTTTCGCCATCCTTTAATGAACAGTACGAACCTACAGCCATTGCGCTGTCTTGCCGACACTGCACCAGTAACATCAAAAAGCATTCATGAAGCCTGCCGTATTGCCCGACATCGAGTGGTATTAAAAGAAAACAGCAAGAGTCACGAATTTCTCCGGCTGGGATTTAAAGAGCGTATAGGAAGCCGCTACAGTTCAGTGCATTATGGTATCATCAAGATTGAATAATATAAAGCAAATCAACAAACATTCGAATAATCACATGCTAAAAAGCAGCTAAAATCGTCTCACACGATAATAGCTGCTTTTATTTTACAATTAGTTCTACTGAAATAACTTTAATATTGATTGACCAAAATCATTTCAATAAATAATATACCGTTACCAACAAAACACCAGGAATACCAAAGATACCAGCAATTAAAGCTGTAACAAACTTTATTGGGATCGCTGCCAAACCCAGGATTCCCAAAAGTATATTGACACCCCAAAGACATATGGCACCAATAATACTATTATAAATCATTTTACACAACAGTCTCACTGGTAATGATAAAATTTTGGTCACCAAACACAAAATTAACAATCCAATAAAAAATGCTGCAATTAAAGTAAAATCTAACATATTTGATCCTTTACAAAATTTTATTATTACACTTGTCATTGCAATAGAAAAAATTACACTGCATCTCCAGCTTTCGAACCTGAATAATAAATTCAATTGAATTTTAGTTATACAGCATAAATAAAACTATATTAATCAGATTTCACGGCGATTTTCCAACGCCTTGGCCAATGTAATTTCATCAGCATATTCTAAATCACCACCGACAGGCAAACCATGCGCTATACGAGTAACTTTTATTCCGGCGGGTTTTACCAATTTTGCAATATACATTGCCGTCGCTTCACCCTCAACGTTGGGATTAGTAGCCATAATCAACTCTCTTACCGAGGTTGTCTGCAGACGTACTAAAAGTTCCTTTATTCTTATATTATCCGGTCCAATTCCATCAAGCGGAGATAGTGCACCATGCAGCACATGATAAACCCCCTTATAATCACGCATGCGTTCCATAGCCGCCACATCACGTGGCTGTTCAACCACACAGATAATTGAATGATCCCGGCTGGGTGAAGAACAAATGCTGCACGGATTTACATCACTTAGATTAAAACAGGTATTACAAAAACCAATCTTTTCTTTTGCTTCTATTATTGATTGAGCCAACGCCTTAGCCTGTGATGGTTCCATATCAAGAATGTGATAAGCAAGACGCGCTGCCGTCTTGGAACCTATTCCCGGCAGTGCGCGCAAATGCTCAATTAATTTGGCCAAGGGTTCAATATACGGCATTAAAACATCCCTGGTGGTATATTAAGTCCATTGGTAAGTTTGCCCATTTCCGAAGCCATCATGTCATCAACTTTTTTAATAGATTCATTTATTGCCGCCGAGATCAGATCTTGCAGCATTTCCACATCCTGTGGGTCCACCGCCGCCGGATCTATTATTAATGATTCTACCTGCTTTTCACCATTCATGACAACTTTTATTACACCGCCACCGCTGGAAACTTCAACTGTTTGTTTCTTTAAGTCATCCTGCATCTTAGCCATTTGCTGCTGCAGTTTCTGTACTTTTTTCATCATGCCGGCCATATTGCCGCCACCCATAGGATTGAACATTAATTATGCCTCCTGTGAATTTAATTAACTTCCTTCATCAGGACAAAAATCTAGCCTGACAATTAATATGTATATTATTCAGTTTGCACCACTTTCAATATTATACATTTAATAAGTATATAATATCAGTGAAATACTTGCAAGTATACCTCATAATATGCAGCATAATAACCGGAAGTTACAAATCGGTATGAAATTGGCTATATACTTATTTATCGGCAAAAAAATCACTATATTGTTTATCATCATGGCAAATATGATTAAGCAGCCAATTTCTTAAAGTATTGAGCAGCTGTATAGGTGACAATAAATGTCTTTCATGCAGCTTAATGTCCCTTTTTACTTTGTCAACAAAATCATCATGTATTTTCTTATGCCATGCGTATTTAGAATAATTGTATTTTTTCATTAACTCTTCCTCATGGGAAAAATGCGTGTTGACATAGTCAACCAATCCATCGAGAAGCGGCGCTATCATTTCATCACCACGCCCCGCCTCAATGGCATCATGTAATTGATTTATCATCCTGAGCAATTTCTTATGTTCAGCATCAAATTTCGCAACTCCAACAGAATAACTTTGATCCCAGTCAATGTAAGACATACGATTACCCCCTTGACAAATAAAAATTAATATTCAATAGTAATTATGCAAAATTAAACTATTTTTAACTTAATTACTATTGACTTATTCTCCATTAATAAAGAAAATCCTATTAAATGAGCATATTTTTTAATTTGCAATTGCAGGAGTTATTTGTTTTATTTGTGAAGCAATATTATTACTATAATAATATTGCTGAGCAAAATAACCGATAATTTCCCGCCGTCTTATTATACCTATAAATATATTTCGATCGTCAATCACCGGAACAAAATTTTGGTTCATTGTCAAAACAAGCAAATCTTCAATTTCAGCATCTATATGAACTACTTTATTATTAATATGTTTATTAATCATTTGCAGATTTATATGTTCCAAATTTTTACTATTAATATTACCTTTATCAGTCAGTGCCCATAATAAATCGCCCTCCGTAAGTGTACCGGCATACTTTCCTGCATCATCTATTAATGGAATTGCAGTATAGCGATGATACTTCATTTTTTCCATTGCCTGTCTTATTGTTGATGTTGCATTAAGATATACTACCTTATCCTTAGGAGTTAAGAAAAAAGTTATTTTCATTACCTTGCCACCTTCCAGCGTCAATCCTAAATATTATTTTCATAATTTTCTCATAAGCTTATTACTCTTCAATTCTATACTAAAGACAATCGGCAATTCAAGATAATAATTACGGCAAACTAGCTGTCGACGACCGGTTTATTGTCATATAAGCATTTTGTGTGCGATATCCGCAGCTTATCTCGTAAATTCATACAATATACCCACTTGCAATAGAAAGAAAACAATGGGTTATAAGGTAGTATAAAACAGTTTATGTTTTTAGAAAAAATCTATAAATTCAGTAAAATAATAAACAAAACTTTTTGTATAGACAATACTATGTTAATTGACATAACATTTTTTAAAGTGTACACTGAATCCAAGATAAAATCTGTAAATAGATTTTTTATACTGAGTGGCATCTGGAATTTTTCAGCGGACACACAATTGATCAATATAGTGAAAATGTGCAATGGTTAATTGAATATTTGGATTTATATGATTTAATCTTAATCGGATAACCGCTGAGAGAACCGATCATACTCTCATATTAAAAGCAATATAATTTTAACACCATTTAAAGTGGTCAGGGCTTGAATTCTCTGCATGTTTTTGACTGATAATGAACATTATCCTATTCAATAAAAAATCGACTATTCTTATGATATTTATCATCATAACCATTTACTACCGCTATAATTGCAATGTATAATTATTGTCGAAACCATCATATTATCCGAATTCTACTATTTATAAGGGAGCAGATATTTTGTTAAAGCATAATTTGAATTTAATTATAATCATATTATTTTTTATGTCTTCAGCCTCAGCTGCCAGCATATGCTCTGCCACTTCTATAGAAGAAATGCCACTGCAGCTGCCAGTTTCGTCAGGCAGCCTGACAGGTACTTTGGAAATGCCGTCTACGGTTTCCCCTCCCCCCGTGGCACTGATCATTGCCGGATCAGGTCCCACAGACAAGAATGGTAACAATCCGTATGCCGGAAAAAACAATTGTTTAAAAATGCTGGCTGATGGACTGGCCCAAGCCGGTATCGCATCACTGCGTTATGACAAACGGGGAATCGGTGAAAATAATTTTGATCTGTCCGAGCAGCAACTGACTATTGAAAACTATATTGACGATGCTGATGCATGGATAAAAGCTTTACAGTCAGACGGCCGTTTTTCTAAGGTCATTGTTATCGGACACAGCGAGGGATCTCTTATTGGTGCAATATCCGCCAGACAAGCAAATGCAGCAGGATTTATTTCTCTGGAAGGTCCCGGTTTCCCATTATCAAAAATATTATTATGGCAGATATCACAACGAGCTCCTCAATACTATGACGAAAGCAGTAAAATTCTGGCACAGTTAGAACAGGGGAAAACCGTCAAACCTATCAATTCTGCTCTGCAACCGCTTTTTCGTCCCAGTGTCCAGCCATATTTGATATCTGAACTACGTTACGATCCGACCAAAGAAGTAGGTAAATTAAAAATACCAGTGCTCTTAATCCAAGGAACGCATGATTTACAAGTACAGGTTAATGATGCAAAGGCATTGCAAAATGCTGCCCCCGCAGCAAAAATGGTAATAATAAAAAATATGAATCATATTCTAAAAACTGTACCTGATGATCCAAAATCAAATATCAAATCTTACGGTATTCCTGATCTTCCATTAAGCAAACCATTACTCCCTGCTATAGAAAAATTTATTTTCAGCATACCTGCCGCAGACAAATAGTTTCATCATTAAAATACCTTTTATACAATAATTGCATAAAAATAAGGTTGTCGCACAAATGACATTGACTTCATAAAATACGGTTTACCATCACTATGAGGCTCCCCATCCTTTTAAAAATGGACAGAGAAAATGAAACACTGCGTATTATAAAGAAAATGTTTACATGCGACAGCCCTTTTAAAATAAACTTATTTCCCACCCGATATCATGAATATAATCAAATTTTAGGTATTATGTGCTATAGCTCCTCCAACGACAGCCCCGATGGCTGCATCAGCGATAGCATGTGCAGTATGTCCTTTTTTGCTGTTATGTCCGATGAGCGCACCAGCTATGCCGCCGGCTATAGCCCCGGTAGTTGTTTTGCTGTAAGTGGGTGCTGTTGAACTTCCTTCAAAAGCAGAAGCATTGGTTGTACTTATTCCAAGTGTTCCCAACACAAACAAACAAGAAAATGTAAGTGACAGAATTTTATTCAATTTCATTTTTATCACATCCTTATGCAAATTCAAGTATATCAGGTGGATTTATTTTTCAGTGTAGCACTTCATATCATAATTGGCAAACTAAACTTTTTCAATCATAAAGACTTCAAGTCTAATTGATAAACTGAAAATCACTAAATATATTTTCAAACCGTATAGCAGCTGTATCCGCTAAAAAATCATATGAGTACGTAATTTTATAACGATTTATAAAAAAATTCGCAAGGGAGTATTATAATGAATTTTATCAGTGACATAAAACGATATTTGGAGAATTTGGAGTACTCACTTTTTTGTCCTGGCGGTATGAGTATAACCGATAAGATAAAGTTATTTTTTAGAGAACGCCTTGGTAGAAAAGAATTTGCTATAAGGCTTTTTATTTATATCATTATATATATCATACTAAAAAATATAGATATATCACCTTCGTTGGTATTTCCTGTTACAATGATTTTTTTTGCTTATTTTATTTCCATTGTCATACGCCGCTGCAATGATATTGAATTATCTCGTATGAAGACTATTTTGATTATAATATTAAATATCATTCCTGTGGCATCTGTTCTCAGCGTAATTTATCTAATGCTTGCTAAAGGGAAAAATGCGTCTTCTGAAATAATTGTCAAAAACAATTAAATAATAAATCACAAAGCAGGAATCCATCTATGAAATTCAAAGGTTGGGAGAAAATATTTATAAAAACCGATTTTGGAGAAAAAGTTGAGGCCATAGCTCCTGTAATATTATCTGCCAGCAGGGCTACAGATATTCCGGCATTTCATTCTGACTGGTTTATAAACCGCTTAAACAAAGGTTACATCAAATGGATAAATCCGTTTAATAAACGACCTCAATATGTGTCATTCAAAAATACCAGAGTCATAGTGTTTTGGAGTAAAAATCCGAAAAATATGATTAAGTATTTAAATATTATTGATGCCAAAAATATAAATTACTATTTTACATATACAATAAATGATTATGAAAGTGAGAAATTGGAACCTAATATTCCTCCCTTAAAAGAAAGAATAAATACTTTTATTAAATTATCAAATCTAATTGGCAAAGAACAGGTTATATGGCGGTTTGACCCTTTAATATTAACTGATACTATCACCCTTGATAAATTGCTGGAGAAAATAAAAAATATTGGCAATGCCTTATATAAATATACCAACAAACTTGTTATAAGTTTCGCCGATATCAATATTTACAAAAAAGTTCAACATAACTTGCAAAGGGCAAATGTTAAATATAAAGGATTTGATAAAAATGATATGATTTATATTGCTGAAAATTTACAAGAATTAAATAAAAACTGGCATTTATCAATAACCACATGCGCAGAAGACATTAATTTAAATAAATATAGCATTGAAAAAAATAAATGTATTGATGATAATCTAATGGTTAAATGTTTTTCTTCTGATAAAACACTAATGAAATTTCTGGGAAAGGAAAATACAGAAATAAATTTATTTACCAATAACGATTATAATAAAAAAATAGATTTGAAAGATCCCGGGCAAAGGGATTTTTGTGGATGTATAGTAAGTAAAGATATTGGGCAGTATAATACTTGTATGCATTTATGTGCATACTGCTATGCTAACACTTCGCAAAATCTTGTAAGAAGAAATTTTGAAAAACTAAGTAAAACAGGAGAATCCATTTATATATAGTTTATTTTAAAGTAGAACCAGTATTTAATTTATTGGCTATTAACGGTTCTTTTATCATTTTGGTGAATTCCAATAATTTAAACAGCTATTATGAAATCTTAATATTCCAGGAGGCAAATATGAAACATTCAGAACAAAAAAAATGGGCCGGACAAAAAGCAGCGGAGTATATAAAAATTGGCATGATATTGGGACTAGGAACCGGCTCTACAGCCTACTATATGATTAAAAGGGTCGGAGAACTGGTTAAAAATAATTTCATTTAATTGACTTAAAATGTCATGGAATTTTCTCAATCATTATTCTTTAATTTTTAAAATATAAATCTTTCAAGATAATAAATATTCTGCGGACCATATTTATTATCTTGTCCGGAAATTCTAATATACCAGAAAAATAATATTATTTTCGGCTAAATGTAAAATATCAATTGTGATGAAAAACTTTCCGATTTATAAAGCACTTTAGGTAAACGGAATTATACAGGGAGTCAACTATGATGTATGACCGATTGGAAAAGAACATTTCTAATGTAAGAAACCACTTATTGGAGTTTAATCTTATTAGCTTATTTTTATGTGCCATAAGTTTTTATTTTATTGATACCTACATGACTGTGAACTTGTCTCATTTATTGCGCGAAATCGGTAAAGCATTTGGAAGTATCGCTGCTGTTTGTGCTGGTATATGTCTTTCTTACTACATATTCCGAGAAATATACGTACATAATGGGAAATCATTGTCCACCTCAATAAATAATATTGCAAAAAAATTATTGACTATTTTAAGATTATCTCATCCGATACTGGGTATACTAATGTTTTATTTAATAGTTCTGCATGGAAGCACTATGGTGCTGAGTGAAAGTAAATATTGGGCCAGTATTTTTATATTTGGAATAATTACAGCGGCTATAAGTTTTCTGCTTATGATTATTGGTATGAACATTAATAAAAGTAAAGCTCTCAGGCAATATCATAAAATATTATCATTTTTCTTTATTATAGGATATTTGGGTCATATATTTCTACGGTTTTAATTTTACCGTCAATTTAATATATAAAACCTGTTTCATGAAAATTATCTGTCTTAGTATAGATGATACAAAAACGCCGGCAATTTTGTAATTATATTCCTTAGCCCCATTACTTCGTAAATGTTATATAGTAATTATTAATAAATTACAAATTATTATAAAAGGAAGGTAGTAAAATGGACATTGATTTTCATTTTGGAACTATTTATGTATTGTCACGCTGGGCAGGTTTTAATGCGTTGGATGCAAAAGCATTAGCCACAACTTCGCAACTTGTAGATGATAACATACCAGCTTTAAAAGTTAGTATAAAGCATCGCAGTTCAGGGCATGAACCATTAGAAAATCTGTATGACTTAAAGGATAATAACGAAATATGGTTTCCATTTCATTTTTTACCCAACTTGAATGAAAATACTGCCAATAGATTAATTTGCAAGAAAAACAGCAATTTGTCCAATCAACTATCAGATTATTTGAAATCAATAGTTGATTTACAAGCCAATAAAAATTTGTTTAGATTGGGTATCGGCCTGCATGTTTATGCTGATACTTGGGCACACCAGGAATTTTCAGGACATATTTCCAGTGATAATATAATAACCAATCCTGATGTTATTTACCCTAGAGAGGCTCTATGGGAACGAACTGAAGATTCATTCATACACGACCTTCCTCCATTGGGACACGTGACAGCTATTCATTGGCCTGATCGTCCTTATGCATTTTGGAAATGTACTCCCAAATTTCCTGACGGAAGAAAAAACTGGTTAGAATTCATCGAAGCTGCCAGCGCAATATACTCCATATTAACAACAGTAAAAAGTTCGGAAAATACATTGACAGAAGAACAACAAGCTGTATTAACCAACTGTTTTAAGAATTTCACCGATGAAGACTGCAGCCATCGCAATACCGCATGGATAAATTATATTAATCAAGGAAATTTTGGATTTAATGATTCTCTCGAGGAATATGATAAAGATTATATATTGGGAGATTCAGACTTTTGCCCACAATTTTATGAAGCGATTGACGATCATTATTCCTGGGTGAAAAAAAGGCTTGAAACAGCAAATATAACTATACTAAATTAATTTTAAAATATTATCAAACAATATTGTTAATCATATGTGCCACTATAATATGATTAATTTAAACGAATGTTAATATTTTAACAAACTCTATCGCATCTAACACTGATTTTATTATACAAACCTCTAGTACCTACTGTATCTAAACAATAATCGTATACAAAAAACAAAAATATTTTACAGGAGAATTAATTTCAATAGAGAAAAATATCTAGTATATAATTTGTTTTATGTCATTTAAAGGGGGAGTTTGTTATGATAAATCAGGCTATTGGCAGTGTTTTACAAAGTGAGTTTAACAAAATAAAAAAACGAAATGAAATTCTTGAAACTTTGAAAAAACGCGTTGATATTATTTTTAACGGAACTCATGATGGCATGGGATTAATTATTTTTGACAAAACCAGTAATATATTTCGTTATTTATTAGTAAATAAAGCCTTTTGCAATTTTTTAAATATTGGTATTGAATCAATTATTAACAAAACACCATTGGAAATTTTTGGAATATCCGGAGGAAATCAAATAATTGATTCTTATTTTAAATGCCTCAAAGAAAAACATACTATTGAGATTGAAGAAGTGTTATATATAAATAATAAAAAAACATATTTTCAAACTAAGCTTACACCAGTGTATGAAGAAAATGATATGTTTATTATTGTTTCCAAAAAAAATGTCACCAAAGAAAATGAAAATGAATTAAAACTAAAATCTGCATTACAAAAATTAAAGGCAATAACAACAGGAATTCCTGATGTCATCTGCACTGTAAATACGAACTTTATTGTAACATATACAAATAATAGAAGCTTTGCTTATAAAAATAGACCAACAATAGGAAATAGTCTGGAACATTTCTTCATTTATCCATATAATAGGCTTTTAATCGAAAAAATAAAAAAAGTATTCAATAAAAAGTATATAGAAATTTGTGATTTATATTTAAAAAGTAAAAACAGTGAAAAGTATATTTACCGCACCAGAATATCACCAATAATATCTGAAGGTAAAGCATTAGAAGTCATTTTAATTTTTGAGGACATTTCCAAGGAAGTCGTACAAAAAAACATTATGGAAAAATGGTTTGAAATATTTGATGCTGCCGGTTGGGGAATAGTTACCAGTTTACCCAATGGCATTAATTTTGATTTAGTAAACCCTAAATTTGCAGAAATGCATGGTTATACAATCGATGAAATAAAAAAAATACCAATAAAAAATTTCTTTTCTAAATCTGAACGCAGAAAATTATTAAACACTACACCAGAAAGTAGTAAATATGTACATGATGCCTGGGAGTCAACACATATAAGAAAAGACGGCTCTCGTTTTCCGGTACTGATTGATGCCACAGTTATAAAGGATAAGAATGATATATTAAGCTATCAGGCTATAAGTGTGCAGGATATTACTTTTCTTAAAAATGTTGAAAGAAAACTATATCATGAACGTGCATTATTTGAAACAACAATTCAATCCATTGGTGATGGAATTATTTCAACTGACAGGAATGGAAATATTATTTTAATTAACCCTATTGCTGAAAAAATTACTGGCTGGTCTAAATCAGAAGCCATTGGACAAAAAGTAGATCTCGTATTTAAAATTATATCCGAAGACAGTAGGGAATATATAGATAATCCAGCAATTAATTGTATGAAGGAAAATAGAACTATTATTTTAGAAAATGATGCTATACTTATAAAAAAAGATAAAAGTGAATTGCCAATAGAAGACAGTGCCGCACCAATAAAAAATATTGACAACGAAACAATAGGCGCCATTATAGTATTTCGTGATTATAGTGAAAGAAGAGATAAGATCATGAAAATTGAATATCTAAATTTTCATGATCAATTGACAGGTCTATACAATCGTAGATATTTTGACGATGCTTTAGCAAAAATGAATGAAAAGAAAAAAATGCCGGTATCCATTATTATAATTGATGTTAATGGTCTGAAATTAACAAATGATGCATTTGGGCATACCGCGGGTGACAAACTACTTCAAGTCGTTGCAAACACTATAAAAAAAATCTGTCGCATAAATGATGTAATTGCAAGGATTGGTGGAGATGAATTTGTATTATTACTACCGCGGACCAATAATGATGCTGTTATTCATTTAAGCAAACGTATTTATGCCGAGTTTGAACATGTATCTCTTGATAATATTATAATCTCGGTGTCATGTGGCTTTGCCACTAAAACTCAAGAAACTGAAAATATTGGTGATATACTTGTAAAAGCAGAAGAAATGATGTATCACAAAAAAATTACCGAAAGCCAAAGCATGCGCAACGATACTGTCAAATTCATTATTAATACATTAAATGAAACCAATGAACGTGAACGTATTCATTCGGAACGCGTCAGCAAACTGGCCAAAAGGATTGCCCTAATGCTTCACTTAGACAGTGAAAACATCAAAAACATTGAAACAGCCGGCCTGTTGCATGATATAGGCAAAATAGCAATAAATAAGGATATACTCTATAAACCAGATAAACTTACAGCTGATGAATACAAAGAAATTCAGCGTCATTTAGAAATAGGCTACCAAATAATAAGATCAGTGCATGCATATACAAACTTGGCCGATTGCATTTTATCACACCATGAAGCCTGGGACGGATCCGGATATCCCAGAGGACTTAAGGGCGAACAGATTTCTTTAAGTGCCAGGATCATAACGATTGCAGATGCATACGAAGCAATGACATCTGATCGTCCTTACCGTCGTGCTCTCAGCAAAAAAGTTGCCATTGCAGAATTAAAACGTTGCGCGGGAAAACAATTTGATCCAAAATTAATTGACGCATGTGCTAAAACAGATTGGAAGGTATTAACAGAAATATGATAAACAATTCATTACAAAGGATAATATAATATGGCTGATATACTATATCCTAGTATATAGTATATCAGGTAAAACGAACAATAGACAGTCTTAGAAAAAATAATATGTATGGAGTATTTGCAAACAACGCGGCAGAGCTTAAACAACATATAAAGCAATTAATTCCTGAAGGTTCCACAGTTGGAATAGGAGACTCTATGACACTATTCGATACAGGAATAATTAATTTATTGCAAAATGGTTCATATAATTTTCTGGATAAATACAGAAATAGAATTACCAGTGAAGAAAAGAAGAAATTATATAGAGCAAATTTCAGCAGATACATTCTTATCTGGAACAAACGCCATAACAGAAAATGGTGAACTATACAATATTGACGGAAACGGCAGCAGAGTTGCCCCTATGATATATGGACCAGAGCAAGTTATTATTGTTGCAGGAATAAATAAAATAGTCAAAAACCTGGATGAAGCTGAAAAACGAGTAAGAAATTATGCTGCCCCATTAGATGCCAAAAGACTAAATAAAAAGACACCATGTTCCAGTTTAGGCTATTGCACTGATTGTAAAAGCCCGGAACGTATCTGCAATGATTTTGTGGTTATTAAAAAACAATTTATAAAAAACAGGATAAAAGTAATTATTATAAGGAAACATCTAGGATATTGAATATCATTGATCGGACTTTAAGATTTTTTGATTTATAACAGGATTGGAAAAGAACGTGTATTTTGCTATAGAAGTGGACGGATTTCATTATCACAAGCCTGGGACACCACAACGCGATCTAATGAAATATCACATTCTAAGTCTATATGATATTCCTCTTTTACGTTTTGCAACAAACGGAAGCAACAAAATAGGAAAATTTAAGCAGGCACTGGATGAGTATGCAGAGAAAAGTTAGCTAATTATCACCCATGTTCGTAGAAGTTTTATAGGGAAGACAAAAGTTATAAGTTTTGGAGGAATTATCAAATGATTTTTATTAAAGGCATAATCAATTCAATCGTTTATGGTGGTTTTCCTGTGCATCTTTTTGTCCTGTGCATCTCGGTTATTTTAGGAATCATGCTGCTGCAGTTATTTTCCAAATGGGTATTCCGAAAAATTGCTAAAAATGATGAAAATACATATGTATTACTTAATCAGGGTTTTCGTGGAATTCCCAGTCTTTTAGGAGTATTGGCGGGAATTTATGTGGCAAAAAATTTTCTGGATTACAAACAATGTGATTGGGATGGTCTATTTTTTTGAGTCCCAATTTGCCATGATAAAAAGGCCTCCTATGATTAAAATTCTACCATAGAAGACCTTATCACTTCGAGAGAACGTTAGTTTACAGAAATTTTTTATAAGCTCTTTAACCATTTTGGGCATAGTAAACAATATATATCCCCACCGCTTCCAACGTCTGACAACATTTATCAATTTTTATTTTTCAATATTTTAACAATATCATCTTTGCTTAAAGATATTTTGCCATTTAAAGGTTTGTAAACCGTATACATCTGTTTATAATTTTCAACCATAGGTACACGAGAATTAAGTTGACAATCTTTGAGAGATTGAAATTTATGCATTTTTTGTGTTAAAAATCCAGCGACTCCCATATAATCACATTCTGTATTTCCACCAAAACCTTTAAATATAAAGTTCTCATCAAAATTGGTAACTGCATTTTTTACATATTCTTTATCTTTAGTAGGTAAAGATTTATACGACCGTTTTATATCATCGCACATTTCAAGAATATTTTTCGTAAAATCAACTACATTTCTTTCGACTTCAGATTTAGACAAAAGTACACTATATTCTTGCTCTATTGCCCATGTATTTCCTGAAGAAATCGCATTTTCAATAAATTCACAGTCGAAATCACTTTTTATTTTTTGTTTTTTTGCCAGATCGCATAATATTAATAATAAAAGTTTTTCTACAACACTAATTTCCATATGGATATCACCCTCATCAAATTTGTAACAGCCGCTTATATATGATAAAAATAATCCCTGCAATCTGCTAAAAAATTATTTATGCATAAGAAAAACCGTTTGCTTTTCAGCTACGGCTGTCACTAAGTCTCTATGCCATTAGTATATCACAGATTTCAGCGAAAAACAGGACAAAAAACATCTTATCCTAAAAAGATCGCATTTTGCTGTAAATGAGAATTTGGGCAGTTTGGGGGCAATCTATTCATCAACAAATACTTCAAATATTATTAATAAATGTGATGATTTATAATATAAAAACTTCAAGAAGATCCATTGACAGATGGAATAAGAATGCTATACTAAGCGAGTATTAAAGGGGTGATTAAAATAAAAGATTTAGCGATATTGTCTATCATAACTGCTTTTATCGGTGGTATAGTACTTTCTTTGATAGCTGATACGTGGCTTATGTTAGCAGCATCATTGATTTTTATAGGATGCAGCATATTAATAAGTTATTTGGGTGGTGTATTGGCCACTGCGGAAAATAGATCTGGTTGTGAAGATAAAAAAAATATATATCATCAGCATGTATATGCTGATAAATGATACACTTTGAATTAATCAACAGCCTGATCATGTATTTTCGTGTTAGCAGCGCGAAACGGCTGAATTGTTTTATTTTTATAGTGGCATATAGATAATACAATATAATCTGATTTATTGAATTTAAGAGGCTGCCTATTCTGGGCAGCCTCTTTCTTTGGTGCATTTAGTGTGCCCAGCATGGGCGCAGTCTAACGGGTGAAAGTCCAGAGCGCAAGTTAATAGTGCCAAGCGCATGGCTTAAGGCAAGAGTGTCCAGCATGAGATAGAATCTGAAGGAACCCGGCGGCAAATCTTTGGTCTGACGATAAAGTGGTAAACTAAAACTGGACATGGAGGGGTGAATTTAGCACATTTTCTTTTGCGGGAACATGCTATACTTAGAAAAATGGAAATGTTAATGGAGGATAGAATGGAAAAGGTCATTATTAAAAAGTGCAGCTCTTATAATTATCAAGAAGTAGAAAGAGCCGTTTTCTCCAGTATGGAATATTGTCCGGCCTTAAAAGGAAAGGAAAAGAAGACGGGAAAAGCATTGCTTAAGGTAAATTTGTTAAAAAAAAATGTACCGGAAGATGTGGTAACAACACATCCTGCGGTAGTCGAGGCAGCAGTCCGGTATCTGCAGAACCAGGGATGGAAGGTTATCATCGGAGACAGCCCCGGAGGTCCCTTTTATAAAAAACGCCTGTATGAGATTTACAGAGCAAGCGGGATGGTAAAAGTCGCTGAAGCTACAGGCTGTGAACTCAATTATGATGTAAGCTCTGTGGAAGTGAAGAACGAAAAAGCGGCAAAGCTCAAAACAATGGAGATTATCCGCGTAGTGACTAAGGTAGATTTGATCGTTTCCATTGCTAAGTTTAAAACACATTGTATGATGCTGTACACTGGTGGCGTCAAGAATTTATTCGGTGTCATTCCAGGATTGACAAAGGCAAAATATCACTTTAAAATGCATACGATAGAAAATTTTGCAGATCATTTGATTGATATTTGCGAATACGTTCGTCCAGATTTTTCCCTGATTGATGCGATTGAAGGCATGGAAGGGAATGGGCCCTCTTCCGGCACAAAACGGCATGTCGGGTTGTTGCTGGCAGCTGAAAACCCGTATGCGCTTGATACAGTCGGAACCTATATTATGGGTATGGACCCTCTTAGCGTGCCTACGGTCCAAGCTGCCAGAAGACGTGACTTATTCAATGGTAAGTTGCATAGTGTAAAAATCGTTGGGAATGATGTTGAAACTGTTCCGGTCACTCCATTTAAGCAACCGGGTTCCATCAAAAAAAGTCTGATCAGTGGGATCGTTCCGCGTAAGGTGGAAAATTTTTTTATCAAATCTTTACGTCCAAAACCAATTTTCTATCATGAAAAATGTATTTCCTGTGGCGATTGCCTGCGGGGCTGTCCAGCCCGAATCATTGCAATGAAAAATGAAAAGCCCGTTGCTGATTTGGATAATTGTATCAGTTGTTTTTGTTGTCATGAATTGTGTCCTGCTAAAGCCATTGACATAAAAGTTCATTGGCTCTATAAAATATTGTTTGGCCGTAAACGATAAAATTTATAGTTTTCGATTAAATACAGCGTGCTAGTGTCCCGACTTCACGAAGGACACTGGAATATATTAATTTGGATATTATTAAGTTTCAAATGAAAAAAATGGCATGATTTATCATAGTTCAACTCATGGGGTAAGGTTTTCTGTGTATTTCACAAAACGATTCCGGAAACATTGGTTTCGGTATTGATAACGGCAAAGAAAGATATTTTATTAGTACGGCACTTCGGGCAGCCTGACCCGAAGTGCGTTAGGATTGAGGAGCTTATGAAGTCTTTTCATTTCACCTGCACTACCAATATGAGATTAATAGAATCTCCACAATAAGCCTCAGTTACCTACTCACATTAAAAATCTGAGTATAACGCAAGGATAATTTGGATAACAAATTCTAATAGGTAGCTATTATAGAAATACCGGCTTTTACTTTTTGCAGTGATTTAAATTCTAAGGCAGTATACTGGTCAAAATTTGTTATAACCATAATTGTAATTGGATTTAAACCAGCTTGTTTTATTTTTTCAAGATCAAATTCGATTAATTTGTCACCGGTGGTTATATTGTCGTTGGGGTTAACCAATGTTTTAAAACCTGTTCCGTCTAATGTAACGGTATCAATACCGATGTGAATAAGTATTTCCATTCCGGTAGTCAGCTTTATACCAAGTGCATGACCGGTTTTATCGGCAGTCATTATTATGGTGCCATCAGCAGGTGCAGTGATAATTCCTTTTTCAGGGATTATAGCAATACCATCTCCCATGGTTTTTTCTGAGAAAGCTTTATCTGGAACATCATCAATTGATACTACTTTGCCGGTTGCAAAGGCTAATAATGAAGGAGATATGGCATTACTTTCATTGTCAGATATATCATTTTGCAGCAAATTTTCAAACCGTTCGCGAATTTGAGGAACAGATAATCCGACAATAACCTGAACGGCATTTTTATTATGAACTAATCCGTGTGCACCGGCGGCTATGAATGTCTTCGCATTAGCTACTAATGTGCCATCTTTTACATTTACGCGTAGACGTGTAGCACAGTTGGTTACATCAACAATATTTGTTTTTCCACCAAGTCCGTCTAAAAATGCTTCTGCTTTGCTATCATACTCATCATTGGCTTTCTTAGCCTTATAATCGGCTTTGGTATATAGTTTGTCTTCTTCATCATCACCGCGTCCCGGTGTCTTGAAATCAAAGTGCAGTATCAGCCAACGAAATACAACGAAATAGATTGCCGTAAAAGCAAATCCAACTATGAATTGAAGAATATAGGTCATAGGATGATATTTGAACAAGGGAATCCAGTTTTCTACGGCACATTCAATTATCCCGCCGTCAAAAACACCTACTACACCGAAAGCATATGCAGTCATAGCCATTAAACCGGCTAATACGGCATGTACTAAAAATAAGACCGGTGCTACAAACAGAAACGTAAATTCAAGCGGTTCGGTAACACCACAAAGAATTGCAGTGAACGTAGCCGGAATCAATAGGCCGGCAATAATTTTCTTTTTCTTTTTTTTGGCTGTAGCATAAATTGCCAGGGCAATACCTGGACAGCCAAACATTTTTGACATTGAAGTTAAATCAAATCCGCCTTGTGGAAACATTTCCTTTAAGGTATGGGCTGATGTCGAAAATTCAGGCAGATGTTGAATGAAATATTGTTTGGTACCACCGTCAACGACGGCAGGGCCATATATGAAGGGCATATATATAAAATGATGCAGGCCGGTAGGAATAAGAATGCGTTCGAGAAAGGTATACAGCCATACGCCCAGTAACCCGCTGGTTTTCATAAGACCCTGAAGTGAAACAATAGCCAGCTGTACCTTAGGCCAGAATAGGCATAAAATGAATGCGACAGGCAGCATTATGAAAAAACCGGCAACTATTACCAAAACTGAGCCTCGGAAAATTCCAACTATTTCAGGCAGATTTACATCATACAATTTATTATGAAGATAAACACTTACCGCGGCTATAAAAATAGCACCAAGCATACCCATATCGAGAGTTTTAATATTGGCGACCATTGCTAAGCCGGATCCCGGTACAGCATCTTGAGCAAAATCTACATTGAACATTGGCCCCCATAATTCCAAAAAACCCGATATAAAATAATTTACTACAAGATAAATGACTAAAGATTCCATTGCGGCCCGTCCAGAATTTTTTTTTGCCAATCCGATAGGTAGGGCAACTACAAATAAAAGTGGTAATTGTGAAAATACAGTCCAGGCACCTTTTTCGATAATAAACCAAATATCATACCATATGGTTCCTTTATCAGCGATGCTTCCCATTATAGCTGTATTTTTGAATAATATTGATAAGGCAGCCATTATACCAAAAAATGTAAATAATAAAACAGGCGTAAACATTGCTCCACCGAAACGCTGCACTTTTTGCATGACAATATCTTTGTTTATGGGCATTAATAGAGCTCCTTTCTATATAAGGCAATATTGTATACAGACCATTGTTAGATTTTTCAAAAAATAGCAGACGTACTTTTACAAAGCTATATAGTCAGATTAATATACAGCTTTGTTTAAAATAGTTTTGAATCCCGGTAAATATAATAAACAGCCGGAATTCAAAACTGTCAAATTTATTTCAAGATTGGCCAGTAATCTTTATTGGCTGTTATTAAATCATCCAATATTTTTTTAGCTATTGAAACACTTGGAACAGTTTTTGATAGACTCATTGCCTGCCAAAGTTTTTGATAACTGTTGCTTATCCAAGCATCAACAACTAATTTTTCTACGGAAACTTGTTGTTCCATCAAGCCTTTTTGAAATTGAGGAATTTTACCGACGCAAACACGTTCATAGCCATTAGTACCAACAATACAAGGAATTTCTACCATTGCGGTAGGATCGAAATTAGAAATAGCACCGTTATTTTCTACAATTAGCAGCATACGGGCTTTTTTGTTAAATGTTATTGCTTCAGCTAAATCGACAATGTAGCTGGCATGCTCATCACTATGGAAGTCACAGCCGTTGGAAGTATTTTTATCTACAATTTGTTTAGCAGCAGCAAATACGTTTTTTTCACGATACTCCATGACTTCATTGGCACGAGTATGCTCAGGATGCTGATTGTCATGAGCAAATACATAATCCGGAAATAAATAATATTTAAGATAAGTATTTGGCAGTGTATCAGGATCTATAGCATAAACATCTTTGGCTTTGGCATAGGTGTCATTCCAACTGGCTTCCGTTTCGCCATGTTGTTGAGGATTGACTATGTAGCCGTATTTGGCAACATGTTCTTTGATTTTTGGCATTAGATCATTGCCCTGCTTATCACGGATATCTGTCCACCAGCCAAAATGATTCAGACCGTAATAACGAATATCCATGTCTTTACGACCGTTAGGCAAGTTTAGAATTTCGGCCATACGGTCTTCAATGCCAACTGGCATATCACATATATTTATGATTTTGGTATTGGGACGGATACGTCTGGTAGCTTCGGCTACAATAGCAGCTGGGTTAGAATAATTTAGCATCCAGGCATTTGGCGAATATTTTTCCATGAAATCAATTATTTCAATTATGGCACCTATGGAACGCATCCCGTAAGCTATGCCACCGGGACCACAGGTTTCCTGCCCGAATACGCCATATTTCATAGGAATTTTTTCATCCTTTTCACGCATGGCATATTTGCCTACACGAATATGTGCCATTACAAAATCTATATTGGTGAAAGCTTCTTTAGGATCAATCGTATAAGAAAATTGAATTTCAGGAGCACGTTCCTTTAAGAGAATAGCACAGGCTTTGGCAATTTTTTCCTGTCGGCTGGCATCATTATCATAAAATTTTATTTCTCTGATAGGAAATCTGTTCAAGTGTTCTAATAACATCATTACAATGCCGGGGGTAAAAGTACTGCCGCCACCGGCAATTACAATCGATGATTTTTTCATTACAATCCTTCCCTTCTAAAATGGAGCATTTGTATACTTATCAATTGCTGTCAAAGATATACAGCGGATAGTATTTAATTCCGGATGAAAAATTTATCCGGGACGATTCCTTATGTCCATAATAAATATAAAACAGCCCATAATCAATAGACATGGGCTGTTACGGGAACTTTCACGCTATAATGTAATTCATCACGTTCTATGTGATAAATTACATTACAACAATTTTAACAATTGTCTTGAAGCTGTTCTGTCAGATAGCGGCTATAGCTTATATACCATACTTCAACCACCAGAAAAAACATCAGCATTGATTCATAGGCAGTATCCACGGCAGTCGGCATTGCTATAGGGGTAATATAGATATGTTCCGTACTTAGACTGGCCAGTGTATTGCTTTTCAATCTGGTTAAAGATATAAAGGGAATCCCGTTCATATGTAACTGATTACCAAAATCAACCACATGTAATGACTCACCGCTAAGGGATATTATGATAAATAAATCAGTTTGGTCAATGTTTTTGAGTATCCGTTGGAACTCATCAATGCCTTTAATTTCATAAATTAGAATATTGCAGCTGATAAACAAACGTTTCATTTCATTAGCAACATTTTCCTGTACATATCCCGATGAATAAATAAAAACTCTGGTGGCTTTATATATAAGTTTATTAGCCCTGTTAAAATCTTGTTTTGCAACTTCTTCACCAACCTTTTTACATAAATCAACGGCAGCCTCACCTATATCAATCGATGGTGAAATATCATCCTGTCCCAATTCCATTTTGAGTATCATTTTAAGGTCAGAAAAACCATCTAATGATATTTTTTTAGCAAATCTGAGTATAGTTGTCCTTGAAACATTACACTCTCGGGCAATATCATAAATAGATATGTGACAGCACTTTTTTTTATTCTTATAAATATAACGCCATATTATTAAGTCTGTTGGGTTTAGTTTTCTTAGATTATGGCTTACCAACTCATCTAATTTCATACAGCAGCCTCCTATGAGTTTATGATACATATAGGTATATAGGTAAATGTTTAATAATATTGTAGCATACTATTAAATGAGCATAAAACTAAGGCAGTTTCAGCAAAATAGCCAAAACTGCCCGCGAACAATTGAATAAATCACATAAAAAACATTTACTTCGACAGCATTTAATATTTTTGTATCATGTTGATCATCTCAGCAGAATGTACAAAAAATACAGCAATACAAACACTGCATCTTTTCCAATTTAAAAAACAAAGATTACAATTTCAGTATATCAGTTCAGTTATAAGTGAACACTAATTCTTTACTTTCAATTTCAAATTTGATTCATTAAGAAATTTAATTTTTAGGATCTCGACAAGCATGCCACTATATGCAGCTGTTTGTAATTATATTTATATTTATCATATCCGTTACTCATATTAGATTCGTTTTGCAATCACGAAGTGCCTGTTCAAAATATTGGGGAATACCCTGTTTATATTGCCTCAGGGATCCACTCCCAGTATCTTCAGCTGTTCCTTGATCTCCGCTTCCAGTGCGGCAATTTCTTTATTGTCCTGTTCCAGTTGGCGGTTGACTTCGGTCAGGTCGATTTCGGCTTCTTCCTCAAAGGTGTCTACATAGCGAGAAATGTTGAGGTTAAAGTCATTCTCTTTGATTTCATCCAGGGACGCCAGATGGGCATATTTATCAACATCCTGACGATTGAGATAGGTCTGGATAATTTTTTCGATAGCGTCTTCACTGAGGTTATTTTGATTTTTGCCCTTGATGAAGTCCCGGCTGGCATCGATAAAGAGGATATCCTTGGTCGGACGTTTCTTTTTGAGTACCAGAATAATAGTCGGAATACTGGTTCTATAGAAAAGATTGGCCGGCAGGCCAATGATGGTGTCGATGCGATTTTTTTCGATAAGTGTCTGGCGAATCTTCCCTTCGGCGGCACCGCGAAAAAGCACGCCGTGCGGCAGGACGATGGCCATGGTCCCCGTGTCATTCAAATGATACAGGCTGTGCAGTACGAAGGCATAGTCGGCTTTGGAGGCCGGTGCCAGTTTGCCGTAATCACTGAATCGCGGGTCTTTGAGTTTGGAAGCGTGATTATCCCATTTCGCGGAATAGGGTGGATTGGCTACGACGGCATCAAAGCTGCGCGGCCGGTCGACGCCCTTGCTGTCCGGACCATCCGGCCAGTCATTTTCGAGGGTATTGGCATTGCTCAGCGTCATGTTGGTATAGGAAACATTATGCATCATGAGATTCATGCGCGCGAGGTTGTAGGTCGTCGTATTCAATTCCTGCCCATAATATTTAACAGGTGTACCTGCCGGCAGCTCCTGTCCTACGGTTAGCAGCAAAGAACCAGAACCCATCGCCGGGTCATAGAGCTGGAAAAACGCGTCTTTTTTCACTGCCCCCTGCGTAACGATCTTGGCCAGTATCTGGCTGACCTGATGCGGTGTGTAGAATTCGCCGCCCTTCTTGCCGGCGCTGGCAGCGAACTGGCCGATGAGATATTCATAGACTTCCCCGAGAATATCCTTGCCATCCGCACTCTTGTACTCCATCCCATCCACAAGTTTCACGATATTATTCAGCGATTTCGCCCGTTCATTCGTCGAGCTTCCAAGACGAGTATCACCTAGATTAATGTCATTGAAAACGCCTTTAAAATCCTTTTCCGCCACAGCATTGCGCTCGGCATTCGCATTGAAATGATCGAATAAGTCCTGATAGTCGCTAGGAATGACCTTTCCTTCGTTGATTTTGTACAGCAGGGACTTCCATGTATCTGCCGGGGCAATGGCATACCCAAGGCTTGCGGAAATATCTTCCAAATAGTCAGCTAAATCCTCTTTGCCAGCCTGTCGGGCATAGGCATCATTGACCGATTCACCCTCATTCACGTCAATGGCATTGCTATTGACAAGATAGTACTCCTGATGCTCGGACAGATAGCGGTAAAACATAAATGCCAGGATATAGTTCTTATACTCTGAGGCGTCCATCGTTCCCCGCAGTTCGTTGGCCATAGCCCAAAGCTTACCGGTAATCGTCTGTGTTGTATCACTCATGAATCTTATTCTCCTTCTGTAAATCACTTGTCTTATACACAATATACCCCTCGTAAAAATAGCTCATATCGATACCTTTCATATAGACCTCACGATCATGTATCTTATCCGTTAATGCTGCCCGCAACACATGTTTGATCTCGATATCCTTGACCGGACTGCGTTCCATAGCCAGCAGATAATCGGTCTTGTCCACCAGACTCCAATCCACGACCTGCTGGAGCTCCTTTCGAAACAATACATCCAGCCATATCCGCATACTCCGGCCATTGCCCTCACGGAACGGATGCGCGATATTCATTTCTACGTATTTTTCAACAATTTCATCAAAAGTTGACTGTGGCAGCTGCTCAATATTCTGCAGCGCCGCCTCTAAATACATAAGCGACGCGAAGCGAAAATTTCCCTTGGCAAGGTTCACGGTACGCAAGACACCGGCAAAATCGTAGATATCTTCGAACAAAGTGCGGTGAATCTCCACTAATGCCGAAAAAGTTCCCGGCTTTAAATGCTCCAGTTCACCGCTTTCCCACAAATGAATTGCCTTCTGCTTGCTGATTTTCTCTTCGATACGAGCCAATTCAGCCGCATTGGTAATATGAAACTTATTTTCCAAAGTCATAGTTGCTGACTCCTTTCGATTATTAAACAAACATTTGCTGCAATAAAGCTTTTTTCTGGGTTTGCAGATGGGTTAGTTTACGCTGATGAAGAGTGATAAGGTTATCGAGTTGCTCAAAACAACATCCTATTTGCTGTTGTTCTGCAATCCGCGGAATACTGATTTCGGCTTCTTGTAAATCTGCATTATGCAAATGAACAACTGATTTTCCTTGAGCACGCTTGGACATTTCTTTTTTAGCATTGCCATTTGATAGTTGCACAGCAAGAAACACAGAATTCAACGTTTGATAAGGATAAACAATATTAAGGTCTCCCCCCAGCAATATTCCAGACTTCATCACAGCTGATGCAATCGATATGTCTTCAGCCGTTTCGCCAGAAGCAGGTACTATTACTTCTTTACCTGTACTATAAACAGAATTTGACTGCTCCGCTACAAACGTATCGACGTTGATAATCTGTGTCTGATACTTCGTATATAGCCTACCATATAGAATAATTGGTATTCCTTTATCGACCAAATCATCCTTACAATAGCCACTTCCCTTGGAAAACTTTGCAACTTCTCCCAGCTTACGCTGTTCCCAAGCGTCAGTAAATCCCGGGAAACGAAGTTCTGGGAAACACTCGCCTTTTTTCGGAAACATTTTTTGCAACAGGCTTTTCTTTTTTGCTTGCAGATGTGTCAACTTGCGCTGATGAAGGGCAATAAGGTTATCGAGATTGTCAAAAAATACACCGATTTTTTTTTGCTCTACATAAACAGGATAATATCCTTTAAATTTGATTACATCATTTAATAACAAATTTGTTTGTTTTACTCCATCATCGAATTGCAAAAAATATCTATTTCTATTCATTAAAAGATACAAAAAATATGGATAGATATTATCATTTGGAGTAATTCCCGCAATTCTTTGATTAAGTGTGTATTTATTAGTTTCGTCAACTAAAAATGCACGCGCAATAGCTTGCCCATTTGGAACATCACTAAGGACAAAAGCAATTTCATTTTTTTGTAATGGTTCAATTTGTTGATTAGAATATTTTCTAACATTGCCATTAGTTGATATAAATTTTGAATTAATAACAACATATTTTCCACTTACAGATATATCTTTTTCATGTGCTTTACCATTTCTATATTGTGCAATCTCCTCTAGCTTCCGCTCCTGCCATTCTCCCGTAAATCCAGGAAATCTTAGCTTTGGTACTTTTGCTTTCTTTTCCATGCCCTCTATCTCCATTTCCATCTATTTGTCAGCATTCGGCCAGTTCATCGGCCAACTTATAGATGGCTTCTCTGAGGCTGTTGCGATATTTTATCTTCGACAACTGTTGCACCTTGACATCATGTGCGAGATTCCTATAGTCGACACTGGCCTGGGCGATGATATTGCGAAGCTGGTTCGTATCATCGAGATCCTGCACACCATAGTGATGGCTGCTGAACCATTCACGCATCTGGGCACTGGTGATGATGTCGACAATGCCCCATTGGATGCGGAAATCCAGGAACTGGCGATCCAAACTGACAACATTCGCGGCCTGAATCACCGAATCACTGTCCTTCAACTGAGCCGGATAGCTGAATTTCTGCCCTTGCGGTGGATAATGCCCATGCAGGATAGCCGAGGCCGCATTGCGAATCTTGCCCGCATAGCTTTGGTCTTCCAGACCATTCGCAAACTGACGGATCTTGACATGCGTTTCTTTGGCTTTCTGCTGTCTGCCTTCATGTACTTCATTGAGCAGATTTTCCAGCAGCTCGGTCAGATAATCATAATCGATTTTTACATCCTTGACATGGGTCATTTTGAGTTCAATCTGATAGACGGAAACCTTCTTTTCCTTGGCAATCTGCTGCTTAAGCTCATTCGTGAGCACAGTAGTGAGCATCGTTTCCTGGTCACTCGTCATACCGAGCTTTTCAATGAGCTCATCCGGGCGGTCATAGTCAAAGCCCGCAATCTCTCCTGATACCTCTTCTGGCTTGTACTGCTTGAGTTTAGCCATGCCGGCATTATAAGCACGCAGCAATTCCAGCATATGCTCCCGCTGCTTCTCCGAGGGCGGCAGCTGTTGAAACGCACTCGTAAGCACCGCCAGCTTGTCCACGGTCTCTTTGACTTCCCCAAACACATCTGGAAAGGACTTAGCAACAATGCCGTCCTTCAGATTCTGCGCCTGCTGCTCTTCCTCGGAAAGAATGGCCGAATCCTTGTTGGCATAGATAGCCAGCGCCTGATTCATGAGCTTTTCATTCTGTGCCGGCCAGCGATAGTTCACAATACGTCCCCATGGCTTTTCCTGCATATCCGCAATGCGGTTCGTCCGTGAGTAGGCTTGTATCAGCCCGGCTTTTTGCAGGGTGCGGTCTATATACAGCGTATTCAGCTCCGGCGCATCAAAACCGGTTAACAGCTGATCGACGACAATGACCATATCCAGAAATTTCTTATCCGTAGCCGTTTTATTCAGGCGGCTGGTAACATCTTGTGTATAACCAGCCGCATCATCAAGGCCAAAGCTTGTACCGAATTCTTTATTATAGGCTGTCATCGCTTCATGCAGGCCTTCATTCGTTGCCAGCATGCTGTCATTATTGGCGCTATTCACACTGAAGGTCACGGCGACTTTCAATGTCTGCCCGCCTTTTTGCCGGTGGGCTTCATTGACACGCTGGAATTCCCGGAAATACATCATGGCCATCGGCGTGCTCGCCTTACCGCCGCCCACATGAGTTGTGAGCAGCGCATTATATCGTCCCTCATTGGAACGATTTCGCCAATTCTTGAAGATATCCTTCACTACCAATTCCACATGCTGCGCGTTCTCATCATAGAAGCTCGGCTCCACCGCATCATCCATATCCTCCGGGCTCAAGTGCTGTACCTTTTCCTGTATCTGCTTTTCCGTCCATTTCGGATACCGCTCCCGATAAAAGGCCGGCAGGTATTCCGTCCGCATCTGTTCTTCGTCGATAGTCGTTTCAAAATCTACCTTGAATCCCAATACATTGTGGTCAGCAATCGCCTCCCGTATGGTATAGGCATGCAACAGCGGACCAAAGATATCTTCAGTCCGCGGCCCCGCCGTTGTTTCATCAAACATCGGCGTTCCGGTATAGCCAATCCAAGCCGCGTGGCGAAAAGCCTTCTGGATCGCGGCAAAGCTGTCACCGCCCGTGGAACGATGCGCTTCATCTACGATGAATACCAAATGCTTGTCCGGTGCTTTGAAAGATTTCCGCTTGATGAGCGTATCAATCTTCTGCACCGAAGTCACGATGATATTATTATCCTTGCTTTTCAGTTTCCGGCTCAAATCCGCCGTATTCTTCGTATCCTGCACACTGCCAGTTTTCTTCTGTGTCGTTATTTCTTCCTTGGCATCCGGGTCATAGGCACAATATTTTTCGTTGGTCTGCATTGTGAGCGCAATCCGGTCGACAACGAAGATTACCTTATCTACTTTTGGCATACGGCTCGCCAGCCAGGCCGTCTTAAAGCTGGTGATGGTCTTGCCGGAGCCGGTTGTATGCCATATATAACCGACCTTACTTATTCCCAAGTCAAAGTCCACCTTTTTGAGCTGTTCCAGCACATTCTGCGTCGCATAAACCTGATAGGGTCGCATGACCTTCAACATCTGGTGGTTCTTCGTTCCATCAAGGATCATGTAGTTCGTCGCCATCTGATGGGCCATGGGAATACTCAGCATGGAATCCGCAAATTCTCTCCAATTCCGTACGATTGTATTGTCCTTTTTGCGCTGCCAATGGAACGCAAAATCTTTATTGAAGGTCTCCGGAGTGGTATTTGCCATATATTTTACATTATTCGGCGTAATCGCTACCAAAATCTGCAGCGTAGAATAAATATCCCGATACTGACCTTCACCGGCATACTGCTGCATCTGGTTGAGCGCTTCATCAATATCATGGGTATCCCGCTTTTCCTCGATCTGCAGGATAGGCAGCCCATTGATCAAAAGCGTCGTATCAAAGCGGCGATTTTGCTTGCCAATGATTTTAGCCGGACGCTCAATCTGGTTTACAATCTGATATATCGTATCGCCGGCACCAATCTGCCGCTGGTCAAACACCGTCAGATAGACATGACGACCATCATCCAGATCAATTTCCAGCTGTGATACGCCATTCAGACCATACAGGAATTGTCCTGCTTCATAGGGCGTCGGGATATCCGAAATCTGCCGCTTTACCTGGTTGAACTCCACTACGCTCAATGGATGCTCCAGCGTTCCCTGATTGTGATATTCGAGGATTTCCTTAAAATTCTGCCAAAGCTGTTCTGTCGTCCTTATGCCTGGCTTATACTGCCAAAGCTTTGTCTTGATGCAATATTCACTCGCAGTTTCTCTAGTCTCCAAGCCCCTTTCCACTCTTTTTTTCACAGATATTGTCCCTGATGTCAGATACTGAATCAGCTCTGTTTCAAATCGTGTTTCGTTCATCGCCTGCCCGCCTCCGCTAAGTTTGCCAGACATACTATTTTTTCTAATTCTACCACTCGATTTTTCAATGCCGTCAAATGCAGCTGTTTCAAATAAAGCTCCCCAATTTGCTGCTGTCTGTCCAATGGAGGCAGTTCCTCTATTCGGATTTCTTTTAATTGCTGCAGGGTATATTTCAATACCTGCGAACCTTGCAGGCCAATAAAAAACTGCTTGCGTATGGATTTATCCTCATTGAGCAAATAGACTAAAAAACCCGCATCAATAGTTGATGTTGGTAACAGCTTGATATAATTCTGCGTATAAAGATATCCATCATGAGCCCGCCGAACAATAGTCGCTTGACCTGTAATCAGGCTGAAAACAACATTCCCATAAGAAAGGGTATGAACCTCATCCTTGGTCCGCACTTCTTTGCTATCTACCTGAATCGAGCGCATACTCATTAAATCATCCATCAAATCACTTTGCCCATAATAAACATAACGCGGCGCATTCGTAGCCAGCGACTCCTGGATACGAAATTGCGGTGACCCGCTAATAAATGTGACTAATTCACGCAGTGTTCTCATAAATATTGTGCCTTTCTAAAATCACTATAATCTTTATCATAATTTTATTATAACACATTGCAAATTTTTTCAATCATATTTTTGTGATTTTTAAAAATTACTTTCAAAACGTCGATTTCAATTCTCATTTTTTATATATCGCGGGGCACTGCCGTTTTTCTACAAAGGGCATATTTTCATTTATTCTCTCCGGCCTTGCTAGAGATGTCCCTCCACTACGTAGAGAAAAAGTGCCGCTAACCTTTTATGGTAATTACAAGGACTAGCGGCATTACCTATATATTTACGATTGCTAGCTACAATTATATTTCCTCAGAATATTGTAATTCGGGCTTCGTCTTAATTTATGGGTTCATTATAGATGTCTGTGTAATTTATTTGTTTTTCTAGCTTATTTTTTGTCTTCTAATTTCAGAAGGGCATAAAACATAGTAACTGCATTATTTTATAAAATTGTCGTACATACGACTTACATGGTGAAAACTTTATGTTATTGTATATAGCAATAAAGTTTTATTATTCGTGTTTGCCAAGCAGTAATCTGCAAGTGATAACAGTTTCATAAAATTTTATAACAGTGATGGTTATGTGGTTTTATACTTGTCCGGACAACATAACAGCACATAACAACAAATAATTTGGTGATACTATGGTTTTTTTGGATAAGAATAATGCCATACCATTGTATTTGCAGGTAGGCAGCTTTTTACGGAATGAAATTTTAAAAGGCACTTATGTAGATAAACTTCCATCTGAACATGAATTAATGGATTTTTTCCAAGTTAGCAGAGCAACTATCAGACATGCAATAAGGAAATTAATCGAAGAAGGTGTATTGGAAACACGCCAGGGATTGGGAACATTTGTTTTAACCAAATCAATAGAAGAATGGCTTGGTCATTTGAGTACGTATTTTGATATTGTCAATGAAATGGGAATGAAACCAAACATAAAGCTGCTTCATAAGGGACTAGTAAAAGCCCCTCAGGATGTTTTATCAATGTTCGGTACAGCGGAGATATATGAAACTATCCGCCTGCGTTTGGCAAATGACATGCCGATCATCCTTGAAAAACAGTATTATCCATTGGAAATAGGACAGAAATTATCAAAATATGATTTAAATAACATTTCTACATATGATATATTGGAAAATGAATTAGGCATTACTCTCTGGGAAGCAAAACAGACTATTTCTGCTGTAATTACAACTTCTGAAGAAAAAAAATTACTTAAATTAGTTGATAACATGCCCTGCTGTGCGCTTTTATCTACAAGACTAGTTGTTGATGTGCAAAAAAAGCCATGTGAATATGAAAAAAGCATTTATCGTGCCGATATGTACCAATTTTGCATTAATCTGACACGAAGGATGAAAAAATAATTTATTGTCTGCTAGAGTAAACTGATAAAAAAATTACATATAAGAGTACTGCAAATCGGTTGATTAGAAAACTAAAGGCCGGAAGGTAATCACATTGTTTATGATTGCCTTCCGGCCTTTTATTTTTATAGGAGGAATAGATAATTGAAAAACATTTTACAGCCAGAAGAACTTATAAAAATGGACAAAACCCATTTATGGCATCATATTACGCAGCACAAGGTTTTTGATAGCAAGGAACCACTGATTATTACCGAAGGGAAAGGTTGTTGGATAAAAAATATCCATGGGCAGGAATTTCTTGATGCTGTTTCCGGCGGTGTGTGGTGTGTCAATGCAGGCTACGGACAGGAAAGGATTGCGCGGGCAGTATATGATCAGCTGATACAGCTGCCATATTATTCAGGCAGTGCCGGAAATCCACCAGCCATTTTACTGGCGCAAAAACTTAGTGAGATGGTTCCATATCTGCAGCGTATTTATATATCAAACAGTGGTTCTGAAGCCAATGAAAAAGCCTTTAAATTATCAAGGCAGTATAATCACCTAAAACATCACGATCACGATAAATATAAAATACTTTATCGTGATCGTGACTATCATGGAACGACATTAGCAGCACTGAGTGCGACCGGACAAAATGAACGCACAAAAGGTTATGGTCCGTTTGTTCCGGGATTTAAGAACATACCATCAGCATATTGCTATCGATGCCCTTTCAATAAAAAATATCCTAACTGTAATATCGAATGTGCTTATGCTTTGGAAAATATCATCAAAAAAGAAAATCCCGATACAGTTGGTGCCTTGATACTTGAACCTATTACTGCCGGCGGCGGAATAATTATTCCGGTTGACGAGTATTTTGAAATCATTCAAAACATATGCCATAAATATGATGTCTTACTCATCATTGATGAAGTAGTTACCGGATTTGGCAGAACTGGTAAAGCCTTCGGACATTTTCACTGGAATGTTAAACCTGACATAATGACCACAGCCAAGGGCATTACCAGCTCATATATGCCTTTAGCCGTGACAATGACCACAGAAAATATTTTTAAAGAATTTTTGAATGCTGAAAGCAATAAAACGGACTATTTTCGTGATATCAGCACATTTGGCGGGAGTGCCGGAGCATGCGCGGCATCTCTGGAAAATATAAAAATAATGGAAGAAGAAAAGTTATTTGAAAATAGCGCTGTAATTGGTAAATATCTACTAGACAAACTTAAAGAATTTGAAGATATGCCGATGATTGGTGAAATTCGCGGCAAAGGGCTGTTTATCGGTATTGAGCTTGTCGAAGATAAAAAAACTAAGGTCCCAGTAAGCGAACATTATATGACGCAGATAGTTGGCAATACCGCTGAGCAAGGTGTTCTTATCGGTAAAATGAATCGCAGCGTACAAGGACACAACAATGTACTCACCTTAGCGCCAGCGCTTATATTAAATAAAAATGAGGCTGACAAGATTACAACAGCAATTTATAATGCTTTAGAAAAAACAAAACTATAAGGAATGAAACGTATATGCTTCCGCAGACTTTACCGACAAAGATAAAACAAAGTATAAAGGCACAGTTGAAAATTGAACGCTTGATTACATTGCTGACAATAAGCATCGTTTTTGTAACATGGTATATCGTGACTGACTTGCAAATATTTTCTAATGTTATCATACCATCACCATGGAAAGTATATAAAACATTTATTGATATTATTGCAGAGGGATACAAGGGTTCAGCACTTTCACGACATTTATTTGACAGCCTTGAACGATTATTGATAGCATTTGGACTTGTCTGTATTACGGCTGTTCCCATTGGGCTTTTGAGCGGGTATAGTTCAAAGATCAGGGCTGTTTTTGAACCTTTGGTAGAATTTTACCGGCCTTTACCGCCACTGGCATATTATACTATGCTAGTCATTTGGATGGGAATAGGAAACAGTTCAAAAATAATGCTGTTATACCTAGCCGGTTTTGCTCCGGTATATCTTGCTTGTATTTCCGGGGTAATGAAAATTAGGCAGGATTATATTTATGGTGCCTATACTCTAGGTGCAAATAAATACCAAATATTTTTCTATATAGTTTTCCCGTCATGTCTTCCTGATATTTTTATTGGATTGAGAACAGCATTGGGATTTTCATATACAACTTTGGTTGCAGCAGAAATGGTGGCTGCGGAAACAGGAATAGGCTGGATGGTTCTTGATGCTAGTAAATTTTTGCTCAGCGATGTTATTTTTGTAGGCATTCTAATTATGGGAATTACCGGAATAATATTAGATGTTCTATTGAAATTTATAGAAAACAGGCTTGTCCCATGGAAAGGAAAAGAGTAAAGGAGAGAAAAATGATGAAAAAAAGTGTAGTAATTTTAAGTATTTTGACTTTGTTTATTCTTGCATTCCAGCTTACAGGATGCGGAACTGACCAAGCTAAGAAGGATGAAAGCGCGAGTGCTAAACCTGAATCAATTACTATTGGATTGCAGGCAATACCAAATGACGAATTAGTTGCAAAACAATGGTATGAAAAAGAACTTGGTGTCAAAGTTAACTTCAAACAATTCGATTCAGGCAGAGATGTTAATACAGCAATGACTTCTGGTAGTATTGATATTGCAATTTTAGGGTCTACTCCTGCAGCAATCGGTATCGCAAAAGGAATTCCCTATGAAGTTTTTTGGATTCATGATATAGAAGGAGACAATGAAGCATTAGCCGTAAAAAACAACGCCAATATAGCATCAATAAAAGATCTAAAAGGTAAGACCGTTGCTGTTCCATCAGGTTCAACGACTCATTACAGTCTGCTCAATGCGCTTAAACTTAATGGTGTAGCCCCAAATGAAGTAAAGATTCTTGATATGCAGCCACCTGAAATTTTTGCTGCATGGCAGCGCGGTGATATTGATGCTGCTTATGTTTGGCAGCCTACTTTAGGAAAACTGCTTGCTGATGGAAAAATCTTAGTTACCAGTCGTGAACTGGCACAAAAAGGTGTAGTTACTGCTGATGTTGGCATAGTAAGAACTGAATTTGCCCAAAAATATCCGGATATTGTAAAAAAATACATTCAACTTCAGGAAAAAGCATTCAATCTTTATAGAGACAATCCTGATGAATCTGCACAAACTGTGGCGACAGAACTTAAAATTGATAAAGAAGAAAGTTTAAAAGAAATGAAAGAGCTTGTATGGCTGTCAGGAGAAGATCAATTAAAAGAACAGTATTTAGGTACCAGCAATAAAAAAGGCGATTTCGTTAAAACCTTAAAAGATACTGCTGATTTTCTGGTAGAGCAGAAAGCCATTGATTCAGCCCCGGATATTGATGCATTTGAAAAAGCAGTGGATCCATCATTCATTGAAGCTGCTTCAAAATAAACAGCAAGCAGGGATTACAATATGACTTTTTTAAAGCTGCAAGATAATCATTTTTTAAATGAAAATGTAATAACGCTCAATAATGTGGCATTGGCATATTCTTCAAAAACTATGAATGTATTAGAAAACATTAACCTCCGTTTAAATGAAAAAGAATTTGTATGTGTGCTGGGGGCTTCTGGTTGTGGTAAAAGCACACTGCTTAAAATCATTGCTGGTTTTATATCGCCTACGCAGGGAAATGCCAATTTTGATAATCAATTAATCACTGGCCCTGATTGGCAGCGCGGCGTTGTTTTTCAGCAGCCGCCGCTTTATCCCTGGTTGAGCGTAAGCGAAAATGTAAAATTTGGTTTAAAGATGCGGCATTTTTCTAAAGAACTATCAGAAAAATTGGTGACAGATTATTTAGCTAAAGTAGGTCTACTTGACTTCAAAAATCATAAACCATATGAATTATCCGGTGGAATGAAGCAGCGCGTGGCGATTGCCAGAGCATTGATCAATAGTCCCAAAGTATTGTTGATGGATGAACCTTTTGGAGCGCTGGATGCTTTAACAAGAGGACAGATGCAGTCATTGTTGAGACATATCTGGCTTGAATTGGGAAATACCATCTTATTTATTACGCATGATGTTGACGAAGCATTATCTTTAGGAACAAGAGTAATAGTTATGTCAAAAGGTCCCGGGAAAATAGCAAAAGAATATCAAACAGATTTTACTTATTCTATCGCCAAAAATAATGCAGAACAAATTTATCACAGTAAAGATTTCTTAAAAATAAGAGAAGAAATTCTGCAGTTAATACGACAAACTATTATTCTGTAATAGTTTACATTTCATCACTAAAATCTATGATAATCGCAATTGTACTGCCAAATATATATTACTATGTATTACATTTATTTTTATTTGTATTGGCTGCCTGAAACCCCCAAAACCCTGTGCTATTTATATTTATGTGTAGATAATATAATGCTTTTTATTTTTTTAAAACTACTATTTATATAGGAGAAACCATTATGAAAAAAATGATTATGATTTTACTGTTTACAGCTATTACCATATTATTAGCCGGCTGTAGTCCGAATAACAGCGGAAACAATGATTCCGCTGATAAAAGCGGTGAACCCAATGTTTTGCGCATAGGTGCTCAGCCATATCCATTATATGCATCAGTTTATGTTGCCAAAGAAAAGGGTTATCTGGAAGACGAATTAAAAAAAGTCAATGCAAAATATGAATGGACAGATTTCAAATCAGGTCCATTAGTTAATGAAGCAGTGGCTTCCGGGCATGACGATATAGGTTTTATGGCTGACATGCCTGCTATTTTAGCAAAGGATTCCGGTCAAGATATACAGATAATAGCTAATGTAGCATATGGTGAAAAAGCATTGGCTTTATTAGTTAATTCTAATTCAGATATCACCTCAGCAGCACAATTAAAAGGTAAAAAAGTTGCTTACGGAAAGGGTACTTATGCCCAGCATTTATTGTCACTTTTGTTAAAAAAAGACAATTTAACATTTAATGATATACAATCGGTAAATTTAGCCGCCGGAGACATACCCGCAGCACTCGAAAGCGGTCAAATCGATGCCACAGTTATATGGGAACCTTTTATTTCACAGCTGGTATCTGAGGGTAAAGCTAAAGTCATTGCCGATGGAACAGGTATAAAGCGTGGCAATCTTGTAACCTATGCCGTAAGCCCATATGCTAAAGCGCATCCGCAGATTATAACTGCTTATATCAAGGCATGTCAGGAAGGATCCGATTATATTAAATCAAATCCTAAAGAAGCAGCTGAACTGATAGCAAAGGATATGAAAGTTGAACCTGCAATATTGGAAAATACATTTAAAAATCTTGATTATAACCCGGTATTAACAATAGATGACATAAATGAAATAACAAAAGTTAAAGATTATTTACTCCAGCAGAATCTTATTCAAAACAACATTGATATGGACAGTTTCATTAACTTGGACTATTCGAAAGCTTCCGGGGTAGAAAAATGAATGTGAGGTAATCCACGTGAAAGAGGTTGCTACTAATCATTATGGGAAAATAATTAAATATTGGAGCTTATATTGGATATTTCCAATTTTAATCCTATTTGTATGGAAAGGTACAACCATATTAGGAATAATCCATAATTATACGCTGCCGGCACCGGATAAAGTGATACAAACAGCAGTAGTACTGACTACTAATGGCACATTAGCCGGGAATATAATCATCAGTATATTACGAGTACTAGAGGGCTTTATAATAGCGTTGGCCGCTGCCCTGACTATTGGAATAGCAGCAGGATTGTCAGTAAAATTTGAAATAATTACTGATTTTGTTTTGCAGGTATTAAAGCCTATACCGCCGATAGCATGGATTCCGCTGGCAATTTTGTGGTTTGGTATCGGAGAAGCATCTAAGATATATATAATTTTTATCGGTGCTTTTTTCCCGATTTTTTTAAACACACTAGATGGTATAAAAAATATTGATAAAAAATATATAGAATTGGCCCGTGTTTATGAGGTCCCCCAAAAAAGAGTAATCAAACATATTATACTGCCAGGTGCATTGCCATTTATAATGACCGGTACCAGGCTGGGACTTGGCAGCGCATGGATCTGCGTAGTAGCTTCTGAAATGATTGCAGCTACAAGTGGTGTTGGCTATATGCTCATGGATGGGCGTGATTTATCCAGACCTGATATGGTTATTCTGGGAATGCTGATAATAGGAATTGTTGGTAAATTCATGGATGATATATTAAAGAAACTATCAAATCGGATGATAAAATGGAATTGAGTGGATAATGTATGACTGAGCCAATTATTAAAATCGAAAATTTGAATAAAACTTTTGTTTCTAACAATCAGGAAAAACCTGTTCTGAAGAATATTGATTTGGCTATAACAGTAGGAGAATTTATATCGATAATTGGTCCAAGCGGTTGTGGTAAAAGCACTTTACTGCGGATTATCGGTGGTCTGGATACTGAATTTAAAGGAACAGTGCAATTTGAGAATAAACCAATTACAGGTCCGGGACGCGAACGTGGATTTATTTTTCAGGATCATCGATTGCTGCCATGGCTGACTGTAGAAGAAAACATAAAATTCAGTTTACCGGAATCAGCGGAAAATGTTGATGATATAGTTTCTAAAAATTTGGAGATAGTCGGGCTTCATGATGTCAAAAAAAATTATCCGCGGCAGCTTTCAGGTGGAATGGCACAGCGTGTAGCAATTGCGCGGGCATTATCGAATCAACCCAAATTACTCTTGCTTGATGAACCTTTTGGGGCATTAGATGCAATAACTAAAATACATTTACAGGAAGAAATGCTGCGATTATGGGAATTAGAACATATAACAATGATTATTGTGACACATGATATTGACGAAGCCGTTTATTTAGGTCAGCGGGTCATTGTTATGAACACGCATCCCGGCAGTATCAAGCATATTTATAATGTTGAACAATCTGTGCCTCGCAGCCGCACCAGTCCAGATTTTCACTGCCAAAGAGATAAAATATACCAAGAATTTTTTGAAGAGAAATCGCAAACATTTTTTTATAATATATAAATTTATGCTGAAAATGCAAACGGAGGTTAATATGTCTAAAGAAAAAGTCCTTTCTGCACAGGAAAAACGTATCCTGTTTGAAATTAATGGAGAAAAAAATACTTTATATAACAAAAAAAACAGAGCCTTTGATTTATTGAAACATGTGCAAGGGGAAAAACCCGTCATTGATATTGAACGTGGTTTATATTTTACTCGTTCGTTTAAAACCACAGAAGGTCAGCCGCTTATTCTGCGCTGGGCAAAAGCTCTCAAGTATTATGCCGAACATGCTAAAGTATACATTGACGATAATCAGCTGATAATAGGAAGAATAGGCCGACCTGGCCGTTATGGTATATTATATCCTGAGCTTGACGGTGATATTCTTGGCGATGCCATAAAACAATTGCCCGAACGGGAAACATCACCTTTTAACATTGATCCTAATGATGCTAAGATTATAAGCGAAGAAATTGCACCGTATTGGAAAGGAAAAACATTTCATGAAGACCTAATAAAAGCACTTACACCAAAAACGGCAGCTCTAACTTATAACCAGGATAAAGATTTTACCTCTCGCTTTATCGTTAATGAAACAGCGTCTTTTCGTTCCTCAATACAATGGGTCCATGACTACAAGATCGTTTTGCAAAAAGGGTTTTCCGGCATACGCAGGGAAATGGAAAAAAAGCTAAATGAACTTGATGAATTCAGTCCTGTCGATCAAACTGAAAAAAAACCTTTTATAGATGCAGTTATTACTGTATGCGACGCAATTGTTCTATGGGCTCACCGCCATGCCAAGCTGGCTGGGCAGCTGGCTGCTAAGGAATATAATACTGTACGCAAGGCTGAATTGGAAAAAATAGCCAAAATCTGTTGGCAGGTACCGGAATATCCTGCGAGAAATTTTCGTGAGGCAGTCCAGTCCCAATGGTTTACACAGATGTTTTCCCGGGTAGAACAAAAAACAGGCACCGTTATTTCCAACGGACGCATGGATCAGTATCTATATCCTTTTTATAAGAATGATATAGAAAAAAGCCTGATCACTGATGATGATGTTCAGGAAATATTTGACTGCATGTGGGTTGCTATGTCTCAATATATAGACCTTTATATATCAAGTGCCGGAGGCGCCTTTAATGAAGGCTATGCCCATTGGGAAGCCGTTACTGTCGGTGGACAGACTTCAGATGGAAATGATGCTGTCAACGATCTGACATATATTCTGCTGAAATCAAAACGTGAATTTCCACTGAATTATCCGGATTTAGCAGCACGTATCCATACACGCAGTTCACAGCGATATTTGGCAGAAGTCGCAGAAACCATAAAAGAAGGTTCCGGTTTTCCAAAACTTATTAATGATGAAGAAGTTATACCGCTGCTGCTTTCCAAAGGCGCTGATTTTGAAGATGCATATGATTATAGTGTATCCGGATGTGCCGAATGCCGTATGCCTAATCGCGATACTTACACCAGCCCGAATGCTTATATAAATTTTGCAGCAGCTTTGGAAATGACAATTTATAACGGTCATATGCTAAAATATGGTGATGAACTTATAGGCTTAAAAACAGGAGACGCTGAAACATTTACTGACTTTGATGAATTTTTTGCAGCATATTTAAGGCAGCAGAAAAATTTTCTTAAGCATGCTTTTATTCAGCAGCATGAAATCATCAGATTACGCGCTAAGCATTTTGCCAGTCCATTAGGATCGGCACTTCATAAATTATGTCGTGACACACTTACTGATCTTCATCAGCCGCATATTAAAGGCGGCATAGATCTCGGTTACTTCGAATTTATTGGATATGCAACTGTAATAGATTCACTGGCAGCAATAAAAAAAATAGTCTTTGAAGAAAAAAAAGCAACATTAAATCAGGTAAAAAAAGCAATGCAGCACAATTTTACCGGATATGAACTGCTGCGGCAACGTCTCGTAAATGCACCTAAATATGGTAACAATGATCATTATGCCGATGAAATAGGTCGTACTCTTGACCGTGAAGCATTATTATTTACTAGGCAATATTCGAAAGAATTGGGTATAAATCTTGATTTACGTTATGTTCCTTTTACATCACACGTACCATTTGGCAAGGTAGTCAGTGCTACACCGAACGGAAGATTAGCTTGGACACCATTATCAGATGGCTCCAGTGCATCTCAAGGTGCAGACTTATATGGACCAACTGCAGTATTACTATCAAACTTTGCCACTAAAAATTACCAATATCACGAACGCGCAGCACGGTTGCTCAATGTTAAATTAAGTCCTGCCTGCGTACAAGGGGAAAGCGGTACACAAAAACTTGTTCAATTTATTGAAGCATGGCGTGACTTGAAATTATGGCATATACAGTTTAATGTAATAAATCAGGATACATTAATCGCTGCACAAAGGAACCCGGAAAATTACCGAAATCTACTCGTGCGTATTGCCGGGTATAGTGCATACTTTACTGAGCTGTCAGTTGATTTACAGAACGATATTATTGCGCGTACGCAGAATGAAGCCATTTAGCTTATGGGAAAAAAAGGATTGGTTTTTAATATACAGCATTATTCATTGCATGATGGACCTGGAATACGGACAATTATTTTTTTTAAAGGATGCCCGCTTCGCTGCCGCTGGTGCTGCAACCCGGAATCACAAAATCACTATCCTGAAATTTCTTATGATGAAAAACGCTGTCTTGGCAATGAAATATGCTCTGAATGCCAAAAAGTATGCGAGAATAATGCAATTATGTTTTCTTCTGAAGGCAAAGCCATTATTCAAAGAGACAAATGCAGTAACTGCATGAAATGCATAGCTGAATGTCCGGCCAAAGCTTACAAAAAAGAGGGTATAGAGTATACTGCAGACGAACTCCTTGATATTGTCGAACAGGACAGTATTTTTTACCGCGGTGGTAATGGCGGATTGACGGTCAGTGGCGGTGAACCATTAATACATGGTCAATTCCTGATTGATTTACTTAAAGCAGCCAAAAAATTACGTCTGTCAACTGCAATGGAAACCTGCGGTTATGCAGATTATTCCATATTAAAACAGACTGCTGAATATTTAGATACAATCCTGTTCGATATAAAATCGCTGGATAATTTCAAGCATATTATTTATACAGGTAAATCAAATCAAGTAATATTAAATAATTTTGAAAGTCTCTGTAATGATTTCCCACATCTGCATAAGCACGTCAGGACACCTGTAATTCCAGGGTTTAACAATTCTATAGAAGATTTGCAGAAAATTGAGGACTATTTAAAAGATAAACCGGCAGTGACTTATGAAAAACTTTCATATCATCGCTTCGGCGTTGGCAAATACAAAACCTTAGGACGTAAATATCCAATGGACGATTGATTTAAATGAATGATAATCCATATATCAATGTATCAGCAGTTTTACCAAAAAATCCCTAAATAGAATAGGACCAGTATTTTGTGGATAATGTTGCTGCTGCATAAAAATAAATTAAAGGGGCTGTGGCAAAATGAGTACTCATTTTGCCACAGCCCCTTTAATTTATTTTTCTCTTAGTCGTTAGTAATAACACCGCCGCCCAGGACACGTTCACCATCATACAATACTAATGCCTGTCCGGCTGTTACAGCCCGCTGAGGAATGTCAAATTCAACATGTAATTTATTTCCATCAGGGTAAACTGTACAATCGGCTTCTTTGGCTGCATAACGTATTTTCCCCTTGGCACGGAAAGGGAGGATATCATCTGGCAAACCTTCTATCCAAGACACCTCATCGGCATATACGACGCGAGAAAACAATTCATCCTGCGGACCTACAATGACCCTATTATTGGCAGTATCAAGCGCTGTCACATAATAGGGACCGCCAGGACCGCCCAGATCCAAGCCGCGTCTCTGACCTATTGTATAGCAAGGTATGCCTTTATGCCTGCCAATGCAATTTCCCTTTGAATCCACAAAATTTCCTGCTTGAAAAGAAGCAGGTATCTGCCCGCGTAAAAAATTTTTATAATCATTGTCTGGAATAAAACATATATCCTGGCTTTCTGATTTATTAAACACTGGGAGCTGAAAACTTTTAGCTAATTCCCGCGTATGTGTCTTTTCCAGTTCAGCCATAGGAAGCAGTATATGAGCCAATAAATCCTGCGATAATTGATATAATACGTAAGACTGGTCTTTATGCCTGTCTATGCCGCGCAGCAGTTCATACTTACCACATTGATCATTATATATGATACGGGCATAATGCCCGGTAGCCAGAAAATCAGCACCAAACTGCTGTGCCTTTTCCCACAATAAACCGAACTTGATAAATTTATTACAAGCAATACAGGGATTAGGAGTATATCCTTTTGCATACGATTTCACAAAATAATCGATAACATCATTTTTAAATTCATCCCGAAAATCCAAAGTATAATGGGGGATGCTAATTATTGAGGCAACAGCCTTGGCATCGTTCACAGAATCCGCTGAACAGCAGGCGTGAACATTATCTATTACCTCGCAGCTTTCACCTTCTTCCCAAAGACGCAATGTAATACCAATAACGTCGTAGCCATTTTGTTTTAATATAGCTGCTGTTACCGAACTGTCTACACCGCCGCTCATAGCGACAGCTACTCGCTTATTCACAAATTTTTTCCTTCCTCATTATATCATCTACGGTCTGCTTGATAGCAGTTACTACCGATTTTATCTGTTCTATATTATTGCCCGTGCCAAATGATACACGGATACTTCCTTTTGCCCAGGCATCAGCAATTTTCATAGCCTGTAGTACGTGCGATGGTTCAACAGCCCCGGCTTCACAGGCAGATCCTGCAGAAACTGCTATTCCCTGCATATCCAGAGCAATCAGAAGAATTGCGTTATCAATACCGGCAATACTAAAATCAAGAATATTAGGCAAAGCATGCTCCATGGTACCATTAAGGCGAAAATTATTATTTGCTGCAATCAAATGCCTATACATATATTTTTTTAAAACTGCCGCATTGTCATACCGTTCTTGGCGTTCTATCTCCAAAACGGCGGCTGCTGCACCAAGGCCGACAATACCAGCAACGTTTTCTGTGCCAGCTCGTAGATTGTGCTCCTGTGGGCCGCCATGAGCTTCTGATGCCACTTTGATACCTCTGCGAATATAAAGAGCTCCCATTCCCTTGGGACCATAAATTTTATGGCTGCATACAGATAACAAATCTATGTGCTCTTTACCGGGAAATACCGGCAAATATCCAAAAGCCTGGACAGCATCGACATGAAAAGCAATATCTTTTGCGTAAGTTATTTCACCAATTTCTTTTATAGGCTGAATCGTGCCAGTTTCATTATTGGCATACATAACAGAAACAAGTACAGTATCATCACGCAGCGCTGCTTCCACATCTTCCGGGCATATTCTTCCGACAGCGTCAACAGGAAGTACAGTAACATCATACCCATATTCGCTTAATGAATGAAAAGTATTCAAAACAGCCTGATGCTCGACCGCAGTTGTAATCAGATGTCCGCCGTGCGGATAATTGGCACGCAGATATCCTAAAATTGCTAAATTATCAGCCTCTGTACCGCCGCTGGTGAAAACAATATCAGACGAATTAACATCAAGGCAGTGCGCTATTTGCTCTCTTGCTTTTTGAACAGCCGCCCTTGCCTGTTGTCCCCAAAAATGCAGGCTGGATGGATTACCATATTCTGTTGTCAAATACGGCATCATCTTTGCTAAAACCCGTGGATCAAGCGGTGCAGCTGCAGCATAATCTAAATAAATACGATCCATTATCTCTACCCTTTCCCGTAACATATTTTATATCATATCATAAGATTACTTGAATGTCATTTAGCGACATTCACATCTTTTCAAGTGTACTAATGCTATTATCTGCTGATAATTGTTCTTGACATAATTACATGTCCAATATATAATACTGACTATCTGATATATCTATATATTCCTGTATTAATGATAATATAACATCCATACAGGGCTATAATTCAAACTATGTTGGACTGTGGCTGTTTTATCTTAAAAAATGTTTATTCTCATTAGCTGATTGGAAAACCAAAGGCTTCGTACTATTTATATCTATATGTAAATAGTATGAGGCCTTTTTTTATACAAATTCCAGTCTATATGCCAGGGGCATAGTGATCAATTCAAGATATACGGCTGAAATATTTAAAATTTACGGAGGTATTCACATGGGTAAGAGGACATATGGCAAAGAATATGGTTTTCAAACACGAGCTGTACATACGGGTAATGATGTAGATGGTGAAACCGGTGCAATAAAAAGACCTATTACCGTTGGCAATAGCTATGAGCTTCCTTATGACCCATCAGATTTAAATTGGAGCAGCGCGGGCAAAAGTCTTTATACCAGGAACGGCGGCAGCAATCAGAAATACCTTCAGGAAAAACTGGCATCATTGGAAAACGGCGAAGATTGTGTAGTATTGGCAAGCGGCGTAGCCGCACTGTCAGGATTATTTTTTGCATTGCTGAAAAGCGGCGATCATGTAATTTTTTCCAGTGTAACATATATTGCCGTATACCGCCTGTTTAATGAGCTATTAAATAATAAATTTAATATTGAAACGACAATTGTTGACACTACAGATCCAGAAAACGTGAAAAAGGCAATAAAATCCAATACCAAGCTGATACATATTGAAACACCAGGCAATCCCACATTGATGATTTCTGATATAGCTGAAATTGCCAAAATTGCCCATAAAAACAATGCTTTGCTTTCTGTTGACAATACCTTCGCCTCACCATTCAACCAAAGACCGATCGACATTGGTGCTGACTTTGTAATTGAAAGTCTTACCAAATATATAAACGGTCATGGTGACGCACTGGGTGGAGCAATTATTGGTAAAACGGAATATCTGGACATAATCCGCCAGCAATCACAGATAAACCTGGGTGGAATTATCAGCCCATTTAATGCATGGCTCATTATGCGCGGATCTGTTACGCTGCCGCTGCGTATGCGTCAGCATAATCAAAATGCACAACAGGTAGCCGAATATTTGGAAAAATTGGATTGCGTACGCTTTGTTGCTTATCCAGGGCTTGCGTCGCACAAAGGACATGCTGCAGCTAAAAAACAAATGGTTCCTGGTTTTGGTGGAGTATTATCATTTGGCTTAAAAGCGGATCATGATACGCATAATCGCTTTGTAAGTTATCTAAAGGTCATTACATCCGCAGTATCGCTTGGACATGATGAAAGCCTGATCGTATTTTTAGGTGAAAATGATGAACGGCAGTATCTCTATCCTGAAGAATTCCATGGCGGTTTTTTCCGTTTCAGCGTGGGGATCGAAGATATAGAAGACATTATTGGCGATATTAAACAAGCATTGGAAAAAACAGGTCTTTTATAATTATATAAGCGGCACACCGCCTGAACTTGATAGTATTGATATTAAAAATGCCTGCAAAATTTTTTACGAATCATTGCAGCAGAACGCCTTCTGAAATTTAACTTATTCAGAAGGCGTCTATTTTTATCAGACACTTTATATTCAAATCTGCGGCATATTGCCAAGATAGACATTTTTTAAATATTTTTGTGCAGCATTCTGCAGCTGGTACATTGTCCTTATCGGTGTAGGCGGTGATTCCATCTTATAGTTAGGGAAATACCGCGATAAATGTAAGGGCATATCAGCATCTAAGCCTGCCAGCCATTCGGACAGAGAGGCAATTTCCTCTTCACTGTCATTTAAACCGGGTATGATAAGAGTAGTTATTTCAGTATGGCAGCTCTTAATGGCTACCTCTATATTTTGCTTTACAAAAGAAATATCACCGCTGCAGATGCTGGAATAAAAATCATTATTAAACGACTTCAAGTCAATATTGACAGCATCAATAAGCGGCAGCAGCTCATTAAATAGCAGACTGTTGATAAACCCGTTGGTTACCAATACGTTTTTTAACCCAGCTTTACGAATAAGAGGTGCTGTATCACATATATATTCATACCATACGAGCGGTTCAGAATATGTATAGGCAAGACCAATATTTTTCTCACCTGAAGATAAAGCAATTTTAGTTATTTCCTGTGGTGCAATATAGCGCATAGGTGCTTTTTGCTGAGATATTTTGTAATTTTGGCAAAATTTACAAGAAAAATTACAACCCCAAGTGCCGGCAGATAAGATCGAATATCCGGGATAAAACTGATAAAGCGGTTTCTTTTCTATAGGATCAATAGCAATAGACGTACACATGCCATAATTTTCAGCATATAATACATTGTCCTTGTTTAAACGAGTCTGGCAAAAACCAGTGCTGCCTTCCTTTATAATACATTTATGCGGACACAGATCACATATTATATAATTTTTTTCATGATGATAATATGAAGCTTCGTGCATTTTTTCCTCCTGATGATTTGGGGTCAGCTGTTCACTCAAGATATGCCGTAAATTATATCTTTTTTATTGGCACTTTAATTTAATCAATGCCCCATTAAAAATTAATAGTGACGCATAACAGTAAAACGATATATGTCAAATTTTTCATGTAAAAAAATATGTCCTTTTTGCAATGCCACCGATATTTGTTCATCAACAGTGTCTACTCCATCCAGCATAGGTAAAAGCAACCCTTTTTTACCGCTCTTGGTAACTGTAATAACTCCGTACTTTTGCGGATCAAGCTTTTCTTTTGTAGTCAATTCCGGTGTACTCAGTATATCAACAGAAAAAACGATATCATCTGCTTCTTTAAGTGTGACCGGTGAGAAACGTGGATCTTGTGTCCCCGCATAAACAGCATTGTTTATTATTTCAGATACTATATTATCCTGTGTTGGCAGAATAGTGCCAATACACCCGCGTAAATGCCCAAATTTTTTCAATGATACAAAAACACCGGCTTTAGCCGACATTTCCTTAGATATATCTGTTGGCAACGGCAATTTTTGGCCGGTTTTCAAATAATGTATCAAAGAATTCTTTGCCAGAACAACTTCATCACTGTGTGTTATATCTTTAATTCCCTCACACATAAATAATACCGTACCATAGCCGACTCCAAACGGTCCATCATAAGACACAAACTGCGGCGTACTCTTTATTCCCTGCATAGCACCCAGCAGGAAAAATATCGGGCGAAGGCCGCATTCACCGGCGCTGTCTATAAGCTGCTGTTCCATGCTGAGCAGAGCCTCACTGTCTAATTTTGGCAATGCTGACATTATATTTTGATCAAAAATTTTTCCACTGGGTGAATATCCATTAGGTGAACCTTTAAGCAAACGATGCGATAAATCTCCTGATGCTAAAATAAAGGTGCGTTTTTTACTAAGCTCGATAGCATTTTTTACTGTATTGCCGAAAAGCATCATTTCTTCATAAGATATAAAACCCATGCACAAATGAATTATTTTACCCTTAAACCCAGCTCGATGTAAATAATATAAAGGTACAAATGAACCCTTATCAATTCCTAGATGAATTCTGGTATTAATACAAAATTCCTTATTAATAGTTTCTAAAGGAATATTTTTTTCCTGGCAGCATACAGCAATTTTTTCTGCTAATTCAAAATCCACTTCGTAGGTAAGCGACAGTTCATGGTGCCCAAATTCATCCATTGAACCACTGAGTTTTTCAGCAAAGCTCATTCCTACAGAATTTTTAAAAACAGGCGCATGCGGAGAAATAATGACCAATGTCTGCGGATCGGCATTTACAATTTTCTTAGCTATTTTCTTCACAGAATCGACTGTTGTCGACATTTTTCCCAGCTCACTGCCGCCTATTTCTGGAATCATTATCGGCGGGTGTGGTAAAAGTGCTGATCCTATAAAGTACTTCATGCTATTACCTCCATCAATACTTTAATCAAAAACAAGAAGCCAATTTTTATTTTCATGTGCAGTAAAGCACAGTTTTATTTACTCTAATGCGTTTTTATTATTGGAAAGCGGTAGCAAATTATCCAGATTAAAACAATTACCGCATAATGTCTCGATACTTTTTATTTCGGACATAAAACATATTCAACAGACTAAAACCCAATAGTAAAAAAATAATGCAAATTTGTCAGATTGGCGACTTACATAATTACAAATTTATATTATTATATATGCAGTAATATATTTTCCCTTTTATTACAGCCATATATTTACTGAACAGATAACTGTAGGTATAGATACATCCTTAATGGAAATGTCTATGCCTTATTTTTTTGTAAATATGGTATGGAAAATGTATTTAATATATTTTAAAGGAGGAACATTATATGAGCTATAAAATTGCAACAGCGTCTTCTAATGGACAACAAGTAGATAGACATTTTGGACATGCTGGTACATTTTATATTACAGAAGTTTTAGATGATGGCACATATTTCTTTCTGGAAAAGCGGATAGTAGAATCGCCATGCCGGCATGGTAAACATGATTCAAGGATTATGCAAAAAGTCATAGAGAAAATTGCTGACTGCAAATATGTTTTGTGTGAAGCTGTTGGGAGCGGTGCAGCAGCAATATTAGCTCAAAAGCATATAACTCCACTGGAAACGGATAATATGATCAATAAAGCCATAGGCTGCATTATCTTATATGATAAGCGTTTACAACATTTATTATAATACACCGAGGGAGAAATGGAAATGAAAAAGGTGACCAAAATGAATGTCTTACGGGAACAGCATCCGTGTTTCGGTGCCAGAAATAATCGTGGCCGTATGCATTTGCCGGTATGTCCCGGATGCAATATTTTCTGCCGTTTCTGTGAACGCAGTATCAATACTGAAGAAAATAGGCCAGGAGTTGCCGCAAAGGTAATAACACCGAATGAGGCTTGTGAGTATGTAGAACGTGCCATAAGATTCTGCCCGGATATTACAGTAGTTGGTATAGCAGGACCTGGTGATACACTTGCGTCAGACAATGCCATAAAAACATTTGAGCTTATAGGCAGGCAATTTCCCAAGCTTTTAAAATGCATGAGCACGAATGGACTGCTTCTTAAGGAAAGGCTGCCGGATATTTTACGAGTGGGAGTAGATACACTGACAGTAACAGTCAATGCTATTAATCCCAAGATCGAAGCTCAGCTGAATGATGGGATAGTTTATCATAAAGAAAAAATTATGGGTGAAGCCGGGGCCAGAATCCTCATAGGTAATCAGCTTGCTGGTATTAAAGCTGCCGCAGATGCAGGAATAACAATCAAAATAAATACTGTACTTGTAAATGAGATAAACAGGTTTCATATAAAGGATATAGCAAGGACAGCAGCAGAATGCGGTGCAGCAATTTATAATATCATACCGCTTATTCCACAGCATAAGCTTAAGGCTTTTTCTGTGCCAAGCTGTATCGACATAGAAACAGTCAGACGCGAAGCTGGTAAATATATAGATGTCTTTCGGCATTGTCAGCATTGCCGTGCTGATGCTGTAGGCATACCAGGAAAAAACAATTTCAGCCAGCAAGTTTATTTTGATAAAATTCCCGTTAAAGAAACATTTTCACATGGCTAATTAAAAATAAAGGAGCATAAAAATTCATGGGTGATAAAAAAATTCGTCAGATTGCAATATATGGAAAAGGTGGTATCGGTAAATCAACAACAACACAAAACTTGACTGCAGGACTGGCAGAACAAGGAAGGCACGTTATGATTGTTGGCTGCGACCCGAAAGCAGATTCAACCAGACTTTTATTGGGAGGATTGGCTCAAAAGACAGTTTTGGACACATTACGGGAAAAAGGACAAACTTTTGATATCGGCAATATTGTAAAAGTTGGATTTAAAAATATACGCTGCGTTGAATCGGGCGGACCGGAACCAGGCGTTGGATGCGCCGGACGTGGTATTATAACATCCATAGGCTTATTGGAACGTATGGGCGCTTATACGGAAGATTTGGATTATGTTTTTTATGATGTACTTGGCGACGTTGTCTGCGGTGGGTTTGCCATGCCGATTCGTGAAGGCAAGGCCAAAGAGATATATATAGTAGCAAGCGGTGAAATGATGTCATTATATGCCGCTAATAATATTTCAAAAGGAATTCAAAGGTATGCAGTAAAGGGCGGCGTACGGTTAGGTGGAATAATCTGCAACAGCCGTAATGTCGACAGAGAAGCGGAATTGCTGCGGGCTTTTGCTGAAGCATTAGGAACTCAGCTTATTCATTTTATTCCGCGTGATAATATTGTACAGCATGCTGAAATAAGACGCAAAACAGTTATTGAATACAAGTCGGATGCCAGACAGGCTGATGAATATAGGGAACTGGCCAAGGAAATTGAAGAAAATAAATCTTTTGTAATACCTAAACCATTGGAACAGGACGATTTGGAAAAGATTTTAATGGATTATGGTTTGTATGACAATATAGAAGGCAATTATGCGATATAAATAGATTGCTATATAGATAAAGTTAAAAATAATTAAGCAAGATATAAGTTAATGGCAGAAAGTGAGCGAATTGGGACAATGTTAATAAATGAACGCAGCTGCATTATGAATTGTAAATGTATGTACAAAAATAAATACATTACCGCTTTGATATGAACATTTTGTTATAGAATAAATGCAGGAAAGGCAGGTAGTGTTTTTTATACCATGCCTTATTTTTTATATATATTTTTGTACAGAGAATAAAGATGCGCTGTTTATTTGTCAATGGACGGGGAGAAATTTGCTATGGAAGAATTTATAAGAAAAATTAATGATCATCTTATTGATGTATTAGGCATAATTATTTTTTTATTATTGTGGGAATTTTTACCAAGAGCAGGTATTATTGACGGACAATTCATTCCGCCTTTATCGAAAGTCATTGCGGCTGTTGTCAAGCTGTTTTTGGCAGAGCATTTGATGCTGCATATTGCGGCTAGTCTGCAGCGAGTGTTTATTGGAGTGGTTTTGGCTATCGTTTTAGCAGTACCTATTGGGTTTTCTTTGGCGGCTTTTCCAAAAACAGCTGCTTACCTGCAGCCATTGTTAAAAATAGGTAGTCAAATCAATGCTTTCGCATTGTTTCCAATCTTCATTTTACTATTCGGTATAGGAGAAACGGCAAAAATAAGTATTATTTTTTGTTCTGCTTTTTGGCCTGTATTGTTTACCACTGTGGCAGGAGTAAGACAAGTCGATCCACTCTATATAAAAAGTGCTAAATCAATGGGAGCGGGACGATTGAGAATTTTTAAAGAAGTGATACTGCCGAGTACGACGCCGTTTATTTTTACAGGTATCCATAGTGGAACCACACACGCTTTTTTAATGCTGATCGCAGCAGAAATGATCGGAGCAAAGGCTGGCTTGGGATGGATAATTCTTAATTCTACAGCAAACAGTTTAATGCCGCGTTTATTTGCCGGTGGTATTATAATTGCGTTTTTAGGAATGCTTCTAAGTTATTTTATTTATTGGTTGGAGGATATTATCGTATATTGGCGGGAAAAAGCTAATTAATTTTTGATGATGCTTTAGTCATAAGGAGGCAAGTTTTATGCAAACTATAGTAAAAGGACTTTCAATTCCAAAAGTTTCCCCGGTGAAGGTTAAGGCTTTTGGTATAGAACTGAAAAAATTTGTGGTTTCTAATATTTCTATTATAGCATTTTTTGTTTTTTGGGAAATTTTAGTAGATACCGGAATCGTTAAAGATACATTTGTAGCTTCTCCATCAACAATAATAATTACTATTTTAAAATTGTTAGAAAGCAATACGCTTTTAGAGCATGCCGGTATCAGTTTATTCCGTGCTGTAGCTGGGTTTATTCTTGCTGCCGTGATTGCAATTCCATTAGGGTTTTTTTTAAGCGGACCATATACCATATTCCGGCGTATCGTTACACCGGTTATGCGGCTGATGAATGCTGCTAATCCATTTGCATTGCTACCAGTATTTATTTTATTGTTCGGAATTGGCGAGATATCGAAGGTGGCAATTATATTCTGGGTATGCTTATGGCCTATTTTATTGAATACTATTGCCGGTATACGAAATGTTGATCCTTTATTGGTAAAATCAGCCCGTTCAATGGGGATGCAGGGCCGGCCATTGTTTTTTAAAGTAATTTTACCGGCAGCGGCGGCACCAATTTTTCATGGTCTTAAAATGAGCTGTGGAACGGCGTTTTTTATGCTGATCGCAGCGGAAATGATCGGTGCCAGTACGGGATTAGGCTGGATGGTATGGAATGCACAGATAAATTATCAAATTCCTAAATTGTTTGCAGTTACTTTTATTATTTCGGTACTAGGGCTGTCCTTAAATTATTTATTTGTCAGAATTGAAAAAAATGTTCTTTCTTGGCAGACGGATGACACCGAGTATTGATTTTTGAAATTGAAATATATTTACTTTACTGGTAAATAGGAGTGTGATGCTGGATATGAATAGAAACTTTAAAAAAATTTTGGCTGGTATAGTTGGGATAGCAATTATCGGTGCCGTAGTTTATGGAGCCAATCATAGTGATCAGGCTCAGGGAAATGGACAAACTGCTACGGCAGATGACGGATTGTTTCCGATAAGAACATGGTCTCAGACCGACTGTTCCTCAACACCTTGGATCGTGGCTGATCAGAAAGGCTTTTTAGCGGAAGAGGGTCTCAAGGTGGTTTATACTGGCGATACTCAGCCAGCACAGCAAATTCCTTCAGTAATGAACGGCAACAATGATGTTGGAGGCGGTACACATCCAAATTCACTTGCAGTAGCTATTAATGGTGGTGCAACAATCAAGGCCGTCGTACCTGCAGGTATTGATCCTGGACCGGAAGTCGATCCTAAAATGCGTCATATGGTTTGGTATGTAAATCCAGACAGCGGTATAAAATCTTTTGCTGATTTAAATAACATTCAGGGTAAAATTAAATTTTCCACTATATCGACTAATATCTGCGCAGATTTTTTAGCCAATAACATTGCTGACAAAAACAATGTTCCACGTGACAAAATTGAATGGGTAACGATGCCTGACATTCAAGCCGTACAGGCAGTAAAACAGGGATTAGTCACTGTGGCGGGTGTGCATCCACCTTATTATAAATCTATGGAAGATGCCGGCATGATAAAAATTGCTGACAGTTTTGATGCAGGTCTTGGACCAACAGCAGGGCTTTCTTATTATTTCTTTAATGATGACTTTATTAAACAGCATCCTGATATAGTTAAAAAATTTGCCAAGGCAATGGCTAAGGCTGAAACCTGGGCCAATGAAAATCCGGAAGAGGCACGGGTTCTGACAGAAAACTGGATACATGTTCCTGTTTCAGCGACGCATTACTATTATGGTGGGACTGATTTGAACCCACGCCTGGCTGATGTATGGATAAAAGATCTGGAGGATCATGGTGTTATTCCTGCAGGTAAGGTGAAATCTGAAGATTTGATGGCACTGGATATAAATTAATAACAGATTTTTCCTAGTGAATACGAAAGAAGGTGGAACAATATGGCGAATTTTACTGATAATGCTGTTCCTGCAAATGACGAAACAGATAAAATTATTGCTGTAAACATCAACAGAATATATAAGGTAAGAGAAAAGGACAGCAATGAATTAGTTGAATTTCAAGCATTGAAAAATGTGAATATGACAATAAAAAAAGAGGAATTTCTAGTTATTGTGGGACCAAGTGGCTGCGGAAAGTCGACTTTTTTGGATATGGTTGCTGGGTTGGCACATCCGACATCAGGTGAAATCTATATGGATGGGAAGCTTATTACTGGTCCGGCGCTGGATCGCGGTATTGTTTTGCAAGGATATGCGTTGTTTCCATGGCGGACTATCAGGAAAAATGTGGAATTTGGTCTGGAAATAAAAAATATACCCAAGAAAGAACGTACAAAAATAGGTCAACAATTCATTGATCTTGTTAATTTGAATGGGTTTGAGGATCGCTATCCGCATGAATTGTCCGGCGGGATGAAGCAGCGCGTGGCAATTGCCAGAGCATTGGCATATGATCCTGAGGTGCTATTGATGGATGAACCTTTTGCAGCAGTTGATGCCCAGACCAGGGAAACTTTGCAGGAAGAATTGCTGCGTATATGGGAGAAGACAAAGAAGACTATTATTTTTGTTACACATAGTATTGATGAAGCAATTTTTTTAGCTGACAGAGTAGTAGTGCTGTCAACTAATCCTGGCACAGTCAGAGAAGTAATCAATATTGATCTGCCACGGCCTCGTGACGGTATTAGAGCATCAATTGAATTTGGCAGATTAAGGCAGCAAATATGGGAATTGCTGCAGAATGGACAGCAAAATACGACAGGAAATAGTGTTGAAGATAAAGCGGTATGATATGGAGATTTTGTACCAGTCAGCATAACTAATAGGAGTGGTTATTAGGTGAGTGTTTATCAGGATACAGATGAAGTTGAAATAAGAGAAAGAAGACTTGATTCTATTCTTTCTTATAAAGGTGATGCTAAAACCCTTGACATACAGTCAAAAAATAGGAAGATAAATTGTCCAGGCAGTTACTATAATCAGTGCAGTCAATGTGCTGAAGGCTGCGCCGAAACAATAACCTATCATGTTATTGATGCGGCAGTGATCAGCCATGCACCGATTGGCTGCAGTATAGGAGTATCGTCACGTCATATTTTAGGCCGTGCGGTTGCTAAAGATCGTGGATTGCCTGAACATAATGTGCATATGATCAGCAGTAACATTGATGAGGAAGATACTGTTTACGGAGCTTCTAAAAAATTATTTGAGGCAATATATGAGGCTGATCACCGGTTCAAGCCAAAAACAATTTTTATTCAGGCTTCGTGTGCTTCTGGAATTATTGGGGAGGATATGGAAGGCATTGCGAAGGAGGCAGAAAATAAACTTCATTATCCGATTATTCCTGTGTATTGTGAAGGCTTTAAATCAAACATATGGTCAACTGGTTTTGATGCAGCATATCATTCAATTTTGAGGAAATTAGTTAAACCGGCGAAAAAAAAACATCAGGATTTGGTCAATATATTTAATTTTGCAGGTTCAAACACATTTATTCCGTTTTTACATAAATTGAATTTAAAGGTAAATTATCTGATACCAATGGCAACATTGAAACAAATTGAGACATTGACAGAAGCTGCATGCACAGCTCATATTTGTGAAACATTGGCTACATATATAGCCGCAGCGCTGGAGGAACAATATGGCGTACCTGAAGTTAAAGAACCAGCCCCATTTGGTATTGACTGGACAGACAACTGGATAAGGGAAATAGCAAAATATACTGATCGGTCGGAATTGGCAGAAGAAGTTATTGCAAAGGAACATATAAGGATACTGCCGGAATTGATAAAACTAAGAGGGCAGTTAAAAGGAAAAACAGTTTATGTATTATCAGGAGATGCTTTTGCCCATAATCTGGCTAATATTGCTAAAGATTTGGACCTGAAGATAATTGGATTGACAACATTGCACCATGATCTGCATTTTGAAACTGACCAGCAACCCGATACACTGGGAGCACTTATTAAAAGCAATGGCAACATAAAAAATGTAACGATATGCAATAAGCAACCATATCGCATGATCAAGTTATTGCAGGATCTTAAGCCTGATATATTGATAGTGCGGCATCCTAATCTGGCGCCTATTGGAATGAAGCTAGGAATACCTACTTTAAGTGAGGGCGATGGTAATTACAGCATTGGTTATGATGGTGTATTAAAATTTGGCCGGCGGTTGTTGGAATTATTGGCAGCTAAAAAATTATTCAGCAATATTGCGGTACATGCTAAACTGCCCTACAGCAAATGGTGGAGAGAAAATGACATTAGCAATTTTGACATTAATGAGGGTAATGAATTATGAGTACAATAATTGAACAGCCACGCCATGGCTGCGCTTTAAGCGCTCAGCAAACTGTATTGGCGATTCCTCGTGCGATGCCTATTGTCCATGCCGGACCAGGATGTGCTTCTAAATCATTTGGCTTTGCAGCTACTGGCGCTGGATTTCAAGGTGAAGGTTATGCTGGTGGATCCCATATATCATCTACGAATACGGGAGAACAAGAAGTTATTTTTGGCGGCGAATCTAGTTTGGATAAAGAAATAAAAGGGGCACTGCAAATTTTAGATGGTGACATGTTTGTTGTATTAACGGGATGCACATCTGATATTGTAGGTGATGATTCGCAATCTATAGCTGAAAAATATGCAGCTGAAGGATATCCGGTAGTGGGAACAGAAACAGCAGGATTCAAGGGAAATAGCTACTATGGACATGAAATAGTAATAAAAGCTATTATTGAACAATTTGTAGGAAAGGTAATACCAAAGGTGCGGCGCGGTTTAGTAAATGTGTTTGCGACAGTTCCTTTCCAAGATCCCTTTTGGCGGGGAGATTTGGAAGAAATCAAGCGCATTTTAACAAAAATAGGTCTCGAGGTAAATATTTTGTTCGGTAACGAATCTGCGGGAGTCAGTGAATGGCAGGATATCCCCAATGCGCAGTTCAATTTATTAGTATCCCCTTCCACTGGCACTGAGGTAGTAAAGCTTTTGGAAGAGAAATATCAGACACCATATCTGCAATATCCTATATTGCCAGTCGGTGGCGCTGAAACAAGCAGATTTTTGCGTGAGATATCGGTATTTGCTGGATTATCTGCTGTAAGAACTGAGAAGGTTATAAAAGAAGAAGAAAAGCGTTTTTATGATTACTTAGTTTCTGTATCAGATTTTATCGGCGAATATTGGAATAATCTACCAATTGATCTATATACTGTCGGTGACAGTATATATGCACCAGGTGTCAGTTCCTTTTTGGTAAATGAACTGGGGCTTGAACCTAAGGGCATTTATTTGACTGATGAACCAAAAGAAGATTGGCAGACAGTTATAACTGATGCTTTAGCTGAACGTGATACCAGATTAAAAACATCATTGGTTTTTGAGAATGACGGCGGAAGTGTTGAAGCTGATATACGGCAAAAGTCAGATAGAACCAGACATTCAATTATTTTAGGCAGCTCTTGGGAAAAATTTCTTGCACTGGATATTGGTAGTCTTTATGCCTACCTCAGTTTGCCGCTTGATGAAACAGTTATTTTAAATAATTCCTATGTTGGTTATAATGGCGGACTACGCCTTATCGAAGAAGTATATTCGGCGGTATTTAAATGCAGGCCTGCAACAGCAAGATCAATTTATTGATACTGCTTGAAACAAAAGGCATATTATGCTTCACTGATAAAATTCAAATAAAAATTTTTTTAGAAAGGAAGATTTATATGACAAAAGATCGAATGTGCGGGATCAATACAGTATTAATACATGGAGGCATAGATGGTGATAAGCAGACGGGAGCAGTAAATGTGCCGATTTATCAGACTTCTACCTACAAACAAATACACTTGGGAAAAACTACCGGGTATGAATATTCACGTACAGGTAATCCGACAAGAGAAGCATTGGAAAAGCTTATCGCGCAGCTGGAAAATGGTAAATACGGATTGGCATTTGCCTCTGGTATGGCAGCTATAGCCGCTGCGTTTACGCTGTTCTCAACAGGTGATAAAATTTTGATTTCGAGAAATGTCTATGGGGGGACTTTTCGTATTCTAGATAAAATTTTTTGTCATTTCGGTATAACATACGAAATCATTGATACCGGAAATATTGCAGAAATAGAAACAAATATAACTGAAAATGTTAAAGCAATTTTGATAGAAACACCGACTAACCCTTTAATGGAAGTAACGGATATAGCCGCTGTAACTAAGATAGCTAAGAAGTACAATGTGCTGACGATCGTAGATAACACCTTTATGTCACCATATCTGCAGAGACCATTAACACTGGGAGCAGATATAGTACTGCATAGTGCTACGAAATATTTGGGAGGTCATAGTGATCTTATCGCTGGAATAGTAGTGGTAAATGATGAAGAGTTGGCACAAAAATTATATTTTATCCAAAATTCTACAGGGGGAATTTTATCACCCAATGATTCGTTTTTGCTCATAAGAGGTATAAAGACACTGGGCGTGAGGATAGAACGTCATCAGGAAAATGCAGGAAAGCTTGCCAAATGGCTGCAAACACAAGACTGGGTAACAAAAGTGTACTATCCTGGACTGCCGGATCATCCCGGATATAAGACTCAGCTTGAACAGGCTGATGGTGCAGGCGGCATGCTTTCCTTTGAAATAAAAGAAGGATATAACTATGAAGCATTTTTAGATAATTTAAAAATAATAACACTTGCAGAAAGCCTTGGTGGAGTTGAATCACTTATTTGCCAGCCGTCATCAATGACACACGCAGCTATACCGCCGGAAATACGAAAGCGTATTGGCATCACAGATAAATTGCTTCGCTTGTCGGTTGGTATTGAAAATTATGATGATCTGGCTGCAGATATAGAACAGGCAGCTAAGAAAGCGGGGGAATAGTGATGAAATACTATAATGGAATTCATTCATTGATAGGAAAAACACCGCTTCTTAAGCTGAATAATATAGGTCTGCCTCCCAATATCAACGTTTTTGCCAAGCTGGAGTTTTATAATCCAGGCGGCAGTGTAAAGGATCGTATCGGAGTGTTTATGCTGAACGCTATGGAAAAAAGAGGAGATATAAAACCCGGAGCTACGATCATAGAAGCAACAGCAGGAAACACCGGTATTGGGATAGCGCTTGCAGCATTAAATAAAGGATATAAGGTCATATTTGTAGTGCCTGAAAAGTTTTCTGTCGAAAAACAATGCCTGATGAGAGCACTTGGGGCAGAGATCATAAATACGCCGCGTGAAGGTGGAATGCTTGGAGCAAAAGAAACAGCATTTGAAATAAAATCAACTATATCAAATGCCGTTTCCTTTAATCAATTTGATAATCTGGATAATACGCGGACTCATTATGAAACGACCGGTGTAGAAATTTATAATGATTTGGACGGGGAAATAGATTATTTTGTAGCTGGTGCCGGCAGCGGAGGCACATATACAGGGTCTGCACGTTATTTAAAAGAGAAGAAACCTGAGATAAAAGGAATACTGGCAGATCCTATTGGGTCGACACTTGGCGGCGGTGAACACAGTGATTATGACATTGAAGGAATAGGAAATGATTTTGTACCGGCAACAATGGATTTAAAGCTTGTTGACAAGGTTATCAAAATTTCTGATCAGGAAGCTTTGGACGGAGTGCAGCTACTGGCCAAACATGAAGGTATATTTGTAGGGACATCATCAGGGGCAGCGTTGTCAGCTGTATTGAAGTTAACTAAACAAATCGATAAAGGCAATATTGCAGTTATATTTCCTGACCGTGGTGATCGTTACTTCAGCAAAAAGATATACGGATAGGTGATGATATTTTTGACATTTATTGAAATCCATAATCTGGGGAAATGGCTTAAAAAATTTAGGTTATTAAAAACAATAAATAATACCAAATTCATGGGGGTAATTAGCTTTTACAGTGAGAATAACCCGGTTTTTACAATAGAAGTTAATAAGTTGAATGAACATGGCAATAATGTAGTGGCCATCAATGGGAAAGAGATAATAAATTTCTCCATAGGACAAAAAGGATGTCAAATTATGGGTAAAATACTTAAAATATTATTTTTTGCTGATATTAGATTAATCGGGATAAATGAATTATAAAATTTAATTGTGATAGCTGAATTATTCCAGCAGCGTAATCAGATAGGAGGCTTTTTTAATTTATGAAAGAAAAAATTAATCTTGACATGCCGGAAGTGCAGCCTCGTGAACAGCGCTTAGGCACAATCATTGCTTGGGATGGCGATATAGATGAACTGCATCGTCAATCGGATTTTATTGGCAGGGCAGGCTGTGACAGAAATGCTGCCTGCAAGTTATGTGAGTTGCGGGGACCATTTTCGCAGGGATCAGTATGCAGTGAGCAGATGGTCGAATGCCAGGCAGGTAATGTTCGTGATGCTGTTTTGATCCAGCATGCACCGATAGGCTGCGGTGCCGGACAAGTACCATACAATTCCATTTATCGCAATGGACTTGCGATGCGCGGACATAAAGTAGAAAACATCCGGATAATAAATACCAATCTTAGTGAGGACGATGTAGTTTTCGGTGCTGCTGATAAACTGCGCATGGCAATTGATGATGCATGGACACGTTATAAGCCTAAAGCCATATTTATCGCTACATCCTGTGCTACTGGCATCATTGGTGAAGATGTAGACAGTATTGCCAGAGAAAAACAGGAAGAGCTGAATATTCCGGTAATACCGATGGCTTGTGAGGGATTTCGTTCAAAGCATTGGAGTACAGGCTTTGATGCTACACAGCATGGCATTTTGCGTCAAATAGTCAATAACCATCCACATAAACAGGAAGATTTAGTTAATGTCATAAATCTTTGGGGTTCTGATGTATTTACACCAATGTTGGCCAATCTGAATCTAAGAGTGAACTACGTGATTGATTTAGCTTCTGTTGATGATCTGGCAAGAATGTCTGAAGCTGCAGCAACGGTCGGATTTTGTTATACTTTATCGTCATATTTGGCTGCGGCTCTTGAAGAACATTTTGGTGTTCCTGAAGTTAAGGCACCTATGCCATACGGATTTGCCGGGACGGATGCATGGCTGAGAGAATTGGCGCGGATTACTCACAGAGAAGAACTGGCCGAAAAATATATCAAAGCGGAACACGCCAGGGTCCACCCGCGTATTGCAGAATTAAAGAAAAAATTAAAGGGCGTAAAAGGATATGTGGCTACGGGTTCAGCATATTCACATGGACTCATTCAAGTACTGAGAGAATTGGAAGTAAAAGTAAATGGCTCACTGGTTTTTCATCATGACCCTGTTTATGACAGCGGAGATGAACAGGAAGATTCATTAGGACATTTATTAAAACATTACGGTAATGTAGAAAATTTTCACGTCAGCAATCGTCAACAGTATCAATTGTACGCTTTTCTGCAAAAAGTGCATCCGGATTTTATGCTGATCCGCCACAATGGACTGGCACCTTTAGCGTCAAGGCTCGGTATACCGGCAGCTCCATTAGGTGATGAACATATAGCTATTGGTTATCAAGGTATTATCAATTTAGGAGAAACAATTTTAGATATTTTAGCCCGCAAAAAATATCATGACAGCATAAAAAAGCATGTAACGCTTCCATATACTGATTGGTGGTTAAAACAAGAGGATGCATATATATTAGCAAGATAAAAAATATATTTATAATTGTGAGGTAAAAATGAGTACATGTGAAAATATCGATTCAGGTTCGATTAATCAGGTAAGGTACGGCTGCGCCCTTGGAGCTTTTCATTCTGTAGTTGCCATTCCTGGTGCGATGCCTATTGCTCACTGCGGTCCGGGGTGTGTAGATAAACAATATATGAGCCTGGACTTTTATAATGGTTTTCAAGGTGGCGGTCGCTCAGGCGGGGCTGTAATACCAAGTACCAATTTACAGGAGGAAGATGTTATTTTTGGTGGGGCAAAAAGGCTACAGGAATTAATCGAAGCCACTTTAAAAATAATTAAAGCTGATTTGTTCGTTGTTTTGAATGGCTGCATTGGTGAATTAGTGGGTGATGATGTCGGCGCCGTCGTGGAAGAGTTCCAGAAACAGGGCGTTCCTATTGTGAATGCGGAAACAGGCGGCTTTAAAGGGAATAATTTTATTGGACATGAAATTGTTGTAAAAGCTATAATAGATCAATTTGTCGATAAATATGCTGCCAAAAATGTAAAACGACAAAAAGGACTTATAAATGTATGGTCAGAGCTGCCGTTTCAAAATACCTTTTGGCGGGGTGATTTTAATGAATTAAAGAGAATCCTTGAAGGAGCAGGATTTCAGGTAAATATTTTATTTGGCAATGGTTCGGGTGGAATTGAAGAATGGAAACGAATACCGGAAGCACAATTTAATTTAGTCGTCTCCCCTTGGCTGGGGCTGTCCATAGCACAGCATCTTCAGGATAAATATGGTCAACCATATCTGCATTTGCCTGTTTTACCAATAGGTGCAGGTCAGACGGCTGAATTCTTGCATAAAGTAGTGGCATTTGCCGGCATAGATTCTAAACAGGCAGATGAATTTATTACGACAGAAGAAAGAGAATACTACTACTATCTGGAGCATTTTACTGATTTTTATGCCGAATATTGGTGGGGGCTGCCTTCCTCATATGCTGTGATTGGTGATAGTACGTATAATCTGGCATTGAATAAATTTTTGGTTACTCAATTAGGATTACTGCCGGTAAAACAGATTATAACTGATAATCCACCACAGATATATCGAGATAAAATACGCAGTGAGTATAAAAACCTGGATAGTGATGTTTCTGCGGAAGTATCATTTTTGGAAGATGGCTACAGAATCAACGATTTGCTGCAACATTTAAATTATGGACACAAGCCGCCAATTATTTTTGGTACAACATGGGAACGCGATACTACTAAAAAATTAGGCGGAAGTATTGTGGAAGTCGGCTTCCCTGCATCATATGAAGTGGTCTTAAATAAAAAGTATATTGGATATCGCGGCGCGCTTAGCTTACTGGAAAAGATATTCACCACAATAATCAGTAAATCAGCATGAATATATTTGAAATATATATCAGTATTTTGTCCGATGGTAATAGGAGATCAACATGAAAAAGATAGATTTAAATATACCAGAAGTTGCTGTCAGAGAAATTCGTCTCGGTTCTATAACAGAATTCCATGGCAATGCTGAAACCTTAGTAAAAAACTCGTGCCGCGGTAAAATGTGCGATAAAGGTCGTTCTTTCAGCCAATGCCTTGATTGTTCCATAAGCAAAGCTACATGCATGGTGGCTTTGATACAGGATGCGGCTGTTATCTGTCATGGTCCGGTAGGGTGTGCATCATGTCTGCATGAATTTGCCTTTACTTACAGGGTCAATGCCCCTTTGCGAAATGTCGCAAATCCCACACAGCGCAGGATATTTTCTACCAATATAAGCGAAAAGGATACTGTTTATGGCGGCACAGAAAAGCTTGCGGCAGCGATTCGGCAAGTGCATAACCGTACACAAGCCAATGTTATTTTTGTGTTATCAACATGTGCTACCGGTATCATTGGTGATGATATTGAAAGTGTGGTAAATGATGCTGAAGCAGAGCTTAGTATACCAATAGTAGCAATTTTCTGTGAAGGATTCCGTTCCACAGTATGGACGAGCGGTTTTGATGCCGGCTATCATGGTATTGCCCGCAAATTAATAAAACCGGCACAGGAACATAAAAAAGACATGATCAATGTTATTAATTTTTGGGGAAGTGACATTTTTTCGGAATGGCTGGCAGTGCTTGGTGCAAAACCAAATTATATAACTCCTTATTCAACTGTAGAAATTTTGTCACATTCATCAGAAGCTATAGCTACGATACAGGCATGTCAGACGCTGGGTTCATATTTGGGTGCAGCTTTGGAACAGGAGTTTGGTGTTACAGAAATAAAAACACCACCGCCTTATGGTATAGCACAGACTGATCGCTGGTTCCGGGAACTTGGTAAACTATTGGGGAAAGAAAAAGAAGTGGAGCAGCTTATTGCTGAAAAAAAAGCAGTTTATCTGCCGAAAATCGAACAGCTTCGAACTAAATTGAGGGGAAAAACTGCTTATGTAACAGCAGGAGCTGCGCATGGACATGCACTGCTTTCTGTTTTACGTGAACTTGGACTGCGGGTTATAGGCGCTGCAATATTCCACCATGACCCAATATATGACAGTAATACTGAAGTGTCTGATGGTCTGGCGCAAAGTATACGTGATTACGGCGATGTACCAAATTATGATGTCTGTGATAAACAGGAATTTGAATTGGTAAATATGCTTAATCATTTGCATCCGGATGTTCTTTTGGCCAGACATGGTGGAATGACATTATGGGGGGCTAAATTTGGCATCCCATCACTGCTTATCGGTGATGAGCATTTCAGTATGGGCTACGAAGGCATTGTAAAATATGGAGAACGGCTTATAGAAGTTATGGAAAATGATGAATTTGTGAAAAATCTTGCACAACATTCGATAAATCCTTACACAAAATGGTGGTTAAAACAGTCGCCATATAAATTTTTGAAAGGCGGAGAAGGATGTCAAAGATAATAGAGCAGGAACGGTATACATGTGCAATCGGAGCTATGCAAAGTGTAGTAGCTATTCCCAAGGCACTACCGATTTTGCATTCAGGACCAGGCTGCGGCATGATGGTGCGGGGATTTTTCGAACGTTCAACCGGATATGCAGGAGGAAGTACGGTTCCATGTACTAATTTTAGTGAGCAGGAGGTCGTTTTTGGCGGAATTGATAAGCTGCGCCTGAACATTGAAAATTCGTATAAGGTATTGGAGAGTGCCCTGCAGGTAGTTTTTACCGGCTGTACCGCCGGTATCGTCGGTGACGATGTTGAAAGCCTTGCTAAAGAGTTTCGTGCAATTGGTAAACCATTGGTAACAGTCGAAACTACAGGTTTTAAATGCAATAATTTTGTTGCGCATAGTGAAGTTGTAAATGCGATTATAGATCAATATGTGCAGCTTTTTATTAAGGATAATTCTATACGCAGTGAAAAAAATGCAGTAAATTTATTTGCCTCAATACCTTATCAAGATCAATTTTGGAAAGAAAATTTGAGAACATATAAATATTTATTGGAAAATCTTGGATTTAAAGTACATATACTGTTTGGTCCTGAATCAGGCGGTGTCACTGAATGGCAACAGATACCGCGGGCAAATTTCAATATATTGGTATCACCGTGGTATGGACAAGAAATTGTTGAACATCTTGAGGCAGTATATGGACAGCCATTTTTTAAATTTCCACATCTTCCTATAGGGGCAAATGAAACAGAAAAGTTTTTGCATGGTGTATTAGATTTTGCAAAGCATTTGGAAATAGCAATTGATTATGACAATGCAGCTGGATTTATAAAACACGAAAGTGCTGCTTATTATGAGGAAGTGGATAATTTAGCAACATTTTTGTTGGAGTTTCGTTATGGACTGCCAAATCATGTGCACATAATCCATGATGCCGGATATGTTGTCGGGCTGTCAAAATTTCTTTTACATGAAACAGGAATTGTTCCAAAGGAGCAATTCATAGTTGATAATACACCAGAAAAATTTCAGCAGGCAATTAAAGAAGATTTGAAAACTACATCGAACAAAAAAAATATTTCTTTGACCTTTGAGCCTGATGCAGGTAAGGTTCAGGATATTATCCGCGGTATTTCACACCAAGGCAGGGGACTTATAATTGGCAGTGGCTGGGATAAACAGCTGGCCAAAGAGAAAAAATATGATTTTCTCTCGGCATCAGTGCCATCGCCATATCGTTTAGTCCTGACTACCGGTTATGTCGGGTTTCATGGCGGACTTAGAATTATGGAGGACATCTTTAATTCCGTATTATCTACATATAAATAGGTCATTATTTTATGCGAGGGGTGATTGATTTGAGTACGAAAGATTATGGTTTTGATACTGCACAGATACATGCGGGGTATAATGCCGATGAGCATAATTATGCTGTTTCTCCGCCAATTTACCAGACTGCCGCTTATGATTTTAAAAGTGTTCAGAATGCTAAGGACTTATTTACATTCAAAGAACTGGGCTGCGTTTATGCACGTGTCGGCAATCAAACAGCAGCAATTCTGGAAGAACGAATAAAGGTTTTGGATGGGGCTTCTGCTGCATTGGCAGTCAGCTCCGGTATGTCAGCGATAAGCTATACACTGCTCAGCTTGACCGAAGGCGGAGGAGCTATATTGACGACACCATATCTATATGGTGGTACAGTTGATAATTTTAAAAAGACATTTCCTTGTTTTAATATACGTATAGATACTGCCAAAAACATAGACGTACCATCTGAACTGGAAAAAGAAATTAAACCGGATACTAAGGCTATATTTATAGAAAGCATCAGCAATCCTAATGGATTTTTATTGGATGTAGAAGCTATAGCTGATGTAGCGCATCATAATGGTATTCCATTGGTGGTTGATAATACTGTAGCTACTCCATATTTATTCAATCCATTGAAGCATGGGGCTGATATCGTTGTTTATTCCGCTACCAAGGCACTCAGCGGACATGGCAATGTCATTGCAGGCTTGATTGCATAAAGCGACAGATTTGATTGGAATAATGGTAAATTTCCTCAGTTCTCCAAAAAATATTGGACATTACGCGATGCAGACAATAAGCCAAGAAGTTTTCTGGAAGTATTTCCTGATGCACCGCTGTGCTTCCAAATCAGACGGCATTATTTGGCATATCTTGGATCAGTGTTATCTGCATTTGATGCCTATTTAGTTTTAATTGGTTTAGAAACACTATCAGAACGTGTAGCCAAACAGACTAAAAATGCCGAAAAGATTGCCAGCTTTTTAGTTGAAAATAAACATGTCGAATGGGTACGCTATGCTTCATTAAAGGACAGTCCGCACAAAAAATTAGCCGAAAAATATTTTCCCAGAGGTGTAGGCGGTTTATTAGCATTTGGATTTAAAGGGACACAGCTGCAGCGCGAAAAATTTATCAACAGCATAGCTTTATTTCATTATCACGTAAATATAGGTGATGTTCGTTCATTACTGGTAAATTCACCACAGACCACTCATGGCGAATTAGAGCCAAATGAGAAAATAACAGCAGACATTCCTGAAAATCTGATCCGCCTTTCGCTTGGACTTGAAGATCCAAAAGATTTGATAGAAGATTTGACACAGGCATTTAATAAGGCATTTGCATAAGATTATATAGAGATTTTGTTGAGTGGGTTTGTTTTATAAGAAAGGAAATAGAAATGGGATATGGAGGATGGCTTTCATTAGCAGCGCTGATATCAACAGGTTGTTTGTATTTAGGAGGTGCGCATTAATAATGAATTTCAATAAGTTCCTTTTGTTGGCCTTTATTGTATTTATCATAGGAATTATAACACTATACAGTGGTGTAAACAGGGCACCATTTAATGGTGCAAAACCTAAAATAGGACCACAAGAAAAATGTTCTTTTCTAAGAATAAATGATACAAAAAATTATATAGCACTTAATGATAAATTTTGGCGTATATAAGGAAATGAGAAAATGAAACTTTATAAACCATTAGCATGGATTTCTTTGATAGTCAGTATTGTTTTGCTGTTTTTGCCAAGAATAGTGCCAATATGCACAGATTTGGCAGGTGGCATGAATCCGATGCGTTGCCATTATACATATCAGGCAGAATTTTTAGTTGGTCTTTTAGCAGTTATTATTTCTTTTAGCCTATTTGTATTACATACACTGGAAGCAAAGAAATTAGCAAGCTTTATTATCTCGCTTCTAGGTATTATTGTTATTCTTTTACCTCAATCATGGGTCATTGGCATTTGTATTCATCCGGCTTCAGCATGTCATAGGACAACAGCCATTACGATTTGCCTTGGTATTCTCCTTGTTTTGGTCGGTATAATTCAGGTTTTCTTGCTTTCTAAACAAAAAACATCTCAAGGAGAGGGATGATAACTATGGCATTTCTGATTTGGCAAAGTCTCCTGCATCGTAAGCTGCAAAATATGGCAATTGTTTTTTCTATTGCTATTGGTGTAGGGATTGTATTTTGTATTATACCAATATTTTCCGGTGTTTCCAAAGGCATGGACTTATCAAGGCAGCGCATGGGAGCTGATATTGTTGTAGTACCTGGGAATGCGGTCATGGAGGAACCCAGTTTGATATTGTTTAGCGGTGCACCAGTTAATATATATATGCCTGAAAATATAACAGATACAATACGAAAAATACCGGGTGTCAGCAATGCAACATCGCAGTTCTTTACCCATACATTAACGGCTGACTGCTGCTCTGTGGGCGACAGTATTCGCCTTATCGGTTATGACCCATCAAGTGATTGGATCATATCACCTTGGTTAAAATCAGTTCGTCCTGATGGGCTTCAGTCTGATGAAGTAATTATTGGAGCTAAAGTTCAAAACATTTTTGGCGATAAAATAAGTATTTTAGGACAAATGTTTAAGATAGCAGCTGTACTGGAAGAAACAGGCACGAGCATGGATTACTCTATATTAACAAATATAGATGAAGCAAGAAATCTAGTTACCAGTAATCCACAGCTGAAAATAGCATTAAAAGATGTGGGGCCAACTGATAAATTGATTTCAGCTGTAATGGTAAAAACTACTGAAGGAGCAAATTTGGAAAATATTGTAGAAAAAATTCAAGAAACAGGCTATGTCCATCCTATTGTGGCTTCAGAAGTAAAAAAGCATATTAATGATCAATTCAATCTTTTGCTATACCTATTAGGCGGTACAGGTATTTTGATTGTTTTATTATCGATATTCCAATTGTTTTCGCGATTCTACACATTGACTTGGGAGCGTCAGACTGAATGGGGATTATATCTGGCATTAGGGGCATGGGCACGTGATATAGCTGTAATTGTCATCAGCGAGGCAATATGTGTTGTTTTAGCAGGAGTTGTAATCGGTTTATTTGCAGGAGGAGGATTATACTGGACAGGATTACAGTTGCTCAAGGCTCATCAGTCATTTCCATTTGTTAATCCATCTGGTATTTTTTTCACTATATTGTCTTTGGCAATGCTTGTCGTTTTTTCCTGTATTGGAGCTTTAGCTGCATGGATACCTGCTTATCAAGGTAGTCATATTGAACCGAGCACTATTATGACTCGCGGTGAATTTGATTAAGGAGACTGATTATGGCTGAATTATTTGAACTTCGTGATGTAAAAAAAAATTATGCCGGGAATACAATATTAAACGGAATATCACTATCTTTATTGAAGAAGCACATTATTGCCATTACTGGGGACTCAGGTGTTGGAAAGACTACTTTATTGTCAATTATGGGACTTTTGCAGCAGCCAAGTTCAGGAGAGCTGTTTGCTAATGGAATAGCAGTGAATAAACTACAGCTTAGTGAGCAGGCTAAGCTTAGAGGAAAATATTTTGGCTTTGTGTTTCAACGAGCAAGATTGATCGGATCATTATCAGTTCTGGAAAATGTGCTTGTCCCGGCGCGTTTTGCCAAAACTGAAGATGATGTTATAAAGAGAGCCAAGTTTTTATTGAAAAAATTTGGCATGTCAAATCGTTTGAATTACAAACCACAGGAACTTAGCGTTGGTCAGTTGCGGCGCGTTTCACTGGCAAGAGCATTACTGCTTAGACCAAGTATTATTTTAGCAGATGAACCAACAAATGATCTTGATCCGTCGTTGGCGGAAACTGTAGCTGAATATTTTTTACAGATACGTAATGATGGAATGTCTGTTGTTATAGTAACGCATGATTATGCCTTAGCAAATCGTGCTGATCAGGTGTTTCATTTGGAACATGGGCAATTATCACAGATTACCCATGCATAATATTTAATGAGTGCTGCATTATAATGGAGAACAATGATGAAAAGGGGTGGGTATTATTTACAGACTCTCATTCATAGGCCCGAAAAATGTATCACTATTGCCATAATATGGTTATATTATTTATAATTTAAAAGTCTTCTTATATAAATCATTTATCGCTTTACGTTTTTCTTTTGAAATGCTATGACTATATATTTGCAGTGGGACTACTGGAGAAGCCCACCCGCCTATGCTCTGTACCTCGCTAATAGGCACATTATTATGGAATAAATTAGTCGCAACTGTATGTCGAATTTTATGGATTGTCAATTTTTCAGGCAATCCTAATTTTTTTAAACGTTTTTTCAAACATTGTAATAAATTATTTGGATTATAAATATCACCATCATTTTTTACAAAAACAAGTTGATTTTTATAATTTTTCCATTTTAAACCATAAGTTTTAGCTTCTTTTAATTGTAATTTTTTCCACTGCCGTAATTCTTGCATAATTGGTATAGGTAATGGCTGTGTACGTATAGATGCACGAGTTTTAGGAATTTTTTTTATAAAGGGCTTATTATTTACTAATACAACCGCATTACATATATTGATACAGTTTTGTTCCCAAAGAACATTTTCCCATGTTAACCCAGCAATCTCTGATCGTCTCGCCCCAGTGATAAAGTATAATTTAAACATTAATATATATCTATATTTGGTTTTTTCTAAATCTCTAAAGAATAATTGCTGTTGTTTCACTGAAAAAATATAATGTTGTGTAATTGGTATCGGAATTGGTTCGGTGTCTTCGGCATAATTACTGTTAATCAAATGTTCTTTAGCTGCCTGTTTCAACGCACTTATTATTAATGCACGTATTTTTTTTACAGCCCATTCACCAAGTCCTTTTCCTGTTGATTTATTATTTTTTAGATGGCTTTTATTTCCGTTAATTAAAAGTTGATTTAAAAATTTTTGAATATCAATAGTTCTTATTTCAGATAAAGCAATATGACCTAATCTAGATGGCCTAATATGTACATTAATATATACAAGCTGCACATTGCGAGTTGTTTCTGCATGATGTTGATATTTGTATAACATATACCAGTTTAACATATAATCACCTAAAGACATTTTTTCGTTGATTTGCATAACAATTAATTACTCCCTCGTTTTAAAATTAAAATCAGGCTGTCTACTATAGACAGCCTGATTTTAATTTTAATTGATAAAAAAGCAAAAAATAATATTTTTATAACTTTTTTTCAATATACGTTTCATCTGTAATTAAATAAAGAAATAATATACTGAAAACGTGTCTTAAGGCACTGATAACACTTTTCTTCATGTCAGGTAAATTTTCTGGCACTCATTCCATCTATACTTACTACGCTGCCTGGGAGTATCTGCTATATATGAACGTTAAAAATTGATTGCAATTAAATTTTGAATTTGTTTATATTAGTCTGCAATGCAACAGCCAATTTTGACAAACCTTGGCTGGCTGAAGCAATTTCCTCACTGGACGCTGATTGTTCTTCGGCAGCAGCAGATATGTTTTGCGCCTCATTTGAGGCTTTTTTAGTTTCTTTATCTATATTCTGAACAGAATCAACAACGTTTTGTGTATGACCGGTTACTTCTTCTATAGCCGCTGAGATTTCACGTATTTGATGAGTCATATCACGGATCATTATGAGTATTTGTCCAAAACTGTCACCAGCGGCAGTAACAACACTAGTTCCAGTATCAACTTGCTTTTTGTTGTCAGACATAAAATTAACGGCATTAACAGTTTTTTGCTGAACTTCATTAATGAGATCAGTTATTTGCGTGGTTGCATTTTGCGATTGTTCCGCAAGTTTTCTGACCTCATCGGCGACAACAGCAAAACCCTTTCCCGCTTCTCCGGCCCTTGCAGCTTCGATGGCGGCGTTTAATGCAAGCAAGTTTGTTTGACCGGATATACTGGATATAACATCAATAATTTGGCCGATTTGTTTTGATTTTTCCTCTAAATCATTTATTACAGCCAAAGTATCATTGGTTTTTTCTTCAATTACTTTTATTTGATGCACAGCATGATCAATATTTTTTTCTCCGGTATTGGCTGTTTCAAAGGTTTTTTCTGCCGATTCAGCCATTGTTTGTGAATTAGCAGTGACTTGTTCTATTGCTGCAGATATTTGCTGAACAATGTTTGTGGTCTTATTAGACAGAACAAGTTGAGTTTCCGCCACTTGAGCAATATGTGTAATTGAGCCAGCAACTTGATTGGAAGCTTGAGCTGATTGTTCTGAGCTTGCAGTTAATTCTTGAGAGGAAGCAGAAAGTTGTTCCACTGTATGTAATGACTCAGTTAGCAATAAACGAATATTGTTGGACATATCATTTACAGCTTTGGCTACATATCCAAATTCACTTTTATCTAATATGTATTCTTGAGATATTTTCGCTGAAAAATCTCCTTTGGCAATTATTTGCAAATAGCTTACGATTCCTTTAAGACGGGAACTTATCTGTTTGGTAATGAGCCAGCCAAGTAAAGCCCCTATGATAAGTGATAAAATTATAATGGCTATAAATATTATATTAGCATTAATAAAATCCTGTCTATTTTGTTTATTCACGTTATTGGCATCGTTAACGGTATCGGTGGCTAAATTGTTCAAATTCTTAGCAAAATTTTGAGCTAAAGCCTTTCCCTGGCTGTTATAGAGCGCATAAGCATCGGCATTTTTATTTTCTGCGGCCAATGATACCACATTTTTACGGACGGTTTGATACTGCTGTAAATCAGCTTTGATTTCTTTCACGGTTGCAGCGGCTTTGGCGTCAAGCGGAAGCTGTCCATACTGTGTCATATTATCTTGGAACAGTTTGTCTTGTTCTTCAATTTCATTTATTAAATTTGCATTTTCAGTTTTATCGTTTGTCAACATTAGTGCGTGTATATCGGTTTCAATTTTTTGAGCTGCAGCTTTATTTTCGGTAGAAAGTTTTACTGCCAAAAGTTTCTCATGATACATAACATACATGTCACTATGCATTTTCGATAAAAAACAATAACCGACTATACCTGTGCATCCTATAGCAATAAGTAAAACTGAAATAAGTAAAATCAGTTTCTGGGCTACTTTAAGCCTATTAAATAAATTCAAAAAAACCACTCCTATTATTTTTTAAATATTTGCATATATAAAAATAACAAATTTTGCAGGGAAGTGATAAAAAATATATGTACTTTAAAGTAAAACAGAATTGATAAGAAAGTAATATTAATTAAAAAAATTAATATTACAAGGAAATCGCTTATGCATAATAGAATATAAATAATAGTATGTATTTAGTTTTGGCATTTTTAATAATGGCAAATTTTACAAATAGTTACCGATTTTACCGCTACCCTGCAAAGTTAGTGGTTTTCACTTTGAATAGTTCACGGGGTTCTTGAAAAGCTGGATATGAATATCGAGTAGCCCATACGAATTTCATCTGTAAGCTATTATAACCGTATGTGAATCTCTCATTCATACGGTTCCTATCTTTAATCACTAGTTAAACTAATCCGAGGGGCTTATCGCATGAAGATGATTTAAACTTCACTGGCAGCCTTATTTTTAAGCTTTAAACATATCTTAAAATAAATAACATTTGGCTAAATAATTATTCACCCCCATAAGTTAGACCTGGAATTAATCTAACTTATGGGGGTATTTTTTGACTGTTCGAAATAAAAACCGCAGTAGCAATAAATCCCACTGCGGTTTGGTCTAACTTTATGGGGCCACTATAGCTTCATTTTTAAGTCTTTTAGTGATACGGATAATTGTAATGGCATTTTTTCCAACGATAGGTTAGAATGGGAGTAGGTCATCGGTTTTCAACTTCTTTTGGGTTTGCTTGGTTACTTGCTCGTTTCGGAGTTATCGATGGTTTTTCCTATTCTCTTTTGTGAACTTTATTATGTGACATGAAAATCGAAGCAATTACCTTACAAATATGCTATTATTCAGAAACCCCAATTAATTAACTTTTTTATGGCACAGAAATAATTTTCCTGACAGATACCACGCAGCCACTCCCGATGCGATTCCCAAAAAGGCTCCAGCTAACACATCACTTGGATAATGCATAAAAAGATATACCCGTGAAAATGCTATCCCACTTGCCAGTACAATCGTCAGTAAAACCCAGCGGCTTCTTATTCCTTTTATCATAGCGGATGCAGCTGCAAAAGATGAAAATGCATGTGCGGAAGGAAATGAATAGTTGTTAGTTGCGGGCATGTGTAAATGTAAGGATACCCATGGATAATCAATGCAAGGCCTTGACCGCATAACGGTATGTTTCAATAAATCATCACCTATAATCAAGCTAAAAAGCAGGGCAATGAAAACAGCTATTCCCGTACGCCGATATTTTCTTATACATAACAAGATGACACCTAAAAAGATCCATATCCTTCCTGTATTTCCCAACCAAGATAAATTTTTCATAAAAGGGGTAATCATGCTGTTGACTAGATTATTTTGCACCCAAAATACTGTATTATGATCTAAAGCTATGAGCCATCCCACTATTATCACTTGCCCTCTTGTCATTAAATTTTATATATTATAACACATAGCGCATAAATTTAGAAATTTGATTCAGTAGAGAAAGTATTAGATAATTGAGAAATATTATATTTTTAATAATAAAGCATGGTGAAAAATGGGCAGAATTCAATAAACTGGTATAATAGATAGCTATTATAATACCGGGGGGATTTTGTTGTAAAAAATTGTGCGAGCTTTTCGATATTGTTAAATACAGAAAAAAAAATGTTCAGCCAAAAGGTTTGACTATATTACTATTATGCTATGAAAGGATTCTATAATGAATAATATTTTGTTTTTTATACTAGATGGTTATGCAGATTGGGAAAGTGGTTTTGCAAGTGCAAAATTAAACAAACCGGATGAGGGATACGCTGTACACACAATTTCAGTAAGTAAGGCACCTGTTATTTCGCAAGGCAATTTTTTCACTAACATAGATTATTCTATTGATACTTTTGAAGATTTTGGTAGCTGTGCAGCCTTGCTATTAATAGGCGGTACAGGCTGGGGGACAGAACATTTAATAAAAGGATATGATTTGTCATTATATAATTCATCGATTAGTAAAAAAATAACAACATTTATCAATTATTTTTTAGAAAATAAAATACTTGTCGGTGCAATTTGTGATGGTGCAACATTCATGGCAGATAATGGCTATCTTGATAATATTTCACATACTGGCAATTCCCTTTCACACTTAAAAGAAAAAGCTCCAAAATATAATGGTGAATGGTTATTTAAAGAAAAGCAGGCTATTTATGATAATAATATAATTACAGCTAATGGAACTGCTCCGCTAGAATTCGTCCGGGAAATTTTACTTGCTTTAAATATGCTTGGTGGAAAAAATAAAGTTGATGAATGGTATAATTTATATAAACAAGGTACTTTTCAATCTTGAAACTGGTACTATACTGCTAAAAAACTATTAATATAAAAGGGAAAAAGAATTCGAGAACTTATTAAAAAACTAAACATGAAAACTACCATAGCTGCCGTTCATTTGCTTGGATTTATAAACGGGAGTGCGGACAAAAAGTTGGATTATCGTTATACGATCAATCCTAATTTTTGTCGATATTCCATCGGGCTTAAATAGCCAAGAGACTCTTTTATCCCAGCTTGATTAATAAAAGACCTTATCTGTAGACTATTATTAATAGCCCCCAAAATTAGCAACGTTACTTCTTTCGCCTTTTATGGTGACGACCATCATGGGGACGGCACTGGTTTCAACAGCGCACAAAAATTCCACTACCGCCACAACAACAGCAAAAAGCCCTGCCACAAGATCAGCCGGATCAAACACGATCAACCGCAGCCAGCTTCTCTATACGGACTAGTGCAAGAAAACGTCTGCACTCCCGTGAGTCAAAAAATGCGTGAATATCACTTGGCTAATACCGATACTCCGAATTTGCACAAGAATCTGTTTAGCGAGATCTGATGCTATTTGAACATTTCCATACTGCCCATGGTCACGATCATGAGGAAAAGAACTGGCTGAAGAACCTTTTCCAGTTTTTGTTTGTTGATTCGTTTGAGAAGAAACGGACCAACAAAAGCACCACAGACTGTGCCGATCGTTAGGAGCCCGACGAGCTGCCAGTCGATTGTTCCAATGCCGAGGTGCGTAAGAAATCCGGTCACGGCGATTCCGAAAAGGACAAGCACTGATGTGCCCACTGTTTCGAGTGCCTGACAACCGAGAATCATCAGTCCTGCGATAATGGGACCTCCGCCGCTCAGGCCAACCAGCCCAGACATGATTCCTCCCAATAAACCAAAGCATACGGCCTTAATCGTATTGGATTTTTTGTTCATGGGATCGACATTCTGCGTATCGCCATGTTTTCGTTTTTTCTTTATGTAAGAGACAAGCATCTGAATGGCCAAAAGCAAAAGAATCAGTCCGGTGATTTTGTTATACAGGCTTTCCGGTAAAAAACCGGAACACAGAGAACCCAACATTGAGCCTACAGCACCACTGACCAGCATGGTAAGCCCGAAACGCAAGTTCACATTTCCTGCCTTCCAATGGCTGAACGTTCCAACGGCGGTCGTCGGTATCGTGGTTGCCAGCGAAGTGGTCGCAGCAATGGCGGGCGGGATATTGAAAAGCGTGGTCAAAATTCCCACATAAACGGCTCCACCTCCCCCCCCCAGGGATATGATCAATAGACCTACAATAAAGCCAACAATCGGTAAAGCAATGTAATAAGCCATATTATGACTCCTCCTCAATGGTCAAAGTAGAAAGAAAACGCGTGACAAGCTGCTTATAGCTTTTATCCACATTTGCTTTGGTACCTTGAAAAAAACCCACCTCTTCCAGCGAAATGAATCCATGGAGCGCACTTCGAAAACATAAACTTGGTTTGGTAACATAGACAATCCAAGTTTATGTCCGCAACTGGCAAAAAATACAAAACTATTTATAAACTTTTATACTATTTCCCCGTCTGTTTCTTCCGGATAATACAGCTGCCATTCATTGCGTATTTCTGACATCATTGCCATCACATCAACGGTATCATTAAGCCGCATGATTTGCCTGTTCCCTCTTATCGCCGTTTCCATATCCTCCATCTCATATTGCAGGGCGCACCGCCTGTCGCCCTCCTCAATAAAGGTCTTCTCGCCCGATGCCGCGTCAACAAGCACAGCTTTGCAGGCCCGCGGATATTCCATTATTTCTATATAGCATTTTTCGCAAGAAATAACTGCTCGCTTTGGTTGTTTGGAATGCAGAGACAATGATACCACCGTCATTTCTCCCTGTTTGTTCGTCATAAGTATGCCTGTCTTCTCATCCACTCCCGTCGGTGCATAACTAACCTGAGTCAGGATATTGTCCGGTTTAGATGATAAAAATAGTCTTGCTAGTGAAAGAGCATATACTCCGATATCCAGCATCGCACCACCAGCCAGATTTTTGTTGAAGAACCTATTTTTCATATTATATTCCTTAAAGCTGCCGAAATTTAGCTGAATGAGATTTACCTTGCCGAAGTGCCCCTCGCCGTACATTCGGCTCAGTTTTTTATATAGAGGCATATGATAAATCGTCATAGCCTCCCCCAGTACAGACTTGTTTTTTTCAGCTAGTGCCACCGCTTCACGCAGTTCCGCAGAGTTCAGTGTAATCGATTTTTCGCACAAAACATGCTTTCCCGCAGCAAGCGCTTCGCGCAGGAAATCTATATGCGTGTTATGTGGCGTTGTTATATAAATAACATCCACATTTCCATCATGGAACATTTCATGATAATCGCCATAGACTTTCTCTATGCCGTACTTTTCCGCGAAGGCAACCGCTTTCTCATGTGTGCGATTCCCTACAGCATAAACTTTCTTTCCTGAATTTTTCAAAGCGGCTGCCATTTCGTTGGACACTACCCCTGTTCCCAAAATAGCCCAGTTTATATCTTTCACTGCAAGTTGTTCCTCCCCAATAAAAATTATTACGATGGCTTTAATATATCATTTTTATACAACAACATCAATGGTACAGCTCAATTGATCTGCTTTTGTATTCTTTCACCTTCATCGGTATCAGCCACAGTGATCTGATAGTTCCGCACCTCCGTAGGTATGGAAATCAATTCAATATACGTGTTGTCCATTATAGGAGTTTTTAAATTTGTAAAGTCACGATATCAATCAGGTGCAATTTCCGTGAATTCGATACCAGCTAGAATTAGTTATAGTGCTGTTATGTTGTGATGGTGCGGTAAGTCCGTAATAACGATAGCTTTATAAATATGTAATATTTGACAAATGCTTTACTTTATATTATATTGAACGTATGTTCAATATAATATAGATATTTTGAGGATGGCAGAAATATGGCACAGGTATTAAAAGAAGAAATAAAAAACAAAATATACCAGATGGCAATTGAGGAATTTTATAATAACGATTATAAGACTGCTACTTTAAGAAATATTGCGAAGAATTCAGGTATTCCCGTGGGGCTTATTTATACTTATTATAAAAGCAAAGAGGCTCTGTTCAATATTATCGTTAATCCTATATATTTATCTGTCCAAGAATTACTATTATCAGAGCCAGGCGTATCAGGTAGCAGTCAGGACCATGATACTTCTTTTCATTTTCAAAAGGAACTGNACACTAAGGAAGAATTTATCCAATTCGCTAAAATGCATATACAAACGCAGCTGCAGGCTAAAATACATAAAAGCCAAAAAATAGATGAGTTATTTTATCACATATTAGCCAATAATTTTATGGAAGGTGTTTTTGAAGTTGCCAGACATTATAAAGATGAAGAATGGGCTGCCAATATTATGCAGCTTTATACGCAGCAATATTTTTATGGTGTAAATTCTTTGATCAAATAATTTTTTGGCTCAATATTGAACATACGTTTAATATTGAGCAATTTTTTTTAAAGGAGTACAAACTATTTATGATTACCTGGATAAAAAATGTTAATAAAAAAACTTTATGTTTAACGATTGCCACAGTTATTTTAATCATAAGTACTGCAACAGCGTATATACATTACAGCGGACAGTCAGTCTCTACGGATGATGCCGCAATAGACGGGCAGACTGTAGTACTATCGCCTAAAGTAGCAGGATATATAAAAACCATATACATTAATGACAATCAGACTGTTAAAGCCGGTGATATCATTATGCAGATCGATCCTAAGGATTACCAACTTCAGGTAAATAATGCCAAAGCGGCATTATCAGCGGCTAAAGCAGCTTTAGCTGCTGCCCAGGATAACGCCGCAGCGACATCGATTACTGCTCCGGCGAAGATACGATCAGCTCAGGAAAAGATTAATTCTGCACAGGCTTCTTGGGAAAAGGAAGCCGCCGATGAGCAGCGCATGCAAATGCTGATAAACAGCGGGGCTTGCTCGCAGGAACAATATGATCAATCTGTTGCCGCTGAAAAATCAACACGGGCATCGTTACAGCAGGCTCAGGCTGATTTAAGTTCAGCAAGCTCTGCTTCGCATGTAATTGCGAATGCTGAAGATACAGCAAAGCAGCTCGAAGCTCAGGTTGAAAAAGCACAGGTAGAGCTTGACCAGGCAGAAACTAATTTACAGAATACAAAAATAACTGCTCCTACAGATGGCCGCATAACGAAAAAGAGCGTCAATGAAGGAGCTTACGTAGAAGCCGGCACACAGTTATGCTCACTAGTCAGCTTTGATTTATGGGTTACAGCAAATTTCAAGGAAAGCCAGCTAAAAGGAATGAAACCCGGTGATAAAGTGGATATTTCGATAGATGCATACCCTAATCTCAAGCTTACTGGTAAAGTCGACAGCTTTCAGGCAGGTACCGGTTCTTATTTTTCATTATTTCCGGCAGAAAATGCTACTGGAAATTTTGTAAAAACCACACAGCGTGTTCCTGTAAAAATATTGCTTGACCAGCTTTCTGACTCCACTGCGGCATTATTAGGTCCTGGCATGTCTGTTGAACCTACTGTCCACATAAATTAGAGGATGAAAAATATGAAATCTAAACCTTTAGTTATTTCTCTTGTCGTCAGTATAGCCGCCTTTATGGAAATTCTGGATACAACAGTAACCAATGTAGCGCTTACGCATATTGCCGGCGATTTAAGCGCCGGTATGGAAGAAAGCACTTGGATACTGACATCTTATCTGGTAACTAACGCTGTTATTCTGCCGATTTCCGGCTGGTGCTCCGAAAAATTTGGCCGGAAAAAATATTTTATAGTCTGCATAGCCGGATTCACTCTTGCCTCTTTTTTGTGCGGGATAGCCACTTCATTGCCGGCATTAGTTTTTTTTCGATTAATTCAAGGCCTAGCAGGCGGAGGACTGCAGCCAAGCCAGCAGGCTATTATAAAAGACAGCTTTCCACCGCAAAAGCTTGGCAGCGCCTTTGCTATTGTGGGTATCGTGAATGTATGCGCACCTATTTTAGGGCCGGCTTTGGGCGGATATATAACTGACAATCTCAGTTGGCGGTGGATATTTTTTATCAATGTGCCTATTGGTATATTAACAACTGTTTTAGTAAAAAAGCTGGTTCCCGATTCCCAGCATGAAACAACCAGTTCTCTCATCGACTATATCGGTTTTGTCATGCTTGCTGTCGGGCTTGGTACGTTGCAGGTTGCTCTAGATAACGCCCAACAGTATGATTGGTTTGCAAGCTCGGGAATCACGGCATTATTTATTATTTTCCTTATTAGTATAAGTGCAACCATCATATGGTTGCTGCACCAGAAGAATCCAATCGTAAATGTACGGCTTTTCAAGATACCGCGCTTTGCTATAGGCTGTATTATGATGTTTTTTACCGGAACACTTGTAAATGTCAGCGTAATGTTGCTGCCTATGCTGGTACAAAACTATTTTGGCTATGATGCAACGACAGCTGGACTTATTTTGGTTCCTGGTGGAATCGTCATGTTGCTGCTGATGCCTGTGGTCGGTAAGTCATTAAAAATTTTCAAGCCCAAATATTTAATAGCTTTTGGTATGTTTGTCAGTGCTGGCAGCATGTTATTTTCTGAAGGCATCAACCTGCAAAGCGATAAAACATATTTCATATTGGTAAGGGTACTGCAGATTCTTGGCGCCCCCTTCCTTTTTGTTCCGACATTGTCCGTAGCATTTTGTGATATTTCCACTAAGGAAAGCAATAATGCGTCTGCCATTGTTTCATTGATGAAAAATCTTGGCGGCAGTTTCGGTATTTCCCTTATAACCAGCTACTTGGCCCATCGGCAGCAGATAGAACAAGCATATTTGACTTCACATCTTACCTTTGATCACATAGGATACAAATTAGGATTAAATCAATACACTGCTGTAATTCAAAATATCCACCTTCCTTCTTTATTAAACAGCAATACAGCTATATATGGAACAATGATGAAATTGTATCAGAGTCTCCAGCTGCAGGCTGATATTTTAGCCTATATTGACACTTTCCGGTTGCTTGGCTATCTCTTTTTGGCACTCGCCTTCGTAGCTTTGGCATTACCTACCGGGAAAAAGCAACCGGTAAAATAGTGTGTATACAGCTTTGACGTTAATAATGACGATTTTGCTAAAAGCCAATATAAATCAATAGTGATATATTTAAGGGTATTGCTGTGAAAGTGCTACCCTTTAAATATCTCTTTCTAAAAGGTATTCTTCAAAATAGATATCTAGCTGCGCTCTTATTTGATATCAGTCTTGTCACCATTCAGTCCATTTTTTACTAATGTCCATTATAGTTAAATACAACATTTTTAAGAGACTATCATCTGAAGGGAAAATCGTCCTGAACTTGGTGACCCTTCCAAGTTGTCTGTTAGATTTTTCTATATGTTATAATTTTTTCTAGTTATCTCAATTAGCGGGAACCATATCAATGGCAGTTTAAAAGGATTTAGAAGATTATGATTTTTTCCAGAAAACTATTTTACCGTTCTGTATACATGAATATAATAATTTAGGACATAGTGAAAGGAACATAATGAAAATTTTACTTCAGTCTATTGTTTAAACATGAAACAGCTATTCATGACAGTAATATAAAAAATTAAAAAAATTGATATTAATCTCTGAATCAATAAATAAAATGAATAATAGAAATATTTACGATAAAAAGTATTGACTTTGAGTTAACACAAAGTAGTAAACTTTATGTGTATAAAATTTTTTTGTATTGCGAAAAAGGTCGACTTTATGAAAAAAACATCGATTGTGATCAATGTCAGTGTTCTGGTCAAAATAATGAATGATGGCCGTAGAAATTAGACTTATTGCGAGAAAATATTTTTAGACGAGGAGAATTAAAAATGACGATATCAGAAGTAAGCGAAAAATATGGGATGACACAAGATACGTTGCGTTATTATGAACGTGTAGGACTGATCCCAATAGTACCGCGTAAACCAAGTGGAGTCCGAGACTATGATGAAAGCAGCTGTGGTTGGGTAGAATTCATTCGATGTATGAGAAATGCCGGGCTCCCAATCGAAACGTTGATAGAATATGTACATCTTTGCCAGGAAGGACCTAAAACCAATGAAGCACGTAAACATTTACTCATAGAGGAAAGGCAACGACTGGTTGAACGTATTGCTGCGATGCAAGCGACACTGGTGCGTCTAAATTGCAAAATTGAACATTATGAAAGTATGAATAAAGTTGCGGATAAATTGAAAAAATCCGCATCTATGATTTCATAAAAAGATCAGTATATTATTTAGAAATACCCATGGACTTTATAAAATAAAAATGAAAGATCGAGAAACGAAAACAGCTAATTACTTAAAGCAACGAGTAAAAGCTTGAGATCGGCACAAGCTGCCAGGATCAGGCTTTTAAGAGCAGAATGGGGCCAACAAAATTGTAAAAGAAGAGAAAAACTGCGATAAGATTACTAGCGTAATTGAAAGAAGAAAATTCTTATTTGGTCTTATACTAAACCCTGAATTGTTTTCCCTGTTCTACTACTTCTTTATAGTTTCCAGTA
>NZ_WIQU01000061.1 GCF_015732285.1 Pectinatus frisingensis
ATCATTGAATAAAGATTGCTTAACTGATTGTAAAGAATCTATTACTACATCAAAAACAGATTTATCATCATAAGATTTATTATAACTATTTATGTTTCTAGCTATACCATCTAAACAAATGTTTAGATCTGCTGCTGCAGTACCTGCACCCATGTGACCAGTTGATTCCATTGCTTTGAATTCTGACATTCGGCTACCTAATTCTTTAAAAACATGATTTATAGAATCAATCATACTATTTTCTGCTGCTTCTTTTCCCGCTAAATTTATTAATGCTTTAGCATCAATACCATTAGCAGTAAAATCCAAATCTAATCCACCAGCAGAAAGCGCTGATTT
>NZ_WIQU01000043.1 GCF_015732285.1 Pectinatus frisingensis
AAACTATTTTACACTACCAAATGGCGTGCCTGGTCCAGATAATGTGCATAGGTTGTTGCCTTAACACTATTTCTTTTATATGTTTCCAAAAACTCAACGGACCATTCTCCAACGGTTAGTTTGCTAGGTGCTATAAAGCTACCCTTATTTACTTCATTAACTTGTTCTATCAAATATTCTCTAGCTATTTTTTCATCATCAAATCGTTTATAATGGCGCTTACCGTCAATATCATAAAAAGCAACCTGCCACTTTTTTCGGGTATTATCAAATGACACTGAACCTTCTCCGTGCTTGCGATTTTTCATTTTATCACCTCTAATTTATATCCCAATTAAAGATTGCATTATTTATTTTCAATATTATTAATTTCATGGTGTTTATTAGGCTGTAATTTTTTAATTTTACTAATACTCGTTTTGGGCGTAGGTAAATCTTCGGGCATTGTACCGCCGAGATTTTTAATGGTTGTTCTAACGGCTTTGCCCACATCATAGTGGGTTTTATTAGCGGCTGTCTTTGAATGTATATTATCACGGCGAAGCTTTTCATCTGTCTGGGTTGCTCTAAATAAATTAGCAGCTAATTCGGTACTCCCCATATGATCTAAAATCTTCTGGGATTTCTTGAGCCCTTTTTTCTCATGTATTTCTTTTTGCCCAAGGCCGCCGTATAGTCCTTGATAACCATTGTTTTGGAATATGGCGAAATCCATAGGTGTTTGCACTCCTGATTCCTGTGCTGCCTCCACTAATGATTTGTTATGCTCAACTAAGTCTCCACGAATTGCTAATCGCTTTTGATCTTCGGTCATTTGATTAAATTCATCAGCAACTTCCTGCTGACGAGTTTTTACAGCAAAATAAGTTTGGGCTAAAGCAATAGCTTTTTTACGGGAATCACCATTCATAGCAATAAGATAGCATGCATATCTGGATAAATGATAGTCTTCTAATTCTCTATAGGCTCCACTACCGAGTTGAACCATTTTGGCGGCATCGACAAAATGGTCAGACTTAGTGTTATCACTAGATTCGCAAGCTGCAATTGCCCGTTTAATAGAAGCTTTGAATTTTCTCCATTCGGTATATTCTAAAACTGATTGTAGCTCTCTTGCGGTCCAATATTCCTGCGCATATTTATTGATATGCTTAATTGATTCAAATAATGTTTCATTAATATGCTCTATATTTGCCATTTATATGCCACCTTTTATGATATATATTGCACCTTCTTCGTGCTTTGTGTTTTTAGACATTATATCACACTATACTATAATGTGTATTTATCTGCTAATAAATAGTACCGTGCTCCATCTGATCTTCTGTAGATACGCGGACGTATATTGCTGCTGTGATAATTTGATTATTGAAATTCAAAATTATGTCTCTCCCTAAGTATTACTTTACTTTTATTAAAAAAATACATAACTGCTTGACTTTAAAAGTAAAGTTATGTATTATAATTATAAAAAAAGTAAAGTGGTGTTGATTTAATGTTTTATACTCGTGAACAAGAAAAAGCTGAAGAAATCTATAATAAAGCCATTTCTACACCAACACGGATAATGATTGCAAACTCTATTTTTTCTGGATGCAAAATTGCTTTAAATATATTTCAGGATAAATCGAATTTACTGATTCCAGGTTCAGCTTATTATGATTCAGCTTTTCGTTTAGGCTTTATTATTAATAAGATTTTGGTGCATCAAATTAATGATAATGAGTTTTGTGAAATATCATATTTCGAGCCAGATCGTGGACATGGGCGACGGACAATTGAATATAAAACAAATAATGTAACTATACAATTGAAGAAAACAAATAAAAGAAATAAGTTACCAGAACCAGCAAAGTATCGCTTAAAAAAAGCTGCTGATAATCAAATGATATTAGATTTTGGAAAAAATTATAATATCGCTGATATGTATATGCTTGTTACATATACACATCGTAGACTAGTTTTAGATTATATTCAAATAGGTATGCCAAATGAGGATTATACAGGTTGGTTAAATTCGTGGGATTTATTGCAATATATACAAAAAGAACAAACAGAAAGAATTGTTCAAAATTATGGGACACAAGTACAAGAGGAATACCAAGAAGCCATTGAAAAAAAATATAAAATTTCATTAAAGTGAAGGATGTTAGGTTACTGTGAAAAAAGTATTGCAGCCAAGAAGAATAAAAGAAGGCAGGCTTTTTAGAAATTTATCACAAGAAAATTTGGCTGATGAATTGGATGTTACTAAACAGGCAATTTCACAATATGAAAATGGAGTAGTAACGCCTAAATCGGAAATTATTTATAAATTAGCTGATGTTTTAGAATTTCCGTTGAACTATTTTTCAAAGGGATATTCAGAAAAAATTATTACACCTATATTTTTTAGAAAACGTAAAACATCAAGGAAGAAATATACTATAATATTTAAGACTTACATAAATTGGATGGTAGATATTTATTCATATATTGAAGAATATTTAAAATTGCCTTCCTTAAATCTAATTAGAAAAACGCATGTTTATTATTCTGACGATGAAATACGAGAAGCCGCTATCGAATTGCGAAGAGCATGGGGATTAGGTAACGGTCCTATAAGTAATGTAACTTTGTTATTAGAAAATAATGGATTTATAATTTCAAAAACAAATTTAACTCCGGAGAAAGTAGATGCGTGTTCTTTATTCTTTACATCAGTAACCCATGAAAAGAGACCGATGATTTTCCTTACGTCAAGTACATCGTCAGTACGTTCAAGACGAGACATTGCACATGAACTTGGACATCAAGTCCTTCATTCATGGATGAGTGTTGAAGACTTTGAAGAAAATGAAGAAATTATCGAACATGAGGCAGACTCTTTTGCAAATTATTTTTTAATGCCTGCTGATGCAATGGAAAGAGAATGTTTTGCCATTGATTCAATAAATTCGCTATTATTAATGAAAAAACGCTGGGGAGCCTCTGCCCAATCAATATTATATTATTTGCACAATTTAGGCTTAATAAGTAATGATGAGTTTGAAAATTTAAAGAATCAAATTTATCGTAAAGGTTGGAGAAAAAAAGAACCGTTCGACGATGAAATAGCACAAGAAAAACCGAATCTTATCCATGATGCAATTACTATGCTAATTGATAATGGGTTAAAGACAGCTAAAAATATATTAGATGATTTAAGTTTACCAGCTAATGATGTAGTGGCCTTGTGCGGAATAAGTAAATCATTTTTTAATGATAATTTAATACAAAAGCCAAAACTATATTTAATAAAAAAATAATGATTTTAGCACATTGGTGATGTATGTACTGCCCCCCATAAGTTAGACCTAGAATTAGTCTAACTTATGGGGGTATCTTTATGGCTAAATATAGTACTGAATTTAAGAAAAAGATTGTAGATGAATATTTGAAAGGGAATATTGGCTATAGAGACTTGTTAGTGTCAATAGTAGTTCG
>NZ_WIQU01000027.1 GCF_015732285.1 Pectinatus frisingensis
GACTTTTTATAGTTGGTCTTTCTTTAATCCTTTTATTTATGACTTAATCCTATTGCAATATTTCTTAGTCCTTTTGTCAATCATTTTTTATTGACTTAATCCTATTTTTATTTTATGATAGGACTATCGAAGGAGGTGATAATGTGTCAAATACTATTGGTGATAGAATAAATATTATTATTGAAGATGCTAAATTAAAAAAAGTACAATTTGCTCAAATATTAAACATTGACCAGTCATATGTTTCGAGATTAATAAAAGGTAAAGGTGTTCCCAGTCCTCGTTTAATTGAAAATATATGCGAAAAATTTAATATTAATGATAAATGGTTATCTGACGGTCTTGGCGATATGTACCGTCCTGCTGAAGAAAATATTCTTAATGACCCTTCATTAGATGTTACTGATAGAGAAATACTAAACAGCTATATTCGTATGACTCCATCACAACGCCAATTTATTAAAAACTGGATTAAAAACATTGCTGTCACTATTAACGGCAATGGTAATGATTCAGGGCACCAGTTGACTAATAAAGAAGAATCAAAAGATGGCAATTGGAAACAACGGGAGCTAAAAGCATATGCTAAAGAACTTGATGCTGAAGAAAAAGGGCTGTCAGTATCAGGAAATATAGACGATTCAAGCAAAAAAAGGGCATAATAAAAAAACCGCCCTATATGGGCGGTAAAATGTGAAGGAATTAAATTTATGGATTTTACTCAAATAAATAATCTTAGTGCAAAATTAAAAACCTTGCGACCTTTAAACGCTGGCGAGCTGAAGCGTCTGCATGATGAATTTATTATTGATAATACTTATAATTCTAATGCAATAGAAGGGAACACACTAACCTTACGTGAAACAGCTCTTGTTCTGCAAGAAGGTATCACAATAGCCGAAAAGCCTCTTAAAGATCACCTAGAAGCTATTGGACATAAAGATGCTTTCCAATATGTGTTGCAGCTTGTAGACAAGAACGAACTACTAAGCGAACATATTATCAAAGATATTCACGCTTTAGTGCTTATGAATGATGCGGCAAACCGTGGCGTTTATCGTCGTTTGCCAGTCAGAATTCTTGGCTCTGAACATACACCACCGCAACCATATCTTGTTCCTGTACAGATGGAACAACTCGTAGCCGACTATACTGCTATGAAAGATAACTGCCATATTATCGAAGCTGTTGCAGAACTTCATGCACGCTTTGAAACTATTCATCCATTCATTGATGGCAACGGTCGTACTGGTCGACTTATGCTTAATTTTGAACTTATGAAGGCAGGCTTGTTGCCAGTTAATATCAAATTTACTGACCGCTATAAATATTATGCTGCTTTTGATGCTTACCACAAAGATGGAAATGCTCATGTAATGGCGGAGCTCATTATGAAATATGAAACCGAGGAATTAGAACATTATATTGCTATTATTGAAGACAGCCATGCTTAAAAAATCGGAAGCTACAGCTAAGAATCATACTACAGTGCAGACAAGTAAAAACAATCCTGCTCTTGCCCTGAAAATACGTCACGCATCTAAATTCTTAAAAAGAACTATAACCTTTATAAGAATCTTGAAAATAAACAAACTGTATAAAACCAGCATACTCTATTGTCAAGAAGGAATTAAAAACTCTCCTTGGAATAAATAATATTTAAGGCATTTGATAGGCCTTTTATTACTTTATTTCAAGGAGTGAAATTATTATGTCTATTAATATTTCTTTTTCTGATGGTGAATTTAAAATTGATACAAACTATAAAGGTTCTCCCAAAAGACAAAAGGGTAAATCTTTACTGGAAACTCCTGTCGATTATACCATTATTGATTTAGAAACAACTGGATTCGATCCACATTATGACGAAATTATCGAAATAGGTTGTATAAAATATCGTAGTAACAAAGAGGTTGAAAAATTTCAAACATTAATTCAACCATCTCCATCATATGAATATGACGATGATGATAATAAAACTACTATCTATTATGTTGATGATTTTATAAGCAAATTAACTGGTATTACTAATGAAATGTTAGTTTCCGCCCCTCGATTTGAAAACATATCAAAGCCGTAATGCATGAAATTTTCTATATGGTACGTTTGCACATTTTAGCAAATCCCGCCAAGCTCGGTCGGTATTTCTAGGATAAAGCGGCGTACCATTTTTGGTTCTAAAGCATAAAGTAGACTGATCTATATTCATATCAACTACTTCTGATTTTAAGCGTTTCAATTCTGCGGCAGTTTCTATCGGAATGGATATTTTCCTAATAGCGGCTTTTGTCTTTGGTGATGTCAGCTGTATACCTTTACCGGCTAAATAAGACAACGTATATTTTATAGATACTTCCATATGCTTAAAATCAACATCGCACCATCTAAGTCCTAAAACTTCGCCTAATCTCATTCCGGTCGTTACTGCTAATAAAAACATTGGATATCGCTTATTTAATACTAAGTGATTTTTACATGTCTCCAATATGGCTTCTATTTCTTCCCGTGTAAAAATTTCTATTTCCTTTTTTTCATATTTTGGGGCTGGAATGGTTGCCATTATATTTTTCTTTATTAATTCTGTTTCATAGGCCTTCTTAAATATCGATGACAAAAATTTATGTGTTTTGTGAATTGTATGGAGCGATAATCTATCCTGCAAGTCAACATATAATCGATTTATCTGCCGGGCAGTGACATCCTGCAATCGAATATTAGATATTTCAGATAAATGGCGGGGTCTGTAAATAGTTTTGTGC
>NZ_WIQU01000021.1 GCF_015732285.1 Pectinatus frisingensis
CACAAACTATTTTACACTACCGCTCCTGCTGCACCTGTGATTGTTAAATCAACTAAAGCGTTAGTGGCTTCTTTTCTGATAACACCGAATTCCGCCGCCCGCATAGTTAAATAATTGTCCCAAGCGGTTTGTGCAAAAGCAGCGTCAATCATTAAATTCATTTCGTTGTAAGCATTGCCAAATTCAATTGAGTTAGCTGTTAGCATATCAGCATTAAAAGAACCTTCAACACTTGCAACCTGATTGTTCGTTTGTGATGCTAAATCTGCTTTAAGTCGTGCTAAAACGTCACTTGTACTTTGTTGTTCAAAGCTCACTTATTCACCTTCTAAAAAAAGTCTGCTAGTAATTAGCAGACTTTACGTTTAATGCGCCGTATATTGTTGTTAAATATATGTCATAGCTTAATTCATCATTATTAATACCAGCTTGTATTTTATCAATAGATTTAATATAAGGATTAATCAATAATGCTTCTTTTATATATTGTTCAATTTCTCCGGCACTATCAGAATTATTTGTATGTGTCCCAATAAACTTTTCAAGTTCTATACCGTAAGCATTATCATAAGCCAAATAACGCCACCGTTCAGTTTTTAAAGTTTTATATATCCAAACTTTCAAAGCTTCATTTTCTGTAACTATTTTATGCTGCCCCATATTATACATAAATCTATCGTTTGCAAAATCCCAAGCATATTCCGTATATGTTGGCAGCTTACTATTATCAGTAGTCGTTGCACTATCGCTAGTTCCTGCAACAAAAGGATTTGACATTGATATCACCCACTGCTCTATAAATGAATAATCTTATCTAAAACTATATATTGCTGGATGCTGCCATCTTCTGATAACATCGGCATAATACTCACATAATCACCGGCAATAAGAGTATCAGTATAAATAATACTATCTGTATAAGCATTGGTTTTGTTTGTATTAGAAAAAGTATTACATTACTAATTATTATTGTTAACGCTATTGCTATACAAATTTCTGATAGTTTTATCTGTCCTTTTGGCGTTTTCATAAGTTCATCATGATAATTCTTGATTTTTTTTATTGGATTAAACATTTTCTTTACCTCATTTTTTAATTAATTGGTAACAGTCCAACTGTAATCTTAGTTATATCAAGCACCTGCAATGCTTCTTCAAAACTAAGATTGTATTTTTTTAATACTGATACAATTTCCTGACAAATTTCTTCCTGTGCAGCGTCCTGTGCTGTCCTGTTTCGTGTTTCTTTTTCGGAATTTCCATCTATAAAACCTGATTTATAACCTGCTTCAAACATTGCCATTCCTTTTGCAATATCCATCTTTAATTTTTGTGGTAAGGGCTTTACCAAATCACGAAATTCAATAATGTCCTGCATTTCTTCTAAAGTAATAGTATCTTTAGTCATAATTTTTCTCCTTATATAATATATTTA
>NZ_WIQU01000003.1 GCF_015732285.1 Pectinatus frisingensis
TCTTCCGTCTTTGCACTTCATTAAACTGTGGTTGATATTCGGTATTTAGTGCATCAATTTTTTGTTGCCTGATTTCGTCAGCGCTATAAGTTATTTTAGACAAAACTGCTTTATTGTCAATATTTGTAAAATAGTATTTCCCGCTATCAGAAAAGAACGTTTGATAGTCCGTATTAGATATTTCAAGTGCTCCGTCCGGTATATTGTCATGAACATCAGAATCATAAAAAGCATTATTACCGTCTGTATTTATAACTATATATTTTTTTGACATTTATACCACTCCTATTACAGTTATTAGTGATGTTGTTGCTGCGTTATTTCCATTTATTCCTTTATTAACCCACGTTAAACTTGATGTTCCCAAGGAAAGTAGAGTAGGATTATGTTCAGCTAATGCGATTGTGCTATATCTTTGTAGTGATGCAGAAAGTACAGTTGTCATTGATAAAGGATAAGTAAATGTAGTCGCATCACCAGAAGCAGGATGTGAGGATTGTCCCCACTGTACGATAAATCCATTAGCAAATTTTATCCAACCCCAGGTATCGAGCGATTGTGCAATAATACCATCGGCTACTGGTACTGGTATATCAGTTATTAGTGATTTGACAAAAGCCGTTGTGGCAATTTGTATATTATCAGTGTCTTTCGACGCTGTTGGAGCCGTCGGTATTCCTGAAAATTCAGGACTTAATAGTTTGGCATAAGGTGATAAATCTATGTTTTTTATGATATCGTTTATCAGTTGGCGAATATCTTTATGGGCAGAATCATCACTATCATGTGCCGCAACGGCAATGGCTATATTTTTATCTGTATCTTCTTTTGTTAAATAGATAATACTATCGTTTATTATTGCTGTTACATTAGTAGTATTGCCGATAATTAATGTTATTTCTATTTTGTTTTCATCGACAGGTGTATTTTTGTCTGGCATATAGTCAGCATAATTAGCGGCATTGGTATAAGCATATAGTTGTTCAGTGCCATTTGTGCCAATTTTCGCATATATACCCAACTCTTTTGCAAAAAAACCTGTCTCAACAGCACTATTGTTAATAATAGCCGTAAGTGTTGCTTGTCCGCTGATGCTTGTGTCTATGTTGCTTATATTTGCTGTCAATATGGGATTTTTTAAATTGGTGAGTGCTTTTATGTCATCGCCGATATTTAATGTCCCATCCCCTATTTTCATAGCTGTAAAAATAAGCTGGCCGTTGCCCTGTGACTGGGCAAATAAATTGAGACCGTTATTGGTTATTACTATATTAGGATATTTAGCCATATATTTCTCGCTTTCTTAGTTTATTCTAATTTTGCCACACTGTATGTCTTTGCTATTCCAGCAATAAATATAGGCGTACTATTAATATTTACTGAAAAATCAACAGCTGGAAGAATTTTTATTTTATTAAAGACCTGTAATATGCCGCCTGTATAGATATTTCCCGCTGCCTGCAAAAGATGAACAATTAAAAACGCTAAATGTGCAGGTTTATAAGTGTTGATTGCTTCAATTAATCCAGCTATATCAAAACTTACTGCATCAGCTATTATTGAAAAAGCATAATTTGCATTATCAGGAACGATAGACACATTTGCATTATCCGCAAAATATCTGCTGGCAATAGTAGTCATATACTCAACTGTACTTGTTTGGTTTGCTTGCAGTTTTAAAAAAATCCTGTTTCTTCTTGCAATATAATCATCATTTATATTAGGCGTTATCGCTAGTGTATTTTCCCAAAGCGTCAACCCCCATGTAGCAGTAGATACAAAAAATTGGTTTAATATATCCTGCAATTGCAGCCTTATACTGTCATGTTCTGCATTGCAAGCGTCTGCTATATTTTTAAAATTGCTGTCTTTTGCTAAAAATGCAGGTAAGTATTTTAATATATCTACTTTGTTCTGCCGCATCCAGTTTAGATCAAGCATTTAATGTCACCATCCCACATACTGGCAATTGGTCATTGCTTATCGGTATATCTTTATTAGTACCATTTACAAGCAAAGTATCATAATCATAATCAGTTATGCCGGATGACAAAAGGATTTTACATATCTGTGCAATTGATATAGATGATAAAGAAAAACCATTACTATTAAAGTAAGCATTAATATTATTGGTGATAGTTTGCATATCGTAATTTCCTTTAACACTATTTGCGACTATATTTATTGCAAATGGTGCAGGGCTTGTTACTGTTAATGTCGCACCAATTGGGTATACAGATTCAATATAATCTGACACACTTTTTATTAAATCAGCACTTGCTGTCTGATTATTACTATCAATAATAATTACTTTTACTGTTCCGTTGCCATTCCAAAGTGGTATAACTTTGCATTGACCAACTCCATCAACCGATAGTGCCCATTGCTGGTAATGATAAATATTTCCACTAGTTGCCGGTGTCCTTACTTTTAATAAATAACGTGCCAATAGCTGCGCGTCAGTTTCCTGATTAAACGCATTATAAGAAGCTTCCAAATTATTTACCGCAGTGATGCCTGGTATACTATATGGAATGTTTGCTATTGTATTGGCATCAGTAATTCCGGCGATTCCAGCTGTATTGCATTGTGCTTTAACCATAACCGTACCGGTTGCGCTTACGACTGCATCAGCAAGTGTATAAAATCTCAAATCGGCAACTGTAGTAAATAGGCTGCCTTTGATGATATTTGCTCCTGCGGGTCTGTAAATAGTTTTGTGC
>NZ_WIQU01000001.1 GCF_015732285.1 Pectinatus frisingensis
CTTTCAAACCGGCAGCGACCTAATCTCCCAGGGGGCTGCCCCCCAAGTACCTTCGGCCTGTGGATGCTTAACTACTGTGTTCGGAATGGGAACAGGTGGATCCATCCAGGTATCGCCACCAGATGTTCTGGCCTTCAGTGCCTCAGCACCTCAGCCGGTATATACAGTAACCAGGAAACTTATCTGCTGCTTTTCCTTTACCTATATACTCTCGAGTGTTCTTGCACACTCAAAACTTCACAGAAGAAAATCTCTGACCAAACATTTCTCTTTTTTGATGAAATCAAGTTAAGCTCTCGGCTTATTAGTACCAGTCCGCTTCATATGTCACCATACTTCCACTCCCGGCCTATCTACCTCGTCTTCTTCAAGGTGCCTTCCAAACTTGCGTTCTGGGAAACCTCATCTTAAAGCTGGTTTCACGCTTAGATGCTTTCAGCGTTTATCCTTTCCGAACGTAGCTACCCAGCTGTACCCCTGGCGGGATAACTGGTACACCATTGGTTCGTCCACTCCGGTCCTCTCGTACTAGGAGCAGCCCTCTTCAAGTTTCTTTCGCCCGCGATGGATATGGACCGAACTGTCTCACGACGTTCTGAACCCAGCTCACGTACCACTTTAATGGGCGAACAGCCCAACCCTTGGGACCTGCTCCAGCCCCAGGATGTGATGAGCCGACATCGAGGTGCCAAACCTCCCCGTCGATATGGACTCTTGGGAGAGATTAGCCTGTTATCCCCAGGGTAGCTTTTATCCGTTGAGCGATGGCCCTTCCACTCGGAACCACCGGATCACTAAGCCCTGCTTTCGCACCTGCTCGACTTGTTGGTCTCGCAGTCAAGCTCCCTTCTGCCTTTGCACTCTTTGCGCGATTTCTGGCCGCGCTGAGGGAACCTTTGGGCGCCTCCGTTACTCTTTCGGAGGCGACCGCCCCAGTCAAACTGCCCGCCTGGCACTGTCTTGAAGTTCGTTGCTCTTCCAGTTAGATGCCCGTTAAATGAAGGGTGGTATCCCAACAATGACTCCTTAAAGACTTGCGCCTCTAATTCCAAGTCTCCCACCTATCCTGTACGTCATTTACCGAATATCAATGCCAGGTTACAGTAAAGCTCCATGGGGTCTTTCTGTCCAGTCGCGGGTAACCTGCATCTTCACAGGTATTTCAATTTCACCGGGTCCCTCGTTGAGACAGTGCCCAAGTCGTTACACCTTTCGTGCGGGTCGGAACTTACCCGACAAGGAATTTCGCTACCTTAGGACCGTTATAGTTACGGCCGCCGTTTACCGGGGCTTCAATTCGGGGCTTCGGATTGCTCCTGACTCCTCTTCTTAACCTTCCGGCACCGGGCAGGTGTCAGCACCTATACGTCAGATTGCTCTTTCGCAGGCACCTGTGTTTGTGCTAAACAGTCGCTTGGGCCTCTCTTGTGCCACCGTCTGCCGCTCCGTCCGTTCGGACTTCACAGCCTGCGGCTATCCTTTTCCCGAAGTTACGGATATATTTTGCCGAGTTCCTTAACGAGGGTTGTCCCGCGCACCTTAGGATTCTCTCCCCGTCTACCTGTGTCGGTTTGCGGTACGGGCGCTGCATTTCTCGCTAGAAGCTTTTCTCGACAGTGTGGTATGCTCAAATTCGGCTCCTCCGCAGATTCGCCTATCTGTCACTTCTCGGCCTTTTGCAGTACGGATTTCCCTTTACTGCAGCCTACCGGCTTCGACGCGCTCTTCCATTCGCGCGCTCGAGCTGCCTGCTGTGTCACTCCTTCGCTCAGTCAAAATACAACGGTACAGGAATTTTCGCCTGTTGTCCATCGCCTATGCTTTTCGCCTCGGCTTAGGTCCCGACTTACCCTGGGTCGACGAGCGTTGCCCAGGAATCCTTAGACTTTCGGTGGAACAGATTCTCACTGTTCTTTTCGTTACTCATACCGGCATTCTCTCTGCTGTACACTCCAATGCTCCTTACGGTACACCTTCAGTCGCATACAGTATGCTCCCCTACCCAGTATATATTTCTATATCCTGCCACGGCTTCGGTTCTGTGCTTGAGCCCCGGTCATTTTCGGCGCAGAGCCTCTCGACCAGTGAGCTATTACGCACTCTTTTAATGGTGGCTGCTTCTGAGCCAACATCCTGGTTGTTTATGAAGTCCTACATCCTTTTCCACTTAGCACAGCATTTGGGACCTTAGCCGGTGATCTGGGCTGTTTCCCTTTTGACTATGGGTCTTATCACTCACAGTCTGACTCCCAAGTATTTTATTACAGCCATTCGTAGTTTGACTAGGGTTGGCAGGCTTTACGCCCCCTTGCCTGATCAGTGCTCTACCGTCTGTAATATTCCCTTGAGGCTAGCCCTAAAGCTATTTCGGGGAGTACCAGCTATCTCCGCGTTCGATTGGCATTTCACCCCTATGCACACCTCATCCCAAAGTTTTTCAACACTCACGGGTTCGGTCCTCCACGCATTTTTACCTGCGCTTCAACCTGGACATGCATAGATCACTGCGGTTTCGGGTCTACACCATATTACTTGCCGCCCTTTTAAGACTCGCTTTCGCTTCGGCTCCGTGTCTTCCACTTAACCTCGCAATATAATGTAACTCGCCGGTTCATTCTTCAATAGGCACGCCGTCGCTCTCTTACGGAGCTTCGACTGCTTGTAGACATACGGTTTCAGGTTCTATTTCACTCCCCTTCCGGGGTTCTTTTCACCTTTCCCTCACGGTACTATGCGCTATCGGTCGCCAGGTAGTATTTTGCCTTGGAGGGTGGTCCCCCCTGTTTCTCGCAAGGTTCCTCGTGCCCCGCGATACTCTGGATACTGACCCGGATGACCCGCCTTTCGGCTACGGGGGTTTTACCCGCTGTGCCTGACCTTTCCAGGTCATTCGCCTAAACGTTCCATCCTTTTTGTCAGTCCTCAACCCCGTACCACCGAAGTGGTACGGTTTGGGCTTGTGCCCATTTCGCTCGCCGCTACTTTGGGTATCTCGTTTGATTTCTCTTCCTCCGGGTACTTAGATGTTTCAGTTCCCCGGGTTTGTCTTCCTCTCGGATGGCAGGACTTCTCCTGCCGGGTTGCCCCATTCGGACATGTACGGCTCAATAGATGCTTGCTCTTCCCCGTACCTTTTCGCAGCTTACCGCGTCCTTCTTCGACTCCTGGCGCCAAGGCATCCACCATATGCCCTTATTCGCTTAACTTTAAACTTTCCATAACCGCTCATCTGCTTCGTCATCATTTCAGCTCACTCATCGGCGTATACTAATACGCCTTCTTCATTCGCTTTCATGCTTCCTTGCATCTGAACGCTTCTGGTAAGTTTATTATATTCTCGAGTCTCCTCCAGAATATCACCTTTAGCTTAAGTTTATATGTTTTGTCTTAGCTTGTTTTTAGTTTCCTAATTGTGCTTGGTCCAACTATTCCCCGCCATCCTCTTGAAAATCTCTTCTCACAAGTTTGGCATTGGTGATTAATTGTTCTTTGCTTTTCTTCTGTGTAGTTTTCAATGTGCAAT
>NZ_WIQU01000066.1 GCF_015732285.1 Pectinatus frisingensis
CTAAATATTGACATAGGACCAAATTGTCTAAAATCTATTTATACATTTCAAGAATTGGTTTTATAGTAATGTATTGTTATAATGTGAATATAATTTTATATTAAACAATTATCTGGAGGACTATATGTCAAAAGTCGATATAATATCTTTGGTCTGTGAAAAGTTAGACAACAATTGTATTGCAGATGCAAAAAAATAATAAATAAGCAATACCCTTTTAAAAAGACAACTGTAAATAAAAGGTCATATTCTAAAGCTGAAATGCTACAAATATTTGTGCGTGATGGTTTTATTGATCGATACACTGGAAATAAATTGATTTTCCCCGGAACTTTACGAATATTATCAGAACTAATGCCGCAGGAATTTCCTTATCACCTAAATTGGAAAATGGATGCGTGCCATATTGCTTGGTGGCAACTTTCACCAACAATAGATCATATTTTACCAATTGCCAGGGGTGGTAATAATGAACCTGATAATTTAGTTTGCACATCAATGTTAAAAAATAAGACAAAAGACAACTTTCTCTTGGATGAATTGGGCTGGAATTTATTTCCAGCGGGTGATTTTGAAAAATGGGATGGGTTAATAAATTGGTTTATTAAATACGTGGAAAACAATCGCTCTATATTAAACTGCAATTATATCGCAAATTGGTATAAACCAGTTAAACATGTGTTAAATAACATGCGCCGTTTATCTGACATTTACATTGCTCATTGATTTTTATTCTGCACCCGCAGCGTCCGCATATTTTTGTCAGCATGCCATCAAACCACCCTCTTTCTTTTAACATGTAGCTACCTTTTTTAATTTATTGTTATTTTCCTGATTTATTTTAAATATATGATATAATGATAAAAGTTTTTATTATAAATAAAAGGAAGTGTTTTAAATGCTCACCTCAGATAAGAACGAAATCATCACAGTATCAGAATATGGCCTTCAACTTGAAAAGGACGGAAATACACAGAACATAAGTTTCTCTGATATTAAGGACATGCAAATTGCTGAAGGTAACATTTTAGAAATAAAAACAGAAACTGTTATCTTAAAATACCAATTAGTTGGTACAGAAAATAATCAGGATTTTATGAATGATTTTGGTATTAAAAAATTAAAGGCTAATAGAAAAGAAAAATCTACTGAGCAAAACAATGCTAATAATACTGGTAATATTAATCAAATAACAGTTAATGTGCCTGATACCAATAGCCAAGACTTAGCAAAATTTGCTGTCATTGCTGGGAAAAAACCAGTAAGTAAAGTCGTATACTGCGTATTAGCAATATTATTAGGTGGAATAGGAATCCATAAATTTTATACAGGTAAAATAGGTCTCGGAATCGTATATCTAATTTTCTGTTTTACAGGTATTCCTTTTATTATTGGTATTATAGAAGGGATTGCCGCATTAACAAAAGACACTGATTCAGAAGGACGTATTTATCTATAAAATTTTATTGGTGGACATAGCTGTATAATAAAATTAATTTATTATTAAAAATATATAAAATGCTATTATGCGTCTATATTTACGTTATACGACAAAGAAAAGATTTACGGCTTTTCTCATAAAGTAGAGAATTCTTTATAGTTCTCTGCTTTTTATTTATATGCTTATTAAAAAGCGTACCAGCATCGCTGATACGCTAAAATTTTAAAACTTTTATGCCAACTGTTTTTTTAAAGCTTCCTGTAATACTTGAGAAAAATTAACATTATTTTCTTCAGCCAGTGTATTAAGCCATGATGGGATTGTCAGTGTCTTTTTTACCGCCTTATTGTCTACTCTTCGCAAATAAGCAAGCTCATCCCAATCAATGAGTGTCACAAAATCCTTGCCCTTTGTTTTTATATCACCAGGATCAGTTGATGGGGGAAAAGCTTTATTATCCTGGCACAGAGTATATAAATATATTCCCAAGGCATCTTGTGCCATCTCCAGTGCCTCGGGCAATGAATCCCCCTCTGTAACACATCCTAATAGATCAGGAAATTCGACCGAGTATCCTACGGTTTCAGCATGAAATACCGCTGGATAAATAGCTTTTTTCATATGCACGCCTCCTCTATTAAAACAACAGGGGCTATTTAAGCCCCGCCTGTTTTAGAATGCTGTTCAGGGTTACGGGTTTTAGGTCTTTATTATGCAGTGGCACTACTGACATTTCCTGTTTAACTGGATGTTTCAGTATGTGGTGCGAGCCTTGCACTCGCTCTATGTACCACCCATTAGCCTGCAAGATTTTTATTAATTTTTTCGGCTTCATCCTATCCCTCCTGACAAGTATATTATGGCACGTATTAATACGTATTTAAAGATATTCAAATAAAAACTTTATATAAAAATTAGGCATAATAAAAGGCCGCCTGATTCCTCAGACGATCGTAATTTCAAAATAGATACACTACCAATTAAATGTAGTAACCGTGTTCGTCAAATTTATTTTTTATGCATGTAATCCAAAAACATCACTGCTGACATTGTTCTTTTTACCTGATAGGCAGCAATATCATTTTGAGTCAGATAGCACCGCCCGAATATATTTTTCATAGCCGCCCATATATTAAACGGAATCATATAATACTTATCCATAATTCCGCAGCATACATATGCAGCCGCCCCAGATGCCAAATGCTGTGACAGCATATCAAATTGTGTATGTGTCAAAACTGATTGGCTAATCCTGTCCTTATCGGTAAGTTTTGTATATCACCGCCCGGCCATTAAAGATTGTAATGCTTTATAGCTTTTTTGATTTTTTATCTGCAAACTAATCCCCCTTACCATAAATATGTTTCATGAAGCATTACGAGAAAAAAAAGTTGCATTACGCCTTGGAACTATGGACGATACAAATTGTTCTTGGTCAATAAAACCTCAAAAGGTAAAAGAATTGTACAGTCATAAAATAGAAATTGACGATCTAAAAGAGGATGATTATTATCTCATAACGCATCAAAAAGGTGTAGATATGAGAATAGGTATTGATAAACGTAAAAACACCTTCCGTCAAACAAAAGGAAGTCCAAATTTTTACAGATAATGAAATACGGTTGTTGCCTGAAGAAGCGAAGCATCATCGTAACTATCCGATTGTATTACTGGCCTATACAACAGGTATGCGTTTATCTGAAATATGAAGAATTTTGTTTTTTGGCATTAAGGACGACCATATGTAATTGCAGACCAATTGCAGACTAGATAGCAAAAAAGCGACACCAGAAATTTCTTTCCAATGCCGCAAATCTTACGAAATGGCGGAGTGAGAGAGATTCGAACTCTCGCACCGGTTACCCGGTCTAACGATTTAGCAAACCGTCCTCTTCAGCCTCTTGAGTATCACTCCAGCTGTATTAATAAAATGGCAGGGGCAGAAGGACTTGAACCCTCAACCAATGGTTTTGGAGACCACTACTCTACCAATTGAGCTATACCCCTATCTTAAATGGGGTGACTAGTGGGGATCGAACCCACGCGTAACGGAGCCACAATCCGCCGTGTTAACCGCTTCACCATAGCCACCATATTACAGCAATATCAGGTCATCGCAAA
>NZ_WIQU01000014.1 GCF_015732285.1 Pectinatus frisingensis
TGACTGCGATTTACCATCGACATTTAAAACACTCCTTTGTTAAAAACAATTCATCATATAATTTATATAATCCAAAGAATATTTAAATAATATCATTAAATTCAGAAATATTGCCGGACTCATCGTATACACTTAACACAACAACACTTTAATCAAACCAGATTTTATTAATAAATAATCAATAATTATAATATAATCATTGATTTAGATATTATTGTTATGTCTATTAATTATCATATTATGTCTTTTTATATAGTATAACACAAAATGACAAAATACCCTACTATTGAATAATATATAATGTATTTTATTGCAAAAAATGTGTTGATTGTGGATTTATCCAATTGCCTGCCAAGCCCGGCGCCCAGTCTTTCTGGAATGCTGATCCTGATATAAAAATTTATGTGTAGTCTAATTTTGTAAAAATGGGACTGTCGCATAAACAGCATTGACCTCATAAGGATGCACCCCGCCCTTCTAAGGACAGACAAAGGTAGCAGGGATATTGCATTATATATAACAGCAGATGTCTTTAATGGGTAAGGAAACAATAAATTCACTGCCTTTACCTTGTATACTTTTTACCTGCACTTTCCCATCATGAATTTCAACCAATTGCTTGACAATTGCCAGTCCCAGTCCTGAACCGCCTCTTTTTCTATCGCGCGACTTTTCGCTGCGATAAAAGGACTCAAAAATATGCTCAATATCATCAGCTGCTATACCAAATCCATTATCAATAACATGTATTATCAGCCATCTTTCGTCTTTTTGTCTTTCTGTCTCAGAGGATACTATTACCTTGCTGTTTTCTGGAGAATAGCGAATAGCATTAATCAATAAGTTATTAAAAACCTGACTGATTCTATCATGGTCTATACAAATTTCCGGCAGCGACGGAGCAAGATGACAAGAAATATCTATTTTTTTTTCATCTGCTAATGGTTTTATCATTAAAACAGCTCGATTTAATAGCTGATTGATATCTGCCTGATGTTTTTCAAGTCTTAATTGCCGCACTTCAGCCAATGACAATTCACGCAAATCTTTAATCAAACGATTCAATCTCACAGCTTCTTCAAATAAAGACCGCAGCTCCTCTTTGCCTGGTTCAATAACACCGTCCAGCATTCCTTCCAAATTTCCCTGAATAATTGCCAACGGTGTTTTTAACTCGTGGGCAATGTTGGCCAATAGTTGTTTACGCAGCTTTGTGTTTATAGCTAACGTCTCCGACATTCTATTGAATATAGTCGCTAAATGCCCGACTTCGTCATTCGTTTCGATAGGTACTTTATGCCCGAAGCTGCCTCGTTCTATTTCTTCTGCTGCATTGCTTAAATCCCGTAAAGGCACCGTTATACTGCGTGCCAAAATATAACTGGCTCCTAACCCGATAACCAATATTCCAAGGCCTACCCAAATCAACGAAGTATGCACAGAGACCAAAAAATTATTTTCATGCGGTCCCATCATCATTCCACTATGCTGCATTTGATTAAATTCCATGTGCTGCATAATCAAATATTTTTGAAATAAGTCTGTCATTTGGGCATTTGCCATATAAATTAAAATTACTACGGTCAACGCTATCGCTAAAAACATCAACCCAGTGATCCGATAAGTAATACTACTTAATTTTCCCATATTTAATCCTCCGCAAACTTATATCCAACACCGTAAACAGTCAATATATATCGTGGCTCTCTGGGGTTATCTTCAATTTTTCTCCGCAAATTTTTTATATGAACATCAATAGTACGATCGTATCCTTCAAAACTATTCCCTTGCATTTGTTCAACAATCTGCAATCGAGTGAAAACCCTGCCGGCGTTAGTCACAAGTAACGCCAATATTTTAAATTCAGTAGCAGTCAGCTCTATTATTTCACCATCTTTTGATACTTGATGTCGTTCAAAATCTATAGAAATATTACCAATTTGCAGAGGAATTTTTTGCAGCAATGTCATATTCATGCGTCTCAGAACGACTTTAGCTCTTGCTACTACTTCTTTAGGACTAAATGGTTTTGTCACATAATCATCTGCTCCTATTTCCAGACCTATCAGCCTATCACTCTCTTCATCTCTTGCAGTCAGCATAATTATCGGGACTTCATTATCCTTGCGTATTTGTCTGCACACCTCCCAACCATCAATTTCAGGGAGCATGATATCTAAAACTACAATACTCGGCTTTTTCCCCTTTACCAATTGTATCGCTTGCAGACCATCATAAGCTGCATATGTCAGAAACCCATCTTTTTCAAAATATGTTTTCAATAATTGTACCAATTTTTCATCATCATCTACTAATAGTACAGAATGTTTGATCATATATATTCTCCCTTCAATTTATAAATATTTTACATTTGTAATCAATCATTTGCATATAATATTTAAATATTAATAAAAACAGCAAGTCGGAACAATATTTCTTGCCCAACCTGCTGTATTTTTATGGTGACTTATTACTATCCGATAGTCCGAATTTCAATCATTACTGCCTGTACTTTAGTTAATTTTATTTGTGTTCACTGTTCGTAAATAAATCCGTGCATTTCATAACTACGCACGATGCGACATTGGCAGCAGGAATATATATATATTCAAAATTGTTAAAAGTGAAATCAATATAACATACGGTAAATATGAATGTTTTTTATCTGCTTCATTACGACTTTTTTCTTTGCCATAATTGAATTTTGCTATACGATATGCCGTATACATTGATCCAAGTGCTCCTAATAGCAACAACACAAACTGCATTATTTCTATTGTACTACCAGACAGTAATGCTGTCGATGATGCGTGGTATTCTTTCATTCCAATCATTGACATTGCCGTATAAAAAACTGCCTTTCCTTCGGCCAGTAAATGAAATAAATTATGTGCCATATGTCCGGCAAAATCGAGCGGAATCAACGCATAACCAAACTTAGCAAAATTTGATTTTATTAATTCTTTATTTATACGTGACCCTGCCCAACTCGCAATATACAGTAATAATGCCGGAATCGCCATAGCAATAGCAAAAATCACTGTAAATGTAATTGCATAATTATTTGTGCCCAGAAACATTTCCAATTGGTGCTGCGCAGTCGTCCAGATATCCAGCATCGTAATGTTTTGGACAAACACAATTCCCATTATGATTACCGCTAAAAATGATTCCTCAAGCTTTGGCCGACGTATAAACCACAATTCTTTTGCAGGCATACGAATAGAAAGCTTTATAGAATCATTAGGACAATTTTTGACACAATACCCACAAAAATTACAGCGTGCATTACTGTCCATAGTTTTCGGATATTCAAACATCGGGCATCCTGGTGCTTTTTCTCCGCCTTTGTAGCAAGCAGCCACAGTACATTTTTGACATTTTTCTGGGGTGCCTCTAAGTTCTAATGATGCACTTCTCGAATAATTTCCTGATAACCCACCTAAAAAGCAAAGATACCTGCACCACGTACGCCGTTCAAAAAACGCTCCTGAAACAACCACTCCGGTAATCAGTAAAAGCATTATTACACCGGAACCTCTTGGATATTCTACCATTCCAAAAACATGGTCACTCCATGTAATCAGTATATAAATAAAATCAATAATCCAAATACCATATTTTTTTAAAAATCTCGGTACAGGACGATGATTGCCTACAAATTTTTGCACCATGTCACTCAATGTTGCAAATGGACATATTGCACACCAAACACGCCCAACCAACAGAAAAGTCAGTGGAATAATCGACCACCAAAAAATCCATGTCATTGCCGTTCCAAAATTATAATGTGGAGAAGAATCACCAAATAACAAATCAAAAACTATAATAGCAAACACAATCGCCGTTGGCCACCGCAAAACTCCTGGATACCAGCGACTTTTCAGTATACCTTTAATAAAATAATTTATTTTTTCTGTCATTGAAGTTTCTCCTTTTTGCTCCATTTCATAATTCCGGCAAAAACAATGACTAATGCATTAAATATTACAACACCTTCTATGAATGGCCAATTTGGTCCTTCGCCTGGTTTTCCCATTGTTCTCTCATCATGCTGATGTTCATGTACTTCAGTTGCCTCGCCACTTCGAACATGATTATGTGCTTGATAATCATGTGAAGATTGCGTCTCCATCTGATGATGCATAGCTTTTGTATCATCTTCCTGCATTTCTTCGTGATTTGCATGCATAGACTTTGATCCATCAGAGTTGTTTTCATCACTCATTTGCATAGCGTCAGCTAATTTTAAAGATTCCTTTTGCTGCTCCCAAGCCGGTAGCATTTTATTTGCACTGCCAATAGCTGCCACTGCATTCACAGTAATTAAAGCAGCGGCACACATAAATAAGAATTTTTTCAATGCCATAAACATCCTCTCCATATTTGTTTCCCATATATCTTATAACAAAAATATAAAGTCACTATGTGCAAAATATGAAGATTATATGAATAAAAAAGAGATGGTTTACTATACTTATAGTATTTACCCATCTCCAAATGTTCTTATTTGTTTCCCTTTATCTGTCAAATCGACATATCACACACGACAGCGTATTACCGTTTTCAAAGACTTCCTATTATCTTCCCGCCGCGTTTCCTTATCTTACCCATAAGTTGTTCACATGCAGCATATACAGCAGGATGCTCCACCCCGCCCAGCTTAACAGCTGGTTTTGTTTTACCGTGAAAATCACTTCCAGCCGTTGCAATAAGCTTATATTCATGACAAATTTTTTCATAAAACTCAGTGGTTTCCGCATCATGGTAATTGTTATACACTTCAATTCCATCAATATTTGTTTTTATGATTGATTTTGTAATTTCATAATTTTTACCCATATTAGCTCCAGGATGAGCAAGCACAGCTGCACCGCCGTTCTTTTGAATTTCATTAACTGCCGCACCAAGTGAAATATAATGCATCGGAACATATGCCGGTTTACCCTGTGCGCAAAAATCCCAATAAAAATTGACCAGCGGATTATCACTGCGTGCCCCACCTTGCCTGAATGGCAAAAGTAGTTCATTATCTTTGTTACGCGAGTCCTTCAATACTTCTTCAGCAATCGTTTCAGCAGTAATGACACCATTAGGAGATTTTGCTACCAGTTTTTTATCAAAATGAAATCCTAATTCACTGATAATATTAAGCATCTTCCCTGAACGCTCCAACTCCTGTTTATAAACATTTTGCTCAATTTCTTTAAATATTTTTTCACCATAGCATATGCCATAACCTAATAAATGAAAATCGTGCTTTTCATGTGTGCAATCGATTTCTATCGCCGGAAAATATAATAACCCAAGCTTCATTGCCGCTTTTTGTGCCTCACAAATCCCTTTTGTGGAATTGTGATCTGCCAATGCCACTGCCTTCAATCCAGCCGAACTACACATTTGCATCAGAGTTTCCGGTAAAAATTCACCGTCACTGCTGTAAACGGAATGCATATGCAAATCCAACCATTTTCCCATAAAATATCTCCTCATTTCAGTTTTTGTTGTCCAAATAAGCCGTTGCTAAAGAACGTATCCCTCTGCCATAATCTTCATATATATCTGCCTTAATCGTTATTTTCGGTAAAAATTCTTCTGCAAGCTCCTGTGTGCAAAGCTCCTTAATCATTTTGGCATGCATAGGCCGCAGTTTTTCATTATATATAACTACACTGTCCGGATTCCATGTTAAGGTAAAAAGCAATACAACCTGCGCCACTTTTTGCATAAATTTATGTTCATGTACGGCAGTACCCATTTTCTTTTTTAATTTAGCGGCGCGAAAATAGCGCCCTATCTCTCCGGCTATGCCGTCGCGCCCTTTATAAAGGCTACCCCGCAAAAAAATACCTGCCCCCGGGAGATAATTTTGCGGGAAATAAATACCGACTATAGTCTCACTCTGACATTTCACCCCCAATGAGCAGGCATATCCGGCTACTGCAGCGTTAATGTCATTTTCAAAAATCACCGGACAATTCAATCGTGCCGACAAATTTCTGCAAAAAGCCGTATTTTTTAATTGAGGATAATCAATAACAATCAATTTGTCTTTTACTACCACTCCGGGTAGACCAATTGCGACAACTAAAATTTGTGGATATCGTTTAAAATAAGGGGAAAGCACCTTACAAAAATAATCAAAATTTATTTGCTCCGGCTGTAATTCGGAAAAGTCTATTGTATTTCCCAATAAATCATCTACCGAAATAAATACAGTATCATGTCCGGCCCTTTCATGCATATAAACAATTAATGCCAAAGAACGCCTTGCATTAAAACTATAGGTTCGTGCTCTTCTTCCTCCGGAAGACTCGGCCTCGTCTGTGGCAAACGCTTCTCCGCTCAACAAAAGTTCATGCAGCAACGAGTTGACTGTAACGACACTTAATCCCGTATACTTCGACAATTGCGGTTTAGTTGCCTGTCTCACTTGCTTAAGACATGAACGCAAAAGTTCTAAATTCTTATTGCGTAAATCTTTTTTATCCAAAGCAATTACCTCATTAATAAAATAACTTTATAAAGTTATTTTATTAATTTTTGGCATATTTGTCAAATAATATTTTTTGCATGAGTTCTTTGTATAATAACTAAAATAAGCTATATCAATAACTTTCCTGTGCTTGTCCAAAACAGCCAGGGCAGCAAACATATTCAAATACAGAATAACCAGTAATTACTCGAAAACCCTGCTGAAAATAATAAAGCGGCATCTGAATGACTTTTGCAACATTTTCCGCCCTGATTTCTTCATATAAGTTGCTTTCTATATATGCTATTGCCTTTTGTAAACTATTCATCCGACCCAATATTTTCCTGTTATTTCCCCGGTAAATTTGTCAATTTATTTATTAATACCTGCAACTTTTTTATTATTATCACCAACAGATACTATATCACACAATTTATGATATTATACTAAAGAATGATTTTTTATATTTAAATTTTTAACGGGGGAATAAAAAATTGAAACTCAGAATCTTAGTTGATAATTATACATTTATTGACGAATATTATTTAGGAGAACCAGGTCTGTCATTTTACATAGAAGAAGCAGGAAAAAACTATTTACTGGATACAGGATATTCAGATGTCCTGCTTAAAAATGCCGCGGCTATGAGAATTGATTTAAAACAACTAGATACAATCATTCTATCTCATGGTCATAACGATCATACCGGAGGATTGCGTTACTTAAAAATACTTTATGCCGACATGATTAAAAAACCACAGTTACTAGCACATCCACAGGCATTTTGGCAGCGCAGGGAAGGTAATTTGGATATTGGCATACCTGTTTCAATGACAGAACTGCAACAAAGTTTTCAAGTAAAACAATCGACAAAACCTGTATGGCTGAGTCCGCGCCTTATATATCTCGGAGAAATTAAACGATACAATGGTTTTGAAGGAAAAAATTTTATAGGAAAAATTAAAAATCCCGCAGGAGATTGGATTGAAGATTATGTAATTGATGATTCTGCGCTGATTTATTGCTCAAACCATGGATTGGTCATCATGACAGGATGTTCTCATGCGGGAATATGTAATATTACCGAAATGGCCAGACAAGTGTGTGGTGAGTCAAGGATTGCCGCAGTTATTGGTGGATTCCATCTATTAAAAACAGGAAAATATCAATTGCAGCAAACAATAAATCACCTACACAAACAATCCCCCAAGGCAATTTATGCCTGTCATTGCATAGATCTTACCGCTAAAATGAAACTGGCAGAAACATTGCCAATACATGAAACAGGAGTTGCTTTATCCTTGGAATGGGATGCGGTATAAGTATTCATACATCTCAACAAAAATCATAATAACCCCATCATTATTTTACATAAAACGGAGAATTTAATATGACAGATAAAAATTTGGCATTGGTGCTTCTACCGGAAATATATGGCTGCAACACATTTATGAATGACATTAAAACTATATATCAACAGTGCGGTGTCACTGTATTTTGTCCTAATCTATGGCTGCGGGCTCCTTTTCCTTATGAAAAGCAACAACAGGCTTATGATTATTTTCGTCAACACTTAGGTTTTAGAATCTACAAGGATATCGACTATCTGTTGGAAGAATTACAGGCATCTTATGACCGGGTCATAGTACTTGGTTTCAGTGTAGGAGCCACCCTGGCTTGGCGTTGCAGTGCACTAGGTCATACGGACGGTATAATTGCCTGTTACGGATCGCGAATCCGAGATTATTTGGACATTGAGCCACGATGCAGCACCCTGTTGCTTTTTGCCAAATACGATTCTTTTGACGTAACGGCCATCACCAAAGTATTAAGACAAAAAAAGAATGTACAGACTAAAATATTTCCGGCGCAGCATGGTTTTTTTGATTTGCATTGTAAAACCGGTGATGCATTCCAGGCAAAAGCAGGCTGGAATTGTATTGATAAATTTATACAATATATTTGTGAAAAATAACACAATTAATTTCATACTAATGCATTTAGTGTTATAGATAAACTATCATTTTTTTCTAACCTGTATTTGTCACACATCGATTATGATGTTACAATTAAAATAAAAGATATATCTATAATAATCTATACTGGAGGTATTTATATATTGAAGGCATTAGCGACAGATTTCGATGGGACTTTATTCTTTTCATCACTAACCCCTTGTTTTAAAAGCAAAGATTTGAACGCGATACATGATTTCCAGTCAAGGGGAAATTGGGTAGGTGTTTGTACAGGCCGTCCAATTGAACCAATCCTTGATGATATTGGGAAGCGGATTCAGCTAGATTTCTATATTTTGAGCAATGGAGCATTGGTTCTGAATAAAAAACAACAGCCGCTTTATAAACGTCTGCTGGATTATGAGACAATTCATACTATTCATGAACAATATCATGACCATTGTGTCATATATCTGCAAAGTACGCATTCCCTATATGCCACGCAACGGCAAAAAACAAACTTCCGCGTGAAAGTCCATTTTCTTGACCATATTGAAAATGCTGCATCCATGGAAATATGCTGCTGTTCACTTGTCTTCACCAATGCGGATCAAGCTCAGCGGGCATATCATAGCATGAAAACAATAAATAACAGCTATGATTTTTTTCAAAATGTAAATTGCATTGACATCGTTCCTAAAGACTGCAGCAAGGGAAACGGTCTGAAGGTAATCAAGCAATCTTTTGGAATTGAAATTGCCGGCGGTATTGGTGATTCCTTCAACGATATCCCTTTGCTTGATGAAGCCGATGTAGCCTTCACATTCCACAATTCTGTCCAGCAGGTACAAGATCATGCCGATATTCTTGTGAACGATTTGGCAGATACATTCCGTTATTTATGAAGCTACTGCATATTCACGTAAATAATAATAGGTAAATACCATTAAACGTGTTGCAATCGAAATCTTAATAATAAAAACCATCAATCTCATTTTAGTGTCCTGTTTATCTGTTCTTCAAAAAGCGTGATAAAATTTTTTGCAACAGAAGACAGTGCATGTTTTCTGAGCCAAACTAAATTTGAACTCGTATACAAAACCGGAGCATCGATTTCCTTATAATAAAGATTGATACCAGGCACAATATGTATCCAATCTTTTGGTATCACAGCCACTCCCATACCGGCGGCTGCCCATGTCAAGACAGAACGTGTATCATCTACTTCGCATATAATGTTTGGTACAATGCCTGCCATATGGCAGGCATTTCTAATAATAGATGTAAACCGATAGTTTACAATCAAGGGATATTCAGCAAGTCCGGTTATCTTTATTATCCTTTCATCATTTTCATATTTTGTAGATTTTGCAGCAACCATCGGTTGTTCCGGTAAAGAAAATACATTAAATAATTTTGTATCAAAAGGCGTACGGACAATTCCGACTTCAATCATATCCATTTTTAAAGCTTCTCGTATGCTTTGTGTGCTCATATTTCGTATTTTAAATTTAATCTGCGGATACCTTTGATGAAACTGCTGTATTGTATCAGACAATAAAATTACTGCCAGCGTTGAAACAGCTCCAATTGCCAATGTTCCCTGTTTTCCCGAATCAAAATTTTCTAGCTCTGCACCAGTTGCATCAATAATCTCAAGAATCTGCTCCGCACGTTGTTTAAAATGTTTTCCAGCATCCGTCAATTGCAGTCTTCTGGTGCTTCTGACGGCTAATTGTACTCCAAGTTCTCGTTCTATTCTTTTCAGCTGATTGCTCATATAAGGTTCCGGGAGAAAAAGGCGCTTTGCCGCTTTAGTAATATTTCCCTCTTCCGCAATTGTTATAAAATATTGAAGTTGTTTTTGATCCATGTTTTCACCTTATTAATATCATTTTTTATATTAATAATACCATATTTTAGTATTTTTAGTATTCTTTTATCAATGATATAATAATTTTGTCATGTAACATCCAACAGACATCAAATTCACTTCAAGGGAAGCTTTATATGCAATCGAGAAAATCAAATCATTTTATATTTACCTGTGTGGGAATTGGTACTTTCATTGCCTTGCTAAATTCGAGTCTAATCACTACCATATTGCCAAATATCAGACAATCTCTGAAAATTTCTACGGGACAGGCAGACTGGCTGGTTTTGATTTTCCTGCTTGTCATGACTGTCTCTTTAATTCCGCTCGGACGATTGTCAGATATTTGGGGACAAAGGCCACTTTTATTAACTGGCTATATAGTATTTGTGTGTGCTGCAGCTGTTTGCGGTTATTCTTATAATTTTCTGTCAATTTTAATAGGAAGAGCTCTCTTAGGATTGGGGTCAGCTATGATTTTATCAGTCGGCCCGGCAATTCTCACCACGACATTTCCAAGCGACCAAAGGGGAAAGGTACTCGGTATACAAGCATTGATAACCTATCTTGGCTTATCCTTCGGCCCTTTGATCGGTGGCAGTATCACTCAATTTTTTGGTTGGCAGTCTGCTTTTTTAATAAGTATACCTTTGGGAATAATTGGTTTTATTTTTTGCTTTACATCTGTCCCACAAAGATCAACAGTCAATACAACAATTGATGTCAGAGGAATTGTTGTATTTCTTGTTTTTATGACTTCAGCAACATTGCTGCTTAACTCAACGATTATAAGCAATTTTCATATTGTAGTCTGGCTGTTATTGCTGTCTCTTCCAGTTTCTCTTTTACAGTTTTTACATATCGAGCGTAAAGCTGCTTTACCAATGATTGATTTCTCGCTGTTCCATATACAAAATTTCAAATTTGGCTTAGTTGGTGCCGCTTCAAATTATCTTTGTTTCTACTTGGTTTTATTTATCATTCCTTATTATTTAAACAATATCCTAAAAAGCCCACCTGTACAAATTGGGTTCTTTTTGACTATCCCTGCTCTCATAATGACCATAGTTTCCCCAATTGCCGGTACTTTATCCGACCGTTTCGGCGCACGTATATTTTCGATAACAGGGATGTGTTTCAGTGTAATAAGCCTCACAATATTTGCCAGTGTTGGCATTATAATTAAACCTGTCACATTTATTTTAGTCATTGGTGGGTTGATATGCACAGGTTTAGGAATCGGCATCTTCGCCGCTCCTAACAATTCGGCAATCATGTCTGCCGTTCCACAGACACACCAAGGCATGGCTTCCGGTACTATAGCTACATTCCGCAATATAGGAATGATTTTAGGCACTACACTTGGCGGCACATTTTTCGATCTAATATATAAATATATATTAGATGCCGGGAATACTTCATCGAGGGCATTTCTATCTGCTTTTTCTCTTGTTATGCTTGCCGCAGTATTTTTGGGAATATTGGGAATAATATGTATATCGCATATGGATAAAAGATCACAATACCGACAGCATAATCCTACTTAACTCATCATAACAAACAGATAAAATAAATATTGCAAAAAACATTATATAAAAAGGGGCCACCGCATGAACAGCATCGACCTCATAAAGATGCAACCCACCACCGCTATGCGGTTTCCCATTCTCCTAATGTGGACAGGAATAAAAATATTGCATGTTTATAAATGAAAATGGTTACGTGCGACAACCCTTTTTATAATATCTATATTTTAAATTTACGGACGGCGGTCTGCAAATCTTCGGCCATTTTTGCCAGATGCTGGCTGGCTGATGCAATCTCTTCTGTAGAAGCCGATTGTTCTTCAGTAGCCGCTGAGATATTCTGGCTTTCATCAGAAGTCTTTTTACTTTCCTTATCAATATTTTGTACTATATCAACTACATGATGCGTATTGCCTGTTACTTCTTCTATTGCTGCTGAAATGGTACGAACTTGTTCTGTCATTTCTTTGATCATGCTTAATATTGTCTTAAAACTCTTACCAGCTTCCGCAACGACCACAGCGCCGTCATTTACCTGAGTTTTACTGTCATTCATATAAACCACAGCATTATTAGTTTCATTTTGAACATCCGCGATAAGGTCTGTTATCTGCTTGGAAGCATCCTGAGACTGTTCTGCAAGTTTTCTTACTTCTTCAGCGACCACAGCAAATCCCTTTCCCGCTTCACCTGCCCGGGCAGCTTCTATTGCAGCATTTAATGCCAGTAAATTAGTCTGTCCAGCGATACTAGCTATTACTTCAACGATCTGGCCAATTTGTTCCGATTTATTTTCTAGCGCATCAATAACACCGGCGGTGCTGTTCGTTTTTTCTTCAATAGTTTTCATCTGTGTTACTGCTTTTTCTATATTTGCCCCGCCATCATTAGCAGTACTGGATGTCCGTTCAGCATAACTTGCCACTGTCTGGGCATTACCTGCCAATTGACTTACTGCCTCGAAAACCTGCTGCATTACCGTATTGGCCTCGTTAGTCAGTTGCAGCTGTTCCTCGGCCCCGTGAGCGACGGTTGTTGCTGAATCAGCTACCTGGTTTGAAGCCTGCGCCGATTGTGTAGCACTGGCGGTAAGTTCTTCAGAAGACGCTGCCAGCTGCTCTGATTCACCCATTAGATTTTTAATAAGTTTTCTTATTGTCGTTACGGTTCCATTGACCGCTCTGGAAACATCACCAAAATCACTTTTATCATCTAAATGATTTTGTGATACCTGCTGAGAAAAATCGCCCTTATCAAGTATCTTCAAAAAGTTAACGATTCCAGTTAAACGGTAACCTATCTGCTTTGTGATAATCCAACCAAGCAAAACACCTATTATTATTGCTGCAATAATAATCCCTATGAATAACATATTGGCAAGTGCAAAACTTTTTTGATTTTGCGCATTTACCTCATCAGCGGCCTTGTCAAGATCTTTCGCCAACGCAATTAATTCATCATTAAAATTATTGTTTATCGATGCCCCGTTTTCATTATAATAGGAAAATGCTTCCGCATTTTTACCCTGTTTTGCCAGATCCAATGCCTGTTGTCTTACATTGCGATATTTTACAAAATCATCTTTTATTTTTGCTATTTTATTCTTGAAATCTTCATTTAAAGAAAGCTGTCCCAAGCTTTCAAAACTAGTGTCAAATTGCTTATCTCTTTGTGCTATATCATCAAATAATTTCTGCCGTTCATTTTGATCAGTTGTAAGCATTATGGCATATGTGTCTGCTTCCATTTTTCTTGGATGTATTCGGCAATCATTGGCCCATTCAACAGCTAACAGATTCACATGATACATTTTATTCAAATTATCGTTAGATTTAGTCAAAAAATAGTATCCTGTAAAACCAACACAAATCAATGCTATAACCAATACTGAAATCAATAAAATAAATTTTTCTCTGACTTTTAGATTATGTAACCAGCTCAAAATATTTCCCCCATAATTAATTTAATATATTTTCAAATAAAATGCCCATTATTCAGTAAAATGTTCATTTATATTGAAGTTTTGTTCGACATGCCATTATTCGTATCATGAATTCGAAACTATATCTGCAAAACAAAATGCCCGGCAAAGATTTGTTCTTTCACCAGGCACTAATAAGCGTTACGCGTTTATAGGCAAAAGGATGCACGAGCTATATTGCTATAGCCTTAATGCATCCCTGCCACCCTCCATAATGTTTACCATTATATATTCTATTGTTGACAGTAAGTTTAATACAATCTTATTATTTTGTCAACTATAAAATATCACATTATGTATACTTAATTTAATTCATCTGTATTCAGTAATAGTATCAATTTTTGTAAAAAATAACATTATCTTATTACGCAAAAATAAATGAAATTTTATATATCTTTATTTAAATGTTCACCATTAAAAGATGTAATAAAATTCATTTGTATTTTAAATAATTAAGCAACAAAACAATTTTTATAACAAATATATGGTAATATAAATATTGAATAAATTATCATTTTATAATGATAATATCGTTATAGATTCTAACTAACAACATGATCAGGAATGGGGAAATAATATGACTGCGACAACGACTTTAGCGAAAAATTTTGCCACGATGCAAAATTTTTCATTACCTGGCGACGGGATAACGCGGCTCGCTTTTTCCGATGAGGACTGGAAAGCCAGAGATTTTATCATAGGATTACTGCAACAAGCTGGCCTTTCCATAAAAATCGATAACTTTGGCAATATATTTGGACGCAAAGAAGGACAAAACCCTCACGCCCCCACGGTTATGTGTGGCTCTCATATAGACAGCGTACCACATGGCGGTAATTTTGACGGTGTTTTAGGGGTTTTAGGAGCTATTGAGGCAATTAACCGAATGAACAAAAATGGTTTTATAAATTATAATCCATTAAAAATCGCAGTTTTTATGTGCGAAGAATCAAGCCGGTTCGGTGTCGCTACATTAGGCAGTAAAGCTATGTGCGGTGAATTGACTGTAAACGAAATGAAACGATTAAAAGATGCATCAAACAATTCTTTGTATGATGTATTATTGGCAAGAAATCTTCACCCCGACAATGTACAAAAAGAAATTCAACCAGGTGATTTAAAAGCCTGCATTGAAATGCATATCGAACAGGGAAAAGTTTTAGAAACATTGCATAAAACCATCGGTGTTGTAACCGGTATTGCCGCACCTACCAGAATGAAATTAATACTTACCGGCAAAGCCGACCATTCTGGTGCCACCCCCATGGGGATGCGTAATGACGCTTTATGTGCGGCAGCTGAAATCATTATTGCTGTAGAAAATGCCGCAGCAAACTCAGTCCGGCCAGCTGTGGGAACCGTCGGTATCGTAAAAGCAGCCCCTAATGTCATGAATGTAATTCCCGGTAAAGTTGAATTGGGCATAGATATTCGCAGCATTTATTCTCAGGCAAAAACTGATGTAACCGCTGATGTAAAAAAACGTATGGAATCTATAACAAAAAACAGAAATATTGATTATAAAATTGAAATGCTCTCTAATGAGGAACCGGTGAAATTGAATCCATTGGTAATAGATACTATTGCAACTATATGTGAGAATAAAAAAATTGCTTATCACAAAATGCCAAGTGGTGCCGGACATGACACCATGCATTTAGCACAATTTGCACCTGCCGGAATGATTTTTATTCCTTGCCGTGCCGGCATTAGTCACAATCCTGCTGAATGGGCTGACATGGATGATATTGAACAAGGTGTAGATGTATTATACAAAACACTCTGCTGCTTATCATCAAATAAATAACCTAAAAATTTTTATCATTATTATAATATAATGATAAAAGAATAATTAAGGAATGTGATACATTGAAAATTGCAGCCAGTGATTTTGATGGGACTTTATATCGAAAAAATCAAAAAGTAACAACGGACGATCTTACCGCCATTGCCCAATGGCGAACAGCTGGTAATCTATTTGGTATTGCTACAGGCCGTGGTCTAATCCTGATCTTACAAAGAATTCGTGAATATAATATCCCATTTGATTTCCTTATCTGCACAAACGGTGCAACGGTTTTTGATGACAAGCTTAATATTTTAGCCAGTCACGTCTTACCAGCACAAATCCAACAGGATTTGTTATCACAAAAGATGGTTGAACATTGCCAGTATGTTATATTTTTCACTACAAAAAAAGCTTATTTATACCCCATTTATAATGAAATTTGTATAGATTCGGCCAATTTGAACATTCCCAAAATTACGTTGCAAGAAGCTTTCAGACTATCCGGACTTATACAAATAACTTTATTTTATCCTGATGCGGAAGAAACAGCAGCCGCCCAGGCAGCATTGCAAAATCATTACTCAGGCAGTTTGTATATAAGTTCCAATCAATGTTTTGTTGACATCACTGCATGTGGCGTTGATAAAGCAACCGGACTGCAAGAACTTTTAAAAGAGCAGCATTGGAATCATATGCCGCTCTTGACTATCGGAGATGACAAAAACGATTTACCAATGATTGAGAGATTTCAAGGTTATACGATAGAAAGTGCAGCAGATTTAATCAAAAAAACTGCCGTCAAAGTCTATCCTTCAGTGGGTGATTTACTACTGGACCATTTGACATCATAAGCGGCCATTTCATTGCAGCTTATTGCATACAATATAGTTCAAAAGAACATCCATTAATGAAAATAGAAATGAGGTATATAATGAACGGGACAGAACGAAAAAATATCCGACCTGGAATAAAAGTAAAAATCGTACAAAAACAGCATCAAAAAACCGGACAATTAACTGAAGGTATTGTAAAAGATATTCTGACAAACAGTGCCGTACATCACAGAGGTATAAAAGTACGTCTTGAAAATGGAATCATCGGCAGAGTTCAGGAAATCTTATAGCATTGCACCATTAGCAATTGCTATTATATAAGGAAGCTGATATATTTTGGCTAATATTATAGAAATAGTTGATTTTACTGCTCCGGAATTAGCACTGTTTGATCGTTTAACGGAAGTACAGCTACGCAATCGTTCAGATCCCGGAAAGGGTATATTTATTGCAGAAAGTTTCAAGGTAATTGAGCTGGCTCTAAAATCAGGCTGCAAACCACTGGCTTTTTTAATGGAACGAAAGCGTATAGCCGGTCAGGCACATGACATCATTGAAAACTATGAAAATATTCCCGTATATACAGGTGATCGTGAATTATTAGCAAAATTAACCGGTTATAAACTTACACGGGGTATTTTATGCGCTATGACCCGCCCCAAACTGCCCGCAGCCGAAAGTCTAATACCTTCAGCCCAGCGTATAGCCATACTTGACGGCATCACAGACTCTACTAATGTTGGTGCGATATTCCGTTCTGCGGCAGCTTTAAATATAGATGCTGTACTCATAACGCCATCTTGCTGTGATCCATTGTGCCGGAGATCAGTTCGTGTCAGCATGGGAACCGTTTTTCAACTACCTTGGTCCCATATGGGAAATGATATATCCGTGCTAAAGAAATGGGGATTTAAAACAGCTGCTCTGGCATTAAATAATAATTCCGTCAGTATTGAAGATGAATCATTGGCTGGTGAAAAACGGCTGGCCTTGATTTTTGGCAGCGAAGGCTATGGTCTCCCAGCAACTACTATCGCTGCTTGCGATTATACAGTAAAAATTCCCATGGCACATCAAGTGGATTCGCTTAATGTTGCCGCTGCAAGTGCTGTTGCATTTTGGCAGCTAAGAATAAGAACATAATATAATAATGATTTATATCAAAAAGAGGCATTACATTTGAAAAAACTTGACGGGAACTTTTTCACGCTAAAAAAGCAGTGATTACCCTTGACACTTCTATATAGGAGTCAATAATACGTTTTAATAAAACAATTTTTCAACGGCCAATTTGTATAAACAGACTGGTTGTGCTAAAATACGAGCAAACGATAAAAAATGGAGATGTCAGCTATGGACAAAAAATTATTGGACTATGTAACGGACAAGACGCATGACTTAATAAACGCTCCATCTTGCTGCAATGAAGCAAAAACAGCAGCTCAACACTGGCTTACTGCCGTCGGCACAAAACAACAGACCGTTGAAACCCAGAAGTATATTGCTGAATTAAAAGCCGATATCACACCAATCAATATGTTGATTGCTTTTGCCGAATCGGATGAAGGTGCACGGCTTTTTGGTGCAGATACGGCTAAAAATATTGCGGCACATGCCAGACAAATTCAATCTACCGGGGCAAAGTATTGTGACTGTCCAGCCTGCACAGCCGCCGCTGCCATTCTCAGTAAGACAAACTCACTTCTTTAAAACGAACCGCAGAACCGCAAAAGCGGGATTGTCACACATAAGCATTTTAATTCATAAATAATGCTGTCCCATTTTCCTTGTCTATTCCAGGAAAACAAAAAACCCTATGAGGGTAAGCTACATTTTTTATGAGATCGATGTCGTCGGTGTGACAGCCCCGCTTTTATTATTTGAGCTGTATTCTCTTAACTTAATGCTTTATCAAGTGCTGTTTTTACATATTTTTTTATTTCTTCATAGCTTTGTCCCGGTTGAGCTTCATATAATTTTTCCCTGCCAATGAATAAAGAAGGCACATAATAATATTCATAACCTTTTATGGCGTCAGGTTCTTCATTTTCCTCATGCCATTGAATAGGAACAGCTGAATAATCTTCATTTTCCATTATCAATTCTTTAATAGCCTTCTTGGCTTTATGACAATAAGGACAATCTGTCAAGTAAAATGCCGTAATTGTTTTCATGTGTAATCCCCCTTTTATGTTAATATGTTAAGCGTACTTTAATTCTCAGGTATTGTCAATTATGTTCATACTGCAAAATACTTTTCCATTGAGCATATCGCCTAATCTTTCAATAACTCTCCTGCCGTTGAATACTTTTTGTCTTACTCTACGGAAAGTTTATTGAAAAACAATCGAAAGTTTTATACAATTCAATATGGAGGTACTGTTCAATGGAAAATAATAAAATAGGAAATGTAATTCGCATATTGCGGCAAAAAGCAAATATGACACAAAAACAACTTGCAGATAAAATGAATATTAGTGATAAGACCGTTTCCAAATGGGAACGCAATCTGGGATGGCCAGATATTTCACTTATAGCTCAACTTTCGAATATTCTTAATGTGGACACACAGAAATTATTGCTTGGTGATATAACTCCAAATGATATTGTAGCTGGTAATATGAAAAATACAAAATATTATATCTGTCCGTCATGCAACAATATTTCACTTTGTACTGGTAGGGCAACGGTTTCATGCTGCGGCAAACAATTAAGAGAACAAACTGTTAAAAAGGCTCCGGAAAATGAAAAATTATCAGTACAGTTCATAGAGGACGACTGGCATATTACCAGTAATCATCCTATGTTAAAAACACATTATATTTCCTTTGTAGCATTTACTGCAGGGGGCCAAATCAATTTACTCAAGCAATATCCCGAATGGGACTTAGATGTACGAATTCCCAAAAGAGGTCATGGAATGCTGATATGGTATTGCACTATACATGGCTTATTTTATCAATTGATCTAACAAAATAAACCCACAACTTATTTATTTCCCCGATTTAAACTGTGAGTTTTTACAAACAAATTTTCTCTTCAAATATTTTATATATAATTTCTTACTTATAATTGCTGTTACAATTCACATAGATACCTAAAATTCAGCATTGTATAATTAAACTCTTGACAAAAATATAACTTCATCCTATCATTTATTAGAACATATTCAACAACAGGAGGAAAAATATGAGAAAACGGCGGCGTTCGGAAGACCATTTAACAGAAGTCCGGCACAAAATCTTAAACAGTGCTAAGGATCTTTTCACTCATCAAGGATACAAAAAGACTACTATTCGGCAAATTGTGGAAAAATCCGGCATATTGACCGGAAGTATCTACTATCTTTATAAAAATAAAGAAGATATTTTTCAGGCTTTAATTTTATCTTTGACCAAAAATTGTATCAAAAAAATAGATGATGTCTATGCCGAGGAGTCACCTGAATTTCGCTATGCAGCTGTGTGCGCTGTGGAACTAAAAACTGTAGAAAACGATGCCATTGTCCGGGAATGTTACTTTGCCGGATATTCTTCCCGCATGATATTTGAACAATTGGTAATACAATTCACAGATTTAGCAATGGCACTATTTACAGGTACAAAACATGCCTGTTCCAGAGAGGATTACTTTCATAAGACATTGCTTATCAAGGGCGTTATGCGAAGCTGCGTTGCTGAGTTTTATTTTACACAGCCAATAAATCACCAGATAAGTTGTCATCAGTGTATTGCTTTGGCTCTTTATATTCTCGGTTTTGAACAGTCTGAGATCACTCATGTAATTAGCAGAATTGAAAATTTAACTGATGAATGGTCACGGATTGGTAATCACTTGCGGGATTATCCAGTTGAAAAATGAATTAATCTGCATATATCAATATTTTTTTATTCATTTTTTTGAACACGTTCAATGAATTATTAAAATAACTTCAATCCAGCCAAATTAATAACTTATACTGTATTGCTGCAAATAAACTTTGAGTCAGTATAATATCCGGCTCTATTACAAATACAATTAAGGCTACAGGTGATATTCCATGAATTTTCTTACTGTTTTACGTGATGAAACAAAATATATTTTTAGCGGCCGTTTTCCTATTGTTCTTATAATTTTCTTTGTACCATTATTGTTCACTATACTTTTCGGTGTCATATATGAAAAAAACGTTGTCAATAATATCCCTATGGCTGTATATGATCAGGATCAAAGTAAATTAAGCCGGGCACTCATCCAGGCATACAATGATTCAGAACGATACAATATTATTACTTATGTACAATCACAGGAAGATTTAGAAAATCAAATTTTAGAGGGTAAAGTTCTCATTGCCCTTGGTATCCCCAATAATTTTTCAAAACAAGTAAAATTGGGACAAAAAGCTAATATATTGTTTATCGTCAATTCGACAAATAATATGTTCGGCAATGCAGCCATAAGTTCCGCCCAAGAAATAAACAGGACTTTTTCGCTGGCAGTTGGTTCACAAATACTCGAGGCTGGCGGGCTTCTTCCGCAAAATGCCATAAATGCAGTTTACCCAATACATCTTGGAGTACGTATTCTCAACAACCCAATTAATGGTTATGGTCCTTTTATGCTGTCGGGTCTTATGCTCAATGGATTTCAAATTGGGCTTATGCTTGCTTTTGCCCCATCCGTTGTTACAGAAATACTCCGTCGCCGTTACGGTAGAGAATATTCTTCCCTAGCAATTGCTATAGGAAAATTCATACCATACTGGCTTGCCAGCCTTATATCTTTTGCTTTATCCCTTTCCGTCATCGTATATTATTTTGATATACCAATGCATGGTAACTGGAGCGAAGCACTCTGTCTGGCCGGAGGATTTTCATTCTTTGTGCTTTGTGTACTTATGCTATTTTCAGCTTGCTGCCCATCTCGAATTTTATCTCTTCAGGTTCCGATGGTGTACATTATGCCAGGTCTTTTATACAGCGGCCTGTCTTGGCCGTCATTTGATATGAATGCTGTTGCGGGAACTATTTCCCTGTTTCTTCCCATGTCCTGGGCTGGAGATAATCTGCGTGACATCTTATTAGCAGGATATGCTCCCCGCCTGTGGCATGATTGTATGATAATGTTTGTTGATGGATGCATTGCAGCATCATTAGCAACTTTGGTTGTTGCTATCCGCAGACACTATGAATGGAAAAGGGGGAATAAATAATATGCAGCTCATTATAAGTCTTTTCCAGCGGGAATGGCAACAGTGCATTCATGATATCAGACGTTTCATATTTCTTTTTGGTGCCGCAGTAGCTTATCTCGTTATATTTGGTCTTTTGTATGTTCCCAACATCATAACACATGTTCCCTGTATTATTTATGATAACGACCAATCTGTTCTAAGCCGTCAGCTTACTCGAAAATTTGAAGACAGTGACAGTTTTCGCGTAATAAGCTATGCCACCTCAGAAGAAGAAATGCTATCGGCTCTACAGGAAAAACGAGCTTATGCCGCTATAGAAATTCCTAAAAACTTTTCGCAGAAAATAAAAATTGGTGACTCATCTACGTTGCTTTTTATGGTTAATGGTTCCAATATTATTCTAACTAATATTACCAGTTCGGCAGCGCAAAACATTACAACGCATTTTTCTGATCACTTAGCGAGCCAGCAGGCAGCATTGCGCTATTCTTTGGATCAACAGGCCGCACTGCAGCGCATTGCTCCCATACAATATAACTTTCGAATTCTCGATAACTCTACGCAAGGTTATACTCTATTCTTTCTTATAGGATTGGCTCTTGTGGCATTCCAGCAGGGTATATTCTTCAGTGTAGGTGCCTCAACGACTTATGAATACGAGCACCCGGAACTGCGCAGTAAATTCAAAACCGAGCAATTAATGTTGATAAAATATATATTTTACTGGATTTTATCCATGTTTTCCTATTATCTGGTGGTCTTTCTATGCCACGTATTATGGAATATTCCTATAAAGGCTCCATTATGGCAAATATCTATACTAGGAGCAGCTTTTTGCTTTTCTGCTATAGCCTTTTGTACATTTTTTGCTTCTTTATTCCGCAAAGAAATGCAGTTTGTGCGTGGTATTATTATGTATCCTGTCCCAGCGTTTATTTTTTCCGGCTATACTTGGCCTGCTGTATCAATGCCGCCAGTCATGCAGACTCTCGCAGCTGCATTTCCATTATCATGGTTATCCAATACTGCCCGAGAATTGTTCCTTTCCGGCGGCTCACCACATCTGAGCCAAAGTGTTCTGGCCTTAATAATACTAGGCATTGTTTGCAGCATACTGGCTTATATTACTTATGATAACGGCTTGAAAGAAACGAGAACATCTGTCAAATAAATTTATTATTTATGAATGCAAAATATGTATTTCATAATAAAATAGTTGTTGCACGTAATCATTTTCATCCATAAATATGCAGTATTTCACCCTTTTGTCCGTCTCAGAAGGGTGAGAATCACATAATGTTGATGACTTGCAATCTTATGAGATTAATACTATTCATATGGCATTTTTCTTTTTTACTATAAAATAACGGAGTAATACATTGCTGTTTACTCCGTTACAAAGCTAATCTATAGGATTTTTTGTAGCCTTTAACCGTGCTTTTGCACGTTCCAAAGCAGCTTGCGCACGCATTGAATCAATGTTTTTATATTCTTCCTGAGATTTTTGCAGCGTATCAAGCCGTTCCTTTGCCCTATCATATGCTTTTTTGGCACGATTGACATCGATATTTATTGGCAGTTCAGCTGCAGATGCCAGGACTGTGATTTTATCAGGCTTCACTTCCATAAATCCACCACAGACAGCAATGAGTTCTTCACTGCTGTCTTCTTTTTTCACACGCATAGCGTGTGGCAAAATACCTGTCACTAACGGAGCGTGTTTGGGTAAAATACCTAGCTCACCGCCTGTGGAACGAACAATGGCCATTCCAATATTCTCAGAATAAACTTTTTTATTAGGAGTAACAATTTCCAAATTAACTGTCGCCATGGATTATGCCTCCTGTTTTGATTTTTTTGCTGCTTCTACGGCTTCATCTATACTGCCGACCATATAAAATGCACTTTCCGGCAGATCATCGTATTTACCTTCCAATATTTCCTTAAAACCGCGAATAGTTTCTTTAAGCGGAACATATTTGCCGGGACTTCCGGTAAATTGTTCGGCCACGAAAAATGGCTGGCTCAAAAATCTCTGGATTTTACGAGCCCTGGCAACTGTAAGTTTATCTGCATCAGACAATTCTTCCATACCCAGAATGGCTATTATATCCTGTAATTCCTTGTACTTCTGCAATACAGCCTGAACTCCGCGGGCAACTTCATAATGGTCTTCCCCAATTACATGCGGATCCAGAATGCGTGAAGTGGAGTCAAGCGGATCAACTGCCGGATATATCCCCAGTTCAGCGATCTGACGTGATAATACCGTTGTTGCATCAAGATGAGTAAATGTAGCTGCAGGCGCCGGATCGGTCAAGTCATCCGCCGGGACATATACTGCCTGGACAGAAGTTATAGACCCTTTCTTTGTTGAAGTAATACGTTCCTGCAGTGCCCCTACATCTGTAGTAAGAGTAGGCTGATAACCAACAGCCGACGGCATGCGGCCCAGCAATGCTGAAACTTCAGAACCAGCCTGTATAAAGCGGAATATGTTATCAATAAACAGCAATACATCCTGATGCTGTACATCACGAAAATATTCAGCCATTGTAAGACCAGTCAAAGCCACTCGCATACGAGCCCCTGGTGGTTCATTCATCTGTCCATATACCAGAGCTGTCTTATTAATTACGCCTGATTCCGTCATTTCGGACCAAAGATCATTACCTTCACGAGTACGTTCACCTACACCAGAGAATACAGAATATCCACCATGCTGTGTTGCAATATTGTGAATAAGTTCCATGATGAGAACGGTCTTGCCAACACCTGCACCACCGAACAAACCTATCTTCCCACCGCGGGAATATGGTGCAATAAGGTCAACAACTTTTATACCTGTTTCCAAAATCTGTGTTGATGTTTCTTGTTCATCAAATTTCGGAGCAGGCCTATGTATGGGCCAAAACTCCTTATTACCGACAGGTGCCGGATTGTGATCCACTGTCTGCCCCAATACATTAAAAACACGTCCCAATGTTTCCTCACCCACTGGTACTTTAATTGGCGAACCAGTGTCAATAGCTTCCATACCACGTGTCAATCCATCAGTAGAACTCATTGCTATACACCGGGTTATTCCATCACCCAAGTGCTGCATTACTTCTACAGTCAGATTTATATCAATATCGCCGGACTTACCCTTTATGGTAATAGCATTTAAAATTGACGGCAACTCTTCGGCAGAAAACTCAATATCTACTACAGGCCCTATAACCTGTACAATTTTACCCTTAGCCAACGATTAAAAACCTCCTCACTTCAGTGCTTCTGCACCGCCCACAATTTCGGTGATTTCGCGGGTAATATTGGCCTGACGAACCTTATTATAATATAGATCCAGTCGTGCCATCAAATCCTGAGCATTATCTGTCGCATTGCTCATCGCAGTCATTCTGCTTGATAACTCACTGGCTGCTGCCTGCAATAATGCGGCATATACCATTGTCACAAAATATTGTGGCAATAAAAAACCTAACACCTCTTCCGCCGATGGTTCATAAATATATTCAGCCGACGGTTTTTGCATTTCTTCCTTACCGATATTTTCCAATGGCAATAATTTCACAGTTTCCGGCACAGCCGAAATCGCCGAGACAAACCGCGTATAGATCATATATACATCTTTGTATTTACCCTCTGTAAACTGCTCCATTACTTCTGATGCAATCTTACGCGCATCATCGTATCTAGGCCGTTCACTAAAATCCGTATAACTTTTTACAATATTGTAGCCATGATTCTTAAAATGCTCTGTTGCCTTACGCCCAACACTTATTATATCAAGGCTGGCCGGATCTACTGTCACAAATTTTTTGTTTACATCAGAGCTTTGTCCTGAAACAAATGTACTACTAACATTGGCTTTATCCGCTTTTTCTTGTTCCAGCGTAAAATTTTCTGCCTCAGCTGTCCCTGTAACATGAATTTTCGCTTCTTTAAAAACATTACTGGCATAAGCGCCAGCCAGTCCTTTATCGGAAGAAAGTATGACAAACAGTGTTCTTCCCATATCATGCACTTCCAGCAGCGGATGTGTGAGCCCATTATTACTAGCAGCTATATCACCAATAACCTGATACATTTTTTCAGTATAAGGCCTATTGGCTACAGCTGCCATCTGAGCTCTTCGCAATCGCGCCGATGCCACCATCTTCATAGCCTTAGTTATTTGTTCAATACTTTTTACACTTTTCACACGATGGCGGATATCCTGTAAGCTGGCCAAAGGTTAATCACCTCGCCTTTATATCGATTCAATTATTTATCAAAAACATTTCTAATATATCAAACGGTATATGATGCTTTAAACTCTTCTATAGACTTTTTGATGTTTTCCTCTAAGTTATCATCAAGTTTTTGCTGTTTGTTGATCTGCTCAATCAACTCAGTATGCGATGAATTAATGAACTTAAGATAATCACGTTGAAATACCGTTACTTTTTCTACTGGGACATCAGTTAAAAATCCACGTACAGCTGTAAAAATAACCAATATTTGTTCAGCTACATTCAATGGTGAATACTGCGCCTGCTTCAACGTTTCCACCATGCGGGCGCCACGGTCCAGCTGATCCTTTGTATCTTTATCAAGATCAGAACCAAATTGAGCAAATGCCGCCAATTCACGATACTGCGCAAGATCAAGACGCATACGTCCAGCTACTTGTTTCATTGCCTTTATCTGCGCACTGCCACCAACACGGGAAACTGAAAGGCCAACGTCTATAGCAGGTCTCACCCCTGAGTAAAACATTTCTGTCTGCAGCATTATCTGTCCATCAGTAATGGAGATGACATTAGTCGGGATATAACCGGATAAATCACCCGCCAGTGTTTCGATTATTGGCAATGCCGTTATTGAGCCGCCACCCAGCTCATCGGATAATTTTGCAGCACGTTCCAACAACCTTGAATGTAAATAAAATACATCCCCAGGATAAGCTTCACGCCCTGGTGGTCTGCGCAGCAACAAGCTCATCGCCCGATAAGCCGCCGCGTGCTTAGACAAATCATCGTATACACATAAAGCATGTTTGCCCTTATACATAAAATACTCGGCCATTGATACCCCAGCATAAGGTGCGATATACTGCAAAGGCGCACTGTCAGCTGCGGTCGCTGCAACGACAATACTATATTGCATGGCACCATGATCTTCCAGAGTTTTCACTACACGGGCAACTGTAGACGCTTTTTGTCCTATGGCTACATATACGCAAATACAATTTTCACCTTTTTGGTTCAAAATAGTATCCACAGCTATAGCTGTTTTGCCAGTACCACGATCACCGATTATAAGTTCCCGCTGGCCGCGGCCAATAGGAACCAATGCATCAATTGCCTTTATACCTGTCTGAAGTGGTTCATGTACAGATTTCCTGTCAGCAATCCCCGGAGCCGGGTATTCTACCGGTCGATTTTCATTACTGTTAATAGGTCCCTTACCATCAATAGGCCGGCCAAGAGCATCAACGACACGGCCGATCATAGCTTCACCAACAGGTACCTGCATAATTCTGCCCGTACGTTTTACAGTCATGCCTTCTTTAATTTTATATTCGCCGCCAAGTAAAACTGCACCGACACTATCCTGGTCCAAATTCAAAACAAGGCCGTAAATATCATTGCCAAAATCAAGAAGTTCGCCTGACATTGCCTTATCCAGACCATGAATGTGAGCTATGCCGTCACCAATTTCCATGACAGTACCGACATCATCAACATTCAAATCAACATCATAGTTTTTGATCTGATCCTTGATAATGGCTGTTATTTCCTCAGGATTCATTTTCATAAAAAGTTAGTCACCCCAATCAACAATTTGCCATCAGTTGTTTCTTTATAGATTTGATTTGGCCTACAACGCTGCCGTCAATAAGTCTATCACCTATTTTTATAACGATACCGCCGATAAGCGACGGATCAATACGTTCTTTTAACTGTATGTGCTTTTCTGTTACATTTTCCAATTTTTTTGCGAGGGCAGCCTTTTGGTCATTTGTCAAAGCTACAGCCGTTCTTACATAGGCAAGCTGAATACCTTGTGCTTCATTGGAAAGAGCGTGAAAACTTGTGATAATCTCTGTCAGCAATGCTATGCGATGTTTATCGACCAACAGCAGCATAAAGTTGACCACTGACTGATCAAAATCATCAGGCAGGATTTTCTTCATAAGTTCTTTTTTAGCTTGTATAGCAACCTGCGGATTGTCCATAAACGCTTTCAATCCCACACATTCGTTGAACAAGCTTCCAATTTGAGTCAATTGTTCATCACTTTGAGACAGTTTATTTTCTTCCTGTGCCAGTTCAAACATAGCCGCAGCATATTTCTTTGCCAATAAAATATTTAACATGATAAGCCACCCAGCTTATCCTTATCGAGCTTCTCAATGAAATCTCCCACCAATTTTTTATTGGTAGATTCATCGATGTTCACAGCAATTATCTTACTTGCCGCCGCCATGGACAAAGAAACCACTTCACCTTTGAGCTGCATGGCAGCACGTTCACGATCACGTGCAATATCTTCTTTAGCATTTTTGCGCATTTGTTCAATTTCCTGCTTTGTCTGTGCTATAGAAGCATCATGCTCTTCTTGAGCGCGTTTCATAGCTTTATCAACTATACTCTGAGCCGAAACACGTGCATCAGCGAGCTGTTTTTGATATTCTCCTAAAACCTGCTGGGCTTTCTTTTCGTCATTTTCTGCTGATTCTATTGAATTGGCGATTTTAGCCTGACGATCATGAAGCATTTTCATGATCGGTTTATAAGCAAATTTCTTAAGCAGGATGACCAGTACAATAAAATTGACGAGTTGCGCCAAAAGCGTTCCATCAATATTAATCAATTCACCTGTCCCCCTTTTTCATAAACTCAATCAATGTTTAAAATTTAGAGAACTTTTATCGCGAACAATATAATAAGCGCAACAACCAGTGAAATAATAGGCATTGATTCAATAAGTCCGACGGAAATCAATGTATTCATAAACAATGTACTCTTAGCTTCCGGCTGGCGGGAAATCCCTTCAACCATTTTACCAGTTACTAACCCATCACCTAAAGCAGCACCTAAAGCAGCTAATCCCAGCATGACACCGACTCCCACTAATGCTGCTGCTATTGCGATTGAACTTTCCATTAAAAAATCCTCCTTAAAAATGTAAAAAATTTATATTGTATTTATGCCGTGCAAGATTTTCAGAGGCCTTATTCATCCTCATCTCTAATACTTTCGGCAAGATAAGAAGTAGACAGCATCGTGAATACAAATGCCTGAACCCCGCCGACAAACACACTGAATCCCAGCCATAATACACCGGGTATAACCTCAGCTATTATATTTGGAAGCAGGTGTGGTAAGATATGGATGAGCAGCTCACCCGCAAAAATATTACCAAATAAACGAAAGGCAAGTGTTATCGGTTTGGCTACTTCTTCTATAAGCTTTATTACTACAAAAAAGGCAAATGGTTCAAAAAAATGTTTTAAATATCTGGGTCCTTTATAATAAAAACCTAATACATGCAGCATCACAACTACCAATAACGCTAACCCCAGATTAGTATTAAGTGTATTTGTTGGTGATGCCATCCCCGGAATCAATCCCCACCAGTTGGAAATCAGCAAAAACAAAAACAATGAGATTAAAAACGGGGCAAATAAACTGCCACGCTTACCAATACTGGCATCAATCTGATCGTTTAAACCAGTTATAACCATCTCAAAAATATTCTGCAGTCCGGTTGGAACCAATTTCATGTTGCGGGTAGCAACTATAGAAAAAATAAGAACTACAGCCATGACCATCCATGTCATTTCCAAAGTTTCCGCATTAAAGGATAACCCAAACAACATAAATTCATGAGCCGCGCTTTCAACCATAAAACCACTCCCTACAATGGATTTTATCCAACAGCCATTTATGCTGCAATGATGTCTATCCGACTAAATAAACATCATGTCAATTTGGATAATGATTTAATTATATTTATAATCACTTTATAAATATAAAATGATATAAATCTATTTAGACTTTCTTGTTATAAGAAAATATTATTATATTAATAAACACTATGATATCCATGATAAAAAAGCCCATAACAACAGCCAAAAAGATCTTTATTGACAGCTTTACTGCCAACAAAAAAACTAACAGAAGCATTACGAACCGCATTATCGTTCCCAGCCATGCCTTCTGTTTCGCTTTATTTGGCAGATAAAGGATCGTTTTTTGCAACCGTACCGCCAGCATAAAAATATAGTACACCGCTGTCAGATATCCGCCAATTACCGCCAAAAGCAAATAAAGCTGCGATTTCACATGCAATCCCAGGCCCAGTATCAATGTTATGACAGCAATCGTCCTTATAATTGTCCGGCCACGTGCAGCCATAAAATCCTGCATACTATGTCTGCCTTTCATAAATGTACATAAAAACGAACTAATCTAAATATAGCATATTCTAAGCATTATCACAAGAACATTGTATACAAAGAAATATAGCCTTTACTTATGAGAAATAATTTCACGAACAGGAAACGGAATATTGATATTTTCCTGATGATAACGGCTGCTAATCGCCTTGATCAGTTCATGTTTTATCACGTACTGATTCAAAAAATTAGTAGATTTTACATATATATTAAATTTAATACTCGAATCGGCAAATTCAAAAAATCGCACCACCGGTTCAAATTCAACTTTTCCTTCTATCTTTATTAAAACAGACCGGGCAGCCTCCAAAGTTACTTTTTCCACAAAATCCAGATCACTGTCATAGCTTACTCCTATAGTAAGCCCAATAGAAATTTCTTTTGCTGGCATATTATAATTAATTATTGTAGAAGAAGCGATTTCTTTATTTGGGACAATAATAATGTTATTAGATGTTGACTGTATTTTAGTGAACCGCCATGTGATATCGACTACCTGTCCCTCACTGCCATTGCTCAATTTAACAAAATCATATATTTGCAGCTGCCGTGATAAAATTATGTGAATACCTGCAAAAATATTTGCCAAAGTATCCTGCAGTCCTAAAGCCACTGCCATACCGCCAACACCTAATGCCGTCAAAAAGGGAGTTACTGATATCCCCAAATACTGCAAAATTATCATTAATCCAGTTGCATATATTATGAAGGCAATTATATTACTGAGGAGTGATGCTGCCTGCACATTTTCCTCAGAACGTTGAATATGCAGATCGATCATTCCTGATACGGTCCGTGAAATAACTCGCGTTACAGAAAATACAATGACAGCATATAAAAATGTGGAAAACAGCATACTGAGCGTCGGATCAATTCCTTTTATCGAGTGAATTGTCCAATAAAGTCCCACTCCCATACACCATGCCACTGGTAACCCTCGTACAGCATTGGCGAAAACATATGGCCAGGTATGTTTTTCGATATGTTCATGTAATTTTTTATTTATAAATTTATTTATTAGCTTGCCAATAACAAAAGCTGCTATCAATATAAAAAAAGGAACAATAAGTAATTCTATCCAGTAATGCCAGTCACTAAAAGCTACTGCTATATCCATAGGCCGCCTCTCTCAACAATTAATTATAGTTATAAGTATACAGTACTAATATTGGTTTTATCAAATTTTATTTCAATCCCTATTTCATCTATTCTACTTACCAATCATTTCGATTCAGCCCCACCATATTCAAGCTCGACTAATGTTGATTCTTTCGTAGGTCCAGCATAATATAAGCTTTGAATCTGCCTTAAGCCTTTAAATTAGTATCAGCATAAAATTAATTATTTTCTCCTGCCTAATATTTAAAGTAATAATAATTTATTTTTCTATATTTTTGCCATCGATATTACCTATTAATTTTAATAAGCTTCAAAAAAGGACACTCAAAAGAGTGTCCTCAGCTATGGCATAAACTACAAGTATTATATAATTTTAGCAATACTTTCTATGTCTACAATCGATTTAGAAAGTTCTTCCATAGTTCTAGAAATTTCACTGGTCGCTGCAGCCTGGTTTTCCGATAGAAGCCTGTTGGATTTAACTGCATCATCCAATTTTTTCATATCGCTTCGAATTGTATTTAAAATTTTATCTATTTCCTGCACAGAATCCTTGCTGTCACTCGCCATTTTGCGGATTTCTTCAGCTACTACTGAAAAACCCCGACCATGCTCACCAGCTCTGGCAGCTTCTATTGCCGCATTCAATCCCAATAAATTTGAATTTGCTGCTACATTGTCAACAAAATCAAGAATTTTATCCGTCTTTTCTATTTCTTGGTCTATCATTATTCCTATTGAATTTATTAATTTCAAACCACTGGACAAATTTTCAGCAGTCGATGCCAATTCTTGCGCCGTGCCGGTTATTTCCTCCGAAGTTGCCGCGATAGTTTCCGATATATCCATTAATTTTTGCTGATTTTCCAAACTTATCCCTGTAGCAACACCACCGACTAGTTTACCCTCAGTATCGAATACAGGGAATGCTATTGCCCTTATAGGTACGCCGTAAGCATCTTTTGGCAATGTTTTCATTACATGTTTCCCTTTTGCAACGCATTCACCTAAAGAGCCACCCTCGGCAACGCCTGTTCCCTCATTAACCTTCATGTCAAAAGATTTAGCTGATACAAATTTAGTTATAATACCATTTGAATCACAAATCATAACACAACAATCCAGCGGAATAAGTTTGCTTATAAATTCTGCTGACTTAATGAGTGCTTCATAATCAGATATTTCCATAACATTCCCCTCCTCAACAATTCTATAATACAGGTTTAATTGTATATGGGAATATTATACTACATAGTGAATATTTACAACAATACTATATATAATATCGTCGAATATATATGAAAAATTCAGTAAAAACACATTTATTTCTCAATAATCTTACTGTTCATCTGCCTTCATGTCTGTGGATATACATAATAAACTGCTCCAATGCTGCAGACGGTGTCACTGTTTTAGAATGCACAAATATATCCGCATCGTACTAAATTTATCAGAAAGGAACAAATAGGGCTGGATATCAATACGCAATATACCGTTTTCTTTGCCTTCCTTTAGAAAAGCGAAGAACTGCATAATGGTTGTAGGTTACACTTTTTGCTATAAGATCATTGACATTATAGTTTTTAGAAATTATAATTGGAATAATATATTTAAGGCTAATCAGAAAACTGAAGGCTAGGAAATTCTTATAATGAATTTCCTGGCCTTTTATTTTTTTCTAAATGACATAATGCAGCCATTATAGCTTATGGTTACTTAATATAAAAATAAAATAGTAAAGAAGGATTATCATGCAGAAAAACATTTTGAAGCTTTTAGTGATTTTTATAATAGGGGTAGGATTGCTGACAGGCTGTGGCAAAGATAATACCAATTCAAGCAGTGCGAATAAAACAGAAACAGCTCAAACCAACAGTGTTTATAGTAAAATAAAAGCTTCAGGAGAAATAAAAATAGGGACAGAAGGAACATATGCACCATATACATATCATGATGAATCAGGAGAATTAGTCGGATATGATGTTGAAGTTGCCAAGCTGATTGCGCAAAAATTGGGAGTAAAACCAGTTTTTGTGGAAACTAAGTGGGATTCCATGATTGCTGGTCTTGATGCAGATAGATTTGATATTATTGTAAACGAAGTCGGAGCTACTGACGAACGCAAACAAAAATACGATTTTTCTGAACCATATATTTATGAGCATGGTGTGCTTCTCACAAGCAAAGCAAACCAGGATATTAAAAAATTTGAAGATATAAAAGGTAAAAATGCGGCGCAAAGTCTAACCAGTAACTGGGGGGCAGACGCAGAAAAATATGGAGCAGTTTTGGTAGGCGTAGATGGATTTGAACAGGCGGTAGAATTGATTCAGTCAGGACGTGCTGATGCTACTATAAATGGTGAGATTGCTTATTTGGACTATATTAAGAAAAAACCTGATGCTGATTTGAAGATTGTAGCAACTACTAAAGATTCATTGGCAAATTCTATTCCTGTAAAAAAAGGCAATGAAGACCTGATTAAGGTTATTAACCAAGCTATAGAAGAATTAAAGGCCGATGGCAGTTTGGCACAATTATCTATCAAATACTTTGGTAAAGACATATCTAAGGAATAATCAGGTGTTTTATGAATACTTCAATTATAAGTTTATTAATTAATTCTTTCTGGCAAATATTGGTGCCGGGGCTTGAAATTACAATACCATTGACGCTTATTTCTTTTTTCCTTGGAATAATTATAGCCATTTTTGTGGCCTTGATTCAAATCGCTGATATTTCGGTGGCAAAACATATAGCTAGATTTTATATATGGATATTCCGAGGGACACCGCTTCTTGTACAACTGTATATTATATTTTATGGTCTTCCGTCACTGGGAGTACAATTAGCCGCTATTCCATCAGCAATTATTGCATTTTCATTGAATGTCGGAGCCTATACCTCTGAAACACTCAGAGCAGCAATACTTTCTGTGCCAAAGGGTCAATTAGAGGCAGGTTACTGTGCGGGGCTTACTTTTATACAAACAATGCACAGAATAATTTTGCCGCAAGCTTTTAAGGTTGCCTTTCCGCCATTATTTAATTCGTTTATCAGTTTAGTAAAAGATACATCTTTGGCCGCTAACATAACAGTACTGGAAATGTTTATGGCTACACAAAGGATAGCGGCTAGGACATATGAACCATTTGCTTTATATTGTGAGGTTGGCGCTATTTATTTATTATTCTGCACAGTCTTGACTAAAGTGCAAATTTACGGTGAAAGAAAATTAAACAATGAGTGGTAATATGATATTAAAACTGGAAAATGTGCATAAAAAATTTGGCAATACAGAAATTTTAAAAGGAGTTGGGTTAGAGGTCAATAAAGGTGATGTAGTCACTATTTTAGGCCCCAGCGGTTCCGGTAAAACAACACTATTGCGTATTGCTAATTTTTTAGAAAAGGCCGATCAGGGGACGCTGCAATTTGATGATTTGCATTTGCAGTTGGGGCAGGTCAGTAAAAAACAAATGCGCTCTGTTAGAATGCGCACGGGGTTTGTTTTTCAAAACTATAATTTGTTTTCTAATAAAACAGCCTTAGAAAATGTAATTGAGGGACTGATAACTGCCCGTAATATTCCTGTTAAAGAGGCCGAAATTATTGGTAAAACTGTTTTGGAGAAGGTTGGGCTGGCAAGTCGTTATGATTTTTATCCAAGTCAACTATCAGGAGGGCAACAACAGCGTGTTGGCATTGCCAGAGCCATGGCTACTGAACCGGAAGTTATTTTTCTTGACGAACCTACATCAGCACTTGATCCGGAGCTGATTGGTGAAGTGCTGAATGTCATAAAAAAACTGGCGATAGAAGGCACTACGATGGTGATTGTGACACATGAAATTAATTTTGCTGAATTAGTTTCAAATAAAGTTTATTTTATAGAAAATGGTGTAGTTTTGGAAACGGGAACTCCGCAAGATATTTTCTACAATCCAAAAGAAAAGCGGACACAGCAATTTTTGCAACGAATCAGGAGATAATCATTTTAATTTGTAATCAAATAAAAACACCAACCTTTGCGAAATAGTGTACTGACACCCATAAGTTAGACCGAGGAATCTAGCTTATGGGGGTCAGCTTTTTATAGCAAAATATAGTTTTGAATTCAAGATGAAAGTTGTCAACGAGTATTAGCAAGGGAAATCAGGCTATGTACTATTATCAAAGAAGTGTACTATTCCCAACGAAACAGCCATCAAAGAATATAAAGGGGATTTTTCTATAAGCACTAAAGAAAATAACCGGACAGTTCCTGTTAATATTTCTGGTAATGAGTTGTTAAAACTGCTGTCTGCTGCTGCAAAAGCCACCATCCATTATGGTAATTTTCTTTATAATCCAAAGTACAGCATCAACTTGATATTTAAATGAAATGCTGATAACCTTATTATTTCATTTTATATCTTTTTAATCGTTGTGAAAGTGTTCCGGTATGTATTTCAAACAAATGATTATCAAAATCGTAAAAGTATAATGATTTCCCTTCACCGTATATGCGTGGACGTGATGGTTTAAATTCCACTCCCAATTGTCGAATCCGTGATTCATATATTTCAAATTCAGTCTCCGGTATTTTAAATGCAATATGGTTATAAGTTCGTGTTAAAAGTGATTTCCCTTCCATAATCGCGATCCATTGCCCGCCGATTACGAAAAATTTCTCTTTTGATATCGAAAATGTATTATCCCCACTGGAATAAACTTCTTCTGCATTAAATATTTGGTTAAAAAATTTGGTTGCAAGTATAAGGTCTTTGACAATAAAAGTTATATGACTGATACCCTCTATCACATGACCATCTCCCATTAAATCACATTATTTAAACTTTTTAAAGCGAAAGAAATATATTCATATTCTGTAAATTGAATCATCACATCGGGCACTTTGTAAATAAACCTGACATTCTTATCACTGCCCGCGCAACAATCTTCAAAATAAACTTAAAATCATATTCCTATAAATAAGAATGACACTCATACCATTAAAGGAACAATTTTTTGTCTTTGCACATCAATAATTCCCCTATCTGTCAATTTAAAAAAAGGACTTACGGGAAGGGACAAAGTACTCAGCGACATAATAACGTTATTATGTTCATACCCAAGTTGTTCCAGCGATTGGCGGACTTGTTTTATCTGCCCGCCCAATACCGGCAGCGGTTGATCAGAAAGGATCCCGGCAATAGGAAGCGGTGCAAAAGCTTCTATCTTATCATTCAATACAGCGACATAACCACCTTGATTTTTTATAATGGTGTTAGCGGCGATCGTCATATCTTTTTTATTTTGACCGATTACCAGCAAATTATGATGGTCATGGGCGTAAGTTGTCGCTGCCGCACCACGTTTTAAGCAGCTGCCGCCTACAAGTGCATATCCGCGCCCACCGTTTTTTCCATGGCGTTCAATAACAACAGCCAAATTATAAGGACTATTTTCCCAGTCAATTTGATGATTTCGTACAGGTAATTCCACAGTGCTTTCCTTTACAAAAGTTGTGTCCCTGCTGACAACAAGAAGCCGGCAGCGAACCTTGGTATTGCCCGCAACATTGTAAGAAAGGCAAAAGCTATCCTCCTGCAGCAAAGGAACATGCACACTATGGTAAAAATGTTTGGGGAAAGACGTATCAGTTTTTTCCCTTTCAACAGTGTCGTGATTATAAACTTCTTTCCCGGCGCAATATGTACGGAGTATATTAAAATTACAAGGATCATCAATTATAGCGAAATCTGCGATTTTTCCGGGGGCTATGCTGCCTTTATCACGCAATCCCATATGACAGGCCGGTGTATATGTCACGGCATAAATGGCTTGTTCAGGTGTCATTCCTAATTTCATAGCTTTTTTAACTAAAAAATTAAGGGTCCCGCGTTCTATAAAGGCATCCGGCATAGTATCATCCGTGACAATTGCAAAATGTTCAAAAAGATTATTGTCGATGAGGTATCGGATAATATCACTGCGCAGTGTTTTTTCCTGAAGTTGAATAAAACAGCCATTAGCAATCCTTTCCTTTACCGTGTCGAGTGATTGATCTGTATGGTCGGAGCCGACACCGCTAAAAAGGATCTGTGCCAAATCCCAGCCTAAAAAACGTGGTAAATGTCCTTCCAATGGGAAATCAGGACGTTCTGCTCTCACTTGTTTAACCAGCCGGCTTGTACGTGTGTCTGGTCCTTTAAGCAAATCATGCCCATTCATAACTTCACCGAGGCAGATAACATGATCCATACGCATCATTTCTTTTACTGTTGCAGAATCAATGACAGCACCTGTTGTTTCCAGCATTTCATTGGTAGATGGAACACAGCTGGGAATAGCAATATAAACATCTGCCGGACCAGCTTTCAGTGTTTCTGCCATAGCCCTGATCCCCTCAAGGCCAAAAACATTTGCGATTTCATGAGGCTCAGCAATCAGGGTGGTCACACCGTTTTTGACAGAACCTTTCATAAAAGTGCGCGGTGCCGCCATAGAACTTTCAATATGCATGTGGCAGTCAATCATGCCCGGAACAACATATTTCCCTTGCAAATCAATTATTTTATCCGGTACAGTCGGAGTCTTTTCCGCACCTATATATAAAAACTGGTTTCCGGAAATTGCAATATTAGCATATATAAATTTTTTCAAATATACATTAAAAACATGCGCATTTTTAAGATATAAATTAATATTCATTTTGATATTTTCCTTTTATTCTACACCGGCTATTGCATAGAAATAGTACATTAATAACAATACCAGCAAATAATGACCAATCGTTAATTCTTTATAGCGGCCTGCGGCTAATTTAATGACTACATAAGCGATAAAAGCAATTGCAATACCATTTGCGATATTAAAAGTAAAAGCGGTAAAAGCAACACAAAGGAATGCCGGGATATACTCAGCCATATCCGAATAATCCAGATTACGCATTCCCGACATCATGCTCACTCCGACATAAACAAGTATCGGTGCTGTGGCTGCCGCCGGAATCATAAGGGCTGCAGGTGTCACCGCCAGCATGAGAAGGAACATTATCGCAGTCGTGATAGATGCCAGTCCTGTGCGTCCTCCGGCTTCCACACCGGAACCGGATTCAAGATATGTAATTAATACCGGAATAGTAAAAAATGAACCAATCGTTGCGGCAATAGAATCTACCTTAAAAACTTTATCAATATCTGGTAAGTCACCATTTTTATCGAGGAAACCAGCTTTACCGCCAATACCGATAGCAGTACCAAAACTGGAAAAGAAATCAGGCAGGAAAAAAACAAATAAATAAGGCAGATATTTGATGTTCAACGCACTGATCAAATCAAAATTAAAGAAAACTTTGCTTATTCCGGATGGTATGGTAAACAGCATACCTGGTATTTTGGTAATCCCCATGGGAATGCCAATAATCGTCACTATAATAATGCTAATCAATGCTGCACCGCGAACTTTGCGCGCTTCTAATGCCAACAACAAAATAAAACCCAAGGCAGCCAATATAACAACAGGCTGTGATATATTGCCGAATGATAGTGCAACCTTTTCAGCATTGGCAGCAAGCACATGGGCATTACGCAGGCCAATGACTGCCAAAAACATGCCCACCCCGGCACTAATGGATATTTTTATTCCTTTGGGGATTACCAGAACTATAGCTTCCCGTATTCCCAATATAGTAACGGCTAAAAATAAAATGCCGCTGAGAAAAACAATAGCACTTGCTATCCCTATAGAAACATGCTGGAGCTGCACTAATGTGATCGAAAAAATCGCAACACTACCCATTCCGGGAGCCAGCACAAATGGCCGATTCGTATATAATCCCATCGCTGCTGTCGTCAAAAAAATCATTATCACCATGGCTGTGAGGATTTCACCCACAGGCAAGCCCGTTTCCCCCAGCATCTTAGGGACAACAGCAAGAACATATGCCATAGTGGCAAAAGTTGTCAAACCGGCAATAATTTCCGTGCCGACAGAAGTACTATATTTACTGAGATGGAACTGTTTTTCACATAATTGTCCAATGAATGAATTCATAAATAAATACTTTTCCTCCTAGAATATATTTTTCTTTGATTATTCAGGCAATATAAAAATACCGATTGAATACAGAGATTTCTGGTATATTATGATATAAGTATATTTCACTGATAAGTATAATAATACCTATACCTACAAAATGATATTCTTAACGATTATTAAAAATATCATTTCATTTTATCCGGAAAAGACTGAGCTAATCTGTTGCAGAAGACAAATTAGTAATAAAATCAAACATGCCATTTATTATATCACCAATTTTCGGTTTGTCATTCCAGACTGTTTATTCCAGGTCATATTGATAAATGTTTACTAAAATAATATATCATCATAAACATCTGGTCTTGCATTTCTATATTATCCTGTTAGGATTAATATATATTATTATATTAACACCTCATAATAATAGCGTTCCATTACCATAAAAAATCATCATGATCTTATCTATTCTTCTATTCAATTTAACATATACAATCAACTTAGCAACTGATTTTTATCAAAAAAAGAAATGGGGTAATTAAATTGATTTCCAAAGAATGTATCCAAAAACAAATTATTGAGGCAATAACCAATGTAAAAAAGAAAAACCCTATGGCAGCTTCTATTACAAACACCGTTACAATAAATTTTGTAGCCAATGCCCAGCTTGCTGTTGGCGGTTCAGCCGCAATGATCTATCTGCCCGATGAAGCCGAAGCTCTGGCTAAAGCCGGTAATGCCATGTATATTAACTTTGGGACATTACTGCCTGTCTATGAAGAATCCATTCCCCTGGCAGTAAAAACCCTGCATGATCAAAAAAAGCCACTGATCATAGACCCTGTGGGTATAGGTGCGGGCAGTTTAAGAAAAAAATTACTTAATTTGTTAAAAAATTATAAACCTGATGTAATACGCGGTAATGCTTCAGAAATAATTGCATTAGCCAACTTATGGGGATTACCCAGTGGTGTGGCACGTTCAGGCATCCGTGGCGTTGATTCTACGGATGAGGTAATTTCTGCCAAACAAGCAGCAATTTCTTTGTCAAAATGGACCGGCGGCACCGTGACCGTATCGGGTGAAATAGACCTGATCACGGACGGCAGCCATATTATCTTTTCATATGGCGGTTCACCTTTTTTCAAAATAATTACGGGGTCAGGTTGTTCTCTGGGTGGAGTAATTGCTATTTATGCAACAGTTTCATCTCCGCTTATCGCAGCGCTAACCGCTGTTTCCATTTATAACTTAGCTGGGAAACGTGCCGAAAGATCTATACATGGTCCCGGCCATTTTCAGGTACAATTTCTGGATGAACTTTATAAGGCAACTGCTGAAGATGTGGCTGCCAACTTATTTACCATAGAGGAGATATAAAAAATGAATACATTAATCGCTGTTGCCATCGCTCCCTGCGGTGTGGGAGATGAATTGTCCCCAGATGTAGCCAAAGCTGTTCAAGTTATCCGCAGTTCAGGTCTGCCTAATAGAACCAATTCCATGTTTACCGAGATTGAAGGCGAATGGGATGACGTAATGAAAGTGGTTAAAGAAGCCGCCTTTATATTAGCAGAAAAAGGAATCCGCACTGAAGTTGTTTTGAAAGCAGATATACGTCCCGGATTCAAAAACATGATGCAGGAAAAAACCGCAAAAATAAACCATATTCTGGGGGATTCAAAATGAATATGCGAAAAGGCCTAAATATTTCTGCCTACTTAGTGGTCGGTCCTGAAAATACAAATAACCGCCCTGTAAAAGACATTATAAAAGCCGCCGTCAATGCCGGATTCACTTGTATACAAATACGTTCCAAAACAGCATCGGCACGTGAACTCATAGAGCTTACCAAGCAGGCTGCGGCTGTCATTGCCGCAGCCGGTAAAACAGATACAGTTGCTCTTCTCGTTGATGACCGTCTCGATGTTGTTTTAGCTGCAAGACAAGCAAGTATAAAGGTGGATGGCATTCACGTCGGACAAACGGATATCCCCGTAAATATCTGCAGAAAATATTTAGGAGAAAATTCCATAATAGGCTTATCGGCAAAAACAGATGAATTATTTTCCTATGTAAAAACAGTCGATGTAAGTCAAATCGACTATTTTGGGGCAGGTCCACTGCATGAAACTGCCACAAAACCGGATTGTGGCAAAGATAAGCAAGGCAATATCATCACGCGGAGCTTTGCTGATATTACAAAACTGGCAGAAATAAGTCCCATTCCTGTCGTCGTTGGCGGTGGTGTCAAAATAAATGATATCCCGCAGCTAGCCCATACAAAAGCCGCCGGATTTTTTGTTGTCTCCGCAGTAGCACAAGCTGCTGACCCACAGTACGCCGCTTCCGAACTAGTCAAAACATGGCATAAAAATAATATACAATGACACTTGTATGGCATACTAGTAAGCGGCTATTATTGTACTTTGGCGTGTATAATAGCCGCTTTTTCTATATGTTCCCTATTAATCTGCTCTGTTAAAACATCATGAACATAAATAAAAAAAGAAAAAACTTTGCCCATGCTGTTATCAAGAAGTTTAAAATACTACGCACAATTTTTTCACAGCCTTATTTCTGTCCAGCCACGCCAGTGAAGGAGATAAATCATTTTATGACAGTATTAAACCATAATAAACAAATCAATACAACCATGCTTACTATTTTCTTAGGTACGCTGGCAGCTATAGCACCACTTTCAACAGATATGTACTTGCCATCTTTACCGGAAGTGATGAACAGTTTTTCCGTGTCACCGTCAATTATTCAGATGACATTAACAGCATCTATGGCAGGGATGGCTATCGGCCAAATTTTTACCGGTCCGCTCAGTGACAGTAAAGGACGAAAAATCCCCCTATTTCTGGGTATGGTCCTGTTTGCTATATCGACTGTCATCTGCGCCTTGTCAAAATCGATCGATATTTTTCTGGTATTTCGTCTTATCCAGGGATTTACCGGTGGAGCGGGAATCGTCATTGCCAGAGCCATTGCCCGCGATGTATGCTCCGGCCCGGCTCTAACTAAATTTTTTTCCATGCTGATGCTTGTTAATGGTCTGGCACCGATATTGTCACCGGTTATAGGTGCCCAAATCTTACGTTTTTCTTCATGGCGCGGTATATTTATCTTCCTCTTTCTAATCGGTATATTGCTCAGTATAGGCGCTTTCACTATGAACGAAACACTTCCGGTAGAAAAACGTCTTTCCAGCAATTTTTCGGCAAGTCTGCATAGCTTTACTCTGTTATTCAAAGAACGTTATTTCATGGGACATTGCATAATGCAATGTTTTGCTTTTGCTGCATTTTTTGCTTATATTTCAGGTTCTTCTTTTGTATTTCAAAATATTTATAATGTTTCACCGCAGGAGTTCAGCTACATTTTTGGTGCTAATGGCATCGGCCTTATGATAGGAGGAGTTCTTGTCAACAGGCTGGCCGGCCATATTGCTGAATGGAAACTCTTGCTAATATCGCTTTTGCAAGCTTTTTGCGGCAGCTTCCTTCTGCTTATTTGTTTTCTTACCAAAGCTCCGCTTTCATTGATTATTATTATTTTATTTCTGGTCATTTTTACAGTATCTGTCATGAGTTCCACCAGCTTTTCACTGGCCATGCAGGCTCAGCGAAAAACTGCCGGTGGAGCCTCAGCGCTCATTGGCTTTTTTTCTATGATATCCGGTGCCGTAATGGCGCCTCTTGTGGGAATAGCCGGCAGCAACACGGCAATTCCCATGGCCGTTATTATCGTATTAGGAGAATTTGGTGCTCTAATCTCATTTTATCTTATAATTTATCCTTTTCACAAAAAATCAGTGTAAGACTTATACCTAATTTTATGTCTGGAAATAAACAAAGCTGTCGCACCTAAACATTTTCATTCACAAATGTGTTATTTCGTTCCCATCTGCCCACAAAAGACAGATAACCACATGACGGCAGCGAATTACACTTTATGAAGCTAATGCCATTAGTGCGACAGCCTGTTATATCTTTGACCAATGATCAGTACATCAGTCCAAGGATATCTGCCGCCATTTATTACAAGAAACTTTTGACAGCATTAAAAGCCACACTGCCGCCGTTAAGAGAAGTATGCAAGAACAATGTACCTTCTTGTGTGCTCACACTGTCTATGTTTATTGCATCCACAAGACTACTGTCCATTATTGTAACATCTTTTAATGATGACTGATCGATAAATGGTTTAAAATTAATTATTAAATTATTACCATCAACATCAGTAGTAATTCCATATTCATTGCCATTAAGCGGATTACCGAACAATTTTACCAAAAGTCCCGCACTTACTCGGGAAAATATCCATGAAGTCAATGGACGACCCACAAGTTCTTTTTTCTGGATATGAACTGTCATTGAAGATATATCCCTATTTTGGACAAACTGCGTTATTGTCCCTTCCAGCTTTACTTTACCTGATGCCTTGCTGTCAATATTTACCTCAATTAGATTGTCCGGATGAATCAAAACTTCCAGGCTGCTTATATCCGGATAATTGGTCACAGCCGACTGGACATAGCTATCAACCATCGATTGCGGTACCGCTACAATTCCACTTTCCAATTGACTAAAGGTTTGTGAATCCCAAGTATCCTTGATAATTTTTTCTGAATTATCGTCAATAAAGCCAAAGGCAAATACTGACTGTGTAAACAAAAGCGACAATAAGGAACATACTAAAAAAATTCTATTAAATCTCACCCACAAGCACCTCTATTAAAATCAATTCTGCCGCCTGACGGCATCTTCACTGTATTATACATTTTTTCCCATTAGGTGAAAAGGATAAAATTTCACGGAATTACTGAATTTACAATAATTATCATTAAAAATAATAAAATAACAAAATAACCACTCGCTGCTATCCACACCATAGGCATATCTTTTGCAATCAATTATCAAAAAATCAGTCACAATTAACATATATAATACAATTTTAGCAAAATCTTAACATTAGTTATTCTCGCAGCCATATACTGCAAGTAAAAAATATAGTATGATAAAAACATAGCATATTTAGAATTCATTTAATGATATGAGGTGATTATTATGACGAATGTTTTGATATTAACTGCATCCGTAGGAAACGGTCACAATCAGGTTGCTTTAAATCTGCAGCATAAACTTACTGCTGCCAATTGTAATGTAAATACTGTTGATTTTCTCCAAGCATCTTCCTATGATTTAAATAATTTATTTTGTAATGTATATCAGAGGATATTACAATATAAACCTGATTTTTTTCGTTCAATATGCCATGTCAGTGAAAATAATCGGCTCAACAATATAAAATATCTTATTGGAAAAATGAACCGGCATATAATCCACCGACTCGCAAAAAAATATCATCCTGATTGTATTGTCTGCACACATTTTTTTCCGCTGGCAGCGGCTGCCTCCTGCAAAGAAAAATATCATTTACCTTTCAAATTGGTCGGCATCGTAACGGATTATACAGTACACCCTGTCTGGCAAATAGACTCCGTCGACACATATTTTTTAGCACATCCGTCTCTTGTCGGGCAATTTCCCGTTGATTTCAATCCAGCCTGCCAGATTATTCCCACAGGAATTCCCGTAGGTACAGAATTTACCCCTGTCTATCCTCCCGCCATATCAAATAATATCCTGATTATGACCAGCAATCAAACACAACAGAATATATCCTGTTTAATAAATACAGCCGTGCGGCTCCCATCGACAATTTCAGTAACTTTTATAACCGGCAATAATAAACAATACTATTCCCAGCTAAAAGAACTGTCCACATACCACAAAAATTTTACTGTAATCGGATTTACAAAACATGTGGCTTTTTATATGAAAAAATGTGACCTTCTTATCACTAAACCCGGTGGTGCCACATTGTCGGAAGCGCTGGCTGTCGGCATACCGCTCATAATTTCATCACCTATCCCCGGTATAGAAGAGGCCAATGCACGTTTCATTGAAACAAATGGTTTGGGATTTTGGGCTCATGAAACTGCACAGCTTCCAGCATTAATTAAGGACCTGCTGCATAATCCCGATAAACGCCGTCTTATCCGCCAAAAAATGCTTAATCTAAAAATCTCGGGGGCCGCTGAGAAGATACAGCAAGAATTACTCGGCAGACTTTTAAAAAAAGACAAAGTCGCCTAATGTATATTTTGAACCTTCCAGAAAAACCGGCAATTATTTAAAAATATTATATATTTTTCATAAAAGGGAACGTCTGATTGATTATCTTACGGTATATCGATCAGGCGTCCTTTTTTACATTACCGGGCTGAATAAATTATATTTATTTAATTTTTTCAATCGAAATACTAACCTGATATGTACCATATATTGATAATTTATTCAAAAAATCTAACAGCTCAACTTGATTATTATATACTAAATTAATCAAATATCCACCTTCACCACTTATCTGGTAAGCACTAAGAACTTTATCATTATTTCTCAAAAATCTTTTTAATTGCTGATGTGATGTTGTTTTCATAAATAATGTTACAAATGATTTTGTCTTCTTTAAAAAATCATCACCGGTTATTATAGTAAATTGTTTTATTACTTTATCTGCGACCAGCTTATTTAATCTGTTTTTTACAGCAGGAGCAGTTAAGTGAACTTTTTCACTTATGCTTTTCATAGAAGCTCTGGAGTTTTCCCTTAATAATTCTATGATTTTTAAGTCCAAGTCATCCAAGCTACACACCTCTCCATTATTTATAAAAATATTATACCACTTTTATATATCAAATTCTGCAACTATTATTATTTCATAAACGAATGTATCACGCAGTAAAATTTGTCCATCTAAAGTTTTTATTACACTATAATTATATTATAAATTCAAATCCTGCGTATAAAAATTTTAAAACTTCCCCAAAATATTATTTTAATAAAATCAGGTGGTTTTCTTGAAAAAGTCTTTTTGGACAAAAACTTATATACAAAATATTGTCATAAATTTTTTAGTGTATACAATTTCATACCAAATGATGCAATATTCAACTATTTATTCTATGAAATATTTTAATACTACAGTGAGTGAAGCTGGTATGGCATCAGGAATATTCATAATAGGAAGTTTGATTTCCCGTTTTATTTCTGGATTTTATATAAATATTATCGGGCGTAAAAAGACAATCTTAATAGGTGCCATAATCTATTCAATAGGAATAATACTATATTTTGCGGCAATTAGTTACAATATGTTTATCATAGTAAGATTTTTTCATGGCGTTGGGTTTGGAATCATTACTATTGCCTCTAGTGTATTAGCAGCTGTGATCATTCCAAGATCAAAAAAAGGGGAAGGTATTGGATACTTTACTTTAAGCATGACCTTGGCATCAGCTTTTGGACCGTTTATCATTTTAACGCTTATCAATAAAGAAATTTTTTCTGTTGGACTATATATTGCTGCTTTAATGTCTATAATAATTATTGCCCTTACTATTTTCGTGAAAATTCCAGAAAATCATTCTACACTAAAGTGTAATGATTCACAATTAAGCAAATCTATTAGCCATTTTATTTCTAAACAAACTTTGCCAATTGGATTTATTGGTTTTTTATCCGGAATTTGTTTTTCTTCAGTACTGAGTTATATAGGAATATATGCCAAAATGATTGGATTAGCTGATGCTGCGGGAATATATTTTATTGTTTATGGGATAGCTTCATTTATAAGCCGTCCTATTATTGGTAAATTGTTTGATAGATGTGGCAGTAATATCATAATGTATCCGGCTTTGATTTTAATAATTATATCTATGTTTCTGACTGGTATTGCTCATACTGAAAGTGTGTTATTATTAAGTGCTTTTTTAATAGGAACAGCAAATGCAGGTATCACAGCAGGAGGACATACTATTGCTATAAATAAAGTTTCACCAAATGAAATAGGTACTTCGACAGCTACTTTTTATGCATTACTTGAACTAGGGTATGGTATTGGTCCTATTATATTGGGAAATACTGTTTTCATGTATGGAATTCGCAGCTTATATTTTTCGGCTATGGTTGTAGGAGTAATTGGAATGATATCTTATAGTATATTATCAGGTAAATTTAACCATTAATCATATTTAATGTTTTAATAAAATTTTTCTTCCAATTCTGCCATGATATGAAAAAATATTATAAGCATTATTAATATGGATAAACCAGTAGAGACTGTGGGAAGATATTGGTTTAGGAGATCTACTGGCATAATAATACATCTCTTTTTTAAGTAAATTTAATTCCCATATACATGTGCTTTATTTTATTTCATATATATTATATCGTTAAATTATTATTGTTAATATTGTATTAATAATATAGGCCGTTTATACTTCAAAGCAATACTTCAAAAAACATCAGTCTTAAAAATAGTGCTTTATTTTCTCTCAAAAGATACTGTATTTTTTTTGTGATAATAAAAATGGGGCTGCGTGCAGCGGCCCCTTAAGCATAGGATCAAATGATATTGCGCCTCAGCCGGGTAATTTTATAAAAATTACTCTATCGGCAAAAGATAGTTTCGATAAAACTTTGGCCTGCCATCGCATAAATACACCCGTGGTAATCGCCGTGCCATCATACAGACTATTTCATAGTTTATCGTACCGAGTTTTTCAGCTATTTCGTCAGCAGTTATCACAGCCCTGCCCTGGGAACCGAACAATACTGCTTCATCACCGCTATGAACATTTTTTATCCCGCTTATATCCACCATACATTGATCCATGCAAATATTTCCTACAACAGGTGCTTTTTGTCCATGAATCAAAACATCTGCCTTTCCCGAAAGCATACGAGTATAACCATCGGCATAACCGATTGGTAAAGTAGCTATCATACACTCCTTGTCAGCAATAAATTTTCGGCCATAACTGACACTGCTGCCCTTAGGCAGCTTTTTTATATGGGTAATACGGCATTTAAATGACATTACCGGTTTCAAAGCTGTTCTACTTATATCTACTTCACTTGACGGTGCCAGTCCATAAATAATTATACCGGCACGAACCATATCCCAATGATAATGGGGTAAGTCAAGAATAGCCGCACTATTGGCGCAATGATGTACATTTATTTTTACCCCTTCTTCTTCAAGACGGGTACAGACATATTTGAAACGTTTATATTGTTCATTGGTAAAACTTTTATCCTTGCTGTCAGCTGTGGCAAAATGTGTAAAAATGCCTTCCATGACGATACCCGGTAACTTACTGATACGTCTTATCTCCTGTATACTGGTTTCATTAGGCTGATAACCGATACGTCCCATGCCGCTGTCAATCTTTATATGCAGCCGTACATTGCGATGCTGTCGTACCGCCTCATCAGAAAAAGCTTTAGCCATATCATAATCAAATATTGGAATATCTATGCCATATAAAACGACCAAGTCAGCCTGCTCGGGGAACACTGTGCCGAGGATCAAAATAGGTGCCGTTATATTGTGCTGACGCAATTCTATCGCTTCATCAAGTTCTGCCACGGCCAGCCGGTCAGCACCATTTTGCAATACTACTTTGGCCGTTTCACAGGAACCATGCCCATAGGCATTTGCCTTTATAACCGCAGTCACCTGAGCCTTTTCAGCAGTAAGGCGGCGAATTTCGCGCATGTTTTGCGCCAATACATCTAAATCGACTTCCACCCAGGCCGGCCGAATTTTTGTTATATCCACAAGTATTCCCTCTTTATAAAATTTTATTTGGCAACGCCATAAAATAATTATTACATTCAGACATTACGCTTTAAATTGTAGCAGACATATCAATAAAACAAAAGCCTGCCAGTCAAATTTATCTATTTATTTTGTCTTAAATGCTCAATTTTTTTATGTATTCTATAAAATCTATGAATGATTGTTTTGTGTCGTGCTGACTGATATTAATTGAATACTATTTTAGCTTTTCCTATTTTATGAATATTTTGATAAACATACACACAGTAAATGTTTTATAATAGTGATAGTCAATATATTGCATACCTTAAAATTACATTTACCTCATGCTATTTATTGATTAAATTATACTTTACTAACAGACTTTCTCTCTATATAATTTATGTTATAGAATATGCATATAAATTAATAATCATTATGTATTAATTTTGTATATAAAGAAGTGAAAATCAAATGAAAAATTTTATAATTTCAGACAAAATAATAACAGAATGGCAGGAAATTTTAAATTTAATTGTCAGCATCAGCGGAGTCAAAGCAGGTCTAATCATGCATATAAATGGAGATTACCTGGAGGTACTCACAAAAAATACCAACAAAACCAGTCCCTATCTCATAGGCGAAAAAAATCATTTGAAAGACTCCGGTCTTTATTGCGAAACAGTCATAAAAAAACAGGAAATGCTACTCGTCGATAATGCATTAAAATCGGATAAATGGAATCACAATCCTGATCTGCAATATAATATGATTGCCTATTTAGGTTTTCCTATACGGGATTCTGATGGCACTCCATTTGGCACAATCTGTATTCTCGATAACAAAGAAAACCATTTCCCCCCCAATATTATCAAATTAATGGAAAAAATGCGCGATCTGCTGGAAAAAAATCTAATAATAGAAAATAAGTTTATAAATATGAAACATCTGGCAGATAATTCACTAATGCATAAGGTAATTGACAATATTCCCACATCAATATGTCTAAGTCTGCTTTCACCCAAATACAGGATATTATATGTCAACCAACATTTTAAACAAACTTTTGGTGAATTTACAAGTGACATAATGTCATTATCTGATTGGTTCAGTAAAAATAATTCTGATGACGCAGAACAAACCAATTATTATATATGGAAAAAGGTTGTGCATGAGGCAGTAAGCAATCCGGGTACTCCAACTAATCCTTGTGAAATGAACTTGGTTTCTCCTGATTTTTCACTCCGCCGCACATTAATTATCGCAGTGGTTCTTGATAAGATATTATTGACTTCACTTATCGACTTATCCAGAATCACTTATCTGCAGAATGATTTTTCGATAAGTGAAACTAACAATGAACTTTTATATGACAACTCGTTGGATGTAATCTGGACATTAAATAAAAATAGTAATTTAACTTATGTCAGTCCAACCGTCAGAAATATAACCGGCTATACTGTGGACGAGTGTCTTAAATCATCTATCAAAAATATGTTTGCTGAAAGCTCGTGGGAAATCATACAAAAAATTTTAACTGAGATATATTCTAATATAAATGCCAATAAATCAGCTCATGTTTATCGCCAGGAAGTACAGATAAAACGTAAAGGCAACAGTTTATTCTGGGGCGAGCTTACTATGAATTCAGTTTATGACAGCAATGGGAAATTTATCGAACTTGTCGGTGTAACACGTGATATAAGCATGCGCCGAAAATTTGAAAATCAACTTATTCACTTGGCAACACATGATATACTTACTGATCTGCCCAATGCCAGGCTGAGCAGTGAACGGCTTTCCACCGCTTTAAGTATGTCCAAACGTTATAATAGACTTGTCGCCGTAATGTTCATGGATTTAAATCTTTTTAAAAAGATAAATGACAATTATGGTCATTCAGCCGGCAATGCTGCTCTTAAACATTTTGCTGCAGTCCTGCGCAGTTCCATATGTGAAACGGATACAGCAGCCCGTATTGGCGGTGATGAATTTCTGGTAGTTGCGGTTAATCTGCAAACACGAAATTCTGCCGCAAAAATTGCCGAAAAAATATTGAAAACCATTTCAGAACCATTTATAACAGATGGCCATTACCTAAAACTCAGTGCCAGTATCGGCATTACTTTATATCCGTCTGACGGTAAAAACGTTGAACAATTGATTAACCTGGCCGATTCGGCAATGTACGAAGCGAAAAAACAAGGTCATAATAAATATAAATTTGCTGATGAGATTCATAAACAACGGCAATCATTATTATCAATATAACTTTTCCAAAACTGTTTCATCAATTTTAAAAGTGTGCTTCTTTTCAGGGAATTGTCCGTTTTGCACTTCTGCGGCATAGTTATTAAGTGCCTTTGTGATGCTTGTCTTTAAATCAGCATATTTCTTTACAAATTTGGGTGTAAAATCACTGTACATTCCTAATACATCATTTACAACAAGAATCTGTCCATCACAATATCGTCCGGCACCTATTCCGATAGTAGGTACTTTGACCCGTTCAGTTATTATTTGTGCAAGCTTTTCCGGTACCGCTTCTAATACAATGCTAAAAACGCCTGCTTGTTCCAAAGCCATAGCATCATCTATAAGCTTCTGTGCAGCAGCTGTTTCTTTTCCCTGTACTTTAAACCCACCCATGATATTTATCGACTGAGGTGTCAAGCCAATATGCCCCATAACTGGTATCTGTGCATTGACAACAGCCTGTACTGTCTGCACCATACGCTGTCCGCCTTCCAATTTCACTGCATCTGCACTGCCCTCTTGGATCAACCTGCCGGCATTGCGTATGGCATCTTCACTATTGACCTGATAAGACAAAAACGGTAAATCGGCAACTATCAAAGCTCTATGTACCCCACGGGAAACACAACGGGAATGATAAACCATATCTTCCATTGTCACTTTTAGTGTTGATTTATTACCCTGCATGACCATACCGAGTGAGTCACCAACAAGAATACTGTCTATGCCGCTGCCATCGACAATTTGTGCCATTGAATAGTCATATGCAGTCAGCATAGTTATTTTTTTACCGGTCTGTTTGGCATCAAAAAACGATTGCGTCGTAAATTTATCTTTATTCATCATAGTTCTCCTTTTTTAATAAGCATTTTAATTCTTGGGCATCAGACAGTGTAATTCTTTTATTTTCTGCCATTTTTATTGTTGCTATAGTCAAAATACGATATAACTCAGTTTTTTCCGGCAAATATTTTTTAATACTGTCATATTGCGCTGCTACTGTCCCCGCATCATTGCGGACTATTGGTCCCGTCAACGCTTTAACTGTGCCATATCGTTTTATGTTGTCCAGTGTTCCCTCTATAAGTGGAGCAACTGCTGAAAACACAGCTTTCTTATCAATACCTGCTGTTTCTATACATTGCATGCCAAAATCAAGTAATGTAACCAGATAATTGGATATTACTGTAGCTCCGGTATGGTATAGGGCTTTTTGCCGTACAGTTATTTGTCCATAATCGGCATCAGCAGCATTCAAAATCTCCTGTATTACCAACAGTGCTTGTGCTGTTCCCTCAATAGTAAAAAATGTTTTTTCAAGAAATTTTGCACTGATTTGTGGATCACTAAAACTTTGTAATGGATGAATACTGCCTACTGCCCCTCCGGCAATTTTAATATTTTTCAGACATTCGCTGCTATGAGCTCCGCTCGTATGCAGCCATACTTTGCAGCGCCACGTTTTCCGCCGTAACAGCGCAGCGATCTGAGCATCAACATCCGGTAATGCATCATCATTCACAGTTATAAAAATAATATCACAGCCGGCAGTCAGTTCATCAGGTGATATATAAGCTGTACTTTGTGTCAAGTTTGCAGCATTGTTGGCAGATTCAAATGATCTGCTGTAATATCCGGCAACAGTCAGACAATGCTTTTTTAAATATATCCCCAATGATTTACCAACCTTTCCAGCTCCGATAAATCCTATATTTATAAATATCAACTCCTTAAAAAATAAAAAATGCCTTTTTCACCCGAATACATCGTCGCAACAAAGGCTGATGCATTTTTAAATGAAAAAGACATTATTATTCCTAATGCAATATGTGTCAGTCTTTGTCCCGCAAGGATCAAAGCATAATATAAAATAATGGACATAACAGGTGTTTTTAATCTGTCGCACGAATGGTATCAGTTTCGTAAAATACAGTTTCCGCAATGATAAGCATATTGCATATTCATAAATTGACTATATTACGTGTGACACTTCTATAATACTATAATCATTGTGCAGTTCCCCACAGAGATACTACCAATACACTGAGTATAAAACATAACCGGCTCATTTGCAATATAATCCGATAAAGCCAACCAATTCTACTGTCGAAAATTTTCATTTTGTAAATCTGCTATAATATATTACTGTAATGAAAATCAATTTATGATAAAATAAGGCCGTAAACAAATTAATCTGAGGAGTACTACTAATTGAAAGCAGAAACAAAAGTAAAGTTTTTAGGTTATGGGCTGCTCATTATTTTAATTGGCAGTGTGTATGTCCTGGCACCGGATTTTTATAACAATATTTTCTATCTGGCCGTCAATGGCAATATGGAGGAAATAGCCGCCTACATTGATTCATTCGGCACACTGGCTATTTTCCTTGGATTTATGCTGGTATTGCTCGTTAATATTGTCGGCCTGCCATCTATATTTATAATCACGGCCAATGGTTTATTGTTTGGTCCTGCTATCGGCATAATGATTTCCTGGATTGCTGAAAGCATCGGCGTAGTGATAGGTTTCTGGTTAATGCGTACTATTCTCCGTCCCACAGCTGAAAAACTTATTCATAAAAGTTCTAAACTAAGCAAAATCGATGATTTCAGCGGTGAAAGCGGGTTCAAGCTCATGCTGGTGTTACGGTCACTGCCTTATTTTCCCTCCGGTGTACTCACAGCCTTTGGTGCCATAAGTAAAATATCAACCAAAGATTATGCTCTTTCCAGTTTTATCGGCAAATTGCCGGCAACTGCTCTCGAAGTTATGATCGGCCATGATATCTTCACCTACAACCAGAACTTAGAACGTTTGTTCATAGTAATTATATTAGCTATAATAGTTTATGGCGGCATTTGGTATTTCAATAAAAAACACATTCGTAATAAAAAATAATACTTTCATGGTTATTCTATTGATTTTATTTATATTTTTAGTATAATAAAGCAAGACATTATACAATGTTACAATCTATTAGGAGGTAATCTTTTGATCAAAGTTATAGTTAACGGTGCCCGCGGCAAAATGGGCCGTGCCGTTCTGACTGCTGTAACTGCCGACAAGGACTTAGAGTTAGTCGGTGCCGTTGATGTCACTGGTGGAATGGATATCGGTGATCTCATCGGAGCAGCAAAAACCGGTATCATTGTCGACAGTGATTTGCAACGGGTAATCACTACTGTGAACCCTGATGTAATGGTTGATTTTACACGTCCCGATGCAGTTTTTAATAATGCCTGCCAGGCACTTGAAAATCATGTTTGTCCTGTCATTGGTACAACCGGACTATCAGATGAAGCTAAGGATAAGCTTAATGAAATAGCTTTAAAATATAATACTCCGGCTTTTATTGCGGCAAATTTTGCTATTGGTGCCGTGCTCATGATGATAATGGCCAAGAAAGCCGCCAAGTATCTCCCTAATGTCGAAATAATCGAATTACATCATGACCAAAAGCTTGATGCTCCCTCCGGGACGGCAATCACCACCGCTGAAATGATCAGTGAAGTACGCAAACCAATGAAACAAGGCAATCCCAATGAAACAGAAAAATTAAAAGGCGCGCGCGGTGCACAATTAAACGGCATTCCAATTCATAGTGTACGTCTGCCCGGTTACGTAGCTCATCAGGAAGTAATCTTCGGCGGTCTCGGTCAGACACTCACTATACGCCATGATTCTATTGACCGTACTTCCTTTATGCCGGGGGTTTTGCTGGCATGTAAAAAAGTAATTCATTTAAAAGGCTTAGTCCGCAACCTCGACAAAATAATGTAACGGAGGAATATACATGAAAAAATACAACGTTGCTATTTTAGGAGCAACCGGTGCTGTAGGGCAGGAATTTTTAAAACTCATAGAAGAACGGCATTTCCCTTTTGCTAAACTTAGATTACTGGCTTCCAAACGTTCTGCCGGCAAAAAAATAACTTTTATGGGTAAGGAATACACTGTTGAAGAAGCAACCGATAATTCCTTTGAAAATATTCAGATTGCCTTGTTTGCCGGTGGTGCCGCCAGTAAAACTTTTGCCCCGGCTGCTGTAAAAGCAGGCGCAGTCGTCATTGATAACTCCAGTGCATTTCGCATGGATCCCGATGTACCGCTTATCGTCCCGGAAGTCAATCCTGAATTTATCAAAGAACATAAAGGTATAATAGCCAATCCTAACTGCTCAACAATAATCATGGTAATGGCACTTAAACCGCTGTACGACCGCTCAAAAATCAAGCGTATAGTAGTCTCTACCTATCAGGCTGTTTCTGGCGGCGGTAAAGAGGCAATGGCCGAACTGCAGCAGCAAACAAAAGACATTGTCGCCGGCAATCCGGTTAAAGCAGAGATTTTGCCGGGAGCAGCATTTCCAAAACATTACCAGATTGCTTTCAATCTCATTCCGCAAATTGATGTATTTAAGGAAAATTTGTACACCAAAGAAGAAATGAAGATGATCAATGAAACCCATAAAATTCTAAATGATGATTCTATCGGCATTACTGCAACGACCATACGTGTACCGGTCTTTAGAAGTCATGCTGAATCGATCAACATCGAATTTACCGACGAAATAAGTGTTGTTGAGGCAAAAGAATTACTGTCTGCTTTTCCTGGTGTGACTGTCCAGGATAACCCGTCCGAAATGGATTATCCAATGCCGCTTATGACTTCTGGCAAAAACAATGTATATGTCGGTCGAATAAGAAAAGATTATTCCATTAAAAATGCCCTCAATATTTGGGTGGTTGGTGACCAAATAAGAAAAGGTGCAGCACTTAATGCTTTACAAATAGCCGAATATATGATTGATAATGATATAAATTAAGGACCACTTGACACCGCTATTTTTAATGCTATAATGAATTTTATCAAAAGTAATGCGAAAGACATGATTGTCAGGATATTATCATTCAGAGAGAGACGCATTTGCTGTGAGCGTTTTAAGATAATCTTAGCAATTACCACTTTCAAACTGTATAGCAGAATTTTAGTATGCTATATCGGCCGTCACCGTTACAGACTTAATTAAGGAATCGCTCTTATAGCGGTAATCAGGGTGGAACCACGAATATAACCTCGTCCCTGTATGGATTTTTCCATGCAGGGACGGGGTTTTGTTTTTTTACTAACAATAGGAGGGCATTTATAATGATAAAAATCAAGTTAAAAGATGGTAAAGTATGCGAAATAGAAAAGGGCACTACAGCATTGACTTTCTTAAAATCCTTAAGTAATAGTCTGGCTAAAAAAGCACTTTCAGTTAAAATCAATGGCGTTAATTCTGATTTAATGACACCATTAAATAATGACTGTTCTATCGATTTCATGACTTTTGAAGATGCGGCCGGACGCTGGGCACTGCGTCACAGTGCTTCACATGTCCTGGCTCAGGCGATCAAGCGTATTTATGGTGAAAAAAATGTCCAATTGGCTATTGGTCCGGCCATTGATAATGGTTTTTATTATGACATTGACATGCAAAAACAGCTTAGTCAATCTGATTTAGATAAGATTCAAAAAGAAATGGAAAAAATCGTCAAAGAAAACCTGCCTATTGAACGCAGAGAAGTAAAGCGTGAAGATGCCATAAAATTATTTGAAGCCAAGGGTGAAAAATATAAAGTTCAACTAATAAAAGATCTACCGGAAGATGTTCTTATCACACTTTATACACAAGGAGAATTCACAGATCTTTGTGCCGGCCCCCATCTTGTTTCGACCGGCAAAATCAAAGCTCTTAAATTGCAAAATGTTACCGGTGCTTATTGGCGCGGCAATGCAAAAAATAAAATGCTGCAGCGCATTTACGGAACAGCCTTTGAAAAGAAAACGGACCTCGATGCTTATCTTAATATGCTCGAAGAAGCTGCTAAACGAGATCACAGAAAATTAGGCAAAGAACTCGATTTGTTCAGTCTGCATGAAGAAGGTCCTGGTTTCCCATTCTTTCATCCCAATGGTATGATTATAAGAAATGAGCTAATTAATTACTGGCGTTCTGTTCATCGCCGCTATGGTTATCAAGAAATAAAAACACCGATGATATTGAATCGTCAGCTTTGGGAACAGTCTGGGCATTGGGATCATTACAAAGAAAATATGTATTTCACTAAGATAGATGGTGAAGACTATGCAATAAAACCAATGAACTGCCCAGGCGGCATGCTCGTTTACAAAACCCAACCCCATAGTTACCGGGAGCTGCCGCTTAGAATGGCTGAATTGGGACTTGTCCATCGTCATGAATTATCCGGAGCTCTGCATGGACTTATGCGTGTGCGCAACTTCACGCAAGATGATGCCCATATCTTTGCTCTTCCCTCACAGATCGAAGGTGAAATTCAAAGTATAATCGACTTATTCGATGAAATATACAGTACATTTGGCCTATCATATCATGCCGAACTCAGCACTCGTCCGGAAAACTCCATGGGTTCTGATGACGTATGGGAAAAATCGACTGCTGCTTTGCGCAATGCACTTGAAAACCGTGGGTTAAAATATGTTGTCAATGAAGGTGATGGCGCTTTTTACGGTCCAAAAATAGATTTTCATCTAATGGACTCACTGGGCCGTACTTGGCAATGCGGCACAATACAGCTTGATATGTTGATGCCGGAAAAATTTGACCTTACCTATACCGGTGAAGATGGACAAAAACATCGTCCTGTCATGATGCACCGTGTTGTATATGGCAGTATCGAACGTTTTATCGGCATATTGATTGAACACTACGCCGGAGTTTTTCCTGTATGGCTTGCACCAATACAGGCGAAAATTCTGCCGGTTACTGACAAACATGCCGATTATGCCTTTGCCTTGAAAAAGAAAATGTTTGACTTGGGTTTACGTGTCGAAGTGGATGATCGCAATGAAAAAGTCGGTTATAAAATGCGTGAATGCCAAGTCAAAAAGGTTCCATATATATTGGTAGTCGGTGACAAAGAATTAGCTGAAAATACCGTATCAGTCAGGAAACACGGTGAACAAGCCACCAACGCCATGCCTGCTAATCAATTCATCAGCCTGCTGCAAAAGCAAATTGCTGATAAGGCTTGACGCTCCTGTTTAAATTCTCATAATATTACTTATAAAAAATTATGCTGTCTGCCGGCATAATAGGCTGCCGCATAAACAACATTACCTCATAAGGATGCAACCCGTTACAATTCCTTTATCCGTCCTTAAAAAGACGAATAAAAGAGGCTCAATATTGCATATTTACGAACAAAATGTTTATGTGCGGCAGCTTTTTTTCATTTATAAATAATTTGTATAATAATACAATGTTTGATATAATGATAGAAAATCATTCATGAGCTAAAGGAGAGATAATAATGGATACTGCTACAGATAAAAAAACTAAATCAACCGCTCTCGGTTCTATTCGTATAGCCGATGAAGTAGTGAGCATCATCGCCGGTCTCGCCGCGACAGAAATCGAAGGTATTGCCGGTATGAGCGGTGGATTAGTTGGCGGCATCGCCGAAATGCTCGGTAGAAAAAATTTTTCTAAGGGTGTCAAAGTCGAAGTAGGCGAACAGGAGGCTGCCGTAGATTTATATCTGATCGTAAAATACGGTGTCCGTATACCCGATATTGCCCTGAATGTGCAGGAAAATGTGAAAAAAGCCATTGAAACGATGACAGGACTGCATGTTGTTGAAGTCAATATTCATGTTCAGGGTGTAGGGTTTCCACCTGAAGAACAAAAGGAAGAAGTCGTCCGGGTCCGCTAAGGAAGAGGTTTTCTAATGGGGATTATCAATAGATTTTTATTGTTTTTTTATACATTATTTTTCGCCTTACTTTCTTTAGGCTTAATTGTTTTATGCACAGGTATCATCCCGATAGATGATTTGTGGAATAATGTATTATATATGCTCGGCCGTTTTGAAACTATTGGTGCAGCCGTTGTCGTATTTTTGCTTAGTATTGAACTAATGGGTAATTGTTTTTCCGGCAAAAAAGGCAGTGATTTAGGCAATGAAGGTATTATCGTACATGGCAATAACGGTGATGTGCATATCACTAAAAATGCAGTTCTCGACGTCACTAACAGATTATGTCACAATATGCCCGGTGTTTACGATACAAAAATAAAAGTAAAATTTTTTAAAAAAGCCAATCACATTGAAATGAGCACACAATTAAAAATAAGACTGATAATAGGCCAAGAATATGATGCCATCAGAATGTCTGACGAATTGCAAAAAAATATCAAAGATCAACTGTCTTCGTATATGTCTTTGAATGATGTTGCAATTGATATCATTGTCGACAGTGTATCTGATAGCAACAGCGCAAAAAAAAGGCGCGTAGTTTAAAACAGTAATTAATATGGAGTAAATTATGGAAAACTTTTCTTGGAAAAAGTATATAAAAGACCTATGGAATAACAATCCCGGAAAAATTTCCGGGGTTATCCTGGGTTTTGTATTCAGTTTATCCATCTTGATTTTTGGTTTTTTTAAAACTATATTTGTTTTGTTTTTTGTTGGGGCAGGACTGTTTATCGGTAACAAAATAGATAAAAAAGATGATTTATTTGAAACTGCGGAAGATATTCTTGATCACATTCAAAAATTTATTCCGCCGATATTTCGTCGTTAAAAAGGAGAATTTTTCATTTATGAGTCGCAGGCAATCACGCTGCGCAGCTTTGCAAACTTTATTCCAGCTTGATTTAAATACCGGCCTCGATAAAGAATCTGCTGTCAATGCTGTCTTAACCACAATAAAGGCTTTAAAAGACTCCGACTCCGCTTATATGCAGGAAATTGTCAGCGGAGTAATTGATAATCAATTATATATTGACGAAGCAATCAGTTCTGTTTCAGGGGACTGGCATTTGGATAGGATGCCAGCCGTGGACAGAAATATCTTGCGTATTGCCGTTTATGAACTTAAGTTTGGCGATAAGGATTTGACTCCTAAGATAGTCATAAATGAAGCTGTCGAACTGGCCAAGCAATTTGGAACAGACGATTCAAGCCGTTTTATTAACGGTGTCTTAGGGTCAATTGTCAAAAAGTAATCAAAGCCGGGCAAAAGCCCGGCTTTTTTCTTAAAAGGAATTAATTTGATGACTATTTATAATGTCAGTGAGATAAATACTTATATAAAAGAACTTTTCAGCACAGATAACAATTTACGCAAAGTGATGATCCGTGGTGAAATATCCAATTTTAAATTCCACTCTTCCGGTCATTGCTACCTTACGCTTAAAGACGAGCATGCTGCATTGCGGGCAGTTATTTTTCGTCGTTTTGCGCAAAAATTACGCTTCAGACCAGAAAATGGCATGAAAGTCATTGCCTGCGGCAGCATCAGCGTCTATGACCGTGACGGGACTTATCAATTATACATAGAACAGCTGGTACCGGATGGTATCGGTGATTTAAATCTTTATTATGAACAACTGAAAAATAAACTTACTTTAGAGGGATTGTTTAATCCCGAACATAAAAGATCATTACCTATTTACCCCAAAACCATTGGCATCATTACTTCCAAAACAGGCGCTGTACTGCATGACATATACAATGTAGCGTCTCAGCGCAATCCTGCGGTAAAGTTGCTGCTTTATCCTGTAATGGTGCAGGGTGATGGTTCTGCCGAGCAAATTGTCAAGGCACTGCAATACTTTGACTGCCATTATGATCTTTGTGACGTTCTTATCATTGGCCGCGGCGGTGGCTCTATGGAAGATTTATGGTCTTTTAACGATGAACGAGTTGTCAGGGCAGTTTATGCTGCAAAATTACCTATAGTTTCTGCTGTCGGTCATGAAACAGACTATACTCTTACCGATTTTGCCAGTGATGTACGTGCTTCTACACCATCACACGCAGCACAGTTATGCGTTCCCTCCCGTGAAGAACTTCTAAAAAAAATATATTTATTACAAACTAATTTATCCAATGTTATTGAAAATTATCTTGCCAGCTGTCATACCCGCCTTAACAACTGTCGTAATAACAAACTTTTCAATGATACGTACTCTCCTTTAGGTGATAGTTGGCAACAACTTGACTTACTTATCAGCCAGCTCAATAATGCTGTAAATCATCAATTTACTGATAAGCAACACATAATTACTGTATTATCTGAAAAATTGGCTCTGCTCAATCCGGAGACTGCTTTGCAAAGAGGTTATTCAATGGTTTACCGTGGCAATACTGTTATAACTTCCACTGACCAATTAGCTAAAAATGACTTGCTGCAAATTGTACTTTCTGACGGACAAGTATCCGCCACTGTCAATGCTTTAAAAAAGAAAGGTGAGCATTATGCCAAAAAAGAAACAAACATTTGAGGATTCGATAAACAAGCTGGAAATATTAGTTCATGATATGGAAACAAATAAACTTACTCTTAATGATTTAGTAAAAAAATATAAGGAAAGTACTGCTCTCATTCAATTTTGCCGTCAAGAACTGGACAGTGCCGATAAGACTATCTGTAAACTGCTGGAAATTAACGCTGATGGTACCACAACATCTTTAAACCTTGAGACAAAGGAGAATATCTCCAATGAATAAATATATTGCCCACAGAATCGAACTTATCAATAATACATTGTCTGATTTGTATCCAGCTGATGCTGCCTTAAACAAAATATTAGCACAGTCAATGAACTACAGTCTGACTGCCGGCGGTAAAAGATTACGTCCGCTGATGCTGATGGCAGCTGCCGATGCGATAGGAGATAACGGTGAAAAATACAACCGCATTGCCTGCGCTTTAGAGCTTATTCACACCTATTCACTTATCCATGACGATTTACCCGCCATGGATAATGATGACTATCGCCGCGGCAAGCTCACCAATCACAAAGTATATGGTGATGGCATGGCAGTCCTGGCTGGTGATGCTCTTTTGACCATGGCCTTTGATGTCATAGCTTCAAATCCCGATATCAAATCGGAGCACCTGTTAAAAGTAGTTCAAGAAATCAGCTATGCCGCAGGTCCGCAAGGAATGGTCGGCGGTCAGGCAATAGATTTATTGTCTGAAAACAAGAATATAAGTTTAACCGAGCTGCGCCAATTACACTCAGCAAAAACCGGAGCATTATTTCGCGCTGCGGTTCGTTCCGGAGCTATTTTAGCGCAGGCTTCTGCTGTTCAATTAGCCGCTCTTACTAAATATGCAGAAGAATTTGGTCTTGCCTTTCAAATCACTGATGATATACTTGATATCATTGGAGATGACAAAAAAACTGGCAAACCAACCGGTAGTGATATTAAAAACCACAAATCAACTTATGTGTCTTTATTATCATTATCTGAAGCCAAACACTTAGCTCAAACTTCAATAGAAAATGCTGTCACTGCCCTAACCATATTTGGTGACAACGCACAATTTTTAAAAACCTTAGTAAAAAACCTTCTGGATAGACAAAGTTAAGGGAAGTGATTTTTTGAATATATTAGAACAGCTTAATACTCCCGATGATTTAAAATTATTACTGCCTAAACAACTACTACAGCTTGCCGAAGAAATACGCAGTTTAATTATTGATACAGTATCAAAAAACGGCGGCCATCTGGCTCCAAGCCTCGGTACGGTGGAATTAACAATAGCTTTATACAAAATTTTTGACTTTCCCACTGATAAACTCGTCTGGGATGTCGGGCATCAAGCTTATACCCACAAAATTCTTTCCGGACGACGTGATCAATTTTCTACTTTACGTCAAAAAGGCGGCCTGACCGGTTTTCCCAAGAGAAGTGAAAGCCCTTATGATGCCTTTGGAGTCGGCCATGCCAGCACTTCTATTTCGGCAGCCTTAGGCATGGCAGCGGCCAGAGACATTGATGGCGGACGCTTTAAGGTAATCGCTGTAATTGGTGATGGCGCCATGAGCGGCGGAGAAGCTTTCGAAGCATTAAACAATGTCGGCGCATTGAAAAAAGACATGCTCATCATACTAAACGATAACGAAATGTCTATTTCTAAAAATGTTGGTGCGCTATCATCATATTTTTCCCAGATTCGCACTAATCCGGAATATACCCGGGTAAAAAAAGACATAGGCAGCCTTATTGCCCGTCTGCCTAAAGTAGGACAGACTTTTTATAAAACGGCTGAAATACTAAAGGACAGTGTAAAAAATGCTTTTATTGCCGGCGGCTTATTCGAAGAAATGGGAATATCATATATTGGCCCGGTTGACGGCAATAACCTGCCTAATCTGATAACAATACTGCAACGTATAAAAAATATACACGGCCCTGTCATGCTGCATATACTCACTAAAAAGGGAAAAGGATATCCACCCGCTGAAAAGCATCCAGATAAATTCCACGGCATAGGCCGCTTTGATATTGAAACCGGTCAATCTGTCAGCAAACCTTCATCCATCCCCACTTACACGCAAATATTCAGTAATACGTTATTAAAAATAGCTTCTGATGACAAAGATATTGTAGCAATAACAGCTGCTATGCCCGGCGGCACGGGTCTCAGTGCTTTTGCTCGTCAATATCCCGAACGATTTTTTGATGTTGGTATTGCGGAAGAACATGCTTTAACTATGGCTGCCGGATTAGCTTCTGCTGGGAAAAAACCAGTTGTAGCTCTTTATTCAACATTTGCCCAGCGTGGCTATGATCAGATTTTACATGATATTTGTCTTCAAAATCTGCCTGTAACGATCTGTTTAGACAGAGCCGGTCTTGTCGGTGAGGATGGTCCCACACATCATGGTGTATTTGATTATTCTTTTCTGCGCAATATTCCCGGTATCACACTAATGGCACCACAAGACGAAAATGAACTTCAGCACATGCTCTACACAGCCATAGAACATAATGGTCCGATCGTGCTCCGCTACCCTCGCGGCCAAGCTTGTGGAATACCAATGGACGTCAGTCTGCATCATCTTCCTATAGGGTTCGGTAAAATACTCAGTGACAGCGGAGAATATGCTATCATTGCAATTGGTTCGATGGTCTGTCCGGCATTAAAAGCCGCTGAGATACTGCGCAGCGACAATATTTTGTGTAGTGTAATCAATGCGCGCTTCATAAAACCACTTGACAAAGCGTTGCTCATTACTCTGGCACAAACCAAAAAATATCTTATTACTGTTGAAGAAAACGTGCTGGCCGGCGGATTTGGTTCAGCTGTACTGGAAGTGTTATCCCAAAACAATATTTCTCCAGGCAAAATAACCTGTCTGGGATTACCTGATAAATTTATTCCTCAAGGTCCACGTGATGAACTTCTCCGCGATTACGGTCTTACTGCCGGAGAAATAGCAAAAACAATAAAAAATCTGGTCAATCATTAGCATAATTGATTACGATATGGAGCAGTTGGATGAAAAAACAACGATTAGATATAGTTTTAGTTGAAAAAGGACTGTTCTCAAGCAGAGAACGGGCTAAAGCTTCGATCATGGAAGGGCTGGTTCTGGTCAACGAACAAAAAATAGATAAGGCCGGAGCACCGGTCGACCCAGATCTGCCCATACGTCTATTAGGCGACAGCATCAAATATGTGAGTCGGGGCGGTCTCAAGCTGGAAAAAGCGATGAAAACTTTTTCTCTCGATTTAAAAGATAAAATTTGTATTGATATAGGTGCATCTACCGGTGGTTTCACTGATTGCGCCCTAAAAAACGGTGCGAAAAAAGTTTTTGCCATCGATGTTGGATACGGACAGCTTGCCTGGTCACTCAGAACTGATAAACGCGTGATAAATATGGAACGCACCAATATCCGTTTTGTAAAACCTGAAACTCTTGGTGAATATGCTGATTTTGCTTCTATCGACGTAGCTTTCATTTCACTTGAAAAAGTATTGCCGGTTGCAAAAACTTTATTAAAACCCACCGGTGAAATAGCGGCATTAATAAAACCACAATTTGAGGCTGGCCGGGAACATGTCGGTAAAAAGGGGGTCGTACGAGATCCACTTATCCACACGGCTGTGATAAGAAAAATAGTCGATTTATCGGTACAAATCGGGTTTATCATCAAAAACATAACTTACTCACCGATAAAGGGACCCGAAGGCAATATTGAATATCTCATCCACCTTGGTTGTGACAATTCAACCGACAGTATTAATATTACTGATGAAGTCATTCATGAAATTGTTCATATAGCTCACACTGAATTAGATAAAAACCAACATTAAATTTGTTTATGTAATTTCTATAATATTGAGGCCAAAATATGAGAATAGGTATTTTCCCTAATTGCAAAAAAAAAGACAGCAAAAAAATTTTAGATAAAGTCATAGCTTTTCTCACTGAACGTCATTCTGACATATTTATCCCTTTAAATATGGCTAAACTTTTTGGTTATGAGATCTTCGCCACCGACAATATCTTAAAAACCAACATCGATGTCGGGCTTAGTATCGGCGGTGACGGTACATTACTGGGAGTATGCCGTCTGCTGGCACCACATAATATTCCTGTCTGCGGTGTAAACATCGGCAATCTTGGATTTTTAGCCGACATCGAAGTCAGTGAACTTACCAATAAATTGCAAAAAATATTAACCGGTAATTATAAAATTGAACAACGTCTGATGCTGGCCGGTTATCTAAAGAAAGATAATGCATTGAAACTGGCTGGTTATGCTGTAAATGATATTGTACTCACCAGCACCGGTGTTGCCCGCATGATAGGACTTGAATTGGAACTTGACTCTTATAAAGTAGCTGACTATCGGGCCGACGGCCTTATCGTTTCAACAGCCACCGGTTCAACTGCCTATTCTTTATCCGCCGGCGGACCAATAATCAATCCTAAAGTAAAAGTTCTTTTGGTAACACCAATTTGTCCGCACACTTTTTATGTGCGTCCAATGATAATAAATGAAACTGAGCAGATCAATATCACAGTTAAAAACACCAGTCAGCAGGTTAGTTTGACTTTTGACGGGCAGGATATCTGCCCAATCGGACCAGATGAACAAGTGATGATCTGTAAAGCTCCTTTTATGGCTAAAATAATAAAATTTGATGATAAAAATTATTATAAAATTTTATTAAATAAATTGATTCGGAGCGATACTAATGCAGACAATCAGTAATGCTATCCAAATAAATCATTGTCTGCTGAAAACAGTACTGCAAAATGCCAAATTGGTAATTGATGCTACCTGCGGCAATGGCTCAGATACACTTTTTCTTGCTGAAAATTCTCCCGTAGCAAAAATTTATGCCTTTGATATACAGCCAGCAGCTGTTGAAAATACCAAACAACAGACACTGCCTTATAAAAACAAAATCACTTATATCTGCGATTCACACAGTAATGTAAAAAAGTACATTAAACAGATACCAATTGATGTAGCTGTTTTTAATCTTGGCTACCTGCCCGGTGCACCACATCTGATAATGACACATACTAAAACGACCTTGGAAACGCTTGACATAATGAGACAACTTCTAAAAACCAACGGCATAATTTCCATTACGGCCTACCCGGGACATGCAGAAGGGAAACGGGAATATAACGCCTTACTCAACTATACTAAAGCCATGGATAAACATACTTATACCGTCGGTTGGTATCAATTACACAATCATATCGATGCACCAGCACTATGCTGGATAGAAAAACAGGGGTGACTACATGAAATCATTGAGACATGAAAAAATTAAAAGCATCATTGAAAATTCCATTATTGAAACCCAGGAAGAATTAGCTGAAGCGCTGCGTAATCACCATATAGACGTTACCCAGGCTACTGTTTCCCGTGATATCAAGGAAATGATGCTAATAAAAATTCCCACCGATGACGGCAGATATCGCTATGCCTGCCCATCCGACAAAAAATTCTTTTTTTCTAAAAATCGCATGGAACGACTTTTTCATGACAGTGTAATACATATTGATTTTAGTGAAAATATCATAGTCATAAAGACCCTGCCCGGTGCAGCCAATGCCGTTGCCTCGACCTTGGATTATGCCAAATGGCCGGAAATAATTGGTACAGTGGCCGGTGATGATAATATATTAATCATCATTAAACCGTTATCCGCAGTGGAGAAAGTATTAAAAAAATTAGAAAAATTTATGACCTGATGAATAAATTTTATCTATTTTAACCAACCAATGTTTATATTAAAGAAGGATATTTCTATATGCTAAAAACATTGACTGTATGGAACCTTGCTCTGATTGAGCATATACAAGTTCATTTTGATGAAGGACTCAATATATTTACCGGAGAAACAGGCGCTGGTAAATCACTATTGCTTGGTGCTTTGGGACTTCTGATGGGACAGCGTTCCAACACTGATTCCATTAGAAACGGTGGTAATTATTTACGTGTTGAAGCTGTTTATGATATAAATAGTGACAAAGTACATGCTTTCTTGTCCGACAACGCTATTATTGACGAATCAAATGAACTTATTGTGGTACGCCAAGTAAACAAAAATGGGAAAAACATCATCCAGATAAACGGTTGTCAGGTAACCTTAACCATACTCAAAGCTCTGGGTGAATTGACTATTGATATTCACGGTCAAAATGAAAATCAATCACTACTGCGTCCAGAAGCACAATTAGCAATCATCGACTGTGCTTCACCCAACTTTGCCTCTTGTATTGCCGATTATACGGCAAAATATCGGCAATATATTGCAGCCCAAAAAAATCTAGAACAAAAATTAACTGATTCACAAAACTATACCAACCGTCTGGACATGCTCCGTTGGCAATATAATGAAATAAATACACTGGCTGTTAACCCTGATGAAAATATCCATTTAGAAGAAAAAATTAAAAAACTTTCCAACAGCGAAAAAATTGCCGATCTGGTAAAATCCGTTTGCACCACACTATCCAATGATACTGACATCTCCCTGCTCACATTATTATCTTCTATACAAAAAAATCTTGCATCATTAGAAAAATTCGATAAACACTTTGCCGATTCTAAAACAACAATAGATGATATTTACATACAATTGCAAGAAATATCATATGATGTCCGCGACTATGCCGACAATATTGAATATGATCCCGATATGCTTAATCAACTGCTGCACCGCAGTGATGACATCGAACGTCTCTGCCGTAAGTATGGTCCGACAATAACCGATGTCTTGAACTACCAGGAAAAAATTAAAGCTGAACTGAATGAAATTGAAAATCACGATATAATAATAACCGAACTGCGTCAGCAATTAACTGCAGCAACAAAGAAATTACAGGCTGCCGCTGTGCAATTAAAGCAATTGCGCCAGACAACGGCAGCCAAACTATCCCAAGCTATAAAGGCACAATTATTGGATTTGGGCATGCCTAATGCACAGTTCAATATTCAAATAAACGATTTAAAAGACTACACACCTAACGGAACCGAAACAGCGCAAATAATGTTCTGCGCCAACCTCGGTGAAGTAACAAAACCACTGCAGAAAGTTGTCTCCGGCGGGGAATTATCACGTATCGCCCTGGCTATAAAAACTGTTACCGCTGCCAATGATGACCTTGGTATAATGGTATTTGATGAAATAGACAGCGGTATTGGTGGTAAAACAGCACAAATGGTAGCTGAACGCATTGCCAAAATAGCAATTTTTAAACAGGTACTTTGCGTAACTCATCTACCACAGATAGCTTGTATGGCTGATGCTCATTTTTATATTGATAAATATATCCAAAAAAACCACACTATAACCCGCATAAAACAACTGTCTGCTGGTGAACAACTCAACGAAATAGCCCGGATGGCCTCAGGTATAGATGTAACACCGGCTTCTCTGGATAATGCCATGGAAATGATTAACAATGCCCGTTTAAAAAAAAATCAGCTTAAAAAAAATTAACATAATTCATTTGAAATTTATCTGGAGATGAACAATATGTATGAAGATCTAATTGAAAAAAAACTTTCATCAGAAAATGTATTTGACGGCAACTTACTACATGTAAAAAAAGATGTTGTCACACTGCCAAATGGACACACAGCTTCACGTGAATGGATAAAACATCCTGGCGCCTCTGCTGTCATTCCTTATACTGACAGCGGTGATATTATCATGGTACGTCAATATCGCTATCCTGTTGATAAGGTCACATTGGAAATTCCCGCTGGCAAACTTGATTCACCACAAGAGGATCCTTTTGAGTGTGCCAAGCGTGAACTAAGCGAAGAAACCGGCTACAGTGCCAATAAATACACCAAACTCACTACTATTGCCACTACTGTAGGATTTTCTAATGAATATATTCATATTTATCTGGCTGAAAAGCTTGTGGCCGGAAAAATGCACCCTGACGATGATGAATTTCTTCATTTATTGTGTATTCCATTAGCCAAAGCCATAAAAATGATTTATAATAATGAGATAATTGATGCAAAATCTATTGCAGCAATACTTCTACTTGATAGAATAAAAAATAATACACGCTGATTTTTCAGCACCAGGAGGTTTCTATGTTTGGTTTTGGCCCCGAGATGATTTTTGGGATTCCGGGTCTTATAATTGCTTTGACAGTGCACGAATATGCTCATGCCAGAGCAGCTGTATACTGTGGTGATTTTACACCACGTCTGCAAGGACGTCTTACACTTAATCCCATAGCACATATTGACCCATGGGGACTTATCACCCTGTTTTTTTTCAGATTTGGCTGGGCAAGACCCGTCATGATAAATCCCCGCAACTTTAAAAAACCCCGCCGAGACGACATATTAGTTTCTTTGGCTGGTCCGGCATCCAATATTATTTCTGCCGTATTAGCAGCCATATTATGGGTGTTTATTTACAAATTAGGTTATATGCAGCATTGGGTAAATCAAGTTTTATGGATGATAATAATCTATAATGTAAATTTTGCCGTGTTCAATATGCTGCCGATTCCACCGCTTGATGGTTCAAGAATAGTAATGAATATTTTACCATATAACATGGCACGCCAATATGCTCAAATCGAACGTTACAGCCTTTTTATCTTTCTCATATTTATTATGGCCGCCAATACCCCTATATTGGGAAGTTTTCTCAATATTTTTATTATCCCTATTATCGATTTCATAAGGCTGCTTATCGCAATACTAGTTTCAATTTGAGTATTGCAGCATGTCAATTCCCCTTGGTCACGTTTACAGGAGGTTTTGTTCGCACTATGGTTGAAGAATATACGGTGCATCTAAATGCATTTGAAGGGCCATTGGACCTTTTACTGCACTTAATTGAAAAAAATAAAATAGATATCTATGATATTCCAATTGCCGTACTTACTGATCAATATCTCACTTACCTTGATCAATTCCATGAATTTAATATTGATGTTGCCAGTGAATTTCTGTTGATGGCCGCTACACTGCTGCAAATAAAATCGCGCATTTTACTGCCGGAACAACCCAATATTGCTGATGAAGATGAAATAGATGAAGATCCCCGTCAGGAATTAGTCCAACGCCTGTTAGAATATCGTCGTTTCAAAGAAGTAAGCAGCGTCTTGGATAAAATGTCCATAACACAAGGCCATATCTTTTACCGTGCCACTGATCTGCCACCAATTCAACATCTGCCTCCGGAAAATCTCGATGTAAATCTACTCTGGCAGGCCTTTCAAAATGTAATTGAAGGACAATTATCGCAAAACAACATACAAAAAGTTGCCCGTGATAAATTCAGTGTACAAGATAAAATGCTGTTCATCCTTACTTTATTACAGAAAACAGCAAAAAAAGCCATCCTGTTTACGGCAGCTTTTGCCATTGACAGTACAAAAGGTGAAATGATTGTCTCTTTTTTAGCTGTATTGGAACTGGCAAAATTAAAAAGAATAAATATAAAACAAGCTCTTTCCTTTTCTCCTATTTATATCTATTTAAGGAATGATAATAATGTTTTATGAAAAATTGAAGGCTCCATTAGAGGCAATGCTTTTTATCTGCGGTGATCCTCTTTCTTGCAATCAAATATCTTCCATTTTAGGAATTGATCAAGAAAGCATTGATGCATTGATTGCAGAACTGCAAAATGACATGAACGGTACCGGACGCGGCTTGACAATAAAAAAAATTGCTGATTCATATCAGATGTGCACTAAGCCCGAAATGTCACCATATCTGGAAAAATTAACGGAAATGACCGATAAAAAATTATCAGCACCGGCTCTGGAAACACTGTCTATTATTGCTTTTAAACAACCGATAACCAAACAGGAAGTTGAAGCTATCCGCGGAGTACGTGCTGATAATGTCATTAACAGACTTTTGGAACGAGAACTCATTCAGGAAATCGGTCGAAAAAAAGTAGTTGGCAGACCAATTTTATATGGAACCACCAATACTTTTTTAAAATGTTTCGGTTTAAGTGACATCGATCAGCTGCCAGCATTACCAACTTAATATGCATAAGTAATAATCAGTCCATTTACATTCACAGGATTATCACTTATGCTGTTTTTTTTATAAAAAAATAATATTGAAACAGGCAGCCCGCCATTATTTCAATATTATTAAAACCCTCACATCCATATACACATATCAATGCTTTACCGATGCCGTTGTATTACGCTCTATTAAAGTATTTTCTAATATTATCTCATCACTTGTAGTATTATGGGATTCGATTTTTTCTATCAGCAGCGCCGTCGCCGACTGCCCCAGTAAAGCCATATTTTGATCTATTGTAGTTAATTTAGGCTCAATAAACCTGCTTAATGCTATATTATCAAACCCTATTACAGATATATCGGCAGGTACTTTCAACCCCAGGCGATGACAACCATTTATCGCCCCCACTGCCATCAAATCGTTGCAGGCAAATATAGCCGTTATTTTTACTCCGCTCTTTATCGCCATCATGACCTTTGACAGTGTATTATCAACAGTTTTTTCAATATTACCTTCACCAATATTCAATACACTTGGCTTAAGTCCGTGTCCGGTCATCATTTTGCGATAAATTTCTTCTTTTATCTCGTAAGAATCGCTGCTTACACCACGAATAAAAAGTATCTGGCGATGCCCCAATTTTAAAAGATGCTCCATTGCCATCTCTGCCCCGGCAGCTTCATTATTAGAAACATATGATATCTCCGGACGTTTAATATAACTATTTATAAAAACCATCGGCACTCTCTTGGCAATCTGATCATAAAAAGATATTTCAACAGCATAAGTATTCGGTGATATATTAATAATTCCACAAACATTACGTGACAACAATTCCTGCATGCACTGTTTTTCCTTAATAGCACTATCCTTTGCACAGGTAATCAGCATTGAATAATTATAATGCTTAACATATTCTTCTATACCATCAAACACTTCAGCAAAGAACATGTTGAACAAGCTTGGAACCACTACACCTATGGTAGTAGATTGACGCGTATTAAGCTCACGTGCCTGAATATTCTGCACATAATTCAATTCCTTAACTGCATCCATTACCTTTTTCTTTGTTTCCTCCTTCACCGGATAATTGCCATTCACAACCCGGGAAACCGTTGCCACTGACACACCTGCCTGCTTCGCCACATCTATTATCGTTGTAGATTTCATCAACTAATCATCCTTAAGCAATATTATAAAGTGGCTATGAATTTCTCAAATGCCCCAACACCTTTTTCGTCTCGTTTGAAGACACCGGCATGAGTAAGCACTTGCAAAAATATTTTTCCCACCTCACTTTTAACAATATCAGTAATATTATTTTTGTCAATATTACCTGCATATTTTTTGTATAAAATTTTATACCAATCGGCATGTTTAGCTAGTATTTCATCATTGCTCACATCCACCGTTTTCCGGATAAGCGCCTGCTCCAATTTGACAAGTTCAATCTGCAAACGTGCCGGCAGAACAGCCAGCCCCATTACTTCTATCAAACCAATATTTTCCTTTTTTATATGATGTACTTCACTATGCGGATGAAATATTCCTAAAGGATACTTTTTAGTCGTACGATTATTACGCAGCACTAAATCTATTTCATATTTATCTTCCTGCATGCGTGCAATAGGTGTAATTGTATTATGTTCTATCCCTTCCGTTTGGGACAGAATATCAACTGTTTCATCCGAGTAATTACGCCACTTTTCCAGTATACGTACCGCCATTTCCGTCAAACGTTTTTTGTCACTACTGCTTATTCTGATAGTTGACATCGGCCACTTTACCCGCCCCACTGCTATATCCTCAAATCCTTTTATATGATATATCCGTTCTATTGGTGCTTTGGCCATAGCAAAAGTATAATTCCCGCCTTGGTAATGATCATGTGATAATATTGATCCGCCTACTATCGGCAAATCTGCATTAGAACCGATAAAATAATGTGGAAATAAATCAATGAAAGCCAACAAATTTTCAAAAGTTTTTTTTGATATTTTCATTGGGATATGATCTTTATTCAATACTATACAATGCTCATTGTAATAAGTATATGGCGAATACTGCAAAAACCATTCATGATTATTCAGATTAAGCGGTATAAGGCGAAGTGTCTGCCTTGCCGGATGCCCTACATAACCGGCAAATCCTTCATTCTCACGGCATAATAAGCATTTGGGATAAGCCGTTGAATTAACCGCTCTTGCCCGCATTATATCCCGGGGATCTTTTTCCGGCTTTGACAAATTTATTGTAATATCCAAATCACCATAATCTGTATGGGTTTTCCAAATGATATTTTTATCCACTCTGGCTTTTCTTATATAGTTTGATGCTACACTCATATTATAAAAAAACTTGGTTGCTGCTTGCGGTGACTGAGTATAATATTCATTAAACTGCGCAATAACTTCTGCCGGACGCATCATCACACAATTCATTATCCGCGTATCAAACAAATCCCGCTGTGCTGCCGTATCTTCAATAATATGACGGTCTACTGCATAATTAAGCATTTCCCCCAATATGGGGGATACTTCTGCCAGCTGCTCAGTTATATTTTCCGGTAGGTATTCTTCTATTTCAAGCACGTCAAGCAGAAGATTAACCGAATATACTACATCAAAATTTTTTATGAGCTTTTTCTGCAGTGCAAAATTAAGTAATCTGTTTATTTCATGATTTATGTCCATACAAACCCCTCATATACAACTATTTATCAAAACCATTCGGATGATTTTTATGCCAATTCCATGCAGTTCGTATTATATCCTCCATATTTGTATAATGCGGTCGCCAGTCCAATATTTTACCTGCCTTTTCACTGGATGCCACAAGTTGTGCCGGGTCACCGGCACGTCTCTTGCCAATCAAAATTCTTATCGGATCACCTGTAACTTTTCTTGCCGCTTCAATCATTTCCTTTACAGAAAATCCGTTGCCGCTGCCAAGATTAAAAATATCACTGGGATTTTTCTTCCGCAGATAATTCAAGGCCCGCATATGTGCATCTGCCAAATCAACCACATGGACATAATCTCTTATACATGTGCCATCCCTAGTCGGATAATCATCACCATAAACAGTTATCACCGAGCGTTGTTTCAACGGTACTTGCAATATTATCGGCACAAGATGACTTTCTGGATTGTGTGCTTCACCAATATGTCCATCTTCTGCCGCCCCTGCCACATTAAAATAACGCAATGAAACATAATGGATATCATGTGCCCGACTTACCCATTTTATTATCTTTTCCATGATGCGCTTTGACTCTCCGTATGGATTAGTTGGTTCAGTCGGATCGCTTTCTTCTATCGGCACCCGTCGAGGTTCACCATAAGTTGCTGCCGAAGAAGAAAAAACTATTTTATCTATTTTATATTTAACCATGCCCTCAAGCAGTACCTGCATTCCATATACATTATTATTAAAATACAGCAATGGTTTTTCTACGCTTTCTCCTACCAATGAACATGCAGCAAAATGAATCACTGCCTCTATTTTATTTTCAGTAAATACTTTATCCAAAATAAGTGCATCGCGGATATCCCCTTGATAAAATTTCACATTTTGCGGTACAGCTTGTCTGTGTCCTGTACGCAAATTATCAACGACAATCGGTGTTTCTCCTTCTTGCAGCAATCTATCTACCATATGTGAGCCAATATAACCTGCCCCGCCGCATACCAATACTGCCATTTTTTCACCCTCATTTTTATTTTCCATATAAAATCATCTGCCCTGACAAAACACCCTAAAACATATCGGCATTTCGCAGGACAGATAATAATTACATATAAACTGCCTATGATTCTACCGGCTTTGTCTTACAATTATCAAAACACTTAAACTCCATCATTTTATGATCTTTGTACCATCGTCTATGTCTGCCACATAAAAATCCGGTTTATGACCTATTATCTGCGTATATTTTTCACTTATATTGTGCTTAAATGATTCCACACAGTCATTTTTTACAATACTGACAGTACAACCACCAAATCCACCGCCAGTCATTCTCGACCCAATTACACCATTTTGCTGCCATGCAAGTTCTGCCAAGGTGTCTAGTTCCCTGCCAGTAACTTCATAATCATCACGCAGCGACACATGTGATTCATTCATCAACTTACCGAACAATGCTATATCACTGTTTTCCAGTGCCGCCACGGCTTTTATTGTTCTTTGGTTTTCCAATACAGCATGGCGTGCCCGTTTCACACATATCGGATCTTTGATTGCCTGCTTTACCTGGTTGAATTCTGCTTCATTAAGTTCTCCCAGACTATCTACCTTTTTCAATTGCTTAATATCAGCCAGTGCCTGTTCGCATTGACTGCGTCTTTCATTATAAGCTGAATCAACCAAACTATGCTTGCTGTTTGTATTGGTTATTACTATACAACAATCTGCTAACTCCAATTTTACATAACGATATTTCAAAGTATTACAGTCCAAAAACATGGCATAATCCTTTTTCCCCATCGCCACTGCGAATTGATCCAAAATACCGCAATTCATTCCGACAAACTGATTTTCTGCCTTTTGGCACAGCTTAGCCATTTCCAACCTATCAATAGCCAGTCCATAAAACTCTTTTAATATCATTGCTGTCAAAACTTCCAATGATGCTGATGAAGAAAGCCCTGCCCCGCCAGGTAAATTACCATATATAACCACATTAAAACCATGTCCGAATACAAAACCGTGCTCTTGGAATATCTTTATGACACCTAACAAATAATTAGCCCAATCTTGTTCTTTCTTATTGGTAATAGAATTTATATCAGCAGTAATTATACCCTTTTCCGCCATATTGAGCGAATAACAAGAAATTTTACTATCTGTTCGCGGAGCCGCCGCCGCATAGGTACCTAATGAAATTGCACAGGGAAATACATGTCCCCCATTATAATCAGTATGCTCACCTATTAAGTTTACTCTACCCGGTGAAAAGAATAATTTTTCTGCATCAGACTCATAGTGTTTTTTATACTCACTTTTTACTTTTTCTACAATATCCATTTATCTACACTCCTATAATCAATGACTAAATTATTGTCTTAACATAATCTAATGGCATACTTTCACAAAACAACAATTTTCATCACGCTTCTGGCTGCTTTTCTACGGTTTTAATATATTTAGTAATTAAATCAACAGCTCCATCAATACCCAATCTAGATGTATTGATAGATAAATCATAATTGTCGCCACGCCCCCATTTGTGTCCGGTAAAACGATAATAATATTCGGCGCGTTTACTATCTTCCTGATCTAATTCTTTCAGCGTCTTACCACCATAAACAGTTTTACCGCGCTGTTCACGAAATTTTGCATCGGCACAAATGAAAAAAGAAAATTTATTGGGATAATCTTTTAATACTACATCAGCGCATCGACCCAATATCACACATGGACCTTGTTTGACCAGTTCATATATAACTTTTACTTCAGCAAAAAACATATCCGTACTGCTGGGCATACCACTTACCCCGAATGGAACAAAAGGTACAAATTCATAACCTGCGCCGACATTGTGCTCCAGAGATTCCAAATAATGCGGCGGCAATTCTTGTACACCTAATTTTTCTATAGCCGTATCTATTATCTTTCTATCCAAAAGTGGAATTTGAAGTTTAGTTGCAAGTTTTTGTGATACTTCTCGTCCTCCTGAACCATATTGTCTGCTTATTGTGATGATGAGCGGTTTTTCACTCATAAAAATATCCCCTTTTTATTACTTAGTTATATTATTCCCATTAACCATTGTTTTATTCTTCCACAGCAAATTTCTTCTTAGTAATAACACACCCCAGAATACATGCCACAGCACCCACACCTAGCCAGCCTAATGTATGCGTACCTAGTCCCTGTGCACTTGCCAGTCCCAGCGGTGAGAATATTACATACCAGAATATGACTAAGAAAGTTATAAACCAGGCTGCTTCATAGCGATGTTTCCATTGTTTCAAATCGACAACATTATATGTTTCCAAAACAAAATCTTCCCTGCGGGGATTTATTTTTCCGATAATCATCATTATAAAACAAGTTATAATAAACAAAATCAATAACTGATATAGAAATGACATTTCCGGCTGGATGATAAGCTGCAATATACCATAAACTAAAATAAAGAAAAACAAGCCTACCTTAGCAGCAATGGCTGGTACTCTTTTCGTAACATATCCCATAAAAATAATTGTGAATATCGGCACATTAAAAAATCCCGATAAAGTCTGCGTGAACTGAAATAAACCTGCTGGTGCATACATTATCATCGGTGAAATGATCATTGAAATAATAGCTATCAAAATACCAAACTTTTTCCCGACAATTACTATTTGTTTATCCGTCTTTCCCTGCCCCCAGCGTGGTTTATAAACATTAATGGCAAATAAAGTCGCGGCACTATTCAAAACACCGTTGTAGACACTTAATATTGAACCAAACATCGCTGCACTAAACAAACCGATGAGCCAGGTAGGTAATACCCGTAAAACTAATTTTGCATACATAGTGTCCGCCGGCGACCCGTCATTCCCAATCATCTGAAATGCCATAATCCCCGGAATAATGACCAATAACGGAGTAAACGTTTTCAATAAACCGCATAACATAACACCTTTTTGACTATGTTCCAGACTCTTTGCCGCCAAAGCCCGTTGTATAATAGATTGATCTGTCCCCCAATAATAGAAATTAACCAGTAATAACCCTATTATTGCACCATTAAAAGGAACGGCATCACCTATTCCACCAATAGCATTAAATTTTTCTGGGGAAGTAGACAAAAATTGTGACAACCCTGTTAAAAATTGTCCATGCCCCATTTGGATCAAGGCAAATATAGGAACCAGTGCCCCGCCAATGGCAAGCACAATACCATTAAATGTATCAGAAATTGCCACAGCTTTCAAGCCGCCCAGAATTGCATAAAAAAATCCTATTATTCCAACGATCCAGACGGTAAGCCATATTCCCTGGGCAAAAGTTATGCCAAAAAGCTCCTGAACATTAAATATCTGACTTAACGCAATAGCGCCGGCATATAAAGTAGTAGGAATAATATTAATGATAAATAATATCATGAATAATATGGAAACTATCGATTTAGTCTGCTTATCATAACGATATTCCAAAAACTGCGGTATAGTCGTAAGACCTTGTTTAAGATAGCGCGGTACTAAAAGAAGTGCCACCAAAGCCAAAACGAATCCTGAAGTCACTTCATATGCCATATTGCTCATATTCTGGCTAAAAGCCTGCCCGCTCATACCGACAAATTGCGTTGGATTCATATTTGTAAGTAAAAGCGACATACCTACTACGCCCCAAGTAAGACTGCGGCCTCCCAAAAAATAATTATCCTCTGATCCAGAAGCACTTTGTCCTTTTTTCATCTTGCGATAAGTATATACACCTACTATTGCTATCGCAAGGACAAAAGTAATTATTGTTAAATATTGCATAATTAATCCTCCTTCAAAAAGACCTATCTAAACTAATACCATATTATAGAATTTTTTATTTATTGCTGAATACTAATATTTCTTATAATAATCACCCCATATCAATTAACAAAACCAGCCATACGAAAATCTAAATCTGCCAGCTATGAATAAATTCATAATGCACGATTTTCATGGGCGATAATCCCTTTAAATCTAATTTTTGAGTTTTACTTTTTTGTAAACGTTTACTTTATAACCTATTATATCTTTTATTAAAATAAAAGTAAAGATAATTTAATAATTTCTAAATTTTCCTCACTTATGCAAAGATCAATGTGGTGTCATGTATGATCATTTTTATTTATAAATATCTGATATTCTATTCTCATTATCCATTTTAAAAAGGCGAGTATTCGCATAACAAGAACAAGCCGGATTTATACTGTGCAGTAATCTCTGATTTTACTATAAAAAATTTATTTCTAATGTATACATAATACAAACTATTTTTTCTTGCATATTTTAAAAAAACGTAATAGAATATTTATTTGTGTATTATAAATTATTTTATCACGTTTCATGTTATTATAAAGGTCAAAATGTAATATGAACTGTATTTATTAATAAAAACTACAAATTTACATAAATTATTGTTTGCAGTTTGACCAATTATTATAGACAGTATACATTTGCATTTTATTTACAGCAATTAAATACATTTTATGAAGGGAAGTTTGTTATGAAATTAAGAAAAAAATTACCTGGGTTGAGTACACAAATCTTAATAGGACTCATTTTAGGCGCTGCATTTGGTTATTTCTTTCCAGAAATAGGTAAAAACCTAAAACCTGTCGGTGATGGTTTTATTCGTATGATAAAGATGATTATTGTTCCTTTGATTTTCAGTACTTTAATTATGGGCATAGCCGGCACAGGTGATTTTAAAAAACTAGGTCGTTTGGGCGGCAAGGCAATTATCTGGTTTGAACTTGCTACAACAGTTGCACTGGCCATCGGACTCATCGTTATAAATTTGGCTCACCCTGGTGTCGGTGTGAACATTCCGGTAACCGCAGATGCGGGAGCAAAGGCAGCAGAAGCTGCCCACAAAACGATCAATATGGTCGATTATGTTTTACACATTATACCGACAAATATTGTCGATGCTTTTGCCCGCAATGATATGCTGCAAATAATTTTCTTTGCATGTTTCTTTGGTGTGGGCGTTGCCCATATAGGTAAAGAAGGCGAAAAAATTGTTTCACTCTGCCGCAGTGTGGCCGAAACTATGTTCAAAGTTACCGGCTATGTCATGAGCCTTGCACCTATTGGCGTTTTCGCCATGATTGCCTATACTGTTTCCAGTTTTGGTATCGCAATGCTTATTCCACTTGGTAAACTGATTTTGTCAGTACTTTTTGCAACACTGCTTTTTATTTTTATTCTGATGCTTGTAGCCAGTCTTATAACCCATATGAATTTCTTTCATGTACTTAAAGCTGTACAAGAAGCATTGCTTCTTTCATTCTCAACCGCCAGCAGTGAAGCCGCCTTGCCTATTGCCATGCAACGCCTTGAACAACTAGGCGTTCCTAAAAACATAGTCACATTTATTATGCCAACCGGTTACTCTTTTAATTTGGATGGGTCTACACTTTACAGTTCAGCTGCAATCTTATTTATAGCCCAAATATACGGCATTCCTCTTACCATTGGACAACAAATCTTAATCATGCTGACCTTAATGCTCTCCACTAAAGGCATTGCCGGTGTTCCCGGGGCAGGTTTTATTGTTGTTGCCGCTACAGCAACGGCCTTTAATTTACCGGCAGACGGTGTCGCAATTATTTTAGGTATAGATCGTATTCTTGATATGATCCGTACAACCTGTAACGTCTGTGGCAACTGTGTTGCTACTGTCATCGTAGCATTTTGGGAGAAAGAACTCACAAAAGAAACTTTCGATAAATCCTATACCGAAAATTTCCAATTAAATCCCATTCCCAAAATTCATTAAACATCGTTAAATAATATGTAATTAATTTTATAATGTCCATAAAATATTATTAGAATAAGGTGCCGTAATAATTCATTCGTTTCGGTACCTTATCCCAATAATATTACTCTCACAGAGCACTTGATCAATTATTTTATCGATTAAATATAAGGTTCTGTTAAATAGATAACATTGGTTTTATAAACATATTACCTTATTATTTTCATATTCTGACAAATATCTGCCTCTAAACTAGAGCATAAATAAAAATATAATGCTTAATTCATCAATATTTAGAGGTCTATATAGAAATATCTGGAAATCTATGATATAATATTAGCTGTTCTTTATGATTGTTGGTTATTTATGCGCCCGTAGCCCAGTGGATAGAGCGTTGGCCTCCGGAGCCGAAGGCGTGAGTTCGATTCTCACCGGGCGCACCATTAATTTATTACGTTTGTATTTTATACCAACACTTAAAATAAAAAGCGCTGTCAGTCGGCAGATATTTATGCCGGCTTATTTTATTACATAAATATCTATACTTTTTCACGCAATACCCTTTTATTAAATGATAACTATTTTCACATTTCTTTATCACTTTTGACCAAAAGAGTGCGCTGACGATGTCCGGCAATGAGCATTTTTGCTGTGCTGTCACGATTCATTTGCCGAATCGTAAATTTACCCATACGTTCCAGCATTACATAATATAATGCAATACCCAATAATGAAATATCACGCGTACCCATCCTATTAAAAAAATCCATATTTCAAAGGATCATAGAGTCCTTAATATAATTTTTTTAGAATAAAGACTGATTATTGTAATTTTTTTTAACGTTCCACATTTATAATAATGCTTTATTAAAGACACACTTTACCATGATTGAAATTAAAATTTTAGTCATGGTAAAGTGTGTCTTTATTTGTAAAAGTTATTACTTTTTATTTTAAAAGATATGTTATTTATAATTATTATTAAATAATCATAAAACTTAACAAAAATTTGTTTTTACTTTTCACAACATTATGATATACTGAATAAGTAATGCATCAAGGCATTATGGTGGGTGGATGGGAAAGCAATATATATAATAAATTTGCATTTCATGCAAATTTATTATATATATTGCTTTTTTTATAGGCTTATCGCATAAAAATGAAGCTGCCATATGAACAGCATCGACCTCATAAAGACAACCACTGCTCAAATTCTTTACCTTTTTAAGGACAGACAAAGGACGCGCCATATTGCGTAAAAAACAATTACATGCAACAATCCATTAATACTCTTTCACTAATCATATTTTATCTTACGATTTCCTAAAAGCATAGTATTGACTATACTTTTATTTTTTCACAACTATACTAAAGGTAGGTATCAGACGAGGAATCTTTTGATAATATAAAAGTAAATAAATTTTATATAAAAAACAATTTAATCTGCATTTTTTTCTTTAAAAAAAAATAATTTATTTAAGTTTTTGTATAATAAAACCGATTATTAAATAGTAATACTTCTTATTGTTTTAAAACAACTTATAAAGGAGAATCATTTTGAGTTTATCTAAAATATTAAACAAAAGCTATACAATTGCCATAGTCGGATTAGGCTATGTAGGATTACCATTGGCAGCTGCATTTTCGAAAAAAGTAAACGTAATTGGCTACGACATAAGTAAAAATAAAATAAACACACTGAAAAATGGCATTGATCCAACACAAGAGGTCGGTGATACTGCTTTACAACAATGCGACATTCTTTATACCAATGACGCTGAGGAAATTAAACGTGCTGATTTTATAATAGTTGCAGTTCCAACTCCTATAAAAAATGACCATACACCTGATTTGACTCCAGTTACTTCAGCAAGTAAAATTGTCGGCCAAAATATTTCTAAGGGGGCTATAGTAGTTTTTGAATCTACTGTTTATCCGGGTGTAACTGAAGAAATATGTGTACCTCAAATAGAAAAATATTCCCATCTTAAATGTGGTGAAGATTTTTATATAGGCTATTCTCCCGAAAGAATAAACCCCGGTGACAAAGTACATCGTTTAAACAATATCGTAAAAATAATTTCTGGCATGAATAACGAAACACGTGAAAAAATAAAACAAGTATACGCTCTCGTAATAAACAAACTTTATGAAGCAGAGAATATAAAAGTAGCCGAAGCCGCAAAACTAATTGAAAATACACAACGAGATATAAATATAGCTTTCATCAATGAAGTGGCAACAGTTTTTAATAAATTAAACATATCCACAAAAGCCGTAATAGATGCAATGAATACCAAATGGAACGCGTTAGGATTTCGCCCAGGTCTTGTAGGTGGCCACTGCATAGGCATAGATCCATATTATCTTGTCTATGAATCAGAAATGAATAATATTGATACGGAATTAGTAAGTTTGGCACGCAAAATAAATAACAATATGGGACCTTTTATTGGTGAGAATATTATCCGAAAATTAATTCAAGAAAAACATGCTGTAAAAAATGACAATATCTATATTTTAGGATTGACCTTTAAAGAAAATTGTCCGGATATGCGGAACTCAAAGGTCATTGATATAATAAACCGTCTTAGAGAATACGGCATAACTATTCGGGCAGTGGATCCGCATGTTAATAAAACCGAAATTAAGAATAACTACGATTTTGATATTATTGACTCTGCCGCTATAACCGACGCCGACTGTCTTATTTTTGCAGTCGCCCACAGGGAATTCAGGGAGTTTTCAATTGATACTTTAAAGGCAATGTCTAAAGATTCTTTTTCCGGCAATAAAACAGTCATCATCGACGTGAAAAATATTTTTAACAAAGAACATTTAGAAAATGCGGGTTTTGCTTATTGGGGTCTGTAATAGAAAAAAATCTTGTAATAAAAAATAACAATACCATAGTTTCTTCAAAAAACTCGAAAAACACCTCCGGTAATATTTCTACCGAAGACAATGCTGTAAAATCAGCTGCAAATCCCGAAATATACTCTACTGTTACACCCAATGATAACAAGTAAAACTTATTTATTCAATTTACCTGTTATAACGACATCGATTATCTGGCCGGCTTTTATCATTGGAATAGCTAGGGGGCACCAGCCAATATCTATACCTTGGGCACATATCGGCAACTACACACTTGGTGCCATGTACCTGAAGGCCAGCGAACAAGACAAAAGCAATTCATCAGATGGCTACGTATTAACAGCAAAATATGGTTATAATCGTTCATGGATACCTGGTACCTATGAAATAGACACTTATTACTATGATATGGCCGGTACGACTTATATCAATCATACAATGTCAGGTCTTGGCAGTTATATGAATGGATTTAAGGGATATAGTGCCGGATGGTACTTATACATTAACCAAAATATTTTATTAGGCATAGAATATTATGACTTAAAAGATAAAACTAGTTTGGACAACGTAAAAACATGGTGGGGACAAGTTTCCTATAGTTTTTAAAACATTTAAAGAAAGGAACAAAGTTTATGTCAAAGAAAAAACTACTTATAGCTATAACTATTTTAATAATAGCAGCAATTTGTGGTTATTTATATTTTTACGGAACAAACGAGTCAACATATGCAGATATTACTGATTTAAATAATGAGTATAATATTGATAATGAATTAACTGATGCTCAACAAAAACTTAACAGTGACATAAAACCATCTCAAATATATGTGGATTCTTTTGATAAAAATGCAATAGCTTTAACTTTTGACGGACTACCAGATCCGACAACAACAGATCGATTGCTTGATCTTTTAGACAAATATCAAATCAAGGCAACTTTTTTTGTCGACGGAAGTACGGCTGCCAAAGATAATGATTCATTAAAAAAAATATATCAACGAAAATATCCTATAGGAAATTATACTTATGTCGGATTAGCAGAACTCGACAAAATTCCTACCGAAGAAGTCTTGACACAGCTTTTAAAAACACAAAAAATAATAAAGGTAACCACCGGTACAGCTCCGGATATTTTCAAGGCTCCACGAACTATTTATACTGATAAATTACTAAAAACAGCTGCAGCTGCCGGTCTCAACGCCGCAGTAAAAACTAATGTATATGTTAATCCAGATACTTTAACAACTGACGCGGCTGCGGAATCATTTGTTAATCAGATAATTCCGGGAAGCATAGTTTCAGTACCGATAGCCACTCCTGTAAATCGTGTAAAATATGAACCGGGCAAAACAGACGAAAAACCTGCCTTTGATAAACAACCGGGTCTTAACGTTAACATGAGCGATGATAATAAACATCAAAACATTGTTGATGTGACAGAACGTTTACTAAAAGCATTACAAAAACGTTCTATGCCCACAGAATATATAACAGATTTTCGTCTGGTAAACCAATTAAATAATAAATATTCACTAAATGATACTGCTTCATTTGATGCAGTAAAAACATTCACACAAAAAATGGTTTTTTTAACCGACAAATTATTTTTTAAAAAAACATTTGCAGCTGCCCAGGATTACCAAGTTATTCGTCAAAACAACAACAGTATAAAAGCTGCTCCCATAACTTTAATTTTAACCACAGAACCAGCAGTTTGCTTCACTTTCGCCGGGCTCAGTAAACCATCGGTAGTCTACAGTATTCTGGCACAGTTAAAACAGATGAATGCAGCCGGAACATTTTTTGTTATGAAGAATGATATAGATAAAAATCCTCAATTAATACAAACCATTATAAATAGCGGCAATGAAGTTGGTGTTGGTATACGCTCTTTAAAAAATGCTGATTTTTATTCAACATGTTCAGAAATTGATTATGTCCAAAACAGACTAAAATCAATGGGAGCAGCACCACAACTTGCCATGCAGCCATGGGGCGATATTACTGATGACACTCGTGAAGCAGTGTCTGCTATGGGACTGACTATGATCGGATCTTATGTATCCGTTGTAAAATCAAATATGAAAGACTATACTTCACCGCAGCAAGTGATGCAGGAATTATTCGGTAAATACGTCTATTCTATGGGACGTGGTTGGATCGTATATTTCCGGCTTGATTATTACACAGATGACCCTCTTGCCGGTAAAGTCATGTACTTAATTAAACGTGATAAAATCAATAATATAGCCTGCAATTCTTTTTATGACGATCCACGGATCAATCCCCACAACGATTCGGCTTATTCTATAAAATCGGTCAGCTCAATACTTTTCAACAAAACTTATCGTTATAAATTTACTACAGAAAACAAAGTGTCCGAACAGTAGGTGATGAATAAAGTGAATGATAAAAATAAAAAATCTTTTAACAGACAACAAAATAATTTACCACCAGATACACAAAACGATGAAACTATCGCAAGTGCTATAAAGAATGCCGTAGTTCCTGAAGAAGATGTCTTACTTCATTCTACAAGCGACAGACGGATATTACCAAATGTACCGGATAAAGACAGCAAAAGAACGAATGTCGATCGACGCGGTATAAGCAATAATGAATATCAGGAAAATTATGCCGTCAGCAAAGAAAAAGTTGAAACAGGGCGACGTTATTTGGTGGATTACGCCGTAAAAATACAAATCATTGATCAAAATGGCGTAAAAACTACAATTACCGGTAAGGCTGTTGATTTGTCGGGTTCAGGTATATCCTGTAAAATACCAATAAAATACAAAAATCATATAGAAAACTCAACGGGTATTAAACTAAGTTTCAAAATTGAAGCTGGAACCATGCCGGAAGGTTATGAAATGAAAATAAAAAACATAAGAGCTAAATGGGTACGCTCTTATGTTGATGAAAATAAAGACTTTTGCTGTGCTTTTCACTTTGACCAATTATTGGCACAATATGCCTATAAAAACCGGCAGATCTATATGCTGTCCATTGCATCAGCATTTATGTTCTTTATTTGCGCTTTTATAGTATTAATGAGATCATCAAGCATTTTATATTTCAGTTTCAATAAAGTGCTTTACTTATACAGCATTTTAGCTGCAACATTTCTCCTGACACGCTACTTATTTGGTGCATTTTACAAATCCACACCAATAAATCCAAACTTTACACCAGGTGTGACAATTATAATTCCCTGCTTCAATGAAGAAAAATGGATAAAAAAAACTATTTTGAGCTGCATTAACCAAGATTATCCAATCGACAAACTAGAAGTAATTGTTGTCGATGATTGTTCCAATGATAATTCGGTCGAACAAATAGAAGCTATAATAAATATTCTGCATAATGAAAAAGGGTATGATCTCCAAGACAGAATTCGTTATCACGTACAACCAGCAAATATGGGAAAACGAGAAGCATTGGCAGTAGGTGCCAAACTGGCAAAAAATGACTTGCTGGTATTCGTGGATTCAGATAGTTTCCTCGATCCTTTCGCTGTCAGAAATATAGTACAACCTTTCCAGGATAAAAAAATGGGCGGTGTGTCCGGGCGCACAGATGTAGCAAATACGTTCACTAATACATTGACTAAGATGCAATCTGTGCGCTATTATATTGCCTTTAGAATTTTAAAAGCCGCTGAGGGACTATTTGATGCTGTTACATGTCTGTCTGGTCCATTATCCTGTTATCGGAAAGATTTAGTATTGAAATACAGTAATGCATGGCTGACTCAAAAATTCTTAGGGCAAAAGGCAACTTTTGGTGATGACAGATCAATGACGAATTTTATATTACGCTCCCATCGGACTGACTATCAGGATACTGCCGTATGTTCCACAATAGTCCCCAACACATATAAAATTTTTTTGCGCCAGCAAATGCGGTGGAAACGTTCATGGCTCAGAGAATCGCTCATTGCCGCAACATTTATGTGGAAAAAAGAACCATTCATGGCATTATCCTTCTATATGGGATTACTGGTTCCCATGCTGGCTCCTGTAATTGTAGTATATAATCTCATTTATATCCCGCTCACACATCGTGTTTTCCCATTGACTTTTATGGTTGGTATATTGATGATGGCATTACTGATGAGTGTAGCACAGCTATTTCTGCGCCGCAGCACCACATGGATCTATGGGGTATGGTTTTGTCTTTATTATGAAACAGTATTACTCTGGCAGATGCCAGTTGCCTGGGTGACTTTTTGGAAGTCCACATGGGGCACCCGTATGACTAATGCTGATATAAAAGAAATCATCAAAGAAAAAAAGAAGGAGGGTATGGTTGATGACAAAAAAGGAACAAGTATATGAACATGAATTTTCTAAAACACGCAACAGAAGAAAAATCACAAGAACCATTTTACAATTATTAATATTACTCGTGTTATGCATTTTTGTCATATACAATCTCTTTTATACAAAAACCTACCAGCCTTATACCGATAAAACACAATCTCAAGACGGATTTATTGCGCTGTCTTATTTTGGCGTACAAAAAACCGCCGGCAGTCAATTGCTTATTTCACAGGACAGGCTGCGCGAGCAGCTTGAAGCTTTAAAAAAACAAGGTTACGAAACAATAACTAAAGAAGATATATACAATTATTATGAAAACGGTGGTAAACTACCACCCAAAGCCGTATTTTTAATGTTTGAGGACGGACGACGCGATACAGCTATTTTTTCCAAAGATATCTTACAAGATCTTAATTATAAAGCCACTATTTTTACTTATCCGGAAAATTTTTCAAAAAAAGACAATAAATTTTTAACTCCAGACGATTTAAAAGATTTAACCAAAAGTTCTTATTGGGAACTTGGTACCAATGGTTACAGATTATATTATATTAATGTTTTTGATCGATATGATAATTACCTGGGTGAAATGAATCCATTGATGTTCGGCATGGTACATCAATATTTGGGCAGACGATACAATCATTATTTAATGGATTATATCCGTGATAAATATGGCGTTCCCAAGGAAAGCTACCAACGGATGAAAGATCGCATAAGCTATGATTATGAAAAACTGGAAAATACTTATATAAATGAAATTGGCTATGTCCCGCCGGTCAGTGTACTAATGCACGCGAACACCGGCAGCTTTGGTAATAATCCACAGGTAAGTTCAGTAAATGCCTATTGGTTAAAAAAATTATTCAAAATGAATTTCAACCGTGAAGGATATAGTCTGAATGTAAAAAACAGCAGCATATACGATTTGACCAGAATGCAGCCACAGGCATGGTGGCCGGTCAATCACCTGCTAATGCGCATAAAATATGACACAAAACAAGATGTAAATTTTGAAACTGGAGATACAAAACGGGCAGACAAATGGAACATATTAAAAGGTGCCTGTGAATTTACCGATGAAAAAATATATTTAACTTCTTTACCTGAAGCCCAAGGCATTATACAATTAAAAAAAAGCAACAATTATAAAAATATAAATTTGAATGTTGATCTATTGGGAAATAAACAAGGTACACAGGAAATATTATTGCGCAGTGATGACAATATGGCTAATTACGTAGCTCTCATAGTAAGCGGCCGTGATTTGATTATCCAGGAAAATTTAAATGGTGAAAAAAAAGAACTGGCTAAAGAAAATCTTGATAAAATAAATGATTTACCAATAATTTCTATTCCACAGGATAAGCACAATTCAGAGGAAAAGGTATTAGAGGCATTTTCTCGGTATTCGTTGTCCACAGGGCAGGGTAAGGTATACACCAAACGTCTCAAAGAAAAAAGTGAAGAAACTGTCCCGTCAGTTGCCGACGGAGCCAAGGAATATATTCCAACGATAAGCGCCAATGAAAAAGGCGATGAAAAAATTTCTTTAACTTTGCAAGGAAACAATATAAGTGTATCGGTAAATGGCAGGCAGGTTATTTCAACTGCGGTTTCCTTAACAAATGAAGGCAGCATATTCTTAATTTCAGCCTGGTCGGGTCATGGTTTTGATCAAAGAAATTTGACCGATGACGTATATGATGCTGTATTTAGTGGTTTAAACATAACAAATCTACCTAATGAAAATATTTTATTTACATCAAAATACACAGGAATCGATAAGATAGAATATAACATTAAAAATTATATCAATGTCCTTATAGGCTGGTTTGTGAAATATTTATAAGTTTATTATCATATCGGTTTTATTAAGTGGTGGTGAAATAAGATGAGTTTTTCCAAAACCAAATTTAAATATTTTATAGGTTCAATTTGCTGTGCAAGCCTCATATTTTTTGGCTACACGGCGTGGTGTGCCACCAGACCCATGCCATACAGTCCACCAGAAAAAACAGCGTGGCTTGTTTACTGGGATGCACAAAGCGGAACAGAAGAGCTAAGCACCACTGATAATAAATATACCGGCATTTCATATTTTGCCGCTTATTTTAATGACAAGGATACTCTATTTATTCCCGATGGATTTAAAGAGGAACAAACACTGAACCGGACCAAATTTCAGCCTCAATATGAATATCTGACAATAGTCAATGATATAGCCGGTAAAAATAAAAACTCATTCAAGGATATCGATGTGGTAAAAAGAGTACTTGATGGTGATGCAAAAAGAATAATCCACGCCAGAGAGATTATTGAATTAGCACAGGCTAACCATTGTAATGGCATCGATCTCGATTATGAACAAATTTTTAAAGACCAAACAGCTGCTGACGATTATATTAAATTCATAAAAATACTTTACGACAAGGCTTCTGCCCAAAACATAAAATTACGTGTCATTTTAGAACCATCAGTCAAATTTTCTGACTATGATTTTCCTAAAGGTCCTCAATATATTGTCATGTTATACAATTTGTATGGATTGCACAGCGGTCCCGGTCCCAAAGCCGACTTTTCTTTTATTGAAAATACAGCTGAACGAATGAAATCGCTGCCGGCTCCGATAGGTGTAGCTTTTTCAGCGGGTGGATGCATCTGGGGAGACAATGGACAAAAAAGATTTATTTCTGCCCAGGAGGCTAAATCTCTGGCGCAGGAAAATCACGCATCACAAAAACGTGATGCTAAAAGTAATGATATTTATTTTTCATTTACAAAGGATAATGTAAATTACACTGTTTGGTATGCCGATCAAGAAACACTCAAAGAATGGATTCAGAAAGCTAACCAATTAGGATTACATTCTATTAACATATGGCGATTAGGAAATAATTAGCAAAACATCAGGAGTTTATTATGAAAGTTTTTTTAACATCACTATTTGCATGTACGTTTTTTATTTTTACACCACTAGCACCTGTATTAGCGCAAGAAAATTCCGCATCAATGGACAGAAGTCCTTCAATATCTAAAAAATACAGTGATGGAGCCACAGGAACAGAACTACTCGAATTATATAAAAGACCTGCCCCATCATGGGTTTATGATAATTTTAAAAAATTAAATGAGGCAGGTTATTTATCTGGAATACCCTATAACGATTTAACCCATTTAGATAGACAAGAAGCGGCCATATTAACAATGAGAGCTCATAATAATTATTCAATTTTAAATACGAATATATCCAATAACGTTATATTAGCAATACTACAACCTCTATTGAAGGAATTTCATCTGGAATTAGATGCACTTGGAGACAGTCAGTCAGCTCAAAATGAAGTAAAATCAACTAAAACTTCAACTGTCAATATATGGAATATTCCTAAAGGAAAATGGGATGTATATGGAGAAATCCGCTATAGCCAAATGTTAAACAGCAGTAACAATGATAGATATAATTGGAATGATCAAAGAATACGAGCACGCATCTACGGTGATAAACCACTAGATGATATCTGGATGCTACGTACAATGGCCGAAACCGATAAAAGCCTTTCTTCGCATAATTTTTACAATAAAAGTTATGATGGACATGTCAAATTAAAGAGAGTTTATCTAAAGGGCACTCCCTATATTGGAAAAGCACACATTCCTGTGAACACAGAATTAGGTTGGACTAGTGCTTATTTATCAGAAGGCAATGTATTGGATAGTAGCTTTCACGGTATAAAACTTTCCACTAATGGGAATAATTATGATGATAATACTTGGCTATATTCCATGGGATATGGGAAAATAAATAATGATGATAATAACTTATTTTATGGCGAACTTTTTTATAATGCATCAACAAATATTGTCTTAAATAGCAACTTTTACAGTTGGGACAATTATGGAAAAAAAGATAATATTTATTCTGCCAGTGTAAACTATTACATAAAAAACACAAATTTAGGGTTCATGTTTTTAAATGCTAGTGAAAAAGATGCAAATAATAATGGTACAGGTTATGTATTTACTATTCGTTTAGGCAAAAATAAATCGTCTATTTTAGGAACACATGAACTTACTTTTAAATATTATGATATGGCACAATACACATATATAAATCATACTATGTCAGGTCTGTGCGGGTATATGAATGGATTTAATGGTTACGGAATAAATTTCTACTATACCATATTCCCCCATGTCAAACTTGGGATTGAATACTATGATCTTAAGGATAAGCTTACAAATGATAATATACGAACACTTTGGAACGAAATCACTTACGAGTTTTAATAATTTATACAGGAGAATTCCTCATGAATAATTTTTCATTGCGCAGAATATTTACTTTTATATGTTTAATTAATATTTATGCTATTTTTTTCACCGCAAATGACACTGCATATGCTCAACAAATTAATTATGCAACTTTACGACAAAAAAATGGAGGTACAGAAGCTGAAGAAATTAAAATGATCCATACAACAGAACCTTCTGTCTGTTTTACTTTCGCCGGATTGACAAAACCTAATGTAGTATATGATATACTTACACGTTTAAAAGGAATGAATGCTAAAGGTACTTTCTTTATAATGAAAAGTGACATAGATAAAAATCCTCAACTTATACAGTATATAATCAACAGTGGTAATGAAGTTGGCATTGGATTACCCTCGCTAAAAAATACTAATTTTGACGCTATGTGTTCAGAAATCAACTATATCCAATCTCATCTAGCAGCAATGGGAGCAAAAACCAATGTAGTCATGCAACCTTGGGGTACAGTTACACCTGAGACTCGTGAAGCTGTTTCAGCAATGGGATGCCAGCTTATAGGCCCTTATATCAATATAATTAATTCAAAACAAAAAAAATACACTAATCCAGAAGATGTCATAAATGAAATATTTGGTAAATATATGTATTCTATGGGACGTGGATGGGTAATTTTTTTCCGATTAAATTATTATGATGATGACTCATTATGTGGAAAAGTGATGGAATTGCTTAAACGACGAAAAATAGATGTTGTGCAATATGTGTCTACTAATGACGATCCCAAAAGTAACATTAAAAATGATTCTGCATATAGTATAAATGGTGTCATCGAAGTTTTAAATAACACCCATTATCGCTATGAATTTTCCCAAAAATCTCAAATTCCTATACAATTACAAGACGACTATAATCCGATGATTGAACAAAAAATATCATTTAATGACTATATAAAAAAGCGCTATATAGGTAATAATGAAGTCGGTCCAAAAGGTGATGCCTTAGGTTTTAGTTTAGCCGAATTACGCAACTTAGATACCAGCGGAAGAATACATACAAATAAACCTGTTATTTTTTTAACATTTGATGACTGGGGTTCTGATGTTTCCATAAATAAACTATTATATGTACTTCGCAAACATAATGTGAAGGCAACTTTTTGCATACTAACAAACAATGTTACTAACAATCCAAATCTTCTAAGAGCAATTGCTGCAGATGGACATGATATAGCATCTCATTCTGACAAGCATATTCCTATGACTCAACGAGATAAAACTACTAATAGATTGATGCCATCTCCTCAATCTTATAATCAATATATTAATGATTTAAAAACTGCATATACAAAACTAGAAATGATAACAGGTAATGTTGTATTTAATGGTCATCCTGTATTGACAAGATATTTTAGACCGCCAACACTTTATATTAGTAAAATGGGATTTAAATCTCTTTATGCTGATGGATATGAATACATCGTATCTGGCTCATATAGCACAGACGATTTCAGGCAACCATCCTTAGAAAGCATGATAAGTGCCATAAAAGCAGCTATATACGCTGATGGTAAAGTAATAAAAGGTGCTGTTCTAGTTATGCATATGAGTGATTATGCAGCATATACTGCCACAGCTCTGGATATGATATTGACAGAAAATGATTTACGAAAAGATAATGATCCTGCAAAATTTATAACTTCTAAATTATCAGATTACCTAACTGATAATTATGATCAATCCAATTTCAAAATAAAATGAAGAAAATAGTTCTGTAATCTTACGGAACTATTTTAAATACCATGCTGAATTCTACCAATGGCAAATCGTCTCTTTGTCTTGCCGCGCTCGGTCATATCGATACTCACTTTGATGTAATGAATAAGCATTTTTCATACCGTGTTGTCGCAGAAATAAACGCTGCACAATAAAAAATATATATAAACAATCATTTTTGACATATTTCAAAAATGTACATTGTGGTATATTAGGGTATAATTTAACTTTAAGCAAATTACGCTAAAATTCTTATCAAGGAGTGACCATTTTGCCATACAAAATCCCTCATATACTAGGTATCGTTAACATTACTGAAGACAGTTTTTCCGACGGCGGCCTGTATCTTGATCCTGCCAAAGCTATCAAGAAAGCCCGGCAGCTTTATCAAGCTGGTGCCGATATAATTGATCTGGGCGCAGCATCCAGCAATATCAATACCACCGCAGTCAATCCCACAGAGGAAGTACACCGCTTAAAACCCGTAATCACATATCTAAAAAAACAAAGCATTCCTATCTCAGTAGATACTTTCAAGCCAGAAGTTCAATTATATGCCTTAGAAGCCGGTGTCGATTATATTAATGATATACAAGGATTCCCCCATCCGGAAATTTATCCGCAGCTTGCCCAATCAAATGCCAAATTAATCGTCATGCACTCCGTACAGCGTCTTGGCCCGGCGACTGTGATGGAAACCAGTCCTGAAGAAGTGTACACGGGTATACTTGACTTTTTCACACAGCGTATTGCCGCCTTAGAAAAAGCCGGTATATCATCTAAGCGCATTATTCTTGACCCTGGCATGGGCTTTTTCCTTGGTGCTGATCCGACCGTATCTATTTATGTACTAAAAAACTTAACAAAACTGAAAGACTATTTCAAATTACCCATATTGGTTGGTCTTTCACGAAAATCTTTTTTGAGCCGCATTACCGGTACCCAAACAAATGAAACGGGACCTGCCACACTCGCAGCAGAGCTTTATTTAGCTAAAGTCGGCACGAATTACATCAGGACTCATGATGCCGAAGCTTTAGTAAATGCTATTAAGGTAACCAACTGCCTAATCTGACTGCTATCTTAAACTTACAAAATAATTTTTATAAGGACTGTCACACAAATGGTATTGACCTCATAAAAATGCGATTCTCCACTGCTTTTTCAATGATAAACAAAGGCAGCTCGCATATTTATGAATGAAAATGTTTACGTGCGATAGTCCTTATAATTTTTTGCATTAAAACAAAAATCATACTACAAAAATATTATTATTTGATTTATAATATATACATTGTTTATTATCGGTCAATACTTTTAACCTCAGCAGGAAGGTGCATACAATGAATGAATTATCACTTTTTAAAATAGGAAATTTTACTGGCGGTGATCAAGAATGGTTTACCGATTACTGGATGAAACTGGGGGGCTGCGGTGCTGTCACAGCTTGTGATATTTGTATCTATTTTGCTATGTTTTTCAATAAAACCGATTTATACCCATTCAATTTAAAAAATATGACTAAAAGTGACTATATAAAATTTTCCCAAGTCATGAAAGATTATCTTTCACCCCGTATCCACGGCATTAATACATTGGAAATATTCATTGACGGACTGCAAAAATATCTTTTCAACCACGGTGAACAATCCATACAAATGAAAGGGTTATACAGCAGCTGTTCATTATCAGAATTCAAAGCTGCCGTACGTAGGCAAATTGAAAAAAAACTTCCTGTGCCTTATTTAAATTTAAAACATAAAAATCATGCTTTCAATGATTATGTCTGGCATTGGTTTTGGTTAGCCGGTTACGAAGAATTTAATGATATCATGATGGTAAAAGTCATCACTTATGGAACCTTCCGCTGGTTGTCATTGAACAAACTCTGGGACAGCGGCTATAAGCAAAAGGGTGGCATAATTTTATTTAATCTGGACTAAATTATTCAAGCCTTAATTTCTCTATTTTTTTATCCTATCTGCTTATTTTTTTATCCATAACCGTTAAAATCAAACTGACAAGACTTGTCATAATTATCAATAATGCTATTGTCCGCATTCCGGCGTCTGTTACTGCCGGAGTAAATACTGTACCAATTAATGCTGAAGATCCTATTGAACCAATGTATCCAAAAGTACGAAAAAGTCCGGCTGTAACTCCGATATTATTTTCTGAACTTTGCATGTATAATGCTGTTTGATTGGCACTAAGCATAAGCCCCATAGCAATACCAAACAAAAACGTAATAAACGTTATATTATATAATGCAGTCTGAATGTTTGCCATTAATATTGCCAACGAAGCAAAAACTGTTAATATTGACGATATAATCAATGGTTTTTTCACCAAATTACGTTTGGAAACGGGTTCCACGACCAGAGCAGATGCAACGCTCATTGGCAGCATCAATAAACCTATATATGCTGGTGAAACAGCACGTGTTGATTCCAGCCACGTTGTAATTCCATACAATACCGTATACATGCACAACGTCATTAACATAAAACGCAGGTAAGTGCGAGTCAATGCTAAATTTGAAAGAAACATTTTTACGTCAATAAATGGCCGTTTAATTCTTGTTTCCCATTTTATGGCGGCAATAATCAGACAGCCTGATATTGCTAATATTTTTATTGATATTTCAGGCAGGGAATACAAAAACATCAGCAACGAAATAATTATCAAGGTGAAATATACAATTCCTATTATATCTATGTCATAGATAATTTCTTTTATATTCTTGATCTTACATAGATTGCCATCCCGCGGTATCCACACTGCTACCATAATCAATGCTGTCATAGCAACAGGAATATTGACTAAAAAAGTCATACGCCATCCCCATGTATCAAGCAAAAGTCCTCCTATCGGCAGTCCTATTGCTGCTGTTGCTACACCGGTGACTTGCAGCCATCCCAATACTCTCCCCGGAGGAGCCTGCAGTGCAGCTTTTTTAGTGCGATCATGAATTATCAGCATCGCTGACGGATATGCAGTTGAAGTTCCAATACCGATAAAAATACGTGCTATTATCAACATGGTAAAATTATAACCGGCTCCACCCAATACCCCACCAATTAATACCATGACAATCCCACATAAAAATATGCGCCGTGGACCAAATTGCGTGGAAAGCCTACCTGCAGTCGGTTGAGCAATCGAACTGGTCAAATAAAGGACTGTTATAAGTAATGTTGCTTTTGATGCAGAAATATGCAAACTCAAGGCTATTGGCACCAATGCTGTAGCTATTATTGAACTGTTTATCGGATTTAGTGTCGACCCCATATATAATGGCGTCACAAATTTCCATGGAAAGGGATCAGCTTTATACAATTGATTGTCAGCCATTATTGTTCACTTTCAATGTGCAGATTTTTAATCCAATCATCTACCGTTAAAACATCAGCCTGTCGGGGAAATATTTTTTTCATAAGTACCTGCTGTACTTCTGCGTCTGCATCAAAACATGCATCTTCAATCACCTTCAAATTAAAATCTTTATCAAAAGCTTCACGCACAGTTGACAAAACCACCCCACTGGTGGATATTCCACAACATATAAGAGTATTGATCTGCTGTGAACGCAATATTATTTCCAAGGTACTGCCAGTAAATGCACTGATTCTATATTTTGTTATTATTAGTTCTCCACAATTAGGTTTACAGCTTTCACAAATATCTGTTTCCAAGTTGCCAAGCAGCATTTTTCCTGTCTGATTTATTTTTGAAAAGGCTTTATTATTTGGACTTATTTCGGGATATCCTACACTAAACCCCACTCTGATAAAAATAACTTGAATATTATTTTGCCGCGCTGCCGTGATAGCTTTTTTAACCGGCAATAATTTATTTTTATCTTTAATAAACTGTGCCACTATGCCATTTTCCATATCCATGACGAGCAATGCCGCCTTAATATATTGTTTTTTCATTCTTGAATACTTCCTTTTGATAGTTTATTATTAAATGGAGATATCTCCTTATTAATATAATAAGTGGAGATGTCTCCATTTGTCAATAAAAATTTAAGGATAATCTATGAATAAAAAATTTATTAACCAAAACAGACCAGAACGTCGCGATGCAGCACAAAATCGCCAACGCATTTTAGATGTCGCTATTAAATTATTTAAAAAAAACGGTGTCGAACAGGTCAGCATGAACCAAATAGCAATAGCTGCCCAAATAGGACCAGGTACACTCTATCGCCGCTATCACAATAAAAGTGAACTGTGTATGGATTTAATAAAAGACAATATCGACTTACTTTTTAATGATATCGACAGATATTTATCTGATAATAGGGAAACATCTCCTGCACAGCGGTTGCGTGGATTATTAAAACTATTTATACATTTCAGAGAAACTAAGGCTCAATTGCTTGCAGGCGTGGAAAGCACTCCAGCAGCATCGAACAACCACACACAAAAAAGTCCTATATATAACGAATTACATAAATTATTTGTCACTTTATTTGAAGAAATGAATAATCAGCACACAACTGATAGTATCTTTGCTGCGGATATGTTGTTAGCCGCCTTAAGCAAAGATTTCTATCGCTTTCAAAGAAATGTGCGGGGATACTCTCCCAGTAAAATTTTAGAACAGCTCTGCCTAATGTTCAGCAAAAGATAACTAAAGAGTTATAGAACAACTCAAACACCGCTTTTTTATATAATTTTTTATTTAAATGACATTGTACTGGCAGAAAATTTTTTAAAGTTATTTATGGTCATGTTTACTAATTCCCTATTGTGAAAAACTGCATGATAAAATAAGTCAAACCTGCCGCGATGAGCGGCCCAACAGCCAGGCCATGAAGGAAAAATACGCCCAGCATCGTACCGATGACAATTGCTGCAACTACTTCGGGTGATCCGTGGAGTAGTCCGCCTCCATACCCGGCTGTCGCTGCCGTAAAAATTCCTGCCGCTATTGCTGCAAGTCCCAAAGGAGTTTTAAAAGAATCCATTATGGTTTTAAAAGTGATATCGCCAGTGGCAATTGGCATAAGAAGTGCTGCCGTCATTAATATTATTCCCCATTTCAAACCATGTACAGCAAAAATATGCATAAATTCTGTTACACCCAGCAATTTCAACACGATAACAATACCTGCAGCGTATACCACAGTAAGATTATGCCCCACGAGACTACTGATAAAAATAACCAGCAGCACTATATAACCGGAATCCATCATCATTCCCCCATAGATTTTTATTCAAGATAATCAAAAAATTTTGCATTATATGAAACAATATCAGTATGCTCCAATTTAAGCGGATATTTATGACAGTATTCATAATTTTTACAGCATCTTCTGGCACGCTGCATTTTTTTATTGCGATAATCATTCAACTGTCTCAATAGTACTTCTTTCATATTAATCGACCAACATCTCTGCATAATAATCATCTCCAATTATTCATCTCACATTCATTATGGCAATAATTGCTTTTAAATGGAAATACTTTTATAGTATTTATATATAGTTTTTTACTATATATAAATGTTGATATTAAGGAGTATCTGCATTATGACTATTATTCAAATGAAATATTTTTATGAAGTATGTCGCTGGCAAAACATTACTAAAGCTGCAGAATATCTGCATGTGTCACAACCCACTGTAAGTGTCGCAATGCAGACTTTAGAGGCTGAGACTGGTCTGAATCTTTTCCGACGCAACGGTAAAAAACTTTTTGTTTCTAAAGATGGCAATATGCTGCTGACAAAAATACGTCCGCTGCTCGAAGAATTGGATCAACTGCAGCACACAATCAATGACATGTCCCACCGACGCAATCATATTAGGATTGCATTACCCCCACAGGTCGGCAGCTACGTCATTCCTTTTTTGCTGGGAGATCTTCGTCGAGCCCATTCAGAAATCATACTGGAAATCATCGAGATAAGTACTGCTGATTCGCTGCAGTTACTCAAAAATGAAACCATTGATATGGCTATAATCAATTATACGCATAGCAGTGATGATTTTCTCTATCATCATCTGGCTACTTCAGAATGCTGTTTTTGCACTTACGCCGGGCATCCTCTGGCAGAGCAGATTTCCATTTCCATTAACGCATTGAAAAATGAACCTTTGGTGATGCTTGATACCAGTTTTAATATAACACATCTTATTTACCGTGAATTCGCCAAAGAAAATCTTCAAATGAAAATAATCCATTACTCTCCTCATCTATTTACTATTAAAAGCCTTGTACAGCACAAGATAGCTTCTACCTTTCTGATGCGTCATGCCGTCTCCCCAGGGGATAATCTGATTCCTCTGTCATTGGCAAAACCACTATATCTTGAGACTGCCATAGTCACTAAACGTAACAGGCAAATCTACGCAGATGAACGTTTAATCATTAATTTTATTAAAAAACTTTTTGATAATGCTGCAATTCATGACAATAATTAATATTAATTACAATGAATTGACTTATCAAAAAAAGAGCTGCCGCATGTAAACATTTCATTCATAAATATGCATATTCCATTTCTTGTCCGTTTTTAAAAAACGGCAGCGATTTGCATCTTTATGGGATCAATGGTATTATGTGACAGCTCTCTTTCAAAACGATTCATTGGCATCAGCTTCAATCCGGCAGCTATGCCAAATTTGTTATGCAGATATAAACTCACTCGTACAAATTATTTCATACCATATTTTACTTATCGGAGACCCATTATTATTCATACATTTTTTTCAATTGGGTAAGAAACATATTCATCCATTTATTATCCTGCTTTATATACTCAGGATGTGCTGCTACCTCTTCCGGCGTCTGAACATAAGTTCCAGGTATCATTTCGCCGGCACAATTCTTAATAAGTCCATTGACGATTTCAGCCGTATTTTCCAAATGATATTGAAAACCAAACACCCGTTTTTTGTAAACGAAAGCCTGGTGTTCACAAGCAGCACTTGATGCTATGCACTCTGCTTTTTGAGGAAGTTCACTAAAGGTATCGCCATGCCATTGAAAAACAATTGGATTTTCCGGGAAAAAAGAAAACAAAGGAGACTGTCTTGCCCTTTCGCTCAACCGTATCGGAAACCAACCAATTTCCTTACAAGGATTAGCAGTCACCTTACCACCAATCGCGTCAGCCAGTAACTGGCCGCCAAGGCAAAGTCCTATGACAATCTTACCTGCTGCAATACTTTCCTTGATAAATACTTTTTCCTTAGCAAGCCAAGGATAATTTTTTTCGTCATAAATATTCATCGGACCACCCATGATCACGAGCCAGTCAAAATCTTTTTGCCTTGGCAAAGAGTCACTTTGATATAATTGTGTACTGCTCACAAAGCAATTGTTTTCTTCTGCCCACGTAAGAATACTGCCGGGATTTTCAAATGGTACATGCTGCAAATAGTGTATTCTCATATTTTCCCTACCTCTCATCTTTTTTTCAGACGGCAAAGTTTAAATTATTTTACCATAATCGCTGATAAAATGCCGACTGCCTTACCTGATAAAACATATGCCAACATATTTTATCATAATGAAATTATAGCATAGCTAAATTTAACGAACAATAAAAACACATTTCCCCATCATTCATTAAACCGACTATTCATCGAAAAATAATAAGAGCACCTGTCACTTACTATTTAAAAGCAGAGCAACAGGCACTTTTGTTAATCATTTATTATTTTGCGCACTCGTCAACCAAATAGGCAATGGATTGGTAACAAATGCCACTTTTCGCTGCAAGTCCCACTTCACAGGTTCGACTATTTGAATAGCCATGTTTACAGCCAGCCGGAATTGCTTCATTCAAATGTTCTAAAGCCGATTCATTCAGTTCAGGAATTTTAAATCCCTTATCACCGGCAAAGCCACAGCAATGAACTTTTTCCGGAATGATTACTTTGTCGGCGCACGCTTCAGCAACATCCTTAAATTTTTCAAACATCCCCATCTTTCTGGAACTGCATGTAACATGGAGCATAATAGTTTCTGACGATTTTTTTATATTCAACTTAGGTAAAAGAAAATCATGAATAAAATCCACTGTATCATAAATCTGAAGATTTTTCCCCATGACTTTTTTCATACGATAAACACAGGGACTGGTATCACATAAAATAGGATATTCTCCATTGTTACTACAGCCAAGTAACAGTTTCTCCAGTTCAGCACTCATACGATCTGCCGCTTCAAAAAAGCCTTCACTTTCAAACGGCATACCGCAGCAATATTTATCCATATTATCCGGCAGTATTACTGCGTAGCCTGCTTTTTTCAGCAAAGATAGCATTACATCACTAACCTGGCGTTTATCATCATCCAATTTAGAAGGCCCCATCATTCGTGTTACACAACTAGGATAATAAACCACTTTTGGTTTCTGCGTATCGTTTTCCGATATCGTTTGTTGTGGTGTAGCACCTTTTTTCGGCATCCATTTTGTCCAGCGGGGAATTTTCCCACCGCTGGCATCTCTGACTTTTTTTGCAATATATTCCATAGCAGTCGTTCCCAATACCGAATGAGCTGCATTGGCTCCAGTTAATCCAAATTTCATAAAACTACTTACACCAGCAAAATGATTAGTTATAAAATCTGCCGTATTTTTAGCACTGTCAGTAGCCGCCAATGAACGTTCATGTTTAGTAAAATCACCCGTATTGATTGAAACAGGACAAGACAGCTGACATAATCCATCTGCTGCACAGGTTGCTTCACCGAGATATTCATAAGCTTTTTTAAATTGGTTCAGCAAATTCGGACTTTTCCCTGTGACGGTCAGGCGGGTAATTTCCCTTTGTGTAGCAATTCGCTGCCGCGGTGAAAAAGTCAGATTATGCGATGGGCAGTTGACTTCACAGTAACCACACTCTATACATTTATCAATTATCCCATCTGTTGGCAGCATTGCTTTAATATTTTCAACAAATAAATTACCATTTTCCGTAATAATTACATCTGGATTCAATATATCGTCCGCATCAAAGGCAGTTTTTAATTGTTTCATTAGTTTATAGGCCTTTTTACCCCATTCCATTTCGACAAATGGTGCCATATTGCGGCCCGTACCATGTTCAGCTTTTAACGAACCATTATATGTTCCTACAACGAATGAACAGATATCTTCGATGAACACTTTATATCTTTGTTTATCCTCTTTTGAACTAAATGACTGTGTGAATACAAAATGGACATTTCCATCCAGAGCATGACCATAAATGATTCCATCACCATAGCCATGTTCATCCATACATTTACGTAATGTCATTACTCCATCTGCCAATTTTTCTTTTGGAAAAGCAATGTCTTCAATTATAACTGTTGTGCCGATTTCCCGTATTCCGCCGACAGCCGGAAATATTCCCGCCCTAATTTTCCAAAGTTGTTCATATTCTTTTCTTACATCAGTAAATTCAATTGGTTCGAGCACTTTAATATCCGATAATTTTTCTTTTACCTGCCCTATTTGTTCATAAAGCGTCTCATTATCTTCAGCCCGTATCTCCACTAACAAAGCAGCAGCCTGCTCTGGTAATGTTTTTATATAAGACGGCACTCCGGGTTCATCTTCAACGGAGCGCAATGATACCCTGTCCAAGAGTTCTGCTGCCGACACCAGTGGTCTGTATAGTTTCATGACTGCCAGACAAGCAGTATTCATATCAGGAAAAATCATTAACGAAGATGCCTTATATTTATTGTCTAATACAGTTCTATACGTTATCTCGGCGATAAGCGCCAGTGTTCCTTCTGATCCTATCAACAGATGTTTTAAAATGTCGATCGGATCATGATAATCAACAAATGCGTTCAAACTATAACCTGTGGTATTTTTTATCTTAAACTTATGCTTTATTAATTCCCTAAGCTTATCATCTGACTGAACTTCATCTCGCATAGTCTGCAATTCTTCAACTAATTTACTATGTTCACTTTCCCATGATTTTCGCGACTGTGCATTGGCTGTATCCAATACTGATCCATCAGCAAAGACTACTTTCATATCCTCCACTGTTTTGTAGCTGTTATCTGAGGTTCCGCAGCACATACCGCTGGCGTTATTAGCTGCCATTCCACCAATCATTGCATGATCAATAGAAGCAGGATCCGGACCAATTTTGCGCGAATATGGTTTCAGATATAAATTAGCCGCTGAACCGATTATTCCCGGTTGAAGAGTAATTCGACTGCCATCATCATCTATTGAATAACTTTGCCAGCCTTCAGATATAACTACCAGCACCGAATCAGTCAAAGCCTGTCCACATAAACTTGTTCCGGCTGCCCTAAACGTAAGCGGTATTTTCTGTATAGCCGCTTCCTTGATCAAAGAAGAAACTTCTGTAATATCTCTCACTTGTACCACAATTTTAGGCGTTATCCGATACAGACTGGCATCTACACCATAAGCATATCTTCTGACAATATCTGTAAAAATACGATTCTGCGGTATATATCGCCGAATATTGTGATAAAACTCTTGGTATGGTACAGGCAAATCATTATCGTTATTTCTATATTTTAGTGCCATAAGATGATCACCCTCCTTATTTGACCTTCCGGCATCCATAAAATGTATAATTAATTTATTGCAGCAAACCGCCCCACCATAAAACTCTGTCCTAAACATCTGCAATCTAAGCTTAAACATTTTTACCGTGCCGTCAGCAATCTTATACAATTTATATGATAACTTATTATCAAAACACGTCAACACCTATGCAAATTGCCTTGAATAATCAATAAATTTGTTTTTATAAGTATATGCTTTACAGTTTTCCTTATTTGACATTTTCTTGAATACCCAGCAATTATTTTTCAACTTTTCCAATATTTCCAAAAGCCTTATATATAAGCTATCTGCAATTATATTTATAATATATTCATATTTTTATTGATTCTTTTTGAATTACGGCTATTATTAAGTATTTACTCCCGCTTAATATAAAAACATGGCCGATTTTATGAATAAAAAAGCATGATTGTCTGCAATAAAAATCATATAATCAACTGCAGGCAATCATGCTTCTTTATTCGTATCACTTTATATTATTTATTTAGCAGACTGTGTTTACAACTATAGCCAAAGTATATAAATAATCCTATAGTACACCAAACTATAAATCGTATCCATGTTTCAATCGGTAAATTATACATTAAATAACCACAGGAAAATACGGCCAGCGGTCCCACTGCCCATACTGCCGGGCAGCGAAATTTTCTTGGTAAATCGGGTTTTCTCAGCCGCAATACCATTACTCCCACCGCTGCAACAAAAAATGCCGACAAAGTACCGATATTGGCCATCTCAGCGATAACTCCAATGGGTGCAAATCCGGCAATAACCGATACTACGATGCAGCCGACTGTGGTAACTATATACGGAGTCCTATATTTCGAATGTATTTTGCAGATTTGGGCTGGAATCATACCGTCGCGACTCATAGCAAAGAAAATACGCGCTTGTCCATATAATAAAACCAAAAGCACTGTGGTAATACCGCAGATTGCCCCCACTCCTACTAATGCCGATCCGATATTATAACCAATATAACGCAGAGCATAGGCAACCGGTTCCGGATTATTGAGTGAAGTATATGGTACTACTCCAGTGAGAACACCTGCTACTGCGACATAAAGCAATGTGCAAATTATTAATGAACCGATCATTCCCCGCGGTAAATCACGGGCCGGATTCTTACATTCCTCAGCAGTAGTGGCTACAGCATCAAATCCAATATATGCAAAAAACACAATAGCGGCTCCACCGGCTACTCCCGAAAAACCAAATGGCATAAATGGATGCCAGTTCATTGTATCAACTTTAGGTCCTGCCAAAAACAAAAATATAAAAATAGCAAGCAGCTTAACTCCTACCAAAATACGATTCAATTTTGTACTTTCTTTGGTACCACGTACAAGAAAAAATGATAATAATAGTGTTATTAAAATTGCCGGTATATTTATTAATCCCCCATCTGCCGGAACATGCGTGAAAGCAAATGGAAGCTGCACACCCGCCGACTGAAAAAGCCCGGTAACGTACCCGGACCAGCCAGCGGCAACAGCACTTGATGTAACAGTATACTCCAGCACCAGATTCCACCCGACAATAAAAGCTACAATTTCACCCAATGAAGCATACGAGTATGTATAAGCGCTCCCTGAAATCGGTACAATTGAAGAAAATTCGGCATAAGCCAGTCCTGCCATCCCGCAGGCAAAACCGGAAATAATAAATGACAACATGACTGCAGGACCTGCATATTTAGCCGCTGCCACACCGGTCAGGACGAATATTCCTGTTCCTATCACGCCCCCTATTCCCAATAAAATAAGGTCTATAACTCCCAGATTTTTGACCATCCCCGATGCCAAGGCCATCTGCTTCATTTGTTCAATATCTTTTGTCCGAAAAAAATTCATAGCGCATCACATTCTCCTAGTATATTATGACTTTAGTTTTCTGCATCTTTACAATTATACTTTAATTTTTCTGCATAGCATATAGATTAATATTAGTTTTTTTAATTTTCTCCGCAAATTTATTGCGAAATTTAAATTTTTTTAAAAAACTGCTGCAGACTTTCAATGAGCTTAAGCGATGCCGCCGACATATGGCGGCCCTTACGATAAACTATACCAATAGTCCTTTTTATTGCCGTATCTGCAAACGGTATTGCTTTAATACTGCGCCGATTACACATACTGCGTACATAAAGATGCGGTAGTACACTCACCCCAATGTTTTGCTCTACCATTTCACGTAAATCATCCATTTGACTAAGTTCCAGTATTGGTGAAAACGGACAACCCTTTATTTTGCAAGCTTCATCAAAAATTCGTCTTATTATAAAATTTTCCGACATCAATATAAGCGGAACATCGCCAAGCTCTTTGAACTTTACTTGTTTTTTCCCTGCAAATGGATGATTTTGGGCCGTCATCACAACCATTTCTTCTTGGTATAGCGGAACACTAGTCAACTCCTTGTTGACAATTGGTAAAAATACCACACCAAAATCTAATTCATTTTGTACCAGTCTATGACATATCTGCTCTGTTGACAATTGCTGCAGTTCAATATGGATTTTAGGATATTCTTTATGGAACTCAATTATTGTTTCCATCATCAAATAAGTCCCCAGGCATGCTACCTTTATTCTCCCCAATGCCAATCCGTTAAGCTGGCTTATCTCTGTCCTGGCCTGTTCAATTGTATCAAAAATCCTCATGCTGTGTTTAAATAATATTTCCCCTGCAGGCGTAATCAAAACCGTTTTACCGACTCTGTCAAATAACTTAGCCCCTATTTCCTGTTCAAGTACTTGTATTTGCTGGCTCAATGTGGGTTGTGCTATATTAAGGCTTTCTGCCGCTTTTGTAAAATGACGATATTTACACACTGCCATAAAATATTGTAAATGTCTTATTTCCATTTTTAACCTCCATTATAGTTTATACCTATTATAATAATCGAAAAATATTAATTGAACAATCATTTTCTTTGTGTTATATTGTGTTTATGGAAAGGCACTAAATCAATTAATATCATTTATAGTAATTTTTGCTTTTTCATTTCTTGTATTTTTTCGGCCGGAAAAATTTGTTAATGAAAGACAGCCTATAAAAATATATGCTTTATTAAAGAAGGTATAGTCATGCAACAATTAGAAATGAAAAAAACTGTTGACGTAAAAACAGATTCTGCTCCGAAACAGCTTACCGGTGCAGAATTAGTAATAAAAAGTCTGGAAAAACAAGACGTAAAATACATTTTCGGTATCCCTGGCGCCAAAATTGATAAGGTATTTGATGTTCTGCAGGACCACGGTCCAAAACTCATCGTCTGCCGTCACGAACAAAATGCCGCTTTTATGGCAGCAGCAGTTGGACGCCTAACCTGTAAACCCGGTGTATGTCTTGCCACGTCGGGACCAGGTGCCACTAATCTGGTTACAGGACTTGCTACTGCAAACGCAGAAAATGATCCGGTAGTCGCATTAGTCGGCAATGTCAGCCGTGATGACAAACTAAAACAAACCCACCAGGCACTTGATAATATTGCAGTATTCAAGCCTATCACCAAATATAGTGCGGAAGTAATTCATCCCAGTACTGTTCCTGAAGTTATGATGAATGCTTTCCGTGCAGCCGAATCTTCTAAACAAGGTGCTGCTGTAGTAAGTTTTCCACAGGATGTGCTGGGTGAAACTACATCGGCAAGACCGCTAAATAATTTTACCAGATCAGAACTTGGCAGTGCTCCGGAAAATGCTGTCGAAAGAGCGATAGCCGCTTTAAAATATGCTAAAATGCCTGTAATATTGGCAGGTATACGGGCAAATCGTTTTTCTGTGGTGAGAGCGGTACGAACTTTATTAAAAAAATGCAGTATCCCCGTGATCGAAACATTTCAGGCATCCGGTCTTATCTCTCGGAATTTAGAAGAAAATTTTCTTGGCCGAGTCGGATTATTCCGCAATCAGCCCGGTGACCATGTTCTTGAAAAAGCCGATGTATTACTTACTATAGGCTACGACCCTGTAGAATATGATCCCAAATATTGGAATGATAATACAGACCGTATCATCATTCATTTAGATGAGAACTCTCCTGCTATCGACAACTGCTACCAACCCAATATAGAACTTATCGGCAACATTGAAGCAACTGTCAACGAAATTACCAAACGCTTGGATAAAGTAAGTATTGCCCCGGAAAATCTGCACTTTTTAGATATCATGCGTGATGAATTATCTGCCAATGATATCCCTCCAAGAAATAATTCTACCAACTTAGTTCATCCTCTGCAATTCATCCATGAACTACGCAGTGCAATCAGTGACAGCACGACAGTAACCTGCGATGTTGGTTCGCATTATATCTGGATGGCCCGTCATTTTCGGACTTATGAACCAAAAACACTGTTGTTCAGCAATGGTATGCAGACACTTGGCGTTGCCCTGCCTTGGGCAATAGCTGCCAGCCTTGTCAACAACAAAGCTAAAACTATTGCTATTTCCGGTGACGGTGGCTTCTTATTTTCTGCCATGGAATTGGAAACAGCCGTCCGTTTGAAACTGCCGATTGTCCATTTCGTTTGGAGGGATGGAACTTACAATATGGTTGCTTTTCAACAAATGATGAAGTACAATAGGACCTCGGGTATAAATTTTGGTTCTGTTGACGTGGTAAAGTATGCTGCTGCATTTGGCGCTAAGGGATTACGTGTCAATTCACCTGATGAACTGAATACCGTTTTAAATAAAGCATTGTCTTATAACGATTGTCCTGTAGTTGTCGATGTCCCGATAGATTATCGCGATAATATTAAACTTGGCATGCAAATATTGCCAAATCAACTTAATTAATCAATTGTTCATTTTGAAAGAGGTGTTATAAATGGACGTAAAATCTCGTTTATACAAACCTGGTGAAATATATCAGGTATCGACCATGACGGCACTATTAGACGGTGTCTATGATGGTGTTCTCAATTACGATCAGATAAAACAACATGGTAATTTTGGTATTGGTACTTTTTCTCACCTGGATGGTGAGTTAATTGGTTTCGATGGCAACTTTTATCGGTTGCGCGGTGGTTGTGCAGTTCCAATGGTATCACAGGACCGTACGCCATTTTGTACCGTGACTTATTTTAATCCGCAAATTACCTATACAGTTGATAAACCAATGAATAAAATTACCTTCGAAAAATTATTGAAGAAACTTGTACCAAGCGAAAATCTATTTTATGCTGTATGTATCGATGGTATCTTTAAGGAAGTAAATACCCGTACTGTCAGCTATCAGGAAAAATATATTCCGATGACTGAAGCAGTAAATTCACAACAGACAATCAATTTCAAAAATGTAAAAGGAAAAATTGTCGGATTCTGGACACCCTTCTATGCCCAGGGAATTGCCGTTTCTGGCTACCATTTTCATTTTATTGATGATGCTTTACAAAAAGGCGGTCATGTATTTGACTATACAGTAGATGACGTGAAAATTTCCATTGATCAAAAAACTCATATGAATCTATATACACCTGATATAAAATCCTTTCTCAATGCAAAACTATCACGCAATGATTTAATGAATGAAATAAAAATTGCTGAAGGATAACGCTGTAATAAATAAAAAAGACTGTCACACGCAACATATGAATATACCGCGTGTGACAGTCTTTTTGTTTGACAGCGGACAACAATAAGCCTATGCTTAAAATATGAAGATTAATATCAATTATTCAGGGGTGAATATTATGAATATTGCTTTAATAAGTGGTGCATCCAGCGGTTTAGGATGTGAATTTGTCAAATTGCTTTCGCAAGAAGGTTCTCTTGACGCCATTTGGTGCATAGCCCGCTCTCAACCAAAATTGCTTGCTATGAAAAAATCACTGACCATGCCGTTGCAGTTGTTTTTTCTCGACCTTACCGACAAAAATTCTATTGATTCAATACAAACTGCCTTAAATAAAGAAAAACCCAATATCAAATGTTTGATCAACGCTGCCGGTATTGGTAAAATTGGCAGCTATAATGACATTTCCCTATCAGATTGTTCAACTATCGTTGATTTAAACTGTCGGGCAGCAATGCTGCTCACTCAAGCTGCATTGCCCTTTATGCATCCTCACAGCCATATACTTCAAATTTGTTCAACCGCAGCTTTCCAGCCACTTCCTTATTTCAATATTTATGCTGCAAGTAAAGTTTTTCTTTATTATTACAGCCGGGCGTTACAAATTGAACTTACTACACGTCACATATCGGTCACAGCCGTATGTCCTTACTGGATAAAAGATACTAATTTTATTGACACTGCCCAAAAAACTGCCGACAATACTTATATAAAACGATTTATCTTTGCTTCACGCTGTCAAAAAATTGCGATTAAAGCTTTGCATGACGCTAAAAGAGATCACAGCGTTTCCACACCAGGTATTATTTGTACAATACATCATTTTATCGCCAAATTCATTCCTTTTAGTATAATGATGCATGGTTGGAACATTGTCAGGAAGTTATAATCATTACAAAGCAAATTTATAATACCTTCCATATAATACAATACAAAAACGTTTAGTTCTACTTTAAAAAAATTTTAGATTCCAGACTGTATACCATTATATGATAGATTTTTTATTAAAATACTCAACCACAGATTCAATAAATAATTAACATGGTTTATATCATTAAAAGTGTCAATTTTATAATGTTTATCGGTACAGCAATTTATTTTTTTAATATAATTAGTATATTTTATATTTTTTCTTATATTATTATGACTTTTTAGCAATTACGTTTAAAATATATGATAACCCCCTAGACAAAAGTATGCAGATATGCTAATATATGAACGTAAAGATGTTAACAAGGCAATGGAGCCATATGATTACCTAATTTCTACATGTATCATGAGGGATTGGTTTATTCATGTGGTTTTTTTATTGCTTAAATTTTTAAAATTTAAAGGTGGTTTTCTTATGGATGATTTACTTTTTGTTATCCCCGCTAATTCTAAAAAAGAGGACATTCTCAGCAAATTAAAAGAACACCCAGAAATCAAATTTGTTTCATTAGTTGGGATTGATTTGGCAGGTAATGATACCGATGAAAAAATTCCTGTACAAATTTTCCTGGACGACATAGATAAATTCTATGAAGGTTCAGCAGTCCAGACTGATGGTTCTTCGGTGGTATTGACTAATATCGCAACTTTGAACAATGCTAAAGTTGATATGCCCATTGATCCATCTGTAAACTGGTTTATCGACTATAACATGGAAAACTTTGATGAAGAAGCAGAAAAACCAATCGGTACATTGCGCATTCCGGCTTTTCTCATTCATGAAGGCAAACGTGTAGATTCACGCGCTGTACTAACTGATACTTTAGCATTTGCAAAAAAAGAAATTATGGCACTATTTGCTGCTCATGATACTATATCCGGCCTTGAACATATCAAAGGCAGCGATGTTGAAGATATTATCTTCACTTCTGCAACTGAACTTGAATTTTGGGTCAAGACACCGCTTGAGGAAGCAGACATCCCTGAAATGAGCGCTTCTCAGGTCATGCAGGAACAATACTGGCAACGTACACGCGGTGCAGTTCGTTCAGCTTTGGAACAGACAATCCTCGCTATGCAATACTATGGTCTGGAACCAGAAATGGGACATAAGGAAGTCGGCGGCATGAAAGGCCAGATGGACTCCAACGGCAACCTTAGCCATGTTTGCGAACAGATTGAAATTGACTGGAAATTTGCAAATGCCGTACAAGCAGCCGACAATGAATTATTAGTCCGTACATTAGCTAAAGAAGTATTCCGCGCCAATGGTCTGGAAGTAAATTTCAAAGCAAAACCAATGATTGGACTTGCCGGTAATGGTGAACACACTCATATCGGTATGGCTGCAAAATTAAAAAGCGGTAAAGTTATCAATCTTTTCTCCCCTAAAGAAATGACAAAAGACTTTATGAGTTCTATCGGCTATGGTGCCATCATGGGCCTTTTGAAAAACTATGAAGTAATAAATCCATTTGTATCATCCACCAATGATTCTTTAAATCGTTTAAAACCCGGTTTTGAAGCACCGGTCTGCATAGTCACCTCACTGGGGCACAATCCGGCTATTCCTTCACGTAACCGCACAATTTTAGCAGGCCTTGTACGTGACATCAACAGTCCGATGGCTACACGTTTTGAATTGCGTGCCTGCAATCCTTATACTAACACTTATATTGCTTTGGCTGCTATTTACTCAGCCATCTTAGACGGCGTAAAATACGCTGTAAATAAAACCACTGATGCATTGCTCACCGAATTGTCCAAAGAAGCAGGTGAAGCTGCCGGTTATTTAGAAAAAGATCGTGCTTATCGCAGTGAAGAAGATGTATTTGAAGACTACAGTCAAGAAGAACGTGATCATTTATTCTCTGTTCCCCCTGCTACTGTCTGGGAAAATATGCAGGCTCTTAAAAATTATCCTGAAAAACGCTCTGTTGTCACTTCAGCCAATGCATTATGTGACCAGATTGTTGATGCTTTCGTTGCCGGTGAACTCGTTCGCTGGAAAACTGAACTCATCAGTCGTATAATTCCGGAAAACCGGGCAATTGTGAGTACCTGTAAGGAAATTGCCTCCAATTATGTAACTGACCAAGATGCTTATAACTGGAATAAAATCAATGACATCCGTTGTTATCTTGCCAAGGACAGCATTGATGAAAAATCATTGTTTACCCTTTTGATCAAAGCATTAAATGAAAATGATTTTGCTACGGCTTCCGGTCTGCAAATTGAAATGTATGATAAAATGGAAGAATTAAAAGCACTTTATGCCGCTTACAAAATGAACATGATTTAATTTTATAAATAAAAAAGACAAAAGCAACAGGATAAAACCTGTTACTTTTGTCTTTTTTATTGAATTCAATCTCAGCATATTCTTGGTATTTGTTCGCCAGCCGGCATGTCAACAATTCTTATTCCACCGATAATTGTCCGCAGACCGACTTCTCCACAACTTTTATCATTGGTCGTTCCTATCATACAGGCATTTTTACCATATCTATTTTCATGCATAACCTGCAACACTGCAGCAGTATCTTTGGGGTTGACAAAAACAATCATTTTCCCTTCATTAGCTAAATACAATGGATCAAATCCCAATATATCACAAAAGCCCTTAACTTCTTTCCTGACCGGGATTTTTTCTTCATCAATTATAATCCCCACCCGCGCCTGTTCGGCTATTTCATTAAGCACTGCTGCTGCTCCGCCACGAGTAGCATCACGCATCACGGCGACTTGTGGGGCTGCTTGAAGTACTTCTTTCACTAATCCATTAAGCGGGGCACAATCACTCTTAATATTTTCCGGCAGTTCCAAACCATGCCTTACTGCCATTACTGACGCAGCATGATCTCCTAGATAGCCGCTGACTATTATATCCATATTCGGACGTACATTCTGCGGGGCAATATCACTGCCTTCAATTAATTCACCAACACCGGCTGTATTAATAAAAATGCCATCACCACTGTTCTTATCAACTACCTTAGTATCACCAGTCACAATATATATTCCCGCTTCCTGAGCCGCTTCTCGCATTGTATTAACAATAGTCTGCAAATCAGACAGAGGAAAACCCTCTTCAATTATCATACCGACCGACAAATAACGAGGTATTGCTCCGGTCATTGATAAATCATTGACCGTCCCGCAAATAGCTAACTTACCAATATTTCCGCCACGAAAAAATAGTGGTTTTACGACATACGAATCGGTTGTAAAAGCAATATTATTTTTTAACAAAAGCTTTGCCCCATCATGCATCTGGCGCAAATATTTATTATCAAATGCCGGCAGCATCATTTTTTCTACCAGTTCACGGCTCTTCAAACCGCCTGCACCATGTGCCATTGTAATAAAACTATCGTCCATAATGATACCTTCCTTGTCCATATTTATACCATGCATGACAAGTTCCTTCAACAGAAACCATACATGCACCGGCCGGTTTATCCGGAGTGCAGGTTTTTTTAAACAGCGGACACTGTGTCGGTTTTATCAACCCTTTTAATATTTCACCACAGCGACAAACCGGATTTTCTCGTGATATTTCTTTTTCTACCGGTATTTGCTGCAAGGCATCATATTGAGCATACTTATCCTTAAGTATCATTCCTGATGCTTCTATTGTACCAAAACCGCGCCACTTTGCCGGTACACTATCAAAAACTTCTTTGATAACTGACTGGGCCACGCGATTTCCTTCTGGTTTAACCACCTGTTTATACGCATTTTCTATTTGTATCTGTCCAGTATTGACCTGCCTTGCCAGCATATACACAGCCTGTAAAATATCCAACGCTTCAAAACCTGTCACAACAGCCGGTTTCCTATATTTATCAGCAACAAAATCAAATGGTTTTTCTCCGGTTATTACACATACATGTCCGGGTAATAAAAATCCATCGACTTTTATCCGCGGGTCACTAAGCAGTGCATCAATAGGAGCATTCGTCCATTTATGTGATGATAGAATAAAAAAATTATTGATATGCTGTGCCATGGCTGTTTGTACTGTCACCGCCGTAAGTGGTGCCGTTGTTTCAAATCCCACTGCAAGAAATATGATTTGTTTTTGTGGATTTTCCTGAGATATTTGTAAAACGTCAAGCGGTGAATAAATTATCCGTACATCGGCTCCTTGTGCCTTAGCTTCATTTAAACTGGAACTAGTGCCTGGCACCTTTAACATATCACCAAAAGTTGCAATAATTGTATCTTTTCTTTTAGCATAAGCGATTGCCATATCCATATAATCATTAGGTGTCACACAAACAGGGCAGCCTGGACCACTAACAAGATCCACTTTTTCCGGCAGAAGCTGCCGTATCCCTGAACGAAAAATAGATACAGTATGTGTACCGCATACCTCCATGAAACGCACCGGTTTTTTTATCAGAGCATCTATTTGGTTAATAAAAAATGCCGCTGCCCTTCTACTTTCTTCAGGCATCATCATTTTGCGCTGCCTCTTTCAATAATTGCATTGTTAGTTCAGCTTCTGCCTCATCAATTATCTGAATTGCAAATCCGGCATGCATTAATACAAAATCTCCCTGATTTGCTTCCGGCAGCAACATCAGACTTATCTTGCGCCGTATTCCTTCAACCTCAACCGTCGCCATAGCATTATCTTTCTTCATGATTTTTGCTGGAACAGCCAGACACATTAATATCGCCCCATTTCTTTAGTCCTGTTTTCATTAATAACTGCACAGGCAACAGCTGCCTGCCCAAATGATAAACCACCATCATTAGTCGGAACTTTTCTATTTATATATACGGTGAATCTCTTCTGTAATGATTTTATTACTAAACTTGATAACGTAATATTTTGGAATACTCCGCCCGATAAAACCACCTTATTTATTCCGGTTTCCTCTTTAATTTTTTCTGCCATTTGTATAACGGCATCTGCCATTGTCATATGAAACGACATCGCTTTTTGAGGCAGAGTCATATTACTTAGCAGCATTGCGTCAAAAACTGGTAAAAAATCTATTTCATACTGATGATGCAAACTTATATCATACGGAAAAACAATGCCGTTACTATCGGCTGCAAGCTGCTCCAACTCAATAGCCGCCTGTCCTTCATAATTTATTTTACCTCTTATCCCCAATAATGCCGCAGCCGTATCAAATAATCTGCCGGCACTTGAACTCAAGGGTGAATTAAATTGCTGTCTGGCAATCTGCACAACCGTTTGCCAGTTATCTGGAACCAGATTCCACAGACCACAGGATACGTTCACAGCAGTACTTCCATAAAGTTTGTCCATAATAAACGCTGCAATACGCCACGGTTCTTTTATAGCTGCAACTGCCCCGGGCAACGGTAAATAAGAAAAATGTGCAACACGTTCATAAGACAAACAATCACAAAGGAAAATTTCTCCTCCCCACAGTTTTCCATCATCTCCATAACCGGTACCATCAAGAGCAATGCCAATAACCTTCTCCTTAATAGTGTTTTCCGCCAGTACAGATGCTATATGGGCATGATGATGTTGAACTTTTATCAATGGTAAATTCAGACTGCATGCATATTTAGTGGAAAAATATTCCGGATGCAGATCGCAGACAGCAATTTGAGGCTTTACGGCAAAAATTTTCTCATAATGCGCTATTGCAGCTTTATAAGCATTATTAGCCGCACTATTGGCCAAATTCCCTATATGATGACTCAAAAAAGCTTTATCCTCTTTCAACAAACAAAAAGTATTTTTTAGCTGACTGCCAACAGCTAAAACTGACAAATTATTTTTGTTAAAAGGAAATCTTAACGGTGTTGGAGCAAATCCTCTGCTGCGTCTTATATAGGAAGGTTTATTACCAATAATACGCAAGACAGAATCATCCACCCGCATATTAATCCGACGATTGTGCAACAAAAAATAATCGGCAATATTTTTTAGTCGGTCAACGGCATCATCATTTAAATAGGCTATCGGTTCCTCACTTATATTCGCACTAGTCATTACAAAAACATCCTCAGCCTGTAAAAGCAGGCAGTGTACAGGTGCATACGGCAGCATTACACCAAGATATACATTATTTGGTGCGACAGACTCTGCCAGATCATATTTATTTCTTTTGCGCAATAATACAATTGGTGCTGCCGGGCTTTTCAACAATATTTCCTCAAGAGGATTTATTTCACAAATTTCCCTGACCATACTAATCGAACCGGCCATTACTGCCAAAGCTTTATCAAATCGATTTTTTCGCCTGCGCAATTTATATACAGCAACCTCATTATAGGCATCACAAACAAGATGAAAACCGCCTATTCCCTTTATGGCAACTATTTTACCAGCCTTAATCAAATTATATGTTTTCTGCAATAATGTCTCGTTATCACGCGTCAATAATTTCCCATTATTATTTAATAATTCATAGTGGGGACCGCAAACAGCACAGGCATTAGGTTGTGCATGAAAACGACGATCCAGCGGATCCTCATATTCAGCCCGACAAGACTCACACATATTAAAAGGACTCATAGTAGTTTTGGCACGATCATAAGGAACATCCTCAACTATCGAAAAACGCGGTCCACAGTTAGTACAATTAATGAAGGGATAATGATACCGTCGATTGTCCTGATTTAACACTTCCTCACGGCATTGTGCACAAATAGCCAGATCTGGTGAAATAAATACCTGTCTGTTTTTTGCCGGCGGACTTTTTTTTATCACGAAAGATTTTTCTTCCGCAACAAGCTTTTCTTCTTTCACAACCACTTCACTTACAAAAGCCGCCGGTGGTGGTGTATCATGAATTTTTTTCACCATTATCCGTAATATTTCATCTGTACCTTGTACTTCAAGAAAAACACCATCTTCATCATTAAAAACAAAACCTGTGACTGAACTTTCCTGTGCCAGCCGATACACAAAAGGTCTAAACCCAACTCCCTGCACTATTCCCCTAACTCGTATTGCCAGTCTTTTCATATCAGTCGACCGTGGCAATGGGCATTATCTGCCATTGTTTCAACAAATCAATGATTTTATTCACCGTAGATTCCATTTCATTTGCAACAGCATTTGTCAGTTCCATGCCAAGTTCCACCACAGCCGGTTTTACCCCCATTACTATTATCTCCTGTACGGGATCTCCGGTAATTTTTAACGATGCCAGTAAATCGTTGATTCCCAGGTCATGTATTGATATTTTATTAGAAAAATATGTATTTACATCATTTCCCTTATAACAGAAAAAATCACCTGCCCTGCCATCTGCATTTATCGCATCGACAATGAGTAATTTTGTCGTACCTTCGATATAAGGCAATAAAACCATCCCCAAAGTTCCGCCGTCAATTATCTTAATATTTTCCGGCCAAACCATCTGCTGCAATCTTTCAATAACCCGCACGCCAAAGCCATCATCCTGCATAAGTATATTGCCAACACCCAGTATAGTTATTTTATCCATTATCTTTCATTTATCCGTTTCTGTTTTATCTGTACGGCATTTTTAAGCCATTCAGTCCATTTATCAATTCCAATATCCGTGCGACATGATGTTTCAATAATATTAACAGCCGGATTCAAGCAGGTAATATCATGCCGAGCTGCTTTCATATCAAAATTAGTAAATGACAATATATCAATTTTATTGAGCACTGCCGTTGCTGCTTCCTTGAAAATCAATGGATATTTAAGTGGTTTATCATCACCTTCGGTAATACTCAAAACAACAGCTTTATTATCTTCACCAATATTGAACTCTGCCGGACAGACAAGATTGCCGACATTTTCAATGATTATTAAATCCAGCTGCGCCAGATTCAATTTCCCTATGACGTTTTTTATCATCATGGCATCAAGGTGACACCCTCCACTTGTATTTATTTGTATTACCGGGACATTACAGCCGGCTATACGATCAGCATCTTTATTAGTAAATAAGTCTCCCTCGATTACTGCCATTTTCAATGAATTTTTAAGACTGACAATAGTTTTTTCTAATAATGACGTCTTTCCTGACCCCGGTGAACCTATTAAATTTAATACAAATATTCCATTTCTATCAAAAATTTCTTTATTTTGAAGCGCTTGTTTATCATTACTGCCCAAAATATTTTCCATTACCGGAACTTCCATCAATCCACCTCCAAATATTCGACACGCAGTTCCCTGCCTGAAATAATATCGACTTTAGCTGAATTACACTTTGGGCAAAAAAAATTGTACTTTACAATATGTCCCTGCCAGCCGCAATCATTACATTGTCCCAGCAAGGGCGTCCGGTGTAACTTTAATTCAGCATCTTCTGCAACAGTTCCCTCTGCCAGTGCCTTAAAACAAAACTCCAAAGATTCAAAAACGACACCGGCCATTTCACCAATTATCAATGATACTACCCGTACTTTTTTAGCATCATTTTTCCTGGCATAGCTTTCAACTATATCCATTATCCCCTGGGCCATTGCCATTTCATGCATATCTTTCGCCTGCCTGTACAAAAAGCTGCTACAATATTTTGCAGCAGCTTTTTGTGATAATTATTAACTTATATAGCTGCCTGCAAACCTTTCTGTTCAAAAACAGCCGTGATTTCGCTTAAACGCGTTTTGGCCGGATCATAATTGATCGTCGTTTCACCATCATGCGCATGAATATGAACGTGTAACACTCCTGCCAATCCCAAAAGTTTTTCTTCAATTATCTTAGCATTATCACCATCATACCCAGTCACAAAAAATTGTATCTGAGTTCCACTCCCATGTCCTGAACAGCCACATGTTGCACACATAATGAAACCTCCCTCAACCCTTTATTATTTTACCATTACTGTCTCTTATATCATTTATATCATCAGGTAAATGTGCTAAAATCTTCGTTCCTGAAATCATACTGGAAATTTCTCCCTCACGTTCCATAAAATCAGCACGCACTACCATATAAACATGCATTGCCGCAAATAAGAAAATGCCCCAGGCTACAATATGATGAATGACATGCAGTCCCATTTCACCAAAAGGAAGCGCAACCCAGCTAAATAAGAATGCCCCTACCCCATTGGGATTAACCTGAAAATACATAGAAAGCCCTGTAAAAATCTCCACTACAATTAATCCGTAAATCGCCACATAGGACATTCTAGCCATCGGATTACGCAAAAATTGCTTGTGTGAATATTTTAGCAGACAATAATGCATCATAACTTCAATAAAATCATCCCAGAATTTCATCTGAAAAAATCTGGGCAGCAATCTGTCACCTTTATTTATAATGTAACCATATATCCTGAATAAAAATGCTGCCGACAAAATAAACCCTGCTGTAAAATGAAGGTTCCTTATCCAGTCAACCGATAAATGCCATTCATTGAGCGTTACATACTGCCCTTCCCCCATTGACATCGGTGTCATTATAACTATACCGGTCGCAAACAAAGTTATTATACACAGTACCATCGTCCAATGAAAAATCCGCAAAAACGGACTAAAAATATAGTATCTGGTCAAGTGCTGCTGACTGCCTCCAGGTATAGATGTTTCAATAAATTCTTTTTGTTTCACCGCCATATTTGCCACCCCTTACATATACGGATCGGTACTGACCATGCTCAAAGTCCGCTTTTTACTGTCATATACGTGCGCTGCACACGCCAGACACGGATCAAATGAACGCACAGCTCTGACCACTTCCAGTGGTTTATCCGGTACCGCAAGCTGTGTATCCATCATGCTCATCTCATAGGCTCCCTGTCCGGCCTTATCATCACGTGGACAAGCATTCCAGGTGGTCGGTACGACAGCCTGATAATTCTTCACTTTTTTATCTTTTATTACTATCCAATGTGACAATGCGCCGCGCGGTGCTTCATACAGCCCAACACCCTTGAATTCTCCATCAGTCCAAGAAGATGGTTCCCATTTCAATGTATTAGCGATATTAGTATCACCTGTGCCAATATTTTTTACTAATTTATCAAAGAAATATTTTTCCATGATAGATGCCAGTTGTGCATCGAGAGAACGGGCAACAGTACGTCCTGCAGTTGATGGCAACCATTTTTCCGGCGGCAGTCCAAAAATTTTTGATACACTTTCGATCTGGGTCATCATAATTTGTTCCGCCCAAGTAGGTTGAATGATGCCTTTTTTTACTTTCGTATAAATGATTATATAGCGGGCTAAGGGTCCTACTTCACAAACTTTCCCACGCCATTTTGGTGTTTTTACCCACGAATATTTTTTATCCTTGCCTAATGTATCCCATTCCTTTTTATTACCATTGGCATCACCGGTATAATCAGGATCCGTTTCTCCGTCCCAAGGATGAAGTGCCTCATCATTTTTATACCATGCATGCTCAGCACTTTCCGTAACTACAGCACTATCCTCTAAGTCTTTGCCAGTAAGCGGGATATATTCCGCCTTGTCCACTCCCTGACCAAAATTTTCCACTACACCATCGCAGCGTACTAATGCTTCAGGTGCAAAATCCCTATGGGTAGCAAATGGTTCATCAGGATAAGCTCCAAATCCCAGTACACGCACCTTGGATAATCCGCCACCGTCAATTGCGCTGCCATGCTGAGCATGAATATGCGCTATTGCTAATACATCCGGCACATAGAAAGAATCCGTCAAATTACGTGCCGTAGCAATAGCCGTCTCAACAGCTGCCAATCGCTGACTGTTCACCGGTGCATTCATATCATTCATTGATATAGCACAGGACATGCCGCCAACGACATAGTGCGGATGCGGATTTTTTCCGCCAAAAATAACATGCGGTATGACTATTTCACGCTGTTTGTCAAGCATATTAAGATAATGAGCTATCCCCATCAAATGAACTTCGGGCGGCAACACTTTATAAGCCGGATGATCCCACCAATTAGCAGCAAAAATCCCTAATTGGTTAGAGTCAACCAGTTGCTTTATTTTGGCCTGGATATCTTTATAATAAGATGCGGATGCTTTAGGATACTCTTTGGGATAAGCACTAAAATCAAACCCCTGAGGTCCCTTTACCGGTATTGTGTAAGTTTTGAGTACAGTTTCCTGCAAAGCCGCAGTAGCAGCAGGATCAGCCTGTAAGGCTTCCAGTGGGCTCACCCAATCCAATGCATGCAGATGATAAAAATGAACTGTGTGGTCATGCACAGTTAGTGTAGCTGCCATGATGTTACGAATATAATGGGCATTTTTAGGGATTTTTATATTGAGTGCATCTTCAACAGCACGAACAGAAGCCAGTGCATGCGCTGTAGTACATACACCGCATATGCGCTGTACAAACGCCCACACATCACGTGGATCACGATTTTTTACAATGGTTTCAATACCACGCCATGCCGTTCCACTGGACAATGCATCATTTACCTTGCCTGTCGCCTCATCAACTTCGACTTCTAAACGTAAATGACCTTCTATACGGGTAACTGGATCAACTATAACTTTTTTCATTTATCAAATCAATCCTTTCCTCTGCTCCTGCGTTCCGCAGCTTCAGCTTTTTTCTTTTCTTCTTCCAATTCCTTTTGGTCTCGTTTCTTTTTCTGCACAGCTGAAGTAGCCAAATGAGCCGTTATCCCTACTGCCAAAGCACCAGTCACAGCCGCTCCTATTTTATCGATATTTCCCAACCCCAAACCAGCAAACTCTGGTAAACGACGATAAAACGGATCATTATCCCAAAAATTTTTACTAGTGCATCCAATGCAGCCATGTCCCGATTGAATAGGATAAGATAGTCCGTTCCACCAGCGCATATTACCACATGATGCATAGGTTTCTGGTCCACGACAGCCAAGTTTATACAAACACCAGCCAGCTCTTGCCCCGGCATCATTGAAGTCATTGGCATACATGCCGGCATCAAAGAATGGCCTGCGATAACAAGTATCATGGATACGATTTCCATAAAATTGTTTTGGACAGTTTTTGTTATCGAGCGGCGGTAGATTACCAAACATTGCGTAATGGGCAATTACTCCCGTCATTACTTCCGGAATAGGTGGGCAGCCTGGAACATTGATTATTGGTTTATTTCCAATAATTTCATTAAGCGATAATGCATGCGCCGGGTTAGGCCGCGCTGCCTGTATTCCACCCCATGCAGCACAAGTTCCATAGGCAATGATTGCAGCAGCTCCTGCGGCAGCTTCTTTTACTTGATTTAAAAACGGTTTGCCTCCAACCATGCAGAATCCACCACTCGGATCTGCAGGTATGGCTCCTTCTACAGCCAAAATATACTGTCCCTTGTAAGTCTTCATTACTTCTTGCAAATGATCTTCAAAAAATTCACCGGAAGCGGCACCCAATGTATCATCATATTCCAATGCTATCATATTAAGAATGACATCAGATGTCATCGGTGCCGATGAACGCAAAAAAGACTCACTGCAGCCAGTACATTCATGTCCGTGCAGCCATATAACAACCGGTAATCTTTTTTCTGCTGCTTTCACTACTTTAGGCAGCATTGCCGGGGCAAGACCAAGCAAAGCTGTCATCGCTGAGCAGGCTTTGATAAAACTTCTGCGACTCATTCCCTTTTTTTGGTACATGTCCCAGATAGAATCATATTTTTCCATGTTGAACCCCCTAAACATGTCACACCATATTGTAAATTAAAATTTACATTTGACTTTATTATAACTCTTGTTTATTTTATTAGTCAAAATTAATTTTAAAATTTATCATTAATAGTAAAATTATATAAATTCTGCCTATTATTATATTATTGGTAATATTTAAGTCATAGATAATTATTGCAATTCAACTATTAAAAGCATCATATAAAGATACCCCCTGGAAAATAAAGTTACTATATTTTCCAGGGGTGTACAGATAACTAATTTACCTCATTGTTTTTCCATATTACGCGCACCATATGCCGTTTCCAGAACCTTTTCCAAAGGACTCCCCATAGCAGCTTCAACTGCACCGGCAATCGCTCCTTCAACTATTGGCGCATTTGCTAAACAAACTCTCTGAGCCAGTTGAGGATCAATCATTTCCTTAGCTAATCCCACACTCATTACAGCGCTGCCCAAATCAGCAAATACTGCTACCCCATCGCCTTTATCTGCCGCTTCAATAGCCGCCTGTATCTTCATAGGGTCACTGCCTATATCTCCAGTATCTGTACCCCCGGCAGCAATGATCAACTGATCCTTCCGGGCCATTTGCAATGCTAACTCTTTTACACCTTCAGCAATTTTTACACTATGTGAAACTATTACAATACCTACCATTATTGTTTTTCCTCCAGTTATTCCAAATAATTATAAAGAGCCTCCAACATAACAGTAGATGATGTTGCTCCCGGATCTTGATGACCAATACTGCGTTCTGCCAAATAACTGGCCCTGCCCTTAGTAGCAATAATTGTTTTTGTGTATTCTACCCCTTTTTGCGCCGCCTGCACAGCATCTGCTAAACATTCTACTTCTGTTTTTCCTGCTTTAATGGCAATATCCATCGCTTCAGATGCCGGTATTAAAGCATCCAGCATTGTTTTTTCACCTTTTTTAGCTTTACCGCGATCTTGAATTCCCTTGATTGCCGCATCAAGCATAGCTTTTGCCGTTACTGCATCTATTTCAGTTTTACCCGCGCATACACCTGACGCGCGCAAAAAAGCTGTTCCGTACAACGGACCGGCTGCCCCGCCTACACTGGAAATAAGCCCCATGCCAACAGTTTTTAAAAGTGTGGTTAAATCAATATTATCATCCAATACAGCAATTTTTTTAAAAACACTTTCAAACCCACGCGCCATATTTATACCATGATCTCCATCCCCAATAGCCTGATCAAGATCCGTCAAATAGCTTTTTTTATCTATAACAGCCTGTCCCACTACTCTTAAGGCTTCTTTAGCCGTTGTCATCAATATCGGTCCTCCCTGAATCTATTATAATCTTTTATTTTATTAAAATTGTACTAATGCCGGAGTATCTGCCGGTGCAAACAGCAACTCTTTCAATTCATTGTCGAGTTTTAACAACGTCACTGAACAGCCTGCCATTTCTAACGATGTCATGTAATTGCCTATATATGTTTTCACCATTTTAAGTCCCTTTTCCTTTAATATTGCCTGGACTTTAGCACTTACAATATACAGCTCCATCAAAGGAGTTGCACCGAGTCCGTTAACCAAAACAGCCACTTCATCGCCTGTTCCATAAATATTTTCCGCCAATATTTTATCTACTAATTGCTGAGCAATTTCATCGGCAGTTTTAAGGCTTTCCCGATGTGTTCCCGGTTCACCATGTATACCTATACCAATTTCCATCTCATTGTCAGCCAGGGTAAAGCTTGGTTTTCCTGCTGCCGGTACAGTACACGGTTCAATGGCCATTCCCATTGAACGTTCATTGGCAATGACTTTTTCAGCCGCTTTTTTTACATCAGCCAATGCTGCACCGCTTTCTGCTTTAGCTCCGGCAATTTTATGAACCAGAACTGTACCCGCTATGCCGCGCCGGCCTGTTGTCCAAGTACTGTTTTCTACTGCAACATCGTCATTGGTGATTACTTTTTCTACTTCAATACCATCAGCAGCTGCCATTTCAGCCGCCATTTCAAAATTCATCACATCGCCGCTATAATTTTTTATTATCAGCAAAACTCCTTTTCCTGTATCAACAGCTTTTATTGCTTCATATATCTGATCCGGTGTAGGTGATGTAAATACTGCTCCTGCTACTGCTGCGTCAAGCATTCCTCTGCCAACAAATCCGCCATGTGATGGTTCATGCCCACTGCCTCCACCACTTACTAATGCTACCTTACTATTTTTTTTATCAGCCCGCACCACTACATCAAAACCTTCTAAACGCTTTAAATACTGCGGTTGTGATACAACCATACCATTTAACATTTCTTCGACCACATTATCCGGATTATTAATGATCTTTTTCATACTGACTGCTCCTCCTCAATAAATTCGATTTTCTATGTTCATTCTATATATAGTATATATTAAACTATTTAAGAGAAAAACCTTCTATTTTTCTCGATGATAAAAAAATAAAATAGCACCTTAAAGATGCTATTTTATTCAAACTCATTTGTTTTTACAAACCATATGCTTTTTTAAAAACCGTAAGTGGATGAATAGCATGAACACCACTGCCATTTTCCATTTGCAAACGGCATGTACCACATTCTGAAACACCTAAATCCGCATGTGAATTTTTTATTCTGGCGAACAGCTTAGAACCGACTTTCATAGCTATTTCATTCTTATCAGCTTTAAAACCATAGCTGCCTGAAATACCGCAACAACCCGCATCAGCTTCTTCTATCTGCATGCCAGGAATAAGCGGCAAAAGTTCCATAGATGGCCTGCCGATAGCCTGTACTTTTAAATGGCATGGTGCGTGGTAAATATATTTTGTGCTATTTTCAACAAAATCAGTGTTGAATTTACCCTCATCGTTTAATTTTGCCAGATATTCTATGGAATCATACATATGTTCTGCATAATCAGCCATTCCTGCAAAATCAAAAAGTTCCTGATATTCCTGTTTCAACATTAATCCACAGCTGGTACAGGCTGTAACTATATCATATCCCTTATCAACCCAGCCTTTAAGCAATTTGACATTTTTAGCCGCATTGATACGGGCATCATCAATATAGCCGCCTGACACCATTGGGGAACCACAGCAAACAAACTTTTCATCCACAGCAACTTCCACTTCATTTTTCTGATATACCTTAACTAAATCAACGCCTACCTCTGGTTGATTATAATTAATATAACAACCGGAGAAAAAAACTACTTTTCGCGGATAAGAAGTCTGCTTTATTTTCTTAAATTTACTTATAAAAGATTCACTGGCATAAGTTGGCATCTTAGCATTTTGGGTTATCCCCATTGCATTCATCATATTAAACGCTTTTCCAATAGCCATGCCCATGCCGGCAAAAGTAGATCCCATTGGTAATGCCGTTATCAATTTTCCCATCTTTTCGCTATGTGCCAGCATGTCATCCGCCCGTGATTTACGCGGGTGAGTTTTATAATATTCATTTTTGGCCATCATATTCAATGTCGAAATCGGCACACCGGACGGACATACTAAATCACACGTCTTGCAATTAGAACAATAATCAAGCATCGGATCATCATCAGATACTAATTTTCTCAACCGAGTAAGAGCCGGCCCGGTCATTTTAGGGCCACGGAATTTTCTTGTTGCTGCGGTCACTGGACATGCAGTAATACATATAGTACAAGCGGTACATTTATCAGGATCTATCGCATGTTGTTTATTTATTGCCATTTTTATGCCTCCCCACAAAATGCGGCAGCTGCTTTATAAGCTGTTATCAGAGCAACACCATTACCTGATTTTTCATAACAAAAATCATATCCGGCCAAGCTTCTGCCTACGACTTTTACATTGGAAGCTATTTTGCTGCCATCTGCTGCAACAGGTGTTAAGTCATTGTCAACATTTACACCATATTGTGCAAAAATCTGTTTTTTATCGGCAAATAAATGCTTATATGACCATTCCGTCTGTACTTTAGGCACATCAATATTTATATTAAAAACCGGTTCTACCATCGAACCTATACCGGCAATAAGTCCTCCACCGTATACACCGCCAGTAGCCAAAATAAACTGATCTGCATAAAATTTTCTCTGCCGATCAAAGCCTTCTGTTATAACCGCCTGACATTTACCATCTGCCACTTCTGAGCCAACTACACGTGCTTTTTCTATTATCTGAACGCCATGTTTTTTCGCATATGAATTCAACATTTTATCCAATCGTGTCCCTGTCACAGCAGGTGGCAAAGATGACACTTCAACTAACTTGCAGCCAAGATCTTTTTCCAGAGAATCAAGTATTTGATAATTGGGATCGAGACCCAAGACAGGCGGCAATACTATTGCTGTACTATTTTTAATATGCGCTTTTACTTGATTGACAAACGCATTATACCCTTCTTTAGTTTCCAGCCAGCGGGCAACATCCATTGCCGAAATATCACGTAAATCACGACCATATTCAAAATTCAGCTGCACAACAAATTCTTCAATATTTTTATCTGATTTTAAATGTTTTCTTAGATTCTTTGTTACCATATTGGCATAAAAATCTTTCATAGTATCAAAACCAACTACCAGAATATTTTCTGCATCAAATATAGCTTGCGAATTCATCGTACGCGGTACCAGACAGCTTGGTTTAAAATTGCCGATAGCCGTTGGCACCCATTGATTTTTATCCGGGCTGCCTATATATGGAAAACCTTCTGACTCAGCTATTTTAAGAAAAGCCCTTAAGGCCTTATCTACAGTTTGAGCGCCTACCTTAGAATAAGGATGCCCAGATGCCATTTTATCCGCACCCAGCACAGGATTTTCAATGGGTTTGCCATCATCGGTATAACCTAAAACATCAATTATTCCACCGCCAATGGTGAGTGTTCCTGCACCATAAGATAATATCTGCACCTTTTTACCCATATCAGCAGCTATACAGGCCGCAAACAGTCCTGATATTCCATTACCAATAATTAATATATCACTTTTTCTCATTTTATATCTTCCACCCCGCTCAAGTTCAGTGCCGCATCATAAATTGCACGCGTAAGCTCAATATCACGGAGCATATTCCCCCACAATACAGGACGGATCCCTTTCCACCGTGTTTCCAGGAAATCCTTGCATAAATTCACAGTGTCCTTTGACCATGGAACATCTTCCTTGTCAATAGCACCAACACTGCGATACGCACAAAATGTTCCCTGACAGGTTCCCATTCCCAAGCGAGTACGTCTTCTCACATCACTAACTGTATGGCTTGTAGGTTCTCCGGCAATTTCTTCTATTTCAGCCCGCGTAACATTTTCGCATTCGCAAACCAGCTCTTTCATTTCCGGTTGTTTTTCAATACGTTCAATCACGCGTTCCAATTTGTCATTACCAAGACGGGAAGATGCCAGTTCTGCACCATAGCTTGGAAATACAGCTTTAGCGCGGTTTATTAATTCAGGAGATGGATCATCAACAAGATTTTCTTCCGCTGTATGACATTTTTCATTTACCCCTAATTGTTCACAGACCATGTTACAAACTTTTTCCGCCATCAACCTATACGTAGTAAACTTACCACCACAAACGCTAAAGAAATGCTTAACACCTTCGTGAGCGTGATCCAAAGCAACAAATCCACGTGATGCACTTCGTCCTTTTGCATTAGGATCAGCACTGTACAACGGCCTTGTACCGGCAAACACACGCAATATTCGATAGTCATAAATATTTTCGAAAGTAACTTCACCGACTTTCATCATTTCCACTACTTCTGCCGTTTCGGTGCTGGTATCATCTGGTGCACTATCAATTGATGTCGTTCCCAATATCGTTATTGAACCATGCGGCACAAAAATATCAGCATCAGATGATTTATGAAGACGATGAATAACCCGATTGCAAATGCGATGATTAAATGCTATCAAAGTTCCCTTACTGGGTTTTACATTCACGGTTAATCCTGCCAATTTGGCAACTTCTCCAGAAAAAGAACCCGCGGCACTAATAACAAAATCACAAGCGATTTTGTCTTCCCTGCCTGTCCATCTGTCACGTATCCTCACACCAACTACTTCACCATTTTCCGTTTCAATGCCGGTAACTTCCATATAGGTCATGGCTTTGCCACCATACTTATTAGCTGATGCTACAGTCTGCCATAACAACCGAAATCCGTCAATAGCTGCACCTGGACAACGATATGCCGACAATAATTTTCTACTCAGATTAGGTTCAAGTTTAAAAGCCTCATCCATAGAAATAGGTATCGCTGAAATACCGCATTCAGCACACGATTTCACCCATTCGTGTTCATATTCTTCACTGTCTTCCGGAGCACGCACAAAAATACTTTCTGTAGCTTCTACACAATGACGTCCTATTCTGCGCAGGATAGTATTTTCTTCAATACATTCCTTTGCTGCTTCTTTATCTTTCACAGCATAACGACCACCGCTGTGGAGTAATCCATGAAACCTTGAACTTGTCCAATAGCCAAGATCATCACGCTCTACCAAAATAGTGTCTACTCCGCGCATTGAAAGGTCACGCAAAATGCCAACACCGGTAGCTCCACCGCCTATAACCACTACTGTTGTTTTTAACATAGCTCTTCCCTTTTCCTCCTTGAGTTTATATATTACCAAAATCAGCTTTAAAGCTAAAGGCTAAAGATTCTGAATAACATATACTCTTATTACATTAGGATTTAATTGTCAACATCAACAGTTGACAATCATGAACATAAATAACCTTATATGTATTCATTAACAAGTTTTCATCGTGCCCCTAACATGATGAACATATAAGGTAACTTGATTATTATTATAAATCATAAACTAATTTATAGCAATAATTTTTACATGCATATAAGTAAAATATTCATTTCATATGAAGTTCAATATTTTACTTATGAAGACAATAATAATAGCAAAAGCCACAGAAATTCATTAAAACTCCTGCGGCTTTGACTACTTTTTTTCTAATACTTTTACTAAAAATATAAACCATATCCTGGACGGATATTTAATATATAAAACATCCGTCCAGGAATAATATTTAATTTTTAAATATTGACTCCTTAAATAACTTAAAAAGTTGAATTAAAGCCAGTTCATGGAGCGGCGTACAGCTTTCAGCCAGCCAAGATAAAGTTCTTTTCTGGTATCTTCAGCCATATCAGGTTCGAAACGGCGATCCAGCTGCCAATTTTTGACAAGATCTTCCTTATTTCTCCAAAAACCTACGGCAAGACCTGCCAGATAAGATGCCCCTAAAGCTGTTGTTTCAACGACTTTAGGCCGATCAACCGGTACGCCCAGTAAATCGCTTTGGAACTGCATCATCAAATTATTGGCAACAGCTCCGCCATCAACTTTTAGTGCATTGAGTTTTATACCCGAATCTGCCTGCATAGCATCAAGAACATCCTTGGTCTGATATGCCAGGGAATCAAGTGTAGCGCGAATTATATGGTTTTTGGAAGTACCACGGGTTATGCCAAAAATAGCCCCGCGAGCCTTCATATCCCAATACGGGGCGCCTAAGCCTACAAAAGCCGGTACCACATAAACACCTTCAGCATCTGCTACCTTACCTGCATAATATTCGGAATCCGGTGCGGAATCCAATATTTTTAATCCATCACGCAGCCATTGAATAGCAGAACCAGCAACGAAAATACTGCCTTCTAATGCATAGTTCACTTCACCATCGAGACCCCAGGCAATTGTTGTTAATAGTCCATTTTTTGAATCATATACTTCCGAACCGATATTCATAAGCATAAAGCAGCCTGTTCCATAAGTATTTTTGGCCATGCCTGCCTTAAAGCATGTCTGTCCAAACAAAGCAGCCTGCTGATCACCTGCCATGCCGGCAACAGGTATTTCAACACCCTGCGTAACGCTTGGTACAGTGACTCCATAGACTTCACTAGACGGTTTAACTTCTGGCAGCATACATTTAGGCACATCTAAATAACCCAGAAGTTCATCATCCCATTTTAGTTCACGAATATTATATAATAACGTACGTGATGCATTGGAATAATCTGTAACATGGACCTTGCCGCCAGTCAGTTTCCAAACAAGCCATGTGTCCATTGTACCAAAAAGAAGATCTCCTGCTTCTGCTTTTTCATGGGCACCTTCCACATGATCAAGTATCCATTTAATTTTTGTACCGGCAAAATAGGCATCTATAAGTAAACCTGTTTTCCTATGGAATATATCAGAAAGTCCCTTTGCTTTCAATTCTTCACAAATTTCCATAGTCTGGCGGGATTGCCAAACAATAGCATTATATATAGGTTTTCCTGTATTTTTATCCCATATTACAGTTGTTTCACGTTGATTAGTTATACCAATAGCTGCTATTTCATGGGGATCAATATTAGCTTTGGCAATTACTTCAGACATAGTACCAACCTGTGTAGACCAGATTTCATTGGCATTATGTTCTACCCAGCCTGGTTTGGGAAATATTTGGGTAAACTCACGTTGAGCAACAGCCACTATATTAGAATCATGATCAAATAAAATGGTCCTGGAACTGGTAGTCCCTTGGTCTAACGCCAATACATATTTTTTTTCCATTAAAAAAGCCCCCTAATATAATATGTCTTCATATACCCTTTATTTCATATATTCCAGTAATGAGCCCTAAACAGGCTCATTACTAAAAATCAGTTATAATTATAAATCAATAAATATATTAAATAATACCAAATGCTTTAGCTACTACATAAGCCGCAAATCCACCAACCATTGGTGCAGCTACCGGTACCCAGCTGTATCCCCAGTCAGATCCGCCTTTGCCGGCTATAGGTAAAATAGCATGTGCAATACGAGGTCCAAGGTCACGGGCAGGGTTCATTGCATATCCGGTAGGACCACCAAGACTGACACCTAATGCCCAGATAAGCATGCCGACAAGATAAGGCCCAACGCCAGCGGGGAATTGACCGTTATTAGCATTGAACATACAAAAAATCATAAATACCAACATAAATGTAGCAATAAATTCGCATAAAAAGTTTGATCCATAGCTTCTAATGGCCGGTGCTGTACAAAAAACACCAAGTTTTGATGCCGGATCTTCAGTAGCGCCCCAGTGCGGCAGATAAGCAAGCCATACAATTATGCCTCCAACGATACCGCCTAATATCTGTACAAACATCGTTACTATTGCTTGATTGGCTGTATAAATACCACCCTTAAGCAACTTAGCCAAGGTAACTGCCGGGTTTAGATCGCCCTGTGGCGCCCCCAATGAAGTTGCTGCATAAACACCCAGCATAACTGCAAATCCCCATCCAACGGTTATTACTATCCATCCGCTGTTTTGTCCTTTTGAATGTTTCAAAGTACAGTCTGCACAAACACCGCCCCCAAAAACAATTAGTACGGCGGTTCCAATAAACTCTCCAAATAAATTATCCATTTATAAATCCCCCTTGATAAATATAAAAACTGTCCGCCCACAACACGGCTTCCCTATTCCTTGCTCCCTTCTTTTTATTGCGTTGCACAGCGGTGTTTAACTATGTTGACTATAATACACTATTTTTCTATAATAATTAATTTTTGTAATTTTTATAATTTTTGTTTAAGTTCTATTGAGTGAATTTATTATATCATAACTTATTTCCATAAGTCAACTAATTGCAAGTTAAAATTATCTGGCATTTTTGATAGTTAAAAAAACTTTGTTTAGTTCTTTTATTCCCACTAATTAGCCGCTATATATAAACTATTATAAAAATAATTTATATATAGCTCAACAACGATTTACTTTTTAAATCGTCCACCGATTATATCATTGACCTTATATATAGTGACAAAAGCCATATCGTCAACATCTAAAACAGTTGTTTTAAGTTTATCAATTTCCAGTCTGGTAACAACACAATAAAGAATTTTTTTCGTTTCACCGGAATATCCGCCTTCACCATGCAGTAAAGTAACACCTCTTCCCAATTCGTTGACAAGTTTATCAGCGACCAGATCATAACATGATGTTACTATCATTACCGCATAGGATTCTTCCAATCCCTGAATAACCACATCTATTGTCCGGGCAATTATAAAGTAAGCCACCAGGGAATACATTGCATTATCCCAGCCAAATATCAGTCCTGCACCGCTCAAAATGAACAGGTTAATAAACATAACTATTTCGCCAACGGAAAAAACACTCTTTTTATCTAAAATAATAGCAACCATTTCCGTTCCATCAAGTGAGCCGCCATTTCTGATAATAAGTCCAACACCAAGACCCGTTATTATCCCGCCGAATACTGTAGCCAAAAATGGTGTATCCGTCACCTCAGCTATTGGAACAAATACACTTGTCCAGCCAGAAAGACAAATAATCGCAAAAACACTGGATATAACAAACGATTTGCCGATATGGCGATATCCCAAATATAAAAACGGAATATTTAAGACCGTTAGAAAAGCCCCCAATGGCAGCCCCGTAAGATAGCTGCCCATTATTGATAAGCCGACAACACCGCCATCGATAATGTTATTAGGAACCAGGAACAGTTCCAGACCAATTGCCGTTATAATAGAACCAATAAATAAAAACAAGTATTTTAATATATAATCAAAGTATTGATGTCCATTATGCGCATGCTGTTTATTCAAATATCAATTCATCCTATCCTTCTTTACCTATATTATCATATTTTTCACGGAAGAATACTCTGTAAGTATGTTTTTACAAGAGTTACCGCATCCTTATTTTTATGATACTCATCACTAAGATTTTGCTGTAATTGCGAAAGTTGCTGTCCTGTAGTCTCCAATTTAGCCAAACTACTATTTATCTCATCAATCTTAGACTGTATTTCGGCAGTAGCCGTAGTACGCTTTGCAGTTGCCCCGATCTTTGCTTTTTCCCGTTCAGGAGTTTTCCCCGAAATTTTATCAGCAACACTTCCCAGCCATTCTCCGAAACTTTGAGGAGTATCTTCATCCGACTGTTTATACAGCTCTTTTCGTTCATCTTCCAAATGCTGACGCTGCTGTTCCAAGCTGCGCTGCTGCATTTTTATGTCAGACCGCTGCCTATCTATCATTTGCTGCTGATGGATATTATCATTTTCAGCCATTTGTTGTTTATCATTATAGTAAGATGAAAGTAAAAAGCCACACAAAAGTGCTATTACAAATACTGCAGCCAAAATAATCAACCTTGACTCACTACTTATACGTTTTTGCCAAAAATGTAATGATCTGCCATGTTTAGTATTGTTCGCATCTTCTATTTCAATATCATGCCGTTTAGCACCAATAATTTTATGCTGTGAAACGGGTTCAATTTTACGGGTATTTTCGAATTCTTCGTTAGAATTATTACTCATGATCCTCCCGCTTTTTTTGCAGTTCAATCATTGCCCCATGTTCCTTTTGCATAGTAATACAAAGCCTTTTCAATGTCCAAAAACGGTTTAGTGGAGTTACAACTGCTTTGTATAGGCTTATTATATCAGCATTTTTCATTTTTGCCAAAACTTCATCTAAATGTTTATTATTTATATTATGAAATATTATTACCTTATGATTAAAATCAAAATCTTCCTCACCTGTATTGTTTGCCCCTGAAAAGCCTTTAAGGTTTAGCAGGAATCCCACTTTCTGATTGAAATCAGCCTTATCAACTATAGTTTGTTTTATATTATGTAAAGTAAAAAATTCACACGTTTTAGCTAAATCATTCTGATCGATAAAATTATACAAAAGCACCCTTGCTTCTTTTTGACTTTTTTTCATTTTGACTCACACCTCACAGCTACTATTATACTTGATAACCAACAGTATCTCAACGCTGATGATTTTTTTCATATCCTATACTTCTTTATTCTACAATAATTTTCCTAATAATAATTAAAATTCATATTATTTATAATCGTAAAATATGATTTTCAATCGAAAAAAATCTTATATTTTTTATATTTATAAAAAAGCCTAGTCAAAAATTGCTCATTTTGCCAAATCCCGCTTAATAATATTGACTAAATCAGTTTCATTAGTTTCCAGTGTTTTAGCTCGTTTTAAATTACTTTCAGCTTCACGCAGACTTTTGATTTCCTTGTCATCAAGCCATTTGACATAATTTTCATAGTAAGCTATATACAAATCACAAATTTTCAAACGCAGCCGCTGTAACGTTTCTGCTGATTTGGGCACACTGACCGCAGCCAATGCTTCCTTCAGCATATGCCAATGCGGTAACATATTATCATTTATAATATTTTTTAAATTATTACGCACATCATTATTGCCAATACTGCCCGTATCTTTTATATCCTGAAGCTGTCCGTCAATGTTCTTGAAGGTTTTATCATGTTCGGTCATCAATGCATCTGTCTTACTCACATAGGAAAGCATTTCCTGACGACGTTTTTCATTAAGGAGTTTTAAAAAATCAGAAAAATTTTCTACTTTTACCATTTCCCAATGTCCGTCAGCCTGCTGTTCCATAGTAACATTAAAGGCAAATGGTTCATCAATTTCATTTTGCACTACATCGACTTCCAGTAAAGCTTTCTTGGTCTGTTTATCAATGCTTACCAATTTATAACTATTGTAAGTCAAATTATTTAAACCTGAGGTTTGTAACAAATCAGCATAGTCAGATGTTCCGGTTGATTGATCATCAGAATTCTGCTTAACTGCCACTTCACCGTATGTCACATAATCAGTTAAGGCTTCATCAAACCCTTTTATGAAAGCTTTTTTAAATATTGAAGAATATTCCTGCATTGCAAAACCTGTACCGTCCACCGACTGCTGATCAGCATGGACAATACTTTCTGTCACGGAATCGGCCAAATCATCAAGCAAAGCTTTTCTATCCACATATTTGTTAAATGTTTTTACATCGTGCTCAGCTATAGAAGTTCCAATCTTTTTTATTGCATAATCAGGTGTTTTTACATAATAACCGAAATACCAGTATAATGTACCACAACTTATCAAAATTACAATGATTCCTGCGATGGCTGCCTTTATCTTGAAATTACTAACAATGCGTTTCATGTTCAACACCTCCCGGCTTATATAAATCATTTCATATTATGACAGCTTGTCAGTTTTTCCGCAAGAGCAATAAATTAAAAAACTCCCAGTTTACAAACATACTTTCTCATAATATTTCACATATATTCAACTTTCATCCTTTTTACATAAATACAAGGCTGTTCCCCATATTTTGGAAACAGCCTTGTATTTTTATCAGCGCTTTTACTATAAGGACAAAACCATCATACGAAATATTGTCCATATCTTTCCAAACAATTTATCGGGAAATATATCAAATCATTCGTAATCAATCAAAGTATCTTCCTGCGCGGCCATTCTTGTCTGCCCACCTGCTCTTCTGCCGTAAAGCAAATAATACAATATCAAACATATTACTGCCGTACAGGCAGCTACAACATAAAGATTTTGAAAAGTCAATGTTGAATGCAGGCTTCCCAAAATATACGGACCTACTCCCAATCCAAAATCAAGTGCCACAAAGTAAGTTGATAAAGCCACACTTACCCGATGTGATGGGGTGAGTTTTATACACACTGCCTGACCGTTAGACATGAATGTCCCATATCCCAGTCCGACAAACACACCTGCAAGTAATAGAATCGGCGATGTATGCGTAATGCTAAGTAAAAACAATCCGACCGCCAGACAAACATAGCAGGGATACAAAACATAATTTTCCCCTTTACGGTCGAAAATGACCCCCGTAATCGGACGTGTAACTGTAATCACTACTGCATAAACTACAAAAAAGAACGTACCTGCGTCAGCCAAATTTATCTCTCTAGTATATGCAGCCAAAAAACTTAACACACTGGAATAGGCAAATCCCATCAAAAAGCCAATTACTGAAATGATCAATACACGTGATTCTACATAATTATCAAATGTATACTTTTTCATCTGTTTACGCTGAATTGCCGTAAGATTTATTTCCTTTACATCAAGCGCAAAACATCCTATTACGCATAACACAATAAGTACCACACAAGTGACAATTATAACCGTAAAATTGGCCACTATCATCAACAGCATGCCGAGGAACGGTCCGATAGCCGCAGCTAGACTGGTACTTAATCCATAATAATTTATGCCTTCACCGCGGCGCTCTTCCGGAATGCAATTGGCAATTATCGTATTTGTGGCTGTAGAAATAACACCATAAGCCATTCCGTTCAAAAACCGTATTATATACATCATAGTTAAATTAGGAATATAAAAATACATCAATGTAGTTATTAAATAAAAGAATATGCCAAAATATAATGTTCTTTTCCTGCCATATAGTTCAATTTCTTTTCCTAATTGTAATCTGGCCATCAGTGTTCCTAAAATATAAATTCCTGAAGCCAGTCCGGCTTCACTCAAAGAAGCCTTCAGCTGATCTTTAGCCACAACAGCTATTATAACCATCAATAAATAATAAATAAGATACACAACAAAATTTATACCCGTATCAAGCATAAAATTTCTGTTAAACAAGGACCTGCCCTTCATTATTCCATCTCCACTTTTATTTTAAAATGAATTAACATCGCCCATTATATACTTTTAAAATAACTTTGTATAACAAAAGAAAATGATATCTGCCATAATATAATCTTATGGCAGATATCATTTCTTTCGAAGAATGAAAGACTTTATTGTTTTTATATTATGTTTTATACAAATTTCTTATATGATCAATAAATACTTTCATTATTTTATACTTAGGATTATCAGATTTATACATCAAGTAACATTTAAGAATAAATTCTGGCTGCATGTCATAATAACCTTCATTTATTCCCATTGCATTCAGCAATCGCTCAGAAAGGATTGCCCCTGTCTCATTTTGCTGACAATAATGCATTATTGCATAAGGTGTTGACAACCATGCCTGTACATGAGGCACTGCCTTATTAATCATAAGATAATCATGAATTATCGAATTCATTAAATACTGTGGTGCATATTGTGCCAATGGATATGAAGTGATAACTGCGGTTTCTACTTTTTCTATTTTTAAACAAAGCTGTGGGGCATAATATACCATCTTCTCATCAGCAAAAAATACTCTTTCATATCCTGTCGTATCTAATTGAGGCAGGGAAAAAGTCGATATTACATCCAGCCTGCCAATTTTCAACCGGTGCAGCAACTCATATGCTTCCAAATTGTATACATTTATCGGCAAATTTATATTATGTTCCTGAAAGTATGCTAAATGCTGATTCATCAAAACATCTCCCAATGACATCAACGTACCAACATTCAATGGGATCATTCTACCTTGCAGTTTTTTTACATCATATACACATTTCGATAATTCATTGATAATTTTTTGTACGCGCTGCAAAAATTGTTCTCCTGATGCAGTTAATTCACTACCTCGATTAGTTCGTGTTATCAACTGAACACCGAGTAACTCTTCCAGTTTTTTCATTTGAAAACTAAAAGCTGCCTGAGTTATATTAGCTTCCTTTGCCGCTGCGGTGAAATTTTTTACCCGAGCATAAATAATAAAATTTTCTAACTGCTGAATACTTGGTAATTGCTGCACGCTTTACTGTCCTCCACTATATTTTTCCATTATCACATAATATAAAAAAACACATAAATTAGCCATATAAAGATTTATTTTACTTTATTATTTATTTCAATGCAAAACGGATTTATAAAAATAATGCACTTTTCCAATCAAATTAATGGAAAAGTGCACTGTAATATTATTAATTTCTACATTGTCACATTACGGCCGTACCCAGTCGCCTTCAACAATATCTTTGCTTTTCATTCTGGCCTTGATAAATGCCAACATAATAAACCACAGTGGCGTCACAAAAAGTGCCACCCGCGTTTCATCGTTAAAAGCCAATATGACTATAACAAAAGCAAAAAAAGCAAAAATAAAATAACTGCTAAATGGATACAAAGGCATTCTAAATTTTATATCTGATGCTATATCTGGTTTTGCCTTGCGATATTTCATATGGCAAATAACCATAACCGCCCAAATATAAATAAAACAAATCGTCGATATGCTGGTAATCAATACAAACACGCTTTTGGGCATAACATAATTTAAAATTACTGAAATCAAAATTACTGCTGCAGAAAACAGCGTAGCATTGGATGGGACATTATTATGTGTCAATTTTTTCATTGATTCCGGGGCATTTCCCTCTTGTGATAATGAATAAACCATACGGCTAGTGCTAAAAATACCACTATTGCATGCCGATGCTGCAGCCGTAAGCACAACAAAATTTACAATTCCAGCAGCCGCCGCTATTCCCACTGCCGCAAATACCTGTACAAACGGACTCTTATCAGGACTGATCTCCGTCCAAGGATATATGCTCATGATTATTGCTAATGCACCAATATAAAATATAATTACCCTTATCGGAATATTATTAATAGCTGAAGGAATTACCTTAGCCGGATTTTTGGTTTCACCGGCTGTTATGCCTACCAGTTCAATACCTGTAAAGGCAAACACCACCATTTGAAAGGAAAGAATAAAGCCACTTAACCCATTGGGAAACCATCCACCGTTACTCCACAAATTGGCAAAAGTCGATACGCCAATATTGGTGGAAAAACCTTTAATGATCATAATAATTCCCACTGCTATCAGTGATACTATCGCAATTACCTTTATCAGTGCAAACCAAAATTCCATTTCACCAAATATTTTCACTGCCGTAAGATTCATAATCAGCAATACCATTAACACAACAAAACTGGGAATCCATTGAGGAATGCTGGGCAGCCAATACTGGATATACATTCCTGCTGCTGTTAAATCGGCCATTGCCAGTGATATCCAGCAGAACCAATATGTCCATCCAGTTATAAAAGCAGCTTTATCACCTAAATACTCATAAACAAAATCTACGAAAGAATGATAATTTAAGTTGGAAAGCAGCAATTCACCAAGCGCCCGCATGACCCAAAAACACGCCACCCCAGTTATTATATATGCTAATAAAATGGATGGCCCTGCCAAATGAATAGATCGCCCTGACCCCAGAAATAGTCCTGTGCCTATTGCCCCGCCAATAGCCAGCAACTGAACATGGCGATTCTTCAGCTCCCTTGATAAATTTTGTTTTTCCGTCATATTAATACCGCCTTTATTTTTATAATAATTACTAAAATTTCTCTGCGGCTGCCAAAAAGAAAGAGGTCAAAATACAATTGTAAATTGACCTCTAAGGATAGCTAACTTTATTAACTCTGTCCTTTTACCTGAGAGATTCATCGGCAAAATGCCGAGTTGCTCCTTCGGTGCTCTATCGAGGCTCTCCAGAGGTTCGTCCGATAATGGTTCTTTTGCCTGAAAGCATAACATCTTCGGCGGACTATACAGTCTCTCTCCCAATATCTTCATTCGAATCACAATATTAAATTAGTAACATAATTACAAATTTTAACACTTATTTTTATAAAAGTCAATTTTGAAAACACATTTATATTTTTTGAATAAACATAAATTCATTTAAGATTAAACACAATCACGTATTTTATTATTTACTTTATTAAATTTATATACATAATTTCAATATTTGAAAGTTGTTAACTGAAGGACTATTTATTCAATATTTTTTTGAGCTGTTGATGACATTATCATAGCAATTATTTAATGAATGCTCTATAATCAGCATTCTTGGTTTTATCTCTATTTTTCCTTTAGTAAATTTATTCTATATATATCGTCCCATGATGTTATTTCTATAACGTTATTTTTGTTAGTTCTGATCCAACCCCTTTCTTGAAATCGCCCCAATATTTCTGTAACCGTCTGACGACATGCTCCGATCATGTTTGCCATTTCTTGATGCGTAATGCGATAATTTATATAATATTTGTCTTGAGAATCTGTCTTGTATTCCACTAAATGACAAAGCAGACTTGCGACTTTTGCCTCGGTGTCAGCCACCATTAGTTCCTCCAGACGATATTCATAGTTCCTCACATATGAGCAAAATATCATAATCAGTTTAACAGCTATATTTATATTCTCCTCAAGGATTTTCATAAATTTTATCCGTGATATTTGCCAAAGCACACAGTTCTCCATAGTCTTGGCAAAGACGCCGCGGGTTTCTCCCAGCAAAACGGCGGGCAAACCAATTATTTCCCCATCGCAGTAAATCGAAACAATGATTTCCTTACCGGTGGCAGTATTGTGGTAATGTTTAATATGTCCACTTTCAACGTAATAAATATAATTTGCCTGGCTGTCCTCGTTGAAAATAATTTTATGGGATGGCAGCCGCAAAATACAGGAGCTGGCCTTCAATAGTTTTAACTCTTTTGGTGTCCATTTTATTTCCTGCATTAATTACCACTCCCTAAAAAATAATAAGCCGCAACATTCTTTTGAGAATTATACGGCTTACAGTTATCTGTTCAGCATCTGCTATTCATTATTTTATTTTCTACTCAGACGTTTTTTATCGGTGCTTATTACTGCCCCGGTAACAAAACGAGGATATTCAGGCATTATCCCGAATATCCTCGTCTGCAGTATCCTGCTCAACACAATATCTAATTATATTGGTGTTTAGTATACTATAAAATTTACTGCGTTTAATTTTAATCAATAATCATATAGCATCAAAAGCCTGACTTAAATCCCAAATTATATCATCAATATGTTCCGTACCAATTGACAAACGAACTGTCGACGGTGTTATACCGCTTTGCTGCAGTTCTTCTGCACTCATCTGCGAATGGGTAGTGCTGGCAGGATGGATAACCAATGATTTTACGTCAGCGACATTAGCCAGCAGAGAAAAAATCTTTAAATGATCAATAAACTTGCGTGCTTGCTGTTCTCCACCCTTTATTTCAAAAGTGAAGATTGAAATTCCACCGTTCGGAAAATATTTTTTATAAAGCTCATGATCCTTATGAGCTGATAAAGACGGATGGTTTACTTTATCAACTTTAGGATGTTTGCTGAGAAAATCAACCACTTTCAATGAGTTTTCTACATGTCTTTCCACGCGCAATGATAAGGTTTCAGTTCCCTGCAAAAGCAAAAACGCATTAAATGGTGAAATACATGCACCCGTGTCACGCAGCAACAGTGCTCTTGCATATACCGCAAAGGCCGCTGCTCCTACATCTTTGGCAAAACTAATACCATGATAGCTGATATTAGGTTCTACAAGATGCGGAAATTTCCCCGAGGCAATCCAGTCAAACTTACCACTGTCAACGAGTACCCCACCCAAAGTTGTTCCATGTCCGCCAATAAACTTTGTTGCTGAATGAACAACAATATCAGCCCCATAATCAAATGGCTTAACCTGATAAGGTGTGGCAAAAGTATTATCAACAACCAATGGTATCTTATGCTTATGTGCTACAGCTGCTATTTTTTCAATATCAATTATATCAGCATTAGGATTACCAACAGTTTCAATAAAAATAAGCCTGGTATTTTCGCGCACGGCTGCATCAAAGGCACCCGCTCCATCATCAGGACTTACAAAAGTGGTTGTTATTCCTCTATCCGGTAGAGTGTGTTCCAAGAGGTTATATGTACCACCATAAATAGTTGTCGCTGCAACTATATGGTCCCCGACATGTGCCAAAGCATGAAACGCATACGCTATGGCAGCTGCACCAGAAGCTGTTGCCAATGCCGCTACACCGCCTTCAAGTGCTGCAATACGCCGTTCAAAAACATCCTGGGTCGTATTGGTAAGACGTCCATATATGTTTCCTGCATCTTTAAGGCCAAATCGATCACTTGCCTGCTGGCTGTCCTTGAAAACGTATGATGTTGTCTGGTAAATCGGTACTGCACGTGAATCAGTTGCCGGGTCGGCTTTTTCCTGCCCTACATGCAGCTGTAAAGTCTCAAATTTGTATTCATGTTCACTCATATCTTATTACCCCTTTTCCCTATTTCGTAAAATGTGAAAGAAAAAAGGCCAAAGCATACCGTTGTACGCCTCGACCTTTAGTTTTCTAATCAGTCAAACACATTTATTATCTATTGATTATACCATCTATTTGGGGCTTGTCAATAAAATTTCGACAATATACTTCAATAAAAATCTGTCCGTTCAGAAATAAAAACATAAAATGAAGCAACACTTTGTCAGTTACCATGATTTCTGCCAATATACACCGCATAAAATAAGATGACTGTTATTTATTGACAGCACATTTGCCTGAAATATTTATGAAAATCATCTACATGTGTCAATTCCGGATGAAATGAAGTCACCAGCATATTGTCCTGCCTTGCCGCTACTATATTTTCTCCAACCTCAGCTAATATTTTTACAGTTTTACCGATGTCTTGTATATATGGCGCACGAATAAACACCAATGGCAATTTTCCAGACGCAATTGCAGGTATCTGACATGTGGTAATGAAGCTGTCCAACTGTCCACCATAAGCATTACGCCGCACACTTATGTCCATTGCATTTAAATATGTTTTTTCCTGTCCGCAAATTCTTTTTGCCAACAAAATCATTCCGGCACATGTTCCCCATACCGGCAGTCCATCTTTAATCAATTTTTCCAGCGGTTCCGTTAAAGCAAAATCGTCCAACAGCTTACCTATCGCAGTCGACTCACCACCAGGTATTATTAGTCCGTCTATTTGCTGCAATTCATTGATTGTCCGCACTTTTTTCCCTGCTGTTCCAATCTGCTCTAACTTATCCAAATGTTCTGCTACAGCTCCTTGCAGCGCCAATACCCCAATGGTTTTCATTCTACCAGCCCCGATTAGCCAAGTGGTTTTCCGCCGGGATATCTTCAATATTAATGCCAACCATTGCTGGACCCAAATCTTCAGAAATCTTGGCTAATTTTACTGCATCATCATAATAAGTAACAGCTTCTACAATAGCTTTAGCTCTCTTGGCCGGATTACCAGATTTAAAAATACCCGAACCGACAAATACGCCATCCACTCCCAATTGCATCATAAGCGCCGCATCTGCCGGAGTGGCAATACCACCGGCAGCAAAGTTCACTACTGGTAGTTTTCCGTTATCATGCACGTATTTAATTAGATCAAATGGTGCTCCAAATTCCTTGGCAATATGCATAAGTTCCATTTGTGAAGCTGTTTGTACACGACGCATGTCACTTGTCATCGTACGCATATGTCGTACGGCTTCGATGACATCTCCTGTACCTGCTTCACCTTTAGTCCTTATCATTGAAGCTCCTTCTCCAATACGCCGCAAGGCTTCGCCTAAATTTCTTGCCCCGCAGACGAATGGTATCTTAAAGGTTGATTTATCAATGTGATTTTCATCATCGGCCGGAGTGAGAACTTCCGATTCATCAATATAATCAATTCCTATAGCTTCCAAAATCTGTGCTTCCACAAAGTGTCCGATCCTTACTTTAGCCATAACCGGTATGGAAACTGCTGCTTTTATTTCACGAATCATTTTAGGATCTGACATGCGAGCGACCCCGCCTTCCCGACGAATATCTGCCGGAACACGTTCCAAGGCCATTACTGCCACAGCACCTGCATTTTCGGCAATTTTTGCCTGTTCAACGTTAGTTACATCCATTATCACCCCGCCCTTAAGCATTTGAGCCAAATTTTTGTTTAACTGATATCTTTCTTCCATATTGTTGTCTCCCTCATTGACAAATTATTAAAATCTATTAAAATTGCAAGTGTACTGATACAATATAGTACATTTTTTAATAAATTTTCTTATTTTAACAAAATGATGGAGATTATACAAGATGAATAGCAATTTTGTGTCGATACAATTATCAAAAAAGACCAAAAAACCTTTATACATACAGTTATATGATGAACTTTTACGAATGATCCGTTCCGGATATTTTGCCCCTGGTTATAAATTGCCCCCGGTGCGCAAACTAGCCGCTTATTTGTCTATCAATGCCGGTACTGTCGTAAATGCCTACAGGGAACTTGAGAAAAATGGCTTCATTTTTTCGACAGCCGGCAGTGGCAGTTACGTTTCTGAACAACCAGTGACTGCCCACTCAGCTCTTTCCTATGAATTTGACACTTCCAATATATATCTCACTGACATAACTGATAAGGACAGCATCATCGGTACTATAAATATGAGCAGTATTGCTCTTAATCCTGATATTGTATCCGTTGAAGAATTGAAAAAAATTCTCATAAAAATATTGGACCGTGATCAGGGGCGTGCCTTTAGTTATCAAGAAAGCCAAGGTTTTATTCCGTTACGTGAATCTATAACTGCTTATTTAAGAAAAAACCACATCAAAACAAATGTTAATAACATCCAAATTATTTCTGGTGCCCAGCAGGGCATTGATATTGTTGCCCGTACGTTGCTTAACCACGGTGACTATGTATTTACAGAATCTCCTACTTATCCCGGTGCCATTGCCTCTTTTCTTGCCAATGGAGCAAAGATAATAGACATTCCTTTGGAAAAAGACGGTATTAATCTTGATATATTGGAAAACAAGTTAAAACAATTTCATCCAAAACTCATCTATATAATGCCTGTACTGCAAAATCCGACTGGTTGTTCCTATAGTCTTGAAAAAAGAAATGCATTAATAAAGCTTGCCGACTACTATAATATTTTTATTTTAGAAGATGATTATATAAGTGAGCTATCCTATCGTAAAAACCCTTTGTTTCCTTTAAAATCATTGGATCGTACTGACAGGATAATCTATATTAAAAGTTTTTCTAAAATTTTCATGCCTGGACTGCGTTTAGCTTTTTTAAACATGCCCGAAGGTCTGTCCCAAAAACTGCTAGAAGCCAAATATATCGCTGATATTTCGACATCTGGTTTCACACAGCGTATCTTTGATCTATATCTACGGGAAGGATTATGGCAGAAACATATTGATGACATCCGCAGAATTTATAATATTCAATTTGACTTTGCCCGTAACACAGTCCAGCAATGTCTGCCGCCGGCTGTAAAATGGGACAATCCGCACGGCGGCCTTTCTTTCTGGTTAGAACTGCCCGAGTATATAACAGCAGCTAAACTGTGTCAGTTAGCTAAAATTAATAAACTGCTGATAACCGATGGTTCTAATTTTTATCCACGCCATACCGACCAGCAACATGTCAGGATAAGCTTTGCAACACTTTCCCTGCAGCAAATCGGCACCGGTTTACATATACTAGGTAAACTGCTGCATACTGTCAAAAAGTAATTTCCCGTTGTTCTAATATTGTCTCATATTTTTCATAATATCATACCAGATATTGCAAAAAGTGCTAATTATTTAAGCATTAAACACCATTCATTTCTTAGTTAAAAGTGTTAGAATAATTAAAATTAATATTAATTATAGGCTGCTTCATTATATTAACCGGGGATGTTATGCAAATTATTATTGCCCGATTTATCATAAATTAAATTATTTTATTTATTCTTCCACTATAATTGAGAACTTAGAGAGGGATGGCCGTTAAATGGAAAAAAGACACACTGACGACGGATTAAAAAGGGAAATTGGGCTTGGCACTGCTACACTTTTTGTAATCGGCAGTACTATGGGATCAGGAATATTTTTAGCTCCGCAAAATCTGGCTAAAGCATCTTCTCCCACTATTTCAATAATTGCCTGGATCATAACTGCGCTGGGAGCGATTATGATTGCCCTGAGTTTTGCCGACATGGCCAATAAAATACCTAAAACAGGTGGCTGTGTAGAATATACTCATGCTGCCTTTGGAGATCTTGCTGCTTTTTTTGTTGCATGGTTTTATTGGATTGCCCAAACGACCGGGGGAGCCACACTTATCATTGCTTGTTTAAGATATATGAGCAAATTTTTTCCTGTACTCAGTACTAATAATTTACTGTCCTTTTTAGTTGGCAGTGCTATGTTTTGCTGCTTAGCTTATATAAATATAAAGGGAATAAAACAGGGCATGCTGGTATCTAATATAACAACCATATGCAAATTGCTGCCGCTATTACTATTTGTGATTCTTGCAGCATGGTATTTTGATGCAGCCAATTTCCATACGGTTTCACAAATGTCTATCGAAAAAAATGGCTCAAATCCATTTATCTCATTATCGGCTGCGATTGCTATCACTATGTGGTCGTTCACCGGCATAGAAAGTGCTACGACAGCTGGTGGTGAAATTAAAAATCCGCGCAAGAATATTAAATGGGCAACAATTTGGGGAACATTAGGTTTAGTTATAATTTATTTACTAATCAGCACTTTATCCACCGGCATATTGCCTCAAGACCAACTTGCCCAATCTCAAGCACCTATCGCTGACATGCTGGACAAAATGACCGGCGGTATGTGGGGCGGACTGTTTATTGCGTCTGCCGTAATCATTTCCACCCTCGGCTGTGCCAATGGTGGAATAATAGTTGCCTCCCGCTCCGCATTCTCTGCAGCTAAAAACAATCTATTCCCTCCGATATTCTCCAAGTTAGACAAAAAACATAATACACCTGCCGCCTCCATTATGATCAGCAGTTTTCTTTCAGTAGGACTCATTTCTATGAACTATTTCAAAGGTCTCAACGCCGCTTATGAATTTATTATGCTGCTGGCAACAATGGCCGCCTTACCACCATATATATTTGTTGCTGCTGCTGATATTTTGATTGCACGGCAACAAGGTAATAAAATCACCATCTTTAATTTCATTAAAAATGGATTTGTTCCTCTTTTGGCTTTATTATATTCCACATATGCAGTATACTGTACCGGAGCTGAAGCTGTTATGTGGGGATTTTTACTTATGCTTAGCGGTATCCCTTTTTATTTGTTTGTAAAATTACGAACAACCGCTAAAAATCAAGAAAATGGTATGTCAAAAAATAATTATAAGGAAACAATACATAATGATAAAACCCCATAAACTAACAAAAGGAAATACGATAGGTATAATATCCCCAGCAAGTGGTATTGCTAAAGATGAGATTGAACATATGTCAGCAATGTTAAAAAACAAAGGTTATAAAATCAAAATAGGACAGCATGCCTATGAACAAAAATCATATCTTGCCGGATCAGACGACCACAGAGCCGCCGATATCAATAACTTTTTTATGGATGATACTATTGATGCCATATTCTGCAGCCGCGGTGGTTATGGAGCCACACGAATTTTAGAAAAACTAAATTATGCAGCAATAAAGAATAATCCTAAAATATTTATTGGATTTAGTGATATCACCTCTATTCATCTTGCCATTCAAAAAAAATGCGGTCTCATTACCTTTCATGGCCCCATGTCCAGACAGCTGTGCTCAAGTTCTGCTGACTACAACATAGAATACTTAACTAAAGCACTCTGCTCAACTGAACCAGTTGGTCAGATAATGGCTGCAAACGATATGCCGCCGCTGCAGCCATTATCTTCCGGTACCGCCAGTGGCAAAATTATCGGCGGCAATTTATCTTTGATAACAGCTCTATTGGCTACTCCTTATGAAATCGAAACCAAAAATACTATATTATTTCTTGAAGATGTAAGTGAATCCCCTTACCGAATTGACAGAATGCTGACACAGCTTTTAAGTTCAGGTAAGCTTCGGGAAGTGCGTGGTATTATCCTTGGTGAATGGAGTAATTGTAGAGCAAAAAAAGCAGGGGATTTTACTGTAGAAGATATAATAGCGGATAGGTTATTACCACTTAATATTCCTATCCTTGCAGGACTTCCTATCGGTCATGGCCGATATAACATTACTATCCCGGAAGGAACAAAAGTCTATATGGACGCCGATAAAAAAATTTTTTATATCCAGGAAAGTGCCCTTTCATAAATTTCACTTTATTTTCAGGAAAATGTCACATTGCTGCCATACATTTACAATATGACAATGCTATAATTTAGTTATTGAACGTCAGACAACTGAATTATAGCCATCATCACCAATTTATTGTTGATTATAACACCCCTTACTTATTTAATCAGCAATAAATTGTGATTTTACATAAAAACGGGCCTTACAAATGAGGTCCGTTTTATTATTATGATTAAAACTATTGATATTATTGATGAATCCGGTAATAATATATAAAAAATAAACCGGAATAATTATTCCAATATCCACTGATTCCATATCTCATTAAATTAGAAATTATATAATGCCTGCAATACTGAAAAATCTACCATTCTAACCTCTTCAGGACAAGTTTATTATTGACAAAAAAAAAGTATTCAGTTAGTATAATATCTAATATTATAAATATATTAAACACGGTTGATCATAAAAAATGAAGGCTGGGCTATAAAGTATATTATCAATGACATTTTATATAAATGTTATTGATAGTGTAGCTTTGTGACCCAGTCTTTTATTTTAAGGAAAATTTATGTATCGTCTATCATTTAAAAAGGCAGGTTGAATATTCTATGAACACCAAAAAAATTGCAGAAAAAATAATAAGTGAATTCCATTGGTTTCACGCACATCCGGAGCTGTCCTATGAGGAATTCAACACAACAGCGCGTATCAGACAGAATCTGCAGGCGGAAGGTATCGATATTATTAATCTGCCGCTGCAGACAGGACTTGTAGCAGAAGTAGGTACCGGTCAGCCGCCGATTGTGGCAATCCGCTGTGATATCGATGCTCTGCCTGTTCAAGAAGAGACTGATTTATCATATAAATCGCAAACAGATGGAAAAATGCATGCCTGCGGTCACGATTTTCATACAGCTTCTATCCTGGGCGCAGTATATATATTAAAGCAACATGAAAAAGAATTAAAGGGTACTGTACGCATTATATTCCAGCCAGGTGAAGAAGCACCAGGCGGTGCACTGAAGATTTTAGAAACAGGCGTATTGGCGGATGTACAAGTCATTTTTGGGTTGCATAGTTCCTCACTGTTTCCTGTAGGAGTTGCTGCTATCAGAGCTGGAGCCGTAACAGCAGCGGTGGATCGCTTCGAAATTATCTTCAATGGCGAGGGTACTCACGCAGCACATCCCCAAAACGGTATTGACCCCATTGTAGCTGCTTCCGCTTTTGTAACAGCAGTCCAATCTGTAGTAAGCCGCAATGCGGATCCATTTGCCGCCGACCTCATCAGTATCACTCATTTTCAAGGCGGCAATACCTGGAATGTTATACCTGAGCAAGTTTACTTAGAAGGTACCACACGTACTTTAAAGACAAATGATCGCAATATGGTCCGGCAAAGGATTTATGATTTATCGGAATATATTGCTAAAGCTTATGGGGCGACGGCCAAAATCATCTGGCATGACGGTCCGCCAGCAACGGCCAATGACAAGGAATGGACAAAATTCGCCGAAAAGATAGCGCAACAAAATGGCTTAATTGTCGAACCCTCACCGGATTCACTAGGTGGTGAAGATTTTGCATTTTACCAAGAAAAAATCAAAGGTGTCTTTGTCTTAATTGGAACAGGCTTATCCTATCCAAACCATAATCCTCATTTTCAAATTGATTCGGCGGCACTTTTTCCTACTGCCGAATATATGGCCCAGCTGTCAGCTCATGCACTCGAACAGATTAAAAAATAGAAAGCCCGGGGTTATTAATATGATTAAATTTGTTGACATCAGTAAAATTTTTACTGTGAAAAAACAGAGGATAGATGCACTTAAACATGTATCGCTGGAAATCCGTACCGGGAACATATTTGGTGTAATAGGGTTCAGTGGAGCAGGTAAATCTACATTGCTGCGAATGGTCAATGCGTTGGAAACCCCTACGAATGGTCATGTTGAAATTGATGGGAAAAATATTAACAAATTATCATTCAGTGAGCTAAGAAAAGTACGTAAGGACATTGGAATGATATTTCAGCAATTCAATCTGCTGAATTCTAAAACAGTTTATGAAAATATAGCAATTCCACTGATTTTGAACCATATTGATAAAAATGAGATCGACCGACGCATTTCCCGGTTGCTAAAATTCGTCGAATTGTCAGATAAAAGGAATGCCTATCCGGCTCAGTTATCAGGTGGACAAAAACAGCGTGTCGGTATAGCTCGTGCACTGGCAACAGATCCTTCCATTTTACTGTGTGACGAAGCGACAAGTGCCTTGGATCCAGAGACAACAGAATCCATCCTGCATCTTTTGCGAAAAGTCAACCAAGAATTTAATATTACGATCCTGATTGTGACACATGAAATAAATGTTATACAACGCATCTGTGACCAAGTAGCGGTCATGGAAAGGGGTTGTATCGTGGAGACCGGCTCCGTTCTGGAGGTTTTTAGCAATCCCCGGCAGCAGATGACCAGGCGCTTTATCAGGACAGTAATTCCAGACAAAATACCGGCTATCATTCAAAATAAACTGAAAAATGATCCACGCTACTATAGAATTATTAAAATTCGATTTCTTGGCAACAATGCACAAAATAATATATTGTATCATGTCAACAAAAATTACAGCGCCGAAACAAATATCTTGTTCGCTTCGGTCAATGAACTGCAGAAAACTGTACTAGGTATTTTTATTGTGCAGATAATTGGTGATGATCTCGAAATCAAAAAAATTACAGACTATATCAGCAGTCATCAAATACAATGGCAGGAGGTCAGATTATGATAAATTTAGGAGTTCCTTATTCACAGATAATACTGGCAGCTGAGCAAACACTATATATGGTATTCATCTCTTTGGCAATAGGTACAGCCACAGCTATTATTCTATCTGTCTCATTGATGCTGACCAACCCGGGTGGAATACTAAAAAATCATATTGTTTATACGGTGATAAATACCGGTGTTAATATTATCCGCAGTGTACCTTTCATCATTCTGATGGTATTTATTTTACCACTGACAAAAATACTGGTAGGAACCCGTGTCGGAACAACGGCAGCTTTAGTACCGCTGGTGATTTTTATTGCACCGTACCTAACCAGATTATTTGAAAACTCCATTTTAGAAGTAAATAAAGGTATTATTGAGGCAGCCCAAGCCATGGGGGCATCTTATTTTGAAATCGTATGGCATTTCATTCTGCCGGAAGCACGTGGTTCATTGATCCTGTCCGTGACTACAGGAACAATAGGACTTATTGGTGCCACAGCCATGGCCGGTGCCATAGGCGCCGGCGGAGTTGGAGATCTGGCATTGACATATGGTTACGAACGTCTTAATTTTCCCCTGATGTTTTTTACTGTTATAGTTTTGATTGTCTTTGTCCAAATAATACAATCTATCGGAAATTATTTTTCTGCCAAGGCTCGCGGATATTGATTGATTTATTTCTTTATATACTGTAGAAAGAGAGAATAACTATGAAATTAAAAAAACTAACCGTGGTATTACTGTCTGCCGCAATAAGTATCTTTATGCTGACTGGCTGTAGCAATGATACCGGTTCCAGTAATACAAAAAAAGATTTGGTTTACAGCAAATCGCAGGGTCCATACTCCGAATTATTCGAGCAGGGAATCAAACCAATCCTTGAAAAAAAAGGTTATAAAATAACGGGAAAGGATATGTCAGACCTATTGCAGGCCGACATTGCACTGAATGAGGGAGAAGTTGATTTTAATGTAGAACAACACACGGCTTACATGGAAAACTTCAACGAAAAACAGAATGGTCATTTGTCTGCAATCACACCGATCCCCACAGTTCCTGCCGGAATTTATCCAGGTTCAAAGAATACCCTGGACCAAATTGCCGACGGTGACCGCATAGCAGTGCCCAACGACGCCTCTAATACGGCACGTGCTTATGCATTGCTGCAAAAGGCCGGATGGATAAAGCTCGATCCAGGTAAGGACTTATCAACAGTTACGCAACAGGATATAATTGACAATCCGCATAATCTTCAGTTCACTGAAATGAAATCACTTAATATTCCTGCGGTACGAAGTGATTTTGCCTACATTGTCATAACTGGTTCGATAATATATAATGCAAAAATCGATCCGTCTACAGCCCTTTTAAAGGAAGATATTCTACCTCATCTGCTTTTGCAGGTGGTAGTCAATGAAAAAAACAAAGACAGCCGTTGGGCTAAGGATATCGCTGCAGCTTATCATTCTGACGAATTTAAACAATATATAAATACACACAATAACGGCCTGTGGTTTGTACCGCAAGAATAACATAAAATGCACTGATATTTTTACCAATTTTCACAACAGCAGTCTTACAAACACCTATCAATATATATCAAACATACCATAAATAATCTAATTGTAAATATCACGGCACAAATTCTTATTGATCTATAAATTTCTGATTATTTTATTGCTGGTATTAAGATTCACATTACTAATCACGATATAATAAATGGAGTTTTAAACATGATGTAATAGTACATGACAATATTTATATTGCCAATCCGCAATGACTGCGGTACTCCTTATATATATCAATATTTGTTGATATAATTTACAACCCATTTTACAAAAATGGGAATAAATTGTAAAAGGAGGTTAATATAATGAGCAGTATTAATGCACTTAGTGATTTATCTTCAATTTTGGCAACGCATACCCAACCAACGGCAACGGTATCAGCAGCGAAATCAACCAATACAATGTCTACTAAGTCATCTGGCGGAGCATCATCTTCATCAGGCGGCAGCTCTAAAGGAGACAATGCCGTCACGACTACCACTGAAACACTATCTGATGGTTCCTTGTTGATTGTCGTCACACAGGGGAAAAAAATTATTTCAGAAACAAAAGTTCCCCCACCAAATTCAAATGATTCCAACGGAAATTCTAACACCAACTCATCATCAATCAATCAGCTTGACAAATTTAATGATTCTTCTACAAGTAGTGCCACAGCAGTTGGTTCACTTTTCAATTCAGACATTTGAATTTTATTAATGCCAATTTTTTATTTACTACATGCTAATTAATCATTTACTATAAAATACCTCGAGTTCCAGTATATATGATATATACTGGAAACTCGAGGTATTTTATTATCCTTTAATAATTTTATGTCCCAAAAATTTTGATAACATTTTTTATGTTATCAAAAACGCCAATGTATCTACAATTATAAAAAACCTATAAATATCTGTATAAAATATATAATCTAATCAACCGATTTTCATATTTCTTCATAAAAATCAACATTCAACGGATTTCTTTCCACTAATCGCTTATATTTGTATTGAGGATATCCTGCCATTACTGCTCCGGTAATCTTTCTACCCTCAGGAATATGAAATAACTTAAGCAAAGGAGATTTTATATCAAGCGCTAAAACTTCTAAAATTCCAGCCCAGCATGAACCAAGGCCAAGTGTTGGCGCATATAATTCCAAGTATGCTAAGGAAAAAATGGAATTTTCTCTACCTCGCGGGAAATTCATATCAGCTGTTGCTAAGATGAGACTGGGTGCATTACGGAGAATAACATCAACTCCATTTTTATGGTATTCATTCAAATAGTGCGTAAATCTCCGCTTTAATGTATTATCACTTTCCAATTTATCAATTACTATTTCAACTGACGCATCCAATATTTTCCTGTCATCAATAATTACATATGATATGCTTTGTGAATTACTTGCTGTTGGTGCAAATCGAGCTATATTAACAAGTTTAACCAATTCTTCTCTTGGAACTGCTTTTTTTAAATAACTGCGAATTGAACGGCGGGACCGCAAAAATAACTCCGATTCTTTCGCATTTAATTGGGGATAATCAGCTAATTCCAGTTGTTTAGACAATGGTGTCTTTTTATAATCAATTGCTGCCTGTGGACATATGGCAACACAATGACCACAAGCAATGCAGGATTGGGCCGCTGCTACCTCCGGACCGGTTCTCCCCATACTTAAAACAAATGATGGGCATTCCTTAACGCAGGCCCCACATTGAATACATTTTTCTTGATCTATTGTTATCAATTCCATTCTATACACTCCTTTTAAATTTCAGGTGCTCTTCTCTAAATTATATCCAACAGAATATTATTACTTCAATTCAGGCATTATATTTCAATTGCTTTTTACCAAATTGACCGGTATTTTATCTTCACAAGGTACTTTTGTTTGACATTTAGCACAGCCATAGCGGGGATTATATATTTCCTTTTCCTTGTACAAATGCATTCTGCAGCATTCATTATCTTTCCCCTTGTTATTAATAGCCTGAGGCGGACAACGTCTGGCGCAAGCCATACATTTTATACAATATTCATCGTATTGTGTATAGGCTCGCCGCGTTAAGTCTAATGGCGAATCAATTATTACACTACCAAATCGACCAGCTGTGCCTTTTAGGGTAATCATCGACCTGCTTAAGCTAAAGGTTCCTAATCCCGCCACAAACGCAGCATGTCGTTCTGACCAATTTGCACGAAGATTGTCAACAGCAAATCGTTTATCCAAAACAGGTGCTAATGCATTATTACCATTTTTTTCTACTAACTTAATAATGAATTGCCGCAATGCCTGATTGAACATTTCTCCTTCCCAGCGGCCATAAAGCCATTCAGTTGCTGTTATTTTTTCAATTCTGTTTGCTTTACGTATTCTTTCAGTATAGGGTAAAAAATATGAAATTACCGATTTGGCTCCAGGCAGCCATTCACCAGGAGACTTATGGGCAGGTCCAATTATATTGATATTTTTAAATGTATCCCATAGTGAATCATCAGCACTAGCAATACCAATCAATGGTAATTCATATATTCGCATAGGAGCATAGGAAATCGGTGGTGAAGACAGAGACTCAAGATGTTCTATTATATTCAGAGGACTTTTCAAAACGAACTCATTAACTTTTTCCTGTATGCTGCTTAATAACATATTATTTTCACTCCATTTAAAATATTACTGCATTACCTCTGTAAACAATATGCGTGCATATACACCCATATTAATTTAACCAGATATTAATACTAAAAATTTTAACCCATATTAATTTTTTCCGTTATAGTGCGCAATGTTCTCCACCTTTAAAAGTAATTGAGTAAGTTTAACCAAATCATTATTTCCCATATATTCTTTTATTGTTTTTTGAGCCACTTCCCATAGTTTCCAACCCCTGATTGCTGCATTTTTCCCTTGAGCTGTCAGTGCGATCTGTCGTGTACGTGAATCCCTGCCCCGTCTAATGTCAATAAATCCCTCTCTGATCAATGGCTTCATATTTCGATTCAACGTAGTACGATCTATTTGTACCATTTTTGCCAGTTCACTAATAGTAGCCGTTTTCAGCATTCCGAGATGTCGCAATAGAGACAATTGAGTGACCGTGAGTCCGCTTGGTTTTAGTGTATCATCATAAAATTGAGTAATTGCTCTGGATGCCCTGCGAAGATTCATGCAATTGCAACGATTAGATTGTTTAGGAGCTACTTCACTTGCCTGTTTCTCCACAGATATATCACCTCCATTTTATTATTACATACAAATTGCGTGTATATACACCATCTTTTATAAGAATACTATTTACCAGTGTCTAATGTCAAGTATTAGTTTAAAAAAAGTCCGATTAGTCCGCGGCTTGTATCAAGAGGAAACGACGAAAATAATCGGGTGTGGTATTAAATCTTTGTGTAATTGGGATATAAAAAACCTACTAAAGTTTTTGAAGATAAGATAAATCTGTCTATTACCGAAAGTAGAATTGGTGCTAGCATATAAATAGAGTAAAACAAAATGAGAAATTTCCTAAAAAATATTAAAATAAAATTACAGTATAGGAG
>NZ_WIQU01000024.1 GCF_015732285.1 Pectinatus frisingensis
AAACATATCAGTAATATAGTCAATTAATTTTGTTGTTCCTACTATTGTCATTTTTTGAGGATCATTTTGAACCTTTGTATCATTGAATAAAGATTGCTTAGCTGATTGTAAAGAATTTATTACTGCATCAAAAACAGATTTATCATCATAATATTTATTATAAACATTTATGGTTCCAGCTATCCAGTTTAAATAGCCTGCCAAATCTGCTGTTGCAGTACCAAAGCCCATCTGACCATTTAATTCCCTTGCTTTAAATTCCGGCATACGGTACTTTAATTCTTTAAAAACATCATTAACACCCTCAACAATTTCATTTTCTGCTGCTTCTTTTCCCGCCAAATTTATTAATGCTTTAGCATCAATACCATTGGCAGTAAATTCCAAATCTGATTCACCAGCAGAAAGCGCTGATTTATCATAACGTAATAATACAGTCTTTTCTCCTATTTTTTTCACAAAAGTAATAACTTCTTCTGTCGGCTTTTGCCCGTTAGCCGTAACATCTATTATTGGTTTATCGGTAGAATTCAGATAGTCACTTAATGCTTTTAAGTTATCATCATCATAATTGCATTCCGCAACGGCTGTTTTATCTGTACTGCTGCTCTTCCCCAGCAGTGCCATTATTGCTGAATTTGTATCAGCATCAATTATTGGTGTATTATCATTTGAACCGGATAGTAGTGTATGGACACTGGTAGTTTTTACAGTATTAGATTGTTTCGTACTTTCTTCCAGCAGCTGTATACGTTTTCTAAGCAGATTATTCTTTACAGTATCGCCCTTTAT
>NZ_WIQU01000067.1 GCF_015732285.1 Pectinatus frisingensis
CAGGATAATGCTTTATCATCAATTGTCGCTAAAGAATCACCACTATCACCGCCAAATTCATTAACTAATATGTTCTGAGAATCCTCCCAATGATTAAATTCATTAAGAGCTTCACCATTTTTCCCTTTTTTAAACATATCGGTAATATAATCAATTAACTTTGTTGTTCCGACTACCGACATCTTTTCAGAATTATTTTTAACCGCCGGATCAGTAAATAAAGATTTTTTTGCTGCCTGTAAGCTGTCTATTACCATATCAAAAAAAGAGGGATCATTATAACTTGCATTATAGTAATTTATATTAATAGCAATGGCATTTAGGCTCATATTTAAATCTGAAGCAGCTGTCCCAAAACCCATTGCACCATTTTGTTCCATCTTTTTATACTCAGGTAATCTTTTAGCAAGCTCGCTAAAAGTATCATTTATATTCTTAATAATAAATTTTTCATAATCATTTTTAGCATTTAATTCGAAAATAATATCAGCAGTAATATCACCATTCAATTTAGGATCTGATTTATTGGTATCGGCAGCTGTTGGTTTACTAAGCTGTGCTGCCGGCAAGTCATTATTTTCTACTGTTAAAGGATTAACAATTGCCTCTTGTACATTTTGTTGCCCATTAGCGGCAATATTTTTAATTTGTTCACCATTAGAATTTATAGAAGCTATATCATTAGTATCTACAGGATCTTTTTTAAAATATGCATCATTAATTGCATCTTTATTTTTTTCTATTTGTTCTATCAATGCTGAAACACTATCACTTCTATTTTTAAGTAATGGGGGTTCAGCATTTGAACTGGATAATAATTGCTCCCCTCCTGAAGTCCTTAAAATATGTGGATGTTTAGCATTTTCTTCCAGCAGCTGTATGCGTTTTCTAAGCA
>NZ_WIQU01000055.1 GCF_015732285.1 Pectinatus frisingensis
CCTTCTTTTCCTTGTTTAAACATATCGGTAATATAATCAATTAACTTTGTTGTTCCGATTACCGACATCTTTTCAGAATCATTTTTGACCGCCGGATCAGTGAATAAAGATTTTTTTGCTGCCTGTAAGCTGTCTATTACCGTATCAAAAAAAGAGGGATCGTTATAACTTGCATTATAGTAATTTATATTAATAGCAATCCAATTTAATCCCATATCCAAATTGGAAGAGGCTGCCCCCAAGCCTAATCCACCATTTTGTGCAATATTTTTATACTCGGGAAGTTTTTCAGCAAGAGAGCTAAAAGTATCATTTATATTCTTAATAATAATTTTTTCATAATCATTTTTAACATTTAATTCGAAAATAATATC
>NZ_WIQU01000036.1 GCF_015732285.1 Pectinatus frisingensis
CAGCATTAATCCATGGAGTTTACACAGAATGGGTTACACTCTCGACCGTGTTGCTGATTATATTTTTTTGTTCAACTAAAAACACTTATTTCATTTTTATATGTTGCAGCGGCCTTACTGGGTGAATTAGTAATAATAATATTGTCATTATCATAAGCATCCCAGTTTGTCGGAGCTGTATCTACAGTATAATTAAGATTGGCTTCTCCACTATTATCGAGAGAAATGGCAACAGGATCTGAATGTATGGCGGTATTGCCTGCTGTTAATGTACCTTTGGTATCGACAGTTCCATTAATAAAACTTACATAAACAGTGGTATTTTTCATCTCCGGTGCCGTTATCTTTAAACTGTAAGTTTTACCGGTTTGTGCACCGTTGATAATTTGGTTTATGAGAGTATTATTGTCAGCGGGAGTAGGAACATTGAAAGGTTCACTTACTGATAAAGCAGATTTTTCATTATTTGCTTCCAAAACTATTGATTTGTGAGCGGCTGTTGTTGGTATTATAGTTTCATTTTTAATAACTGCGGTGTTTGAAGACTTGACAGGAGATATTTGTTTAAATAATATTTCATTAGGTTTATATTCTATTGGTTTGATACCAAGGGTTTTAGACAAATCAGTTATTGGCAGCCACTGGATATTGTTTTTACTTATGATAGGGGAATCTTTAGTAATTAATTGTTCATCAACTTTTATTTCATTTTCTTTATTGGAAACGCTGATTAAGTGATTATTGTAGATGAACCAGGTATTATCTTTATCATGGTGGGGAACTGTGTCGAGACTTTGTGTTAAGTCTTGTAAAGTCATATATATTTGATTTCCTTTTTTAAAAGGCTGATTTTGTGCCACAGGTTCACCACTGTCAGGATCAAGGTATACTGGCGGGTTATAATAATCAGGTGAAAAATCAAACATATCGTCAAGTGAGCTGGCAAATGTATCAAAAGAACCATTTCCAATACGGCCTAGGTTCCAATTATCTTCAACAAATCTTAAAACTGAAGATTGGTCAGCTATAGTGTGGATGACGGTGTTGTGTTTAGCATATGGGGAGATTAATAACATTGGCATACGCGGTCCGTAGCCTAAACGTCCCTGATAATTATTTAATGGGGAATTAGTCCCTGCATTGACAGTATCAATATCTGGATCTTGGGAATGATTTATGATGGGCGGCATAACATGGTCATACCAACCATCGGAATCATCATAAGTGACAAAGATAGCGGTGTTTTTCCATGTTGGCAGGGATTCTAATTTGTTGATAGTTTCTGCCAGCCAGCGTTGTTCACCGATTGGATCTGAATAAGAAGGGTGGCCGTCTTGATATGCAGGTGCTTTTAAAAATGAATAATTAGGCAGATTACCTGATTTTGCTGCTGCCCAAAAATCAGTCATATCATACTGGTGGTTGGCACGGTCAGTATGTCCAATCATGGCGACTGATGTGGGGCGTTCATGCTGTAGGTTGGAAGTAGGATCGTAATACTGGAATGGTTCGTGATGGGGAATATAATCAACAATATTTTCACCGGCAATATTTTTGTGTGTAGCGGTGGGATCATCGTATCCGCCAAAAAAACATCCCCAGGTTAAATCTTTTTTATTTAATAAATCACCGATATTGGTACCAGACATGGAAACCGTTTCTTTTTTCGAGGCGTAGTCATAATATGGATCGATATCTCCATATAGTGTGCCAGTTTTAGTAACTGCTTTTTGGGGAAAATTTTTGTCGTCGGGAGAGATTTCTACACCATTTTGGGCTTTATTGGCACTATAAACAGTGGCGCCATGGTTATTACCAGAAATGACATTGATAGCTCCCGGAGTTGACGGACCTAAATTGGCACCAAAATAGTTGTCATTCATTGTAAAATGTTGTGCTAAATTCCACAAAGCGGTGACAGTATTGCCGTCATAATAATTCATTACATCAGCATTTCCGTGTCCATCATATTGAATGAATTTGTCCATTAAACCACCGTTGAAAGATTTTTGTTCAGCGGTATAACCATGGTCGAAATCTTGGGTGTGGGCTTGTGAACGGCTAAAGCGTTTCGGATTTGCCTGATTGGGGTTGTGCGTTAATAATGCCGGAGTCAATCCATTAATTGCAGGAGTATCCGGTGATGCAAAAAATAATGGTTCATTCGATGTATTTTCAGCAAAAGGATATGTTCCAAAGTAGTGATCAAATGATTCATTTTCATCAAAAATAACAACTACATATTTAATAGGGGTGATATTGCGGGGTGCCGCTAAAACAGGCGGTTGGATTGATACACTTCCGGCAGCTATTAGTGAACTGAGCAGAAAAAATTGAGTAAATAGATTGGATTTTTTTGATTTTTTAATTAGCATTAATGAAATCCCTCCTAAAGATAAACCATTCCTGTTTATACTTAATTATGTACAAAATAATAAAAAACCATACTGGTAATGCTAAGCTTTTTTCATGATACAATACATTCCTATACATTAGTTTAAGATTTGGTTATTTTTTAGTAAAATATATGCATATGCGCTGACGTGTCGATTTTTGTCACACTGATAATCATACATGTTTTATCAGTTAGTATATAGCAGTAATGGGGATGATAATAATCTTTATAAAATCTTTACGTGTATATGTTTATGCATTATAATTAACCGGTATGCTGCGCAATGAGGTGGATATGTCTGCTGGTGAAGTGGAGATTATTTAAAATTATGGCTGTTGCACGTAATTATTTTTATTCATAGATAAGTATTTTGCCAGTTCACAGAAGTAAGAAGATCACATTGAGGTGCCTTTATGAGATTAATCTGTTCCTGCAGCAGTTCTATCGTTTTGTTTGAAATGGTATAGAAAAAAATTTTATCATTTAGTCTGGCAGATTATAAAAGATTTTTTGAGATATAACTGTAAAGGATGTTTATATGAAAAATATTAATAATTTTACTTTTTCCATGAGAAAACTTTTTTTTATTTGGTGTGGTATAGGTGTTACTTCATTCGGAGGGGGTGCTGTTACACAATTTTTAATACAGGACAAATTTATTTATAAATATCGATGGTTAACTGAAGATGAGTATACTACAATCGTTGGTATAGGCCAAATTACTCCAGGTATTAATATTTTGGCTTATACTATTTTAATTGGCAGAAAACTTGCCGGTTGGCGCGGCAGCATTGTATCAGTTTTAGGGCTTATTATTCCCAGCACGGCAATAACACTTGTTTTGTCTGCGGTATATTTGAGTGTAAGCCGATACGCATTTGTTCAAGATGCCTTGAAATCGGTATTCGCATCTATTTTTGGTGTGTCTATAGTCACCAATTGGCGTAATATAAAACCTATTTTGTGTCGCGGCAGCAAAGAGGGAGCGCTACCGTTGTTATCTTTTTTGTTGATCATTATTGGAACTGTTATACTTTATCAATGTTTTGCCTTTTCCGTTATTTTTCTTTATTTTATAGGAAGTATGGCAGGAGTTGTTATTTATACTTTTATCATTAAGAAGAAACCGAGGCTGCCTAAATGATACATTGGAATTTATTTTTTTTTACTATATTAAAAGCAGTGTTATTTTCGACTGGTGGTTTTGGCCCATTGCCTTCTCTTCATACTGATTTTCTCATTAATGGCTGGGCAAATGAGCAACAATTTGCCGAGGCTATTGCTATTGGGCAAATTGCTCCCGGTCCAAATGGACTGTGGGTCGTCAGTCTTGCCAATTTATCAGGCGGAATGATTGGCGCTGTTTTAGGGACGGTTGCATTGATATTACCGCCATTTTGTATTCTTATTGTCAGAAAATTTTATACCCGCATAAAATTTTATTCTGCCACACAGGGAGTTCTCGACGGAATGGTGCTTGTAGTTTCTACTTTTAGTGTCATTGTGCTGGCAAATATATTTTTTAATAGTATTCCCAATATTTTTTTATTTTCCATTGTAGTTATAAGTGCCGTACTTGCTGCAACCAAAAGAGTACCTGTCAATTTTATCTTGATCGCATCCGCTGTTGCTGGTTTGCTGTTTCTTCATTGAACGTAGAAGATACTTTTCACTGCGGGTAGAATTTGATTGACAAATCGAATAAATAAAGTTAATATTAACATGAAAATAGAATATAGCTGGAAACAGGTGTCAGGAATGACTTAATAGGGAATTCGGTATAAAGCCGAAGCGGTCCCGCCACTGTATAGAAGAGTTTTTCAAAATATGTCACTGAAGCTGGTCTTTGGGAAGGCTTGAAAAACAATGATTCTGAGCCAGGAGAACTGCCTGTTTTAACATCACCGTTAGTGTCGTCGTTTAGTCGATGCTTATACCTGCGAGAGATAGGAAGGGAGATTTGATACTGTGAATATGAGTTGCATGGTAATTTTCTCCGGCTTTGTTATAGGCCGGTTTTTTATTTTCCAGAAAGACTTTATTGAAACAGATATTTTATCTGTCCGCCTCTTGCGGGCAGATTTTTTGTTTGTCAGTAAAGAGGGAGGTTTCTAATGAACGAGGAAGAAAAAAATCAGTCTGAAGACAGTAATCTTGATTTGCAGGCCATATTGAAAAAATCTGACCAGCAAACACAGTTTCCTACTGTTCCACTCGATGAGTTTGTTCCACCTACGTATGAAGAATGGAAGCAAGCATGTATTACATTACTGAAAGGTGCACCCTTTGATAAAAAAATGTATACAAAAACATATGAGGGTATAACTTTTGAACCAATGTATACGAGAGCTATGACGGAAAATATTTTGCCAAAAGCATCTTTTCCGGGAATGGACGATTTTATGCGTGGAGCTCGGGTAAATGGTTATATAAATCAACCATGGGGCATAGCTCAGTCTTGTGATGAGAGTCTGCCTAGGGAGAATAATAAATTATTAAAACATGAAGTAGATCGAGGTTCAACTATTTATAATATACATCTTGATAACGCCACTATTTTGAATCAAGATGCCCAGCATGCCGCAAAAGTTGGGGATGAAGGCTGTAGTATCACAACGATTGATGATATGTATCAGCTATTAGACGGACTTGATTTGAAAAAATATGGTTTGTATGTTTATGCGGGAGCTTCATCGCTACCAATGCTGTCAATGACGGCAGCGGCACTTAAGGCAGCTGGCAGACCGGTAAAGATGTTAAAAGGTTTTATCGGAGCAAATCCTTTAGGACAGTTGCTTGAGTCGGGAGAACTCTATACCTCATTAGACGAGTTATATGATGAAATGTATGCATGTGCTGTATGGGCGGGGAAAAATACACCGCAACTGAGAACTATCATGGTGCGCAGCGATGTGTTTAGTCGCGGCGGTGCTAATGACGTGCAGGAAATAGCATATACATTGTCTATGGCGGTTTCTTATCTGCGGGCATTATTGGAACGTGGTTTGACTATAAAACAAGCTTCGGGACAGTTGTTCTTTGGTTTTTCAATGGGAGCAAACTTTTTTATGCAGATAGCAAAACTCCGGGCAGTTCGTCCCATTTGGGCCAGAATAGTAAAGGCTTTCGGTGGTGATGAAATTGATCAAAGAATGCATATTCATGCTCGCCCTGCATTGTTTTTTAAGACAGTTTATGATCCTTATGTAAATATGCTGAGAAATACTACTGAAATTTTTTCCGGAGTGGTTGGCGGAGTTGATTCATATGAAAATGCGCCGTTTGATGAACCAATAAGAAAGGGAGACGAATTTTCCCGTCGTATTGCCCGTAACGTGCAGATTATTTTGCAGGAAGAATTTGGTATGTTAAAGCCGATTGATCCGGCAGGTGGGTCGTGGGCAGTAGAAAGTCTTACGAAAGAAATAAAAGAAAAAATCTGGCATGAATTTCAGGCCGTGGAAGAAAAAGGCGGATTTCTCAAGGCTGCACAAGCAGGTTATCTCCAGGAAGAAATTGGCAAAATATTGCAGGCCAGATTTAAAAATTCTGAGTATAGAAAAGATCGCATAGTCGGTAATAATATGTATCCCAATTTGACGGAAGAACTGATCGATAAACGCAGTGAAGATGCCGATGAACTGAAAAAACAGCGTATGAATGATATTGGAGCTTATTTAAGTGACATAGATGGAATATTTGAACAGGAATGCATCAGTAAAATTACCACAGCAGATTGGAATGAATTGACGGAAACGGTGATTGAGGCGATAAAAACCGGAGCAACAATTGGAGAAATACGCAAAACATTAAATACACGGCAACAGAAAAACAGTGCTGTTAGATCCACAGTTGAAGCGATACTGCCGCATCGCTGGAGTGAACATTATGAAGCTTTGCGCATGATTACTGAAAAATATGTCGCAGAAAAAAATGATAATGCAAAAATATTTCTTGCTAATATGGGGCCTATACCGCAGCATAAGGCCAGAGCAGAATTTTCCACTAGCTTTTTGCAAGTAGGAGGATTCGAAGTATTAAGCAATAATGGCTTCAAGACAATCGATGAATCTGTTGAAGCTGCACAAAAATCCGGTGCGGATGCAGTTGTAATTTGTTCAACTGATAAGACTTATCCGGATATTGTACCGGAATTGGCACCAAAATTAAGAAAAGCTCTGCCGAAAGCAGTAATTTACCTGGCAGGAGCAGCTCCGAAAGATTTGGAAACTGTTTATCACGAAGCCGGAGTTGATGATTTCATTTCAGTCAAGGCTAATTGCTATAAAATTTTGCAATTTTTGCAAAGAAAGAAAGGAATGATTGATTAATGGCTTTCATAAATCCTGATTTTAGCAAAATGGGCCTAGGAGATGCACCGACACATTCAAAACAGGAATGGATGAAAAGGATAGAACAGGAAGTCGGCATGGATTATGATAAAATCACCGGCCGGACAATGGAACATATTCCAATAAAACCAATTTATAATTTTGATGAATATGAACATATGAACCATTTGGATTTTGCCAGTGGTATACCGCCTTGCCTGCGTGGCCCTTATTCCACGATGTATGTATTTCGTCCTTGGACGGTACGCCAATATGCAGGATTTTCTACGGCAGAAGAATCCAATGCTTTTTATCGCCGTAATTTGGCTGCAGGACAAAAAGGCTTGTCAATAGCATTTGATTTACCGACACATCGCGGGTACGATTCTGATAATCCACGTGTATTAGGTGATGTCGGTAAAGCTGGTGTTGCGATTGATTCTATCCTTGATATGCGTATTTTGTTTAGCGGTATACCGCTTGATCAGATGTCTGTATCAATGACAATGAATGGTGCCGTATTGCCGATAATGGCATTTTATATATTGTCCGGTGAAGAACAGGGAGTAGATAAGAGTGTTATGGCCGGTACTATTCAAAATGATATTTTAAAAGAATTTATGGTACGTAATACTTATATATATCCACCGGAAATGTCAATGCGTATAATAGGTGATATTTTTGAATATACGACAAAATATATGCCTAAATTTAATAGTATATCAATTTCCGGTTATCACATGCAGGAAGCTGGGGCAACAGCGGATATAGAACTTGGCTATACATTGGCTGACGGACTTGAGTATATTCGTACCGGTGTAGGAGCAGGGTTACCAATAGATGCTTTTGCCAAACGTTTATCGTTCTTCTGGGCAATAGGGAAAAATTATTTTATGGAAGTGGCAAAGATGCGTGCGGCACGTGTTCTTTGGGCTAAGATAGTGAAATCTTTTGGTGCGGAGAATAATAAATCTATGGCACTTCGTACGCATTGCCAGACTTCAGGCTGGTCGCTGACGGCACAAGATCCGTTTAATAATATCGCCCGTACCTGTATGGAAGCGATGGGGGCGGCTTTAGGGCATACACAATCATTGCATACAAATGCTCTTGATGAAGCTATTGCACTGCCAACTGATTTTTCTGCTCGTATTGCCCGTAACACGCAGCTTTATATTCAGGATGAAACACGTGTATGCAAGATAATTGATCCTTGGGGCGGTTCTTATTATGTAGAAGCTCTGACTAATGAAATAATAAGGCGGGCATGGGCACATATTCAAGAGGTCGAAGCATTGGGCGGCATGGCTAAGGCAATATCCACAGGTCTGCCGAAGATGCGTATCGAGGAAGCTTCAGCTCGCCGTCAGGCACAGATCGATTCAGGAAACGAAACTATTGTCGGACTGAATAAGTATCGTTTGGAAAAGGAAGATCCATTGCAAATATTGGCTATAGACAACACTGCCGTCCGCAATTCTCAGATAGAACGTTTGAAAAAATTACGGGCAGAAAGGAATGCTGATGAAGTCAGAAGTTGTCTGGAAGCACTTACTAAGGCCGCTGAATCTCGCGATAATGGTAATCTGCTGGAACTTGCAGTAAATGCAGCCAGGGCGCATGCTTCCTTGGGAGAAATTTCTGATGCTGTTGAAAAAGTATCGGGACGCTTTAATGCTGTCATTCATACTATTTCAGGGGTATATTCATCTGAATTTACGGATAAAACTGAACTCGATAAAGCCCGCGGTATGGCTGATACATTCGAAAAACTGACCGGTCGCCGGCCGCGTATTTTTGTTGCAAAAATGGGACAGGATGGACATGATCGCGGTCAAAAAGTAATTGCATCGTCATTTGCTGATATGGGATGGGATGTCGATGTCGGGCCTTTGTTCCAGACACCGGCAGAAACGGCCCAGGATGCTGTTGATAACGATGTCCATATGGTAGGTTTCAGTTCACTGGCAGCCGGTCATAATACTCTTTTACCACAATTGGTTGAAGAGTTGAAGAAACTTGGACGGGAAGATATAATGGTCGCCATAGGCGGTGTAATACCAGTACAAGATTATGATTTTTTGTATAAACATGGTGCAGTTGCAATATTCGCTCCAGGAACTAATATACCGGAAGCAGGTGTAAAGCTGCTGACACTTTTGATTAATGAGGCCAAAGAAGAAATGGCCGAAGGATAAATTATGGCTGAATATAAACGTTTTAAACCCGATTGGGCACCAAAAGAAAAAAATGAGGCTTTTGCCTGCAGTGTGATGGATGGAATTAATGGAGTAAAAGATACTACTGTGGGGAATCTCAATCCGATGCTGTTGAATGGAAAGAGAAAAACGAAGCGGAAGATGCTTTTGAATGTTGATGATTATGTTAGTGGTGTGTCTGAGGGAAGCCGCACTATTCTTTCACGGGCAATTACTCTTATCGAAAGTAATAATCCACAGCATTTTGCCAAGGCTCAGCAAGTCCTGCAAAGACTTTTGCCACGCACAGGAAAAGCGCTGCGTATTGGCATAACCGGAGTGCCGGGTGCCGGTAAAAGTACTATGATAGAAGCTTTTGGCAATATGCTGTGTAATATGGGGCACAAAGTGGCAGTACTTACTGTTGATCCGACAAGTTCAGTTACAAGAGGATCAATTTTAGGTGATAAAACACGTATGGGAACGTTATCAAGAAATGAAAAAGCTTTTATCAGGCCATCACCGGCTGGAGGAACATTGGGAGGGGTGGCGCGAAAAAGCCGCGAAACAATGTTGATGTGCGAAGCTGCAGGTTATGATATAATCATCATCGAAACAGTGGGAGTTGGACAGTCAGAAACAACAGTACGTTCTATGGTAGATTTTTTTATGCTGGTGGTGCTGACCGGCGCCGGTGATGAGCTGCAGGGAATAAAAAAAGGCATAATGGAATTGGCTGATGCAGTAGTTATAAATAAGGCTGATGGAGATAATTTATTGAAAGCCAAGGTATCACGCGGTGAATATGAGCGAATGATTGAATATATACGCCCGGCTACCGACGGTTGGCAAACACATGCTTACCTTTGTTCGGCACTTAAAAAGACGGGATTAAAAGAATTGTGGCAAGTGATAGAAATATTTACTCAGATGACAAAAAAAAGGGGCTCGTTTCAAAAACGACGGGAACATCAGTTGCTTGACTGGGTGCATAGCATGATAGATGAACATTTGCACAATTTGTTTTTTGACGATCCAGTAATAACGGGCCGTATACCGGAAGTTCGAAATGCTGTATTGTCGGGAAAAATATCACCTACTCAGGCTGTAGCAGAGCTGATAAAAATGTTCGATATTGAACGTGCAGCATGTCGTCATACCGGATTATTTGACATCCATGAATAATAGCCGATTTATTGGATAATTTTAAGGTCAGGCTGTATAACTGATTAATAAAGACTGGGGATGGAAGAATGTACGCTAAGAAAATTTACTTTGCCGGCGGAAATTTTCATGAACTTCAGGAGGTTTTTTCACGGATAAGGGGCGTACTGTCGGCAACTGCCGGATATATAAACTCAGATGCTGTTGCTCCGTCTTATGAAAAAGTGGCAGGAGATATGACTGGTGCTGCAATGGGAATTGAAATTTCTTATAATCTAAAGGAAATAGATTTATCGACATTACTGGATATATTATTTGCTGTCATAAATCCCTATTGTCGTGATGAACGGGGAAATATGTATAGAAGCGGTGTTTATTATTGTGATAAAGAGGATGAAGTGATAATCGAGTTTTATATGAATTTTTTAAGAATGAGATATAAGGCACCTGCTGTTACGGCAGCTAATGTCACGGTAAACGATCCTTGTTCAGATAATAAAGCTGTATATAAATGCTATGCGGAAGCAGTGCCATTGCGTAATTTTTATCCGGCAGAAAAAAAACATCAATATTATTTGCGAAAAAATCCTCGGACGAAGACTTTCATTGACTTTTTACGGCTCAGGGAACTGGATATAATAACATAATAAATTAAAATACCGGTTATGAAATTTAGGATAAGTATAATTTAAGCTTATCCTAAATTTTTTACTGTTTTTTTACAAAAGTTTTTAATATTCAGATGATATTATGATATAATATCCTTGTTTAGATTGCATTATGATATTAAATATATTTACATAATAATGGCAATTATTTGCCGCAAAGGAAGATAAAATGTTTGTACAGGAACGACGGGAAAAAATTATAGCGTTATTGGAAACCAGCGGTAAGGTTTTGGTCAAGGATTTAAGTGATTACTTTAAGGTGACTGATGACTGTATCCGTAAGGATTTAGCCTTTCTGGAGAAAAAAGGACTATTAAAACGTGCTTATGGTGGTGCTGTGACAGAACGAAAAAATACTCACCAATTAAAAGCCGCTCAGCGCAGAGTAAATATTGCCGAAAAGAAAATAATTGCCGAAAAGGCAATCAAACTTATAAACAACGGTGATGTTGTATTTTTAGATATTTCTACGATCAATATCGAATTAGTAAAATTGATAATACAACAAGGATTAAAGATCAGCATTATTACTAATATGATTGATATAATGAATATTTTGCAGACTGCAAGGACAATAGACATGACGTTTATTGGGGGAACACTGGATTCAAGCGGTGATGGATTTATCGGAGCCTTGGCTGGAAATATTATAGATAAGCTTCATTTTGATATGGCTTTTATGGGAACGGTAGGTATTGATATTCATCGAAAGGCTGTATATACTTATAAACCGGAAGATGGTTTTACTAAACGTAAGGCAGTTGATGCAGCCGATAAAACCTATGTATTAGCAGAAACCGAGAAATTTAACAGAAGTGGTAATTTCCTTTATGCAGCTATTTCTGATTTTGATGTATTAATAACAGAAAAAAAATTGCCGATACAGCTGTTAAAACAATTAGAAAAATATAATATTGAAGTAATGTAAGTGGGAATATTTCATGTATGGATTGATTTAAAATCTGTTATAATGAAATTAGTATCTATATATAAAGGAGAGAAATGTTTCGATGAAATATTTAATTGACACAGCCAATATTGGAATGATTGAAAAATGTAACGATTTATTACCTATTGCCGGTGTAACCAGTAATCCCAGCATTATAAAAAAAGAAGGCAAAATTGATTTTTTTAATCATTTTAAAAAAATACGCCAGATTATTGGCAGTGCTAAAACCCTGCATATGCAGATTTTAGCACAGGATAGTGAGGGTATAATAAAGGAAGCCCATACTATATTGGAAAATGTTGATAAAAATGTATTTATAAAGGTACCTGCTACACCACAGGGACTAAAGGCTATACGTCTACTGAAGCAAGAAAATATTGGTGTTACGGCGACAGCTGTTTATACTAAAACACAAGGACTTATGGCGATGGAGGCAGGGGCTGATTATATAGCACCCTATTTTAATCGTATGGAAAATCTTGATATCGATGCAGCTGATACAATTGCCGATTTTGCTGAAATGATTGCTGTTTACGGTTATGAAACACAGATACTGGCGGCTAGTTTCAAGAATATTGCACAAGTTAATACTGCTTTTAAATGCGGTGCTCAAACAGCTACAGTGGCACCGGATATCCTGCTGGCAGCTTTTGCTGTGCCATCAATACAAAAAGCAGTTGACGATTTTGATGCAGATTGGCAGGAAACATTTGGTGATATATCAATCTGTGATTTAAAATGAAGGATGGTAATAAAAAGCCTGAGAGATTTATTTTCTCTCAGGCTTTTTATTTATTATAATGTGACGTTGAATCCGTTTTGTTGAAAGACTTTGGCGTACTGTGTAAGATTTTCACTATGCAGTTCCTTAGTATTTTTAAAATTGTAGGGACGATTTAACTGTTCATATTTTTTTTGGCCGAATTGGTGAAAAGGTAATAGATTAATATCTTTTATATCCAGTGAAGCCAGTAAATGAGAAAATTTAACAGCATCAGCTATTTTATTATTTACACTTGGTATGACGGGAATACGGATTATTATTTCTTTTTGCAGGGTTATTGCATAGGCTAGATTTAATAATATGATATCGTTATATACACCGGTATATTTTTTGTGTTTTTGACGGTCATAATGTTTTATGTCAAACAATAGTAAATCTGCATTGATGATTGTTTGTTTAAATACTGTTTTGCTGGCGTAACCAGTGGTTTCTAAAGCAGTGTGCAGATTGTTCTCTTTAGCAGATTTTAATAAAGCGGCCGCAGCTTCGGGTTGCATTAAAACTTCACCACCGGAAAGAGTCAGTCCGCCACCGGATTCTTCATAAAAGGGTTTATCTTGTAATACTTCTGCCATTATGGAATCTATGGATTTAAACTGTCCGACCTTTGATAATGCACCATGAGGACAATTATCAGCACATGCGGTACAGGTCTGACAAAGTTTGGACTTATAGCTGAATGATAGATTTTTGTCAAAGTAAATGTTTTTTTGCGGGCAGAGCATTTCGCAGGTGCGGCAGTGATAACATTTGTCTTTATCCCAAAGAAGCTGCCGGTATTGTTGCTGCGATTCCGGATTGCTGCACCAAAGGCAGGTCAATGGGCAACCTTTAAAGAATACTACCGTCCTTATTCCAGGACCATCGTGAATACTGAATTTTTGTATATTAAATATATTTGCTAACATATAACTACCTCTGTTTTATATTGACAAAATTGTTTGACAAGGTTAACTTTCAATGTTATTATAACAATAAATAACAATAAAAATCAATATAAAATAATAAAATAATTTTTTTAGGAGGATTTATATGAAAATAAATAAGCATTTTGGCTGTCTTACAGCACGTATGGATAAATTCAGAGGAGATCTTGTTAATGCCAAACCGTATATTTGCGCGGAGCGCGCTGTCTATACCACTGAAGCTTATAAGCACTTTGCCGATAGACCTATTATTGAAAAAAGAGCTTATATGCTGAAAAATATTTTAGAGAAAATGACTGTTTTTATTGAACCGGAAACATTGATTGCGGGAAATCAGGCATCTGGTAATCGTTTTGCTCCTGTTTTTCCCGAATATGCGATGGATTGGGTTATAGATGAATTGGATAAATTTGAAAAAAGGGATGGTGATATTTTTTATATAACGGAAGAAACTAAGCATAAACTAAGAAATATAGCACCCTATTGGCAGCATAATACAACTAAGGATAAAGGATTGGCGATGATGCCGCCAGAAAGTAAAATATTTTATGATTTGGGGATAATAAAAGCTGAAGGCAATATTACTTCTGGAGATGCGCATCTGGCAGTCAGTTATGAAACAATTTTAAAAAAAGGTTTGAAAGACTATCAGAAAAGAACTGAACAGGCACTGCGGATACTTGATTTGACAACTATGGATGGAATGAATAAATATCATTTTTACAAGGCCGTTTTGATAGTTATAGAAGCTGTTCGCAGTTTTGCCGGACGTTATTCCGATTTGGCTGAACATGAGGCACAGTCGGCTGCAGTAAATCGTAAAAAAGAGCTTTTAACAATGGCGCAGATTTTGCGCAAGGTACCTTATGAACCGGCTGATAGTCTGTATGAGGCTGTACAGTCGTTATGGCTGATCCACTTAGTGCTGCAGATTGAATCAAATGGACATTCATTATCGTATGGGCGAGTTGATCAATATTTATATCCATACTATAAACATGATATTGATAAAGGAATAATTACACAAGATGGTGTTTGTGAACTCTTGACTAATTTGTGGTTGAAAACCTTTACGATAAATAAAGTACGCAGTTGGTCACATACGCAGTTCAGTGCAGGCAGTCCTTTGTATCAGAACGTGACTATTGGCGGCCAGACGATAAATAAGAAGGATGCAGTAAATCCGCTGTCGTATTTGATATTGAAAAGTGTTGCCCAGGTTCATTTGCCGCAGCCTAATTTAACAGTTCGGTATCATCGGAGCATTAGTGATGATTTTATGCGGGAATGTATTGAAGTAGTCCGTCTCGGTTTTGGTATGCCGGCGTTCAATAACGATGAAATAATAATTCCATCATTTATTGAAAAAGGTGTCAAGGAAGAAGACGCTTATAATTATAGTGCCATTGGCTGTGTAGAAACAGCTGTTCCGGGGAAATGGGGATATCGTTGCACAGGGATGAGTTTTTTGAATTTTCCTAAATCATTGCTCATCGGTTTGAATGATGGTATCGATCTTGAATCGGGGACAAAACTTATGGAAGGTACAGGACATTTTTGCAGGATGCATTCTTATGATGATGTAAAAAACGCTTGGAATAAAACGATTCGTTACTTTACCCGGCAAAGTATTATTATTGAAACCTGCTGTGATATGGTGTTGGAGAAAGATGTACCTGATGTGCTTTGCTCAGCTTTGGTTGAAGATTGTATTGGGCGTGGTAAAACATTAAAAGAAGGTGGTGCAGTTTATGATTTTATAAGTGGTCTGCAGGTGGGAATTGCTAATATGGCAGATTCTTTGGCAGCAATTAAAAAATGTGTGTTTGAAGATAAGAAATTGACACCACAGCAATTGTGGGATGCGTTAGTAAGTGATTTTTCCGGAGAGGAAGGTGAACGTATCCGCCGTATTTTGATTGACGCACCTAAATATGGTAACGATGATGATTATGTTGATAAGCTTATTTGTGAAGCCTATGACGTATATATTGACGAAATAAAAAAATATCATAATACTCGCTATGGTCGGGGACCGATTGGTGGTACTTATTACGCAGGTACATCTTCAATTTCGGCAAATGTAGGTCAGGGGATGGGGACATTGGCAACTCCCGATGGCAGAAAAGCACATACACCATTGGCTGAAGGATGTTCTCCGAGTCACGCTATGGATGTGAATGGGCCAACAGCTGTATTTAAAACGGTGGCAAAATTACCGACACACGAAATAACCGGCGGAGTATTGCTCAATCAGAAGGTAACACCGCAAATATTAGAAAAAGAAACTGACCGTACAAAATTAGTTTATCTTATAAGGACTTTTTTTAATCGTCTGAATGGATATCATGTGCAGTATAATGTCGTATCACGAGCTACTTTGCTTGACGCCCAGCTGCACCCGGAAAAACACCGCGATCTTATTGTCAGGGTAGCAGGTTATTCGGCATTCTTTAATGTATTATCGAGGCAGACACAAGATGATATAATTGCCAGAACCGAACAAGTATTATAGTTGAAGATGGGGTTGTCACATGAACCGTATTGATTTCATAAGATGCAATCACCACCGCTATGCGTCTCCCACCATTTTGTGGGTGGCAAAGAAAGTGGAATATTGTAATTTATGAATAGAAATGGTTACGTGAGACAGCCCCATGATTATGTCTTCAATAGTTTTAGATTAAAAAATACTGCACCACAAGCGATCGCTGCACCCCATAAACCAACGTACTGCATGCTGCTGTATATTACAACCAGGCTGCCACAAGCAGAACCGAGTGCGATACCGATGTTAAAAGATATGGGAACCAGTGAGGCAGAAAAATTGATTGCTTCTGGTTTTTCCCGCACGGCAGTATTTAGAAAATGCAGTTGTGTGGGTGAATTTTGCAGGTACATTACAGTGCCAATAATAAATATATTAATTAAGCATAGGGTAGGAATTTTTATTGTAAGAAACAATGTGCTTAAGAATAAAGCCTGTATAAGAAAAAATAAAGGCATACGTCGCATTCCGCCAGTAAGGGCAATGTGCCCGGATAAAAAATTACTGATAATAGTGCTGACACCGAAGCCTATTAAAATAAGGCTGATATATCGTTCAGGAATAAATAGATATTTTTGTAATATAGGAGTCAAATAGGTGTAAAATACATATGTAGAAGCTGCACCGCATATAACAATCATAATACCCAGCTGAATGTGTGGCTTTTTTAAAAGTCCTAACTGCCTGAATATATTAGATTTTTGTCCAGGTCCGGTGTTAGGAAGATAAAAAATAAGCATCAGTAATATGATCAGGCTAATAAATGACAACAGAAGAAAGGCTGTCCGCCATCCTAAAAGATAAGTTATAAATGTACCGGCCGGTACTCCAAATACAGCTGCCATACTGAATCCGGAAAATATCCAGCTGATAATTTTGGGCTGTATAGCAGGGCCGGCTATTTCGGCAGAAAAAGTCATAGAAATAGCCAAAATGATTCCTGATACAACGGCAATCAGCATGCGAGCCAATATTAAAAATAAATAAGAATCAGCCAGAGCAAATAGTACATTACCGATTATAAAAATTATTGTTAAAATTATTATTAAATAATAACGATTTAATGAGCTGGTGGCAGGTGTAATAATAAATGTTCCAATAGCATAAACAAGGGCAAAAATTGAAACAAGGTTACCAATCATTGCTATAGAAGAATTTATGCTGAGAGCAATGTCAGGTAAAATACCGATGATAATAAATTCACTGGTTCCTAAAACCACACTTAAAAGAATAAGAGTAATAACTGGAAGAAGAGAAAAAGAATCAAAATTTTTCAAGAGAATCTTCCTTATCTAAATTGAGGTTATTTAATAACTTTTCCATATGAATATGAGGACAATGTTCATCCATATAAATAGGACCGTTGGCAACATAACCATATTTTTCATAGAATTTTTGTGCTTGAAGCTGTGCGGACAGCACGGCTTTTTTGCCGCCATCTTTAATTATATTCTGCTCGGCAGTTTGCAGAATATAAGCACCGATATGATCTTTGCGATATTTTTTGAGTACGGCTAAGCGACCGATAATATATACGCCGTTGATATTACTGATAAAATAACGGCATACACCGACTGGCTGTGCCGCTTTGTAAAATATAAGATGTATGGCGTGTTTATCGATAGCGTCAATTTCGTTTTTAAACCCCTGTTCGCTGATAAATACTGCTTCGCGAATTTTTTTTGCATCGTTTGTCAGGTGAGTGCTTCGTTCATAATTCAAGTATTGTTCCTCCTCATTAATGAATATGTATAGTATAGATTATTTGCCATGTATTTACAAAGGATCGTTAAAAAACCTTATAATATAAAAACCTCTGCAAAAGTTAATTAACTTTTGCAGAGGCAAAACAACCAGCTATAAATCTATAGTCAGTAATTTATTACATCATTCCCGGCATTCCACCGCCAGGCATTCCGGCTGGTGCAGCAGGAGGATTCTTTTCCGGCTTGTCAGCGACTAAAGTTTCTGTTGTCAAAACCATAGCAGCAATGCTGGCTGCATTCTGTAGAGCAGAACGAGTAACTTTAGCCGGATCAACGATACCAGCATCTACCATGTCAAGATATTCACCGGTAAGAGCATTGAACCCTTTGCCAGTACCGGCTTTTTTTACTTTTTCTACAACTACAGAACCTTCGAGTCCTGCATTGTTAGCTATTTGGCGTACTGGTTCTTCAATAGCGCGTTTAACTATTTCCACACCGGTCTTTTCATCACCGGAAGATGTGATTTTGTCAAGAGCCGGTAAGATGTCAATAAAGGTTGTACCGCCCCCGGCAACGATACCTTCTTCAACGGCAGCACGGGTAGCATTTAAAGCATCTTCAATGCGGAGTTTTTTATCTTTTAATTCTACTTCGGTAGCAGCACCAATTTCAATCACAGCTACGCCGCCAGATAATTTGGCGAGACGTTCCTGTAGTTTTTCTTTATCAAAATCAGATGTTGTGGCAGCGACTTGCTTTTTGATTTGTTCACAGCGTGATTTGATAGCATCTTTGTCACCGGCACCATCAACGATAGTAGTTTCTTCTTTAGTAGAGCGTACCTGACGAGCACGTCCAAGATCTTCAAGTTCGACACTGTCAAGTTTTCTGCCTAGTTCTTCAGTTATTACATTACCACCGGTTAAGATAGCAATATCTTCGAGCATTGCCTTACGGCGATCACCAAAGCCAGGAGCCTTGACAGCTAAAGCTTTGAAAGTACCACGCAGTTTATTTACGACAATTGTTGCCAAAGCTTCACCGTCGAGATCTTCACCGATGATGACGAGTTCCTTGCCTTGTTTTACGACTTTTTCCAAAATCGGCAGAATATCACCAATTGCAGAGATTTTACGGTCGGTAATAAGGATATAAGGATCGTTCATAACCGCTTCCATTTTATCGGTATCAGTTACCATATAAGGAGATATGTAACCACGATCAAACTGCATTCCTTCAACAACAGAAAGGTTTGTTGCCATACCTTTGGATTCTTCAACGGTGATAACACCATCTTTACCAACTTTTTCCATTGCATCAGCAATGAGATTGCCCATTTCGCTGTCGCTGGAGGATATTGTCGCAACTTGAGCAATAGCAGCTTTGCCTTCAACTTTATGTGATTTTGCTTTTATTTCGGCAACTAAAGTGTTTACTGCTTCTTCGATTCCCTTTTTTATGATCATAGGGTTAGCACCGGCAGCAACATTGCGCATACCTTCACGGATCATGGCTTGAGCGAGTAATGTTGCAGTTGTTGTACCGTCACCGGCAACATCATTAGTTTTTGTGGCAACTTCTTTAACAAGTTGTGCACCCATATTTTCAAACGGATCTTCTAATTCAATTTCACGAGCTATGGAAACACCATCATTTGTAATTGTCGGTGCACCAAATTTTTTATCTAAAACAACATTTTTACCTTTTGGGCCAAGCGTTACTTTTACAGCATCTGCTAATGAATCAACGCCTTTACCGAGGGCACGGCGAGCTTCTTCACCAAATAAAATCTGTTTAGCCATTATTAATGAAACCTCCTAAATTATTGTTGAAACTAATTTTTATTAAGCTATTGCTAAGATGTCGCTTTCACGGACGATCAAATAGTCAGCACCATCAACTTTGATATCAGTTCCAGCATATTTTGAGAAAATGATTTTATCTCCTACTTTTACCTCTGGAGCAACTTTTTGTCCATTGTCGAGAACTTTACCGCCGCCGACAGCTACAACTTCGCCTTCTTGTGGTTTTTCCTTGGCTGTATCCGGCAATACGATACCGCTGGCAGTTTTCATATCTCCTTCAGAAACTTTGATTACAATTCTGTCGCCTAATGGCTTAATCATTGTATGTTCCTCCTTATAAAAATAAATTACTATTATTTTCTTGTTAGCACTCACTTAAGATGAGTGCTAACCACATCTCTTATAATAAATAAAATCGGTGAAAAAATCAAGTGTTTTCGTAAAAAAGTAAAAAAATATTTATTTTTATATATGACTATAAAAATATAATGTCAGGGGTGAAGACATATAGTATATAATTGAAATAATAATTTTATATTATACAATCGATAAGTTTGATTTTTAAAAGGGGGTTTGTTATAATTTTAGAGCATAACATTGAAATATTACGGGGTGTATTCAGCGTACACCCCATTTCTTTTGGGGATTTTATGTAATGACAGCGGGGGAATCACTAATATGAAGATAAAATTATTCGCAACAGATTTGGATGGGACTTTATTGACGAATGATGACAATATTTCTGAAGGAAATATTAAAGCGATAAAAGATGCTGTTGATGCAGGAGTCATGGTGACTTTTGCTACAGGACGCATGTATAGTTCTGCGGTTAAATATGCCGCACAGGCGGGGCTGGATGTACCACTTATAACCTACAATGGAGCATTGATAAAGTCAACAGCTGGTAAAATATATTTTGAAAGTTGTATTGAACCGGCAGTTGTCAGTGCTTTTGTCAGATACTGTGCGCAAAAACATTGGTATGTGCAGGTAAACAGTGATGATAAATTATATTTTCCTGAATATTTACAGCGTTCGATAAGCTATGAAAAGAGTGTTGGCATAGAGGGAAAAACTATCGGGTGGGAGGCATTGGAACGTAAAAATAGGAATGTTACTAAACTGTTATTTGTTTTGGAAAATTTTGCTAATCCCGATGCACCGGAAAAAGCCATAAATGAAGATGAAATAATCAGTGAAATGATGGAAAAATTTGCAGAGAAAGTAACCTTGGTCAAGTCTAAAAAAGGGTTGATTGAAGTTATTAATCCTGGCGTGAGTAAGGCAAGTGCATTGGATGTGCTGGCAAAACAGATGGGAATTACTATTGATGAAGTTATGGCTATTGGTGATGCTGACAATGACTTACCGATGCTAAGGGCAGCCGGTAAGAGTGTGGCAATGGGAAATGCTGCCAGACATATACAAGATGTATGCGATTATGTAGTTAACGATAATGAAAATGATGGTGTTGCTGAAGCAATATACAGGTATGTATTGAAAAAAAGCATATATTCATAAAAGATGTTTTTAATGCAGCAGTGAGATATGAAAAATGAATACTTACATTTGATTGAAATTGGTTTATAATTGTGATATATAAGAAAATGCTTTAAAAGAAGTGTTGTGTTGTAACAGTGGCAGCAAGTTAGTATTATTCAGTCAATCAGCAGTAGCACCAACATTCAAAAGTGAAATGGATGTGAAAAAAGATGAAGGAAAAAGATGAATTCAGACTTGTTATCGTTACAGGGATGTCGGGCAGCGGAAAAACACAGGCTTGCCGCAATCTGGAAGATTTAGGTTATTTTTGTGTTGATAATCTTCCACCAGTATTTATTCCTAAGTTTGCTGAGCTTTGTATTCATTCTGCCGGGCATGTGAATAAGGTCGTATTGGTAGTTGATACGAGAAGCAGAGAGTTTTTTGATACGTTTGTTCATGTGCTAAAGCAAATGAATGAGGAAAATAAGCCATTTGAGCTGTTGTTCATGGAAGCTTCCGATGAAGTGATCATACGCCGTTATAAGGAAACAAGACGTCGCCATCCAATGGCACCAAATTCACGAATAAGTGAAGGTATAAATATGGAACGGGAGCGCTTAGCCGGTGTCCGTAACAAGGCAACTTATATAATTGATACTTCGACTTTATTAAAAAGTGAATTGAAACAAAAAATTTTTAGATTATTCGGTGATGACTGTGGCGATCAGATGAATATAAATGTTCTTTCATTTGGTTTTAAATTTGGCATGCCGCTTGATGCAGATATGGTATTGGATGTAAGATTTTTACCTAATCCATTTTATATTGAAAAATTACGTCATAAAAGCGGAGCGGTTCCGGAAGTTGCCGATTATATTGCTAAATGGCCAGTTACACAGCAATTCCTTGAAAAGTTAGATGAGCTCATAAATTTTTTGGTACCACAATATATAAAAGAAGGAAAAAGTCAATTGGTAATAGCTATTGGCTGTACCGGTGGCATGCACAGATCCGTATTTATAGCACGGCATCTATTCAATTTGTTGAAAAATAGGGGATATTTAGCTAATCTGGAGCACCGCGATTTAATGAAAAATGATGTTGATGAACATCTACAATAGGTCTAATATGGGGGAAACGCATTCATGCACCTTTTGAAATGGCTTTATCCTGGTATGCGATTTAAGCGCTGGCTGCTTTTATTCGCTGCCGGTGTGCTTTTGATAATAATCGGATTAACTATAGTATTTAACTATAAATATATTGACGGTATAGAAGAATTTATTTTCCGTATAGTTTATACTACTACAGGAACATATAATTATACAGTGACTAATGCGGTGGGAATATTAATAGCCTGTATTGGTTTTATTGTCATGCTTTTGGCTATGCGAATGACAATAAGGTCGATTATTACAGTATTGCTGCCGGATAGCTCGGAAAAACTGGTAGATTTGATATATGAAAAGAGAAAATTAGACAGAGGACCAGCGATAACAGTTATCGGCGGCGGTACCGGATTATCAGTATTGCTGCGTGGATTAAAAGAGGTTACGAGTAATATTACGGCAGTGGTTACGGTTGCTGATGATGGAGGTTCATCAGGGAGATTACGCAATGAATTCGGGATAATACCGCCAGGAGATTTACGTAATTGTCTTGTTGCATTGGCAGACACTGAACCATTAATGGAAAAATTATTCCAGTATCGTTTTGAAGGTGAAAGTGAGCTTGCGGGGCATAGTTTTGGCAATTTATTTATAGCAGCAATGACTAAAGTCACCGGTGACGTGGAAAAGGCTTTAATGGAATCCAGTAAGGTTCTGGCAGTTAAGGGGCGTGTTTTCCCAGCCAGTACGGCAAAGATAAGACTGAATGCAACAATGGAAGATGGAAGTATTATTGAAGGTGAATCACAAATTCCACTTGCCCACAAAAAAATTAAACGTGTGCACATTTTCCCACGTGAAGTAGAACCTGTACCGTCAGCAATAAATGCAATAAAAAACGCTGAAGTTATAGTATTGGGACCGGGCAGCTTATATACCAGTATCATGCCTAATTTTCTTGTCAAAAAAGTTGCTGAAACTGTAAGGAAAAGCAAAGCTATAAAAATATATATCTGTAATGTGATGACACAACCGGGAGAGACGGATGATTATACAGTATCTATGCATGTAAAGGCAATACTTGAACATGCGGGGATTGGCAGCGTTGATTATGTACTGGCTAATGATAAGCAGATTTCTCCGGCATTACAAGATTATTATGCTCAAAAAGGTCAATATCCGGTGGTCGTGGATGAGGAGGCAATTCATGAACTTGGTGTCGGTTTTGTAAAGGCTGATATAATAAATGAAACTAATGTAATTCACCATGATTCGGAAAAATTGGCCAATAATATAATGCAGATGGCTTATGGATTGAAAACTGACGGTAAATGGAATAAAAGAAAATAGTGATTAGGGGGTAGAATGATGCCTTCTTTTTCTATGGAAGTAAAAAATGAACTGGCGCATTTTAATGAAAGCAATATTTGCTGCCTTTATGCTGAGCTTTCAGCATTGCTGCGTATGGGTGGTACTTTTGTATTAAATATGAGACATCACCTTGGAATAAATTTTTCCACAGAAAATGCTGCGGTGGCCAGACGCGTGCTGGCTTTTACAAAGGGATTGTGCATTGGTGAAATCAATACGGAACTGATAGTCAGGCGGTCACGTCGGCTGCAAAAAAATAATTACTATACGATTCGTGTGCTGCCATCGAAGGAAACTAATAATTTATTTGAAAAATTGGGATTTATTGACGGCAACGGTGGCTTTAATATGGGAAAAGATGGTGCTCTTTTAAGTAAATATTGCTGTAAAGAAGCATATCTGCGCGGAGCTTTTTTAGGTGGTGGCTCAGTAAATCGCCCTGATGGCGGGTATCATTTGGAAATATCGACAAGTAATTATGAATTTTTTTGTCAACTTGATGTATTATTAGGCCAGTTTGGTTTCTCGGCGGGAAAAACTATGCGCAAGGAAAATTATGTGCTTTATTTAAAAGAAAGTGAGGCTATTATAAGCTTTTTACGAATGATCGGTGCCAGCCAGATTTTGGAAGAGTTTGAAAGTGTGCGTAATCTTAAGGAAGTGCGCAATCAGGTCAACCGCCTGGTAAATTGCGAGACAGCTAATTTGCAAAAAACGGTAGATGCATCTTTGCGTCAGGTGAAGAATATAACTGAACTGTTAAAAAGAGATAGTATAGATAAGCTGCCTGATACATTAAGAAAGGCGGCGAGAGCAAGGATAGAAAATCCTGATGCATCGCTTAGTGAGCTGGCACAGATATTAGGAATAGGGAAATCCGGAGTCAATCACCGGCTGCGTAAATTGGAGGCAATGGCTCGTAGTTTGAAGGAATGTGAAAAATAGTGAAATATTATAAAATCCTTTTGGCAGTGTGTTTAATAATCTCACTGCCAATTGCCGGTGCCCTTTTATATCTTCAACAAAAAGGTAATGATGGTGTATTGATACTGGAGTATCATAAGGTCAACAATGATGATAATGATGAATATACGACGTCTGTAAACGATTTTGAGGAACAATTGGCTTATTTAACAAGGCAGGGGTATAAGACTATTTCAATAATGGATTTTGTCAGGGCAAAAAAGTATGGAGAGAAATTGCCGGCTAAATCAGTAATTTTGACTTTTGATGATGGTTATGAGGATAATTATACTGATGTTATGCCCTTTTTAAAAGATCATGCTATGAAGGGGACGGTTTTTATAATTGCCAATGATGTAGGACAGCCTGGGTACTTGTCATGGCAGCAGATAAAAGACATGCAGTCGACCGGTATGGAAATTGGTAGTCATACGGCTAATCATCTGCCGTTGACGACACTTTCGGCAGGTGAAATTGACAGTGAAATAAAATTATCAAAATTGTTAATGGAGTGGAAGGGATTAAAAACAATTTATTTTTTTTCCTATCCTAATGGTGCTTATAATATTACCGCTGAGCAAGATTTGAAACAATATGGTTATTTAGCGGCAGTTACCGGAGACCCGGGCATAAATAAGTTTTCAACCGATCCGTTTCTTTTACAACGTACATATATACCAAGATTACGTTTTGGCATGACAGAATTTAAGTTAAGAATTTTAAAGAGCAAACTTTATAGTGTGCTCAATATAAAACAAAATAAACTATAGGACATTGCGAAAAATGAAATTTATCAAATCTATGGCATGGACATCAATTATTGTTTTTGCAACAATAATTTTTATTTTCTCTCCTTCAGCACAGGCACGACATAATGAAACTGCTGAAAGTACGGTAAATAAAACGGCAGATGAAGTAAGAAGTGAATCGATGTATACACCGCAGAATGCATCAAAACCGGTGCTGCAAAATAATTTTAGGGTACAAATGGATAAATTGACGAAGTGGCAGGTAAAACGTATCGATGAGTCTGGGACACTGCTGTTTTCCGACAGTCCGGAGACGGTTTATCAAGATGGTATTTTATATAGAGACACTGTTACAGGCAAGGGAAGGCTATATTATTATCATGTTAATGGTACCGATAAAAGGAAAAAAGTAGTAGTGATGTTGTCAAACAAGGGAAATGATTTAGCTCATTTTAACATTACCCGATCGGCTCAGTCAGGACCAAGTACAGATTATCTGTATGTGGGCAAAACGTCACAAATACGCTATTTCAGTTATCAGGTGCCGCGGCAGATAATTATCGGTAAAAATAAACCGGAGCTGCTGGAAGATAATATGAATACCATTCTGGTAAGAAAAGACGAACTGGTTTGTGGTATTTATGATTTTAGTACAGATCAGCCGGTGGAAATTACAGTAATGATGATGCCATTGGATGATGATCCTTATCAATTTTTAAAGCGTGCTGCAGTGTTGCCCAAAGATGAAAGCCGGTTGCGCGGAACTTTCAAAAATATGGATAGAATTTTGCAGGGTGAACAGTATTACAATCCTGAAAAAGACGGGGCGGTGAGTATTACTGTTGCTGATGATAAGGATGATAAGTATTTAACCGGTATTGATGCCACTGACGGGGCTGAAGCTAAAAATTATGGCAATTATGGAGTGATTTATTATTTGGACATTCCTACCAGTGGAATGGGTAAAATACATTATTATCTGCAGCCATTAGGAGGAGTTTATGCAGGGGCAGTTGCTGTGCGGGTAAATGATGAACGGGGGCTTGATCTTATACCGACACCCTCCGAACGGGCATTCTTTGGTGAAAATTCCAAACAGCTTTATTATGCAGATTTGGGAGTATATAATGCGAGGGATAATGTTTTATTTGAATATTCGCCACCGGGAGCATCTAACTTACCGGTAAATATTATTTTGACACCGGCGCAATGATAAATTTCAGTTAAATGTATTGATTGAATTGGGAAAAAATTATACAATAGATAGAGTATTTGTATTTTGATATATAAGGAGGCCGTTTGATGAAACATATAAAAACGATTAACAAACCCTATCTGCAGAGCACTATAAAAACTGGTGGCTGTGGCGAATGCCAGGCATCGTGCCAGTCAGCATGCAAGACTTCCTGTACTGTGGGAAATCAAGTTTGCGAAAAAAGACAATGATTTTATGAAGCTAAAGAGGCTGTTGATGCAGCCTCTTTTTAGTGTAAGAAGGGATTTTATTTAAAATGAAGGAAAATATCCATAAATTTCATTATAAAGACATATATTTTTTATTGGATGTCAATAGTGGGGCGGTACATGTCGTTGATGTGATGACTGCTGACATTATGGACATCTTTGATGGACATAATGATGAAACGGTAATTGCTCAATTAAGTGGTATATATAAAATTTCAGAATTAGCAGAAGTACTGTCGGAGCTTCATGAATTGATTAATAAGGGTCAATTATTTGCACCGGATATCGATGTGCCGCCGGTGTTTTCAGAAAAAGGTATTGTAAAATCAATGTGTTTATTGGTTGCACATGACTGTAATCTGCGCTGCAAATACTGCTTTGCCGATTCGGGTGAGTTTGGTGCTGATCGCAGACTCATGAATAATGAAGTTGGAGAAGCGGCTGTGGAATATATTATTCGGCACAGTGGCAACAGACAGCATTGCGAAATAGATTTTTTTGGTGGAGAACCATTGGTAAACATGCCTGTAGTAAGACATTTGACTGAATATATCAGAAATCGGGAAAAAGAAACCGGGAAAATTTTTAAGTTGACTTTAACAACAAATGGAATGTTACTTACGGACGAAAATATAGCATTTTTAAATGACAATAATATAAGTGTGGTTATCAGCCTGGACGGGAGAAAAGAAGTTCATGATCGTATGCGGCCTGACGTCGGAGGCAATGGTACATATGACAGAGTAATAAGTAACTTTAAGAAACTTGTGAAATCCAGAAATGATGAAAACTATTATATGCGAGGAACATATACTAAATATAATCTGGATTTTACCAAAGATGTATTGTCAATGGCAAAAGAAGGGTTTGACATATTATCAATGGAACCAGTTGTCGCTAAAGATGCCGATTATGCTATCTTGAAAAGTGACTTGCCGCGTATTTTTGCTGAGTATGATAAGCTGGTGGATGCCTATTTGCAGTATAAAAGTGAAGGAAAAGGATTTTTCTTTTTCCATTTTAATATGGATCTAAGCAATGGACCCTGCGTTGCCAAAAGACTCAGCGGCTGCGGTGCCGGACATGAATATTATGCAGTGGCAGCAAACGGTGATATGTATCCTTGCCATCAGTTTGTCGGACGTAATAAATATTTGCTGGGAAATGTATTTGATGGGGTGAAAAATACTGATTTGCCGCAGTATTTTAGAAATTGTCATGTTTTGAATAAGGAAAAATGCCGCGACTGCTGGGCAAGATTTTTTTGCAGCGGTGGCTGTCATGCTAATGCTGATTTGTTTAACGGTGATATATATAAACCCTATGAAATCGGTTGTGAACTGCAAAAAAAGCGGTTGGAGTGTGCGATTGCTGTTCAGGCTATAAATAATATGGAAAAGTGATTTTTCAAACGGTGATAAATAAATTTTCGATATACGCGTTTAACTCTTTATTTGTAAGTAAAACCGTTGACAAATAATATGATTTTATTGTATCATAAATGATGATAAAGCTATTAGAGATATCTAATGGTTCGGCGTTTGCTGTTTATTGGGGGTTGGAGTTATTTAACTCCTTGACAAGTGATGACGGCCAAACGATATATCTGGAGGTTTCCAGAAAATTTTTTAAATTTTTTAGGGGGTATTTTACAATGGCAGTTAAAGTTGCTATTAATGGTTTTGGTCGCATTGGACGTCTTGCTTTCAGACAGATGTTTGATGCAGAAGGATATGATATTGTTGCTATTAATGATTTGACCAGTCCTAAAATGCTTGCACATCTTTTAAAGTATGATTCTACACAGGGCAGATATCAGTATGGTGATACTGTAGAAGCCGGTGAAGGATCTATAACTGTAAAGGGTAAAAAAATTACGATTTATGCAAAACCAAATCCAGAAGAGTTGCCTTGGAAAGATCTTGATGTTGATATAGTACTTGAATGTACTGGTTTCTTTGCTTCTAAAGCTAAGGCTGAAGCTCATATCAGAGCAGGTGCTAAGAAAGTCGTTATTTCTGCTCCTGCCGGCAATGATCTTCCTACCATTGTCTATAATGTAAATCATAAGGATTTAAAAGCAAGTGACACCGTTATTTCAGCAGCTTCCTGCACAACTAACTGCTTGGCTCCTATGGCTGATGCATTGAATAAACTGGCTCCTGTCCAGAGCGGTATCATGACAACTGTTCATGCTTATACCGGCGACCAGATGCTCTTGGACGGCCCACAGCGTAAGGGAAATCTTCGCCGTTCCCGTGCAGCGGCAGTTAACATTGTTCCTGCAAGTTCCGGTGCAGCAAAAGCTATTGGTCTTGTTATTCCGGAATTAAATGGTAAATTAATTGGTTCAGCACAGCGTGTTCCTACTCCTACCGGTTCAACCACACTTTTAGTAGCAGTAGTAAAAGGTAAAGTTACTGTTGATGAAATCAACAAAGCTATGAAGGCTGCTGCAACTGAATCTTTCGGCTATACGGAAGAAGAAATTGTATCCAGTGATGTCATTGGCATGAGATTCGGATCATTGTTTGATGCAACGCAGACAATGGTAGTTCCGATGGATGATGGTAATACTCAGGTACAGGTTGTTTCCTGGTATGATAATGAAAATAGCTTTACCAGCCAAATGGTTCGCACAATCAAATATTTCGCTGAACTGAAGTAATATTGTTCGGCCTTATGCCTAATAAGGTCCGGCCTTAACGGGCCGGGCCTATTTTATAGTTCGCGGAGGATTAAAATGAAAAAGAAAACAATCAGAGATATTGATGTAAATAATAAAAAAGTTTTTATTCGTGTTGATTTTAATGTTCCCATGGATGAAAATCAAAATATAACTAATGATAAAAGAATAAGAGCAACATTACCAACGCTTAATTATTTGCTTGAACATAATGCAGCACTTATTCTTGCATGCCATGTTGGCAGGCCAAAAGGTCAAAGAGTGCCTGAACTATCGGTTAAACCGATAGTAAAGAGACTTTCTGAGTTATTAGGCAAGGAAGTAAAATATGCTGATGACTGTGTAGGTGAAGTTGCACAGAAAGCAGCAGCTTCTTTAAAACCGGGTGAAGTTCTTTTATTGGAAAATTTGCGTTACCATAATGAAGAAACCAAAAATGATCCGGGATTTGCAAAGCAATTGGCATCTTTGGCTGATGTGGCAGTAGATGATGCTTTTGGTGTTTCTCATAGGGCACACGCATCCAATGTAGGAATTGCTCAATATATCGAAGTAGTAAGCGGTTTTCTTATTGAAAAGGAAATAAAATTTATCGGCCAGGCTCTTGCCGATCCGCAGCGTCCATTCGTTGCCATCATTGGTGGAGCTAAGGTGTCTGATAAGATAGGTGTTATTTCTAATATGCTGGAAAAAGTTGATACATTGATTATTGGCGGCGGTATGGCTTATACGTTCTTAAAAGCCCAAGGATATAATGTTGGTAATTCATTGTTTGAAGAAGATAAAGTTGCTTTGGCCGGTGATCTGCTGGCGAAAGCCAAGGCTAAAAATGTGAATGTTATTTTGCCGGTCGATATAGTAATAGCTGATAAATTTGCTGCTGATGCCAAACACGAAATAGTTGCTGCTGATAAAATAAGAGATGGTTGGATGGGACTGGATTGCGGTCCGGAAACCAGTAAACGCAACGCTGCTGCTTTAAAGAGTGCTAAGACAGTAGTTTGGAATGGACCTATGGGTGTTTTTGAATTTGATGCATTTGCTAAAGGAACGGAAGCTGTTGCTAAAGCTGTCGCTGATTCAGGGGCGATAAGCATCGTAGGCGGTGGTGATTCTATAGCAGCATTAAAGAAAACGGGACTTTCCGATAAGATAAGTCATATATCCACAGGCGGTGGTGCCACATTGGAATTTTTGGAAGGAAAGCCAATGCCTGGTATAGAAGCAATAGCTGATCTTTAATAGATGGTTTATTATTGACGGATGGATGATTATCAGCCGGTTTGACATGGTAAGTTTAAAGTATATTTTATAAATAAAAAGGAAGGTTTTAATATGCGTAAGCCAATTATTGCGGGCAATTGGAAAATGAATAACACTATTGCTGCAGGTACACAGTTAGTAAAAGATTTGGCACCATTAGTTAAGGAAAACAGTAAAGTGGATATTGTAGTATGTCCTACATTCACTGCACTGCCTGCAGTTACAGAAGCTGCCAAAGGTACCAATATTCATGTGGGTGCACAAAATGTACATTGGGAAAAAAGTGGTGCATTTACAGGTGAGATATCCACTGACATGCTGAAGGAAATCGGAGTAGAATATGTCGTTATTGGGCATTCAGAACGGCGTGAATATTTTGGTGAAACTGATGAAGGCGTTAATAAGCGTGCCAGAGCCGCATTAGCTGCTGGTCTTGTCCCAATTATCTGCTGTGGTGAAACATTAAAAATTCGTGAAGCCGGCACTACCAATAGTTTTGTAAAGGGGCAGGTAGAAGCTGCACTGTCCGGTATGAGTACAGCTGATATTGAAAAAGTTGTCATTGCTTATGAACCTATTTGGGCTATTGGTACAGGTAAGACGGCTACATTTGAACAGGCTGAAGAAGTTTGCGCTGTCATTCGTACAGCGGTTGCTGCCAAATTTGGGCAGACAGCGGCTGATGCAGTGCGTATACAGTATGGTGGAAGTGTAAAGCCCGCTACGATTGATGGACTTATGCAAAAACCTAATGTTGATGGCGCTTTAGTGGGTGGGGCATCGTTAAAAGCACCTGATTTTGCCCGTATTGCAAATTTTAACTGATTGCCAATTAACCGCTTTACCGCGATAATTTTATTAATTTATCTGGTGAGGCGGTTAATTCCCATAAATAAAGATTTTTATTTAAAGTGATTTTTATATACATTATTTATGATGATAATGTAGGTTGAGTATGATATATTCAAAGGTTAAAAATAAGTTTTATAAATTGATTAAGCAAGAGGTTATTTACACATGTCAAAACTAAAAAATCCGGTGGCGCTCATTATAATGGACGGATGGGGAATCGGCAGCTCTGATGATCCTAATAATGCGGTAAATAAGGGAAAAACTCCTATTATTGATGGGCTTTTGAAAAAGTATCCTCATAATCTACTGCAATGTTCCGGCGAAGCCGTGGGACTTCCCGATGGACAAATGGGCAATTCAGAAGTCGGTCATACGAACATTGGTGCCGGGCGGGTAGTTTACCAGGAATTAACGCGTATAACTAAAGCTATCCGCGAAAAGACTTTTTTTGCCAATCCTGTTTTTGTTGATCTTATAAATCAGGTAAAAAAAACCAATGGTGCATTGCACTTGCTGGGATTACTGTCTGACGGGGGAGTACATAGCCATCAAGATCATTTGTATGCGCTTCTTCAATTGGCTAAAAAAAGTAATATCAGGGAAGTATATGTGCATGCTTTTTTAGATGGTCGCGATGTGCCTCCTTCCAGTGCTGCGGATTATCTGACGGCATTGGAAACTAAAATAACTGAAATAGGCATTGGGAAAATTGCCACTATATCGGGTCGTTACTATGCCATGGATCGTGATAAACGCTGGGATAGAGTAGAAAAAGCTTATGCTGCCATCGCTTCGGCATCAGGAAATAAAGCTGAAACTGCTGATGAAGCTATAAAGGCGTCATATACCGCTGATATAACTGATGAATTTGTTGTACCTGCTGTTATTGATGATTATCCAGGTATGAAGAATAATGATGGCGCAATTTTCTTCAATTTCCGTCCGGACAGAGCCCGGGAACTAACCCATGCTTTTACGGATAAAACATTTGAAGGATTTAAGCGGGATGATAATTTAGAAATACCATTTGTTACAATGACACAGTATGAAAAGGGTATGAATACTCAGATCGCTTATGAACCGGAAATATTAAAAAATACATTAGGGGAAGTTATTTGTCAGCATGGACTTAAACAGCTGCGCATAGCGGAAACAGAAAAATATGCACATGTGACCTTTTTCTTTAATGGTGGCGTAGAACAACCAGTGGAAGGTGAAGATCGGATATTGGTGCCTTCGCCTAAGGTGGCAACATATGATTTACAACCGGAAATGAGTGCAATTGAGGTTACCGATAAAGTCGTTGATGCTATAAAATCACAAAAATATGATTTTATAATCTTAAACTATGCAAACGGCGATATGGTTGGACATACCGGAATACTGCCGGCTGCGGTCAAGGCGGTGGAAACGGTTGATACTTGTGTCGGACGTTTTGTTGAAGCTATGCGTTCGGCAGGTGGCACAGTCTGTATTACGGCGGATCACGGCAATGCAGAAAAAATGTTTGATAATACAACAAATGAGCCTTTTACAGCCCATACAACTAATCCGGTACCATTTATCGTGGTTTCTGATAAAATAAAAACCGTTCGTGCAGGAGCTTTGTGCGATATTGCACCGACGATGTTAAAAATTGCTGGCATTCCTGTACCGCAGGAAATGACAGGTAAGGCACTTGTCGATTAATGCTGCCGGGCACAAAAGATATTTGTCAATATTGACAGATATACAGCATAACATATATTATATGTAGTGGATTATTTTAGTGAAGAGAGGAATTAATATGATTTATTCAGAAGAAGTCAACAATATGACCTGTGTGGCTAAAGGCATTGAACATCATGGTCCGGCACCAATTCCTGAAGAAGGTAAATGGGTACAGGCTAAGGAAATAAAGGATATCAGTGGACTAACACACGGCGTTGGCTGGTGCGCTCCGCAACAGGGTGCTTGCAAGCTTACATTGAACATCAAAGATGGCATTATACAGGAAGCTTTGATTGAAACTATCGGTTGTTCCGGTATGACACATTCAGCTGCAATGGCTTCGGAAATTTTGCCGGGTAAAACTATACTGGAAGCCCTTAATACGGACCTTGTATGCGACGCAATAAATACCGCCATGCGTGAGTTGTTTCTGCAAATTGTTTATGGCAGATCACAAACGGCATTTTCTGAAGGTGGTCTTCCTGTTGGTGCCGGTCTTGAAGATTTGGGAAAAGGTCTTAGAAGTCAGATCGGTACAATGTATGGGACTTTGAAAAAAGGTTCACGTTATTTGGAAATGGCTGAGGGATATGTCACGAGAATAGCCTTAGATAAAGATGATGCTATTATTGGTTATGAGTTTGTAAACTTGGGAAAAATGATGGAAATGATCCGCAAGGGAACCAATGCTCAGGAAGCTCTGGAAAAGGCTAAAGGAAATTATGGCAGATTTGCTGAAGCTGCAAGATATGTAGATCCGCGTAAAGAATAATACGAAAAACAGGAAGGACTGAACTAGTATGGCATTATTTGAAGGTTATGAACGTCGTATAGATAAGATCAACAAAGTTTTGAGTGAATATGGCATTTCTTCGATAGAAGAAGCTAAAAAAATCTGCGATGAAAAAGGTATCAATGTTGCTGAAATAGTAAAAAGCATTCAACCTATTTGTTTTGACAATGCCTGTTGGGCTTACACCGCAGGCGCCGCCATCGCGATAAAGAAAGGCTGTACAAAAGCAGCTGATGCAGCGCGTGCTATTGGCGAAGGACTCCAGGCTTTTTGTATACCAGGTTCTGTCGCTGACCATAGAAAAGTTGGACTGGGGCATGGTAATCTGGCTGCGATGCTTTTATCAGAAGATGCTAAGTGTTTTGCTTTCCTTGCGGGACATGAATCTTTTGCGGCTGCCGAAGGGGCAATTGGGATAGCTGGTAAGGCTAATCGAGTAAGAAAACAACCGCTGCATGTTATTCTAAACGGGCTTGGTAAAGATGCTGCCCAGATTATTTCCCGTATTAATGGATTTACTTATGTGCATACACAATATGATTATGCCAGCGGAGACCTCAATGTAGTTAAAGAAATTGCTTATTCCAATGGTGAACGTAGTAAAATCAAGTGTTATGGTGCTGATAGTGTACAAGAAGGTGTCGCTATTATGCATAAGGAAGATGTGGATATATCTATAACAGGAAACTCTACCAATCCGACAAGATTCCAGCATCCAGTAGCTGGCTGCTATAAAAAGGAATGTATCGAAAAAGGTAAAAAATATTTTTCCGTAGCATCGGGCGGTGGTACAGGCCGTACCTTGCATCCGGATAATATGGGAGCTGGGCCTGCTTCTTATGGTATGACTGATACCATGGGCCGTATGCACTCCGATGCACAATTTGCCGGTTCTTCCTCCGTGCCGGCACATGTCGAAATGATGGGATTGATCGGCATGGGCAACAATCCTATGGTTGGTGCCAGTGTGGCTGTAGCTGTGGCTGTTGAAGAACATACAAAATAATTAAACCTTAAGAAAGATGTGTAGGAAAATTTTCCTATACATCTTTTTTAACCTTCATTAATAAATAATATTGCTTTATATGTAACGCTATTTATGCTACAATATAAAGGAAGCACCACAAAATGGGAAGAAATATCTTGAATAGGTGGGAATTTTATGTTAAAAAAAACAAAGATTGTTTGTACTATGGGTCCAAATATCGATAAGGATCCAACGATTTTAGATGACATGATCAAAAACGGTATGAATGTGGCTCGATTCAATTTTTCGCATGGTGATTATGCGGAACATGAACAGCGGATAAATATGGTTAAGGACGCAGCCAAAAGGCTGGATAAAACTATTTCCCTGGTACTTGATACTAAGGGTCCAGAAATGCGTTTAGGCGATTTTGCCGATGGTAAGGTTTTCTTAAAAAAAGGCAATAAATTTATTATAACTAACGATGACAAACCGGGCGATGAAACACATATATCCGTCAATCATAAGACACTTTATACAGAAGTAAAACCAGGTGATACGCTGTTGCTTTCTGATGGCCTTGTAGGATTACGTGTGGAAGAAATTTCCGGTAAGAATATTATTACGAGCATTCTTAATGACGGCCCCATGAGCACACGGAAACGTGTCGCTGCACCGGGGGTTTCTCTTGGCTTGCCAGCTATATCGGAACAGGATAAAAATGATATTATTTTTGGTATAAAACATGATATGGATTTTGTTGCAGCATCCTTTATCCAGCGTGCTGATGATGTAGAAGAAATACGTGCACTGATTAAAGAATATAACGGACATATGGAAATAATCCCGAAGATCGAATGCACCGAAGGAGTCAAAAATATTGATGCAATTATCGCTGCAGCGGATGGGATAATGGTTGCCCGCGGGGATCTCGGTGTTGAAATACCGGCTGAAGATGTGCCTTTGATTCAAAAATCAATTATAAAAAAATGCAATAAAGTTGGTAAGCCGGTTATTGTAGCCACCCAGATGCTGGAAACAATGACAACGAATCCTCGTCCTACTCGTGCCGAAGCATCAGATGTTGCCAATGCAATTTTTGATGGTACAGATGCTATTATGTTAAGTGGTGAATCTGCTAATGGGGATTATCCGGTTGAAGCTGTAAAAGTAATGAATTCTATTGCTAAACGTGTTGAATTAGCACTCGAATATAAACAAATATTTATAAATAAGGGTTTTGAACGCCAGGGCATGACTACTGATGTTATAGCGCATGCTACTGTTCAGATGGCTTATGAACTTGATGCGTCAGCAATTATAACGCCAACCAAGAGCGGTTATACAGCAAAGGTTATATCCAAGTATCGGCCTGAGTCAACTATTGTGGCGTATACTCCTAACGAAAAAGTTGCCCGTCATTTGAATCTTCGCTGGGGAGTAATTCCTATCGTAGGTAAAGAATGGAATAATGTTGATGAAATGATTTCGTCAGTTGCTGCTGCTGCATTGAAGAAGAATTTGGTTAAATCTGGTGATAAGGCAATCGTTACTTCCGGTATGAAATTTGCCGAAGGTGATACCAGTACAATTCGTATCCATACCATTTGATAAATGTATTATTGAAAATGCTGGAATTCCCCAGCATTATATAATAAAACCTCTGCCAATTACGGCAGAGGTTTTATTATATATTTTTATTTAGCCATTAAAGCGGCAATTTTGTTTGCTATATCAGAAGGATTTTCTGGCAGGATACCTTCTATTAAAAGAGCTTGTGTAAATAAGAGATCACAATAATCTTTAAATTCTTGGGAAGTTTTTCCCTGATTATGAACTGCCTGCAATCGTTCGAATAGCTGGTGATGCGGATTTATTTCCAAGATGCGTTTTGCCTTGAACATCGGATTGTTGGCATCAGCAAATACCTGTTCCATAGCGAAACTGGGACCTTGTTCATCGGCAACCAGACAGACTGCACTGCTTTTTAAACGATTACTGATTTTTACATTGGCAACTTTATCACCAAGACTTTCTTTGATGTCTTTAATCAGATCTTCATTTTTCTTAGTGATATCCTCAGTTTCTTTTTTGGTTTGCTGCGATTCAACATCGTCAAGGTCAAGATCACCGCGACTGATAGAATGGAATTGTTTATTGTCGTAATCATGCAGTGCTTCAATGGCAAATTCATCAACGTTGTCCAATAAATATAATACTTCGACATTTTTATCCCTAAGTAATTCCATTTGTGGTAAATCATCGATAGCCTTGCGGTCTTTACCTGAAGCATAATAGATTTTTTTCTGGTTTTCCGGCATGCGTTCAACATATTCTTTTAAGGAACTGAGTCCTTTATCAGCATCGGAAGTTGCAAATAATAATAGGTCTTTCAATTTATTTATCGTATCAGTACCATTATACATGTTATTATATATGCCAATTTTTAGCGATTTGCCATATTGAGCCCAAAACTTTTCATATTTCTCGCGTTTGTTTTTAAGCATTTTATCAAGGGTTTTTAATATGCTGTTTTCTAAATTACGGCCTATTATTTTCAATTCACGGCTTTGCTGTAGAAGTTCACGTGAGATATTAAGCGAAAAATCGGGTGAATCAACTAACCCTTTAACAAAACGCAAATATTCCGGCAACAGGTCTTTGCAATTATCCATTATAAATACATGGCGCGAATATAACTGCAAACCAGGCTGATAATCAGTATGGTATAAATTGAATGGGGCTTTGGCAGGAAAGAATAACAATGAAGTATACTCAATAGTACCTTCGGCTTTGTTGTGTAAAATTTCCATCGGTTCTTCCCAGTCATGAAAGAGATTTTTATAAAATTCATTATATTCTTCGGGTTTTATTTCTGATTTGTTCCTTGTCCAGAGCGGTTGCATAGAATTGAGCGTACGAATTTCGTCCCGTTTAGTTTTAGGAGCATCTTTTATTTCTTTGCCATCTTTGTCCTTAGGTGTTTCTTCAATGACAAAATTCATTTTTATCGGATAACGTACATAATCAGAATATTTTTTTACCAGACTTTCTAATTTATAGGTATCAACAAAATTTTCTTCTGCTTTATCACCATAAAAATCAGGAAGCAATGATAAAGTTATAGTGGTACCGCGTTTGTCTTTATTACATTCTTCAATAGTATAAGAACCATCACCGGCTGATTCCCATTTGTAGGCTTGCTTTTGTCCGGCTTTACGGGTGATCACAGTTATTTTTTCTGCTACCATAAAGGCAGAGTAAAACCCTACTCCAAATTGTCCGATAAGTTCTTTCCCGGAAACACTGGAGTTGTTTTCCTTGGCTTTCATCATTTTTTGCAAAAAGGTTTTTGTTCCGGATTTGGCAATTGTACCGATATTATCGATCAGCTCATCGCGAGTCATGCCAATACCGTTATCAGAAATCGATAATGTATGTGTCGTTTCATCTGGTACGAGAAAGATTTCGTAGTTATTGTCACCCGCCAATAAATCTTTATTGGTCAAGGCTTCAAAGTGTATCTTATCGATAGCATCAGAAGCGTTGGATATTAACTCACGCAGGAAAATTTCTCGATTGGTATAAATGGAATGGATCATTAAATCAAGTAATTGTTTGGTTTCTGCTTGAAATTCATATGTTTCTTTAGACATAATTCAAACTCCCTTGTCATGGATTGCCTTGTTAGCACTCTTAACGAGTGAGTGCTAATACTATGATTACTATACAACGCTTTGAAAAAAAAATCAATACTTTGCCGAATTATTCACAGAGTATTTGAATACAATAGATGGATTGCATAATATATGGATAAAGATATATAAGTAATTGACGCTGACTGCTTTAATGAGTATACTTAAATATATCAGAACGTTATTTTAAGGGGAGATTATTTTGAAGTATATGATAAAATTGTTATCAGCTACAATGATGATGCTTTTTTTCACTACATCAGCGGCATTTGCAATGCCCTCAACAAAGACAGTTATTATGGATGACTCATTTAACCTTTCTACGATACATTCTATTGCTGTGGCTATGCCTGATTACATTCAGACAAAAAACAGTCCTAAAATCGAGGACGTAATGGCAACACTCGCTCAATCAGGATTTGATGCTAAACAATTAAAAAATGTTACGGTGATACCTTATACGGTTATAGCTAACGCTATAGAAAAAGACAGCGGCGTTGATTTGCAGACATTGGATAAAAATGCTGCTAAAAAAGTTTTTAAACAGGATATTGGTAAATATGCTGACGCTTATTTGGTAGCCACAATAGCTAATGACAGCCGTGTTGTAATATTTTATGATTTATATTCAGCAAAAAACGGCGCTTATTTATACTCTTTTGAGGTTATTGGCGGTGGTCAAGGCGATAATAATATCAATGCTTATAAATCTTTTAATGGATTGTTTTATAATGGTTTCGCTGAATCGGTGAAGTCACAGTATAAAGATAAAAAAGCTAAGTAAATATAGGCATATTAAAAGATTGTTCAATATAATATTGGGTCAATTAACAAAAGGATATTGCATAGATGATAATTTATGCAATATCCTTTTTCTATAATAAAATTAAGTTTTTTTCATATGGTACTTGCAAAAATATGCATAAAAGATGTATAATTATTAAACAGTTACATAAGAGGAGATGATTATGGAATGAAAGTCAGTGTAATAGGTGCTACAGGTTATGCAGGTATTGAATTGCTACGGATATTATATAATCATCCTGAAGCTGAAGTCATGTACTTGACTTCAGAAAGTAATACCGGACGAAAAATATCTGATGTCTATGAACATTTATATAAAATATACGATCAACAGTTGATTAGTATGGATAAAATAGATGAGATAGCTGATGACAGTGACTTCCTTTTTATTTGTCTGCCACACGGACATGCAATGCAGGTGGGCAGACAGTTGGAAAACAAGGCTGCCAGAATCATTGATTTGGGTGCAGACTATCGTTTTAATAATACAGAAGTATATGAAAAATGGTATAAGGTGAAGCATACTCATAAGACAACAAATCGTGTGTATGGGTTGTCTGAATTACACCGTGAAATGATAAAATCAGCTAAAATAATCGGTAATCCCGGCTGCTATACTACAGCAAGTATTTTGGCACTGGCACCACTGGTCAAATATGGTCTCGTAGAGATTTCCAGTATCATTATTGACGCCAAATCAGGTGTGTCGGGGGCAGGGCGTACGGCTAGTCCTGCTAATCATTTTCCGGAACTTTATGATAGTTTTAAGGCTTATAGTGTAGCAACACATCGCCATACACCCGAGATTGAGCAAGAATTATCATGGCTGGGGCAAAAAAAAGTTATACTTAATTTTACTCCGCATTTAGTACCTATGGACAGAGGAATTTTAAGTACATGTTATGCTAATATATTACCATCAGTAACTGAAACGATGATAAATGATGCTTTTTATAGTTTTTATGATAAAGAATTTTTTATTCGCTTACGAGGTATAAACTCTTATCCGACAACAAAGAATGTGCGCGGTTCTAATTTTTGTGATATAGGATGGCATGTTGATCAACGGACTGGAAGAATAGTGGTTTTGTCGGCAATTGATAATTTAGTTAAGGGCGCAGCCGGGCAGGCGGTGCAGAATTTTAATATTGCTTGTGGATTTAATGAAAAAACAGGGTTGATGATGGCACCGGTTTATCCATAAATGAAAAAGACAATTATAGGAGGATTTTTAATGGTTAAAGAAAATAAAGCTGGTGTGACATATGCGAAGGGGTTTAAGGCAGCCGGTGTCAAGGCAGGTATTAAAAAAAGTGGTAATCCTGATTTAGCGATGATTGTCAGTGATTATGATGCTGTTGTAGCGGGAACATTTACTCAAAACAAAGTCGCGGCAGCTCCGGTTTACGTATCTAAGAATGTTGTCAGCACCGGAACGGCAAAAGCAATTGTGGCTAATTCCGGGTGTGCCAATGCCTGTACCGGACAGCAAGGACTGGATGATGCCAATAAAACAGCAGTTTTAGCTGCGGCAAAGCTGAATATTGCAGCAGATGATGTGGTGGTCGCTTCGACAGGTGTCATCGGTGTGACATTACCAATGGAAAAAATTGCAGCGGGAATTCCTGCTGCTGTTGCGGCATTAAATAATGATGGCAGTGAAAGTGCTGCTAATGCGATTATTACTACGGATACATATATAAAATCATTGACCACGGAAGTAATGATTAATGGTAAGAAAGTTCATATAGGCGCTATAGCTAAGGGAGCCGGCATGATTCAGCCGAATATGGCGACAATGCTTTGCTTTATTACTACGGATGCAGATATTGATCAGGTTCGGCTGCAACTGGCTCTTTCTGGAACAGTGGAAAAATCCTTCAATATGATATCAGTAGATGGTGATATGAGTACCAATGATATGGTTATAGTCATGGCAAACGGACAGGCGGGCAATAGCAAAATAACTAAGGATAATGAAGATTATCATATTTTTTATTCGGCATTAGCGGAACTTTGCTGTGAAATGGCTAAAAAAATTGCCGCTGACGGTGAAGGAGCAACTAAATTCATAACGGTTAATGTCCACAACGCCAAAACATTTTCAGATGCAAAAAAAGTAGGAATGTCTATTGCTAATTCACCTTTAGTAAAGACAGCTTTTTTTGGACAGGATCCCAATTGGGGAAGAGTAATTTGCGCTGTAGGTTATTCAGGAGTGGCAATGCAGCCGGAACAGACTATTGTTAAATTCGGTGATATTATTGTTTATAAGAATGGTATGGGAGCTCAATTCGATAAAAATGCATTACAAAAAGTAATGGCCAAACATGATATAGTTATCGATGTTGATTTAAATTTGGGGCATGATAAAGCGACCGTTTGGACTTGTGATTTATCGTATGAATATGTGAAAATAAATGGTGAATATCACACCTGAGGAGTTATGTCCCATGGAGTTTTCTGCTGAAGCAAAGGCTTCGATATTAGTGGATGCATTACCTTATATACAAAAATTTTATGGCAAGACAATTGTGATAAAATACGGTGGCAATGCAATGATAAATGATGATTTGAAAAATAAAGTGATGCATGATATCGTATTGATGAAGTATGTCGGAATACGGCCAATCATTGTGCATGGCGGGGGTCCCGATATCACTGATTTTTTACAAAGAATTGGTAAAACATCACAATTTATCAATGGTTTACGGGTAACTGATAAGGAAACGATACAAATTGCGGAAATGGTTCTTGTTGGCAAAATAAATTCGGAAATAGTCAGCCGCTTGAATGGTCTGAGTGTCCGGGCTGTGGGATTGAATGGGAAAGATGCGAAACTTATTATAGCTCATAAGAAATTGGCTGCAGTTCACAATGATAATGGAAAGATAAGAAAAATCGACATTGGATTTGTGGGAGAAGTTGAAAAAATAAATACAGATATATTGAATGATTTACTTGATCAAAATTATGTACCAGTGATAGCACCAATCGGTGTTGGGATAGATGGTGCCGGGTATAATATAAATGCAGACTACGTAGCAGCAGAAGTCGCCGGCGCTATGCATGCTGAAAAGTTGTTGTTATTGACTGATATAGAGGGAATATACAAAGATTATAATGATAAAAGCACGTTTATATCCACTTTGACACAAGAACAGGCCCGACGAATGATAGCTGACGGCAGCATAAACGGTGGAATGATTCCAAAAGTGGAAGCGTGCTTATGTTCATTAATTAAAGGCACCGCTAAAACCAGTATTATTGATGGTCGTCAGGCACATTCACTTATTTTGGAATTATTTACCTCACAAGGTATTGGCACGCAGGTAATACGATGAGATTGTATAGAGAGAAATAGGGGAGGTCATAAAATGACAGATGAAGAAATATATGCCGAAGATGAGGCACATTATCTTCCGGTTTTTGCCCGTTATAAAATAGTGCTCGATCATGGTGATGGACCATATGTTTATGATACCCAAGGGAAAAAATACCTTGATTATTTGGGTGGTATCGCCGTAAATGTATTGGGACATAATTATCCGGCTTTGGTGAAAGCGATAAGTGAGCAGGCCGGTAAAATGATCCATTGTTCAAATCTTTATTATACAGAAGTACAAGCTAAAGCAGCTGAAAAGCTTAGCGAATTGAGTAAAATGGATAAGGTGTTTTTTGCTAATTCCGGTGCTGAAGCAAATGAGGGAGCAATAAAACTTGCCCGAAAATATGCTCATTTGGCTGATAAAGATAAGTCACAAATAATAACAGCTGTACATAGCTTTCATGGACGTACAATAGCTACACTTACTGCTACCGGGCAGCCTAAGTACCACGAAGGATTTGGACCGCTGCCGAATGGTTTTTCCTATGTTGATTATAATGATATTGATCAATTAGAAAAAATGATGAGTGATAAAACGTGCGCTGTTATGCTGGAAGCAATTCAGGGAGAAGGAGGTATTCATGTCCCTGATGAAAAATATCTACAACAGGTACGAAAATTGTGTGATAAGTATAATGCATTGCTTATTTTTGATGAAATTCAATGTGGTATGGGACGGACAGGTACATTTTTTGCCTATGAACAGTTTGGCGTTAAAGCTGATATCGTAACATTGGCCAAGGGCTTGGCCGGAGGTGTACCTATTGGTGCCTTTATGACCAGTAATAAAGTCGCTGCTGCTTTTAAACTCGGAGATCATGGCAGTACTTTTGGCGGTAATCCCTTGGCCTGTGCAGCAGCTAATGTAGTGCTTGATACTATAAAAGATGATAATCTGATGGGAAATGCCAAAAATGTTGGTAACTATTTGATGGGTGAACTAAATAAGCTCAGGGAAAAGTATCCGGCACTTATTAAAGAAGTTCGTGGCCGCGGATTAATGGTAGGAATGGAAATAAATAAACCGGGTCGTGAAATCGTTGATGCCTGTTTGAATTATGGTATGATAATAAATTGCACCGCTGGTAATGTGCTGCGTTTTGTACCACCATTAATAATAAATAAGCATCATGTGGACGAACTCATGCCAGTGCTTGATAGAGTGCTTGCTACCCAGTAAACAATATACCAGGCAGCAATAGAGTGTTGATTTTTGTGTTAGAACAAAAATAATATTAGAGGAGGTTCTTAAATGCTTTCATGTAAAGATCTATTATCAATACATGACCTTACGGTTGATGATGTAGATGAAATATTGGATTTGGCACAGGAATTAAAGGCAATGCAGAAGGCCGGTATTGAACACCATATACTGGAGGGAAAAACATTAGGGATGATTTTTGAAAAATCATCCACGAGAACACGAGTTTCTTTTGAAACAGGAATGTACCAATTGGGTGGACAAGCGCTGTTTTTGTCGAATAGGGATTTGCAAATTGGCCGCGGTGAACCTATAAAGGATACGGCCAGAGTGTTATCACGTTATCTTGATGGAATAATGATTCGTACTTTTGAACATGAACGAGTTGAAGAATTTGCCCAATATGCTGATATACCGGTGATAAATGCCCTTACTGATTTACTTCATCCTTGTCAGGCTTTAACAGATTTATTGACAATAAAGGAGCATAAGGGAAAAAATCTGCGGGGACTTAAAATGGTTTATATTGGTGATGGCAATAACATGGTACACTCATTAATGTATGCATGTGCCAAAGCCGGCATAAATTTTGTAGCGGTAACACCACATGGTTATGAACCGGATACTGATATATTGGTGAATGCTAAAGCTGACGCTGCTGAAACAGGGGCTGTTGTTTCAGTTACTGATGATGTTATGGCAGCAGCTAAAGATGCCGATGTCTTATATACAGATGTCTGGGCCAGTATGGGACAGGAAGCGGAACATGACAAACGTGTTAAAATATTTCAGGGGTATCAGATAAGCGATGATGTATTGAAAGTCGCAGATAAACGTGCTATGGTGCTGCATTGTTTGCCTGCACACCGTGGTGAAGAAATCACAAATGAGGTTTTGGAAGCACACGCTGCTGAAATTTTTGATCAAGCAGAAAATCGTCTGCATACGCAAAAGGCAATCATGGCACTTTTGATGGGAGATATGCACCAGCATTGATAAATAGTTAATAAAGTTATAATATTTTATTGGTCAATTAAATATAGGGAGTTGTTATAAGTGGAAAAAGTGAATAAAGTTGTCCTTGCATATTCAGGCGGTCTTGATACATCTGTAATTATTCCATGGTTGAAGGAAAACTATGGTGGTTGTGAAGTTATTGCCGTATGTGCCGATATTGGGCAGGGTGATGAACTAAATGTAGTTCATGATAAAGCTTTAAAATCCGGAGCATCTAAAGTCTATATAGAACATTTAACTAAAGATTTTCTGGAAAATTATGTATGGTCGACGCTGCAGGCAGGAGCTGTTTATGAAGGAAAATATCTTTTAGGTACTTCTTTTGCTCGCCCGCTTATTGCTAAGCGGCTTGTAGAGATAGCTAAACAGGAAAATGCTGATGCTATCGCACATGGTGCTACCGGCAAGGGAAATGATCAGGTTCGTTTTGAATTAACAGTTAAGGCATTAGCACCAAATATTAAAATAATTGCACCATGGCGTGAATGGACGTTGAAATCACGTGAAGATGAAATCGCTTATGCTAATGAACATAATATTCCGGTTGCTGCAGAAAATAAAACGTATAGCATGGATAGAAATATCTGGCATTTAAGCCATGAAGGTTCCGATCTTGAAGATCCCGGAAATGCACCGAAAAATAGCATGTATTTGATTTCCAAAGCTCCTGAAGATGCTCCGGATAAATCAGAATATATAACAATTGACTTTGTAAAGGGAATACCAACAGCTGTAGATGGACAAAAAATGGATGCAGTTGAATTGTTAGAAAAATTAAATGAAATCGGTGCTAAAAATGGTATTGGCATAACTGATATAGTGGAAAACCGGCTTGTTGGAATGAAGTCGCGTGGTGTATATGAAAATCCAGGTGGAGCACTTTTGTACTATGCCCATAGGGAGTTGGAATATCTTTGTCTTGATCGCCAGACATTCCATTACAAGGAAACTGTGGCGATTCGCTATGGTGAACTTGTCTATGATGGAATGTGGTTTAGTCAGCTGCGTGAAGCATTGGCTGCATTTGTCAGCAGTACTCAGGAAACAGTCACCGGTACAGTGAAATTAAAGCTTTATAAGGGTAATATTATGTCAGCTGGAGCAAAATCGCCATATTCCTTATATAGTCATGATTATGTAACTTTTGAAGCTGATGATGTTTATAATCAGGCAGACGCTACTGGATTTATTAATTTATTTGGGTTACCATTGAAGGTTCGTGCTCTGATGCAGGAAAAAACAGGTAAATAGTTATATGAGTGAACAATTATGGGGTGGCAGATTTGCTAAATCCACCGATCAAATGATAAATGAATTTCAAGCTTCCATACACTTTGATAAACGTATGTATCATGAAGATATAGCTGGCAGCATTGCTCACGCTAGAATGTTGGCAAAATGCGGCATAATAAGCAAAAGTGACTGCACCGCTATAACAGATGGATTAAAAGCAATTCTTGTTAAGATAGAACAGGGAAATTTTGATTTTTCTGTTGACTTGGAAGATATTCATATGAATATTGAAAAACGTCTTACTGACGCTATCGGAGAAGCTGGCGGCCGGCTGCATACGGCAAGAAGCCGTAATGATCAGGTGGCTCTTGATACACATATGTATTTGCGTCGGGAAATACTTGAAGTGCAGAATCTTATTCTTGATTTACAAAAGGCTTTCGCAGAAGTCGCTCAGAAAAATAATGATGTTATTATGCCTGGCTACACACATCTGCAAAGAGCACAGCCAATTTTATTTGCTCACCATATGCTGGCTTACTGTGCCATGCTGGTACGCGATTTTTCCCGTTTTAAGGGTGCTTATGAACGTTGTGATATTATGCCACTAGGAGCCGGAGCTTTGGCCGGTACGACTTTTCCGATAGACAGGCAGTATGTGGCAGAACAACTTAATTTTTCAGCGATTTATTCCAATAGTCTGGATGCGGTAAGTGACAGGGACTACATTATGGAATTTTTATCAGCCGCATCTATATTGATGGTTCATTTAAGCCGGATAAGTGAAGAAATAATTCTTTGGTGTTCACGTGAATTTTCTTTTATTGAATTGGATGATGCGCATTGTACCGGTTCCAGTATGATGCCACAAAAGAAGAATCCTGATGTATCAGAATTGGTTCGCGGCAAGACCGGGCGGACTATCGGACATCTGATGGCTATGCTGACAATAGTAAAGGGATTGCCGCTTGCTTATAATAAAGATCTGCAGGAAGACAAGGAAGGCCTTTTTGATACGATTGATACAGTCAAATTCAGTTTGGCAGTATATGCCCAATTAATTCGCGGTATGAAAATAAAAAAAGATATTATGCTGAAGGCTGTACGGGAGGATTTTTCTAATGCTACGGATTTGGCTGATTACCTGGTGAAAAAAGGATTACCGTTCCGGCAGGCTCATGCCGTTTCCGGCAGGGCGGTCCATTATTGTATTGAACAACATAAATGGCTGGAAAATTTATCGATGGAAGAATATAAAAAGTTGTCCGATTTATTCGAAGCTGATATATATGATGCAATAAAACCGGAGATCTGTGTGAAAAATCGTAATTCATATGGTGGTACATCATATGAACAAGTGAAAATGCAGATCCTTGCTGCAAAAAATATTTTTGCTAATGAGAAAAAGCAGCTTGAACTATATGAAAGTAAGCAGATAAAAATATAAATTCCAATTTGTAAAAATTATTGACTATAAGCTTATATAAAAATGCACGCATCTACTTCGCGTGCATTTTTTGTATAAGCTTTATTCATCAGTGGGTATCATCAAAAATGAAACTATTTCGTTGTATAAGTCTGGCAGGAAAAACTATTTTTGATGGGACAGCTGTTTTGTTCATAATCTTGGTCAGTAAATCAACTGCAGATTCGCAAAGAACATCTAAGCGATTATCTAAGCTGGTAATCATGGGGGTTGCACATTGGGATAAAATAGAATTATTGCATCCAGTTACAGGTATATTTCTATTTATTTTTAATAAGGCCTTTTGTGCACCAATTGCTAATAAGTCTTCGGAAGTAATAACAGCATCAAATTCTACCTTCTGGATTATAAGTTTATGAATAATGTTTTCAGCCGTTTCCAGTGATCTGATAATTTTATTTTGTAGTGCAGGATTGTCACTAAGACCACATTCTTTTATACCTGTTTTGTAACCATCTAATTTTTGCTTACCGCTGTAAGTTAATGAGTCGTAAAGATAGAGAATTGATTGACAGTGTTTGGCAGCCATTTTTTTTACGATATCACGCATACCTGTTTTTTCATCACAGGCTATACTGTAAATATTAGGAAATTCGATATAACTATTTACCATTATTACTGGTAATTTTTTAGCAACACTCTTTATATAGGAAATATCTTTTGATTTAGTAAATGGTGTTCCAATTATAATAATGGCGTCTACATGCTTGTCTAAAAGAAACTGCAGGTATTTATACTTGGGTTCCGGTTCGTATCCGGTACAGCTTAATATTACGTTTAAATCGAATTTCTTTAAGTCATTTTCAATCAATGATACAGCCGTTGCATAAAAAGCATCAGATACATCAGTACATAAAACACCAATCATTTTCATTGAATCAAGTCCTAATCCACGTGCAAATGGATTAGGTTGATAATGCTGTTCTTCTATAACTGACAAAATTTTTTCCTTTGTTTTTTTATTAACTCGTGTACTTCCATTAAGAACACGTGAAACTGTCGCAATGGATACGCCACATTTTTCTGCTATATCATATATTGTTGACATTAATATACCTCAATTGTTTTAAATAGAATATTATATATTATATCATAGAAATTGTTAAACATGTTTTTATTCAATTAATTTAAATTAATTGAATTTAATAAATAATTAAATATTGACAAATGCTTTTAAGCGTGATATTTTAAATATATAAAATGTAAGCGCTTACATTTTATATTTATTATTTAAAAGAGGGATAACAGATGAAAAAATTTATGGATGAAGATTTTTTGTTGGAATCGGAAACAGCCAAAACGCTTTTTCACGATTATGCTGAAAAAATGCCTATAGTTGATTATCATTGCCATATTCAACCACAGGAGATTGCTGAAAACCGCCAGTTTGACAATATTGCTCAAGTATGGCTGGGCGGTGATCATTATAAGTGGCGTCTTATTCGTTCTAATGGTACACCGGAAAGTAAAATAACCGGAAAAGAATCTTCTGATCGAGAAAAATTTCAAGAATTTGCGAAAGCACTTCCAAAAGCTGTAGGGAATCCGCTTTATCATTGGACTCATTTAGAATTAAAAAGATTTTTTGATTGCGATATTACTTTAAATGAGAATACTGCTGAGAAAATCTGGGATTTGTGCAACAAAAAATTGCGGACATCAGAAATGAGTGTGCAGGGTATCATTTCTAATTCAAATGTTAAGCTTATCTGTACGACAGATGATCCTGCCGATTCTTTGAAATGGCATAAAAAAATCAGGGATGACGGGTCATGCAGTGCTAAGGTGGTACCTGCTATGCGTCCTGATGCTATAATGCGTATTGATGCAGAGGGGTATAGTGACTATATTGTTAAGCTGGGAAAAATTGCTGATATAGAAATAAAAACGATAAATGATATCCGTCAAGCCCTAAAAAAACGCATGAACTATTTTGGTGATATGGGCTGTAGAGTTACGGATCATGCTTTGGAATATGTATTTTACAATCCAGCCGATGATGCGAAAATTAACACAATTATTGCAAAGGCCTTAAAAAATGAGAAAATTTCTAATGATGAAACAGAAAAGTATCAGACAGTACTTTTGACATTTCTTGCTTCTGAATACAGTAAACGTGATTGGACAATGCAGATTCATTATTCAGCGTTAAGAAATAATAATAGCAATATGTATAGTAAACTTGGGCCTGATACTGGTTTTGACTGTCTTGCTACATACAACTGCGCTGAGGGGATTGTGGCATTCTTGGATTCGCTCAATAAAGATAATATATTGCCAAAAACAATTTTTTATTCGCTTAATCCCGCTGATAATACAATGATTGGTTCAGTTATCGGTTCTTTTCAAGGTCCAGGAGTTTTCGGGAAAATACAGCAAGGGGCATCTTGGTGGTTCAACGATTCCAAATATGGCATAGTCAATCAACTGACTAATATTGCAAATCTTTCTATTCTTGGCAATATTTTAGGAATGGTTACTGATTCACGTTCTTTCTTATCTTATCCGAGACATGAATATTATCGTCGTATCTTATGTAATTTTATTGCTAAGCTTGTAGAAAATGGTGAGTACCCTAATGATATAGATTATCTGGGGAAGCTTGTCCAAAATATTTCTTATTATAATGCTAAAAAATATTTTGGATTTGATATTTAATTTTATTATGACGGATTTATGCGTACTATGCGTACATTACCTGAAAGATTATTGTTTTCGAAATAAGCCGCGATATAATATATACTTTTGTATTTTCAGATATTGCGGCTTAAGCAGTTTATGTTTAAATAAATAACAAAATAGTGCTATTAATTATTATACACAGAATATTCATTTAAAATATATTAAGATGATTAGAGGGGAAATATTATGCAGGAAATAATTAATATCTCACCCCACAAGGATAATGGGAGCAAAATTACGACAAATCAAATCGAACATTTTAAAAAATTATCATGGCGGGAAAAAATATGTTATGGTTTTGGTGATTTTGGTAATGGTTTTATGTTTGATTTAGGACAGGCATATTTAACCAAATATTGGATAGATATTTGTACAATTCCCGCAGCAGCAGTAGCAGGTATTTTTGCATTTACTAAAATATTTGATGCATTTATGGATCCTATAGCAGGTTCCTTGATAGACAGACGAAAAAATATAGGCAGACGCGGCAAATTCCGTCCAGTTATGATGATTTCCAGCATTGTACTGGCACTTCTTACTATAGTAACATTTACTATGCCGGATTTATCGCTGTCAGGTAAAATACTTTTCGCGTATGTTGCTTATATGGCATGGGGACTTGTCTACTCTTTTACTAATATACCTTATGGTTCGCTGGCAAGCGTCATGACACGTGATATCAATGAACGAAGCCAATTGGCAACAACACGTCAGGCTGGCTCTATAGGGGCGCAACTTATAACCGGTATGGCTTTTGTACCTATAGTCATTGCTTCCGGTGATCCGCGCCATGGCTTTTTTATGGCGGCTATCATCATGTCTATTATTGGAGTAATAGGTTTTTATATCTGTTATCGCAATACACGCGAAAATGTGCCTGTTTTGCGTAATACTAAAGCTGAAAAGAAAGCAGGTTTTTCTGATTATATTAAAGTAGTATTTACTAATAAACCACTGCTTTGTATAATTTTAATGACCTTGTTTACTATTTCAGCAATGAATACCAACAACCAAATGATGATATTTTTCTGCCAGTATAATTTAGGAAACATGGGATTACAGCCGCTGGTAAATGGCATCATGATGGGATGCTCTGTCTTAGGGATTTTATTAATACCTACATCAGTAAAAAAATTTGGCAAAAAGAAAACAGCTGTAAGTGGACTTTTAATTGGATGTATTGCGAATATTCTTAATTTCGTGATTACTACTAATATTTATACCTTTATTATTCTTGTTACTATAGGATATGTCGCTTTAGCTATCCCAAATGGTATCACGTGGGCCTTTGTTTCTGATGTTATTGACTATGGTGAATGGCATAATGGTATCCGTAAAGAGGGCATAACCTATGCTGCCTTCAATTTTTCTCGTAAAATAGCACAGGCTATAGCTGCAGTGGTGAGTTCCGGTATTTTAGTTTTAACCGGATACGTGGCAAATATTACCCAATCAGAAGAAACATTAACAGGTATTAAAGCCGCAATGACACTTTATCCTGGTGTTGCACTGGGTATAGCAGCTATAATAATCGGTCTTTTTTATAGTTTGTCAGATGATCATTATAAAAAAATTGCCAATGATTTAAGCAATAATTTGTGGGAAAATGGACAGATAAAATAGTTCTCGTATTTTTGGTGCAAAAATTTGTATTATAGATTTAATATGGGGGTATAAAATTGAAGGACATAAATTGTGCTTATTGTGGAAATGATGAGGTGTTGGCTGGGTTTGGCATATTTATCTGCAGCCTGCCGGTAAGCCGCGTTTATTTATTTAAAGAACAGAGCCATAAGGGTAGATGTATTGTGGCCTATAAGGAACATATAGGTGATATTACCAAGCTTGATAATAAAGATATTGCTGGTTATTATCAAGATATAGCTAAAGTGTCACGTGCGTTGTATGAGATATTTATTCCTGATAAAATAAATTATGGGGTATATGGTGATACAGCAAAGCATATTCATACACATTTGGTTCCCAAATATAAGGATAAATTTGAATGGGGTGGAGTTTTTGCCATGAATCCTGATAATGTGTATTTGACTGACACTGAATATGCGGAAATAATAGAGCAGATAAGGGCAGTACTTAGAAAATAAGTTTTTATTACTTATAACATAATATTTTGTTTTTATACTATGAATTAGTAAAAGAAGGTATTTTATATGGAAATGTTAAGTTTCAATTCTCACCCGGAACTAAAAAGCAATTTGCCCGAAAAAATTATTCAATTTGGTGAGGGAAATTTTCTGCGTTGTTTTATTGATTGGATGGTGCATCGGATGAACCTGAATAACGTATTTAATGGTCGGATTGTAGCTGTTCAACCGACACCATATGGCAAGGTGGTCAGTAAACTGAATGCGCAGGATGGTCTATATACGACTATACTGCGCGGTGTACGAGACGGTAATATTGTAAATAAGAAAGAAATAATAACCTCTGTAAGCCGTGGAATAAATCCTTATACCAACTGGGCTGACATATTGAAATGTGCAGAAAATCCCACAATTGAGTATGTATTTTCCAATACTACGGAAGCAGGCCTTGTATATAATGCTGATGACTGTAAGGATATGCTGCCGCCGCTGTCATTTCCGGCAAAGTTAACGCTCTATCTTTATCATCGCTATAAATATTTTCATGGCGACACTGATAAGGGAATGTACGTAATTCCTTGTGAGCTGTTGGAAGCAAACGGTGATCTATTAAAAAGCATAATCCTAAAATATTGCCAACAATGGAATTTATCTGGAAAATTTATCGATTGGCTCAATTATCATAATAAATTTTATAATACTTTAGTGGACAGGGTAGTAAGTGGTTACCCAAAGGGGGAGACGGAAAAATTTACCAGAGAATTGTGTTATGAAGATAGGCTGCTGGTTTGTGGTGAACCATTTTATTTTTTTGCTATTGAAGGAGACGCTTGTTTAAAAGAAAAGCTGCCTTTTAAAAAGATTGGGCTGAATGTGGTTATTGAAAATGATATAAGTAAATATAGAAAACGTAAAGTACGGCTGCTTAATGGTGGACATACAGCGGATGTGCCGGCTGCTTTCCTGGCCGGACTTGATACTGTCGCCGAAATGATGGACGATGAAGTAACGGGAAAATTTACCCGCCAGGTAATACGCAACGTTATTTTACCATCAATAGATATGGATAAAAATATGCTTGAAGATTTTGCGGAATCAGTTATTGAGCGTTTTGAAAATCCATTTATCAAGCATTATTTACTCAGCATATTACTGAATTCAACATCCAAATTTAAAGTCAGAGTACTGCCGTCTTTATTAGAATATCATGATAAATTCGGTAAATTTCCTGAGGAGCTCTTGTTTTCGTTTGCTGCATATATTTTCCTATATAAACCAGTGCGGATCGATGACAATCACTTATATGGCATACGACAGGGAAAAGAATACGGGCTTACTGATAATGAAGCTGATATTGCTAAAATGGCAGCAGCTTGGAAATTATATGATGGCACGCAGCAAAGTAGTATAAATGTAGTAAAGGCAGTAATCAGTGATACTGATTTATGGAATATCGATTTGACTAAGTTTGTCAATATCACTGAAATTATCGGTAAATATCTTTATAGGATAGGTAAGGAAGGCAGCAGGACTGTTATGAAATCTTTAATACGGAAAGATGTATAATTATGAAAGCATTGCAAATAAGCAAACTGGATAATACAGCGGTAGCTTTAGAAAATTTGTTCAAGGGAAATATTATTAAAGTCAACAACAGGGAAATCACATTGCTGGATGATATCTGTATAGGCGATAAATTTGCTCTGGATAATATAAGAAGGGGTGAGAATATCGTAAAATATGGATTTCCTATCGGGCATGCTTCGGAAAACATCTTTATTGGTGCCCATATCCATACCCATAATCTAAAAACTAATCTTAAGGGAGTAAAAGATTATAAATATGATCCAGCATTACCGACAAAACTGCCCATTAAAAAAAATACCACATTTATGGGATACAGGCGTGATAAGAATATAATTGGTATTAGAAATAATATTCTTATAGTGCCTACGGTAAATTGTGTTACCAGTACAGTTCGTTATTTAGAAAGAAAAGGTAGGGAATTATGCAGGAATTTAAAAAATATTGATGACTGCATTGCTGTGACACATCCTTATGGATGTTCACAAATTGGTGACGATTACCACACAACCCAGCGTATACTAGCTGATATTGTTAATCATCCCAATGCCGGAGCTGTGCTTGTCGTAGGACTTGGCTGTGAAAATAACAACATTGATGAATTTAAGAAAGCTTTAGGAAATTTTGATGGAAATCGGGTAAAATTTCTTGTTACGCAGGAGGTTAAGGATGAGAATGATGCCGGCGAAAAATTACTGTTGCAGCTGGCTCGATTTGCCAATCAATATACCAAGACAGCCTGTCATGTGTCTGGATTACGTGTCGGATTGAAGTGCGGTGGTTCTGACGGGCTATCTGGCATAACTGCTAACCCACTAATTGGTGCATTATCAGATCTTATAATAGCCAGTGGTGGTAGCACTGTTCTTACAGAAGTGCCGGAAATGTTTGGCGCTGAAAGTATCTTGATGAACAGAGCAATCGATAAGCGGGTATTTAATAAAACTGTAGCTTTAATAAATAATTTTAAAAAATATTTTCAGCGTTATGGGCAGGTAATATATGACAACCCCTCCCCTGGTAATAAAAAGGGCGGCATAACCACTCTGGAAGATAAATCATTGGGTTGCGTGCAAAAAGGAGGACAGGCTGCTGTCAAAGATGTGCTTTGTTATGGGGATATATTAAAAAATACAGGCCTGAACCTGCTTAATGGTCCTGGCAATGATTCAGTGTCGACGACGGCATTGGCGGCTTGCGGTTGCCAATTGATATTGTTTTCAACGGGACGCGGTACTCCATGGGGAACTATGGTCCCAGTAATAAAAATAGCAACTAATGATCAATTGGCCAGCTATAAATCCAAATGGATTGATTTTAATGCTGGTAGGTTATTGAATAATATTTCTATGGACAATCTGCGTGATGAGTTATTCGATTTAATAATAAAAATTGCATCAGGACAGCTTACTAAATCGGAACAGATGGATTTTCATGAAATAGCCATAATGAAAGATGGCGTGACAGAGTAAATAAAACGGGGTTGCCACTAAACAACATTGACTTCATAAAGATGCAATCCACCACCGTAATGCGCTTTCTGCTTTTCTAAGGGCGGGTAAATAGAGTGGACTATCGTATATCTATGAATGAAAATGGTTATGTGTGACAACCCTGTTTTACTTATTTTAAATCAATTACATCATATCCAGCATTGATAACGGCATTTTTCAATATATCTACCGATATATTATTATCTGCTGTAACGACAGCATTTTTCTTTTCCAGACTGACTTTTACATCGTCAACGCCATTAACGGACTGCAATGCCTTTGTTACTGCATTAGTGCAATGACTGCAACTCATTCCTTCGATCATGATAGTTACTGTTTTCATTTTATTAGCTCCTTTTTCTTTTTGTACAATTATGTTGGAATTCGGCGGGAAGGTATTGTTTTGAGAATTATCCAGCCGTAAATTTCTTAAACGCAGTGCATTAGTTACAACGCATACACTGCTCAAACTCATGGCTGCAGCGGCAAACATTGGATTTAAACGTATTCCCCAAAGAGGATAAAGAAGTCCGGCGGCAATAGGAATACCAATTATATTATAAAAGAAAGCCCAGAATAAATTCTCTTTTATATTGCGAATCACCGCTTTGCTGAGATGCATGGTATTGACAACATCTAAAAGATTGCTTTTCATCAATACTATATCAGCGCTTTCAATAGCTATATCGGTTCCAGCTCCAATGGCAATACCAACGTCAGCGGCGGCCAAAGCGGGTGCATCATTTATACCATCACCAACCATGGCAACTTTATGACCGCTATTTTTTAATGCGGTTATTTGTGCTTCTTTTTGAGTTGGCAATACATCGGCAATAACATTATCTATACCTACTTGTGATTTTATGGCATGGGCAGTTATTTTATTGTCACCGGTTAACATTATGACGTTTAAGCCATTTGCTTTTAATTTTTGTACAGCTGTCTTGCTGTCTGGTTTTATTGTATCTGCTACCGCAATAATACCAATAATTTTTTGTGTGTCGGCAAAAATTAATGGTGTTTTACCTTTTTGGGCCAGTTCCTGAATAATCTTATTTTGGATGTCATTGATGTAAATACCTTTTTCATGGAGGAGGTTTATATTTCCGGCATAATATTTTTGGCCGTTGATGCTTCCCTCGGCACCTAGACCTAAAAGTGCCTTAAAATCAGTTACAGTAGCAAATTTTATGGCATTAGTTTTACATCTATTGACAATAGCCTCTGCCAAAGGATGTTCGCTGCCTTTTTCAATTGAACCGGCTATTTTCAATAAACTGTTTTCATCGTTGCTGTCGGTGCAGATAATATCAGTGACAATGGGTTTTCCTGCAGTTATAGTACCTGTTTTATCGAGTACGATAGTGTCGATGGCGTGCGCTGTTTCCAATGCTTCACCGGATTTTATCAAAATGCCGTTTTGGGCTCCTTTGCCGGTACCGACCATAATAGCCACAGGTGTTGCTAAACCTAATGCACACGGGCAGGAGATAACCAATACAGTTATCGCCATCGATATGGCAAACTCAGTACCGGAACCATTATACAGCCAAAATAGACCGGTAAAACAAGAAATGCCGATAACTATAGGAACAAATACACCGGCAACCTTGTCGGCAAGTTTAGCTATAGGAGCTTTGCTGGCAGAAGCATCTTCAACCAATTTTATTATTTTAGCTATTGTTGTGTTTTTACCAACCTGTGTTGCCTTAGCGCGGATTAGGCCGGTCTTATTTATTGAAGCAGATATTAATTTGTCACCGGGGCTTTTTGTTACAGGGATGCTTTCACCGGTTAATGCAGCTTCATCAAAAGCTGAGTGTCCTTCGATGACTATACCATCGACAGCTGCAGCTTCTCCGGGTTTTATAATAAAAATGTCATCAACAAGGATATCATCAGCCGGAATAAGTTTTTCTGTGCCGTTTTTTATGACAGTTACTTTTTTAGGAGTGAGATTTATTAATTTGGTTATGGCATCGCTGGTTTTTCCTTTTGCTCTAGTTTCCAGATATTTACCTACAGTTATTAAGGTAAGTATCATACCGGCTGACTCAAAATATAGATTGAGTCGGTAATGTTCAACAAGAGATGGAAGATTATAACCTAGTCCGTAGCCAATACGATAAATGGAGAATATACCATAAACAATTGACGCACCAGCACCAATTGCGATTAAACTGTCCATATTGGGACTGCCCTTGCTGAGTGTTCTAAAGCCATTAATAAAATAACTTTTATTGATTAGAACTATCGGCAGCAATAATAAGAGTTGTGTAAATGAGTAAGTGACAGCGTTGGCATTGCCTAAAAAATAGCTAGACATAAAAGATGGCGGAGTAATTGATAACCAACTATAAATCATATGACCCATGGCAATATAAAGTAGTGGTATCAAAAATAACACAGAAGTAAAAAGACGCTGCCGCATGGCTGTGATGGCAGAAGTTTTATCAGGTACAGTAACTGTATCTGCCCTGCCAAAAACAGATGCGCCATAACCGGCACTTTCGACTGCAGTAATTATTTTGGCTGAAGAAGTCGTTTCCTCATCGTAATCTACCTGCATACTATTGGTAAGTAAATTGACACTGGCATTTTTTACACCAGGTGTTTTTATCACACTTTTTTCAACATGGCTTGAACATGCCGAACAAGTCATGCCGGTTACAGAAAATTTTTGTTTCATCATATATACCTACTTCATCTGTTTTTTTAAAAGCTCGCAAAGTTCATTGATGGCAGTGTCGTTACCCTTTCTTATGTCATCGGCAACACAAGTTTTAATATGCCGGGCCAGCAGTTCCTTGTTAAAACTGTTGAGAGCTGATTGTACAGCAGAAACCTGTATTAAAATATCAACACAGTAACGGTCGTTTTCCACCATCGCCTTTAAGCCGCGTATTTGTCCTTCAATCTTATTTAATCGTGTAGTAAGATCTTTTTTTTCTGCTGCAGCTCGTCGTTTATATTTTATATTGTCTTGTTGGATATTTTTACAATTACAGCTCATATCATTTCCTCCGTATACCCCAAGGGGGTATATATAATATACATCGTTATTTATTATCTGTCAAGTATGAATTAAATAATTGTTTTTGACTTAGAATATAATATTGCATATAATAGGGATATTAAATTCGGAAAGACAACGGGGCGATATAAATGTCATTTTCTAAAATGGAAACTTTTTTAGAAAAACATATCGAGGGATTTTTTAATCGTAAATTTGCCAGTGATCTTCAATTTGTGGAGTTGCAGAAAAATGTTGAGCGTTCAATGGGCCGCAATAAAAAAATGATAAATGGCATTTTGTTTGCCCCTAACTGCTATATATTGCAGATGAGCGGTGCTGATTATGACCGTATCTGTTCACGTAAGGCACGGGAAATGCTTTATGAATATATCGTACGTATGATAATACGGAGTAACTTATTTATTGATGGACATTTAAATGTAAAATTTTGTAAAAATAGTAGTTTGAAAAAAGGCGCCTGTGAAGTAACGGCAAATTACGCTGCTGATAGTGACTGCACTGCTGCAACAGGTGATGTAGCGGAAAAGACTATTGTTATAAGAAAACCGACAATAAAAGAAACAGCGTCAATGCCGCTGGAACGGTTTTATGCTGGACTGACTGTAATAGAAGGTTATGATATTGATTCGAGATTAGAAATTGGTGAACACCAGATACATATAGGAAGACGGGCAGAAAATGAATTTTTGTTGACTGATCCTAATGCCTCCAGATTGCATGCCTATATAACATTTGAAAAGTATCGTCATATATTGTATGATGCTGATAGTTTAAACGGGACTTTTGTAAATGGGAAAAAGATTACAGCACTTTGTCTGAATAATGAAGATGTGATTACTATTGGGCAGAGTAAACTTATTTACGAGGTGCTTTGATGATCATAAAGACAGTAATGGTAATATTAGAATATGCATTGTTGTTGTTTATATGTGCTTTTATTTGTAAGACAATGCGGGCAATATATAAAGATTTATATAATGATTCACATGAAAAAGGCAATGTTCGTTCAATTAAAAAGGTGGCATTGTTAGTTCTACAGTCTTATGATGAAAATATCATCAATAAACGGGTATTATTTACTGAATTGATTACTTTAGGCAGAGGCCCTGATAATAATATAGTATTGTCAGATGCTTACGTATCGTATCATCATGCAGTAATCAGCCATATTAAGAATCAATACCAGATTGAAGACTTGCACAGTAGAAATCATACATACGTGAATGAGCAGGAAATAAGAAATAAATCATTTTTACAAAATGGCGATATAATAAAAATTGGGACAACAGTATTTAAATTTGAGAGGTGATAATAATGCACGTGACACATGGCACTAATGTGGGCCTGGTCAGAGGTAATAATGAAGATAGTTATGTTTGTGCCGAACCTCATATTTTTGCTGTTGCTGATGGAATGGGCGGACATGCTGCAGGTGAAGTGGCCAGTAAACTGCTGATTGGCGAGATAAGAAAGAACTTAGAAACACTCTCGTCGGTGACCTGTGATGAAAAAATGCTGCAGCGATGCATTACAACGGCTAATAGTATTATATTGAGTAAATCCGCTGAAAACAGAACATTAGCGGGAATGGGGACAACAGCCAGTATTATTTGTTTACAAACTGATAAGGTCATATGGGCACATATAGGTGACAGCCGGATATATTGCTGCCATGCCGGACAGCTGCGACAGATTACTACGGATCATTCTCTGGTTGATGCATGGGTGAAGAATGGGACTATAACGGCAGAGGAAGCGCTACATCATCCGCAGAAAAATATTTTAACTCGTGCGGTTGGTGTAGAGACCGATATAAAAGTAGATACCGGGACATTCCCAGTAGAAACAGGTGATAAACTTTTACTGGCCACCGATGGGTTGACTAACATGGTGGAAAATGCTGAGATAAAACAAATTATGTTTGATGAAAGTATTCATGATAAAGCTGAATTCCTTATTCAAGAGGCACTGCAGCATGGTGGAATAGATAATATAACGGCAATAGTGGTGGAACTTTGATGTATTATTTAAAGAATAGGATATTACTGTTACAGGCCTGTCTGCCGGTCTTGGCAATGGCTTTGTTTTATCTAAAAGATGCTTCTGCGGTAAACAATGTCAATTTGTCGATAATGGCAGTATCATGTGTAATATTTGTTGTTGTGCCAATGATGGCAAAGAAGTTTTTAAAAAATACTGATGAATATATACTGCCGTTAATTTGTTTCTTGTGCAGTATCAGTCTCATTATGATGCTGCGGTTAAAAGTTTCTTTGTTTTATGCCCAGTTTCGCTGGATTGTAATTGGTATGGTACTTATGTTTATCACAATAAAATTTGCCGATAAGCTTTTACAACTGCTTGATTATCCGTATATACTTGGATTATGCGCTATAATTATTATTGGCTCAGTTATTATATTTGGCACTGAAATAGGCGGTGGTTTAAACTGGATAATAATCGGACCTTTTCAAATACAGCCAGCCGAATTTTCTAAGTTGCTGATTCTTGGTTTTTTGGCAACATATCTGCAAGAAAATAAAAATATGCTTAATTTACCTAACAGGCATTGGATCTTTTTATATTTGCCACCGCTTAGATTTTTGGCTCCTTTAGTGATGATTTGGGGAATAGCATTATTAATATTTGTTTATCAGCGTAATTTGGGTTTTGCTTTGTTATTCTTTGGCATGGCAGTAATGATGACTTATGCTGCGACAAGTAATAAATCATATATATTTTTGGCGGCAGTTTTTTTTATATTGGCTTCCATTTTTAGTTATATGATGTTTGGGCATGTACGGGTACGAGTTGAAATTTGGCTTAATCCATGGGCGGATCCTATGGGTAAAGCTTATCAGATAGTGCAGTCTTTATTTGCGCTGGGATATGGCGGATTTTTTGGCACAGGTTTTTTTCATGGCTCACCGGAATTGATACCGATAGTATATACGGACTTTATTTTTTCCGCGATTGGTGAAGAATTCGGCTTTATTGGCGTTATATCAGTAATTATGGCATATTTGCTGATATTTTTCCGTTCAGCTAAAATTGCGTTTGCCTGTGTGAATGAAAAATACAAATTATTATCCTTTGGCATAGCCGGCACGATGTTATTACAGGCATTTATAATTCTTGCGGGAGATACAAAATTAATTCCATTAACTGGAATTACACTGCCATTTATTAGTTATGGGGGCAGTTCAATGCTTTCAGAATTTATTGCAATAGGGTTGTTGCTGGCAATAAATGCAAGGGAGAAAAATCGTGCGTAATAACGACATAAATAGAAATATGTTTAGAATAGTACGTGTATTTATTATATTATTCATTATTTTGATAGGAAATTTGTCTTATATACAGATAGTTAAAAGTGAGTGGTATGACAGTAATCCGCTTAATCCACGCATTGCCAATAAGGAAAATTCTACTTTGCGCGGGGACATATTGGATTGTAATGGGAAAAAAATTGCCTATAGTGAGAATACGGGTAAAATAGTAAAACGAATATATCCATATGGGATGGTGTTTGCTCAAGCAGTAGGTTATACTGGTACCAGCATAGGAAATTCAGGTATTGAACAGGGCGAAAATGCTAACTTATCAGGTGTTAATATGCTGCTTCATCAGCTGGGACCTTTGGAACAGTTATTTGCTGCAGATAAGGGAAATAATGTAAAATTGACGTTAGATGCTATTGTGCAAAAGGCGGCATGGGATGCAATGGGGAACAAACGCGGTGCTGTTGTGGTATTGGACACGAATACCGGAGCCATATTGGCGATGGTGAGTAAACCGTCATTTGATCCTAACAGCGCGGCAAAAAACTGGGAAAGTTTGCGTGTTGATAAACTAAGCCCGTTATTAAATAGAGTAACGCAGGGAATGTACCCACCCGGTTCATCAATAAAACCAATGATGGCTGATGCGGCTTTGCAGCAAAATGTGATAACTTCCGATGAAAAAATAGAATGTGGACCTTATTATGATTTAGGGAACAATCAAAAGATATATGAAGCTGATAATGCTGTATATGGGAATATAGATTTGGAGGAAGGCATAATTCATTCCAGTAATGTGATGTTTGCCGGATTGGCAGTAAAAATGGGTGAAGCCGGGTTAAAAAAGGCGTTCGACCGCTTTGGCTTTAATGATGGGCTGCAAACAGATTTTGCAGTTGAATCAGCGCATTTACCCGATTTTTCTAAGTTGAACAAGGGAGAAATTGCCCAGGTTGGCATAGGACAGGCTAACTTGTTGGTATCACCATTGCAGATGGCAATGTTAGCTGAATCATTTGGCAATCAGGGGAAAATGATGAAGCCTTATCTGGTGGAAGAGGTGACTTCACCGAACGGAGGAGTGCTTCAAAAGGCATCACCAAGTGTATTTAAGGAAGTAACTACACCGGATAGGGCAGACTTGATAGAAAGTTATATGAAAAATGAGGTATTGAGGGGTACCGGGCGAAATGCGGCAGTAAAAGGGACTGTAGTTGCCGGCAAAACAGGAACGGCGGAAAATTCTCTTGGCGCTGATCATGCATGGTTTATTGGTACGGCACAAGTGGGAAATAAGAAAATTTCGTTTGCAGTTATTTTGGAAAATAGTGGATTTGGCGGATCTGAGGCTGCGCCAGTCATAAAAGATATAATAACTACTATGCTTAAGGAGGATTAAACATGATGGCTAAACAGATTTTGGCGGAACGTTATGAATTGATAGAGCGCATTGGTGACGGAGGAATGGCTGCCGTATATCGAGCTCATGACCAGCTTTTGGATCGTTATGTCGCGGTTAAAATATTGCATCCTCAATTTGCCAATGATGAAGAATTTATAGTTCGATTTAAAAAAGAGGCACAAGGTGCAGCTAAATTATCTCATGTCAACATTGTCAATATTTATGACGTTGGTGAATGGGAAGGCAAACATTTTATAGTTATGGAATATGTTGAAGGCGAAACATTGAAAAATAAAATTCAACGGGAAGGACAGCTTTCAATACGTGATGTGCTTGATATAAGCGGACAAATATGTGAAGCATTGGAACATGCTCATTCACATAATCTTATTCATTGTGATATAAAACCTCATAATATTTTATTAAAACCTAATGGGCAGGTAAAGGTAGCTGATTTTGGTATTGCCCGGGCAGCTTCTTCTTCAACGATGACTTATAGTGGTAATGTAGTGGGTTCTGTTCATTACATTTCTCCTGAACAGGCACAAGGTAATGCTATAACGCCTAAGTCAGATATTTATTCGCTGGGGGTAGTAATTTATGAAATGTTAACAGGCCAAGTGCCATTTAAGGGTGAAAATGTTGTCAGCATTGCTTTAAAGCATTTACAGGAAATGCCTGCTCCAATACATGAATTGCGTCCTGATGTACCACCTGTTGTTGAAGCTATCGTACTTAAGGCTATGGAGAAGGATCCGGCAAAACGTTTCAGCAGTACGCAAATGATACTTGATATCCATAAAGCACAAAAGATGTTATTTTCAGAAGATGAGGCAGCAGATGATCCTTACGCAACAAAAATTTTACCGCGTGGGCAGATAAATGAATTGGCAGCGACTGAACGGGTACCAACTACTGCCGGACATTCAGAAAACTCTTTTTTAAAGTCAAAAAAATTTATAGCTATATTAATTGTCATATTATTGTTAGGCTTTTTAACAGGAGCATTCTTATCTTTTGGTAAATTTTGGAGTAATGCCCAAGTGGTAGTTCCTAATGTTGTCGGACAATCACAAGAAGCGGCAAAAAATATTTTGACAAGTAAAAACTTACGTGTTCAGGTAACGGAAAATTATGATGCCGATGTACCGGAAGGTTTTGTAATATCCCAGACACCGGCAGCTGGTGAGACGGTTAAAGAAGACCGATTGGTCACCATTTATGTTAGTAAAGGTGGTGAAAAAATATCAGTACCGGATGTTACTGGTCTTACTAAAGAAGAAGCGGCCAATCAGCTCAGTAAGGCGGGGCTGAAAGTAGGGAATATCAGTGAAGAATTTTCTGATAGGCCAGCCGGAACTGTTTTGCGGCAAAGTCCGAATGCCGGGGATAAACTTGAAAAGGGCAAGTCTGTGGATTTGATCGTCAGCAAAGGTCAGGAAGTTAAAAAAAGTGGCGTTCCTGATGTTATTGGTGATTCACTTGGCTCAGCAAAAGAAATTATTCAAAAAATGGGATTTTCGGTTGGATCAGTAACAGAACAGGAAAGTGACAGGCCGTCAGGCACTGTTTTAAGTCAATCACCTCAACCGGCCAGTGAAGCGGCAGAAAAAAGTGCAATAAACCTTGTAGTGGCAAAACAAAGAATTGTAAAGAATTCCACTAAAGAACCGGAACCTAATAATGGTTCTGCCGGGAAGGATCTGTCGGTGGGTAAGAAGAGCAACTGATTAAATTGAAAAATAATTGTAAAAAATGCTGGGATTTCCGCAGTATTATAATATTAAAAGAAATAATAGTCACTTATATGGGAGGATATTTTTTGAAAGCAGTTATTTTATTGTCAGGCGGGCTGGATTCCACGACCTGTATGGCAGTAGCTAAAAGTAAAGGATATGAACTTTATCCAATAAGCTTTGATTATCATCAAAGGCATAGTATAGAATTACAAAGCGCTCAAAAAGTCGCAAAATTTTTCGGGGTTAAAAAACATTTAATAATAAACACTAATATGGATGCTATTGGTGGTTCTGCATTGACAGATAAGAGTATTGCTGTACCTGATCGAAATCCCGATGACGATGATGTGCCGGTAACTTATGTGCCTGCCAGAAATCTTACCTTCTTGAGTTATGCTTTAGGGTACGCTGAGGTACTTGATGCAGCGCACATCTATATAGGAGTTAATGCTGTCGATTATTCTGGTTATCCGGATTGTCGTCCAGAGTTCATTGCTAAATTTCAAAATTTAGCAGATTATGCTACCAAAGCTACGGCTACAGACGGAAAAAAGATAATAATAGAAACGCCACTGCAGAATTTGTCAAAGAAAGACATAATTCTTTTAGGAACCAAGCTGGGAGCACCATTTCATTTGACACGCAGCTGCTACAATGGTGGTGAAAAGGCTTGTGGACACTGTGACAGTTGTAAACTGCGTCTGCGTGGTTTTGCTGAGGCGGGTTTAAAAGATCCGATAGAATATATGAGGTGAGTTTTTTTTGAAAGATGTTCAAAATATGGGTGATACACGGGGAATTGCTATTCAGCGTGTAGGGATAAGCCAGGCATGGCTGCCTTTTTTGATCGCTAATAAGAAAAAGACAGAGAAGCCACAACATGTGACAGCGAAGGTAAAGCGCTTTACAGTAGATTTACCGATGGAATATAAGGGAACCCATATGAGCCGTTTTATGGAGATACTCCACGAATATGCTAATAAACCGCTTGAATTTTCCACTGTAGATAATTTGCTTACGGAATCATTGACTAAATTATCGGCTAAATCAGCGCACATTGCTGTCGGGTTTAAATATTTTGTAAAAAAAACGGCACCAATCAGTCATAAGAAATCATTACTGGATGTTGATTGTTCTTTTATAGGTGATAAAGAAAAGGATGGAGTTCTTAATTTTACCATTGTAGTAAGTGTGCCGGTTACATCACTTTGCCCATGTAGTAAAGAAATATCTAAATATGGGGCTCATAATCAACGCAGTATAGTTAAGGTGAAAGTAAAATCTTGTCAACCTAATTCATTAACAATTGAACAATTGGTTAAATTGATTGAAAACCAGGCATCATCTTCAGTGTATTCCATTTTAAAACGGGAAGATGAAAAATATGTAACCGAGACAGCATATGAAAATCCTAAATTTGTTGAAGATATGTTGCGTGATCTGGTTTTGTCAATGCGTAAATTAAAAGACGTAGATTATTTCTCAATTGAATGTGAAAATTTTGAGTCTATTCATAATCATAATGCTTATGCATCACATAAGGAATATATGGATAGGGAATAGACAATAAATAAATGAAGGACAGCTGCAGTAGTATAAATCTGACAGCTGTCTTTTATTTGTATAGTATAAAATATATTGTCGTAGTAATATTGCATAAAAAGCGGGAA
>NZ_WIQU01000062.1 GCF_015732285.1 Pectinatus frisingensis
AACCCCTCAGTCGGCTGCGCCGACAGCTCCCCTGGAAGGGAGCCTTTGGGTTAGTGATTCCTTATAAAAAAAGGAAACATTTATCACGTTCGCCAATACATTGAATTTTATTTTTATAATTAGGAAAATACAGATTATTTACGCTTACAATTCTGGAAAAAAGTAATTAAGTATGAACTATTTATATAAAATAGCTTGAAACAACAGGATAAATAACGGATAAAAATATGTCAGAAAAAATTCAAAATAGCTTGCTTTTTTTTTAACGATATGGTAATATGGTCACAGGTTCAAAACAGGCAAGGCGAAAATGTTGAGGAAACGTGGATACTCATACGATTTCCCTGCTGAGATTTTGGACACAAAATTTTAGGAGGAATTTTTGATGAAAACAAAAACTCTCGTATCAATGATTACCGGTGCTTTAGTCATCGGTGCTGCCAGCACGACTTTTGCTGCAGCTAATCCTTTCAGCGATGTACCGGCTGACAGCTGGGCAATACTGCGACATAGTTTTGACCCTGCTGACGGTATCGTTGACGGTTATGGCGACGGCACATACAAAGGTCAGGAAACAATGACCCGTTATGAAATGGCTCAGATCGTAGCAAAAGCCATGACCAAGACCGATATCGACAAAGCTGATAAAGCTCTTGTTGACAAACTGGCTGCTGAATTCTCTGAAGAACTCGACAACCTCGGTGTTCGAGTATCAGATCTCGAAAAGAAATCTGACAATGTTAAATGGGGCGGCGAATTAAAGTACTATTACAAAGGTGATAAAGCTGAAAGTGGAGATAGAACTAACGATAGCCAGTATGAATTCCGTTTGATGCCAAAGGCTTTCATCGGCAACAGCGGATGGACTGCTAATGCCCGTATCAGATACTATTCCAACTCTGCTTCTGCCAATAACGGCGGCAGTACAAATGTAACTGGCAGCAACAATGCTAATGGCGGTACAGATAAGAGCGATACAGTTGTTGACCGTATCTATGTGGAAGGTCCTTTATTCGGTGCTGATACCAAACTCGGCAAACTCGACACCTACAGTGATGATGTAATGGGTTCCGGTATGATCATCGATGATAATATCAGCGGTGCCCAGTTCAAATGGAATCTTGGCAAAAACAAGACCAGCTATGTAAAAGCTGTTGTCGGTCGTTATGATTTTGACACTGATGCTAATATTGGTAGATCCACAGCTTATGATGGAACGGGGGATTATGCTGCCTTTGAAGTTGGATACAAACCGGCAGCTAAGGGTCTTAGCGGCGTGGCTGGCTACTATTCTTTAAGAAATATTGATAGAGATAATGCTTCTTCTGCATCTGGTAAGGCTCAGTTATCGGAATATCAAAAAGCCGGCAGTGACAATGATAATATCTGGTCAGCAGGTTTAGGCTATAAATTTGATAATAATTTTAATATCTATGGCGTATATGCAAAGAGTAATCTTGATGCAGAAACTGGTTATAAGGGCGACGATCAGGACAAGGCTTATGATATCACTTTAGCATATAAGGGTGCTGATTCTACTAAAGCCGGTACATGGGGTCTTTATACTGCATATCGTTATCTTGGTGAATTCGCTACCATTGCTCCTACTTATGATGCTGCAGCGCGTGGCTATAAAGGCTGGGAAGTTGGCGGTCAGTGGACTGTTGCCCAGAATATCCTGACTTCACTGCGTTATTTCAAAGGTAAAGATTTGGGTACTGATACTGCTGGAAATGATGCTGATTTCAATAGAATCTACGGTTCAGTTGAATTCTTCTTCTGATCTTGATGTATCTAGTTTATCAGAGCAATATCTGACTATGGCTTGATGGGTCATAGCCTGGCAGCCTCCGCAAACAGCGGAGGCTGTTTTTTAGTTGCCAGCGGATTTTTTTTATGATATAATATTTGACGGTGTAAAAACACACACATATTATATGCGGCGCTGTGCCTGTCACAAGGTTTGTAACCGCAGTACGGATATGTGGAGGATAAAACAGGAGGTGCACTATCATGGCAGTTATTTCCATGAAACAATTATTAGAAGCAGGCGTTCATTTTGGTCATCAGACCAGACGCTGGAACCCGAAAATGGCTAAGTACATTTTCACTGAAAGAAATGGTATTTATATCATTGATTTACAGAAGACCGTAAGAAAGATCGACGAAGCTTATAACTTTGTCCGTTCAATTGCTGAAGAAGGCAAGTCGGTATTATTTGTCGGCACTAAAAAGCAGGCTCAGGAATCAGTAAAGGAACAGGCTGAAAAGGCCGGCATGTATTATGTAAATGAAAGATGGCTCGGCGGTATGCTTACCAACTTTGGTACGATCAGAAAGAGCATCAATCGTTTGAAAGAACTTGAAGCTATGGAAGAAGACGGCACATTTGAAGTTCTTACCAAAAAAGAAGTGCAGATGCTGCGCCGGGAAAAGGATAAACTGGAAAGAGCATTAGGCGGCATCGAAGAAATGGACAAACTGCCGGGAGCTTTGTTTGTCATTGATCCGCGCAAGGAACATATTGCCGTAGCTGAAGCCAGAAAGCTTGATATTCCGATCGTGGCAATCGTCGATACTAACTGTGACCCGGATGAAATCGACTATGTTATTCCTGGTAATGATGATGCTATCCGTGCAGTTAAGCTTTTGACTGAATGCATGGCTGATGCAGTTCTTGAAGGCCGTCAAGGCGGCGAAGATGCTGAAGAAGAATCTGACCAGGAAGCTGAAACGGTAAAAGATTAATCAACAATAAAATTAAAATATAAGAGGGGGTAAGGGGAATGTTATCCCTTTGCCCCTTTTTTTACAGGAGGAGTTTCATTAATGGCAAATGTTACAGCAGCAATGGTAAAGGAACTGCGTGAACAGACCGGAGCAGGAATGATGGACTGCAAGAAGGCTTTGACGGCATGTGATGGTGATAAGGCAAAGGCCGTTGATTTCTTGCGGGAAAAGGGATTGGCCTCCGCGGCTAAAAAAGCTGATCGTGTAGCGGCAGAAGGTGTTGTTACTTCTTATATTCACGGTAATGGCCGTATTGGTGTATTGGTGGAAGTGAACTGTGAAACCGATTTTGTTGCCGGTACGGATGATTTTAAAGAATTTGCCCGTGATATTGCTATGCAGATAGCTGCTGCCAACCCTAAATGCATTCGTCGTGAAGAAGTCAATCCGGCGGAACTCGATCATGAACGCAAGGTTTTGCGTGAACAGGCTCTGGCTGAAGGCAAACCGGAAAAAATCGTTGAAAAGATGGTGGACGGTCGTATCGAAAAGTATTATAGGGAAGTATGCCTTATGGATCAGGCTTACATTAAAGATCCGGATCAAAGTATCTCTGATTTGGTTACGGCTAAGATTGCCAAAGTCGGGGAAAATATTTCCATACGCCGTTTTACCCGTTATCAGCTGGGCGAAGGGATCGAAAAGAAGTCTGATGATTTTGCTGCTGAAGTAATGGCTGCGGCGAAGGGATAATATACGGAAAAAACAAAAAGAGAACACAAAGTTTGTGTTCTCTTTTTTGAAGATATGAGATATTATATAATAATGGATAGAAAATGATTATGCCTGATTAACAATTTAATATTAGACGGAGGATGTATCGTTGACGGTAAAACAATATAAACGTGTGGTTTTGAAATTAAGCGGTGAAGCTTTGGCTGGAGATCAAGGATTTGGAATAAATCCTGTAGTTGTGGAATCAATTGCCCAGCAGGTGAAGGAAGTTTATCAAAAAGGTGTGGAAGTAGCCATTGTAGTTGGCGGCGGTAATATCTGGCGGGGACTTGCCGGCAGTGCTAAGGGAATGGATCGGACAACTGCCGATTATATGGGGATGCTTGCCACAGTGATGAATTCTTTGGCAATGCAGGATGCTTTGGAAAAGATCAATGTTACGACACGTGTTCAATCGGCCATTGAAATGCGTCAGGTGGCAGAACCCTACATCAGAAGACGTGCTGTGCGCCATTTGGAAAAAGGACGGGTAGTAATATTTGCCGCCGGGACCGGTAATCCGTATTTTTCTACAGATACGACGGCGGCTTTGCGGGCGGCAGAAATAGAAGCCGACGTTATTCTCATGGCCAAAAAAAACACCGATGGCGTATATGATTGTGATCCTAATTGCAATCCTGATGCCAAAAAGTTTGACACACTGGAATATATTGAGGTACTGCAGCGCGGTCTGGCAGTCATGGATGCTACGGCTACCAGTTTGTGTATGGATAATAAGATTCCTCTTATTGTATTTAATATTGATAAATCTGGCAATATTTTGAAGGCGGCCTTGGGAGAATCTATAGGTACGGTCATCGGAGGGGAAAAATGATGATAAAGGATATATTCACATCAAGTGAAGATAGAATGAAGAAGACAATCGACTCGTTGAAACGGGAGTATAGTTCATTGCGCGCCGGTCGGGCTACACCGGCACTGCTGGAAAGAGTCATGGTGGACTACTATGGAACACCGACACCGGTCAATCAAGTGGCCAATGTTTCGGTTCCGGAACCACGGATGATAGTGATAGCACCGTGGGAAAAATCGTTGCTGCATGCTATCGAAAAGGCTATTATGAAATCAGATCTGGAGCTTAGCCCTAACTCTGACGGCAATGTTATACGGCTTTCTATTCCGCAGCTGACTCAGGAACGTAGGGCTGAACTTGTCAAAACGGTCAATAAGAAAGCAGAGGAAGCAAAAATAGCGCTGCGCAATTTGCGCCGCGATGCCAATGACGCCGTCAAAAAAATGGAAAAAGCAAAAGAAGTGACGGAAGATGAAACTAAAAAGGCCCAGGAAGATATGCAGAAACTGGTTGACAAATATGTCAGTGAAGTTAATAATATAAAGACCGGCAAAGAAAAAGAAATAATGGAAGTTTGATTATGGAATATGTGGGACAGCTTTTGACAAGCGCTGTTATAGATTTGCAAAGTAAGAAAAAGGAATTTGTCATAGATTATACCGTTCCACCGGATAGAGGTTTTTTCAGGGTAAATCCAGATATACTTTATGTTGTAAGGGAAAAATACCTTGAAAATGGTGTTTTGCAGCTTATGGCTGCCGCCAAAATGCGAAAGGAGGTGTAAATTATGGCATATAAGATCACTGATGAATGTATTTCCTGCGGCACCTGCGCGGCTACCTGCCCGGTAGGCGCTATTTCCGAAGGTGAAAAACATTATGAAATTGATGAAAGCACCTGCATAGAATGCGGTGCCTGTCAGGCTGCCTGCCCGGCGTCAGCTATTGAAGCTCCCTGATAAAAGGTCCCTCTTCTCTTTTTAGCTATTGTGGAGAGGGACCTATTTTGTATTAGACATAACGAAGAGGTTATTATAAGTATGTGGAAGAAGTTTTTATATAAAAATGAAAAAAATGAGGGAAAAGCAGCTTTAGACAATCTGGACAAAGCTTTGCTGCCGGTTCATGTTGCCGTGATAATGGACGGTAATGGACGTTGGGCGAAAAAGCGCGGCCTTCCCCGTACAGCCGGCCATAAAAAAGGGGTCGATGCTCTGCGGGAAATCGTTAAGGCAGCTTCTGCCATTGATATAAAATATCTCACTGTTTATGCTTTCTCCACGGAGAATTGGAAGCGTCCGATAACTGAAGTGGATTTTTTAATGAAATTGTTTTCTTACTATCTTGATTCGGAGATAGAAGAAATGAATAAAAATAATGTAAGGCTCAAAGTGGTTGGTTATGTAGAAAAATTGTCGGAAAATCTGCAAAAACAGGTATATAATGCAGAAGACAGGACGGCAGAAAATACCGGGCTCACTTTAAATGTAGGGGTCAATTACGGCGGCCGCGATGAAATAGTTATGGCGGTCAGGAAAATTGCTCAGATGGCCGCTGCGGGAAAACTGGATGCATCTGCTGTAGATGAGCAGATGGTGGATAATAATCTGTATACGGCATATCAGCCGCCGGTAGATTTACTGATAAGGACCGGCGGGGATATGAGAATCAGTAATTTTCTGCTGTGGCAGTGCGCTTATGCCGAGCTTTGGTTTACAGAAAAAAATTGGCCGGATTTTAAGCCGGATGATTTTGCGGCAGCGGTGCAGAGCTATCAGACAAGGGACCGGCGATTTGGCGGCCTGAGTAAATGATATGGAGGACTGAGAGTGAAAACGAGAATAATATCGGGAATAATCGGTATTATCGCAGCCTTTATAGTGATAATGCAGGGTGGTTTTTTGTTTATGCTGTGCAGTGCCGCTTTGGCGGTATTGGCATGGCAGGAGTATGTCCGCGCTTTTAAACATAAGAACATGAATCTGCCGCTTTGGACCGGGACTGTTGCCGCGGCATGTCTGACATTGAGTGGCACGGTAGAGAGCAATATTGATTTAAGCTTTTTTATGCCTATAGGAGCAATTATTCTGGCAATATTTTTATTGAAGATGGTTTTTTGCCATAAGACTTTTTCACCGATTGAAGCTTGTATTGCAATAACTGGTATCTTTTATATAGGCGGCGGTTTTTATTACATAACCCAGCTGCGTCTGATGTTTGCTGATAAGTTGGTTGAACCGTATAGTATTTCAATTGGTTGTCTGTTCTTATGGATCGCGCTTATTGGTACATGGGCAAGTGATACATTTGCTTATTTTACGGGGTATTTTTTTGGCCGGCATAAATTATGCCCTGAGGTAAGCCCTAAAAAGACAATAGAGGGGCTTATCGGGGGTACTGCCGGCTCAGCTGTGGCACTTATGCTGCTGGGAATGTTGTTTGGTTTTGAACTGCTGCCGATGGCACTGCTGGGGATCGTCATTGCTATAGTGGCTACTTTGGGCGATTTGGTGGAGTCAATGTTTAAGCGTTGCACTGGGATAAAGGATTCGGGGAATTTGATTCCCGGACATGGCGGTGTGCTGGATCGATTTGATAGTCTGTTGTTCACGGCACCGTTGGTTTATTATTTTTATATGCTGGGTCAGGCATATATACTTAAATGAATTTAAAGTGAAACGGTATGAAATCTCTTGCTTAGATGATTTATACTGTATGGCGGACACTGGGCTGTGTGTTAACAGATTCAGCCAGTATTTAAAGCTTTCCTTAACAGGGAGGGTGGCATGGCGTCAGCCATGGCGGGAGGGTCTACTCTTTAAACTTCCGTATCAAAATATTGGCTTGTTTAAGGGTAACCCCTCAGTCGGCTGCGCCGACAGCTCCCCTAGAAGGGAGCCTTTAGGTTAGTGATTCTTTAAAGCATGTCGAAAGATACTGACCATATTTTTACATCTTGAGGAGAGCCTTTGGGTTAGTGATTTTTTTATGAGGTAGAAAGAAACATTTATTGTGTTTTTTAATACATTGTATTATTATTCTTTAATGGTCAACTGTTTTGATAGTACTATTTATTAGGTATAATGAACTACGTTCTTTAAAGCCCTCCAATTGTCCCTCCCACCGTACCGCTCAGCCATGACGGGAGGGTTTAGGGCAAAAACACTCACTACGCTTTGCCGTCTTCAAATGGAGAATTTTGATTGGCAGTTTTATAAAATACTTAAAAAGTGGTTACCATGTCCCGGTGTTTGGTATAGGAAAGGTAAATAGATGAAAAATATTTCTGTATTAGGTTCCACCGGTTCTGTCGGTACACAGACTTTATCGGTAGTACGGCAGCACCCTGATTTATTCAGTATAAGTGCGTTGGCTGCCAATAATAATGATGAATTATTGGAGCAGCAGATAAATGAGTTTAAGCCGGCATCAGCCGTTTTATATAATAAAGATGCAGCAGATCGCCTGAGAGCCCGCTATAGCGGAACAACTAAAATTCTGTCAGGCAAGGAAGGCCTTATTGCAGCGGCTGTGATCGATGAAGCTGATACTGTGGTAACTTCATTGATGGGATTTGCCGGCCTTAGGCCGACATTGGCTGCGATTGAAGCAGGAAAAAATATTGCATTGGCAAATAAGGAAACTCTGGTTGTAGCCGGTGAGATAGTAATGCAGGAGGCCGTTCGGAAAAATGTCAGTATTCTGCCGGTCGATAGTGAGCATTGTGCTATTTTTCAGTGTTTACAGGGAAATGAGCGGGATAAAGTAAGCAAGCTATTACTTACAGCTTCCGGTGGACCGTTTCGCGGTAAAAAGACGGCAGATCTCGAGCATGTTAATATTGCAGAATGTCTGCATCATCCTACATGGTCAATGGGCAGAAAAATAACCATTGACAGCGCTACTTTGGTCAATAAAGGTTTAGAAATAATTGAAGCCCACTGGCTTTATGACATGTCTTATGATAAAATTCAAGTAGTAGTCCATCCGCAAAGCATTGTTCATTCAATGGTAGAGTATGTGGATGGTACTGTAATGGCGCAGATGGGAACTGCTGATATGCGCCTGCCTATACAGTATGCACTGACTTATCCGCAGCGTTTTGGTCTGACGGCGCAAAAACTTGATTTTTGGAATATGCCGCAGCTGACCTTTGAACAACCGGATACCGATACTTTTAAGGGTATAGATTTTGCCTATGAAGCCGGACGAATCGGTGGTACAATGCCGTGTGTCCTCAATGCGGCCAATGAAGTGGCAGTTGATGCCTTACTGAAGGGGAAAATTAGATTTTTGGATATTTATTCGATAATCGAGCAGGCGATGCAAAAGCACAACGTTATCCAAAATGTGACGGCTGAAACATTTTTTGCAGTTGATGCGGCGGTGCGTGGTTTTGCCCGCAAATTGGTAGAAAAGTTATCTGTGAGATAATTTGGGCCGGCAGCGGATAATATTTGGCATGTTCATTGTAGAATGTTTTGTTATGATGGAGGATACTTATGTTTAGTATAACAATGGTAGTTGCCGTGGTGGTAGTGTTCGGCGTATTGGTTCTTGTTCATGAACTGGGACATTTTATTACGGCTAAACTTACCGGTATGCGGGTAGATGAATTTGCCATAGGTTTTGGCCCTAAGCTGTGCAGTTTTAAGCGGGGGGAAACAGTCTATTCCATAAGGAGTATACCGTTAGGCGGCTTTAATAAAATAGCCGGTATGGAGCAGGATGATAAAGAGGCCGGTGACCGTGCTTACTGGGCAAAACCGGTATGGCAAAGAATGATTGTCATTGTCGCCGGTGGGGCGATGAATATATTTTTGGCTTATGTATTGATTTTTGGAATTCTTGTCACATCAGGTATACAAACACCGGTAACGCAGGCGGAACTTGGCAGTGTCGTGTCACAAAAACCGGCGGCACAAGCGGGTTTGAAGACGGGTGACGTGATCGTGGCAATAAATGGTGAGAAAGTTGCAACATGGGAAGATTTTGCCGAAAAAGTAAAGAATTCTGATGGACAAGTGTTGCAAATGGACTATCTGCGTAATGGAGAAGAACATTCGGCCAGTGTGATACCGGAATATGATAAAACAGCCAAACAAGCCATGGTCGGAGTAATGGCGGCAACAAGGCATACGCCGATAAGCTTTCCTGATGCAGTGGTGATGGCCGGCAAGCAGGTCGTATATATCACTTATGCAATGATTGCGGCTATCGGCGGAATGGTTATGGGAACTGTTCATGCTGATTTGGCCGGGCCGATTGGTGTAGCTACGATAATTGGTCAGGCAGCTGAATTGGGAGTTCAATCAGTGCTTAATATTATGATTTTGCTGAGTATCAACCTGGGAATAATCAATCTGTTGCCGGTTCCGGCGCTTGATGGCGGACATTTCTTTACTTTGGTGGTAGAAGCTCTGCGAGGTAAACCTCTCAGTCCGGATTTAATGCGTAAATCACAGTTTGTAGGGCTGGCATTACTGCTAATGCTGATGTTTTTTGCAACGGCACAGGATTTTACTCGGTTATTCGGTTAAAATCTTTAGCATGTTTGTGTGCCTTAAAGTTGTTTTGTGATGTATTTCAAGATATCTGAATGAGCGGGGGAAAACGCGTAATAATGATAAAGAGAAGACCTACCCGACAAATTCATATCGGTAAGGTTAAGATTGGCGGCGGAGCGCCCATTTCTGTGCAGTCGATGACTAATACAAAGACTGAGGACACTGAGGCAACCATAAATCAAATAAACAAATTGGCGGCAGCCGGCTGTGATATTGTGCGTATGGCAATACCGGACATGACGGCAGCAGAAAATATAAGTAATATAAAAGAAAATACTAATATGCCTTTGGTAGCCGATATCCATTTTGATTATCGGTTGGCATTGACGGCAATTGAACGCGGCATTGATGCTCTGCGGATAAATCCCGGTAATATTGGTGATGCTGACAGAGTGCGCAAAGTTGTGACTGCAGCTAAAAAGAAAGATATTCCTATACGTATCGGAGTGAACGCCGGTTCACTTGACAAAAAGATAATGGAAAAATATGGGCAGGTGACGCCGGAGGCAATGGTTGAAAGTGCTATGCAGCATGTGCGGATATTGGAAAACATGGATTTTCATGATATTAAGATATCTTTGAAGGCACATGATGTTCCATTGACACTTGCCGCTTATCACTTAATGAGTGAGACGGCTGACTATCCACTGCACCTTGGTATAACTGAAGCGGGAACTGTACATACGGGAATTATCAAGTCGGCAGTCGGTATCGGCGCATTGCTTGCGGAAGGTATCGGTGATACTTTTCGGATTTCATTGACCGGTGATCCTGTAAATGAAGTAAAAGTGGCTAATGAAATTTTAAAGTCACTGGATTTGAGGGAATATGGACCAACTTTGGTGTCTTGTCCGACCTGCGGTCGTTGTAATATTGATTTACAGGCGATAGCTGATAAAGTCGAAAAGAAACTGGCTGATGTAAAGGCACCAATAAAAGTTGCTATTATGGGTTGTGTGGTAAATGGTCCTGGGGAAGCCCGCGATGCCGATTTGGGTATTGCCGGCGGCAAGGGTGAAGGCTTGCTGTTCTGCAGAGGCCAAATAATTCGTAAAGTACCGGAGGCCGATTTAGTAGAAGAGCTGTTTAAAGAAATTGATCGAATCTTATAATATGCGGACCGTAAATTATCAAAAGAGGAGTTTTTTTAATTGCGTGCATCTAATCTTTATGCCCCTACATTGAGAGAGGTACCGGCAGAAGCCGAAATACCGAGTCACAAGCTGATGCTTAGAGCCGGTTTTATAAGAAAAGCGGCTGGCGGCATTTACACGTATTTACCGCTGGCTTGGCGGACTTTACGTAAAATTGAACGGATAATCCGTGAAGAAATGGATGCGGCCGGCGGGCAGGAAATTGCCATGCCAATTATGCAGCCGGCAGAGCTTTGGAAAGAATCGGGCCGCTGGGATGTGTTCGGTGAAGAAATGTTCAAGTTAAATGACCGGCATGACCGCGAATTTTGCCTTGGCCCGACGCATGAAGAGATAATTACTGATTTGATACGCAATGAGGTGCGTTCTTATAAACAGCTGCCGTTGCTGCTTTATCAGATACAAAATAAATATCGTGACGAAATACGTCCTCGTTTTGGTCTCATGCGCGGCCGTGAGTTTATTATGAAGGATTTGTATTCTTTTGATAAAGATGAAGCCGGGCTTGATGTATCATATAAGAAAATGTATGATGCTTATACTAAGATTTTCAGCCGCTGTGGACTGGTATTCAGGCCGGTGGAAGCCGACAGTGGTGCCATCGGTGGCAGCAATACTCATGAGTTCACGGCTTTGGCCAAAACGGGTGAATCACAGATAGCTGTCTGCACAAAATGCGATTATGCAGCAAATGTTGAAAAGGCCGAACTGTCAGCCATTAAATCCGGTGATGAAACTGAACAGAAATTGAAAAAAGTTGCCACACCAGGTACAAAGACTATAGAAGCAGTTATAGAATATCTGCATCTGTCGATTGAAAAGAGCATTAAAGCAGTAATGTTCCAGGATGAAAAGGACAGAGTGATTTTTGCTTTCATTCGTGGTGACCATGATGTAAACGATGTAAAGCTGCAAAATGCTGTAGGTGCAGTAGAACTGCATATGGCTGAAAAAGCATCTATTACAGCATTTGGTGGTGTGCCGGGATTCACTGGGCCTATAGGGCTCAAGAAGGATACGGTTATTGTAATTGACCAAAGTGTAATGAATATGAAAAATGCCTGCTGTGGTGCCAATGAGGAAGGACAACATTATATAAATGTCAATCCGCAGCGTGATTTTGGCGATGTTCTGGTAAAAGATATCCGCCAGATAAAGGATGGGGATCCCTGTCCGCATTGCGGAGCTCCGGTGCAGCTGACACGTGGTATCGAAATCGGACAGGTATTTAAGCTGGGAATAAAATATTCAGGTTCTTTGCGGGCAACTTTCCTTGATGAAAACGGCAGGGAAAAGCCATTTGTTATGGGATGCTACGGTATTGGGGTCAGTCGGACGATGGCTGCTGCAATAGAGCAGTATCATGATGCTGACGGCATTATTTGGCCGAAGGCGATAGCACCTTATGAAGCTGTTATAGTAGCAATAAATGCAAAAGATAGTGCCCAGATGAAATTGGCGGAAGAAATTTATACCGCAATGAAAAAATCCGGAATAGATGTCCTTTTGGATGACAGAAAAGAACGGGCCGGTGTAAAATTCAAGGATGCTGATTTAATCGGTTATCCGGTGAGAATCACGATAGGACCTAAGGCTGTTAAGGAAAATATAATTGAGGTGAAAGTACGTAAAACCGGCGAAGTGTTCAATTTTGATCGGAACAGTTATTTGCCGGCAGTACAAAAGCTATTGAGTCAATTGTAAATTTTATAGTTTTGATGATATTATGAGTTATTCTGGTTAATTGGTTCCCTTATGGCAAATTTATTTGTTTTTTGCTGTAGGGGACTTTTTTTCTGCTTAATAGTAGGTCAATTGATTTTGCATTGCGCAGGTAAATAAAGTATAATAGAGGCATTAACTGGGTAATTAATATAAAGAGGCAATATATAGAAAAAACATCGGGTTTAATATTTATCCGATGTTTATTTATCTGTAATGAGGGAGAGAATATAATGCTTATCATGGGAAATGAAGCAGAAGAAAAAGTCATTTTGGCTGTTGCCGAAAAGATGTGTACAGCTGCCCGCACTGCACCAAAAACGAGAGGTACGGATCATATACTGACCTGTATAATCACGGCAGAAGAAAAAGACCGCATGGCGGCTGAAATGGAACGAATCGGTAAAGAGAATAACTTGGCATTTTTCCTGCGTGATGCCAAATGCATACGCAGCAGTGCTGCTGTTGTATTGCTGGGAGTCAGGCTTAGTGTACGGGGACTCAATGAAGCTTGTGGATACTGTAACTTTAAAAATTGTCAGGAAGCACTGTCAAATGGGGCTTTATGTGCATATGATCCGATGGATCTGGGAATTGCAATCGGTTCGGCAGTGTCTGTAGCGGCGGATAACAGAATTGATAACAGAGTAATGTTTTCGGCGGGCCGAGCCGGCATGAATCTGAAATTTCTGGGCGGAACAGCCCGTCAAGTCATCGGTATTCCACTTGCGGCTAAGGGAAAATCACCATTTTTTGATAGAGTGTGAGTTCGGTTACAGGTTATATGGATTTTGCTGTTTATTTTTCAGTAATTTCAGTCTGTTTTTATTTGGCATTTAAACATATTGTAGGTTCATTTTCTCTATAGCAGTAAATATGAAATTGCGGCATTATTTTAGCGGATAATTTACAATTTGTTAATAAAGGTATAATAATAATCTGGTAAAATCGAATCAGTTGATAGGGAGAGAAGGATTATTATTGAATGAAGGCAGGGAGCTTAAGAAAATTTTATGTAACAAGCTTATTACACCAGTATACCAGCCGATTGTTAACTTAAGGACAGGAATGATTTTTGCTTATGAGGCGCTTAGCCGTGGACCGGAAGGCAGCAGCCTGTACCATCCGGATAAGTTGTTTGCCGCTGCCAAGATGGAAAAATGTTTGTGGCAGCTTGATTATCTTTGCCGCAGTATGGCAATCAGCCACGCTGAAAAGAATATTAACGACAGAGAATTGTTTTTGAATGTTGATGCAAAAATTTTGTATGACAATAATTTTCATCAGGGAACAACAGCCAGATTTTTAAAGCAATGTAATTTAAACACTAAGAATATTGTTTTTGAAATAAGTGAAAAAACTGCGGTAGACGATTATGAAATATTTCGTTCGGTTTTGAAAAATTATCAATGTCAAAATTATCAAATAGCAATAGATGATTTTGGCGCAGGGTACAGCGGACTTAACCTGTTGGTGCAGATATCACCGCAATTTATCAAGCTTGATATTGGCTTGATAAGTAATATCGACCAAAATTATGTTCAAAGATCGGTAGTGAAAGCACTGGTCGATTTTGCCCATGCGGCGAATATTAAAATAATAGCTGAAGGTATTGAAAGAAAAGAGGAACTGGAACTTTTAATAGAATTGGGAATTGATTATGGACAGGGTTTTTTCCTTGCTAAACCAAAACCGAGACTGGAAGAAATAAGTGATTGTGTCGTAGGGCAGATAAAAAAAGCATATGAGAATAAGGAAATTATTAGTATGAATACTCTGCTTAATATAACTATTGGGAAAATAATTATCAGGCAGGATACGTTTAGCTCTGATACACCGGGTCATATTATTTTGGAGTATCTTAAGTCTTTGAAGGAACCGCTGGATGTAATCATTGTTGATGAGACTGTTCCGGTAGGAATATTGAACCACAATATTTTTTATCAGCAATTAGCTACTGCATATGGAATGTCGCTTTACTGCAACAGACCAATTAGATTAATTATGGATAAAAATCCTTTGGTGGTAGATTATGAAACTTCAATAGAGGAAGTTGCGCAGAAGGCATTGAACAGACAGGCACGGTACATGTATGATTCGATAATCGTGGTAAGAGACGGTAAATATTATGGGACTGTTACGATAAAAAAGTTACTCGAAATTACTACTAAAGTTAAATTGAATAGTGCCCGGCACGCCAGTCCGTTAACAGGTTTACCAGGAAATGATGCTATAGAATGGAATTTAATACACTGTTTAAAAAAAGATATGCCGTTTGGTGTTATTTATGTTGATATAGATAATTTTAAGGCGTATAACGACAGCTATGGTTTTGAAGCTGGTGACAAAGTACTGGTCGCTGCCGCAAAATTGCTTAATGAAACACTTTGCAAGTATGCTGACAAGTTTTTTTTGGGACATATTGGTGGTGATGATTTTATAGCAATTATTTCGGTTGATAAGATTACGACAGTATGTCAGATGATAATAGATAGTTTTGATTGTAAAACAAAGAAATTTTATTCACCGGAAGACCTGGCAAATAAATACATTATGGCGCACGACAGAAAAGAAAAAATGCAAAGATATCCATTGATGACAGTTTCACTGGCGGTGATCCGCATTAATAAAAAAGCAGGAATAACATTGACTAATCTTGCGTCGAGGGCTGCGGTAATAAAGAAAAAATGCAAGGCGGTCACGGTGAGTAATTTTATTGTTGATGTATATTCCGGGGAATAATTGTTGCAATTAGCAAAAAAACCTTGATTGAAAATTTTTCAATCAAGGTTTTTTTATGGGACAGTACATATACTGTAATTAATGAGTTTTATTGGTGATATGCCGCATTATCGTGTCATCATCAAGATCAGGCAATTCATTGTAATGATAACCGGGGACGGTTATATCAAACCGGCATAATGCCATGTAAGGACAAAATGTGCAGGCAACATTTTGTTTTAATTTGTAAGGGGTAACGGAATTTTCTCCTGATAAGATGCGATTGCCGGTGTCTACCAGCAGTTTATCCATATATTCCAGCAAAGCATTGAACTCATCGGTGCTTTTCACGGTAGAACGGCTGATTTTGCTTATCGAGCCATCACGATTGAAGCGGACTTTGATAAATGAAGCTGAGTCGTCAATTTTTTTTATCACGTCCGGGTCCATTAGAACCCAGCCGGGCATACGCATACGTTTTATCAGCTCGGTTCTTATTTGTTCGTCAGATACTTGCCGGTCGAAGGTCAAAAGGGTACTTTTTAAGAAGCAGTACAAGATACCGGCGGGTATGGTATCAGCAGCAAGTTTCAGGTTCTGCGTGCCATTTTGCACTGCAAGAAGATAGGTTAAAAGCTGTAATCTGAGACCGTAGTAAACTTCAGTCAGGTTAATGTAAGCATTGCCGGATTTATAATCTATTATGAGAAAGTAACGGCCGCTGCTATCAGCATCAATACGGTCAATTTGACCAATAAGACTGATTTTATGATTATTATCCAGGTCATAAATGAGTGGCGGCAGAGAAATACTGCCGGCGCCAAAAGCTTTTTCCAAGGCAATGGTGGAAAAATCACTATGAGCGGAAAATTCACTGAGACGGTTAATAGCTTGTTCAGCTGTCTGAGCAATCCTTTTAGTGAGATGGTGATACTGACGGGTACTAAGTAATATTTTATTTTGCAGACGGGAGGAAAGTTCAGCTACAATTTTTTGACAAAGAACGTGGCGTTCCTGTCTGGTTATTTCATTCCAGCGGCGTTTTTGCTGTAATAGTAATTCTCCGAATGTCCGCATAGTTTCATGCAGAAGAATACCGCGATCAGGTGCTGCAAAACTGAACTCCCGCCGTTCAGACAGTTTTAAAGCATAGTTGGCGAAATGTTTGAAAGGACAGTTGTGAAATTCTTCAAAACGGGTGACACTGCCGCTGAGAAAACCGTTTTTAGTGTAAAGGCGCGAAGTAAGCCCGGGTGGGAGCAATGTATCCGGTGCGGTGGTAAATAAGCCTGCCAGTGCGGTAAATAACGGTGCCTGATAGTCCGGCTGGTTTAAAAGCCAGTTATAGACGTCAAACCAAAAATCGGCAAGCGTGGCTTTTTCCTTATATTGACGCAGTGCCATTGTCAGATGGGAAATACTGCGGCGCGGTATTACTACATACTGTGTTTCACCGGCGGCGGAGTTATTTCCGAGTAAGACAGAGATTAGCTGGTTTTTTTTCAGGGGCAGAATAAAGCGAAGACGATCTATAAGCATAGATTTATTTAGAGCAGTGCCCTCAGTATCGGCTAATGCGTAAGATACCCACAGATAGCAGCGGCTAAGTGTAAAAGCTTTATATAACAGGAAAGTTTCTAAAAAGTTGTCAGCGCCAGTACCGTTCGGCAGGTTAATACCTGACTGGCATAAATAGAGCCGGTCGGAATCGGTCAGCAGTCCTTCATTTTTTACACGACGGGGCATAATGCCATCATTGGCGCCGATTATATAAATGGCATTTTTATTTTCCAGACTATTTTGATCAAAGGATGCGAGAGTTACATAATCGAGTCCCGGAGGTATCAAAGCAATTTGCAGACTTTCCAAGCCATCATTCAATATGGCAGAATATTCTTTTAAGGAAAGTTCTTCATCACCGCAGGTTTCGACAATTTCATCAAAAAGTTCGACAACATCACACCAGATTTGTTGCTGTTCTTCGGCCAGCGCAAGCTCACCGGAATTTTCGGCTTGCTTTTGCCATAGGGTAAGTTTGTCCGGAACATTGAGCAAAGTGAGGAATTGATAAAGCACTTGTGTTATATCCCGCGCTGTGGCAGCATTTTTCAATCCGGTAGACAACAGCTGCAGTGAAGCTGTTAATCGGCGGCGTATATTGTCTATTTTGGCAAGATAATCCGTTTCTTCAACGGATAATGGCTCGTCGGATAACGGTCGACGGGTATAATGCCAGTCTTCAGCCGACAGCCATTGTTTTTTGCCGCGAATACCAAATTCGAGGCAATAATTTTCTAATGAATCGACATCATCACGTGTTACCGGAAAGAAATCTGTTTTAAAACACCTCATTAGTGGTTCATATTGCCAGGTACGGACTGCTTCCAGACAGGAACGCAGCAATTCGGCCAGCGGATGATGAATAAACAACCGTTTACTGTCACTAAAAAAAGGAATCTGGTAGTCATTGAGCACTGCCTGCAGTAAAAAATCATAGGACGGATCGCGGGTGATGATGCCGATATCATTATAAGTAAATTTTTCTTCGCGGCATAAACGAATGATATCAATGGCTGCCGCTTCGGCTTCCAAGCGCCGGTTGGCGGCTTCGGCTATAATAATGCCATCAGCTTCGGCAGCTTTTTTCAGTGGAAAGTAAAACATGTTCCGGGCAATAGCTTTTTGCGCCGGCATCAGGAAACGAGGTGTGGCGGTGAGCAGTGTAATTTTTGTTTTTAGATTAAGTTCATGGCATATACTTTGTATTTCCTGATACGTTTGATATTGACGGTGAAAAAGGGCAGTTTCACTGCTGTTGGCTGTATCCTGCAGACTATCAATACATAAAGTGACGTGGATAGTACTAGCTATTTTAAATAAAGCCTTTAAAATAGCCAGTTCCTGTGGATTAAAGAAGATGAATCCGTCTATCCATATTTCACACTTATTTAGCCAGCCAGGGGCAGTTATTTTTTGTGCTGCCGCCGCGAGCATGTCTTCGGAGTCATTATAATGTCCGTCAGTGGCTGCGTTGAAAGCGTCATAGAGTATAGAAATATCATTTAATTTTTGCTGCAAGGCTTCATCGGTAAGAGTTTTAGCCGTTTTTTGCAATGCTGAGGCCGATACGCCATAGGTTTTTAGTTCACTGATTATGGTATTTAAAGAAACAGTAAAATTGCGCTGCCGGGCAGCTTTGGCAAGAGCAGTCAGCTCGTCTTTATGTTCAAGGACAATGCGTGACAATAGCAGATTTTTACCTGTTTCAGTGATATGCGGTGTGATGGCTCCACCCTCGCGGTTTAGAATGTTTTGGCATAACCGACGAAATCCGAAAATAAAAGCCCGGGAAAAACCACCCTTATCATTCATTAATATAGCCAGGCGGCGTTCTATTTTAAATGTCATATGTTCCGGCAGGATCATCAATAAAGGGGTTCCTTCAGGAAACTTTTGCAGCTGTTGTTGGATATCGCTGAGACAGCGACTGGTTTTACCGGTTCCGGCAGTTCCTATTATGAATTCAACCAAGATTTTTCACCTCGTAAAATTACTATTGTTATAATTATACTTTAATTTACCGGGGAGTGTAAGTTCGCAGGACAAATATTAATTATTTCGGCACGATCAATATATTGTCATTTTTATTGTAGCAGGGGTTTAAAAAAAATAATTAATCTTAATACGATCTTAATTTCCTGCAAGAAACTCTTACACCAACTTAATGATTTAGATGCTACAATGTTCAAGAATTAAGTTGATACAGGAGGAATTGAAGATGGATTTTTTGATGATTGGCGTACTGGTAATCGGTTTTCTACTGATTAAGTTGTTAGCCGACTGGTGTGAACGGCTTAATAAAAGATCGTAGGGAGGAATTAGTCATGCTGTTAATAGGCGTTTTAATCATTGCAGTGGCAATATATCTGCTATATGCGTTAATTAATCCGGAAAAATTTTAACGGAGGGAAAAGGAATAATGACACAAGTAGTTTTATTTTTAATAGTTTTTATAGCCCTCATACTGGTAACGGGAAAATATCTCTATCATATTGCCGAAGGAAAACACACCTTTGCTGATCCGGTGTTTGATAAGGTGGACAAATTTATCTATCGTTTGTGCGGGATAAAAAAGGAAGAAATGAGTTGGAAGCAATATGCAATGGCTATGCTGGCAACTAATGCGGTAATGGTGTTTGTCGGTTATTTGATTTTGCGTATTCAGGTGATGCCTGTTTTTAATCCTAATGAAATAGGCAATATGGAGCCGACTTTATCATTTAATACAATTATTAGTTTTATGACCAATACCAATCTCCAGCACTATGCCGGTGAATCAGGATTGTCATATTTTAGCCAGATGGCAGTGATTACTTTTATGATGTTTACTTCTGCAGCCACCGGATTCGCCGTAGCAATGGCTTTTATTCGTGGATTGGCAGGTAAAACAAAAACTTTTGGTAATTTTTATGTTGATTTTACGAGAATAACTACCAGAGTATTGCTGCCAATTTCAATTGTTGTCGGGTTGTTGCTGGTTTCACAAGGGGTACCGCAGAATCTGTCACCTAATGTAACAGTACAGACAATCGAAGGACGTTATCAGGATATTGCCATGGGGCCTGTTGCTTCAATGGAAATAATCAAGCATTTAGGAACTAACGGCGGCGGTTTCTTTGGAGCAAATTCATCAGCACCGTTTGAAAATCCTAATGTACTTACTAATATGATAGAAATGATGTCTATGATGTTGATGCCGGGGTCATGTGTGATTGCTTTTGGGCATATGGTACGCAGCCGCAGAAAAAAGACTGTTGTTGGCGGCAAGGAAAAAACAGTCTGGTTCGGCAGTGAAGCACGTCCCATTTTTGCAGTTATGGCAGCAATATTCATAATTGGTCTTGGTATATGCTGGTCGGCAGAAAGTAAGGGAAATCCGATATTAGCAAATATTGGATTGAGTCAGTCAATGGGCAGTATGGAAGGAAAAGAAGATCGTTTTGGCGTAACACAGTCGGCACTTTTTACAACTGTAACGACAGCGTTTACAACTGGTTCCGTTGATAATATGCATGATACGCTGACACCATTAGGGGGGGCTGTACCCATGATGAATATGATGCTCAATGTCGTGTTCGGCGGTAAAGGCGTCGGCCTTATGAATATGCTGGTTTATGCTATTTTGGCAGTATTTATTTGCGGTCTGATGGTTGGACGTACACCAGAGTACCTCGGTAAAAAAATTGAAGGTCGGGAAATGAAACTCACTGCATTGGCAATCATTATCCATCCGTTTATTATATTGTTTTTTGCGGCGCTGGCACTTTCAACGACCGGCGGTCTGGCGGGGATAACCAATCCAGGTTACCATGGACTTTCACAAGTAGTATATGAATATGCATCTTCGGCAGCTAATAATGGTTCAGGTTTTGAGGGACTCGCCGATAACTCATATTTTTGGAATATAACAACTGGTTTGGCAATGTTTTTTGGCCGTTATCTGGCAATGATAATTCAGCTGGCAATAGTCGGTTCATTGATAATGAAACAGCCAGTCAGCGAATCAATCGGTACTTTACGAACAGATACAACTACCTTTGCCATTTCGCTGTTTATGGTAGTTTTAATCATTGCGGCCTTGACATTCTTCCCGGCAATGGTACTGGGGCCTGTTGCTGAACATCTGGCCTTATTCAATTGAGGAGGTTGCTATTGATGAGTAGAAAGACAAAACAGAGATTTATCACAGATGATATATTAAAAAACGCGGTAAAAGATTCTTTTGTAAAATTAAATCCGTCTTATATGATGAAAAATCCAGTGATGTTTGTAGTGGAAATAGGTTTTTTTGTTACATTGATATTGACTTTTTTTCCAGGATTGTTTGGTGATCAGGGAACTAACCTGCGTTTATATGATGGCATTGTGAGTTTAATCTTGCTGGTAACATTATTGTTTGCTAATTTCGCGGAAGCCGTAGCTGAAGGTCGCGGCAAGGCACAGGCACAAAGTCTGAAGCATGCTAAGAAAGATATGCAGGCTCGTATTATAAAAGCTGATGGTACAGATGAAATAGAAAGTGCCGGCAAATTAAAAAAAGGTGATATAGTATTGGTCAAAGCCGGTGAGATAATTCCTAATGATGGTGAGATTATTGAAGGTATCGCATCGGTCGATGAATCAGCCATTACCGGGGAATCAGCTCCGGTGGTAAAAGAAAATGGCGGTGATTTCAGCTCAGTTACCGGGGGGACTGAGGTCATCAGTGATTGGTTGAAAATCAGGATAACAGCAAATTCAGGGGAATCTTTTCTGGATAAAATGATTGCACTTGTCGAAGGGGCAGCACGGAAAAAAACACCTAATGAGATAGCATTAAATACACTATTGGTGAGTCTTACAATTATATTTTTAATTGTTATCGTTTCACTTTATCCAATGGCCGTGTACAGTGGCGTGCAGTTGCAAATCTCTACCTTGATAGCATTGATTGTCTGTCTGATACCAACAACGATTGGCGGTTTGCTCTCAGCAATCGGCATCGCTGGTATGGACAGGGTTACGCGGTTTAATGTCATTGCGATGTCCGGCAAAGCGGTTGAAGCCTGCGGTGATGTTGATACGATGATTTTGGATAAGACAGGAACAATCACTTATGGTAACCGGATGGCGGCAAAATTTATTACTGTGGGTAATATACCACAACAGGAATTGATAGACAGTGCTGTCGTCAGTTCTTTGTCAGACAACACTCCGGAAGGAAAATCTATAATCACGCTGGGGTATGGTTTAGGCGGTAAGAAACAAACAGTTTCATCGGATATGGAATTTATTGACTTTACTGCACAGACCAGGATGAGTGGGGTAAATATGCCGGATGGCAGGAAAATACGCAAGGGGGCTTATGATGTCATTTGCCGCTATGTACAGGAAAATGGCGGAAATATACCAACTGATTTGGAAGAAAAAGTGAATGATGTGGCCAAACTAGGCGGAACACCGCTGGTTGTAAGTGTTGATAATAGGGTTTATGGTGTTATTTATTTGAAAGACACAATAAAACCCGGTTTGGTAAAACGTTTTGCACGGCTTCGTGCCGTTGGTATCAAGACAATAATGTGCACGGGGGATAATCCGCTGACGGCAGCCACAATAGCACAGGAAGCCGGTGTGGACAGCTTTATTGCTGCCTGTAAACCGGAAGATAAGATAAAAGCGATAAAAGAAGAACAATCCAAAGGTAAAGTAGTAGCAATGACCGGCGACGGAACTAATGATGCCCCGGCTTTAGCCCAGGCTGATGTAGGCATTGCCATGAACAGCGGTACTTCGGCAGCCAAAGAAGCTGCCAATATGGTGGATCTTGATTCAGATCCGACAAAAATACTGGATGTTGTCGAAATCGGCAAGCAGCTTTTGATTACGCGCGGTTCATTAACAACGTTTAGCATTGCCAATGATGTTGCCAAGTATTTTGCCATAATACCGGCAATGTTCATGGTCGTTATTCCACAGTTGAAAGTGATAAATATAATGGCACTGGCTACACCTTACAGCGCAATATTGTCGGCACTACTGTTTAATGCGATTATTATTCCTTGCTTGATACCGTTGGCGATGAAAGGGGTAAAATATGAACCGCAGCGTGCGGAAAAAATGCTTTCCCATAACATGCTGATTTATGGATTGGGTGGTATAATTGCTCCATTTATTGGTATAAAAGTAATTGATATGGTAATTGCACCATTACTGTCAATGGTTGGTTTATAAATAAAAACATTATTCGCATTGTGGGACTCAAATTTAATCAATTTGGCCGGTCATACTTGAACATGCTCTGGTTGATAAGTGCAGATAGTAAATTTTCTATAATGTATTCATGTTTTATAAAAAGCAGGATACAGCAAAGATGCCTGAGCAGTTTTGTATGCTAAGACGATGGGGAATATAACAGTGGTATGTATGCTAATGGGAGGTATATTTATGCTTGAAGTAATAAAGGGGTTTAAAAGGCCTTTTTTAGTGACAATATTTTTTTTACTGTTGTGTGGGCTAGGGTATCCGTTGCTGATGACCGGATTGAGTCAGCTGATTTTTCCGGTGCAGGCCAATGGCAGTATAATCAAGGTTAATGGTACAGCTGTAGGATCAAAGTTTGTCGGGCAGGATTTTAGTGATCCGCGGTTTATGAAGGGACGTCCTTCGGCGGTTGATTACAATACTTATACTCAGGAACAAAAGGATGATGGTACTTATAGTGGAGTGAGCTCTGGGTCTAAAAACTATTCAGCAACTAATCCTGAACTGGCAGAACGAGTGGAAAATGACATGAATACTTTTTTAGCGGCAAATCCGACAATTGCCAAAGAAGACATCCCCACGGATTTGCTGACGGCTTCCGGTTCGGGACTTGATCCACATATCAGTCCGGCTGCAGCTGCAGTGCAGATTCCCGCACTGGCACAAAATACAGGACTTACGGAAGATGTATTGAAAGATATTGTGGCGCATAATACACAAGATAGATTTTTGGGGGTATTTGGGGAACCTACAGTAAATGTGCTCGGAGTGAATTTGCAAATAGGACAGATTTTGGGAATAGTCGACGGGCAGGATTAGAATGCAATATAAATAATTTAGTTATAAGTTAATATGAAATCGGCAATAAAAAACACATTGATTGGCAGTTGTCATAAAACTGCTGGTCAATGTGTTTTTTTAGTAAGCAAAGTTGTCTGAAAAAATCACTTCTTGGATGAAGAGCAGTTTGTTCCGATTATTCCCGCCAGGATAAATACAGCTCCTATAATGTGGTAGTATTGCAGTGTTTCTTTTAGGAAAATTATACCGGCAAATATAGTTATGAGAGTGGCTAAATTAGAAAAAAGGCTCATTTTAGAAGCTGTTATTTTGGATAAAGCATAGTTTGACAGATAGGCTGTCAGTAGAGAAGAAAGCACACCCAGATAGAGAATCGACAATAAAAAGCTATTGCTGGTAAAAGGCATAAAATAGTCTGTCAGGGTGTGGGTGGATAAATGTTTAATTATTGCAATAAAATTGAATATGATCATGCCAAATATCGTCATAAAATATGTCAGTGTTGAAGTAGTATATTTTTTTGTCAGGTTGCGGGCCAGAACATTATAGCACGAGGCTGACAAAGCTGATAAAAAAATCAGCAGGATACCGAGTAAATTTCCCTGTTTACCGGAAAAACTGCTCATGGCAAAAATATAAATAACCCCGGTGACTGACAGAAAAGTAAAAAGTTTTTCCCTGCCACTGGCATATTCTTTTAAAAAATATGCTGCCAACAGTAGTGTCAATATTGGAATGCAGGCTTGAATGATACCGGCTTGGGCAGATGTCGTATAGAATAAACCGAATACTTGAAAACAGAAAAATAAAGCCGGATAAAGCAGAGCTAAGGGCAGAATTTTGATGAAGTCTTGTTTTGGCATGCGGAGTTTTGTTTTATTAAAGGAAAATACAATAATTGAAGCTAAACCGGCAACAGTAAACCGATGTGCCAGTATGTCTGATGGATCAGCTGTAAGTAAGGCTATTTTGACAAACATAAAGGAAAAACCGATTATAAATGTATAAATTATAGCAGCCAGATAAGCTTTATTGTAGGAAAACAAAATGGCACCTCCATGAATATAGGACTGCTGCACGAACGCTATTAATTCATAGCCCATTTTGACTGGTTCCTTTTCCGGAGCGGACAAAGAAAACGGTATATGGCATACGTATGAATGAAACTGATTACGTGCGACAGAATATTTGAAAATATAATGAAACAACAATAAATTATGATTACATTGTAGTATACATTTTCTTGCAATACAACCAGAATCAATTGATGTAAGATAAAATTAAAAAAATAAATAATACAAAAAAATAGATAAAAATAATGTTAAAATACATTCTGAGAAAACATTAATTGGTAAAAAAAATACATGAATAAGTAAGGAAAATGAAGGAGAATGATGAAGAATTGAGAAATAATGCCGCCAATTATCTTGGATGCAAATAGCCGGCGATAGGATTTAGTAACCCTGATTAATCCCGTTCGTCAATACATATGACATCATGATATAATATATATGTAAAGTAAAGGTTGATAATGCAGCAAGTGCCCATAGCTGCTGTGCTCATATCAAATCTTACAATAGTTTTATCGGATGGGCAATGGGATCTTATGTGAGGAGTTAGATATTATGAAGCAATGGTATGCACTTATATTGGCTGTCATTGCAGAAGTTACCGGAACTACGATGATGAAGATACTAGGAGGACGTGAGTCAATTGAAGGATATTTCTTCATATTTGGTATGATTGGATTATCATATTTTCTTTTATCAAAGGCTATAACTTTAATTCCGATGAGTACAGCATATGCTGTTTGGGAAGGTCTGGGATTGATGATCATTACCGCTGTCGGTTGCCTTATGTTTAAAGAAACACTGCCGCTGCCTAAACTGGTCGGATTTTCGGCAATACTTTTAGGGATATTTTTGTTAAAGACAGGCACGACTGGCGGTGAAAAGCATGAATAACGGAGTTATATTTTTATTGCTGGCTGTCCTGCTGGATATGGCATCAAATGTTCTGTTAAAAAAATCAGCGGGTTTTAGAAATAAGATTTATGGAATTAGTGCTATATTATGTATAGTAACGGCATTTTTTATGCTGGGGCAGGCGATTAGGACAATGGATCTGAGTATTGCTTATGCTTTGTGGGGAGCAGCCGGAATGCTGCTGACCAGTTTTATTGATACGACTTTTTTCCATGTAAAACTCAAGGGAAGTGCTTTGATCGGAATCTTGTGCATGATAACCGGTATTGTTCTTATTCAGTCATTGGATTGATTTTTGGGAATGTCAGGCAGTGTCACTGATACTAAAATCAACTGTTGACTTTTGTGTAAATTGACAAAAATTACTTTTGGAGTGTATTTTTTATTGATTTAGTAGTGTTTTTCCTTTATACTCTTATAACTAGAGAAGCTTTTCCTCATGATTTTATTAGTATAAAGATATTTAACACATAATTTAACATTTCAGGTAATTATACAAAAGGGGCAGTTTGGATGAAAAAGGATAAGAAAATTGATGCATCGTTATTATTGGTGGAATTGAAAGAAGCCACTCAGAAAATGGGTGAGGTAAATAAATCTATCCAGGGAATTGCCAAACAGACCAATCTTCTGTCGCTCAATTCGGCAATAGAAGCGGCCAGGGCCGGTGAAGCGGGAAAAGGGTTCAGTGTCGTTGCTGAAGAAATAAAAAAATTAGCAACAAGGAGTCTTTCTTCGACTAAGGAAAGTGATGAGATAATTAAGAATATCGTAAGCAAGGCTAATGAAGTAATGGGTGTTCGTACAGCTGACGTGGCTTATGATATAATGGATAAAATTGAACGCAATCTTTTTGAGCGTAACTGTGATGCACAGGCGTGGGCAAAATTTGAACCGGTTAAAAATTGTCTGAGAGATAATACATCGTCTGTTATAAAAACCGGCTGTGTTTTTTTGAAAAATATTGTTAATATTTACGAAGTGTACCTTGATTTATATATATTGGATTTATCAGGCAAAGTTGTTGCGGCAGCCGTGAATGACAGCTCTATAGGTGAGGATATGCATGAGCGTGTTTGGTTCAGTGATGCTAAGAAATCAAATAAGATATCTGCCTCGGAGTTATATGTATCACCAACGGTAAATAAGCCCACAGTTGCTTATACTACACCTATATTAGAAGATAACGGTGATATAATTGGTTACTTTTCATCGCGATTTAATTGGGATTATATCTATGATATTGTTGATTCGGCTAAAATTGGTACAGCAGCGCAGATTTATGTGATTAACTCAGAAGGATGGGTAATTGCTGCCAAGGACCACAGTAATGTGTTGAAAAATAATTTAAAAAATATTGCGGCAGTACAGGAGGTTATCAGTGGTGCCGAGTATGGATATAAAATCGAAAGTGATGTCCGGGGCAATTCAAAAATCTATGGCTACGCTAATTCTCGTGGGTACAACGCTTATAAGGGTAAAGGCTGGTCGTGTGTAGTCAGCGAAATACTTTGATGATAAAACCAACAGGCGTTGTTTGCCTGCTGGTTTTATTCTTATATAGTTTTATATTTATATAATTGCTAATATAGGTTATAATTGTTATAGGAAGATTATGAGGATGTGATTAAGTTGTTCTGCATGTAGGTTAGTTATTACAAAGGTTTTGCCTGCAGGATTTTAATTTGTTGATAATGGTTTTATGGAGGATATATGTTATGAATATGCTTAAAACAACTGCGTTGATGGCATTGCTGATGGCGCTGCTTATAGCTGTGGGCGGGCTTGTTGGCGGACAGCACGGTGCTTTGATAATGTTTGTAGTGGCGGTAGGAATGAATTTTTTTTCCTATTGGTTTAGTGATTCGATTGTTCTTAAAATGTCAGGGGCGCATGAAGTAAGTGCTGAAGATGCACCTAGTTTATATAAGCTGGTTGCCGATCTGGCAGGGCGAGCCGGCTTACCGATGCCGAAGGTGTATATTATCGATACGGATGTTCCTAATGCGTTTGCGACAGGAAGAAATCCCAGTCATGCGGCTGTGGCCGTGACGACTGGGATTATGGAAGCACTTGAATATGAAGAGCTGGCTGGTGTGCTGGGACATGAGTTAACCCATGTGAAAAATCGTGATATTCTCATTAGCTCAATAGCGGCGACCTTTGCCGGGGCTATTTCCATGCTTGCGAATATGGCTCAATGGGCAGCTATATTCGGTTTTGGGCGCAGCAATGATGATGAAGATAACGGTGGTGGGATAATTGGACTGCTGGTAGCAGTAATTGTTGCTCCATTGGCTGCTACAGTCATTCAGCTTGCTATTTCCCGTTCACGCGAGTATGCTGCTGATAAAGGTGGCGGAAAAATCTGTGGAGATCCATTGGCATTGGCTTCTGCTCTAGAGAAAATAGATTATTATGCTCATCATCGTACGATGCCGCAGGCATCACAGGCGACTGAGCATATGTATATAATAAATCCGCTGGCGGGTAAGGATATATCTTTTGCCAGTTTGTTTTCGACTCATCCGGCTACGGCTGACCGGATAGCACGGCTTAAAGAACAAGCGGCACATATGGCATAATAAAAAAGGTACTATGAATTTTGATCATAGTGCCTTTTTATTATGGGTGCGCCTGGTGGCGCACGTTCCTAACTGGTGATGGTGAAAGTCCGGAATCTACCCGGCAGCGGGAAGAACATTGCCGGAGGCAGGGATGTCCCAACGCGAGGTGGGATCTAAAGGAAACCGACGGCAAATTTCTGGTCTGACAAACAAGGTGAAATTCCTATGGGCTGCTCGGTTGATTTTTAGTCAGATAATATCATAGCAATTTCATCACAGTTGGGAAATTTGGGACAGTCTATACATTCTTTCCAGACCTTTTGCGGCAGTTCATCCTTCGTTACCTCTTTAAATCCTAATGAGCTAAAAAATTCTGGCTGGTAAGTTAAGGTGAAAAATTTCTTTACACCCAGCTTTTTTCCATCGGCTATCAGGCGGGAAACTATTTCGGAACCAATGTGGCGTCTGGTAGCCTGCTTGGCAACGGCTAATGTCCTGACTTCAGCTATTTCATCCCAGACAACATGCAGACCGCCCACACCTAATATTTCACCATTTTCTTCGGCAACAATCATGTCACGTAAGGTTTCATACAATTGGTTGCGTGAACGGGCCAGCATGAGACCTTCCTGGGCATATTTATAGACCAGTGGGTGAATGACTTCTATATCGGATAGTATGGCATTACGGTAAATTATCTGAATCACACTTTCTTTTGTTAAATTATAATATGCAATATTTCAGGCTATTGGAGTTTCCAATAGTGACGCTGATGGGCACAGGTCATTAAGCGGGCATTTCTGGCAAAGCGGATGACGGGCTTTGCAGATTTTTCGACCATGCCAGATAAGCCAATGGTGTGCAGCAGACCATTTTTCTACAGGAATGGCCTTTTGAAGTTTTTTTTCGACTTCTTCCGGTGAGTTGCCTACGGCCAGCTTTAACCGATTGGAAACACGAAATACGTGAGTATCAACGGCAATAGCCGGACGACCAAATGCTATGCTGGAGACAACGTTGGCCGTTTTTCGTCCCACACCGGGCAAAGATAGCAGTTCATCATAGTCGCTGGGGACCTGGTCAGCGTAATCATCGTGGAGTTTTTGACAGGTTTTCATTATATTTTTTGCCTTATTGCGAAAGAGGCCGCAGTCACGTATCTCTTCTTCCAGGCCATCTAATCCTAATGATAATATGGCTTCAGGAGTAGCAGCTTTTTTAAATAGACGGCCGGTAGTTACATTAACTCGTACATCAGTACATTGGGCTGATAAGATAACTGCGACTAAAAGTTCAAAAGGATTATTGAAGTTGAGTGCAGATTTTGTATCATGATATATTTTTTCCAGCCGGCTGATCATTTCGTTTTTTATTTTTGCGGTAATACGCAAGTTTATCACCTTTATTTGTTGATATTGATACCTGGTTGATGGTGCGGATTTTTACTGACAACTTCAATTGCCTGAGCTACTGCCCGCATGATTTGAGTATATTGAGACTTGTCATATAGGTCAAGCCGTGTATATATATCACCAATATTGGTCCGTATATATTTGGGTGGGAGATGGTTGAGCGCATAAGCGGCTATATCTTTTTGACACTGTTCACAGGTGCATATACCAGGATATGAATCAAGCATATTTTCAATTGCTTCATATACAAAAGCTTCCATGCAGTTCTTTACAGGCATAGCAATTCCCTCCTTGGCAATTAGTTACACATAGTAAATAAATTGTTAGAATATAATATAATTAAACAAATATCTATAAGATATTATAACATAGTTGTCGAAAAAAATGATAGTTATATGGTAAGTGTCTAATTATAATAAAAAACACCTGAAGCAAATATTTTACTTTAGGTGTCTTAAGTAGTATTATTCAGTTTAATAAATTATGCTTCTTCTTCAAACTGATCTTTACCTACACCGCAGATGGGGCAGACAAAGTCATCTGGTAAATCAGCAAAAGGAACGCCTGGTGCCAAGTCGTAATCGGGATCTCCTTTTTCTTCATCATAAATCCAACCGCATACGGAACATATCCATTTTTTCATAATAAAAAGCCTCCCAAAAGAATAATTTAAATTACAGACTGTATATATTCTATTATATCAAGGTCGATTTTGCAATGCTTGTATAACAATAGTCTAAAGTTGAAGCTGCAGTGTGAACAGTATTGCAAATGTGCAGCCCATCACCGCTGCGCGGTCCTAAATGATTGCTGTATGAGTGGTATCTATGAATGAAAATGTTTATGTGTGACAAGCTTGCAAATTGCAAAGTATGTTTATATAAGGTTTTAAATACAAAAAAACCAAAATCAAAAGATTTTGGCTAATACACAAAGCTGGTGCGGTCGATGGGACTTGAACCCATATGACTTGTGGTCACTACCCCCTCAAAGTAGCGCGTCTGCCGATTCCGCCACGACCGCATATAAACAAACTAAGGCGAGAAAAATTGGTGCGGCCGAGTGGATTTGAACCACCATGAAGTTGCCTTCACTAGCGCCTGAAGCTAGCGCGTCTGCCGTTTCGCCACGGCCGCATATAAATAAAAAAATGGTGCCGAGGACCGGAATCGAACCGGTACGGATATTTCTATCCGCGGGATTTTAAGTCCCGTGCGTCTGCCAGTTCCGCCACCCCGGCATATATCTTTTTAATGGAGCGGGTGATGGGAATCGGACCCACGTGACTAGCTTGGAAGGCTAGGGCTCTACCATTGAGCTACACCCGCATGTTGAACTGGAAAAAGAACTATATAAAAATGGTGCCTCAGAGCGGAATCGNTTAACCGCTTGACGAAGGCGCCATTAAACTGTATACTTGCCTCAGCAGATTAACTAATGTAATTTACCGTAACGAGGTCAGCATCAGCAACGGATATTATAATATCATATACATAGAGATATTGCAATACCTTTACGGGAAAAAAATTATTTTTTAAATAAAAACGGGTGATTTAATGAAAAAAATAATAAGATTGGTTATGTTTTTATCAGTATTTAGTCTGGTAATGCCATATAAGATAAGCGCAGCGCAAGAAGTCACCGGGGATATGGCAAGTCAGACAAAATCACCGACAATAGCAGCCGTTATGCCTGTTATTGGGGCAGATGAGGAATATGGGCAGGCTGATGCATATATTTACCAAAGTTTGAAAAAAGCATTGCATGTTCCGCTGAATGGCATTTTGAAAAAGATTACTTATATTGATGAAAAAAGAACTGCGGATGAGACAAGCAGGTTAATTAATGCAAAAGTTAATGTCATAGGACAGGATGGTATGAAACAATTAGCTGAATCACTCGGAGCGGATCTCATAATTGGAGTTAAAGTCAACTCAATGATGCAGCAAATAACATATGGTGTGCATGATGATGTAAATCCTTATTTGTTCAGTCGGGTGGGTTTACAATTGGTTGTCTATGATGCAAGGACAAATACATATAGCATATACAAAAACAATCAATATTACAGTGATGAATATTCTCCATCTGGAACGGTTGAAGTACTTACGCAGGATGCAATGTATTATCTTTTGAAAGATGCAAATGTTAAACAATATATTTAGCAAATATAATAACAATAAAAAACTGACTCTTTAATTCAATTCATAAGCTGATTTAAAGAGTCAGTTTTTTAATTATTCTATTGGTTTTGTTTTCATGTGGGGAAACAGTATTACATCGCGTATGGATGGACTGTCAGTTAACAACATGACTAAGCGGTCAATGCCGATACCAAGTCCGCCGGTTGGGGCAAGACCATATTCTAGGGCCGTAATAAAGTCATTATCCATCATATGGGCTTCAGCATCGCCGAGTTCACGTTGTTTTTGCTGATCAATAAAACGTTGCTTCTGATCGATTGGGTCATTTAGTTCGGAAAAACCATTGGCCAGTTCCCGGCCGCAGATAAATAATTCGAATCTGTCAACAAAATCAGGATTTTGCTGATTGCGTTTAGCAAGTGGTGAAACGGCTGTGGGATATTGTATTACAAAAGTTGGCTGAATGAGTGTTTCTTCAACTTTTTCGTCGAAAATCTGATACATTATTTCCCAAATTCCATGATGAGTTTCGTATGGCACTTTTAATTCATCAGCAATAGAACGAGCCTGCTCAAGCGTCGTAACCGTGGTAAAATCTTTTCCTACAGCTTCTTTTACGGCATCGATCATAGTAATGCGGCGGATGTGGCTGAGGTCAACATCAGTACCCTGGTAGGTTATTTTGGCGGTGCCTGATACATCTTTGGCAACCTGAGCTATGAGTTGCTCGGTCATATCCATTACTTCATTATAGTCGGCAAAAGCCTGATATGTTTCAACAGAAGTGAATTCCGGATTATGGCGGTTATCAACACCTTCATTGCGGAAGATGCGGCCTAGCTCATACACACGTTCCAGGCCACCGACAATAAGACGTTTTAGATATAATTCAGTCGCTATGCGCAGATACATATCCATATCCAATGCGTTATGATGAGTGATAAAAGGACGCGCATTGGCTCCACCGGCTATCGGATTCATTACCGGCGTTTCTACTTCCAAAAAACCTTTGTTATCAAGGAAACGGCGAACTGCCTGAATGATTTTCGTCCTGTTGATGAAGGTAGTTTTTACGGCCGGATTGACGATTAAATCTAAATAACGTTGGCGGTAACGGGTTTCAATGTCTTTGAGACCATGAAATTTTTCCGGCAGCGGACGCAGTGATTTGGCTTCAATGGAAAAATCCTGAACTTTTACGGTCACTTCACCGCGATGCGTTTTGAATACAATTCCTGTAACACCGATGATATCACCAATATCCAATAATTTGAAATTAGCATAGCGCTCTTCACCGAGTACATCCAATTTAAAATAGATCTGGATATCACCAGTGATGTCGGCCAAAACCGCAAAGCTGGCTTTGCCATGACCCCGTATAGCCATAAGACGTCCGGCTATACGAACTTCTGCAGCATTATTTTCTAAATTATCCGCATCCTTTAATATGTCTTGTGCGTGCTGTGTTACGGGGTAGTTTCTACCAAACGGTTCTATTCCCTTATTAATAAACGCCTGCATTTTGTCACGGCGCACTATCATTAATTCATTTATATCCTGATTTTCCTGAGGTTGATGCTTAGCCATTGAAATCCTCCAATATTATTATTTTACGTCCACTATCTTGTATTTTAATAGTCCGGCAGGAACTTTTACGTTAACTGTATCACCAACTTTGTGCCCGAGAATTGCTGCACCAACCGGTGATTCATTGGAAATCTTACCATCAGTGACATCAGCTTCAGCAGAGCCTACTATGGTATAGGTTTCATCTTCTTTAAATTCAAGGTCACGGATAACTACCTTGTTACCGAGCCGGATGATACCGCTGCCATCGCCTTGGGTATCATGGATGACATCGCTTTCGCGCAGGACTTTTTCCAAACGGAGAATTTCACCTTCGATAAATGCCTGTTCATTTTTTGCATCGTCATATTCAGAGTTTTCACTGATATCGCCAAAGTCAATAGCCTGTTTTATACGCTGTGCTACTTCGATACGGCGAACACTTTTTAAATTATCTAATTGCTGCTCAATTTTTTTTAAGCCTTCTTCGGTTAGAATACCGCGTTTTTCTGCCATAATAATGTTTCTCCCTTATAATGAAGTTCTTATTTCAAAGGAGTGCTGACTGCCCTTGAAATTTAGGAATCATCAACCCATTGAACTTGTCCACTAAATAAAACCATAAACATGATTATTGTATGGCAAATGATGCGGCAAGGTGGAATATTCCGGATAGATGACGCAGGCCAGTTTTATGTAAATAAGGCCTGAATGGTAAATACGATAAGGAGTGTCAAGCAACCTTGACACTCCTTCTGATTATATGTTGTTTTTATTTGTTTGTCAATTTAGCCGCAAATGTACTTTATATATAAATATTATACTAATCCGAGTGTATGCAAAGCAGCATATATTCCGTCATTATCATTGGTGGCTGTTATTTTGTCGGCACTTGCCTTTACGGTTTGAGGGGCATTGCCCATGGCAATACCTATACCGGCTTCCGCTAACATACCAATATCGTTGTAATTATCCCCAAAAGCTATTGATTGTGCCGGTGTGACGGCGTAGTGGGATAGAAAAATCTTCACTGCCCGAGCTTTGGATATTGATTTATCAACTATCTCCAACAAGGTGGGACTGGAACGTACAATGGTGAGTTCGGGATAAACATCAGATAACATTGTTTCCATGTGTGCGCAATCCATAGGGGAAGCCATGCATAAAAGTTTATGCGGTAAAAGATTTTTATTTGTTAATAATGCAGGGAAATTTTTTATGACCGGAGTGACACCGGTGATTTGTATTTCTGTTTGGATATTGGCGGGAGAAATATTTTCTACATACCAGCAATCATTGGTGTAATAATTTATGATGCACTGCGGCCATTGCTGATGGATTTTTTTGATAATTGCATGGCAAGAGTCAGGCGGTAATTGTTTGCTGTATATTTTTTTATTTTGAGCAGAAAGTATTAAAGCACCATTATAACTTATGATGGGCGTTTTGATGCCAATTTGGCAGATTATTGGTTTGATTGCTGCCGGCATGCGGGCGGAAACAGGTACAAAGGTAATACCTGCTTTACTGAGTGTGTGTATGGCGGAAATTGAGTTTGGTAAAATTTGATGATGAGAATTGAGAAGTGTGCCATCAATGTCGGAAAATATAATTTTAAACGACATAATACCTCCATTAATTAATTTTGTAAAAAATCGTTAACTTTTTTTGTACCTTATTCAAGGCATTGTTGAGCGGAATGGTTCCGTCAATTATTTTTTTGGTTTCATTGTCAGCTATAAGCATGGATAGAGAATATTTTTTGAATTTCGGCGGTAAAATAGCTGTTTCCATGACATTACTGATTGTTGAAATATTCATTTTCATCACAGAGAGCATCTCTTATTAAGTTTTACATGACCTCGATTTTATTATAAGGGACACCTTGAAAATTATTTGAAAGCAGTTTTTACATTTTATATACTAATATAAGTATAATAACAAAAATAAATAAATGCAAATAGTAGAACAAATGTTTTAAATATTTAAAATCAACAAATATTTGCGGTCGCTATTTCGCCACAGTGACACTTAATGTCCAATAAGTGCAGGTTTGGCTGTAAATCGCAAGTTACTTATTATCAGATATTGACATGTTGTATACCTCATTAAATCTTAGCATCATATTTATAATAAATTAATATATTATTTGATTTTAGGGTATTAATACATTCGGAATAAATTCCGATATAAATATTAACAAATAGTAATTTTTTATTGGTTTCATTAAATAATAAAGGTATAAATTGCTTATGACTATATTTGTTACAGGAGTGATACTGAGTTGATAAGGAGAATATTTATATCCTTTTTTCTGTTAATGTTTAGTTTTTTTATTTTTGACTGGCTGTTTGACAATAAAGATAATTCATCATTGGCAGAATCATCGTTCACTGCGGAACAAAAAACGTTAATTTTCTTAGGCAATAAGGACATTCCACCAATGGTTTACTTAAATAATGGAAAACCGGAAGGAATTATTGTTGATATAGCTAAAACCCTTGGCAGCGAAATGGACAGAAGGGTGGAAATAAAGGCTATGAATTGGCAAGAAGCGCAAGAAGAAGTCGTTTCAGGGGAGGCAGATGCCTTGTTGCAGATAAATCCTACTGAACAAAGAGAAAAAGATTATGATTTTTCCGATTCATTGCTGGAATCAAAATTTACAATATTTGTTGCTGCAGACAGACGGGATATATTGACGATAGATGACTTGAACAAAGAAAAAGTGGGAGTTGAGAAAGAAGGGTATCCTATACAGATTTTGCAAAAACATCCGGAGATAGAAACAGTAGTAATTCCTGACTGGAAAACTGGTTTTAGTATGGTTGAATCAGGAAAATTGGATGCTGTGCTTGTTGATCGCTGGGTGGGAGAATATGTATTAGCAAAGAGTAATATCAAAAATATAAAATTGATTGAAAATCCTGTGGAAGTATCATATTCACGTATTGCCGTGAAAAAAGGTAACAGGGATTTACTCAATTCGATTAATCAAGGATTACAGAAAATGAAAAATGATGGCACTATGAGAACTATTTTGGATAATTGGCATAACCAGAAAGTTGTATTTTTTACGCAAAGTGACATAAAAAAAGTAATCTTATGGGGAAGTATGTTATTTATTTTTGTCATTTTATTTGCAACAGGAGTAATCATAGTGAGAATAAAAAAAATGAATGTGCAATTAAAATCTGAGGTTGAGCAGCGGACTTGTGATTTGAAATTGGCCAACAGTAAATTAGAAAAAGCTAATAGAAAATTGTGGCGGCTATCTTCTGTGGATGCTTTGACAAATATTGCCAATAGATGGTTTTTTAGAAAATGTTTGCGAAGAACATGGAATATTTGTCAACAGCATAAGAATAAAATAGCAATTATTATGTCTGATATAGATCACTTTAAACAGTATAATGATACTTATGGACATCTTGCGGGTGATGACTGTCTTAAGATAGTTGCATCGGTTATGAAAAATATTGCAAAAGAAAATAATGCATTGGCAGTCCGCTTTGGAGGAGAAGAGTTCATTGTTTTAATAGAGGAGCTGGAAAAAGAAAATATCATTGCTATAGCGGAAAAAATACGTATGAATATTGCTGCTTTGAAAGACTTGAAAAGACTGACTACTATAAGTGTGGGGGTGTCAATTATTATTCCTGACGATAATTTATCTCCGCACAATTTGGTGGATGCAGCGGACAAAGCTCTATATCAGGCCAAACGGGAAGGACGTAACCGAATTTGCGTGAATGATTTATGTGCGGCAAATACTGATGGGATTAAGGGCAATGTTTATGAGGACTTTTAATTGGTATAAAAAATAATCGGAATTAACTGCAATATCCTGCGGTTAATTCCGATTATTTTATGGTTAGATATGATGCTTATTGTTGAGATGCCAGTTGCCGATGAATGATTTTTTTGTATGAAATCAAATCTTTTGATGGTCAGTAAGAGCTTTTTTTGTAAGGGTGATGCCTTCTTTCAGGACAGATGCAAGAAATTGTCCGGTGTAGGACCGTTTTATTTTTACTATTTGTTCGGGTGTTCCCTTGGCGACTACTGTACCGCCTTTGTCGCCGCCTTCCGGACCAAGATCGATAATGTAATCAGCTGTTTTTATTACATCAAGATTATGCTCAATGATAATGACTGTATCACCGTTGTCAACAAGTCGCTGCAGCACATTCATTAATTTGTGGATATCTGCTGTATGAAGGCCTGTAGTGGGTTCATCGAGAATATAAAGTGTACGGCCGGTACTGCGTTTGGATAATTCAGTAGATAATTTTATTCGCTGAGCTTCACCGCCTGATAATGTTGTGGCCGGTTGTCCAAGCTGGATATAACCGAGCCCAACATCCTGAAGAGTTTTTAGCTGTCTGGCTAGTTTAGGAATATTTTGAAAGAAATCAACAGCCTCGTCGACTACCATGTGCAGTACATCGGCAATGTTCTTTCCCTTATATTTGACTTCAAGGGTTTCACGATTGTAGCGTGCGCCTTTGCATACTTCGCAGGGGACATATACATCAGGAAGAAAATGCATTTCAATTTTTATGATACCATCACCATGGCAGGATTCACAACGTCCGCCTTTGACGTTGAAACTAAATCTGCCCGGTTTATAACCGCGTATTTTAGCTTCGTTTGTTTGGCTGAAAACTTCACGTATGGTATCAAAAATACCAGTATAAGTAGCGGGATTGGAGCGTGGTGTACGTCCGATTGGTGATTGGTCAATATTGATTATTTTATCGATATTGTCGATACCCTTTATAATTTTATGTTTACCGGGTTTTCCCTTGCTGCTGTAAAAATGCGCGGCAAGTCCCTTGTATAGTATTTCGTTTACTAACGTTGATTTGCCGGACCCGGATACGCCGGTGACGACAGTCAGAACACCAAGAGGAAATTTTACATTAATATTTTTGAGATTGTTTTCAGCAGCGCCGACTACTTCAATGTAGTTTCCATTTCCCTTACGGCGTTGCAACGGTACCGGAATGAATCTTTTGCGGCTTAAGTATTGCCCCGTTATGGATGCGGGGATTTTTTTTATTTCATCTGCTGTTCCCTGGGCAATCACTTCACCACCGTGAGCGCCCGCAGCCGGGCCAATGTCAATGATGTCGTCAGCAGCATACATTGTGTCTTCATCATGTTCAACAACAATAAGAGTATTACCGAGATCCCGCAGATGTTTTAATGTAGACAGCAGACGGTTGTTGTCGCGCTGATGCAGTCCGATGCTGGGTTCATCAAGTATATATAAGACACCGGTGAGACCAGAACCTATTTGTGTGGCAAGCCTTATTCGTTGAGCTTCGCCGCCGGACAGAGTTCCGGCAGCACGGCTTAAGGTAAGGTAATCCAAGCCGACGTTAAGAAGAAATCCCAGACGGGCATTTATTTCTTTCAATATTTGTGCGGCAATGAGTAATTGGCGTTTGTCCAGCTTTAGCAGGCGGAAAAATTTATCTGCCTCAGCAATGGTCATATTGGTGACTTCATTAATATTTTTTTCACCGATAGTTATTGCCAGCGCTTCCGGTTTAAGACGGGCACCGCCGCATACGGGACAAGGTGTCGTACTCATATAAGCCTCGTATCCTTCACGCATTATGTCTGAGCCGGTTTCTCTATAACGACGTGCCAGAAGCGGCATTACGCCTTCGAAAGCCGTATTGTATTCCTTTTCTTCACCAAACATGTTTTCGTAAAAAAAGTGAAAGGTTTCGTCAATGCTGCCATACAAGAGAATTTTTTGAACATTAGATTTTACTTTGTTCCAAGGAGTATCAAGCGTGTATTTATATGCTTTTAATACGGCATCAATTTGACACATGGCATAAGATGCCGGATTTTTTGACAGCGGAGCAAATACACCTTGTGCAAATGTCAGGCTTTTGTCAGGCAGGACAAGATCGATGTCAAATTCTTGTTTACTGCCCAGTCCGTCACATTCAGGGCAGGCACCATAGGGACTGTTAAAGGAAAACAGGCGTGGTGCGATTTCTGGCAGACTGATGCCGCAATCAATGCAGGCAAAATTTTGACTAAACATTAAAAGTTCACCATCGATTATTTGGACATAAACAATATCATTGCCGAGGTCAAGCGCAGTTTCAATGGAATCGGCCAAGCGGGATTCAATGCCTTCCCTTACTACTAAACGGTCAACAATTACTTCTATCGTATGTTTTTTGTTTTTTTCCAAATTGATTTCATCGTTGATGTCCATGATATCACCGTCAATACGCACGCGGACATAGCCTTGACGGCGAATATTTTCCAGCAGTTTTTTATGCTCACCCTTTTTACCGCGGATAACTTGCGCCATTATTAATAGTTTTGTTTTTTCCGGCAGTTTTAAAATACTGTCAAGAATTTGATCTACAGTCTGCTGTGAAATAGGTTTGCCGCATTTTGGACAGTGCGGTTTTCCTGCACGGGCAAACAATAAGCGGAGATAATCGTAAATTTCAGTGACGGTCCCAACTGTTGAACGGGGATTACGGCTGGTGGTCTTTTGATCGATAGATATGGCTGGAGAAAGTCCTTCAATATAATCGACATCCGGTTTATCCATTTGCCCGAGAAATTGCCGGGCGTAAGAAGATAAGGATTCCACATAGCGCCTTTGTCCTTCGGCATAGATAGTATCAAAAGCCAAGGAGGATTTTCCCGAACCGGACAGACCGGTAATGACTACAAATTTGTCACGGGGAATGGAAACGTTAATATTTTTTAAATTGTGAGCACGGGCACCTTTTATTTTTAGTGAATCCGGCAAAATGGTCAACTCCTGTATTTACGAAATAGTCACAGCAAATATATGCAAAATGAAGGTGTTTATATTGATATATTTAATGTAAAATAGCAATAAATTTATTATAGGAATAGTATATATTAAATAATATATTTTTTCCAGTATATATTGATAAAAACTGAAAATAAAAGTTCAAGTTACTGAAAATAGAACTTAAATTAGGATCTTGGAACAAATGCAAAAAAATAATTCCGGATAATGTAGCACAAGGTCAGTATAATTATCCTGGTGAAAAACATTATCAGGCAGTGGAAGCATGGCCCGATGCCGAAAAATATTTACCGAATGGAGACCGTAGAGCATTATTGAATTGTGATGCACATTTAAAGGCTACATTGCTTGGTTCCAGTCAAATATTTGATGTTGACGATGGTGAATTCGGAGCAGGACCAACGGGATATGTTTATTTTGTTGATTTTGACAGGACAAGGGCCAGAGCACGTAAGTGTAAAGTAATAGTATTAGGTGAATAAAGTACAGGTTAAGAAGTAAATTGATATAATGAAAAGGGACTGTCGAATGACAGCATTGATCTCATGAAGATGTAATTGTATTTTTCTATACTTTTGGCGGATAAAGAAAGTGAAATTGCAATTTATGAATAAAAATGCTTAGGTGTGACAGTTTCTTTTTATGAAGTACTAATGAGCGCGGATATAGCTATAGATAAAAGACAAAACCGTATGCAGTCAATACGCGGGCTGCATACGGTTTTGTATAGATACTGCCAATATATCACTTGGTGTTTTACCAAACTGTTTCGGCTATTTGTTTTACTAAAGCGAGTTTCGCCCATTGTTCAGCTTCGGTCAGCTGATTGCCGATTTCACAGGAAGCAAAGCCACACTGTGGGCTTAGGTAAAGCCTATCTAATGGAATGTATTTTTCTGCTTCATGGATGCGGGCAATAACGGAAGCTTTATCTTCCAGTTGGGGAGATTTTGTGGTAATCAGGCCAAGCACGACTTTTTTGTTTGCCGGTACATACTGTAAAGGTTCAAAATTACCGGAACGTTCGTCGTCAAATTCAAGATAGAAAGCAGCAGCGTCTTCGTTGGCAAACAAAAATGGCGCAATTGGTGCATAACCACCGGAGCTAGCCCAGGTGGAGTGGTAATTTCCGCGGCACACATGGGTTGTAAGCGTTAAACCTTGTGGTTTGCCATTGATTACTAAATTGTTGATACGCAGGTATTTTTTTGCTTCGTTTTCAAGAGAAATATTGCTGTTTTGCCTGGCTGACCAATATTTTGTGTCACAAAACATTCCCCAGGTGCAATCATCAAACTGGACATTGTGGCAGCCAGCGGTAAAAAGATCATGCAATACGGTATGGTAAGCTTGGACGATATCTTGGATTAGATTCTCCAGATTGGGATAAATGCTTTTGGTATAAGCCGCATTGTCTTCACGAAACAGTTCAGCCAGCAACTGGGCCGGAGCCGGTAATGTCTGTTTTGCAACGGTGTTTTCATCTTCAAATTGTTTAACGAACTTAAAGTGTTCGACGAAAGGGTGATTTTTTCCGTCAATTTTTCCGGTTAGTCTGATAGAACCCGGAGTAGTTTCTTCATCATGAAAAAAATAGCCATGGTTAAGTTCAATGGCATCAATACCATTAAATCCCCACATAAAATCAAGATGCCAGTAACTTCTGCGGAATTCACCATCAGTAATCACATGATAGCCGGCTGCTTTTTGTTTGGTGATCAGCGCAGTGATTTCTTTGTTTTCTATTTCAGTTAGCTGATTTTGCGTTATTTTTTTGTTTTTATAATCTTCCCGCGCCTGCTTTAAAGCGGCAGGACGTAAGAAACTGCCTACATAATCATAGCGAAATGGTACCTGTAATTTATTCATAAGTTTTTATCTCCCTTGGTTAATTGTGTGCGTACGTTTTTGGCAGCCTGGACAAGGTTTTTAAGACTGGCTGCAGTTTCTGTTTTACCGCGGGTTTTTAGACCGCAGTCAGGGTTTATCCATAAGTTTTCTTGAGGAATTTTTTGCAGCATCAGATGAATAGCTGCCTCAATTTCGGTGACGGATGGAACACGTGGTGAATGAATATCATATACACCAGGACCAACTTCAGTTTCAAAGTGATTATTTTGCAGTGCTGTCAGTATCGTAAGCTTGGAACGTGAGGCTTCAAAAGTAATCACGTCGGCATCCATGGCATCTATTTCAGGGATGATATCTTCAAATTCACTATAGCACATATGAGTGTGAATCTGGGTCGTGGGTTTTACTTTGGCATGGCAAAGGCGGAAGGCTTTGATGGCAAAATCAAGGTAATCACTGTGCCAGTCGGCATGGCGCAGTGGTAATTTTTCCCGCAGAGCGGCTTCGTCAATCTGAATGATGCGGATACCGGCCTGTTCCAATTCCAGTACTTCTTCCCGAATAGCAAGACCTATTTGATACATCATTTCCCTTGTGGAAATATCTTCACGGGGAAATGACCAGTTTAAGATAGTAACCGGACCGGTCAGCATGCCTTTAACATCTTTATCAGTTAGTGAAGCAGCGTATTTGATATAATCGGTAGTAATTGATTTTTCTCTTTTGATATCACCAAAGATAATTGGTGGTTTAAGTCCGCGAGTACCATAAGACTGTACCCAGGCATTGGTGGTAAACACGTAACCCTTGAGATTTTCTCCAAAAAATTCGACCATATCATCACGTTCAAATTCACCATGAACAAGTACATCAAGGCCAATTTCTTCCTGGAATTTGATACAATCTTTAATAAAATGTTTGGCAGTACTGCGATATTGTGTTTCATTAATTACACCGTGACGGTATTGGGAGCGATTTTGTTTTACAGCCTTGGTCTGAGGAAATGAACCGATAGTGGTTGTAGGCAGCAATGGCAGATTTAAGATTTTTCTTTGCAGTGCCTGACGTTTTTTCCGCGGCATTGCGCGGGTGAAATCATCATTGGTCAAGGCAGCAACTTTTTCTTGTACTGTCTTGTCTATACGCAGCTCAGTGGATTGAAACAGCTGGCAATTTTGCTGGTAAGCGGGGTCGTTTTGGTAGTCAGGTAATTCGGTCAGCCGGCATATTTCCCGCAATTCTTCAAGTTTTTCATAGGCGAAGGAAAAACAGCGTGTGATTTCCGGTGCGAGCTGAGGCTCATTGGTTACTGTATAGGGAACATGGAGTAATGAACAGGAAGTGCTGAGAATAATTTTACGGCAATGGGCTTTTAAATTTTTCAGCTGCGATAAAACTGAATTATAGTTGCATCTCCAGATGTTTTTGCCATTTATCAGACCGGCAAATAGAATTTTATCATCAGGGAAATTAGTTGTTAATCGAGTAGTTTCCTTTCCTTCAAGAAAATCGAGTCCGATTCCGTCAAATTGCAGATTATATAGCTGACGGCAGCAGTCACGCACGTCACCAAAGTAAGTTTGCAGTAAGACTTTAACAGTTCCTTTTTTTTCTAATATAAATTGATACATATCGGTAAACAGTGCTATATCATTTGCAGTCAAATCCATTACAAGATATGGTTCATCAATTTGCAGCCAGTCAACTTTGTTTGTTGCACAGCTCTTTAAGATGTTATTGTAAGCGGTTTTTATCGAATCCACATAATCTGCAATGTTTTTATGACCGGTAAAGCTGGCAAGTTTCAGAAAAGTAAACGGACCGATTATTACCGGTTTGGTATTAATACCAAGAGATTGTGCCTGATGAAAACCGTCGAGAAAGTGATCAGAACGGAGCAGGATATTGGTTGTGTCATCAAGTTCCGGTACCATGTAGTGGTAATTGGTATTGAACCATTTTTTCATGGCAGTCGCTTTAACATCACCGTGGTGACCCTGGTAACCGCGGGCCATGGCAAAATATGCAGCGGTATCATCAAGATTCAAATCAAGATAACGCTGTGGAATGGCGTTGAGCATAAAAGAAGTATCCAGCATGCCGTCATACAGGGAAAAATCATTAGAAGGAATGAAAGCAGCACCAGCGGTTTGCTGGAGTTTCCATTGCTTTGCCCTGAGTTTAGCCGTAGTTTGTAAAAGTTCATCTGTATTGATTTCGTTGCGAAAGTATTTTTCGACAGTAAATTTTAGCTCCCTTTGGGCGCCGATTCGCGGAAACCCGACTACTGAATATTGCATAAGTTCATCTCCAAATTAATGTTTTATTTGTATATAGAATAGCGCAATGATCGTTTAACGTAAAATATAAAAAAATAACGGTTTGCTATAGCTTGAATCTATAACAACCGTTATTTAGTAATAAATTAATTTAAATTAGCTTTATTAAATGAAAATAAACCATTTACATTAGCAGTTTTATTTCTCTGATAACTCTGCAGCATAATGTTTTAAGGCATTGATATACAATTGGGCAAAACGACCTGGACGTACTTTTGTGTGAGTGATATAGCCTATTTCCATATAGTCATCAACAGTGAGTGGTAAAGCCAAGATATTTTTTCCATTTAATTCTTCACTGATAACTCCGCTGCAGATCGTATAACCATTGAGTCCAATGAGTAGATTGAATAAAGTAGCGCGGTCAGAAACCATAATATCTTTTTTGCTGTCCCGGGTACTTAGAATTTCCTCTGAAAAATAAAAAGAATTATGTGTACCCTGCTCGTAAGATAAACGAGGGTAGGGAGCAAGATCTTCAAGTGATACGGTGTGTTGGCCGGCAAGCGGACTAAAAGTGCTGACAAACACATGAGGTTTGGCAATAAAAAGCCGTTGAAAAGTCAAATCATTTTCCCGCAGAGTTTTGCGAAGGACAGTTTCATTGAATTTGTTAAGATATAAAATACCTACTTCGCTGTGCAATTTAGCAACATCTTCAATAATCTCATAAGTCTGAGTCTCCCGGATACGAAAATCATATTCTTCACCGCCATGATTTTTCAGCAGTGTAACAAATGCTTCTACGGCAAAAGAATAATGCTGGGTGGATATACAAAATTGATGCTTTGTTGGTGTGATGCCAAAATATTTTTCTTCTATTAAGTCGGTTTGTTCGATAACCTGACGGGCGTAACCAAGAAATTCTTCACCGTCAGTCGAAAGTATAACACCTTTATTGGTACGGACGAAGATAGTAATACCCAGCTCATTTTCCAGTTCTTTTATAGCAGCTGTGAGGCTGGGCTGGGTAATATAAAGCTGTTTGGCGGCTTTACTGATAGTTCCCACGGCAGCGACGGTTACGATATATTTTAGTTGCAATAAAGTCGTTCTACATTCCTCCTGACTGAGTCAAAATAATTGATGGTTTGTCTATAGAGTTATAAATGGCATAAATTCAGGCAGTTTGCGAGGGTGTGTTTTTCTTTTTGCTGTTTTTTTCGTTTTGCAGTTCGAAAATTACGTCACGCAGTTCGGCTGCTTTTTCAAATTCTAAGGCCCGTGAAGCTGCCTGCATTTCTTTGGTAAGGGTGTTGAGCAGTTTTTGCTTTTCCTTGGCAGTCATTTTTAATTTCTTCCGTCCGGGTTTATATTGTGAATTATTTTCTGCAACCATTGTTGTTTCGATGAGATTTTTAACTTTTTTTTGAATGGTCTTGGGGATGATACCATATTTTTTATTGTATTTATCTTGAATTTCACGGCGGCGATCTGTTTCATCAATGGCTTTTTGCATGGAATCAGTGATGCGATCAGCATACATGATTACTGTGCCGTGTGAATTGCGAGCTGCCCGGCCAATAGTTTGAACCAAGGAAGTTTCTGAGCGTAAAAAGCCTTCTTTATCGGCGTCAAGAATGGCTACCAGCGAAACTTCCGGCATATCAAGACCCTCGCGCAATAAATTTATGCCGATGAGCACATCGAAAACGCCCAGGCGCAAATCCCTTATTATTTCAGCGCGTTCAATAGTGGCAATATCAGAATGAAGATAACGGACTTTTATGCCCATTTCCTTTAAATAATCTGTCAGATTTTCGGCCATTTTTTTAGTCAAAGTGGTAATCAGCACACGTTCTTTTTTATCCATACGGATTTTTATTTCACTTAGCAGATCATCCATTTGACCTTCCAGCGGTCGTATTTCGATTTTGGGGTCTAGCAGACCAGTGGGACGAATAATTTGTTCAACTATCTGACTGGCTTGTGAAAGTTCATATGGTGCCGGTGTAGCTGATACATAAATTATTTGATTGATTCTTTCTACAAATTCTTCAAAACGCAATGGTCGGTTGTCGAAGGCAGACGGCAGACGAAATCCGTTATCGACTAGAGAAACCTTGCGGGAACGGTCACCGGCATACATTGCGCGCAACTGAGGTAGTGTGACATGAGATTCATCGATGACAATAAGAAAGTCATCAGGAAAGTAGTCTAAAAGGGTGTAAGGTGATTCGCCTTTTTTACGTCCGGTCAAATGACGTGAATAGTTTTCGATACCGGAGCAGTACCCCATTTCCTGCATGATTTCCAAATCATAATTAGTGCGCTGCTTGAGCCTTTGAGCTTCCAGCAGTTTGCCTTCACTTGTAAGATATTTGAGTTGCTCATTTAGTTCTTCTTCTATAGTTTTTACGGCTCTGTCCATGTTTTCCGGTGAAGTGACATAGTGTGAAGCGGGAAAAATTGTTATGCTTTTGCGTTCACCGAGTATCTCACCGGTCAGTGGATCAAATTCACTTATGCGATCCACTTCATCACCAAACAATTCAATACGAACGGCGCGATCTTGATAACCGGCCGGGTAGACTTCAATTATATCGCCGTGTACACGGAATTTACCACGGACAAAGTTGATATCATTTCTTTCATATTGTATTTGCACCAGCTTGCGCAGCATGGCGTCGCGGGGATAGTCTTCACCACGGCGTACCGATAACACCAATTCATAATATTGTTCCGGTGAACCTAAACCATAAATACAGGATACGCTGGCCACAATTATGACATCACGCCGTTCAAATAATGAACAAGTGGCTGAATGGCGCAGTTTATCAATCTCATCGTTGATCGAAGAATCTTTGGCAATATAGGTATCAGTCTGGGCAATATAAGCTTCCGGCTGATAGTAATCATAATAACTTACAAAATATTCTACAGCATTGTTGGGGAAAAATTCCTTGAACTCGCTGGCAAGCTGCGCTGCCAGAGTTTTGTTGTGAGCTATTACCAGAGTCGGTTTTTGTACTTTTTCAATAACTTTGGCAATGGTAAAGGTCTTGCCGGTACCTGTGGCGCCAAGCAGGACCTGGGCAGTCTGTCCGTTTTCAATGCCGGCGGCAAGATCTTTTATCGCTGCAGGCTGGTCACCTGTAGGTTGATATGGGGCAACGACTTTGAATGGTGTTTTTTCCACCAAATGAAGTGTGTTTAATTTTGGTACAGTAGCCATATTACATCCCTCGAAATAAAAAAATCAGTACTATTTTTAGTATAGCGTAACAGCACTGATTTTGAAATCTATTTTGCGGTTATTTTTTCAGTAATTTGTCACGAATTTTATCGGGGACTTCTTCATAGTGAGAAAAATCTATGCTGTAGCTGCCTCTTCCCTGTGTCTGTGAGCGAAGTTCCGTAGCATATTTTATAAGTTCAGCTTCAGGTACTTGAGCTTCAATGATGCTGATATCATGGGCAGGGCTGCTTGTATTGAGAATACGACCTCTCTTGGTGTTCAAGCCACCGATAACCGTACCTATATAGTATTCAGGAACTGTTATTTTTATGGAACAATATGGTTCCAGTATTGTTGGTGATGCTTCTGAAACAGCCTTTTTCAAGGCCAATCCGGCGGCCGTCTTAAAAGCCATTTCTGATGAATCGACAGTGTGATAAGAACCATCGGTAAGATTTGTTTTTATATCAGTCATTGGATAGTTGGAAAATAATCCTTTTGCTAATGTTTCTCTGATACCTTTTTCAACGGCGGGAATGTATTGACGGGGGACAGCTCCGCCAAAAATTGTTTCGGTGAATTGTATGCCGCAGCCACGTTCCAAGGGAGATATTTCCAGCCAGACATCACCATACTGACCATGACCGCCGCTTTGTTTTTTGTATTTACCTTCAGCTTTAGCGGCAGTCTTAATGGTTTCGCGATAAGCAACAGCCGGCTCAGTAAGATAAGCTGATACGCCAAATTTACGCTGGAGTTTTTCCAGAGCAATATCAAGATGAAGTTCTCCGATGCCGCTTATACATAATTCTCCGGTTCTGTTGTCTTTTTCAAGTTTTAATGATGGTTCCTCGTCAATCAATCGGGATAAAGCGGGACTGATTTTATCCTCATCTGTCTTATCTTTGGCGGTTATAGCCAGCTTTAGCATTGGTTCAGGATAATCTGGTTTTTCATAACAGATGGGTGTCTCTTCATAGCAGAGCGTGTCACCGGTTTTACTGGACTGGAGTTTAGTCACAGTAATTATATCCCCGGCAGATACTCTTTTTATCGGCAGGATGTTTTTACCGCAGGCAGTACAGATAGTGCCAATACGTTCAGTTTTTTGTGATGACGAATTGTATAATGTGCTATTTTCCCGCATACTACCGGATAATATCTTTATATAGCTGGTTCGACCGATAAATTGATCAACGACAGTTTTGAATATGACAGCAGAAAAAGCATCTTCTGTATTGCGTTCCTCAAGACTATTAGTAAAGGGGTTGCTGCCGACAGATGTCCTGAAATAAGGTGTCGGTAGGTATTCTATAATACTATTTAAAAGCTGCCTGAAGCCGATGCCTTTTTCTGCCGAGCCACATAATACCGGGAAAATTTTTCCGGTTACAATGCCTTCGATAAGGGCTGCTGCCGTTTCGGTTTCACTTATTTCTTCTCCATTCAGGTATTTTTCCAAAAGTTCATCATTAAATTCAGCCAATGATTCAATCAGTATATGCCGGGCATCTGTCACGGTCGACTGCATATAGTCCGGTATTTTATAAATCTGGGTCTGATTTTTAATCAGCACTTTTGTATTCATAGTTATAAGATCAGCTACACCATGAAAACTGTTTGCCTGCCCAATGGGCAGCTGTATAGGGACAACTCCTTTACCAAAGTGTATGCGCAATTCATCTATTATATTATTGAAATCAACATTATCACGGTCAAGCTTATTTATAAAAATTGCACGTGGCAGGGAGATTTTTTCGGCATACTGCCAGGCTTTATCTGTTTCAACTTCCACGCCGGAGGATGCTGAAACAATGATTAAAGCCGCTTCGGAAACAGACATCGCTGACTGAACCTGTGCTGTAAAGTCAGGATAACCGGGTGTGTCGAGAAAATTTATTTTATAACCATGCCATTCACAGGCAGCCAATGTGGTATTGATAGTCATTTTGTGTTTTATTTCTTCCGGTTCATAGTCAAGAACAGAACTGCCATCAGCGGTTTTACCAATACGGTTGATCGAACCTGATTTGTAGAGGCAATTTTCGACTATAGATGTTTTACCGCATTTGCTATGTCCTACTACACTGATGTTTCTCAATTGAACACTGCTGAATTCCGTCATAATTCCAGCCTCCTAGTATAATTTATTATTATAATAATTCTGTATAAAAAGAAAATTCCCTCTAATAGTAATATATTCAAAAAGGGAAAGTTTAGAGAAATTTTATCAATAGTATACATTTTATTATCAAATGTGCTAGAATCATATTTATACAATCTTTATAAATTTTTAATTTAATCTTAATTTTATAAGGATATTATATTGCATAAAACAGTAATGTATATTATAGTAAATAGGCTGAATTTATACAATCTTAATATGTAATTAGTGTACTGGAGGACTTTGCGGTGTTTAGCAGAATAAGAAGACTGCTGATAGGGCGTCCGCTCAAAAATGAAGAGGCCCTTTATCAGCGTCTGCCAAAGTGGAAAGCCTTGGCAATATTTTCATCAGATGCGTTGTCGTCTGTAAGTTATGGCCCGGAACAGATAGCTGTCGTATTGGCATTATCTGGTATGGTAACTTATGGTTACTATCTTTATTCACTTATTCCGATAGTAATACTACTGGCAGTAGTAACTATTTCTTATACACAAGTGGCTAGAGCAAATCCGGGCGGCGGCGGTTCTTATTCGGTTGCCAGGGAAAATCTGGGAGAGGGACCGGCTTTAGTGGCAGGTGCTGCATTGTTTACTGATTATGTGCTCACTGTAGCTGTTAGTATAACATCCGGGACAGCTGCACTTACTTCGGCTTTTCCTTTTTTAGGTGATTATAAGATTGCTTTGGATTTGTTTGTTTTGTTTGGCGTCCTTACTATTATTAATTTGCGTGGGGTAAGTGAATCTGCTAAATTTTTTGTGCTGCCAACATATTTATTTGTCGGCAGTATGTTAGCGATAATATTGGTTGGTGTGGTTCAGGCTTTGACTGGTACGGCACCGGTTGTACCGGAAGTGTCTATGCAGCGTCAGCCAATGAATATGATGATATTTTTCCTGATATTGCGGGCTTTTGCCAATGGGTGCAGTTCCATGACCGGCTTGGAAGCAATAGCCAATGGTGTGCCAATGTTCAAAGAACCTGCATATGAAAATGCCATTCATACGACATATTATATGTCGGGCTTATTGGCAACGATGATGGTGGGAATTTCATTTTTGGTATTACATTATCATGTCATGCCTAATCCCGATATAACGATGTTGTCTCAGATTGCGGAAATGACGGTAGGCCGGGGATATTTTTATTATTTTTTTCAGCTGGCAACGATGTTGATATTATTTTTGGCGGCTAATACCGCTTATAACGGACTTCCGCCGCTTATGTCAATAATTGCCAAAGATGGTTATCTGCCGCGCTATTTGGGACAACGCGGTGAACGTTTGAACTTTTCCAATGGCATAATATTGCTCAGTTTAGCAACAGCTGTATTACTTATTGCATTTAATGGAAATACGGAACATTTGATTTCCTTGTATGCAATAGGTGTTTTCCTTTCCTTTACAATTGCCCAGTCCGGTATGGTGGTATATTGGTCGAGAAATAAGATACAGCATTGGCATTGGCGGGCGGCTATAAATGCTTTTGGTGCTGTAATAACGGGTATTGTTGTTGTTATTATAGCGGTGACTAAATTTTTTTATGGGGCGTGGATCGTTCTTATTTTTATTCCGGCGACGATATATTGCTTTAAGAAGATTAATTCGCATTATACGGAAATGGGTAAAGAACTGGCACTTAAACCCGGTGAAAAATTTAGGTATATAAGTTCACCTATTGCTAAAAACTATGTAATACTGCCGATATCTTATCCGACACGAAGTGTTATAGAAGCCATGCGTTATGCCAGAAAAATTGGTGATGAAGTCATAGCTGTGCATATTGCGGCAGATGAGCAAAATGCTGAATATGTGAAAAAAGTCTGGCATATACAAGATCCTGAGATTGGTATTGTTACAATCAAATCACCTTATCGGATGGTTATACAACCGTTGCTGGATTTTATTAAAAAGGTGCTTGTTGATAAAAATCCGGAAGATTATGTTACGGTATTAATTCCTGAAGTACAGACGAATAAATGGTGGCATCGTCTTTTACACAATCAGACCGGTTTGATTTTACGGACTTTGTTGATACACAAGGAAAATGTTATCGTGGTAACCGTACCATTTAGATTAAAAATGTGACTTGATTATTGAGATAAACAGCAAAAAAAGCTTTTGTACGATTTTGGTACAAAAGCTTTTTTGCTGTGCAGAACTAACAATAAAGGGGTATTTATATTGGAATTTATTAAATAAAATAGTGAGTATCTATATTATAGTCAGTCAATAGACAGATTGAAGGCTTTTTTTATTTCAGCTATTGTGACAGGTCTGTTTTCCTCAACAGATCTTTTGGCAGCAAGACCGATGAGTACAGGCTGTAATCCGTCGTTGGCATTCACGGTGGTTGGGGTGTTATTGCTGATTGAATCGACAAAAGAATTGATTTCAGCGGCGTAGGCCATCATATAACGTTCAAGGAAAAAATACATTGGTTTTTCACCTGTAACGCCATCTTTATCACTAATTACAGCGGTAGAATTACTATCATTATTTATTGAAACAGCACCTTTGGTGCCAAATACTTCGGCTCGTTGATCATAACCATAAGCAGCTTGACGACAGTTATCTATTATGGCGGTTGCACCATTGGCTAGCTTCATTGTTATCACTGCGGTATCTATGTCACCAGCTTTGCCAATCTCAGGATTAACAGTCACAGAACCAATAGCAAATACTTCTTCTACTTCGCTGCCAGACAGATAACGCACCATGTCAAAATCATGTATAGTCATATCAAGAAAAATACCACCGGATACTTTTATGTATTCTATAGGGGGAGCTTGTGGATCGCGGGAGGTTATTTTTATTATTTGCTGTCTGCCTATTTTACCAGCAGTAACGGCATCTTTTACAGCCTTGAAATTATGATCAAAACGACGATTGAATCCGACTTGATACTTTAATCCGGAAGTTTTTACTACATCCAAAACTTCTTTTATTTTTTTTACGTCATGGTCTATAGGTTTTTCGCAAAATACATGTTTACCAGATTTAATTGCTTCTATAGATATTGATGAGTGAGTATCCGTTGAGGAACATATAAGAACGGCATCAATATCTGGATCAGCCAAGATTTTTTTGTAATCGATATAAGTGTTCTCAATATCTAGGGAAGCTGCCCATTGTTTGCTATTATCATTTAAAAAAGGATCTGCGACAGCTTTGATCTTTGCATTTTTAACAAATTTTGTGATGCTTTCACCGTGAACACGTCCGATTCGTCCTATACCAATAATACCAATGTTTACCATTTATATCACCTGTTATTAATTAATATTTGGTTTGTTCAGGTGAAGATCATTTACGTGTATTGGATAAATATATTGGTAGAATTAAACATGTGCACCTAAAAGATGTCCGTAAAGGTATTGTTGAAAAAGTAAAAAATGAAAATTTAAGTTTCTTAAAAGGTGTAAGAATGGGAATGTTTACTGTTCCCGGTGATGGAGACATTGATTTTAGACCAATATTTGATATCTTAAATAAAAACAATTATAGTGGATGGGCATTAGTAGAAGCCGAACAAGATCCGGCTGTTGCAAACCCATTGGAATATGCATTAAAGGCACATGAATATGTTGAAAAGATAGCAAATATTTAATTTTAGTGAAAGTAATACTTGTAATATAGAAATGCTTGGGGTATCTTATAATAACTCAGGCATTTTTTGTTTAAGTAATTTAGTAAAGAGAATTTTATTAGTAATAAAAAGATGCATATGAGTTGTCAATATGAATCTCACTGTTTTGTGAGATTGTAACGGTGAATATGAGATACAGATCATTAGATATTCGCACATTTGTTAATAATAAACCATCTTGACATTTTGGACGGTTAATTTTATACTGATGCTGAGCAATGGTGCTTATCAGAAGGGTAAGTGCCTTTTTATTTTTAAAAGAAGGGCGATATTATAGATGGCTGTTGAGGTGTTTTTAAAAGAGAACTATACTGTCACTGATTGGAGCGGCGGAACCACTACGCAGATGTATATATTTCCGGAAAACGCTGAGTATAATAAAAGAAATTTTAAATTGCGGCTAAGTTCAGCAACTGTAAAAACACCAGTATCCGAATTTACTGATTTGAAGAATATAGACCGTATTTTGATGAGTCTTAATAAAAAGATAGAACTCGAGCATAATAAGCAGGAAAAGGTCATATTGAAACCTTTTGAGGCATATTATTTCAGCGGCGGCGATAAAACTATGAGCTATGGATGTTGTGAGGACTTTAATGTCATGCTTAAGCACGGTTCATATAATAAAGCAAAGCTTTTTCTTAATGAGGCAGGGCAATTCGATCTGTATGGTGATGCAGATGAGTGTTTTTTATATGTATATAAAGGTGAATACAAGGTAATAACACAAGATGGCAGCAGTTATACACTTCAGGCTTTACATATGATGCATCTTGATGATTTTTCTGCGGGAAAAATTATAAGACTGGATATGCAGTCAAAGATGGTAGTATTTAAAATTAATTGGTAACATTTATGCAGGCATTAAGTCCATAAGCGTTGATTGAAATAATGGCTGCAGGTAAGTGCTGTGTTTTGCATAATGTCTTGAGTATTAATCAATGAAAATTAATTATTATATTATTAAGGGAAACACATATGGGAAAGAATATTGAGACCTTTGGGCAGCTGACAAATATGCTTAAGCTTATTGCAGATACATCTCCGACCTATAAAAAGATTGCTATGTATATAAATGATAATTATCTGCAGATAGTATTCATGACTACAAATGAATTGGCGGAGCAGGTTGGGGTGAGCCAAGGCAGTATATCAAGATTTTTTATGGCTTTAGGGTACAGAGGATATAATGACTTTTTGCAGAATCTGCAGAATATAGTAAGTAAGGAATTAACAGCTCCTAAGAGGCTTCAATTCACTGAAAAGCATGGTGTAAAAGATAAATATATGCATTCAATTTTTGACAATGAATTAGCTAATATGGAAAAGCTTGGCAGCATAATGGAAACAGATAATTACAAAAAAATAGTTGATATGATAGCTTCTGACAGACAGTTGATTTTAATGTCAGCCAGAATGTCGGCTACTATTGTTCCGTATGTACGGTATATATTGAACAAAATGAGAAATATGGTTTATGAATATAAGCCGTCGACGCCGCAATGGGATACAGTAGAACTTATGGATCCTGAAAAAGTAAATATAATGGCAGTTATGTTTCCGCGCTATCCGCGTGTACTTGTTGAAAAATGTCAACGGCTTAAAGAAAAAGGGTTTCATATATATGGCATTACTGATAGTGAATTTTCTCCGTTGATAGAATGTAGTGATGCTGCGGTATGTGTACCGCTTACGGTATCGTCAATCTTTGATATTTACAGTACACCTATGATTTTTTTCAATATATTATTACGGGATGCAGCAAAGAAAATACCGGGAATTTCTATGCGCATGGATAAAATAGAGAAGATAGAACTGCAAAATAAAGTTTACTATTGACATTTATTTAATAGAAATTTATAATATGATATATCAATAAGAAGCAACGGCGCTTTATTCAAAAGGGAATAGAGTGCTTTTTTTTTATTATTTATTGAATGATATTTTCATTATAAAACATTTGTGAATGAAACGATTTAGCAATGAGATATATATTTTAACAGAGGATGATGCTTGTGATAGAACAGATGAAAAAAAGAACTGTCTCAATTAATAAAGAGAGACTTCTATATCGTTTAGAAGAAATGTCACAGTTTGGATTGAATAAGAAAACAGGTGGAATTGACCGTCAGCTTGGCAGCCAGGCTGATAAAGATACAAGAAAATGGCTGAAGAATATATGGAATAATGAAATGAGGCTCAATGTTACAGTGGATGCTATTGCCAATATTTGGGGAAGCTATGGACAGCATTTAAAAAACAGGCCTATTGTTTTTGGTTCGCATCACGATAGCGTTCCTAATGGGGGCAGATTTGATGGTGCATTAGGTGTTTTGATAGCAATGGAGGCTATTCAGACGATAAAAGAAAATAATATTGCAACGCAGCATCCGTTGGAAATTATTTCTTTCACAGGTGAAGAACCAAATAGCTTTTCTGTATCAACTCTAGGAAGTAAAGTATTGTGCGGACGCTTGACTAAAAAGAATATAGATTTATTGAGTGATAAGAATACAGGAAAAACTTTAACGGAAACTATTGATGAGCTTGGCGGCAGCAGTCAGAGAATAGATGAGGCTAAGCTTGTGCCAGGTATGATGACAGCTTTTTTGGAAATGCATATTGAACAAGGGCAATGTTTGTACAAGATGGAAAAGGCTGTTGCTGCCGTAAACTGTATCACAGGCATATATCGTGAAATAATAACGGTAAAAGGTGAGGCTAATCATGCTGGAACGACTCATTTGCAGGACAGACGCGATGCATTGTGCGCAGCCTCGGAATTGTGTCTTGCCATTGAGGCTATAATGAAACGATTGAATGATGTATCTGTTACAGTTGGACGTATACAAATAAAGCCAAATGCTTCTAATATAATACCTGGTGAAGCAAAATTCACAATAGATATGAGAACTGCTTATCCCGGGAGAAAAAGACAGGCATTGGCAATATTGACAGAAAAGGTAAAAGAAATAACTGATAGGCGCGGTGTAAAAATTATACGTGAACTTAATCTTGATCAGTCGGAAATGCCTATGGATAAGGAAGTGATAAATGCTGTTTTACGGGCATCAGAACTTGAAGAACAGCAGTCAATACAGCTTGTGAGTATGGCTGGGCATGATGCGGCTAATATGGCACGCCTTACTAAGACAGCAATGCTGTTTGTACAAAGTGTGAAAGGATACAGCCATTGTCCGGAAGAATATACAGCATCACAGGAAATTGAAATAGCAGCACAGGTTTATCTTGATACATTATTGATCTTGGATAGGGAGTTAAAATAATATGACGGTAAAAATAATAAAAGCGTCAGCAATTTTTAATGATAATATTCTAAAAAATAAAAGAGCTGTTGCTGTGAATATGGATACAGGTGATATCAAGAAAATAGGCCTATTTGAAGAGTTGCAGCAGGAATATTCAGATGCAGACATAGAGGACTGGGGAGAGCTTATAATTGTCCCGGGGAGTGTTAATGCTCATAATCATAGCTTTCAGAGTCTATTGAGAGGTATAGCTGCTGACAGACCTTTTTTAGAATGGCGGGATAATTCTCTTTACAAGTTTTCGCCGCGAATGCGTCTCGACGATATCTATACAGGAGCTTTATTTGCTTTTACTGAAATGATGAAATGCGGTGTTACTACCGTGTCAGATTTTTTTTATCTGCATCAGTTTGGCAGCCAGAGTGATGAAGCGGTAATTCAAGCGGCAAAGGATGCCGGTATACGGCTGGTTGTTGCCAGTACTATGTATGATTGGAGCGGAGCACCTTCAGGTTATGTAGAAAATGTAAAAATAGCTAGGAAACGTACTGAAATCTTGATGAAAAAATATTCCGGCGGCATGGTAAAAGTAATACCGGCACCACATAGCCTTCATGCAGCTTCACCGGAAATGATAATGGCTGGGCATAAGCTGGCACAGGAATATGGTACGCCATATCATATTCATGTGGCAGAGGAAATGTTTGAAGTGGAACAGGTCAAAAGGGAACATGGTATGACACCACTTGCTTATTTGGATTCATTGGGAGTAGTTGATGAGCATATGTCAATAATTCATGGTGTATGGCTCAATAATACTGAAATAAAAACAATGGGGCAAAAGGGAGCACATCTTATATACTGTCCATCCAGCAATATGTTTTTGGCTGATGGGATCACTGATATACCAGCTTATATGAAAAATGGCGTACCGATTGCCTTGGGCAGCGATGGTGCCTGTGGTAATAATCGTATCAGCGTATTCGAAGAAATGCGCATGGTTTCCATATTGCAGAAGGCAAAAACCTGCAATGCACTTTGTGTAAATTACGAGGACTCTTTTAAAATGGGAACACAAAATGGAGGAATTGTACTAGATATTCCTGTCGGTAAAATAATACCAGGCTATAAAGCTGATTTTGTCGGTATATCAGTAAAGGACTTTTCTATGCAGCCGTTAACGGAAAAAGGTCATCAGTTTCTACCAAACATGGTTTATTCTATGCAGCCTACTGCGATTGGCCGGGTGGCAGTTAACGGCAGAACAACCGTGATAAATAATCAGCTTGTCAATATAGTTGAGAGCAAAGTGCTTGAACTTATATCGGCAACAATGCATCATTTGGAACAAGACTAAATATATAATAGGGGAGATTATAGATGTACCTGACAGAAGAAGAACAGAAAATGCTAAATGGTGATTATGGGCAGGGAACGCAGCTGGCAATGGAAATATTGGCAGCCATAGGTGAGGCTTATGATGCACCCAAAATGGTGCCGGTGACGCGTACTCATGTTGCCCTCAGCAATCAGGAAGCTGATTTATGGTTTGCAGAAAAACTGGTAAAAGGCGGGGCAAAATGCTGCATTCGTCCCACCGTAAATCCGAGCTTCAATTTAAAGCAGTTTCAGGAAATAACAACTATAGAAAAAGAAGATGAAGAAATCGTGATGCGTACACATGCCGCTTATAATAAGCTCGGTGCGGTAATGACTTATGACTGTACGCCATATTTAGAAAAAAATGTACCCCGCTTTGGTGAAATAATTTCTTTTTCGGAATCAAGTGCCACACCATTTGTTAATTCTGTTTATGGAGCTCGCACCAATAGAGAATCAGCACAAAGTGCCTTATGCAGCGCTGTAACTGGTGTTACACCATATTATGGTTATTTGCTCAAGGAAAATCGTGCCGGACAGGTATTGGTCCATGTAGAAGCAGATATGGAAGATGATTTTGCCTATCAAATGCTGGGGTATTTCGCACCTAAAAAGATCGGATTTGACATACCTGTATTTGAAGGATTGAAAAATCCAAGCAAAGAAGCTTTGATGAATCTTGGTGCACAGCTTAATACTGGAGGAAATGTAGCGCTTTATCATATACTGGGGTTTACGCCGGAAGCATTAACTATGGAAGAAGCATTTCAAGGAAAGGCACCGCAGCATGAAGTGGTTATTACTGATGATGATTTAAAGGCTATGCGGGAAGAAATTTCTGATAAGAAAGGCAAAATAGATTTTGCTCTTTATGGTTGTCCACATTTTACAATTGATCAGGTAAGCACGGTAGCTGATCTGGTGAATGGCAAAAAACTCGCTGTACCGCTTTTTATAATGACTTCTTCCTTGACACACAGTCTGGCACAAAAGATGGGATATATGGATATCATAAGGGCTGCCGGTGGTGAAATAGTAGAGGATACCTGTATGGATCAGCCCTGCTGGAAATTCCTTTATGGCAAAAAGGGAATAACTGATTCACCAAAATGTGCTTATTATACTAAAAGGCGTGATATGCAGTTTGTGATAGCACCATTAAAAGACAGTGTCATTGCAGCATTGAAAGGGGAGTATTGATATGGATAAGCAGTATAAATGCCATAAAATATCCGGTGGTAAAGTTAAAGGTGAATTATTGTTTTCTAAAGATGGATTATGTTTTTATCTGATAGATCCGAAGACAGGTAAAATTATAGAAAAAGAACACTGCCTTTATGGACAGTCTATTGCCGGAAAAATTCTCGTATTCCCATATGGTAAAGGAAGTTCTGTAGTACAGGCCGATGGTATGTATCAATTGAAAATGACCGGCATGAATCCAGCGGCAATGATAGTTGTAAATGCTGATACCACTTTGGCTGCAAGCGCAATCATTCTTAAAGCGCCGATGGTAAATAAAATGAGTGGTGATTTTTACAAGGAGCTGCATAACGGAGATATGGCAGAGCTGGATGCAGATAATGGTATTTTAACTAGAATATGAAAGGGATATTTGCATGAAACCTGTAAAAATTTGGATAATTGATGAAGAATGGCCGGAATATGAATATGAAACTACCGTTTTAAAAAGAGAATTACCGGGCTGTGAAATAAGATATTCAACTTATGACAATGAAAAGGATTTGGAAGAGTTCGGCCGGTACGCTGATATTATTTTAGCTCAGATATACGTTGATTTTTCTGCACAGATAATAAATAAATTGGAATGCTGCAAAGGAATAGCCGTTTATGGAGGCGGTTATGACAGAGTTGATATCGCAGCAGCGCGTGCCAGAGGAATAGGTGTTACCAATGTTCATGGTTATTGTATAGAAGATATAGCAGATTACGTTATGGCGGCAATATACAGTATATGTAAACCATTAAATGGTTATAAGGATAATATTAAAGCAGGAATGTGGGGAGCACAGGCAGTAAAAAATGTAATTTTTCACAGAATTTCGCAGCGGACGCTGTTTGTAGCAGGATTTGGTCTGGTCGGCAGAGGCGTGGCACAAAAAGCATTGTCAATGGGGATGAAGGTAATAGCTTATGATCCTTTTGTACCGGAAGAAAAAATGCAGGAAATGCACGTTATGCCGGTATGTTTGGAAGATGGATTTAAACAAGCAGATTTTGCAAGTATACATATAATATGTAATGAAAAAACAACCAATCTTATAACGAAGAAATATTTTTCCATGATGAAACCGACAGCTTATCTTATAAACACCGCCCGTGGAAAGGTACTTAATGAAGCAGAACTTATTGAAGCAGTAGAAAACAAAACCATTGCAGGAGCTATTATTGATGTTGTAAATGTTGAACCACCGACAGGCAGGGAACAAATTTTTAATACAGGAAATATCACAGTAACACCGCATATATGCTACATATCGGCTGAATCTTATAAAGAATTGAAGGAACGTACAGCATATAATGCTATAAAAATGCTGCGCGGTGAAAGACCTGATGACTTAGTGAACTGAAAGAACAAGGTGATAAAATGGAACGTTTGCTGATAAAAAACTTGTCACAGATTGCAACACCTATAGGAAAGTCGGCTTTGAAAGGCAAGAAAATGGAAGACATAAAGTTTTATCATGATGGAGCCATTTATTGCGAAGATGGAATAATACAAGCAGTTGGTAATACTCAGGCGATAGTGCACAGATTAAAACCTGCAGCTGAAATGAAAATAATTGATGGTAAAGGAAAATGCGCTGTACCAGGTTTTATTGATCCGCATACGCATTTTTTGTTTGGCGGCACTCGTGCTGATGAATTTATTTCACGGCTGGAAGGTGTACCGTATATGGAGCTTTTGAAAAGGGGCGGTGGAATTGTCAGCACGATGAAGGCTACACGTGCTATGACGGAAGATGAAATGTATGCTGCCGGTAAAAAAACACTGGAAAATATGATAAAACAGGGTTTCACCATGATAGAAGGAAAAAGCGGCTATGGGCTTGATCATGATACAGAATTAAAGATGCTGCGCGCTATGAAAAAAATGAATGAAACTTTACCAGTATCATTAAAAACAACATTTCTCGGAGCACATGCTGTTCCACCAGAATTTGCCGGTAATGCAGATGAGTTTATAGATTTTTTAATTGAAAAAGTTTTACCGGAAGTTGCAAAAGATAATCTTGCACAATTTTGCGATGTCTTTTGTGAAAAAGGTGTATTTACTGTAAAGCAGTCCAAGAAACTGCTGCTGGCTGCCCAGCAAATGGGATTAAAGTCAAAAATACATGCTGATGAGATAGTATCCACTGGTGGCGCCGGACTTGCTGTGCAGGTCGGAGCAATTAGTGCCGATCATTTATTGGCTGTATCGAGTACTGATATTGAAAAGCTGTCAGTAAGCAACACAGTGGCAGTACTTTTGCCAATCACGGCATTTTGTATGCGAAAAGACTTTGCCCCGGCTCGCCGCATGATAGATGCAGGATGTGCTGTAGCACTGGCAAGCGACTATAATCCGGGCAGCTGTTATTCATATGCAGCACCGCTTTTACTGGCACTTGCTGTTATAAGCATGAAGATGAGTATTAATGAGACTGTTACGGCTATAACGCTGAATGCTGCGGCAGCTGTTGATGAGGCTGAAACGGCAGGCAGCCTGGAAATAGGTAAAAAGGCAGATATTCTGCTTTTAAACAAACCGGATTATCGTTTTTTAGTTTATCTAACTGGTGTAAATATAGTTGAGCATGTTATAAAAAATGGCAAACTGTTATTTTAAAAAATTATGCAAGGGAGTAATTTGGAATGGCAAAATTAGTAACTGATGTAAAGCTGGACAATGTTTTTCCAGATATGCCGGAAGTCAAAAAAGGCATTCGTCGTGCACCGAGCCGCGGGTTTCTACTTAGCAATGATCAGACGAAAACAGCTTTAAAAAATGCCCTGCGTTATCTGCCTAAAGAACTGCATGAAAAAGCTGCACCGGAATTTTTACATGAATTGAAAACATATGGTCGTATATACGCATATAGGTGGCGGCCGCAAGGACGCATCTACGGTAAACCGATAGATGAATATAAGGGAAATTGTATTGAAGGAAAAGCTTTTCAGGTAATGATCGATAATAATCTTGATTTTGAAGTGGCACTTTATCCTTATGAACTCGTAACATATGGTGAAACAGGCAGTGTATGCCATGATTGGCTTGGTTATAGACTGATAAAAAAGTATCTGGAAATAATGACTAATGAACAAACTCTGGTAATAGAATCTGGCATGCCAATCGGTTTGTTTCCATCCAAACCGAATGCACCGCGTGTTATAAATACTAATGCCTTGATGATTGGTATGTTTGATAATGAAAGGGATTGGGAAATCGCTGAGGAAATGGGTGTAGCCAATTATGGGCAGATGACAGCCGGTGGCTGGATGTATATTGGACCGCAGGGAATTGTTCATGGTACGTATAACACACTTTTAAATGCCGGTCGTCTGCACTTGGGAATTCCTAATGACGAAGATTTGCGCGGACATATATTCGTAAGCTCAGGAATGGGTGGAATGAGTGGCGCACAGCCTAAGGCTGTTGAAATAGCTAATGGGGTGGGTATAATAGCCGAAGTTGATTATTCCCGTATAAAAACGCGTCTGGATCAGGGATGGGTAAGTGAATGCTATGATAATCTTGATGAAGTATTTAAATCAGCTAATAAGCATATGAAAAATAGGATGACCATATCTATAGCTTATAATGGCAATATAGTTGATCTTTTAGAGTATATTGTAAAAAATGATATAAAAATCGACCTTATGAGTGATCAAACTTCATGCCATGTTGTCTATGAGGGTGGATACTGCCCGCAGGGAATTACCTTTGAAGAACGTACACGCATGCTGTCAGAAGACCGTGAAACTTTTAAAAAATTTGTAGATAAAAGTCTGCGGCGTCAGTATAGGCTCATAATGAGCTGTGTAAAAAAAGGAACATATTTCTTTGACTATGGCAATTCTTTTCTTAAAGCAGTATATGATGCCGGTGTAAAAGAATTATCCAAGAATGGCATTGATGAAAAAGATGGATTTACTCTGCCGTCCTATGTTGAAGATATAATGGGACCGCATCTTTTTGATTATGGCTATGGTCCATTTCGCTGGGTATGCCTTAGCGGTAAGCACAAAGATCTTGTGCAGACAGATAAGGCCGCTATGTCCTGTATCAATCCCGATCGCCGTTACCAGGATAGAGATAACTATAACTGGATACGTGATGCAGAAAAAAATAAAATGGTAGTTGGTACACAGGCACGCATACTTTATCAGGATGCTGAAGGAAGAATAAAAATTGCTCTTAAATTTAATGAAATGGTACGGAAGGGAAAAGTCGGACCAATAATGCTGGGACGTGATCATCATGATGTCAGCGGCACAGATTCGCCATTCAGAGAAACGTCTAATATTAAAGATGGCAGCAATGTTATGGCTGATATGGCTGTACAGTGCTATGCCGGTAATGCGGCCCGCGGCATGAGTCTGATTTCACTGCACAATGGTGGTGGTACCGGTATAGGTAAAGCTATAAACGGTGGATTTGGACTGGTACTTGATGGCAGTGAAAGAATTGATAAGATAATAAAATCAGCTATACTCTGGGATGTAATGGGAGGAGTAGCCCGCCGTAACTGGGCACGCAATCCTCATGCAATGGAAGTGGCAGAAGAATTTAATAAAAAATATGAAGGCAAGGGACATATCACTATACCTTTTGTGGCAGACGAAGATATGATAAATACTCTTGTTGATAAAATGTTTGATGAATAAGTTTATGTTACCGGGTAGATTGACATTAAAATTGAAGAGTAAGCAGAAAATGATGAAATGGTATCTGCTTCGTGCCCAGGATATAATAAAGACTCATATAAAAGCATTAGCGAATGCAATTGCATTTGTAAAAATTAAGTATATATATTATCATTAAAGGATTATTAAAATGAGAAAAATGAGTATTGAATGCATAAATATATAAGTTTGATATAATAAAATAAAGATATTTTAATATCATAATAAAATGTATAATTGACAACCTAATAAATGCATATTATAATGAGTACATAAAAAGCAATGGCGCTTATCCTTTAGAGGATAGGTGCCATTTTTATTATATTTAGGCATAAATGAAATTATCATTAATGCAAGTGAATGATTTATTACAATCACAATATAAGGATAATATATAAGCTTAAGTATTTATAATATTATGGAGGTAAAAAATGGGATCATTAATAGATGCATTTACACCTAAGGGAAAAATGAAATCTACATATGTCGTTGTAATTGCAGCAATAGCATTCGCAATAATTTTACTGCTGTGGTCGGCATTTACTTTAACAGGAGCGGTTGATCAGTTTTTTTTGCCACCGCCTACTGATGTAATAAAAACAGCTATAAGTTTATTTACTCAGGGAGATTTCATAAAAGATATAGGGATAACGGTTTTTCGTGTTATGGCAGGGTTCATAATCGCGGCTGCAGTAGCGTTGCCGCTGGGACTTATGATAGGAACCTATGCACCTATGTCAGCTTTTTTGGAATATGTAGTTTCCTTTGTCAGATACCTGCCGGCATCAGCATTTATTCCATTGTTTATTTTGTGGATAGGAATAGATGAACCGGAAAAGATAGCGGTAATTATCCTGGGAAGTTTTCCACAGCTGATTTTGATGATTGCAACTAATGTGCGCAATGTACCGATGTCAATGATTGAAGTCTCCTATACACTGGGAACATCAAAGGCTGATGTTTTATGGAAAGTAATTTTACCAAAAGCGCTGCCCGATATAATGGATACATTTCGTACTGTTTTAGGCTGGGCATGGACATATGTAATAGTTGCAGAACTAGTAGGCGCATCTTCCGGCATAGGGTTTATGATAATTCAGTCACAGAGGATGATGAATACGGCTAATATTTTTGTTGGCATTTTATCTATAGGATTTATAGGAATGATTATTGATGTTTTATTTAAACTTTGTCATAAGAAATTTTTCTTCTGGAATAATTAATGCATAACAGGAAGGGATACAAATGCAGATTAGAGATATAGAAAATACCAATTTAGGGCTTGAGGTAGAGAATGTAACTAAAATATATAACATAAAAAAAGGCAATGTTTTAGCATTGGATAATGTTAGTTTGCATGTACATCCCAATGAATTTTTATCGCTGTTGGGAACGTCAGGCTGTGGAAAATCGACATTACTGCGGATCATTTGTGGATTAGAGAAAACAACGGAAGGTCGAATAGTAAATCAGGGGAAAGTTATAACAGGTCCGGGGGCAGATAGAGGAATGGTCTTTCAGGCATATAATCTTTTTCCATGGATGACTATTTCTGAAAATATTCAATTTGGTTTAAAGCAAAAAAAAGCTTCTTCTAAAGAAGCCAGGGAAATAGCAGAACATTATACAAATCTTGTTGGTCTTAACGGTTTTGAAACGCAGTATCCTAATTCTCTTTCCGGAGGGATGAGGCAGAGGGTGGCAATTGCCAGAGCTTTAGCCAATGATCCCAGCGTGCTTCTTTTGGACGAACCTTTTGGAGCATTGGATATGCAGACAAGAGGAGTTATGCAGGAACTATTGTTGAACATATGGCAAAAATCACCAAAAACGATAATAATGGTGACTCATGATGTAGATGAAGCAATATTTTTGGCTGACAGGGTAGCGATAATGTCAGCCCGGCCCGGTAAAATTAAAGAAATACTGGATGTAAAGAAAGGACTGCCAAGGCCGCGTAACTATCATGTAAAAACATCACAGGAGTTTATCAAATATAAAGAAAGGGCAACTGATATTATCAGGGAAGAAAGTATGAAACTTTTAAATAGTGTATAAAAAGGAGAATTTTTATGTATTTGATAAGAAAGTTTATTACTGAGAATCAGCAGGAAACCAGGCTGGTTGTAGGATATACCTATGAATTGGAAAATGCGGTAGAATCCATTGAAATTAATTATGGTGAGCCTGATTCTATAGAAGATATTACAGGCGGTAAGATACTTTATTATAATAAATCAGGTAAAAAGATGGCTTTTTGGGTTCGTGAAATGAGTCTAATAGAAAAAGGCAATAAATTCTAATAATAGGATGATTTTGATAATAACGAGCTACAATTTTAGTATGGGCTTATAGTCCTTTTCGGATGAAAATCATAAAACAAATATTAACAATAAGGTGTGATGATATTACTCTAATGGCAAAGCAAAGGCGCTTATTCCAAGTAAGGGAGTAGGCGTTTTTGTTTTATTTTATATTAAGAAATGAATAATTTATTCATTCAATATGGTGGTTATTTAATTTATATATTTTGGGAGGTAGCAACTATGAAATTAAAATGGGAAAAATTGATTGCGGCTGGAATAGCATCAGCTATGCTGATTGTGGCTGCAGGATGTGGTGGAAGTACAGGTACGTCATCCGGTTCGGGATCTGGGACAGGATCGGGGTCGGCACAAAGTGACAAGGTAATCATAGGACAGTCGTCATGGATAGGTTTCGCACCACTTTATATAGCTGAAGAAAAAGGATTTTTTAAAGAACATGGTGCTGATGTTGAAATTCAGTCAATTGAAAGCAAGACTGACAGCAAAACAGCGCTGGCAGCTGATCGGATTCAAGGTGTATCCACCGATATGTCCACGCAGGTCATGAATGCGGCAGCAGGCATTGATTTAGCACAAATTCTGGCATTAGATACTTCAGCCGGCGGTGATGGCATAGTAGCTAAGAAGGAATATAATTCAATTGAGGATTTAAAAGGTAAGAAAATTGCACTTGATACTACAGGCGGTGCTGATTATTTTTGGTTTCAATATTTATTACAGCAAAAAGGAATGACACTTAAGGATTTTGATGTGCAGAATATGTCAGCAGGGGATGCTGGAGCTGCTTTTGTTGCAGGAAAAGTTGATGCTGCTATTACTTGGCAGCCATGGCTTTCAAAAGCGGAAAAAACTGATTTTGGGCATACCATAATAGACAGTAAGGCAAGCCCTGGCGTAATAGTAGATACATTCGCTATGAAAAAATCCTATATAAAGGATCATCCTCAAGTAGCAAAAGCAATTGTAGCAGGCTGGTATGAAGCTATTAATTATATGAAATCCAACCCGGATGATGCTATAGCTATTATTGCAAAAAGAATGGGCGAAAAACCGGAAAGCATAAAATCTGAGTTAAATGATGTAAAATTTTATGACCAAGCTGGTAATAAGGCTTATTTTGGAACTGCTGATAATCAGGGTGATTTTTATAAGGTTACTGCTTTGGCAGCTAAATTGTGGAAGGATCTTGGTCTTGTAAACAAGGATGTAGATGCCGCATCAATTATTGACGGTTCTTTTCTTGATGCAAAATAACTTGAATAGTTAAAAACTCACTGATGATGATATATAAAAAATAATAGTTCATGTACACTTCCTATATGGCAGACGGATATTAGAAATTGTTGCTGTGTAGGAAGTATTTTTATGGGAAAATAAAGGGGCGTCGCATGAATGTGTTGATTTCATAAAGATGCGGCTATTATTTACAAGTCTTATTAGAATTGTAAATTTCAGTAGTAAATACAATTCTTTATATAAAAAATTAATAATAAAATAATGAGGCAATGGCAGTAAAATAAAAGAATTACTGTCATTGCCCCATTATTTATATTTATTGTGCTAATTTTTGTTTCATGACATCTATAGCTGTATTGAGCTGATTATCAACGTTACCGCTGGTATCAAGTTCTACAGGAACGTCGGGTTCAATACCGGTACCATCTATTGAACGACCGCTTGGCGTATAATATTTAGCAATAGTAAGCTTGATAGCAGTTCCTTCACCTAAAGGAATTATTTGTTGTACGGAACCTTTACCGTAAGATTTGGTACCAACAAGAGTGGCAGCTTTAGTATCTTGCAAAGCACCGGCAAGAATTTCAGATGCGCTGGCACTGTTACCATCAATCAGGACGACAATCGGATAAGCAGATTGTTCCAGTTCCGAACTATAAGTTTCCTTGTTGCCGCTGCGGTCAACAGTTGAAACGATTGTACCTTTGGGAACTACTTGCTTGGCAATTTCAACGCAGCTGGTTAAAAGTCCGCCGGGATTTGAACGTAAATCAATTATCAAGCCTTTCATGCCTTGATTTTGTAAATCAGTATATGCTGCAGAAAATTCTTTACCAGTGTTTTCTGAAAACATACCTATTCGTAAGTAACCGATATTGTTATTAAGCATCTGATGTGTTACAGTGGATGTTTTAATAGTTGCCCGGGTTAGTTTTACACTGCGCTGGCCATCAGCATTTTTCAGTGTGAGTGTAACATCGGTACCGACAGGGCCTCTGATGTGTGAAGCTATTTGGTCAAAAGAAAAATCTTTAGTTGGGGTATCATCTATGGCAACTATTTCGTCACCTTGTTTTATACCGGCCTGTTCGCCGGGAGTGTCTTTCATTACTGTAACAACATTAACAGATTGGTTATCCTTGTTATATTGCATAACGACGCCGATTCCGCCGAATGAACCTTCTGTTTGTTCCATCAAGCGTTTATAAAGATCCTGATTGAGATAAACAGAATGTGGATCGCCCAGGGAATTAACCATACCGGTTATAGCACCATCAATTAATTTACTATTATCCACATTATTGACATAATCAGTCTGGATTAGTCGCAAGGCACCAAAAAAACGCACTGTGTCAGCAAGTTTATATTTATTAAAACCGAATAGAAAATAAAATATAGATAAAGTAATTAAAGAAGAGGCTATAAATACAATAAATACCAGCGCCGCCAGAAACTTTTTATTGACTTTCATAATTATCACATCCAATAGAGTTTAGTACCGGCCTTATAGAGAAGGAATTGTATAGGACGGTTTGTGGAGCTGGTTATAAATAATTGAGAGGATTTACCGGTTCGCCGTTTTTACGTACTTCAAAATGACAATGTGGTCCGGTAGAATTACCGGTTGAACCACAATAAGCGATAACCTGGCCTTGGGAAACATATTGTCCTTCACTTACATTAAGGGATTGATTATGACCATATAGAGTCTGCAGATCACCGCCATGGCTTATAATGACAGCATTACCATACCCTGATATCCAGCCAGCATAGATGACAGTACCAGCAGCTGCCGCATGTATCGGCATACCATAGTCACCGCCGATATCTATGCCGCTGTGAAAAATGCGCGTGCCATATATTGGATGTATCCGCCAGCCGAAAGGTGATGTAATAGGGCCTGATATCGGCCAGATAAATTGTCCGCTGCCAGAGCCGGAATAATCATCGGAATTGTTGCTGGTGTAAGCTAAAATCATTTGTTCGACTTGGCGGGACGCTGCCATAATCTCATCATAAGCTTGTTCGGCAGTCTGACGATCATTCTTAACTTTATTAAGCAAAGCCTGTTGTTGGTCTTTTTTGTTTTGTAAAATATCAGCTTTTTCCTTGGCAGCCTGAGTAAGTTTTTCTATTTTAGCATGTTCGGTTTCAAGGTCTTTTTGGGTGTTGGTTATAGTTTGTTTTTCTTGTAGTATACCACTTATAAGGTCGTAATCATACTTAATGATGCGCTTTATAAGGTCAATACGAGTTAAAAAATCAGAAAAATTGTTAGCACCAACGAGAACATCAATGTAGCTGATTTGACCATGCATGTAAATATCACGTAACCTTTTGCCAAGAATTTTTTCCCGTTTATCAAGATTTTGTTGGGTCTGCTTTAATAGGATTTCATTGTCATTAATTTTTTTGTTAGTGCCGTCAAGCTGATTTTTTACATCATTATATGCCGTTGTTGCATTGTCGACTTGTTCAGCAATACTGCGCAACTGTTCAGATACGGTCATTTCTTTTGACTTTGCCGAATTGATTTCAGTTTGTTTGCTGGTAGCCTGTTGTTTGAGGGTATCTAGTTTATCTTGTAATGATTCGGCAAAAACGGAATCGGTAAGGCAGATTGTTATTAGAAATGTGATTAATATATGGCAAATACGTTTATGAAATAACATATACTAATCTCCCTCATACTTTAAGATAACGTTTTATTGATATCACACTGCCCAAGGCGCCAATAATTATACCGCTGAAAATTATAGCAATAGTCATATAAGTTAAAAAGGGGTAAAGTGGAATTAATGGGAAAAAGGTCATCATATCATAAATTTTTTGTGTCAGAGCCAAATATGAAAGACGCAACAATATTATAGCAACACTGCCACCAATGAAACCTAATACAACACCTTCCAAAAGAAATGGCCAACGAATAAACCAGTCTGTGGCGCCAACATATTTCATGATAGCGATTTCTTTACGCCGGGCAAAGACAGTCAGGCGGATCGTGTTGGAAATAATAAAGATAGTAGCGCCGAACATGAAAATTATTATCGCAAGGCCGATTGATCTTATTAGTTGTGTCAAATCAAATAAATGTTCCACTACATCCTGGGCATAAACAGCAGTATCAACTCCGGGAAGTTTTTCTATTTCTTTGGAGGCTGTTTTTACCATTTGAGGGTTTTTGACAGTGATTTCATAAGCATTGGGTAAAGGATTAGTGCTGTCAAGTGAATCCAGCAGATATTTTTGATCACCCAGTCTTTCCTGGAAACGTTCCATTGCTTTTTCTTTAGAAATGTAAGCAACAGAGTCAATTCCCTGCATGGCCTCGAGTTTTTCTTTTAACTCTTCACTTTGCTTTTGACTGATGTCATCTTTTAAGTAAACACTTATTTGCACTTGTGATTCCAGAGTAGATGCCATACGATCAAGATTTACTACAATCATCAAAAACATACCCAGAATGAATAAGGAGATTGTAACTGTACCTATTGATGCCAAAGACATCCAATTATTACGTTTTAATGATGTTGCAACTTCTTTTATAAAATACTCTGAGGTCTTAAGTTTCATACCCATATCCTCCCGAAGCTTCATCACGTATGATGCGCCCATTTTCTATGGCTATGACACGCTTTTGCATTGTGTCCACAATTGTCTTGTCATGTGTGGCCATCACTATTGTGGTACCGACAGCGTTGATGCGCTGAAAAATATCCATTATTTCCCATGAAGTTTCGGGGTCAAGGTTTCCTGTCGGTTCGTCGGCAATTATTACGGATGGGTTATTTACAATGGCTCTTGCTATAGCAACACGCTGCTGTTCACCACCGGACAATTGAGAGGGAAAACACTTATATTTTTCCCGTAACCCGACAATATCCAGTACGCTGTTAACACTACGCAAAATGAGCCGTCGGGGTGATTCGATAACTCGCATAGCAAAAGCAACATTTTCATAGACTGTTTTATTGGGCAGCAGGCGGTAGTCCTGAAATATTACACCCAGACTGCGCCTTAGATATGGTAATTCACGTGTAGACATATTGTTTATATTGTAACCGTTTACAACTAACAACCCAGATGTGGGAAGAATTTCACGAAGCAATAATTTAATGAAAGTGGATTTTCCGGCACCACTGGTGCCGACGATAAAGACAAACTCACCGCGAGTTATATTGATATTGACCTTGTCCAGGGCAATTGCGCCATTATCGTATACCATCGAGATATCTTTCATTTTTATGATGTTTATCTCATTAGGTGATTTCATTGAGGCAACTCTCCTTAATACCGGAATTTTACTGAAATATAAGAGGGTTTTATCATAAATCTGTTATTACTGCCGATTTCATGGCGGGAAAGAAAATTTATTCTGCAAGAACTTTTGTACCGGTTTCAGTTATAAGAATAGTTTTTTCCCATTGTGCCGATAAAGAACCGTCTTTAGTATAAACAGTCCAGCCGTCGTCTTCATCGGTATATACATCAAAATCTCCTGCGTTGATCATTGGTTCGACAGTGAAGACCATGCCTGGAACTAAGAGCATGCCGGTGTTTTTTTCGCCGATGTGGTTAACAAAGGGGTCTTCGTGGAATTTTTTACCAACACCATGTCCTCCCAGTGCAGTAACCACGGAATAGTGGTTCGCATGGGCATTTTTTTCAATAACGGCTCCGATATCACCGAGAAAATGCCATGGTTTAGCTGCGTTTATACCCAGTTCCATGCACTGTCTGGTAACTTCGACCAATTTTTTTGCCTCATCACTAACGTCACCAATCATAAACATGCGTGAAGCATCGGCAAAATATCCATTTAATATGGTTGTGATGTCTACATTGACGATATCGCCGCTTTTTAGAATGGTTTTTTCGGAAGGAATGCCATGACAAACAACATTGTTTATTGATATGCAGATGCTTTTGGGGTATCCGGCATAATTCAGGCAAGCTGGTATGCCGCCATTGTCGACAATGAATTTATCAGCTATGTCATTGAGTGTGAGAGTATCCATACCTTCTTTTATATTTTCTGCAATTAAATCAAGTGCGGCATTATTTATCTTACCACTTTCAATTATACCCGCAATATCTTTTTCAGTTTTTATTATTTCATGTGGTGGCCTTACCTGTCCCCTTTTAAAATCAAGTTTCATACCATCGATTTTTTCATCAAATTCAAGATGGCAGCGTTTATATTTTAGACCGCTGCCGCACCAGCAAAGATCATTTCTATGCAAAATATATTCCTCCATTGGTTTAATTATATGTTATGCAGTCGATTAAACAAAATAATAGACGATTTATACATAACTATATTATATTCTAGGCTAAAATATAATAATCCTTTATTTCATGAGAAATATTATATTACTTATAATAATACCACGAATGGCAAAAGCCTGCGTGTTTAATACAGCATGATTATAACAGATGGTATTTGCAGTTGGAAAATTCGTATATGTAATAAATAAAATTGTGCTCTGATAACAATGGAGCATAAAAAAATTGTGCTTGGGTACATTGACTGGATTAAAAGGTACATGGTAGAATGAACGTAATTCCTAAGAGCATATAGTTTTATCGAGCAGAGTCGCTCAATTTCCGTGAGGAGATTGGGCGGCTTTTATTTTTATACTTTATGCAGTCAGCACGATATCAATTGTTGTATTTAGTTTGAGGAATTTATATTGGGAGTATTTTCTGTAATAAAGGGGCGTCTGTTATGCTGAATATATTCGATTTAAAAAAGAATTATGGAGATACGGAAGTTCTGAAAAATATAACCATAAGAATCGATGATGGTGAAGTGGTTTGTATAATAGGTCCTTCCGGTTCGGGGAAAAGCACTTTTCTACGCTGCCTGAATTTGTTGGAAGTGCCCACAAGTGGGAAGATTTACTATAATGGCAGTATTCTTGATGAAGATCTTGACAGTAAGCGAATGCGCCGGGAAGTGGGAATGGTATTTCAGAAGTTTAATTTGTTTCCTATGTTTACAGTATTGAAAAATATTATGTATGCACCGATACATGTGAAAAAAATGAAAAAAAAAGATGCGGAAATTTTAGCACACAGTCTTTTAAAAAAAGTGGGATTGGATAATAAGGCAAATGCCTATCCGATGCAGCTTTCCGGTGGGCAGCAACAGCGAGTCGCCATTGCCAGAGCACTTGCCATGCAACCTAAGCTACTCTTATTTGATGAGCCTACTTCTGCTCTTGATCCTGAACTTGTCGGTGAAGTTTTAAATGTAATGAGAGACTTGAAAAAAGATGGAATGTCTATGGTTGTAGTAACGCATGAAATGGGGTTTGCCCGTGACGTTTCTGATCGAGTCGTATTCATGGATAAAGGTTATATCGTAGAAGAAGGGTGTCCTGCCGATATATTTAATCATCCTAAGGAAGAACGTACTCAGCGGTTTCTTAACAGAGTACTGGGGGGAATGTAAACATGGATAATTTACTATCTCAGTTACATTTTGCGACAGTTGGGCAGTATTTAGTGCCCTCTCTTATTGATGGTGTAGGAATTGTTTTAGAAGCTACATTTTTCGGATTTATTTTAGCTACCATAGTGGGTGTATTTATCGCTGTAGGAAGATTATTCGGATGGAAACCAATAAAAATATTTTTGTATGTTTTTTTAGAAATAATAAGAGGAACTCCTCTTTTGGTGCAACTTGTGTATATATATTATGTTGTTCCGCTTATTATAAACCTGTTAGCCGGAATGCTGGGGTATAAAACTGATATGCAGATAGCACCTTTGACTGCAGGAATAGCAGGTTTGGCAATTAATTATGGCTGTTATATGTCAGAAGTTGTCAGGGCAGGAATAATAGCGGTAGATAAAGGCCAGATGGAAGCGGCTTTAGTGCTGGGGTTTGGTAAATATGAAGCATTATTTCGCATCGTGATGCCCCAGGCTCTGCGTAGTATAATTCCATCTTTGGGAAATTATTTAGTAATGATGATCAAGGATACATCTTTATTGGCATATGTGGCAGTAAACGAATTGTTGCTGCGGACACAAACATATGCATCACAAACTTTTTATACGATTGAAGCGTATAGTTATCTGGCAATTGCCTATTTGATTTTGAGTGTACCATTGTCACATTGTGTAAAATTCATTGAATATAAACTTTCTTCATCTAGTCGTTAGATGAAGAATAAAATGAAAGGTTGGTTTTTATGAAAATTTATCACAAAAAAGTTATTGTTTTGGGACTGAGTATTTTGGCGGCATTATTCATTTTTGCCGGATGTGGATCTAATAATACGGAAAAATCCACGGATTCATCTTCGGCACAAAACACTGCAGATGGTAATACACTTGATAAGATACGCAAAAGTGGTGTATTAGTTGTGGGTTCTTCCAATGATGCACCGTTTGCATATATTGATGCCAAAACCAACGAATTTTCCGGTGTGGATTCAGATATAATAAAAGAAATAGCAAGGCGGCTTGGTGTCGAAAAAGTTGAAATGAAGCAGATACCTTTTGAAAATTTGCTTATTTCTCTTGATAACGGATCTGTGGATATGATTACAGATGCAATGTATATAAAACCTGAACGGTTACAAAAAGCATTGTTTACTAATATCTGGTATACGGAAGCTGAAGCTGTTGTTGTAAAAAAAGAATCTGATATAAAGAGCAAAAGTGATTTAAAAGATAAGGTTATTGGTGGACAGAAGGGAATGACTTTTCTGGAACTTGCTGATAAATGGAAAAATGATGGAATAGTAAAAGATGTTAAGGTATTCAATAGTCAGTCAGAACTGATGATGGCGGTTAATACGGGCAAGATAGATGCTTGTGTTACTGATGGAATTGTCGCAGCCTACACCTTAAAACAAAATTCCTCACTTGATCTGCGTATATTAAGTCCCTATGAACCGGAAGCTTCGGGGAAAATTGGTGCGGCGGTGAGATTTGCTGATAAGGATCTGTTGGATGCAGTAAATACCGAATTGGAAAAAATGCGCAATGATGGTACCTTAAAGAAAATACTGGAAAAATATGGGTTACCTGAAAGTTATATGGTGTTATCGACAGATGCTGCTGTGACTAAAAATATTAAATAAATTTATAAAATATAAATGAGACTGTCGTACGTAATCATTTTCATTGATAATATGCAGTATATCGTTCCCTTGGTGTCTATTCTTAAAAGAATAGAGAGGCATAGCAATGGTAGATTTGCATCTTTATAAAGTGAATGTTGTTCGTGCGGCGGTTTTATTTTTGTTGAAAGGTATTTTCAATATGGATTTTTTAGTTAACTGATATTTATAGGTAAAAAGAGATGATTGCTATGTGTTTTTCAAAGTTGTATAATTTTTTCGTGAAAGTTTACTATAAATGTAAGTAAATATTTATAATATCTTGAAAAAAATCATCGAAAATTTCAAATATTAGTTGCGATAATTTAAGATGTAATGCCGGATAATAGGTGGCTGTTTAAAAGGATGCTGTGAAAGGCAGGAAACTATGACTAAGAAATTATTTGAAGATAATGTTATGGAAAAAGAGTGCGGAGCAGTGGTAGAAAACTGCGTACCGATGAAATCAGGGTTTGGTATTGTGCTTGACCAGACTGTGTTTTTCCCAGAAGGAGGCGGGCAGCTTAGTGATGTTGGCTGGTTGGAGACAGAAGCTGATGAGAAAATTCCCGTTACGCATGTTCGTATAAAGGATGGTATCATTTTACATGAAATCAATAAGGAATTATCTGTCGGAACCCGTGTCAACGCAGTATTGGATTGGCAGATTCGTTTTGATCATATGCAGCAACACTGTGGTGAACATTTATTATCATATGCATTTTGGAAATTGTTTGGGTGTGATAATGTAGGTTTCCATATGAATTCTGAAATAGTTACTATTGATCTTGACAAAGCAGTATCACTGAAAAAAATTCATCTGGCAGAAGAGTTGGCTAATAAGCAAATCCAGGAGAATAAGATCATTAGAGTAAAATGGATGTCACATATGGAAGCTGCAAAACTCAATTTACGGAAATTTAATGAAAAAATTACCGGTATGTTGCGTATTGTAAGCATTGAGGGAAGTGATACGTGTACTTGTTGTGGTACGCATCCGCCGGCAACTGGGATGGTGGGACTGGTTAAAATATTTCATACGGAAAAGCATAAAGAAGGAATGCGTATTTATTTTCTGTGCGGGCGGCTGGCACTGCAGGCGATTACTCAACGCTTGGAAGCATTGGCAAAAGCAGCTCGGATACTTTCAGTCAAAGATGAGAAAATTGCCGCCGGAGTTGCCAGACTTAGTGAAGAAAATCGACAGCTTAAAAAAATTTCTCACGAACAAGATGAAATGCTTATGGAATATCAAGTCCGTGATTTGCTGGCGGCATCACATACAGATGCAAGAGGAAATATTTGTTTGACTGTATTATCAGATACATTAACGGCTAATTATGCTAAAGAATTGGCTAAGCATCTGGCGAAAATACCAAAGGCACAGGCGTTGATAGCATATGCTTTTAATGGCCGTATCAATTATATTCTCTCGCTTGGAAATCAGGCTGCTGGTGATTGCCGAAAAATATTACGGCAGATCAATGATATGCTTAACGGACAGGGTGGTGGCAAAGAGAACTTTGCTCAAGGAAGTGCTTCAGTACGACATGGATGGCAGGAACTGTTTAAAAAGATTATTTAGAAATTTAAAAATGTAAGGGTGTTTGAAGTAATTAATCAGTGATTTTGGGATTTTATCTGGTTTTGTGATAAAAAAACTGCCAACATATTTTTATGGTGACAGTTTTTTTGCAATAATAATATAGTTAAAACATAAAATAGTATTAGATATTTCTACGGCCTACACATTTTTCAATGGCTGCTTCAAATATATCCAGACCAGTATCGAGTTGTTCATCAGTTATTACCAGAGGAGCCAGAAAACGTATGACATTATTATAGATGCCGGCACTTTCCAGCAATAATCCATGCTGTACTGCTTCGGCAGTCAATTCATTGACCAATTCTCCGGCTGGTTCCTTACTGTATTTGCTTTTAACGAATTCTATACCGATCATACCGCCTAAACCACGAATATCACCGACAGCATCATATTTTTTCAACCATTCGGCATAACGAGTCATGACTTTTTTCCCTATTTCGATGGAACGTTGGGCCAGATTGTCCCGCTGCATTATTTCAATGACTTTTAAAGCCGCCGCGCATGCTAAAGGATTGCCGCAATATGTTCCACCGATGATTCCAGCTGGGACAGCCTGCATAATTTCATCACGGGCAACAATGCCACTGAGTGGAATACCGGCTGCTATTGATTTTGCCATTGTAATAATGTCTGGCTGTACACCGGCTTCACACCAGTATTCAGTCGCGAAAATACGACCGGTACGGCAGAAACCGCATTGTACTTCATCGGCAACAAGAAGAATACTATATTTATCACAAATTTTTCGTATGGCTTGCACCCATTCTATTGGAGCAGGAATAAAACCTCCTTCACCTTGTAATGGTTCGACAACTATTGCTGCTACATATTCAGGATCGGAGCAGTTGCGAAAAGTTTCATAAAGTTTTTCGATGTAATAGTCAATGGCTTTTTCTTTTGGCATACCGTCTGGCCGACGGTAAAGATAGGGAAATTCGGCGCGATATACACCATCCGGAAATGGCCCCATTCCCCTGGCATAGGATTTTTTTGCAGTCATGGACATTGTAAGTAAAGTACGTCCATGAAAGGCTCCGGAAAATACTATGATATTGGGACGTTTGGTAAAGGCTTTGGCTATCTTTACTGCGTTTTCATCGGCTTCAGCACCGCTGTTGGCAAAAAATGTACGTTTTTTATTACCTTTGACTGGAGCAAGTGAATTGATCGTTTCAGCTAATTTCACGTAGCCTTCATGTGTGATGACGTTAAACATTCCATGAAAATAATTTTCGGCTTGTTTTTTTACAGCTGCTATTACTTCCGGGTGACTGAATCCTATATTTAAAACGCCCACTCCACCAATAAAATCTAAGAAACGGTTACCATCAAGATCTTCGATTATTGCGCCAGCACCGCGCTTGATAACCACGGGATAACCACAACGGATAGCACTGGGAACAGCCTCGTTCCTTCGATTTATGACTGAAGCTGATTTTGGCCCCGGCAGATGTGATGTGACTATTTTAGGCAGGTCATCTTTTAACATTATACTTATCTCCTTTGCATAAATTAAAAAACTGTAGGCAAAACCCAATTATCAATGAAGATATATGGCTTCGTTGCCGTACAGTTTTATTTTAAATACTTCTTTATAGTATCGCAGTGGAGATGTTGTCACAACGGAATATGAAACTAATCTTTTTAAAAAAGTTTGTACTTTACGCACAAATAGAATTACTGTATCATAAATAAAAGTAAAATTATTGATAACTTTATTGTGCCTGACTGGGAATTTGTATGAAGGAGAGCTGGTAAGATGTCTATCCAAATGAAAAAGATATTTAACGAGACAATCAAAATTTATCAATTAACTTTACTCGCCGGTAAAAGTGGGCTGGATAATGAGATAGTCTGGGTGCAATATGTGGAAGATATAGCAACCTCCAATTTTCTGCGTGGTAATGAACTGATAATAACAACAGGATTATGCAGTAATGGTAAAGTCTGGATTATGGATTTTATAAGAAAGCTGATTGCACGAAAGGCATCAGGAATAATTATTAATATTGGTAAATATATTCAAGTAGAAGATATTGATGGTGATGTTATCTCTTTGTGTGAAAAGAAAAATTTTCCTTTGTTAACAATGCCTTGGCGAATTCATTTATCCGATATTATGCAGGATTATCTTGATAGATTGTTTTTAGCTGCACAGACCGATAATGAAATTACAGAGATGGTAAGGCAGGCAATTTTTAAGCCGGAAAAATTTATGGCGGAAATAAAAAACAGTAAAATAAATAATTTGATGGATAATCGTTCGTTTCATATAATGGTTTTTAATTATCCGGCAATTATTTCTGAAAAAATACATGTAGAGATATTACTGCACAATAAAAAATTATTAAATCAAATTCAAAAAAAATATGTTGCATTTTGGCAGAAAAATTTATTGATTATAATTGTTAGTGAATCTGATAAAGATAATCTGCAGAAAATTATAGCTGAATGTGATAATTTTCAATATAGATTGTTGCATAAGAGTGAAATTCCTTGTGGAGTTAGTTCCAAACACAAGGAGAATAGTTCTTTTAATGAAGCATTTAATGAGGCTGTGGCAGCAATTTGCGTTGCGTCGTTATATAATGTTAATATTTTGTTTTTTGATGATCTTGGTGTGTACAGAGTATTGTTTGCCACCAATAATAATAAAATGTTAAAAAAGATACATGACACTCTTTTGTCGGTCGTAATAGAATATGATGAAAAGCATAAAGCACAATTATACAATACTTTGCGAATATATCTTTTTAATAACAGCAGTTTGCAGACAACAGCCAAGATTACTTTTACACATCGCAATACGATAAATTACCGTATTACAAAGATTCGTCATTTGCTTGATTGTGATTTGGATAATGCTGTGGTACGATTTAATTTGATGATGGCATTTTATATTTCTGATTATCTGCGCATCATTGATATGAATTTACATTCGTAAATAATAGATAAAGAATATGGTTGATGAGAATGAATGAATTAATTAAACAAAAATTGCAACAATTACCGATTAATCCTGGCGTTTATATAATGAAAGATGTCAATAAACGAATAATTTATGTCGGTAAAGCTGTGGTATTGAAGAATCGTGTGCGGCAGTATTTTCAAAGCAATAAGAATCATTCGGCCAAGGTTATAGCAATGGTTAAGAGAATTGCTGATTTTGAGACGATAATAACAGATTCAGAAATAGAAGCATTGATTTTAGAATGCAATTTGATAAAAAAACATCATCCGCATTATAACATAAGTTTGCGTGATGATAAAACTTATCCGTATTTGAAGGTCACTTTGAATGAAGACTTTCCGAGGGTGATAATAACGAGACGCGTAAAAAAAGATGGTTCACGTTATTTTGGACCCTACACGAATGTAGGTGCAGTCAAAGAAAGCCTGAAATTGCTGCGCAAGTCTTTTCCGCTTCGAACCTGCAAAAATATGAATGTTGACAGGCCATGTCTTGAATATCACATAAAACGTTGTTTGGCACCGTGCGTAGGGAAAATTGGTAAAAATTCCTATGGTGAGATGGTAAAATCAGTTGTATTGTTTTTGGATGGAAAAAGTGCTGTGCTGGAAAAAAATTTACAGCAACGAATGGGAAAAGCGGCAGCAAATCTTCAGTTTGAATTGGCTGCTTCATTGCGTGATCAATTGTCAGCAGTGCGCAAGACAACAGAAAAACAAAAAATAATGCTTGATGGCGGGGACCAAGATGCTGTGGGAATGGCCCGCTCGGTATATGGTGCCTGTATTCAGGTGTTTTATATAAGAAACGGCAAGATGATAGGACGAAGCCATTTTATCTTGAAGAATAGTGAGGATGAAACTGATGAGGCAATACTCACAGCTTTTTTGCAGCAGTATTATAATCAGGCATCTTCATTACCTAGAGAAGTGTTATTACCAATAAAAATAGATGAAAGCATATTGATTGAAAAATGGCTTACAAAGGCACAAGGTAATAAAGTTGAAATAAGTGTACCGCAGCGTGGCGTGAAAAAGGATATTGTAAATATGGCTGAGGAAAATGCTGATAAATTTCTCAGGGATGAACAAGAACGGATAATGAGAGAAAAGGCCAAAACTACAGGGGCCGTAGAAGAACTTGGTAAATATTTGAAACTGCCGCAACTGCCACGACGTATGGAATGTTTTGATATATCTCATATTCAGGGATCGGAAACGGTAGCTTCGATGGTCGTATTTGAGGATGGTGAGCCCAAAAAGTCAGATTATCGGCGCTTTAAAATAAATTCTACAGAAGGAAAACCCGATGATTTTATGTCGATGCGCGAAGTGACCAAACGGCGTTATGAAAAATTAACTGAAACAGAAATGCCTGATCTGATAATAATTGACGGCGGCAAGGGACAACTTAGCTCAGCCTTGGAAATAATAAGAGGGGCAGGTCATTTGAGTGTTCCCGTAGTCGGATTGGCTAAACGTTTTGAATACATTTTCATTGAGGGTGAAAGTGAACCTGTTATTCTACCACGGCATGGGGAAGCTCTTTATCTGGTACAGCGCATTCGTGACGAAGCTCATCGGTTTGCCATTACATATCACAGAAAACTGCGCAGCAGGCGCAATATGGTATCAATACTGGATCATATCGATGGAATTGGACCGAAAAGGCGCAAAGTACTTTGGGAGCACTTTGGCCGTCTGGATAAAATAAAAGCGGCAACAGTGGATGAAATGGCAGCTGTAAATGGTATGACTAAGCCGGCGGCGCAGGCGGTGTACAATTTTTTTGCGGCGCAGCAATCATTTATTGACAACAGGTGACCGCTATGTTCATGCTGTTGTGTTTGTCAAAGGATTGATTTACAATAAATATATCAGCAGCAAGGGATGGGATAAAATGAAATTGATTGATTTACATGTTCATTCGACAATGTCGGACGGAACGTATACACCGGAAGAAGTTATAAAATTAGCAAAACAGCAGGGACTAGCGGCAGTTACCCTGACTGATCATGATACCATTGATGGATTGGCTGAAGCCGCTGCTGCCGCAGCCAAAACTAATGTGGAATTTATTAACGGTATGGAAGTTTCCGTTGATTATAAAAATCGTAAACTGCATGTTGTTGCATTAGGATTTGATGCAGATAGCCTGGCGTTTAAGAAAATATATAAAAAAATTCGCAGCAATAAAGAAAAAGACATGGATAAAATTATTGCTAAAATAAAGGATAAGGGTATTGATATAAGTGTTGAAAAAGTTAGTCCATTTATAAATGGGACAAAGCTGGAAAATTATGGAATAATGCGTTATTTGGTTTCCGTACATGCAGCGGATCGAATACAAAAGATATGGGATACTTATATAAATCCGGCGGTGGAGGAATTGGGCCTTAACAAAAATGTTGAAATTGCGGAATTAGCGCGGGGAATTCATCAGGCCGGAGGTGTGTTGTCATTGGCACATTTTCATAAAAACATCGGTCTTAAAGGTCTGACACGTATTGAACAGGAAAAGGCCATTGCCCAGCTTCACAGTGAAGGTTTGGATGGTATGGAAAAATATTATACCAATTATACGGAAGAAGACAGAATGTTTGCTGCGGCCATGATTGATAAATATAAACTTTTACCGACGGGCGGCAGTGATTTTCATGGACAAAACCGCATCGGAGTTGATCTGGGCACAGGTTGTAATAATAACCTGAAAATACCATATGAATTTTATGAAAATATATTGAATCATAGTAAATAGGTGTGATTTAGTATATTGTAGATTTAATAACATGTGCTTTACAGAATTTTAATGCATACTGAAAACTGCTAAATATCTCAAGAAATGTCAGCATGATAGAAGTATATTGGCAACATAAATTTTTAAAGAGGTAAGGCGATTGTTGAATATAGGAAGCCATATATCGGCAGCGGGTGGTTTTTTGGCAATGGGCAAAGAGGCCGTCAGTCTCGATGCAAATGTATTTGCTTTTTTTACTCGCAATCCACGCGGCGGCCGGGCAAAAAAAATAGATGAAGAGGATATTATAAAATTTAACGCATTTTGTCGGGAAAACAATATTATTAAATTAGTGGCACACGCTCCGTATACACTTAATGCCTGTTCGGGTAGGGAAAATATAAGGCAATTTGCTAAAGAAACTATGGCTGATGATTTGAAGCGTATGGAATATGTACCGGATAATTATTATAATTTTCACCCGGGCAGTCATGTTGGGCAAGGGGAACAAATAGGTATAAGGCAAATTGCTGAGTGCCTTAATGTAATATTGTTACCGGAACAGAGAACGACGGTGCTGCTGGAAACAATGGCTGGCAAGGGAACAGAAATCGGTCGCAGCTTTGAAGAGATACGTGCTATCATTGATAAAGTACTATTACAAGATAAGATTGGGGTATGCTTGGACACCTGCCATGTTTTTGACGGTGGATACGATATTGTCAATGATCTTGATGGTGTTGTTCAGCAGTTTGATAACATTATTGGTTTGCATCGTCTTAAGGCGATACATTTAAATGACAGTAAAAATAGCATGGGATCACATAAAGATCGCCATGAAAAGATTGGTGCGGGCAATATCGGACTTAAAGCATTAACCAGAGTAATTAATCATCCAAAACTTCGACATTTGCCTTTTATTTTGGAAACACCTAATGATCATGACGGGTATGCCGGAGAAATTGCTATGTTAAGAGAAAAATATATTGAATGAAGATGGGGATAGGATAGACTTTGAATATATGATAAGATAATAAGAAAGACCAATTTGAGAAAGAGGGAGTTATTTTGATAAGAGACTTTGATGGTAAGACACCGACTGTTGACAGTAAGGCATATGTTTTTAATGAAGGCTGTGTTATAGGAATGGTAGAGATGGACGAATACAGCAGTGTTTGGTTTAATGCTACAGTTCGTGGTGATATAGCTCCGGTAAAAATTGGCAGGTATACCAATGTACAGGATAATGCAGTACTGCATGTGGCTGATGATCTTCCCTGTATAGTTGGTGATTTTGTAACTATAGGGCATAGTGCTGTCCTGCATGCATGCACAGTGGAAAATAATTGTTTAATAGGGATGCATGCTACTGTATTGGATGGAGCGGTAATCGGTGAGGGATCTATCGTTGGTGCTGGTGCTTTGGTTACTAAGAATACTATTGTTCCACCGCATTCATTAGTACTTGGTGTACCGGCCAAAGTCGTTAAATCTATGAGTGCGGAGTCTGCTAAAAGTATTCATGCACAGGCAGTTAAATATAAAACAGCTTGGACTGAGGGCTATGGTATATTGCCCGGTGCTGCCGGTGAAAAATATAATGGTGAAAAAATAGTCTAGGGGCAATAAAAAATCTGTATGACAGTAGCAATACCGTCATACAGATTTTTTATTGCCCTTTTTAAGTTAAGTATTATTATCACTGTCTTCTAAAAGAGAAGATGGATCAAATTGGATTGCATTAATGAGATTGATGGCTTCATAATCATCATATACATTTTCAATAAAACAAACAGGATTTAAAGATAAATCCGTTAATATAGGCTTATGTAAACGATTGTATTTATCAGTGAATATATATATAATCGGAAAAAGAGTTTTACCAAATGAAGAAGATTTTACAATCGCCGAACCGAGATTTGTTTTAATAATAGTACCATTGGGATAAATAGCAACATTATCAAAAAAAGTTCTTAATATGTTGATATCAAATTGTCCTGGTGAATGATGCATCATGATATCAAAGGCAATATGCGGTTTGTAAGCTTTTTTATAAGGCCGCAGGCTGGTTAGGGCATCATATACATCAGCAATAGCAACAATTTTAGCAAGAAAATTAATTCGTTTATCCGGGAGTCCTCTGGGGTAACCACTGCCATCAATTTTTTCATGATGCTGTTCCGCAATGTCAATTATATTACTATTAAAACAGCCAGCATCATGCAGTTTATGTACAGAAAAAATTGGATGCTTTCTGATGATAGAAAACTCATCGTTGGATAATGGTGAAGTTTTGTTTAGTATTTCAATGGGAATAGCCGTCTTTCCTAAGTCATGAAGCATAGCACCTAAGGTAAGGTCGTGTAACATTTCATATGATAATGAATGGAGAGAGCCTATAATAGCAGCCAATATTGATACATCAATGGAATGGACCAAGGTATAGTTATCATAGGTTCGAATATCATTCATTTGGACGAGGACATGTTTATTATGGATTACATCTTGGATTATTGCGACAACAGAGCGATGCAGATTCTCAATAATAAAGATGCCTCTTTTGTCAAGATCTGAGAATGCTGTCGTCAAACTTTTTATTGCAGCGGCACGTGTTGATTCAGATACGGCTTCATTAGGCATTGAAAAATTGTTATGGGTATCTGTTGATGCGACAGCTATTTCTTTAACACCGAGCAGCTTTAACTTCGTAATGTAAAAATCTGTTAATTTTGTACCGCGACGCAAAAGGAAAAGGCCGCTGTTATCAAAAATATTTTGGCAGGTTGTCATTCCCGGACGCAGTTTAGCTGTAGGTAGTATAATCATAATGTTTGTGTCACCCTTGATTAATCAAAATAGTTATGATGTTTGCTGCTTATAATATATGTTAAATCTTTGTGTAAAATGAAATCATTGTCATAGGATAATAATTTTGACTAAAGTTTTGAAAATTATTTCTTGGGAAAACGCCGTATTCCATACCGTTGCATATATTCTAATGATTTTGGTGCTTTTAGAATTTCTGCGTAAATGATAGCCTTTGTCAGTGTAGTTTTACTGATGTCAATATTGTATTGATTTGTAGTGACCGGTCTTGGTATATTACCTGCCGCAAAAATAGGTGAAGAATTTTGTTGGGATGATGTCGAAGGTGCTTTAGGCAAGGCAATATTTACGGGCGTTGATTTTAGTTCTGGCAAGGATGGTTCCCTTTTTAAGGGAGGGTGCCCGACAGCAGTTTCAGCGGCAGTCTCCTTTTGGGGCTTATGCATCATGTAATCTAATGATCGTTTCGCTGTTTTTTCCGGCGGAGGCAATGGTTTTTTTATTGGTGGAAAAGGATATTTGGCTGGTTTGGTATTTTTCCTGCCGACATCGGATAATAAAAAAAATATAACTATAACGGCCAATATTATAAAAATATCCATGTCATTTCACCGGTGGGGGAGTTGTTGGAAGTTCCTCATCGCTGCTTTTACTGATAGTTTCACGCATTTTGGTATCAGCATTGATGTTGTTCAGGTTGTAATAGTCCATCACACCAAGTTTGCCTTCACGCAGGGCGGCAGCAAGTGCGTGAGGAACATCTGATTGGGCTTCGACAACACGAGCCTGCATTTCCTGGGTATAAGCTTTCATTTCTTGTTCCTTGGCTACGGCCATTGCTCTTCTTTCTTCTGCTTTAGCCTGGGCGATACGTTTATCTGCTTCAGCTTGGTCGGTTTGTAATTGTGCGCCTATATTTCTTCCTACGTCCACATCAGCAATGTCAATAGATAATATTTCGAAAGCAGTTCCGGCATCAAGTCCCTTACCCAGGACCGTTTTAGAAATATCGTCAGGGTTAGATAAAACATCGGAGTGGTTTTCAGAAGAGCCGACAGTAGTCACTATTCCTTCACCAACACGGGCAATGATTGTTGGTTCTCCGGCACCACCTACCAGCCGGTCAATGTTTGCCCGCACCGTTACGCGTGCTTTTATTTTTAATTCGATACCATTTTTGGCCACTGCTGATACGATTGGTGTCTCTATCACTTTAGGGTTGACACTCATTTGTACAGCTTCTAAAACATCACGGCCGGCAAGATCAATTGCCGCTGAACGTTCAAAAGGAAGTGGAATTTGAGCACGATGGGCAGCAATAAGGGCGTCAATAACCTTATCAACATTGCCACCGGCCAGATAATGCGCTTCCAGTTGGTTGGAATTAACTGTAAGACCGGCTTTGTTAGCCTTGATAAGCGGTAAAATTATTTTCTGTGGTATTACACGCCGCATGCGCATGCCGACCAAAGTAAAAATACCAACAGGAACGTTGGCAGCGAGAGCTGAAATCCACAATCCTAATGGCACAAAGTATAAAAATGCCATAATGACAACAACGGCAATAACTAATAAGAATCCAGAACCAAGTAACAACTCCATATGTGGTGACCTCCTGATAAAAATTTATAGGGTTATATTTTTCTTACGATAATACGGCTGCCTTCTATTTTTATAACACGGACAGTTTGACCTTCATCAATGTAAGCACCTTCCGATACGGCATCTATAGGAGTACCGGCAACTATAATTGTGCCTGAAGGACGTAATTTTGTCAATACAATACCGGTCTTATTCAGCAATGATGAATGATCAATGCTGCTGATGTAACCGCGTTCTTTAGTTGACATGTCTTTTAATATCATTTTTTGCCATAATTGACTTGCGGGGAGATATTTTACTATCAGAGCAAAAACAGCCACAGCGATAACCAATGCGCCTAACAGCATATAAATAGCATTCAAGTTACCACCCAAAGCCAATATAACACTATAGAGCATCATTACAATGCCTAATGCAGCAAAGACACCGGTTACAGGGGTTACAGCTTCAATGACAATAAATAAAATACCGCCGAGAAACAGGGCAATATGATAAATATTGACTAATCCGTTTATGTAGCTGCTGCCCCAGAAAATTGCTGCAGCTATCATGCCTAATAGAGCACCAATGCCAGTTCCGCCAGTTTTTATTTCAATCAATATGGATAAAAATATTATCGCTATCAGAAGAATTTTCAATGCGGGTAAGTCGACAATGATATTCATTGAGTAGTCCTCCTTTAGTTATGTTGAGTTATTAGTAATATTATATGATATCAATTGGCATTACTTTTATTAAGATTATATTATTCTATATGCAGTTCAAAAGCAAGGTGAATTTGTGCAAATATGGCACATTCGGATTATTGCAGTAATGCAACCGCTAAATTTTATAATATGTTATTTTATTGATTTTTTTGTATATGGGCCGTTAGAAAAATTATGATTTCACTTTCTGATTTGCTGGTTTTAGTACTACGGAAAAAATTTCCTAAAATGGGTAAATCACCTAAAAAAGGAATTTTACTGATGTTTTTTGCTTCTTCACTACCGATAAGACCACCGATGATCATTGTTTCACCATCTTTAAGACGCACTGTAGTATCTGCTGAACGTTTTTGAAAACGATAGGCCTTTAAGTCTTCAACATATAGGGGACTGCTGACTTCCGTATGGACTGCGGCGGTAATATCGCCATTATCATTTATAAATGGGGTGTAACGTAAAATTATACCGGTATCATGATATTCATAGGATGTCGTAGTAGTGGAATCAGTCACACTGACTTTAGGAATAGGGATACTGCCGCCAATTGCAATGACGGCTTCGTGATTATTTAATGTCATTATATTAGGTTTTGCTAAAATATTGGCTTTGCCATCAGTGATTAAGGCATTTATGGTTGCTCCGTAATAAAATTCAAAAGGAATGTTTTCCGGACCTTTACCAAATTGGATTATACCGGGAATGCTGCTGTTATAATGGCGGGTTGTTTTAGTTGAAGGGATGTCTTCGGTAACTGTCGAACGGCTCCCGTCAGGATTTATAACGCTGTGTTTGATGGCAGTATATGATGTTTCAATGTCAGGAGTTTGTGGTAGTTGCGACCAATTCCATTCAATGCCGAGTTTTTTTGAGGCATCTTTTTGTATGGCAATGACTTTAGCTTCCAACATAACTTGTTTTACTGGTACATCAAGACGTTTGATAAATGCGGCAATTTCGGCTGCATCACCATCTGTTCCATAAAAAATTACAGTATTATTGTCTGAATCAATCCAAGTATTATTGGTCGGGACAATGGCTGGTCCGAAATTTATTGTTTTATCAGGTTTATTGTTGTCAGTTGAGGATTTATTGGCAGTATAGCTGAATATTTTTAGGGTATTGGTTAAAAAGACAGGTGATATATGTTGTAATTTAAATATGTGTAAGCTGCCAAGGGTATTGTTAAGTACATGATTTTTACCGATAAAAAGGGTATTGTTGGTCTGCTCAACGGAAAAGCCATTGCTTTTAGCAATTAATTTTATGGCATCAAGTGCGGTAATATCGGTAAGGTTAGCAGAGACAATACCGGACACATCATCATTTAGAATGATATTTATATTACCATCTGCAGCCAATGCAGTGAATATATATCTTATGTCAGCGTCAGATACACGTAGAGACATCGCAAAGGAAGGGCAGGGCAGTAACCAAAGTAAAAATGCTGTGATTATCATGTACTTAAGGTGCATAACTGTTTCCATCCTTTATACTGAAACTGTCTAAATAATAGACTGATATTTCTCCAGTTTCATTTCTTAGTTGAACACTGTCGTCATCAATGGCTAAAACAAAATATGAGATAAAATTATCACCTGCCGATACAGTGTAGTAAGTGTTTTGGGTTTTGATTATAGCTTTATGATTATCTGAAACGATAATACCTGTCAATTGCAAAGATTTGTCCGGTTGAGGTTTTATATTGATAGCGGGCAGATTTTTTTGTTCGGCAGATTCTATAATATTGTTTGTTTCAGTATCGTTTGTTGAGACGGATTCATTAACAGCGTGTTCGGGTGTAAAAGGATTGTGCAGTGTGCTTGATTGATGTATGGGAACGGTGGAATACTCAAGGTTTGATAAAGATTTTTTTAGTGACGGAGCAGGATGCTTCGTCGAGTTATTGGAAAAAGATATACCGATAAAATGAATAATTAAAATAGTACTGCAAAATAATAATAATACGAAAATTAAAAATATTTTCTTTCGAATAATAATAAAATATCTGGCTTGTAATAATGAATCTTTTATTTTTAGCTTATTGGGAAGCTTTGCATGAAAATTTGGCAGCATTTAGCACCTCTTTATAAATGTGGGGTGTATAGTTGTCAGTCAGCAATGCGCGTATTGTATATACTGGCAATTAATATAAAAATTCAAATATATATAACATTATATGGTGTTTTTTGAGGGGCGTCAATCTGTCGGCAATTTTGAAATATAATAAATAAAGTAAAAAGATTAAATTTAAAAGGGGTTTTATTTTATATGACGAATTGATATAGTATAAATACAGATCCACGAACTACTTAGAAAGGTGTTGAAGATATTATGGCAACATTCACTATTAGAGGAAAAAACATTGAAATTACTCCAGCTTTACACGATTACGTGGAAAAAAAGGTTGGCAGGGTGACTAAGTATTTTGATACTGTGGGTGAAATTACCGTATTGCTGACGGTGACAAAAGGACGCCATATTGTAGAAGTAACTGTGCCGGTGGAAGGTATATTGTTACGTGGTGAAGAATCAACCATGGACATGTATACGTCGATAGATTTGGTTATAGAAAAGCTGGAACGTCAAATACGTAAACATAAGACTAAATTGGCACGTCGTTTTCGTACCGGCAATTTTAAAATGGAAGATATCCCGTCCAGCCCTAATGACGCTGATAATAGTGAGGAATATCCTGTAGTAAAAACAAAACGTTTTGCAGTTAAGCCAATGGATGTTCAAGAAGCTATCATGCAAATGAATCTTATAAACCATGAATTTTTTGTATTTCGTGACGCCAAGTCCGATGAAGTAAATGTTGTATATCGCCGTAAGGATGGAAATTACGGGCTGATAGAACCAAGCCATTAATTTGTGCTAAGAATATTGATATGTTGCTGAAGCGGGCGGATATATAATCTGTCCGCTTTTTGATTGAAAAATTTCAATTTGATGAATTGACAAACACAGCAAAGTTTACAAAATAACAAATTTAGGGAAAAGAGGCTTGACAAAAATATAAAATACTGGTATATTCCTATACAAGATGAAATGCAGTGAACAGGAAAAGTACATTGGCCGACATTTTACAGAGAGCTGTGGATTGGTGCAACGCAGTAAGTGTGGCAATGGAAATACACTTGTGAGCAGCAGGCTGAATTGATAGTAGGCTGTGCCGGATTGCCTCCGTTATCTTGGGCTAGGATATGTTAGTATCTGAAAAAGTGGCTTGCTAAAGGCAAGTAGGGTGGTACCACGGGTAAATTGCTCGTCCCTTTTGAGGGACGGGTTTTTTTGTTTGCATTCATCGCGAAATAATAACTGGATGATTTAGGAGGAGTAAGAATGATTATTGTAATGAGTCCTGAGGCGACGCAAGAAGACTTGGCAAAAGTAGAGGAAAAAATTAAAGCAGAAGGTCTGTCATTTCACTTATCAAAAGGGGCTGTGCGAACTATAGTCGGTGTTATCGGTGATAAGAAGATTATTTCGGGTCTGCAGATGAATGCGTTTAAAGGAGTGGAAAAAGCTATTCGGATTACTGAAAAATATAAATTGGTCAGCAGAGAGTTTCGCCATGAAGACACGATTGTTGATGTTGGCGGAGTAAAGGTCGGAGGACCACATTTAGCTATCATGGCAGGGCCTTGTGCAGTAGAAAGTCGGGAACAGCTTATGGAAGCTGCCGAATGTGTAAAAAAAGGCGGAGCTAATTTTTTGCGTGGTGGTGCTTTTAAACCGCGTACTTCTCCATACGATTTTCAGGGCTTGGCAGAAGAAGGATTAGCAATGTTGAAAGATGCCGGGGAAAAATTTGGTTTAAGGGTAGTCACAGAAGTAGTTAATCAAAATGATATAGAAATGATCAGTAATTATGCAGATGTTTTACAAATAGGTGCCCGCAACATGCAAAATTTTCAATTATTAAAAGAAGTTGGGAAGACACATAAACCGGTACTTTTGAAACGTGGATTGGCAGCTACAATAAGTGAATGGCTTAATGCTGCCGAGTACATTGCAAATGAGGGCAATTATAATATAATACTATGTGAACGCGGCATTAGAACATATGAAACTTTTACTAGAAATACGCTGGATCTGGGGGCAGTGGCCGCAGTCAAGGAGTTGTCACATCTGCCGGTTATTGTTGATCCAAGCCATGGTACGGGAAGATGGCAGATGGTACGTCCGATGGCAAGAGCTGCAATTGCGGCGGGTGCTGATGGCCTCATTATTGAAGTGCATCCACATCCCGAAAGTGCTCTGAGTGACGGGGATCAGTCTTTGACGCCGCAGAATTTTGAATCCACGATGGTAGAAGTGAGGAAAATTGCAGCAATGATGGGAAAAAAATGACGATGACCAAATTGAAGTTAGCTATTTTGGGTGTCGGGCTGATTGGTGGATCTTTTGGATTAGCGCTTAAGGATAAACTGCATGATAAAATTTATATAACAGGAACAACGCGTACTGAAAAATCTTGTAAAAAGGCTGAAATGATGGGTGCCGTTGATAAAGGATATATAGATAATACCGCAGCAGTGAAAGATGCAGATGTAGTGTATTTAAGCACACCGGTATTGCAGATGGTGCCAATAGTGCAGCAGATACTTCCTTGTTTGAAAAAAGGAACGATAATAACCGATGCCGGCAGTACAAAACAGTATATAGCTGCCAGCTTGCAGAGAATATTGCCGGAAGAGATTTATTATGTACCGACACATCCCATGGCCGGCAGGGAACAAAGCGGTATAACAGCTGCAAGCAAAGATTTATTTAAGAATAAAAGCTATGTGATAATAAAAGATCCAAAAATGTTCACTCCGGCGGAAGCTGTCGAAAAAATACGCACATTGATCGTACTGACAGGTGCTCATGTAACTGAGCTTGATTTAGTCAAACATGACCGTTGTGCGTCCTTGATAAGCCATGTTCCGCATATAACGGCAGCTGCCTTGGTAAATTTGTTAAATCGCAATTATAATGATCTTGAGGAATGTATTAAATTAGCCGGGGGAGGGTTTAAGGATACGACGCGGATAGCATCATCCAATGCAGATATGTGGGCTGATATATGCATATCAAATCCTATACCGATAATTAATAATCTGCAGACATTGCAGACGATAATCGATGATGTCATTGCTGCGGTCAATAATAAGAATCGGGAGGCATTGTATGATTATTTTTCCACAGCAAAGCAGACGCGTGATAAAATTATCGATGAGAGTAAAAATATGTATGAAATAGAATAATTGACAAAAGATTCCGAGGCATCTCGGAATCTTTTGTTTGTAAGAGCAAGTGTCGGGGAAAATGACAAGTCGGATAAAATCAGCTATAATGAGTTTGCTGTGAATTCAATATTATTGGGGAGAGATTTTATGGATTGGGCACAGATTTCTGTACGCACTTCACATGAAGCTATGGATGTAATAGCTGAAATTTTTACTGATTTGGGAGCAAATGGTGTATCCATGGATGATCCGGCCATTATAAATGAATATATAAATTCTGATTTATGGGATTATACAGATATACCATTACAAAAAGATACTGAAGTAGTTACTGTAAATGCATGGTTGCCACGTGATACTGAGCTGGATGGACGGTTGGGTGAGCTGCATGAACGTTTAAAAAAATTGTCATTGACGCTTAATACTGCACCGGCTGAAATAATGGTTGGTAATATTAAAGATGAAGATTGGGCTAATAATTGGAAGAAATATTTTCATCCTGTTAAAATTGGGCAGAGAATTGTTGTAAAACCATCGTGGGAGAATTATTTACCACAAAGTGGAGAAATTATTGTAGAACTTGATCCCGGCTGTGCTTTTGGCACAGGAATGCATCCAACGACATCAATGTGTGTTAATTTTATGGAACAATATTTATCACCACAAATGAATTTGTTTGATGTGGGAACAGGTTCAGGTATATTGGCAATTACCGCTGCCAAACTGGGAGTAAAATCTGTGCAGGCAGGAGACTATGACACTGTGGCGGTAAAAACAGCAAAAGATAATATTGCTGATAATCAGGTTGATACTATTAAGTGTTTCCAAAGTGACTTATTAAAAAGATTTTCGGGCAAGGCGGATTTTATCTGCGCCAATATAATTGCTGACATAATTATTCGATTGTTTGATGAACTGCCGAAAAAATTAGCGACAAATGGTATTTTGCTGGCCAGCGGAATAATCGAGGATCGTTTGCAGGACGTTGAAACAGCGGCGTTAGAGCATGGCCTCTATATTACCGATATGCAGAAAAAAGCTGGTTGGGTGGCGTTGATAATAAGATTTAAGGCGGCTGAATAATGCGGCGGTTATTTATTGATGGGACATTAACAGAGTATATGATCATTGAAGGTGACGATGCCAGACATTTGCTGTATGCCATGCGGGTAAAACCGGGACAACGCATAGTAGTGGCTGATAAAAAAGGGATAATTGCCGAAACTGAGATAATAAAGTGTGAAACGCAAAGGGTATTTTTACATCTGCTACATAAATTAAGTGATCAGAAAAACGAGTCAGATATTGAGATCGTATTGGTGCAATGCTTGCCAAAAGGTGACAAAATGGATTATATCGTACAAAAGGCGGCTGAACTTGGCGTGAATAAAATTATACCGGTGATGAGCTGCAATTGTGTAGTGAGATATGATTTAGAAAAAAGAGAAAAACGACAGCAAAAATGGCAAAAAATTGCTGAGGAGGCATCTAAGCAATGTGGCAGGGGATCAGTACCGCAGATTGCTGCAATAACTGATTTATCAACGTGTCTGGATATGGCTGAAGGCTATAATGCCTGTATTTGTTATGAAAATGAAAAACACATGTCTCTTAATCAATATTTAAAAAATCATGATGGGATGAATTATATGTTGTTTATTGGCCCGGAGGGTGGTTTCACTTTGGATGAGGCGGCACGATGTAAAATACGGGGGATAAACAGTATTTCATTGGGTAATAGAATTTTGCGCACCGAAACAGCGGCGTTAGCTGCAGTGACAATAGTTCAGTATGAGAAAGGTGATTTGGGCAATCAGGCACAGCAAAAATAATTAATGGTACTAAATTGTGAATGAAGGGGATTTTATGCCAAAAGTTGCACTTACTACACTTGGTTGCAAAGTCAATCAATTTGAAACAGAAACGATGGCAGGTTTATTTAGGCAAAGAGGTTATGAAATAGTTGATTTTACGGAAAAAGCTGATTTTTATATAATAAATACTTGTTCGGTGACACATTTAGGAGAGCGAAAATCACGTCAGCTGATTCGCCGGGCCGTACATCTTAATAGTACAGCGATAATTGCAGTAACCGGTTGTTATGCGCAGCTGGCGCCTGAAGAAATAAAAGATATTGAAGGAGTAAATGCTGTAATCGGCACTAATGAACGAAAGCATATTGTTGATGTGGTAGAATATGCGGCCGAGGGAAAAGAATTTGTCGGTGATGTGAGAAATGTTATGCAGGAACATGAATTTGAAGACATTCCAATGTTTGGCATGCAGTCGCGGACCAGAGCTTTTTTAAAAATTCAAGATGGCTGCACTAATTTCTGTTCCTATTGTATAATACCTTATGCCAGAGGGCCATTGCGTTCACGGACTATTGACAGTATTGTACAGGAGTCTTATAAACTGGTAAAAAATGGTTTTAATGAAATTGTTTTAGGCGGCATTCATCTTGGTGCCTATGGGCGTGATACGAATAATGGAAAAACATTGGCAGACGCTGTAGCTGCCGTACTTAACATTGACGGTTTAAAGCGTCTCAGGCTTGGTTCATTGGAATCAATAGAAGTCTCAGATGAATTACTAGACTTATTGGTAAAAAATGAACATTTTGCCCATCATTTGCATTTACCGCTGCAGTCAGGACATGATAATGTATTAAAAGCAATGAACCGGCATTATACTACAGCTGAATTTGCGGCTTTATTGCAAAGAATAGTTGGGAAAATACCGGATATTGCCATATCAACTGATATAATAGCTGGATTTCCTGGTGAAACAGCCAGACAATTTGCCGAAAGTCTGGAATTTATAAAAACACTGCCGATTTGTCGTATTCATGCTTTTCCTTATTCCAGACGCAAAGGGACTCCGGCAGCTGTTATGCCGGATCAAGTGGACGAAACAGAAAAAAAGTCACGGGTTCATAGATTGCAACAGTTGAGCAATGAAAAGGCACGGCAATTTTGTCAGAATTTTATTGGTACTGTTATGGCAGTGTTATTTGAACAGACAATGTCTGATGGGATTGCTGATGGACATACGGGAAATTATATAAAAGTATATACTGATAAAGTTGCACGGCGGGGGGAAATCCGTCGGATGAAGTTGACCAAATTGTATAGAGATGGTCTGTGGGGAGAGAATTTATTTTAGCAATATTGCAGGGAATATAAAACAAAAACCGAATTAACTAATATTAGGAATCTTCCTCGAATGGGGGTGCTATTATGTCGGATTGTGTTTTTTGTAAAATAGTTTCTAAAGAGATACCAGCCAGTATAGTATATGAGGATGATGTTGCGCTGGCATTTAAAGATTTGGAACCACAGGCACCTGTACATGTTTTGATTGTACCAAAAAAACATATAAAAAGTCTTACCGATACTACACCAGAAGACAAGGAGACCATATCACATATAATGGTTGACGTGATTCCTGAATTGGCCAAAGAGTTTAAGATAGTTGACAATGGGTTTCGCACTGTGATAAATACTGGTGTTGAAGGGGGGCAGACTGTAGCCCATCTCCATTTTCATCTTATTGGCGGCAGGTCGATGCAATGGCCGCCAGGCTAATATTTGATTGACAATCGTATTAATTGTCAGTTATAATAGTTTGGTGTAGCGAATAAATACACTCCCATAGCGTGTGGAGGGGAGGGAAGATATATGTCAGAAGTTAAAGTTGGAAAAAATGAAACCATTGACAGTGCGCTTCGTCGTTTTAAACGCACTTGCCAGAAAGCAGGCACCCTCGCTGAAGTTAGAAAACGTGAACATTATGAAAAGCCTAGCGTAAAGCGCAAGAAGAAATCTGAAGCTGCCCGTAAACGCAGATATAAAGCTTAATTACGTGGAGGTCTAAGAAATGTCGATTAAGGACAAGCTTGTGGCAGATATGAAAGAAGCCATGAAAGCCAGGCAGTCAGATCGTCTGACAGTCATTCGTTCAATGCGCTCGGCGATTCGTCAAGCGGAGATAGACGGAAAAGTCGATCTTGACGATAATGGAGTCATTGGCATAATAAGCAAAGAGCTTAAGATGCGGCAAGACTCACTTAGAGAATTTGAAAAGGGCGGCAGAGCCGATTTAGTTGAAAAAACTGAAGCTGAAATAGCAGTTATAATGCCGTACCTGCCAAAGCAACTCTCAAAAGACGAAATATGCACTTTAGTGAAAAGCACCATTGAAAAAACTGGTGCATCAACACCGAAGGATATGGGTAAAGTCATGAAGGCACTCATGCCTGAAGTAAAGGGGAAAGCTGACGGTAAACTTGTAAATGATATCGTCAGGGAAATGCTGAACTAATAACCGATTATAAATTATCGGTTAAAGGGCAGAGACTGCATTTAAGTACTTTGCCATGGACATATAGATAAAAAACAAGCAGCGGAATAAAATCCTATTCCGCTGCTTGTTTTTTATCTATATAGGAATCAATAAACTTTGGTGATTAAAAAACCGTGTTTTTTTAATTCATCGGTAATTTTTGTGATATGGGCACTGTTATGGGTTTCAACAGTAACTTCCAATAAAACTTTTTGGAAACTATCGGTGACTTTAGCCTGATTATGATCCAAGTGAATGACGTTGGCATCAAGCCTAGCCAATATTTGTGAGATGGCCAATAATTGACCAGGTTTATCAGGTAACTGAACGCTAAAACAGAAAACCCGTCCACGGGCAATCAGTGCTTTATCAATAAGTGCAGAGATAGTAGAAATATCTATGTTACCGCCGCTGACAATGGCAACTGTTTTTTTATTTTTAAATGGGAGTTTTTGTAATGCTGCCAGCGATAGCACTCCGGCACCCTCAGCAATGAGTTTATGTTTTTCAATAAGGGAAAGTAAGGCGGACATTATTTCAAATTCTGATACGGTTATGATTTCGTCTACATATTTTTTTATGAAAGCAAAAGTAAGGTTACCGGGAGTCTTTACTGCGGTCCCCTCAGCAACTGTTTCCACAGAAGAAAGCGAAATAACTTTTCCGGCGGCTAAGGAAGCTTTCATACAGGCGGCACCTTCCGGTTCAACACCGATGACTTTTACATGAGGGTTTACAAGTTTGCTGGCTAAGGCTACACCACTGGCAAATCCACCGCCACCGATGGGAACAAGGATGGCATCAACATCTTTTAGGCTGTCAATTATCTCTAGTGCGGTTGTACCTTGTCCAAGCAGTACTTTTAAATTATCAAAAGGATGAATAAATACATAGCCATGTTGTTTTTTTAATGCATAAGCTTTGGAACAGGCATCATCATAACTGTCGCCGTACAGGACTACTTCAGCACCATAAGCGCGAGTGGCTTCTACTTTTAAAATAGGTGTAGTTGCCGGCATAACAATGACGGCCTTGATACCTAGTTTTTGTGCAGCATAAGCTACTCCCTGGGCATGATTACCGGCAGAAGCGGCGATAACGCCATGCAATTTTTCCTCGTCAGAGAGTTGACTGATGCAGTTATAAGCACCGCGTATTTTGAAAGAACCGGTTTTTTGCAGATTTTCTGGTTTTATGTATACATCATTAGATGAAATAGCAGAGAAATATTCACTGTGGACTAAATCGGTATGCTGCGTGATACCATCTAACTGTTTAGCCGCCTGATATACATCAGCGATAGAAGTCCGTTCAACGATTTGTTCGGGGGTGAGAGCGGATTTGTGGGTATTGTTCACTTTTTCCATTATAATGTTCCTACTTTCAATTATACGAATAGTCGATTTTTGGTCGATAAATTCCATTATAACTAAATAATTTAATCTTTGCAACATTACAATTTAAATTAAATAATAATATGCGAAATAATACAAAAATAATTATAATATACATCTATACAGCGTATATTTTTCGGATAAGATGTTTAACATAAATGAAACAATAACCGATAATAAAAAAATTAAATAAATTATTTTAAAAAACCTGTTATTATATGATTTTCAGCTTCTTTTTCGGTGAGTCCCAGCGACATTAATTTGATTAGCTGTTCATTGGCTATTTTACCGATGGCAGCTTCGTGAACAAGTGTGGCATTGGGATCATTGGCCTTTATTACAGGAACAGCTGTTATATGTGCATTATTCATTATGATTGCATCACATTCAGAATGACCGTGGCATTTGTTATTTCCATAAATTTTTGCTGTAAATAATTGGCGTGACTTATCTTGCGCGACGGCACGTGAAATAACATTGGTACTGGAATCGCAGCCGTCGAGGTCAACCTGAAAGGCTGTTTCTGCATATTGTGCCGCATGAGTGAGTAGTTTTTCTTTTACGATGAATGTTCCTTTGGCTGCAACACGGGCATTAGTTATGCGTTTTGTGGAATTAATACCACGAATTTGTGTCGTCTCCATTTCCATATAGCCATTTTCAGCAATATTAACAATGGTTGTGGGATTCATGATTCGTTCGCCGGAGCCGCTGCCTTCACCAAAATGTTTTTCTAAATATTTGACACGGGAATTTTTTCCAATATGAAAAGTATGTATACCGTCATGCTGGGAATCTTGATTACCGCAATTGTCGATACCACAGCCCGCTATAATAGTTACGGCGGAGTTTTCACCAATGTAAAAATCATTATAAACGAGTTCTGTATGGCCGGATTTATCCATAATCACAGGGATATATACCGTTTCATTTTTTGTACCGGGACGGATATGAATGTCAATGCCGTCCTTGCCATCAGATTTTTTTGCAATTATAATATTTTTGCTTGAAGAACGGGCCAGCGCTGTTCCGTTAAAGCGTATATTATAAGCACCGTTTGGTAATGAAGTTAATCCTGAAATAATTTTCAGCAATTTTTGTTCGCTGTGATTTAATTCCTGTTTCATTGATCTTTAACTCCTTTATAAATATTACAGCTGCCGGCTATTGATACAAGCTGTGGGATAATGACATCTTTTTTGCCGACCTGCTGTATCTGTCCGTTGGCGATGAGAATTATTTCGTCGGCGATGTTTAATATTCTTTCCTGATGAGAAATTATGAGGATTGTATGGTGCATTTCATGCATTTTTTCAAATACCTGGATAAGTTTTTGGAAACTCCATAAATCGATACCGGCTTCCGGTTCGTCAAAAATGGCCAGTTGAGTATTTTTTCGTGCCAGTATGGTAGCAATCTCAATACGTTTGATTTCACCTCCGGAAAGTGAAGTGTCGACATCACGGCCTACATAGTCGGCGGCACATAATCCGACTTCTGCTAAGTATTCACAGGCTCCTTTGGTGGATAATTCATTACCAGCGGCCAAGGATAATAGTTCTTTTACACCAATTCCCTTGAAACGAACAGGCTGTTGAAAAGCAAAACTGATACCATAATTGGCACGTTGGGTAATACTCCAATCAGTAATATTTTTATTGTGAAAAAATATTTCTCCGGAAGATGGCTTTTCTATACCCATAATTATTTTAGCCAGTGTCGATTTACCACCACCGTTTGGACCGGTTATTACAACTGTTTTCTTATCGTTTATGGATAGATTTATATCGCTGAGGATATGTTTGGTGTTTTTTCCTTCATTTACAGTAAAGGATAAATGTTTTAATTCCAGCATAACAGAACTCCTATCTGATAATTTATATAACCTATTAAGAAGGCAAAAGGATAATTAATTGATAAAGCTGCTTTTTATAGTATCATATTTAAATTTTAAAAGAAATAGTATTGGTGCAGTGCAAGCAGCAGTCAAAGATAATAAGTGCATCAATGCGGATTTTATTAAAAAATGATATTTTTTTAAATAAAGCTTGCAAAGATTACAAAAAGGCAGTATAATATATCTTGTTTTCAACGGGATGTAGCACAGTTTGGTAGCGCGCATCGTTCGGGACGATGAGGTCGCAGGTTCGAATCCTGTCATCCCGACCATTCATTTATATCACATAAGGTTTTTTAGAATAATAAAAAAGCTTTACAAATTGTTTGAGATGTGATAACATGTGATATCAGTGACTGATCGAAACTAGAACTGATAATATGCTGATGTAGCTCAATTGGCAGAGCAGCTGATTTGTAATCAGCAGGTTGGAGGTTCAAGTCCTCTCGTCAGCTCCAAAAATTACATCGCGGGGTGGAGCAGTCGGTAGCTCGTCGGGCTCATAACCCGAAGGTCAGAGGTTCAAGTCCTCTCCCCGCAACCAATATGCTGATGTAGCTCAGTCGGCAGAGCGTATCCTTGGTAAGGATAAGGTCACCAGTTCAATCCTGGTCATCAGCTCCATAGAATTGTGGCGGCGTAGCTCAGTTGGCTAGAGCATGCGGTTCATACCCGCAGTGTCCGCGGTTCAAATCCGTGCGCCGCCACCAACACAATCAAGTATAACCCCTTATCACGGGGGTTTTATTTATGTAAATGAGAATTTCTTAATAGTTTTTTCATTGACAGTCAACACTTGGTTATGGTAAAGTTTAATCGGGAATGCGGCAATGTATGCCAGATGACCGGGAGATTAAAAAGTTTGAGATGAATCTATATTCGGTAAGGAGTGCATGAAGGATGCGTAATGCAGTTACTTTGGCCTGCACAGTTTGCAAACAACGCAATTATCAGACCAATAAAAACAAAAAGAACGATCCAGACAGATTAGAAATGAATAAATACTGCAAATTCTGTCATAAACATACACTGCACAGAGAAGCTAAATAAATTATAATATAATTTGTTTATTTAGCTTCTGAAATCAGTGAATGGATTTGTTATAAGTATCAAATGATGGGGAGCTTTGTTTCGTATTTACCTTTTAGGATGTGAATGAATTGGCTGATGGGAAAATGGCAACTGAAAATAAAAAGGGCGGCAGTTTCAACCTTAAAGAATTTTTGATCGGTGTCAAAACTGAAATGAAAAAAGTGGTTTGGCCAACTCGTAAGGAATTGTCTTCTTATACGGTCGTTGTATTCATCGCAGTTATATTTGTATGTGCTCTCATCTGGATATGCGATACTATTTTTGCCAGACTCTTAGAAATAATTTTACGCTAGTGCCGGGGAGGTGTAATGAATGTCCATTGATACAGCAAACGAAAAAAGATGGTATGTCATTCATACTTATTCCGGTTATGAAAATAAGGTAAAGGCAAACTTGGAACGCAAGGTACATTCCATGGGAATGGAAAGCGAAATTTTTGAAATCGTTGTTCCGTTGGAAGACGAAATCGAAAAGAAAAACGGTAAGGAAAAAGTAGTAAGTCATAAGGTCTTTCCTGGTTATGTTCTGGTAGAGATGATTGTAAGCGATCGCTCATGGTATGTTGTCAGAAATACACCTGGTGTGACGGGATTTGTTGGTTCAGGCACTAAACCAATACCACTCACTGATACTGAAGTGAAGAAGATATTGGGAACTGGCAATGATGCGGCAGCGGCTCCGGTTCATATTGACGTTGAAGTTGGTGAAAATGTTCATATTAATTCCGGCGCGTTTGAAAATTTTGCTGCAACTGTCACTGAAATTGATTATAATAAATCAAAAGTAAAGGTTATTGTTGATATGTTTGGCAGGGAAACGACTGTGGAAGTCGGCTTTGACCAGATAGAAAAGATTTAAATTTAGGTTAAGGAGGTGTTAGATATGCCGAAAAAAGTTGTAAAAATGGTAAAATTGCAAGTAGCTGCAGGTAAGGCTACTCCTGCTCCTCCGGTTGGACCTGCATTGGGTCAGGCTGGTGTTAATATCATGGCGTTTGTTAAAGAATTCAATGAACGTACTGCAAGTCAGGCAGGACTTATAATTCCTGTAGAAATCAGTGTTTTTGAAGATCGCTCATTTACTTTCATTACTAAAACACCGCCGGCTGCTGTATTGCTTAAGAAGGCTGCTGGAATTGACAAGGCTTCTGGAGAACCTAATAAAAAGAAGGTCGCTAAGCTGCCACGTGCTAAAGCTATAGAAATAGCACAGACCAAGATGCCGGATTTGAATGCTGCTGATGTTGAAGCTGCTACTCGTATGGTAGAAGGTACAGCGCGCAGCATGGGTATTGAAATCGTAGATTGATTTCATATGTGGGAGGCAAGACCGTTATAACCACGAAGGGAGAAATTTATATGTCTAAAGTTGGAAAAAAATATCAGGATGCTGCGAAACTTATTGAAGATAAACTTTATGATGCTCCTGAAGCTGTTGAATTAGTCAAAAAAACAGCAACGGCTAAATTTGATGAAACTGTAGAAGCCTCTGTACATTTAGGAGTTGATCCTAAATATGCTGATCAGCAGGTTCGCGGTGCCTTGGTTTTACCGCATGGCACTGGTAAGACTAAAAAAGTCCTCGTTTTTGCAAAAGGGGATAAAGTTAATGAGGCAGAAGCAGCAGGTGCTGATTTTGTCGGCTCTGATGAATTGGTAACGAAAATTCAGGGCGGTTGGTGCGATTTTGACGTAACAGTTGCTACTCCTGATATGATGGGCGTAGTTGGGCGTCTTGGGAAAATCCTCGGACCACGTGGTTTAATGCCAAATCCTAAATTGGGAACTGTTACTATGGATCTTACAAAGGCTATAAATGAAATAAAAGCTGGTAAGATTGAATATCGTACTGATAAAGCGGGTAATATTCACGTACCTATTGGAAAAGCTTCTTTTGACAGTGCAAAATTACTGGAAAATTTGCAGATATTGATTGATACATTGCTGAAGGTAAGACCGGCAGCTGCAAAAGGACAGTATATGAAATCTGTAACTATAAGTTCTACAATGGGTCCTGGTATTCATATTAATCCGCTTATAAAAATTTCTAAAGCTGAATAATACAATCTTATAAACTTAAGACAGCAGGTGCCATAAATGGTATAATGTGTGATTGCCTGCCGAGGTTAAATGGATTTTTGATATATATGGTCGATGACCATTGAATCTTAAAGACAGCCTGCGGCAGAAATCGCGGGCTGTTTGTTTTTATAAAGATAATTTTTATTTGAGGGGAGGTGTTTTTATGGCAGTACGTCCAGAAAAACAGGCGATTGTAGCAGAGTTAAAAGAAAGCTTTTCTCAGGCAAAAGCGATAGTTCTAACTGGTTACAAAGGATTGACCGTTGCTCAGGATACAAAACTTCGTGCTAAAATGCGTGAAAATGGTGTTACGTATCGTGTTGTAAAGAATACAATGCTTCGGTTTGCAATGCAGGACCTTGGTTATGATGAATTGGTTTCTTATTTAGAAGGGACAACAGCAGTAGCTTATTCGACGGAAGATGCTATTGCTCCGGCAAAAGTAATTGAAACCTTTATCAAGGAAAATAATTTAGCTAAGTTAGAAACTTTGACCGTTAAGGCCGGTGTTGTTGATGGTAAAGTCATCGATGCGGCAGGTGTGAAAGAATTGGCTGCTCTCCCATCTCGCGAAGTGCTTATTGCAAAGATGCTCAGCAGTATGCAGGCTCCTGTTTCCGGTATGGTCAATGTACTTCAAGGTACAATTCGCAATGCTGTTTATGTGCTTGAAGCTATTCGTAAACAAAAGGAATCAGCATAAGCCATATATTTATAAAATAAAACGATATTTAATTTTGGAGGAATATTAAAATGACTAAAGAAGAAATAATGCAGGCCATTGAAGAAATGACTGTTCTTGAATTATCTGAACTTGTAAAAGCTATGGAAGAAAAATTCGGTGTTAGTGCTGCTGCTCCTGTAGCCGTGGCTGCTGCTGCTCCTGCTGCCGGTGCTGCAGAAGAAAAAACTGAATTTGATGTAATTCTTGCTTCTATTGGTGCGAGCAAGATCAATGTTATCAAAGTTGTTCGTGAAATCACCGGACTTGGATTGAAAGAAGCTAAAGCTTTAGTTGATGGTGCTCCTGCTCCTGTAAAAGAAAAGGTAGCTAAAGATGAAGCCGAAGCTGTTAAGGCAAAATTGGAAGGTGCCGGCGCAACTGTAGAAGTAAAATAATTTTACTGCTGTACTGAATAATAAGGGGCTGTCGCATGTTAAAAGTGCGATGGCTTCTTTTTTTTGCAAAAAATTATTTATGTTATAATTCCTGACAATAATAATTTATAAACATTGTCTAAATCATTTATTTTATAGCTAGTAATGATTTATCAGCATAGAATTTGCTTTAGTTACAAGAAACAACATTTATTTAGTGTATTCTACTAACCGGAAAGAGCAATATATAAGAATTAATGTAATATTTTCTGTTGCTGAGAAAATTTTTAGATTATTCACATATTTACAAGACATATTTTTTAATGTTATAGTTTAGTTAATAAATAAAGTTAGTTGCGCAACGTTTAAAGGGGGCTGACGTTATTAACAATAAGTTAAGGTGGGACAAATGAAAAAATTTGATGGTAAAATTTGTATTGTTAAAATACTGCTTTCAAATGTTGGACCGGTATCAATAAATAATTTGGCTCAAATAATAAATAGAAACCAACGTACTGTCAGAAATTATTTGAAAGAAATACAAAAAGAAAAAAGTGAATTTAATTTAGTAAGCAATAATCAGGGTGTATTTTTAGATATTGATGAGAATTTAAAAGAGAAATATTTAAGCTCATATAATCAATTGCCAATAGAGAACAGTTCATCATTGGTTCAGAGGCAAAGGCAGGAATATATATTAAAAGTATTGTTTCTAGAACGGAATACCTATACTATACAGTTATTTGCTGATGAGTTATTTTGTAGCAAAAGTTGTATTATGCAGGATCTGGTTCAGATCGAAAAATGGCTGTCAAACAGAAATATTACATTGTGCAGGCGTCAGAACCAAGGAATATGGCTCAAGGGTGAGGAAAAAGATCTGCGTTTGGGTTTCAAAAAACTATTGGATGAGCTTAATTTATTTTATAATACCAGGCAGGAACCACAGCTATCTTGTAAATTGGATCTTGATTATCGTATAAACATAGCTAATTATAAAAGAATATGTGCTATTTTAAAAGGAATTGATATTCTTTTTATTCAAAAAATAGTACAGAAAATTGAAAAACAGCTTAATTTTTTATTTACAGAGCAGGCGTTTCAAAACCTGGTTATTCATTTGGCAATAGCGGTAAAACGTATCAGAGAAAATAAATTCGTCAGGGAATTTTCGCTTTCTCCCAGATTAAAAATGACACCTGAATATGCAGCTGCCAGTGGAATGATAATGGCTTTGGGCAGTAAGATGAATTTGAATTTTCCTGTTTCAGAAATAGATTATGCAGCAGTCCACATTTTAGGTTCGAAAATTCAGATCAATGATGATAAAAATACAATAGACTCATTTTTATCCAATTATGATGAATCAGAAATAAATCTTGCAGAGGCAATACTTTCTATATCGTCTAAAATACTTCAAACAGAATTAGCTGGTGATAAGCAGCTTTTTATGCAGCTTATTCAGCATTTACGTCCTACGATTATAAGAATGAAACAAGGACTGAGTCTTATTAATCCACTTTTGCTGCAGATAAAACGAGAGTATCCTGCGATTTATGCCGCGGCATGGGCATGCAATGATGTTTTTGAAAACATTGTAGGAGTACCTCTTAATGAAAATGAAGCGGCCTATATAGCAATGCATCTGATAGCAGGCATATCTAAATATAAGCCTAAGTATAAAGCAGTTGTTGTATGTGCCAGTGGTATAGGTACATCACAGTTTATCACTAATAGATTAGAACAAAATTTTCCTGATATGGAGATAGTTATGACGCTGCCATACACTGATTTGACTGATAAAATCAGAGAACAGGCAGATGTTATAATTTCAACCATAAAAATATTGCAGGGAGAAAATATTGTTTATATTTCTGTGTTGTTAACTGAGACAGATAAAGAAAATATTAATCAGGTTTTGCGAAAAGTGAGAGTAAAAAAAGAAAACAGGATAGTACCGATTAAGGAAGATAATATGACACTTAATGTACCTTTGAATGTTTTTGACTATAAATATTGTTATGTAGATGAAGAAATATTATCATTTGAACAAATAATAATAAAGTATGGCAGTATTATGGAAAAAAACGGTTTTGTTAAAAACGGTTTTACACAAGATGTTATAAAGCGTGAAAATATAAGTTCAACTTATATTGGCTGTGGTATTGCAATTCCACATGCAAAGTCGTCTTTTGTAAATAAATCAAAAATTGCTTTTATACGTCTAAAGAATCCTGTTCAGCATCGTTCAAATCATGTGCATATAATATTGCTATTATGCTTGTCTTTTGCAAAAACTGGTAATGCGGTACAATTTTTTAAAAATTTTTATTCAATATTATCTGATAAAAATAGAGTTGCTATATTGCATAACGAAATAGATAAGAAAAAAATCGTAAACATTTTAAATAATGGAGATATAAATGAATAATTTGATTACAGATAAAATGATAATATTAGACCAATCTTTGAAAACAAAGGATGAAGTCATTCGTACTTTAGCGCAAAAAATAAATAATGTTGGAAGATTAAATGATATTTGTAAATATATTGAAGCAGTAAAGAAAAGAGAAGCAGATTTTCCTACATCAATGGGGTTTTGTGTAGCTATACCGCATGGTAAATCGGATGCAGTCAAAACATCGTCATTAGCATTCTTGAGACTGAATGAAATGGTAAAATGGTCCGAAGAAGAGAAGGTAAAGTATATTTTTATGATAGCTGTTCCCAGTGAAAATAGTGACGATGAACATCTCAAGATTTTGGCAGCACTTTCGCGGCATCTTATGCATGAAGATTTTAGAAAAAAATTAATGACTATACAAAATGCGCATGAACTTGTGGATATTATAGAAAATATGTAATGGAGAGATATAAATGAATGAATTTATCAATATATTTAAAAATTTAAGGGAACATTTGATGAATGGTGTATCCTATATGATACCTGTAGTTGTAGCAGGAGGAGTATTGATGGCTGTTGCACTTATAATGTATGGACAGGCAGGTGTTCCGGAAAAAGGATTGGCCGCAGACATATGGAAAATAGGTGTGACAGGAATTGGGCTTATGGTACCGGTATTATCTGCATATATTGCAGCATCAATAGCTGATAGAGCGGGTATTGCCCCGGGACTGATAAGTGGACTTGTAGCTTCAAATATCGGTGCTGGTTTCCTGGGGGGATTGGTCTCCGGGATAATTGCCGGTGTAGTATGCTATTATTTAAAAAAAATACCACTTCATCCCTATGTTCGGTCATTGGGTCCGATAATTATTATTCCTATATTGGGAACATTAATTACATCAGGTATATTATTATGGGGGATAGGCACATATGTTGCAATAGCGATGAGTGCCGCTAATCAATTCCTGACATCAATGACAGATGCCAACAAGATTATTTTGGGACTTATTGTCGGTGCTATGATTGCTTTTGATATGGGTGGACCGATAAATAAGGTGGCATATAGTTTGATGGTTGCTACTGTGGGATCAGGAATATTTTCTTATGCCGGTCCTTGTGCTGTAGCTATAATGATACCACCGATGGCTATGGCTATAGCTTCATTTATTATGCCTAAAAAGTATTCGGAAGAAGAAAGAGATGCGGGTAAAAGTGCATTTTTTATGAGCCTTGTTGGTATTACTGAGGGAGCAATTCCATTTGCAGCAAATGATCCTATTAGAGTTATTCCATCCTTGATGATAGGAACCTCTATTGGCTGCGCAGCGGCATACATTTTTAATGTGCAGACACATGTAGCCTGGGGTGGATTTATTGCTCTGCCGGTTACTGAAAACATAGGCGGCTTTATAATATCTGTCTTGATCGGATCTATTATAGGAGCTATACTGGTAAACTTTTTGAAGAAAAGTTATGTGAATAAAAAAACGGACACTGATGACACTGATGTGGACATTTTGTTTGAAGATTGATAATATGGCCTTAAAGGGGAGAGAAAATAAATTATGAATATATTAGCAGTGACGGCATGTCCATCGGGTGTGGCACATACGTATATGGCAGCTGAAGCATTGAAAAAAGCTGCAGAAGAAAGACATCATATAATAAAGGTTGAAACGCAGGGGTCAATAGGTATTGAGAATGCGATAACAGAAAATGATGTGAAATGTGCAGATGTTATAATATTGACCAAGGATATGCCAATAAAAAATGAAGCACGGTTTAAAAACCATTTGGTAGTGCGTGTAGCTATCAGCGATGCGGTTAAGAAAGCAGCCGCTATAATTATAAAGGTAGAAAAACATTTAGAAAATAAATAATGATGGTTTAAAATAATAAAAGACATTAAAAAAAATATTATTGTTTATTATTAGTTATTGAAATAGGTAAATAATAAATATATAATAATAATAAATAATAGAAAAGGAGGGGCAGATTGTGGATTTAAAATTACTGAAAATGTCAGACAGGATAGAAACACTTAGAAATAAAATGTTGTCACAAAAACGTTATATGTCTATAGAGCAAGCTCTTATTACAACAGATATTTATAAAAAGAATGATAATAAGCCTGTGATTATAAAAAGAGCGTTGGCATTAAAAGCAGCTTTAGAGAACATAGAAATAGCTGTTGAACCGGAAGAATTGATAGTCGGTAATAGGACTAAAGGAGTGCGCTTTGGTGTTGTATCGCCGGAAAGCGGCGGGTCATGGGTGGACAAAGAGCTGGAAACATTGCCGACAAGGCCTCAGGATAGGTTTAATGTCAGGGATGAAGACATAAAAATCTATCGTGAAACGATTAAACCATATTGGCATGGTAAATCACTTGAAGATGTGTTAGCAGAAAAATTTGGCAGCGAATTTTCGGCGATAAGTAAAGTGGCTAAGATAAATCAAACTGATCATTCTCAGGGACATATTTGTCCTGACTGTACACTTTGGTTGGAAAAAGGACCTGATGGTATAAAAAAAGAAGCACAGAAAATGCTTGACAAAAAAGGCATGAATCGAAAACAGCAGGATTTTTATCAGGCTGTTGTTTTAACTATGATCGGTGCACAGAATTTTATACGTCGATACAGTGTCCTTTTAAAACAAACAGCAAAGATAAATGGTGATTTCAATCCAGCTTTAGAGAAAGCAGCTAATGTTTGCAGCAATGTTGCTGAACGGCAGCCTCAGTCATTCTATGAAGCAGTCCAGTCATTATGGTTTTTATTTGTTATATTGCAGATGGAGTCCAATGCTTCTTCATTTTCACCTGGACGTATGGATAGATATATGTATCCATTTTACAAGAAAGATATTGAGAATAATGTGATAACCAATAATGAAGCGCTGGAAATAATAGAATGTCTATGGTTAAAATTCAATCAGATAGTATATATGCGCAATGAGCAAAGTGCTAAATATTTTGCAGGATTTCCTATTGGTTTCAATATAGCTGTCGGAGGAGTCGATGAAAATGGAAAAGCGACAGAAAATGAATTGTCATACTTATTTTTGAGAGCGCAGGAAGATCTTGGACTGCCGCAGCCAAATTTATCAGTCCGTTTAAGCAAGGGAATATCGGAAAACTTGCTGGAATATGCTGTCAGGGTAGTAGCAAAAGGAAGTGGAATGCCTCAGTTTTTTAATGATGAAGCAGTAATAGGTACAATGATAAATGATTTGGGAATAGAAAAACAGGATGCGCTTGATTATGCTATCGTGGGCTGTGTGGAATTGACGACTCAGGGGAATAATCTGGGCTGGAGCGACGCGGCCATGTTTAATCTGAACAAAGCTCTGGAACTGGCAATGAATCACGGCAGGTGCTTATTGACAGGCAGGCAGATAGGACCTGATTTGGGCGGTCTTGATACGTATACTTCATATGAAGCACTGGAACATGCATTTGCTGGACAGATCGATTATTTTACTGAAAAAATGATAAAAGCATGTGAAAAGGTAGAACAAGGGCATATTGATTTACTGCCATCACCGTTTTTGTCCGCTGTGATTGACAATTGTCTCCAAAAAGGAATTGATGTTACAGCAGGCGGTGCAAAATATAATTTGTCAGGTATACAGATGATACAGGCAGCCAATGTGGCTGACAGTCTGGCAGCCGTATGGCAGCTGATATATACGGAAAAGCGCATAAATGGCAGTGATATGCTCAAAGCTTTGCAGAATAATTTTGTTGGTTTTGAAATAATAAAAGCAATGGCAGAGAATAAAGTACCTAAATATGGTAATGATGTCGAATGGGTGGATAATATAGCCGTCAAATGGGCACATTATTTTAAAGATAAACTTACGCATTATAAAAATTACCGCGGCGGCTTATACCATACAGGTATGTACACTGTGTCGGCACATGTGCCGATGGGGGAAAATGTTGGCGCTTCACCGGATGGACGGCTGGCATATCAGCCTTTAGCTGATGGCGGTATGTCACCGGTATATGGACGTGACGAAAATGGACCAACGGCTGTTTTGCAATCGGTGGGCAGATTGGATAATGTACTTACATCTAATGGTGGTTTATTGAATATGAAATTTCTGCCGGAGTTTTTTGCGACACAAGAAGGAATAAAAAAATTTGCAATGTTTTTGCGAACATTTGTTGATTTGAGGATTCCCCATGTGCAGTTTAATGTGTTACATCGTGAAGATCTGCTTGAAGCTAAAAGAAATCCGGAAAAATATCGCAGCTTGACTGTTCGTGTCGCAGGATATACGGCTTATTTCACAGAATTGGATGGGAAATTGCAGGATGAAATAATCGCCAGAACAGAATATGGCGCAGTATGAAAAATAAAGCATTGATTTTTGATATAAGGCGGTTTTCAACACATGATGGGATAGGCATCAGGACAACCGTATTTTTTAAGGGTTGTCCGCTGCACTGTGTATGGTGTCAGAATCCGGAGGGGATAGCACCGCAGACTAAGCTGGTATATTTTGCCAATTCTTGTATATTATGCGGTTGCTGTACACAAATAAAAGACGGTGCTGTCCATATTGAAAATGATAAACTTATATTAGATAGTTCAAGGGTAAAAAATACCGGTGATTACGAGTATATTTGTCCGTCAGGTGCATTGCGCATGGACAGCAAATGGTATGAGCCGGATGAACTGACAGAAATATTAAAGAGAGATATGCCGTTTTTTAAACATGGCGGTGGTGTAACTTTTTCAGGTGGGGAGCCGTTTTATCAGGCTAAATTTACTATTAGTATACTGAAACGGCTCAAAAAAATTAAGATCAATACGGCAGTAGAAAGTTCCTTGTTTACTGACAGTAAAACAATAAAAGCAGCACTGCCATTTATTGACACACTGTTTGCTGATTTTAAGATATATAATGATACACAGCATAAAAATTTTACTGGTGTATCAAATAAAATTATAAGGGAAAATATAAAAATGGTGCTGCAATCATTATACCGTGACAATGTCGTTATCAGGACGCCTCTTATACCTATGCACACAGCAAATGCTGATAATCTGAGAAAAATAGCAAAAGAAATAAGTGAATGGTATCCTGGTGTGCGTTATGAGTTGCTAAATTATAATCCTCTTGCTAAGGCCAAGTATGATCATATGGATTATGACTATTGCTTTGCAGACAATCCACCGCTTTATACAAAGCAGCAAATGGAAGATTTTTATAAGATAATAGAAGATGCCGGTATTGTTAATGTTATTAAGTAAATTAAGGAGTATGGATTGCTTTAATGAAGAAAAGAATTCATTATAATATTGTCTGGAAATTTATCAATAAGAGGAGAGTCTGTTTCGATGAAATATTTGATTGATACCGCTAATTTGGAAATGATTAAAAAATGCAATGATTTGCTGCCAATTGCTGGTGTTACCAGCAATCCCAGTATTATAAAGAAAGAAGGCAAAATTGATTTTTTTGCACATCTGAATAAAATACGTCAAATCATTGGTACCGATAAAACACTGCATGTTCAAATACTGGCTGAAGACAGCAGTAATATATTGAGGGAAGCACATGTTATACTGGAAAATATTGATAAAAATGTGTTCATAAAAGTACCAACTACACTACAGGGACTTAAAGCTATGAAACTGCTGAAAAAAGAAAATGTCGGCGTGACAGCAACAGCTATTTATACTAAGACACAGGGATTTATGGCAATGGAAGCGGGTGCAGATTACATAGCACCATATTTTAATCGCATGGAAAATCTTGATATTGATGCAGCAGATACTATTGCTGTTTTTGCTGATATGATTGCGGCATATGGTTATCAAACAAAGATTTTGGCAGCAAGCTTTAAAAATATTGCTCAGGTCAATACTGCCCTTAAATGTGGAGCGCAGACAATCACCGTGGCACCTGATGTTTTAATGGCAGCGTTTGCCGTACCATCAATAAAAAAAGCGGTTGATGATTTTGCTGCTGATTGGAAACAAACATTCGGTGATGTTTCTATTTGTGATTTGAAATAGTATTACACTAAAAAAGAGAGGCTGTCGCATGAACGGCATTGACTTCATAAAGGTGCAACCTATCTCAGCTATGTGGTTTCCCACCATTCTAAGAGCGGGAAAAGAGAGAAAAATATTGCATACTTATGAGCAAATATGGTCACGTGCGGCAGCCTCTTTATGAGATTAAAACAGTAACACCATAAAATAAACGTAATAAACATGCTATGACTGAAAAAAATATCAGGAGAAATATAATCAGCGATGACCGTGTGAGACTGTAACTAATTATGTGTAAATAGAATAAATGAACTATTCCTCCTGGATTGATGTTAGAATAAATATTAATTCAGGAGGATTTTATTATGGCCAGACAAAGAAAACTTTCCCCAGAACGTAAAGAATTTCTCCAGAAACTGCTGCGTGCATATCAACCGGAAGATGCGCAGGACGTTCAGAACATGCTCAAGGATCTCCTCGGAGATACGCTGCAAACCATGCTGGAAACTGAGATGGATGAGCATCTTGGCTACTCCAAGTACGACTATAAAAACAAGGATACGGATGACAGCCGGAACGGTTATAGCAAGAAAACCGTAACGTCTACGATGGGTAATGTTCCTCTCGACATTCCTCGTGACCGGAAGGGTGAGTTCCATCCGCAGGCTGTGAAGAAGAATCAGACGGACGTTTCCAATATCGAGGACCAAATACTGTCCATGTATGCCAAGGGGATGACCACCAGGGATATCACTGCCCACCTTAAAGAAATCTATGGCGTGGATGCTTCTGCTGAAATGATTTCCCGCATGACAGACCGTATTCTCCCTATTGCTAAAGAATGGCAGAACAGACCGCTGTCCAAGAAATACGCTATTGTCTTCATGGATGCTGTCCATTTTCATGTCAGACAGGATGCTCAGGTTGTAAAGAAAGCGGTCTATGTCGCCATTGGAACCCGTCTGGATGGTTCCCGTGAGGTCNGATTTGCCGATGCCATTGGAGCAGTTTATCCTGAGGCGGAAGTACAACGCTGCATAGTCCACCAGATCCGTTATACGACCAAATTCGTCTATTACAAAGATATGAAACCATTTGTCCAAGATCTGAAGGAAATTTACCAGGCGCCTACCCTAGAACAAGCGGAAGTGGCTCTGGACGCCTTGGAAGAAAAATGGAACGATAAATATCCCTCTTCCGTTCAGTCCTGGCGGAATAACTGGCCGCAACTATCCACTTATTTCAAATACCCCTTGGAAATGAGAAAGATGATTTATACGACGAACCAGATTGAAAATTTCAATCGCCAGCTGCGGAAAGTTTCTAAGAGCCGGACGATTTTCCCTACGGATGATTCGCTGTTTAAGCTGCTCTATCTGGCGACGATAGAGATTACCAAGAAATGGAGTGGCCGCAACCGTGACTGGAATAAAATTATTTCCCAGCTTTGCATTTATTTCGATGACCGTATCGAACCGGCTG
>NZ_WIQU01000029.1 GCF_015732285.1 Pectinatus frisingensis
CATGTGGTTCATAAAAACTCTTGGAGATTAAGAAATTTTGCTGTGGATAATACACCTGCCATTTTAAGGACGCCGTGAGGCTATTGCCAGAACCATTGCTATCTTATAACGGTGGACCTCCATGACTTGATGACGTTGAAGTGGTTTTGGGAGCGGTATAAGTGAGAGCTATTTTATCACCTTCACTTAGGCCATCGGTAATTTCAACATAATCATCACTGTAAATACCGGTTTGTATATATTGGTTTGTTGTTTTTCCGGCATCGTCGATCAATACTACGTATGAACCGTTGCTGTCTGTTTTAAGTGCGGCAAGCGGTACTGCCAATACATTGGGCTTATCAGCGGTGTTTATATCAACACGGGCGGTCATGCCAGGTTTAAGTAAACCATTATCGTCATCTATATCTAAAGTAACATAGTAATAGATTACCGATGAGGATGAGGAAGATGACGAGGAGGTGGATGATGAAGATGAGGCAGTATCCCATGAGTTGTCGGTATCAGTCTGGGATATTTTGGTAACTTTCGCGGTGAAGTTTTTGTTGGTATAGGCATCGACGGTGAATGTAGCTTCTTGTCCGACGTTTATGCTGCCGATATCGGTTTCATCGATTTTAGCCAGAATTTGTTTGCGAGATAAATCGGCTATGCGCATTATAACAGTAGGATTGCTGGTTCCTTGCACAGCCATGGTGCCAGGTGTCTGCGGTTTACCAACGATTATTCCGTCCATAGGGGAGGTGATGACAGTTTCATCTAAGTTGTATTTGGCTACTTCTACATCACTTTTAGCAGTTTCATAGTTGTACTCAGCGTCCTCAAAATCGGCTTTTGATTCAGCACCGATGGAATATAGATAATTGGCCCGATTATATTTCGATGATGTATTAGTTACTTTTTCCTGGGCTTTTTTGAGTTCGTTTTCTAAATCGGTGCTGTCAAGTGTAGCAACTGTCTGCCCTTGTTTAACATTATCATTTTCTTTAACAAGTACGGTTTTGATGCGCCCGGTAATTTTAGAACTGACATCGACCGCTTCTACCGGATATACAGTACCAGTCCCGGATACTATTGATTTCAGGTCCATGCGCTGTACGGTATAGATATTGTCACTGGATATACTGTTAGTTGTCGCCTGTTTACTTTGCCAGTATTTATAACCGGCGAAGCCGATTAAGGCCAATATTATCAGTCCTGCTACAATTTTTATGATTGATTTTCTTTGTAATTTTTTCATTTAATCGTTTCTCCGTCGTCATCTAATCCCATCGTATTTTCCAATTCGGCTTTGTAACGGGCATAATCGTATTGGGCGCTTATGTAATTTAATCTTGCTGTGGAGAGAGCAAGTTGGGCATCGGTAACATCAAGAGTCGTTCCGGCACCAACTCGGTATTTTTCCTGGGCAATGAAAAAATCTTCTTCTGCCTGGGCAACCGCTGTTTGAGTTGAATTAAAACGTTTTTCAGCTTCCTGCATATTGAGGTAAGCCTGTCTCACTTCGAGGTCGATGGAGTCACTTTTTTGCTGTAATGTCAGCTGGGCTTGGTTGAGTTCTGCTTCGGCAGCGTTTACATTGGCTTTGGTGAGCCCGTTATCAAAAACGTTCCAGCTGGCCGACACGCCGATGGTATAGTCATGGTCCATGTCACTTGGCAGGACTTGCTTGTCCCAGTTAGAGCTGACAGAGGCGTCAACCGTCGGTTTGTAATCAGCTTTAGCGAGTTCTACGTTTTTTTGTGCGATTTCATAGTCTAATTTTGCTTCTGTCAAATCTTTGCGGTTATCAGCAGCATAGGAAAGACAATAGGGCATTTGATAATCAAATGGAATGTAGCGGAAAGTGTCAGTGAGCTGCAACGGTTCATCACGATTCATTTTAATGATGTTTTTAAAGGTTATTACCGATATGTCGTAACTATTGCGAGCTTTTATCAAGTCTTGCTTGGCATTGGATAAGGCCACTTCCGAGCGGAGCAAATCAGATTTTGGCACGCTGCCGGCACTATATAACTGTTGTACATTGGTTAGATGCTTGTCATAGTTGTTAACTGATTCCTGATCGACATCAATGTTTTGCTGTGCCTCCAAAATATCGTAATAGGCTTTTACTGTATCGTATTTTATATTTTCAACAGTGCGCTGGGTATTAAGGGTGCTTTGAGCCATTGACTGTTCTTTTATGGCTGTATTGATTTGTTTTTTCCCTGCAGTATATAACGGGTAAGCAGCCGACACGCTGGTATTGTTGTCACGTTCATAATGTGCATCAGCACCGTTGGAGACAGTAGTCGTATTGCCGAGTGTGATGGTAAAGCCATATTTAGCTTTCGTGCCGTTGAGTTCTGCCTGAGCCTGATTTTCTTTTTGTGAGGCGATTTTTATATCTAAGTTATTTTGCAGAGCCATTTGTACAGCCTGATCAATAGATAAACTTTGACATTGACCGATAGTCGTTTGAGAAAAAATAAGAGAAAAGGAAAAAAGTAGTGTAAGATGTTTGGATTTTAAGTTCATAATATACTCTCTTTCGCATATTCTTTAATAATACTGGATAAATTAATATTATATAAATAAATTTTGACTAAACTATGGCATCCGGCTGAAAAATTAAGATATTTTTATTGAAGTAGATCATTTATATTCAGCCGATTGTTTTGCATGACTTTATAGGCTTTGTTTATAGTGCGTATAGTAGTCAATATATCTTCATCGACAAAGTCGTTAAATAATGTGCAGAGCCATTGATGATACTTATTGATGTAGATATCATAATATTTTTCACCGAGTGTGGTGAGTGTCACAGTAATGACGCGCTTGTCATCGGTTTGCTGGTGTTTTTGCAGAATGTTTTTTTGTTCTAGTTCATTAATCAGTTTAGTTACACTGGGAGCGGTTATTTTTAAACTTTTACTGATGTCACTTATTTTAATATATTTTTTTTGTTTTGAAAGAGTGTGTACGGTATCTATGATATTGATAAGGCGGGGCTTTCGCAGATCTTTTGGCAGGGGAGGCATAAGGCTGCCCATCTTTTTAGCGGTAAAACATGCATCCAGAAAATTTTTTATTAGTTCAGAATTCATAATTTCTCCTGATAGTTATCATTGATAATTATTATTAGTAATTATATGTGTAGAAAAAGATTTTGTCAATAAATGCAATAAAACAATCATATAAATCATAATAAATACAATGAATAGTATGAATGAATAAAATATTGTTATTATTTGTAGTATTAAGTAAAACATTGTAGAAATATATTATAATTTCTTAAATAATATATTTATTTAGGAGGAGAGATGAACAATGAAGGGGAAGATTTCTGTTTTGTTTATGGCTGCGCTTATGGTAATATTTGGAATGTCGACTGTATTTGCAGAGGCTGGCAAGCCCAATATTGTAATATTGGCTACAGGCGGCACTATTGCTGGCAGTGCAGCATCAGATACGGCTACAACAGGGTATAAAGCGGGGGCAATCGGGGTGAATGCACTGATAAATGCTGTGCCCGAAATCAAGGATTATGCTAATGTATCAGGTGAGCAAATCTGCAATATTGACAGCAAGGATATGACAGATGCAGTTTGGCTTAAGCTTGCCGACAGAATAAATGAGCTTTTGAGTAAAGATGATGTGGATGGTGTTGTAATAACCCACGGTACTGATACATTAGAGGAAACGGCATATTTTTTGGATCTTACGATAAAAAGCAAAAAACCGGTCGTGATTGTCGGGGCGATGCGTCCGGCAACGGCAATCAGTGCTGACGGACCGATGAACCTTTTGAATGCGGTACGTGTGGCGGCAAGCAGTCAGGCAATCGGTAAGGGGGTGCTTGTGGCAATGAATGATGAAATTGACGCGGCACGCGATGTTACTAAGACCAATACATTGGCAACGAGCACTTTTAAAGCTCCGGAATTAGGTGTTTTGGGATATATCGAAGATGGTACGCCTGTTTTTTATCGCGAAACAACACGCAGAAATACTATCAATAGTGAATTTTCTGTAGAAAAAGTCACAGCTTTGCCTTATGTGGCAATTATCTATGGACATGCTGACGGAGATAAAGCATTAATTGATGCTGCCATAAATGCAGGGGTTAAGGGTATTATTTATGCAGGTACAGGCAACGGCAGTGTTCATAAAGCTGATGAAGCAGAGTTGGCAAAGGCGACAACCTTGGGAATAGTAGTTGTAAGAAGTTCAAGAGTGAGTAATGGAGCTGTTATTGCTGCAGAACAATCATATACTAATGAACATTTTCTTAATGGTGGGACATTGAATCCACAAAAAGCACGCATTTTATTACAGTTGTCTTTGTTAAAAACACATAATTTGACAGATATACAAAGAATATTCGATGAATATTAATATCATAACAAATAAATAATAATTATAAATTTACATGCAGCAAATATTCATTAATAATGCGATGAGGTGGTAACAGAGAATATTGTTTATTTCATATGGGTTTAAAAGCGTAACTGTGATATAATATTTGAAAATAAACAATAAATTGATTTATTATTATAAATTTGTAATGAGGTATTTTATGGAATGGTTGGATCGTTTTGTGCAAGTTATGGATATTTTATCATCCGAGCGATATTCGGGCGGGATAGGAATAACTGTGTTATCTAGAGAGTGTGACATCAGCAAAAGCACCTTGCATCGTATGCTTCAAAGTATGATTGACCACGACTTAGTCCTTCAACAGGCTGAAACTAAGAAATATCAGCTTGGTCCCAGAGCGATGGTTTGGGGCAGCAACTTTATAAAAGGACAAAATGTGGCAAAATTTTTGGGGAAATATTGTACTGAGTTAGCAGAAAAGACTAAGCTGTATTCTTTTTTATGCAGATTTTCCGCCGATAAATTATACTGCATCGTTACGCGGCAGCCTTTGTTGGAAGGACACACATATTTTGTCGGCATAGGACAGATGATGCCATGGCATTGTTCAGCTTGTGCCAAAGCCGTATTGGCTTTTCAACCATTGGTTTTTATTGATAAGATACTGAAAGGGAAGAAGGAAATCTATACTAAAAATACTATTATTGATAGTGAAAGGTTGAAAAAAGAGCTGATTGAGATCAGGGAGAAGAATATTGCATGGTGTCGGGAAGAAATGGAAATAAATGTATCTGCCATGGCCGTACCGGTATTTTCTCAAGGGAATAAGGTGGAATATAGTTTTTCTATAGTGGGAAACAATGAATATATTATGAAAAATCAGATAGAATTGAAGAAAATATTGCTTGATATAAGTAAAAGGGCTAGCGACGATATATCTATTGCAAATACTTTGACGACCATGATATAAAAATCGAAAAAGATTTTGAAATCATATTGACAAGTAAGTGATAATTATCTATTATAAAAGTACACTATAGAAAACACACCATGGTATATGCAATGACGCATAGTAATGCACAAATTGTATATACCATTTTTTAATTCCGTTTAACGGAACAAAGTTTCTTTAAAAGGAATTATAAAGGAAATATAATTAAAATGAAATGTTTTGTTATAGTGTGAAGGAGTTTATAATGCAGAAATTTTATGAGATATGAAGGGGAATGATAAAATGGGAAAAAATCATGTTGAGGGAGAGGAAGGGCAGCACATAAAGACACTTATAGGTGCTGTCTTAGGTTATGCTGCTGATGGTCTGGATGTCTTTTTGTTATCTTTTGTTTTAATTTTTATAATAAAAGATTTTAATTTGACCACGGCGCAGGCCGGCAATCTTACTTTAGCCACTACGATCGGTATGTGGGTGGGGTCTTATATATTTGGATATCTGGCAGATAAGTATGGTCGCACAAAGACGTTATCATTATCTATAATATTATATGCCATAGGCACCGGCGCCATTTATTTTGTCAATGATTATACAGTTTTACTGACATTGCGGTTTTTGATCGGTCTTGGCATTGGCGGTGAATTTGGTATAGGCATGGCAATGGTTACTGAGACATGGGCACCTAAAATGCGGGCAAGAGCAACTTCGTGGGTATCACTCGGCTGGCAGGGCGGTGTACTGATCGCAGCGATAGTGCCGGCTACAATAGTTCCGTTTTTTGGCTGGCGGGCAGTATTTTTAGTGGGGCTTGTTCCGGCTTTGGTAGCCATTTATGTACGTATGCATTTGAAAGAACCTATATTGTGGCAAAAAAGACGTAACCGCCAGATAGAGTTGGAAACCAAAAGAAATAATAATAATCTTTCAGCTGAAGAAGAAAAAGAATACTATCATATTGCCGGTATGCCCTTAAAAAAATTGTTTTCCAGCAATAAAGTGACAGTGACGACTGTCGGATTGACAGTTATGTGTCTGGTACAAAATTTTGGCTATTATGCCATATTCAGCTGGATGCCCACTGTTTTGTCGCAGAAATATGGATATAGTCTGGCTAAGACAAGCGGTTGGATGATCATTTCTATTGCCGGTATGATTGTGGGAATAACTTTATTTGGTATATTGGCAGATAAAATAGGAAGAAAGAAAACATTTGCAATGTGGTATGTGGGCGGTACCCTTTATTGTATCTTATATTTCTTTTTATTTACCAGTCAAGCCAGCTTATTGTGGGGCAGTTTTTTCCTAGGCTTTACAGTAAATGGCATGATGGGGGGATATGGTGCTGTAATAGCAGAAAATTATCCGTCGGAAGCAAGATCCACAGCAGAAAATCTTATTTTTGGTACCGGCAGGGGATTGGCCGGTTTCGGCCCTTCGATTATCGGTTATCTTGCTGTTGGTGGAAACATATTGAGCGCAATGAGCTTGGTATTTGTCATTTATCCTGTTGCATTGGTATGCATGCTGCTTATGATACCGGAAACAAAGGGTGTAGATATAGAATAATAAAAGAAGGTAATTAATATGTTTGATTTGGTTGTAAAAAATGGAAGAATAGTTTCAGGTAATGAAATAAAAAAAGCTAATGTTTATGTTAAAAACGGTAAAATTGTCAGAATTTCTGATGAGGATTTGGAAGCAAAGCATGTTGATGATGTAAATAATGCTTTTGTTATACCGGGAGGAATAGATCCGCACTGTCATTTTCGTGATCCCGGTGCTGCATATAAGGAAGATTTCAGCCATGGAACAGCTGCGGCAGCGGTTGGGGGAATGACAACTGTTTTTGATATGCCTAACACTAATCCGGCAGTTCTTGATAACAAAAGCTTTATTTATAAAAGAAATTATTTTGCGGATAAAGCTTTTGTCGATTACGGTTTATGGGGATTATCTCTGGGAGACTTAAATTTAAATACATTGGATGAAATAAAACAGGCCGGCGGGGTAGGAATAAAATTTTTTTGGGGATATGCTATCAATAAGGCTACAAATGCATTAATATATAATTATGAGCCAGGTCAAAACGGTGTTATACCGCCGCTTGACGACGGTGAAGTTTATAAAATTTTTGAACGAATAGCCGATAATGGACATGTTTTGGCAATACATGCCGAAAATAATGAGCTTATCAGCATGTTGACAAAACGAGTCAGGGAAAACGGGGAAAATGATTATGAGGCTTTATTGAAAGCGCGTCCTACGCTGGCAGAAGTGCTTACTATACAAACGGCAATAGCGTTTTCACAGGCAACGGGAGCTCATCTGCATATACTGCACGTAACTTCAGGTATGGGAGTGGACTTGATTCGTGAGGCCAAGGCCAAAAATATAAATGTCACAGCAGAAACTTGTACACATTATTTGTTTTTATCAGATAAAGATTATGGTAAAATTGGATCAGGGATGAAAGTATATCCGCCAATAAAACGTGAATCCGACAGGCTGGCATTATGGGAAGGGCTTAAGGACGGCACATTGGATTATGTTTCATCTGACCATGCACCGCATGCAGTAAGAGAGAAGCAGGGTGATTTGTTTGAAATTCCTTCCGGGATGTGCGGCGTAGAAACAACTTTGCCGCTTATGCTTAATGAAGTCAGCAAAGGAAAAATAACATTACCATTTTTAGTGCGGATTCTATCGGAAAAAGCAGCAGGTTTGTATAAGATCGATGATAGGAAGGGTGCTGTTAAAGTTGGCAATGATGCAGATTTAGTAGTTTTGGATATGAACAGAAAACAAAAAATATTGAATAAAAATTTGCACAGTAAGGAACCATTTACGGCGTTTGACGGATTCGATATCACAGGCTGGCCGCAAAGGACATACTTGCGGGGAATCTTAATAGCAGGTGACGGAGAAATACTTAATAAACCGGAAGGGAAGTTCCTGCGTGCCAATTATTGATTTAAGGAGGAAAGGCTTTAAGCCGGTAAAATGAATTTATTGATTGTAAATCCAACAGGTAATAGAAGTCTTAATGACAAGATTTATGACAGGGCAATTTATTCTGCCAAAATAACGGCCAGAAACAGTGAGGACCATACTAATATATCAGTTATAAACATTGCTGATGCTGCTGGGGAACTCGCTACAGCAGACAGTTTGGCAAGTCTGCCGGACTTGATTTTGAAGGCACTTCAGCCAATCGCACATGCATATGACGGAATCATAATAGCACACAGCAGCGATGCAGGAGTCAATTTTCTAAAAGATGCCTTGAAAAAAACTGTCATTGGTATAAGTTATTCTGCTATTTACACTGCGTTTCCATTAGGGAAAAGGATGGGAATGTTTGTAGATAAAACACAAACAGCAATAATGCAAAAACTTGTCGATGATTATAAAAAAAGTATTCTTGCTGATGTGAAACTTTTACCGGTTGATATAAGCAGTGGTAATGAAGAAACCATATTGGAAAATATGCGGCAGACGATAGAAAAAATGACAGATATCAATCGATTGGATTCTATTATAATAGATGATATAAATATGAGTTTTGCGATGAAACCACTGTTTGATTTGTATAAACTGCCGGTCATTGACGCAGTCATGTCTGCTGTATCAGTAACGGAAAATATCATATTTAATAAAAAATGGCTTGAAGCATAATCGTGTGAATGTTTTTGATTGTATTATCAAGCAGGGGAGGCAGTGTGTTTGAAAAAATTTTTCATTGAAGGATGTATTTTGATTAATGAAAAAATTCTTGATGATGTTTATTATATGCTTTTACAAGCACCGGAAATAGCTGATCATGCAGAACCGGGGCAGTTTGTACATGTTAAGAAAAATAACAGTATCAATTTTTTGCGGCGTCCATTAGGAATAGCGGAGGTTGATAAGAAAAAGGGCACAATAAGCTTAATTTACCGGATAATCGGCAGGGGAACAGCAGAATATGCAGCTATGACAGTGGGTGAACAGCTGAGCATAGTCGGACCGATAGGCAATGGATTTATGATTAAAGAAGGACGGCCACTGATTGTCGGTGGGGGAATGGGTATGGCTCCGCTTGTTTTTTTGGCAGAACGATTACAAGAAAAGAAACCTCTGGTTCTTGTCGGTGGGAAAAACGAACAAGAAGTATTTTGGCCTAAATATATGGAAAAGTATGCCGATAAGATTTATGTGACCACTGATGATGGTTCACTGGGGTTCAAGGGATTTACAGTACAGTTTCTGCCGAAAATTTTAGAGGATAACGCTGTCGATGATATCTATACATGCGGGCCCGATATCATGATGCATTCGGTTGCTAAGATTGCTAAGAAATATGGAAAAAGCTGTCAAGTATCCATGGAAAAAAGAATGGCCTGCGGAATAGGGGTGTGTCTGGGCTGTACCTTTACCGATAAAATTACCGGTAAACGACGTAAGGTTTGTGTTGATGGTCCGGTATTCCCGGCTGAGGAGGTATTCGACTATGAATGAGATATCCTTAACTGTGGATATAGGCAGACTGCATTTAAAGAAACCGGTAATGGGGGCATCAGGAACATTTGGCTTCGGTCGAGAGTATGAGGATTTTCTTGCTGTCCATGAAATAGGAGCAATAGTCACTAAAGGGCTTACTCCCTTGCCAAGAGAGGGAAATCCAGGCGTAAGAATTGCTGAAACACCGGCGGGAATGCTCAATTCCATTGGTTTGGAAAATCCCGGAGTGGATGCGTTTATCAGGGATATACTGCCTAAAATAAAAAAATATCATGTGCCGATTATTGTCAATATATCGGCGGGGACAGTTGAAGATTATGGTGAAATGGCACAAAAGCTGGATATCGTAGGTGTAGATGCATTGGAAGTAAATATTTCCTGTCCTAATGTCAAAGAGGGGGGCATCGTTTTTGGAACTGATCCCAGATCGGCTGCCGCAGTTACGTCTTCGGTAAAAAAACACACGGGGAAGACCGTAATAGTGAAGCTGTCACCCAACGTGACTGATATAAGCTGTATGGCCAGGGCCGTGGAAGCTGCCGGCGCTGATGCGGTGTCATTGATAAATACCATCACCGGAATGGTGATAGATATTAACAAACGAAAACCTTTGCTGGGAAATGTGACTGGTGGATTATCCGGTCCGGCAGTAAAGCCGGTAGCCTTGCATCTGGTATGGCAGACTGCCCAGAGTGTCAAAATACCGATAATCGGTATGGGCGGAATAATGAATGGTGAAGATGCCGTAGAATTTTTACTGGCGGGTGCCAGTGCAGTGGCAGTCGGAGCGGGAAATTTTGCCAATCCGCGGGCAGTAAAAGATGTGACGGACGGCATTGAAAAATATATGAGAAAAAATAATATACATAATTTGGATGAAATTATTGGGAAATTAGAAGTATAGATCTTTTTAGTAAAGAAGGGTTGATTTTGTCGCGAATAAGTATAGCTGCTGTCGGTGATTCATTCATTACACAGCATCTGCCGCATGATAAAAAATTTGCGGATTTGCGGGACTATTTTTTGCAATACGATGTCAGATTTACTAACTTTGAGGTACTGCTGCATGATTTTGAAGTTTATCCGGCGCCTGTCAGCGGTGGTACATGGGCGGCTGCAAGACCGTATGTAACAGAAGATATCAGGGAACTCGGGTTTAATATTGTAGCATGGGCGAATAATCATAATATTGACTGGAATATCGAAGGGGTATTGACCACGTTGCGGCACTTGGAAAAAAGCGGCCTGATTAACGCCGGAGTAGGCCGTAACCTAGCGAAAGCGGCGCAGCCACGGTATATCGATACACCCAACGGACGATTGGCGCTGATAGGTGTCACTTCAACTATATCAGAGTGGGGGATGGCCAGTTATCCAAGAGCAGATGTTTTAGGAAGACCGGGAGCAAATGTGCTTCGTTATCAGGCAGAGCATATCGTTCTGCCTGAACAGCTGGAAACGTTACGGGAAATAATTGGTCAGACAGAAATAAATGCCAACCGTCTTCTGAATGAAAAGGAAGGTTTTACGAAACCATTGAAAGACGGTTTTTTTATAAATGATATCTGCATCAAAGCCGGTGCTGAACCGGGCACAGTCACAAAAATGAATATGCAGGATGCACAGCGAATTGTAAGATCGATACAGGAGGCAAAACGTCAGGCTGATGTTGTCATTGTAAGCCATCATACCCATGAAAGAAAAGGCCTTGACAAACAGCTGCCGGCTGATTTTGCCAGGGATTTTGCCCATTTATGCATCAATAATGGCGTGCAGGCCTATATTGGTCATGGGCCTCATATTTGGCGCGGTATTGAGATATATAAACAAAAACCGATCTTTTATAGTCTGGGAAATTTTATTTTCCAGAATGATTTAGTTGAACGGCAGCCTGCTGAGTTTTATAATCTTTATAATCTGGGCGGTGAGGATACTGTGGCTGATGGACTGGATATCCGCAGTGCTAATGATACTCGCGGCTTGGCAGCTGACAGACGTGTTTTCGAATCGGCGGCAGCAGCCTTTTTTGTTGAGGATGGCAATGTCACCGACATACAGTTAAGACCATTGACATTAGGTTTTAAAAATGGTCGGGCACAACGTGGCAAACCTGAGTTTGCTGATGCAGCAAATGGTAAGCGCATATTAAATGAGATAGCTGCGTTATCGGAAAAATATGGGACAAAGATAAAAATAGCAGACAATATGGGTGTAATAAAAATAAATAATTGATACTGAATTGACCTTCATAAATCAGATTTAATAAATCCAACTTATGAAGGTCAATTTTTTTTACGGTCTTAATTGTACTTTTATCAAGTTAATAAGGTTTACTAAAATTTCGCTGGAATAGGCAAATACTTTTATACATAAATGATTAGTGCTGAGGAGACTCACGCCACTGTCAATGTTTGTCTGTGTATCGATAAATTCCCGGATTTTTTTGCTCAGTTTTTCAGCATTTTCAAAATTGAATAGAAGAATTGTTGCCAGGTGGGTATATCGTTCATAAAAGCCAAATGATGCCAGGTTTTGCTGATCAGGGAAATAACGGGCATTTTCAAAGTAACAAAGTTGTGTACCTTCGTAGACTTTCAGTAATGCAGTGTATTTTTTATAAAGAAAGTGTTCCTTGTGTTCAGTCCGGCCGCTGCTCAATATTTCACTGTAAAAAAGTTTTGCGGTATTATCAGTAAGATGAATGACAGTATCACTGGCAAAAGCGGATCCAGCAAAGGGAATGACGGGCTGCGGCATATAAAAAAGTAACGTGTTTTCCGCTAAGATGATCCTGGTACTACGCCGGCCTTCTCCATCAGGCATTTTATGGATTTTTTCGTATGATTGTGAAGTTAATTCTACACTGGTTCCTTTTTGCAGACAGATGGTTATCTTTTGCTGATCACCAGACATGATGCCTGCAGAGGCAGTTAGAATCATATAGCGTGTAATAGGAACGGAGCAAAATGGTTGCATTACTTTGAAGGGGGCTGTAAAGTAGACATCATTAAGAAGGGTTTTTCCTAGTCGGCAGCAAAATTCTAAAGACAGACAGGAAGGTTTTCCATAGGCGCTGTTGATATTTTTCTGCTTAGACATCTTCAAGCAGAGCCTCATGCTTTATCCATGCTATGATTTTATCGATACCCTTGTTTTCCCGGATATTGGTGAATAAAAAAGGTTTGCTGCCGCGCATTTTTCGGGCGTCGCGTTCCATTACGGAAAGATCAGCTCCGACATATGGTGCCAGGTCAATTTTATTGATAAGCAAAAGATCTGACCGCATTATGCCGGGACCGCCCTTGCGGGGAATTTTATCACCTTCAGCTACATCAATGACAAATATCGTTTTGTCGGCGAGTTCAGGGCTGAAAGTAGCAGATAAATTATCACCGCCGCTTTCAATGAAAAAAATTTGTACATCGGGAAATTTTTCACTCATTACTTCAATAGCATCAAGATTCATTGAAGCGTCTTCTCTGATGGCTGTATGGGGGCATCCGCCGGTTTCCACGCCGACTACGCGTTCTTTTTCCATTACCGAATTTTTAATCAGGAATTCGGCATCTTCTTGTGTATAGATATCATTGGTAATGACGCAGATGCTGTAATCACTTGACAATATACGGGTGAGTGCTTCTATTAATGCGGTTTTGCCGGAACCGACCGGGCCGGCTACACCGATTTTTATATAACTCATGAATAATCTCCTTTTTATGACATATATAGGCGAGAGTATAATGTTTCGTGCTGCATTGCCCGAATATCGAATCCCGGTGTTGACAAACAGAAATCGTCTATTGAAAGAGAATGAAGCTTATCTAACAGTTGCGGCCATTGCACACTGCAGCTGCGCAATATTTGCTGGCCGGAAGTTTGACTTAATGGGATGCTTTTCACACATGTGTTTATGAGACTGGCTGCCTGTGCGTAAATGTAATGCAGGCAGGAATCCGGCAGTGCAATGTCTGCCGCCGAGCAGAAAACACCGTAAGCTATCGGGTGGGCGTGAAGCCGGGACTGCGATATATAGTGGTAAAAATTATCATCAATTGAAGGTAATGGCAGGGATTGGACTGTTTTTATAAACCTCGAACCTAATTTAATGGCGGCCTGACGAAGCTCTAAAGGAGCCTTTGCGGTCAAAAAAATTTTTTCCAGATAATCAACAGTAGCTAAATCGTGGCTATTAGTTTGTTCATAGGCAAGCTTGACAGCCAATAATTCGCTGTATAAAAAAGCTGATGTCATATATTGTGTAAGCCATTCCTGCATACTTGAAGCATCAGTTACCAATTCATGCTGTACATAAGTTTCCAGACCGTAAGAGTGAATATAGGTTCCTATTGGGAAAAGAGCATCATTTATCTGCAATAATAAAAATTTTTGCTCAATGTTATTCATTTGTAGTCTCCGCTGTGTGGTGGTGATTGTGTACGGCTGAGCCGCCAATGCGCCAGTGATTGTCAAGACGTCGATTTTCTATAACAAAAGAAATATGCAGTTTTTTCAGCAATTCCGCAAAAGGGTGATCGTAAGGGATAATGAATTCTTCATTATCGGGCAGATAATAGAAAGGTGCATGACGATTGCCGGTTTCATAGCATAATGTAATAATTTCCAGTTTGTTGTGGCATGATACTGTCAGGCATTTACTGGGAATAATCTCAACAATAATAGCATCACTGTCATCGGCAATCGCCAGCACATCACCATACCATAAACCACGCTGCTGTTCTTTGTCTGATAAGCGTACAGCAATATCACGTCCCTTATGGCTTGTCAGACGATGGATTTTCTTTTTGCTGTCATACCATTCGATATTCACTATGTCCATAGGATAATTTTTGAATTTTTCATCGTTCATGTTTCCGAGTATATGGTCAATCAGCATGATGGTACCTCCCTATTAAAATAGATTATACAATTGTGCTAATGGCAGCTTTGGGGCTGGTTTGCTGACCAAGCGGATGCCATCAACGTGTACGGCATATGTTTCAGGATCTACATCAATATGCGGTGTGGCATTATTGAGCACCATATCTTTTTTGCTGATTGTGCGGCAGCCATGAACCGGGAGCACTGTTTTTTCCAGTTTTAAATTTTTCCGGATATCACTTTTCCAGGCTGCTTTGGATACAAAGGTTATGCAGCTGGGGTATTTTGCTTTACCATCTGCACCAAACATGTGACGATAAAAAACCGGCTGTGGTGTAGGTATGGATGCATTGGGATCTCCCATCTTAGCTGCGGCAATCATACCGCCTTTTATAATTATTTCAGGGCGCACGCCAAAAAAAGCAGGGTGCCAGATGACAAGGTCAGCAAATTTACCTTTAGTGACAGAGCCGACATATTCAGAAATTCCTTGCATTATGGCGGGGTTGATTGTGTATTTTGCAATATAACGACGGATGCGAAAATTGTCATTTTCTCCCTTTTCTTCCGGTAAACGACCGCGTTCTTTTTTCATCTTGTCAGCTGTCTGCCATGTACGGGTGATTACTTCACCGACACGGCCCATGGCTTGTGAGTCGGAACTCATCATGCTGAAAACTCCCATGTCATGTAAGACATCTTCTGCGGCAATTGTTTCCGGACGTATCCGTGAATCGGCGAAAGCGACATCCTCGGGTATGCGGCTGTCGAGATGATGGCACACCATCAGCATGTCAAGATGTTCATCAATGGTATTGACAGTAAAAGGCATTGTCGGATTGGTGGAAGAGGGCAGAATATTGCGGAATCCGGCAGCCTTTATAATATCGGGAGCATGTCCGCCGCCGGCTCCTTCTGTATGATAAGTATGGATAGTCCTGCCGGCTATGGCTTTCAATGTATCTTCTACACAACCGGCTTCATTAAGGGTGTCGGTATGGATGGCTGTTTGAACGTCATATTTGTCGGAGACTTGCAGGCAGGCATCAATTACGGCCGGTGTCGCTCCCCAGTCTTCGTGAATTTTTAAGCCCGCGGCGCCGGCTAATATTTGCTCTTCCAAAGGCTGTATATTGGAACAATTCCCTTTAGCCAAAAATCCCAGATTCATCGGATATTCATCAGCAGCCCGCAGCATCTGGGCCAGATTCCATGGCCCGGGTGTGCATGTGGTGGCATTTGTTCCGTCGGCGGGTCCGGTGCCGCCGCCGATCATCGTGGTTATACCGCTGTAAAGTGCCGTATCTATTTGTTGCGGACTGATGAAATGGATATGTGAATCAATACCACCGGCAGTGACAATCATACCTTCGGCGGCAATAGCTTCAGTTGAAGCTCCAATAGTCATTCCGGGAGTTACATTGTCCATTATGTCAGGATTGCCGGCTTTGCCGATACCGGCAATTTTACCGTTTTTTATACCTATATCGGCTTTACATATATTGTATGCATCAATGATTAAAGCGTTTGTCAGGACAAGGTCAAGGTCACCGTCATTGCTGAGGGTGTTTACTGATTGTCCCATACCATCGCGCAGTGTTTTCCCGCCGCCGAACTTTACTTCATCACCGTAGCAGGTATAATCTTTTTCGACTTCAAGAAAAAGTTCCGTATCGGCTAGGCGGACTTTATCACCTGTTGTTGGACCAAACATCATTGCATATTCAGCGGCTTTCATTTTTCGGCTCATAATTTACTCCTTTCTGTATAAAACCGGCTCTTTCTGCTCGTCCCAAGGCCAGACGCCGGGTGTCGTCGTTTATATGGGAGCAGGTCAGGGCATTGAAACCGAATACTCTTTTATTACCGCCAACAGCGGTTAAATGTACAGTCTTGTTTTCACCGGGTTCAAAACGTACTGATGTACCGGAAGGAATATCAAGCCTCATACCAAAAGCTGCATTTCTGTCAAAAGATAGGCAGCGGTTCACTTCGAAAAAATGAAAATGCGAACCTACCTGCACCGGTCTGTCACCGGTGTTACCGACAAGTATTGTCATAGTGGGACGTCCGCTGTTTAGTTCTATATCACGGTCAGCAGTTATGATTTCTCCAGGGATCAACATCTTTACACCTCCTTTTTATTGAATTGGATTATGGACAGTTACCAGTTTTGTTCCGTCGGGGAAGGTAGCTTCAATCTGGACCTCATGTATCATTGAAGGGACTTCCTCCATGACATCATTGGAAGTCAATATTTTACGCCCGGACTGCATCAGCTGTGTTACTGTTCTGCCCTCCCGGGCTAATTCCAGCAGCTGTCTGCTGATATAAGCTATAGATTCCACATAATTAAGTTTAATGCCGCGTTCTTTACGTTCTTTAGCTACAGTACCGGCATAATGCAGCAATAATTTTTCCATATCTTTAGGTACTAAATGCATAATGTTCGCCTCCTTGTTTAAATGGAAATTTTATGTTGAATTGTCTCTTTATCCATGTCACAAACAAAACCTTGGGCAACTATGGTACCTTTGTCCATGACATAGTAATAGTCAGCAATGTCAAGTATAAATTCCAAATATTGTTCTACGATTAAAATCGTGTAGCCTTCTTTTTTTAGATGGAGAATGACTTTGCCAATATCTTTGATAATCGATGGCTGTATCCCTTCAGTCGGTTCGTCAAACATTAATAGTTTGGGATGGGCAACCAGTGCTCTGGCAATGGCAAGCTGTTGCTGCTGACCACCGCTTAAATTGCCCCCTTTGCGCGCGAGCATTTCTTTTAATATGGGAAATAATTCGTAAACTTCGGGGGAAATATTGCCTTTGCCGTTATTTACTTCCAGGCCAAGCTGTAGATTTTCCTTTACCGATATATGGGGGAAAATATCCCGTCCCTGGGGCACATAACCGATACCGGCACGGGCACGGGCGTAAGTCGGCTGATCGATAATTTCGCTGCCCTGCAGACGGATACTGCCGCAGGGAGTATTCACCAGTCCCATGATGCTTTTTAGAAAAGTGCTCTTGCCGACACCGTTCCTTCCCAGTAAACACACTATGCGTCCTTCTTGTACATCAAGGTTGATATTCTTTAGTATGATACTTTCACCATAAAAGGCCTGTAAATTTTTTACCTCAAGCACAGTTTTCACCCCCTCTGCCCAGATAGACATCAATTACTTTGGGATTGTTTTGTATTTGGTCTATACTGCCTTCATCCAATATACGTCCTTCATGCATCACTGTCACTTTAGTGGCATATTCCCGGACAAATTCCATATCATGTTCAACGATGATAACAGTACAGTGCTGGGCTATTTTCTTTAACAGTTCACCTGTTTTGGTGGTTTCTTTGCGGCCCATTCCGGCAACTGGTTCGTCAAGCATGATGAGCTTTAAATCTTGGACTAAAAGCATAGCTATTTCCAGCCATTGCTTTTGTCCATGTGAAAGTTCAGATGCCATTTTATTACGATAGTTTTTTAAATCTACCAAGGTCAGTATTTCGTCGATTTTTTGTTCCTGTTGTCTTGTTAGCTTCTGCAGCAGTGAGGAGCAAATACCACGTTTCTTGACCGCGGATACCTCCATGTTTTCATGGACGGATAAGCTCGTGAAAACCGAAGGTACTTGAAATTTGCGACCAATACCTATATTAACTAATTTATGTTCAGGATAACGCATGATGTTTTTGTCACCGTTGAAAACTATGGTTCCTTGCTGAGGATGTATTCGTCCGCATATAGCATCCAGTAAGGTTGTTTTGCCGGCGCCATTAGATCCGATAAAAAAGCGGATTTCACCTTTTTCTATTTTGGTAGTAACACCGTTTAATGCACGAAATCCATCAAATGATACTGTTAGATCCTTAATTTCGAGAATTGTATTCATAGCACACCTCAATTTATCGACGGAGATTTTTCTGCAGTTTTTTCCTTTTTGACACGCCATGCTATACGGGTTGAGTATTTTTTAACGAGACCAATAAGCCCTTCTGGCATGAAAATGACGACTATGATAAAGGCCAGACCTAAAAAATATGACCACACTTCGGGGAATGATTCGCTGATGCCGCTTTTTAGGCCATTTACGAGAATTGCTCCAATGACGGCTCCGATTAATGTACCTCTGCCTCCGATAGCCACCCATATTACCATTTCTATTGAGGGGACGATTCCCATTTCGGCCGGTGATATAATACCAACCTGGGGTACAAAGATTGCTCCGGCGATTCCGGCGATGACAGCGGAAGATACATATACAAAAATCTTATATGCGGCGGGATTGTAACCAGAAAACCTTACTCTGTTTTCGCCGTCACGAATCGCCATCAGGATTTTGCCAAGACGATGGCTGACAAGGAATCGACAGTATAGATAAACTATAACTAAGAAAAATATAGCAGCATAGTATAATAAATACTTAGTATTGTCTGCTGCCAGCGGCAAACCAAACATTGTACGGAAACCGGTAAGACCGTTGGTCCCTCCTGTATAGGCCTGTTGTCCAATAAAAAGTATCACGAAAATCAGTGATAAAGCTTGCGATAATATAGAAAAATAAACACCACGAATACGGTTTTTAAAGGTAAGAAAACCGATAATGGCAGCCAAAATAGCTGGTATGATAATGATTAAAGCAAGAGACAGAGGACTGGAGAAGGGAGCCCAAAGTGCCGGAAGTTTTTCTAAGCCGCTCCATGACATAAAATCGGGCAGCCTGCCATGGGCGGCTTCCATTTTTAAGTACATTCCCATGGCATAAGCGCCTAATCCAAAAAATACACCATGTCCAAGGCTCAAAATGCCGGTATATCCCCAGATAAGATCGATACCAAGTGCCAAAATTGCATATGCAATAAATTTACCAAGCAGGTTTATTCTAAATACGGATAGAAATAATGGTGCCAGTAAAAGCAATAATATAATAACGAAAAAGATTCGATTTGCTGGTGTTTTAAAAAAAGTTTTTGTAGTCATAGGTACCGCCCTTCTTATTCGTCTAATGAGCGGCTGTTGATAGTGAATAGTCCTTTAGGCCGCCATTGTAAAAATATGATAACTAAAGTAAATATCAGGACTTTTCCCAAGGTCGCGTCTGTCAAAAATTCCAGGGTGGTATTGCCGGTGCCAATAAGAAAACCACCGGCAATAGTTCCCCATAAGCTGCCTACACCACCAAGGACTACAACCATAAAGGTATCGACTATATAATTGGTGCCCAGTGTTGGTCCTATCGAACCTAGCAGGGTCAGGGCACAGCCAGCAATTCCGGCCAGGCCGGAACCAAAGGCAAAAGTATAAGCATCTATTTTGCGGGTGTTTATACCAAGACTGGCTGCCATAGCCCGGTTTTGCATGACGGCTCGGATTTTTCGGCCATAATTGCTGCGATACATCAGATAATAAATAGCTGTCATGCAGATAATTACCATAAGCATGATGAAAAGACGTTTATAGGGAAGCTGCAGGCCAGGATGAATCAAAAGAGCGCCATTTAACCAGTCGGGACTTTTAACATCGACATTGGGGGCACCAAATATGCTGCGGGCCAATTGCTGCAATATAAGACTTACACCCCAAGTGGCTAGTATACTATCAAGAGCTCGGCCATATAAATGGCAAATGACGAGCCTTTCCAATACCCAGCCGAATATGCCGGCTGCCAGAAAAGAAGCAGGAATAGCAATAAAAAAATAAAAATCGAAAATAGAAGCAGGCAGATATTGGCTGAATATATTTTGGATGACGTAGGCAGCATATGCCCCAATCATTATGAATTCACCATGGGCCATATTTATTATTTTCATAAGACCAAAGGTGATTGCCAGTCCCAGCGCGGCCAGCATGAAAATTGAACTTACGCTTATGCCGTTAAAAATTTGAAGAAGATAAGTATCCATTGTTTTTACTGCTGCCTCCGTTTATTAATAAAAATAAAGCGGCATATTTTTTGCATACCGCTTTATTTTTTTATTTAGTTAATTGGACAATCCTTTTGCCCAGTCGTATGTTTTCAGATATGGATCAGGACGAACAGGATCCGGTGTGCTCCAGATTTCTTTGATTGAACCATCTGCCTGAACTTCGCCGATGCGGACTGTTTTCCAGAGATGCTGATTTTCGCCTTCAATTTTTACAGTTCCTTCAGGTGCTTTAAATTCCAGACCTTTTGCCGCTTCTTTTACTTTATCGACATCGGTCGAACCAGCTTTTTCTACGGCAGCGGCCCATAGATACACAGCATCATAGGCAGCTTCTATAGGATCATCCGTTACACGATCTTGTCCATAACGAGCCTTATAGTTAGCAACGAAAGTTTTATTTTCCGGAGTATTTGTCGTCTGGTAGTAATTCCAGGAAACGAGCTGTCCAGTCATGTTTTCCGCGCCGATACCGCGTACTTCTTCTTCGGCAATGCTGACGGAACAAGTAATGAGATCTTTTGAAGTTATTCCGGCATCCTTAAGCTGTTTAAAGAAAGCTACGTTGCTGTCGCCATTGAGCGTATTGAAGACCACGTCTGGTTTCTCTTCCTTGATTTTGTTGATTATTGTACTATAATCTGTGTGGCCCATTGGGGTATATTCTTCGCCTACGACTTGTCCGCCTTCGGCATTTAATTCAGCTTTGATTATTTTATTAGCAGTACGCGGAAACACATAATCAGAACCGATTAAGAAGAATTTCTTGCCCTTGTTTTTTAGCAGCCAATCAACAGCAGGGACGATCTGCTGATTAGGAGCGGCACCCGTGTAAAAAATATTAGGGGATGATTCCATCCCTTCATATTGGACAGGATACCATAAAAGTCCGTTATTGCTTTCAAATACGGGTAATACGGCTTTTCGGCTGGCTGATGTCCAGCAGCCGAAAACGGTTGCCACTTTATCCTGCTGTAAAAGTTTTTTCGCCTTTTCGGCGAAAACAGCCGGATCTGATGCACCATCTTCTGTTACTACTTCAAGTTTTTTACCAAGTACGCCGCCTTTGGCATTGATTTCATCAATTGCCATCATTTCGGCATCTTTTACAGAAACTTCACTGATTGCCATTGTGCCACTCAACGAGTGAAGAACACCAACTTTAATCGTACTTTTGGAATCAGTAGAACTGCCGGAGCTTTGTGATGTCTGTGAATTGCCGCAGCCACTAAGAAAAACTGATGAAATAAAAAGAGCGGTCATTGCTAGGGAGGCACTTTTTCTCATTTTGGCAAAAAGTCCCATGTTCATATGATTTCATTCCTTCCACGCAACAGCAAAATGAAAAGGCACTGCGGTATGTACATAGATTGTACATATCACAGCGCCTTTGCTGTTTGTTATATTGTTTTTAATTACAATATTAGTTTAGCAATTTTTGCTGAGGGAAAAAACCATATAAAAAAGTCATTTTCCAGTAAAAAAAAGACAAGTTTCGGTTTTTAGATATTTATATTAGCTATTAATATTTTTTTTATATTCACCAGGAGTCATTTTGGTGTAAATTTTAAATAAACGGCGAAAGTAATCCGGACTGGCATAACCAAGCCGATTACTTATTTCATAATTTTTGTATTTGCCGCTGCGCAGCAAATACTTGGCATGCTCCATTTTCATTTTTGTTAAATATTCATTGAAATTTTCGCCTAGTTTTTGTTTAAAATATTTTCCGGCATAATCGCGGCTTATGGCAAATTCTTGGGCAAAACTGTCTAAAGTGATATTATCTTCAATATGATCAAGGATAAAGCGACAGATTTTTACAACAATGCTGTCATTATTTAATTCGTATTTTTCAGCTAATTTTTTTTGCAAATATGTTTTACTGTTTAAGTAACTGCGGACACGCTGTAATAATGAACGAAGGTCTTTATCATCCGGTGGTTTGGTCATATAATCGAAAACTCCCAGACGTATCCCTTGCTGTGCATATTCAAAATTACTGTAAGTACTTAACAAAATTATACAGTTGTTGATTCTTTTCCGGCGCAGTTCTTGGAGAAATGCCAGACCGTCCATGCCAGGCATTCGGATGTCAGTTATAATTAGGTCTACTTCCTGTCGGGCTAAAAATTGTAGTGCTTCTTTTCCATCGGCAGCTTCGCCTGCTATGCAGAATCCGGATGAATTCCAGTCGAAACGTTTTAAAATATATCGTTCGGCACTGTCGTCATCAATTAACAATACCTTATACATAATTTACTCCTTGCCTGTTTTTTGTACCGCAGCAGATAATAATACAGCTGCTGCGGGAAAATCATATATATTTACTTCATGCCATAAACGATTGTAGAAAACCTTGCCAAATAGTGTGCACAAGCATTCTTGCAGTTTGTGGCATGCCTCTTTAGCTGAAAAATCACCGTTTTGTAAAAGTGTGAGTAATTCGTGTAGTTCTGCGTCAGTTGTGGTTGATGAGAAAATCGGTAATTTTTCTGCTGCATCTGCTGCATTAGAAGAAATCGTCAAGTATTGTTTAATGCATTGTATTGTTTGTTGAAATATAGGCAAGAAATTTTTTATGCTTTCTTTATTGCCTTTTTTCAGGGCATTGGATAATGTCATTGCTGCAGAATATAGTCCATTTGCGCCGATGTTGCCCGCAGCTCCTCTTAATTCATGTAAACAATCAGATGCTTTGCGATATTCTTGTTTTAGAACATATTGTTCAATAGTACAGGCATCATTTCGATGGTTTACATAAAAAAGCTGCAGGATTTTTTGATAGGAGGCTGTTTTGCCATTCAATTTTTTTATGACATCTTGTGGTGCAAAAAAAGAATGGGATGGCAGATCAGATGACGGTTCAGAATTTATGGGTATTTTCAATACACCGGATAAAATTTTTCCCAGTTTATCCAGCTGTAATGGTTTTTCCAAATATGCTGCCATCCCGGCGGCAAGAACTTTTTCCTGGACGTTGCCAAGTACATCAGCAGATAAAGCAACGATTGGAGTAGTGGTGTTTTGTGAGTTTTTCCGCATATGGGCTGTTGTCTCATAGCCATCCATTATGGGCATGCGGATATCCATCAAAATAATATCATATTTGTTTTTTTTGGCCAGATTAAGTGCGGTTTTACCACTGCTGGCAGCAGTGACAGTAAACCCGAATCCGGAGAGGATTTCTTCAGTCATGTGCAGATTGACTGTGTTATCTTCAACCAATAAAAGCCGGATACCGTGAAAATTCATGCTGGGAGAGACATTGTCTTTTTGTGGGATAGTATCGTTTGTACGTTTTGCGGGAAAAGAAAAGATAAAGGTTGTTCCATGTCCTGGTTCACTGTTTAATACTATATGACCTTTCATTAACAGGGCAATTTGCCGGCTTATAGCGAGTCCCAGACCTGTACCGCCAAAGCAACGCGACGTGGAAATATCAGCCTGTGTAAAGGCTTCAAACAAATGCTTTTGAGCCTCTTTGGCTATACCTATGCCGCTGTCGGTAAAAGACATGTATATCCATTCATGATTATCCAATATACATGAAGAAACCTTAAAACAGATGAAACCCTGCTCGGTAAATTTTACAGCATTGGATAGCAAATTCAAAGCAACTCTTTTTAAGCGGAAGGAATCACCGCAAATTACATCAGGGACAGCTTTATCAATTTCCAAAAAGAATTTTAATCCCTTTTTCCTTGTTTCAACTTCAATCATTGTATAGAGTTCCTTTATTGCCTGTCTTAGACTAAACGGGGCCATTTCTAATTCTATTTTTCCTGATTCGATTTTAGAAAAATCCAGGATTTCATTGACAATCGATAATAAATTTTTAGCGGCTAATCCAATATTATTGGTATAATCCAATATTTTTGCTGAAGGGTGCTGCTGTTTGAGCATATAGTGATAACCAATAATTGTGTTTAATGGTGTCCGTATTTCATGGCTCATATTAGCAAGAAATTCACCTTTGGCGGCGTTGGCTTTTTCTGCTTCTTCTTTGGCAAGCAGCATACGTTTTTCTGTTTCCCGCCGTCTTTTTAGTTCACTTTGAAAAGATGTATATAAAGTGTTGAAAGTATCTGCTAAAATACAAAGTTCTTTTGTACCTTCTGCCTTCAATTTAAAGTGTTGCTGCAGGGAAAAACCTTCCAGGTTTTTGGTATAATTGCGTATGGGATGTGTTATATATAACATAAATATGCGCATCAACCCTAAGATTTCAGCAATTATCAAACAGGCCAGTATGACCTGCAGAACAAAAGCGTGATAAAGATTTTGTCGGGCGTGTAACAACTCATTTTCCAAGCGATCGTTCATTGACTGTTGAAAAGCAGCAATGGGATTCATGATATGTTCTTTGCTCAAGTCATAGTTATTATCAAACATGATTTCAACTGCTTTGGTTTTTTTTGCACTGTCTGACAAAACGGCGTCACTGTTGCTGAGCTTTTTTATAGATACCGGTGCAGGCATTAGTTCTTCAGGTACATGTTCTGATTCTAATACTAAACGCATGGAACGGCGCTCTGTTTCGACTAGTTCGTCAGAATATTTTTTTGCTTCTTCAAGTAATAATAATTCATTTGCCGGTGCATGAGCTTCTTGCATTTTTTCGATAACATAATCACGGGTTCTGGTTTCTTGGATTTCCCGCCAATAATTATCCATATGGGAACGATCACCGGTAACTGCATATTTTCGTCCTTCGGCGGTCAGATAATCAGATGCCTCTGCCAGTGATTCTCCCAGCTGTTGAAACATTATACGGTGTTCTTCAGCTGTTTTTTCAGCTTTGATATTTATATTCATATATATGCTGCTGATGGCAAGCAGAGCAGTAATCATGAAAAAACTAATTGCCATAAAAAGACTGAGACGTGATTGCGTCATAACAAAGTTTTTTCCCATGTTGATATCCCCATTACAAAGTTATGCATAAAAAAAGCCCGACCGGTAAGTGGTCAGGCTCCATTGCCAAAAATCTATTCTCATATTATAATCCAATCACTAAAAAATAACAAATGTATTATTTTTTAGTACTCTTGCGTAAAATAATGTGTATGTTAGAATAATAACTAAAAGTAAAGAAACAGGTGTTCTTATGCCCGTGCCATATGAAAAACAAATTCTGATTATTGATGATTCACCGGAAAGTATTGAACTTGTCAGCTGTATTTTAAAACGATCTGATTTTACGATTCGCATTGCTAAGAATGCAAATTCAGCTTTGAAATTAATCCAATTTCAAATACCGCATATTATATTGCTTGATGTTAACATGCCGGAAATGAATGGTTTTGATTTTTGCCGATTGTTAAAGAATAATGTCCAATATAAAAAAATTCCCATTATTTTTCTGACGGCTAGTGATGAGGAGGAAAGTATAAGAAAAGCGTTTGCACTTGGTGCACAGGATTATGTTACGAAGCCTTTTAAACCGGCAGAGTTAATTGCGCGCGTCAACACACACCTGAAGTTGACGCAGCGAACTGAAGAATTGGAAAACGCATATAAAAATCTTGACAGTTTTTGTTATTCTGTGGCTCATGATCTAAAATCACCATTGCTTTCCATCCGGAGGTTGATAGATTTCTTGTTACAGGATTATGATGAAATTTTTACGGTTGATGGGAAAGAACTTGCTGCAAAAATACAAGAAAAAACCACTGATGTAACAGAGATTATTGATCATTTACTGGAACTTTCTCATGCGGGCAGCAAAAAAATACATATCAGTAAAATCGATACCAGGCAGTATTTTACTGATATGTATAAGAACCTGCGTGCTTTAGAACCCTCCAGAAAAATCTGTTTCCAGGTAGAAAATTTACCGTATATATATGCAGATCCGGTTCTTTTTAAACTTTTATGTCAAAATATTTTGTCCAATGCTTTAAAATATACAAGAAAAAAAGATTGTGCTGTTATTAAAATTAACTGTCGTTTGACTGAAAATTATTTTGTTTTTTCTATTAAGGATAACGGAATTGGATTTGATATGCGGTATGTTAATAGATTGTTTCATGTGTTTGAACGGCTTCATTCCGAGCGGGAATTTGAGGGCAGCGGTGTAGGACTCGCTATTTGTCAGAGAATATTGCAGCGGCAGGGCGGCAAAGCATGGCTTACCGGTGCACCGGGAAAAGGAGCATCTTTCTTTTTTTCTCTGCCGCGTCGGGAGATACCGATGATGGAGAAAGACTGTTAATAAAATAGAGCCCCATTGCTGAATAGAAATGGGGCTGTCGTACGTTAACATTTTCATTCATAAATATGCAGTTGCAATATTTCCTTAGAATATTTCTCAGTAGGAAATTAAGCCATACGGTTGTAGGTTGCATTTTTATGAGGTCAATGCCGTTCGCGCGGGCAGCCCCTTGATTTAACTAATATTATTATTTGGTTATAGCTTTAAAAGCAGAGGCCTGAGCGGTCATGCTTCTTTCTGAGGCCAGGCGTTCGATGGAAGAAGCACCAAAGAAACCATCGATTTCAGGAACATGTTTTATAACATAAGCAGCGTCTTCCGGGTCGGCAATAGGGCCGCCGTGGCAGATTACCATTATGTCGGAACGAACGGCGCGACCAGCCTTAATGATTGACCGGATTTTTTCACAGCAATCATTGAGAGTGACTGCTGTTTCGGCACCAATGCTGCCTTTGGTAGTAAGTCCCATGTGGGCAACCAGAATGTCGGCACCGGCTTGTGCCATTGCTTTTGCCTGTTCCGGATCAAATACGTATGGGCAGGTCAGCATATCAAGTTTGTGAGCTTGTCTTACCATATCTACTTCCAAACCGTATCCCATACCGGTTTCTTCCAGATTGGATCTGAATTTACCATCGATGAGGCCAACGGTAGGGAAGTTTTGGACACCGTTAAAACCTTGATCCTTGAGCTTTTGTAAAAATAGATCCATTACACGGAAGGGATCAGTACCGCATACTCCGGCTAAAACAGGTGTCTTTTTAACTATCGGCAGCACTTCACGGCCCATTTCCTGAACTATCTGATTGGCATCGCCATAAGATAAAAGTCCGGATAAGGAACCACGTCCTGCCATGCGAAAACGTCCGGAATTATAAATAATAAGCATATCAACATCAGCTTTTTCACTGCATTTCGCAGTGATGCCGGTACCGGCACCGACACCAACCAAGATTTTTCCGGTTTGTATCTGGTTTTTAAAATCAGCTAAGATTTCTGTTCTTGATTTTCTCAACATATAAATTACCTCTTTACAGTTTGTTTAAAGTGATTATTATTTAATGAATATTGCTGGCCTGCGGGAACCGTCAGACGCGATAATTATTATAATGAGCTGCCGTGTAATTAATGTATAGTTGCGTAATGTATATAGTGGGATAAAATATTCCCAGCCATGGCTGGTGACGATTTCTCCAGCATAGAGATTTGTCAAAGTTTTACAAATGGTATTATGAAAAATATTACGAATAAATATAAACTTTTTATTGATTACTATATTTTGTCTTTTGAGTCATCACTGAATGGCACTCCCGTGATAAATATTAAGCGTTCAGCAGATCAATAAGGTTTTGGGCAGCAGTTTCAGCAAAAACTTTATCATTGATATTATTATCCATTTTGAGAAATTTGACATGGGGATTACTTATTTCACGTTCTAAGGTTGTAAATAAAGCCTTATCTTCAGATGGACCATAAAAGGGCTGGCCCGTGGCATCAATAGCTGACACTCCTCTTAAAGGCAGCATGATAATAGTTTTAGTTGCAGCACTATTCAGTTTTTCGGCCAGCTTTTTAGCAATAGCTATGTTTTCTTCAGCAGTAGTCCGCATTAACGTTACAGTGGGATTATGTTTGTATAAGCTGCGGTTGCGATATTGCGGCGGTACAGTGTCTATTGGACCGAAGTTTACCATATCCAGAGCCCCAACGGATATTACCTGGGGAATTTTGTTTTTTATGGCAGCTTCACAACGGTGTTCTCCGGCTGCGAGAACACCTCCGGCTACCTGGTCACACCATTCAGTAGTTGTCAAATCCAGCACACCTTTAAAAAAACCTTGATTGATCAGAGATTCCATTGTTTTTCCACCTGTTCCGGTGGCATGGAAAACTAAGACTTCATAGCCGGCTTTTTCCAGATAATTTTTCGCCTGGTCAATGCAGGGGGTGGTTACACCAAACATTGTGGCAGCAATCAAAGGTTTAGTATCGGGTGGGTCCGCCGGTAATTTATCACCGGCAGTAAGCATACCGCTTATGGCGAAAATAGCATTTTTGAAAATGGTCTTGGATATTTTGTTCAATCCGGCTACATCAACGATTGAGGGTATCATTACAATGTCACTGGTGCCGACATATTGTGATACATTACCGGAAGCCATGGTCGACACCATTACTTTAGGCACACCAATAGGCAGCTGGCGCATTGCCGGAGTAACTAAAGATGTGCCGCCGGAGCCGCCAAAAGAAATTATCCCGTCAAATTTTTTTTGTTCATATAATAAAGGCACAATCTTTTTCATACCATTGGACATAGCTTCAGTAGCAAGGGCGCGATCTTTTTTTGCTGCAATTGCCTGTATATCATAACCGGCTGCTGCAGCTACTTCTTTGTTGGAAACATCAGGGGAAAAAGCCGGAGCAAATATGCCTGTGTGAATGGTAAGTGTTTTTAAGCCGATAGTCTCGGCAATTTTTTTCGCATATTCGTATTCTATTCCCTTGGTATCAAAAGTGCCCGCTATTGCGAGTGTTTTCAAGGATATTCCCTCCTTTTGATTATTGTAAAATATTTTTCCGATATGCATATCTTATATATATATATTATGTTTTGGCAGGAGGGAAGTAAATGTATTTATGTTTCTTTATATTGTGTTTAAGTACTTTTATTAATATTTATAATTTTCTACTTATTAATAGCTGTGTCCTTGGCAAATGCACTGGGAGTGAATCCTGTATATTTTTTAAACATTTTAGAGAATTGTACATAATCAGTATAACCGACATTGACAGCGGCTTCTTTGCAGGATACACAGCCGTGACGCAGTAAGTCTTTGGCTTTATTAACACGGAAACGCACCAAGTACTGAGAAAAACTGCAGCCAACTTCTTTTTTGAAGCGAATACTCAGATAGTTTTTGGATACATGTATAGCAGAAGCTAATGAACTAAGATGTATTTCTTCGATATAGTGTTCTTTGATATAGTATTTTATGAAATCGGCATAATCTTTATTATTCCAATTGTTATGAATTTTAGCAGCTGGTTTCTTTTTTTCGAAGTCATTGTAGTATTTAAAGGATTGAATGGTTTTTAGTATGGCTTTTTCTGTGGGGATACGGTCGAATGTGGAACCGCCTATATAACCTTGACATTCAGTGCTTTGATAAATGTATTCCATATCAAGAGGTGTGTTTGCCGGTCCGGCATAAATCATTTTTATTACGTCAGGGTTTAATGCGGTACATACTTTAAATATCGTGCCGGATATTTTTCGCGCCTCATCGATGGAAATATATTTTTTGGCACCAAGAAAACCACCCTTGGTCAGTCCCAGATGCAGACAGATAATGTCAGCACCGGCTAAAAGCATTTGCTGTGCCTGATGTGTATTGATAACAAAGGCCAGGGTGAACATATCCATTTTATGGGCTAAGCTGATGGCTTCGATTTCTTGTTTGAAGGTATTACCGTCTTCTTCTAAAGCTTCACGAAACTTGCCGTCTATAAGTGATAACGTAGGATAGTTGACTATTCCGGAAAATCCGGTACGTTTAATTTTCTTTATATATTCGGTCAGATTGATGAAAGGATCACTGGCAAAAAGTCCGAATAATACAGGAACGGTTTTCAGCATTGGTAATATTTCCCGGCTGCCTATTTCCATGATGAGATCATTGCTGTTGCCATAACAGTAATAACTGGCATAGGAACCCTGCCCCATGGATCGGTACTTGCCTGCGCTCAACGCTAAAAGCAGGTCTGCTCCGCCCATAGCAGCATATTTAGCTGTTATACCGGTTCCTACAACAGCGCCAATGATGTGATGATGATTATTTTTTTGTTTATTGAGAGCTGTTAATATATTCTTTCTGGTAAACATTTTATCATCTCATTTATAATTCATTATTCTTTATTATAAAGCAAAATGATATTTGATTCATTATATAGTTTTCGCTAATATTATTTAAAATAAAATAATTGTCACAAATAAATTTTATTTTTGCCTTATTTTTGTCAAATTTTATTTGTATTATAAGGATAAATCAAATGAATCAGATGGATTAGAAAATATATTTGGAGGATGATAATAATGATTAATTTATCAAAGAAAAAAATGGGCGCACTTGCTGTAGGAGCAGTTATGACATTTGGTGCAGCTTTTCCCGCATTGACTTTTGCGGCAAGCCAAAACGATGCCTATGGCAGCCCGTATGATTGTTATCAAGGCCAGGGTATTGGCGGTCATCATAAGAATGGGATGTTTGCTGAAATGGAAAAAGAATTGAATATCAGCAAGGCAGATTTCGATAATTACAGGACAAAAGGATACAGCGGCAGAGATGTTATGCACGCTGCAATCATAGCTAAGGCAAGCGGTAAATCACTTGACAAGGTTATTAGCTATAAGACAGCAGATACTACATGGCATTATGTCATGGGAAAGGTCAATGTTACCGATGACCAACTCAGACAAGTTCATCAGGATTTATTTACCGACGGAATTTCGCAGCGTACAGGTGTAGATAAAAGTGCGATAACAAATCTGTTTAAACAGGGCTATAATGGACGTGATATTATGATAGCGGCTGAACTGTCTAAGGTTTCTTCAAAATCAATCGATGATGTAATGGCAATGAAAAAAGTAAATAATACATGGAAAGATGTAGCTGATTCACTTGGGGTGAATAGGGCAAGTTTCCGGCAGGATTTTGGTCCGATGCATGATGGCCCGATGCATGGTAACTGGGACAGATAAGTATAGATAAAAAAGAGGCTCTCATATGAACAGGCTTGACTTCGCAAAGATGCAGCCTATAATCGCTGTATGATTCCTCGCGCTTGGGGGGCGGATAAAGGAAGTTGTACATTGTATATTTATAAATGGAAATACCAATCTCAATGATTTAACGACATAAACCAAAATCACTCTCGGATGATTTAAACCGGGAGTGATTTTTTTATCATGTTTTACTATATATAGTATAAGTTTGTGATATTGGTTGCTGATACTTATGAAAATAAGATTTTTCAGATCCTGTGTGCGAAATAGTCGTAAAAAAACATATTATATAGTGTTATTTTTGTATTGATAGACTTCGTTTCCCCACTCACCGATAGCTTTTAGAGCTGTTATTAATTTTTGGCTCAGTTCAGATAATTCATATTCAACTTTTGGTGGAATTTCATCATACTGATGGCGGATGACCAGACAATCTTTTTCAAGTTCCTTGAGATTTTTAGAAAGCATAAGACTTGATATTCCAGGTGTTTTTCTTTGCAAGTCATTGAAGCGTATTACACCGTTTTGATGCAGCGTCCATATAATAAGCAGTTTCCATCTGCCGGTTATCATATTTAAAGCATAAGCAACTGGGCAGTTTTCCATAAAATTCCTCCTGGTACTAATATGTATATTAGTAACTAAATATTTTTTGCGTACTTGTTGATTTATATGTTACTTAATATAATGAAAATAGTCAATGCGGATTGGCAACAATTTGAAAATGGCGTATTAAAGAGGAGTGATAATAATGTCTAAAGTAGTTGTTTTTGAAGGCAGTCCAAGGAAAAATGGATATACGGCAAATTTGTTGGAACAAGTGGTAAATGGGGCAAAGTCCAAGGGTGCTGAAATTGTAGAATATAATTTAAATGACACGCGAATAAGAGGCTGTCAGGGGTGTTTCTATTGCAGAACCCATGATGGTTGTGCTACTGATGATTATTTGCAGCCAATGTATAAGGATATTAATGAAGCAGATGCTATAGTATTAGGTTCCCCAATTTACTATTATCAAATAACAGGGCAGGTGAAAGTATGGCTTGACCGTACATTCCCGATGCTTGGTGATAAGTTTGTTCCAAGGCATCCAGATAAAAAAGCTGTGACTGTATTCGTGCAGGGAAATGCAGATGCCAAAATAGGCGAAGACGGGATCAGGTCTATAAATCGGACATTTGACATGTATGGCTGGAAGATCGAAGATAGTATTCATTATTGTGGAACCAGTGGTAATCCGGATTTGCAAAAGGATGATAAAATATTGGCAAGGGCGTTTAATGCTGGCAGAAATTTGGTTTGAAAAATTATTTTAGGTGTCGCACGACGGCATTGATTTTTAAAGATGCACTTCACCACCGCTATGCGGCCCACCGTCCTTCTAAGAGTGGAACATTGTGTATATTTACGAATGAAAATGCCTGTGTGCGGCAGTTTTTTTATGTTTTATGAGAAAGTTATCTAAAAATCTAAAATCAATAATTGAATTTTAGATTTGCCTTAGCTGACAGCTGTTCATGTTTTTTACGACCATAATTAAAGGCTTTTACTGAAAATACCAGACAGACACTGCCAATGCTAAGAAGCATTAAAATATCCTGAATCAGATTGTTTGTTGTTCCTGATAAAAGCAGATCGCGGATAGGATTGGACATCCATGTTAATGGGAAAAAAATTTTGGCCATCAGCTGCATTGAGGCAGGCATTGATTCCAGTGGCCAGGTGTAGCCGGAAAAAATAAATGCCGGGACTACGTATACCAGCGATACTTTTACAAATTTTAATTCCGTTATAAAAAAAGCGGCGATAAAGATGCCCAAACAAAGTACTGCAAAACAAAAAGCACTATTAAGCAGCAGAAGTTTGATATATGAAGCCTTTACAGGAACATACCATACATGGCCGGCTAAAAATAGAAAACTTATAAAAGCTATTGTTGCAAGTGACCAATGCAGTAATAGTTTACCGAATATAAGTTTGTATATAGGTGTACCGTTTAATTCGGACAAATGGTTAAGATCATAGTGGACGGATGCCCCTACGGCAAAAAAAAGTCCTTGTTCAAATGCTGTCATGGATAGTCCGATACAGAAAAAGAACAGATATGTTTGAATCGGATTATTCATCATCCGTAAGTTATAGTGAATTGGAATGATTTTTGGCGTCAGGATATCTTGCGACAGTCCTAACCTTAAAGATGTATAGTTAATAGCAATATTATCAGAATAGTTGTTGATTATATCTTGGGCAGCCGTGGCTGTGGTATTGGCAAAAACAAGATTAGCACCGTTTACCATATAAAGGACTGTAGCAGGATGTCCTAAGGCAATATTTTTAGAAAAATCCCTTGGAATTTGAATCGCAGCATATACTTCTTTATTATCCAGTGCCTGGAGCATGGCCTCTTCACTGGATGCGTTTTGCACAATTTCAAAGGTTTCACTGTCATCGATGTTTTTTATAAGTTTTCTGCTTAAGTGTGACTGATCTTCATCATAGATTATGGCAGGTACATGTTTTACAATACCAGGTTCATAGAGGGAACCAAACAAAAACAGATATATTAATATGGCACCAAAAATAAAAATTATCCGTCGCGGATCTTTAAGAAATATTTCATAGAGCTCCCGCTTTATGATTTGCCATAAATTCATTGTTTATACCTCATTTTTTGTGTAATTTTATCGGAGATATAGCGACGTAAGGTAAATATACACCAGGCAATTGTGCCGGCAGTAAAACCGACTGTAAGCAGCATTTTTAGGTTATATGCAAAATCAGGACAATAGCCTGCCAGCATCAGATCACGTATACAGTCTCCTGCGTAAGTAATAGGCATAGTGGATGAAAACCATTTGCTGAATCCACGCATGGATAATAACGGCCAGGAAAGCCCACTGAATAATAGTCCTGGCATAATGTACAATAATGGCAATTGTACGGCAAGCGTTTCATCCGGAGACATAGCAGAAAATAGATATAAGACACCAATTACAGCAAATATAAAGAATCCGCCGAGTAAAAGCAGTTTCCATATTTGCGCACGGATTGGTACGGCCCATAAATAAGTCAATCCGGCCAGTGAAACAGCATAACTGATCAATCCCAGAAACCAGTATGGCAGCGCTTTTGCTGTCATCAGTAAAAATGAGGAATAATCCGGGCCATAAATATTACGTCGGCAAAGTGCACTTAGAAGCGGAGTAACTGTCACCAGCAAAGCAATCTGCAGACCGTTCAACACTATCCCCGGCAGCATAAATGAAGTATATCCGGTTGTCGGATTGTTGAGCAGGCGTACACCAATATGAACCGGATATACCATATGCAAGGCTTCATTTGGTAAAACACCTGCACCTTCCACTAATTTTTGCGCCAGCCCAACAGAAAAAGTACGATTATTTTCTTGAATTGAAACCAAAGCAGAATTGGCAAAAATATTATTTGATGAGTTAAGAAGTAAAATAATATCAGCACTGCGGCCTGATTTTATTTACTCGGAGAAATTAACTGGTATACCAAGCCCAACTTGGGCTTTATCATCACTGAGCAGTTTCGACATTTCTTCCTGAGTATCTGCGTAATATTTAATATCAAATCGTTCGGAATCATGATATACCTTAATTAAACTGCGGCTTAAATTGCTTTGATCCTGATCATAAATTACCATAGGAATATGTCGTACTGTGTTTTCTTTATATATCATGCCAAAAAATATACAAAATAACAGCGGTGTCAAAAAAATAATGCTGCCGGGAAAGGTCTGCGCCAAAGTGCATGATGTTCATAACGCACAATCTCCAAAAATTTTCTCATGATGATATAACTCCTGTAATGTTATAGCTTGATGTAGTTTTTATGTTATGTTGTTTGATTAGTACTCAGGCAGCACGATATAGACAGTTTATAGCTAAATATACGTGGTATTTATTACTGATAATACCGCATATGTAATATCGGGTACTAAAATACATTTTTGAGGGCCGCCGCACATAACTATTTTCATTCATAAATATGCGATATGCCATTTTTTTTGTCCGCCTTTAAAAAAGCGGTGGTGATTGCATTTTTATGAGGCCAATGTCGTTTATGCGGCAGCCCTTTTTTGATATCTTTATTGCGTAATGTTTAAATTTAAAACTATAAATAAAATAGTGAATTACTTATTTTCTAATCCAAAAAATATAATATCACTTAAATGTTTTAATGCTTCACTATAGGTAAGATTGCTTTTTTTTAAAAAAATGTATTGGGACAAGGCTTCTGACGTTACTAATAAACATTGATGCATAACGTCCAGATTAACTTTTCTAAATTCATGTTTTTGGATGCCTTCCTGTAATATATCCATCAAGACATTGATTTTTTTTTCACGAAAAATAGACCAGCGATGCCATTCACTGCTATAATCAGTTCGTAAATCAGCATAGATGTTTTTATCAAAACGCTTAAATGCTTCTGTATATAGGCAAACAAAAGATATGATTTTTTGTTTCACCGGCAGATCGGCGTTGCGTATTGATTTTTCTTTTTGGTTAAAATTGTTCATTAAGTAATTTATTATTTCATAGATCAGCTGATCTTTTGATTCCACAATTTTATATAGTGAGGTTTTGCTGATATGTAAACGGTGCGTTAAATCAATCATTCTAAATCGTAAAGAATGTATTTCTATTTCTTTTAATGCAGCCAGGATCACTCTTTCATTCATTGCATCGTACCCTCCGATACCTAAAACAACTATATTGGTACTACGATGCTATTATACTGATTTTATATGAGAATGTCAATGATCAAGCTAATTAGATAACTATCGATATGCCCGGTGGTGTCAAACATTTGGTAGAATAATAATGTGTTTTGGTGTCAATAACTGCTTAAATTAAGCAGTTTTAAAATAAGAATGGGGCTGTCGCACGAACGACATTGACCTCATAAAATGCAGCCCGTTGCTGTAATATGGTTTTCTGTATTTTTGAGGATGGACAGAAGAAACGGGATGCTGCTTTATGAATGAAAATGTTTATGTGCGACAACCCCATTATATAACTTTACTGGGGAGTACAGTTACATTAAATGGTTATCTGCTGTTAATGAAAGTGATTTTGTGTAAATTATTGAGCAATACCAGGATGTGTCATTTGCTGTGGAGATAATATATGTTCCAGTTTTTCTTTGGGCATCAGATTTTTGGCTATAATTATATCACGGATCGGCTTGCCGGTAGTGTAAGCTTCTTTGGCCAGCATTGCCGATTTTTCATAACCGATATGCGGTAACAAGGCAGTCACAACGCCGACACTGTTGTTAAGCCAGGTCTGGCACTGCCTGTTATTTGGCTGCAGGTCGACAAGTAGTTTGTCAATAAATGTATTGACGGCATTGGTCATATAGTTCATGGAATTGAATAGATTAAAGGAGATGACCGGTTCCATTACATTGAGTTCAAACTGTCCGTTTTCCACGCCAAGATTGATAGCCAAGTCGTTGGCTATCACTTGATAGCAGCTTTGGTCAAGTACTTCGGCGATAACGGGATTTACCTTACCCGGCATGATGGATGAACCCGGCTGGCGGGCCGGCAATTTCAATTCATTGAGCCCACAGCGTGGACCTGAAGCCATAAGCCTGAAATCGTTGGCCATTTTTATCAGAACGAGTGCGGTGACTCGAAGTGATGCGGACACATCGGCGAATCCATCGGTGTTGTTGGTGGCGTCGACCAAGTTGTCGGCAGTCTTGAAGATTTCACCGGTTACGTCGGAAAGTGTTTGGGCAACGGTCTTGATGTATTCCGGTTCAGCGTTGAGGCCGGTGCCGACAGCAGTACCGCCCATATTTATCACATGGATGGAATCAACAGCAGCTTTGATGCGCTTGATGCCGCGGCGTACCGCAGAAGCGTATGAAGCCATTTCCTGACCAAGCGTAATAGGAACGGCATCTTGGAGATGAGTGCGTCCCATTTTTAGGACATCTTTGTATTCGACAGATTTTTTGTCCAGCTCACCGGCCAGACGTTCCAGAGCAGCAATAAGTTTTTTACTTTTATGGCTTACACAGACTTTAATAGCGGTAGGAAAAGAGTCGTTGGTGGATTGAGCCATGTTAGCATCATTGTTTGGTGAAATGATATCATAACGGCCCTTGGCTTCTCCAATTATTTCTAAAGCGCGATTTACCAGTACTTCATTGGTATTCATGTTGACGGATGTGCCGGCTCCGCCTTGAATAGGATCAACCGGGAACTGGTCAAGCATTTTACCGGCGATTATTTCATCGGCAGCCTGAATCAGTGCATTGCCGATTTTTTTATCAAGACGGCCGGTGGACATATTGGCTAGGGCAGCAGCTTTTTTTACCTTGGCGAAAGCTTGTACAAAATCCGGATCAATGGTCTGGCCGGTGATATGAAAGTTTTCTTTGGCACGAAGTGTCTGTACACCATAGTACACATCGTCCGGTACTTCTAATTCACCTAAAAAATCACGTTCTTTTCTCATTTTAACACCCTTCTTTTAAATTTAATCTTCTATAATAATTAATACTGTTTATCTAATTAATACTGTAATACTGCTTGGGATTGCGATTCATCAGAAGAACCCGACAAATTTCATCCAAGGCAGGCCGATTCCCAGCCACACTATGATATGGAGTGTGGTGATTAGAAAACCTATTTTCCACCATCTTCCCTGGCTCATGTAGTTTGCGCCAAAGAATATTGGTGTTACACCACAGCCATAATGAGTGAGGAAGGAACAGCTGTTAGCTAATACGCCTAAAATTATGAGTACACCTAAGGCTGGTGCACCGGCCGCTATTAATATTGTGGCGAAAGCGGCGAATAAAGCCATGATATGAGCACTGTTGCTGGCTAAAACATAATGTGCGTAAACATAAATAATGGAGAGGATTACCAGCATTACACCCCAGGAAGTACCGGCGAGACTGCTGCTGACAATATTGGCCAGATATCCCATGAGACCCAGCTTGGAAAGGTAGGCAGCCATGTTGACTAATACACCCATCCATACCAGAACGTCCCAGGCACCCTTTTGTTTAAGAATGTCATCCCAGTCAAGTACATGGGTAAAGAGCATTGCACTAAGACCAAGTAAGGCTACAAATGCGGAATCAATACCGTGAATAGGACCGGTTGCCCATAATAACAGAGCACAAATGAAGATTACACAAAGTATTTTTTCGGCGCGGGACATTGGACCCAATTTACCAAGTTGTTCGGTTGCCAATTCTTTGGTCTTGGGGGTAGCTTTTAGTTCCGGGTTAATAATTTTATACAACAGCCACGGGGTCAGAACTGTAAGAATCAGGCCAGGTACTATACAGGCGATAAACCAGTCTGTCCAAGTTATTGTGACACCGAATAATGTGCTGGACAGTGAAGCGGCAAGAGCATTGTTGGAAGCACCGGTGAGGAAGATGCAGGCTGAGGTGATAACAGCGCAGTATGAACTGAAAATCAGGAAAGCACCTGTACGGCGATTTTTTTCCTGATCTGGTTCTGCACCTATAGCAGAACAGATGCTACGGACTATCGGGTAGATAATCCCGCCACCGCGGGCTGTATTGGATGGTGTGAATGGAGCGATAACAAAATCGGCTGCACTCATTATATAGGCCACCCGCAAAGAACTGCTGCCAAACTTTGCCAGAAGCATATAAGCTATACGTTTGCCAAGTCCTGTTTTTATGAATCCTTCGGCAAACATGAAAGCCGATACGATGAGCCAGATTACGGTGTTACTGAAACCGGCCAGGGCTTCACCGGCTTTTAATACATTGAACAAGACTAAAGCAGTACAAGCAATAATTGCGATGGCTCCTATTGGCAGCGGTTGGAGAATAAAACCGGCGATAGTGGCAATAAAGATTGCCAGTAGATGCCAGGCCTGAGGTGCCACTCCCTGGGGAGCGGGAATAAACCAGAGTGTTACGCCAATGGCTAAACAGATTAGACTTTTTACCAGAAAGTTTTTAGGAGTCTTTTTACTATCCATATGATTTCCTCCTTAAAGGATTTATAGAATGTCACAAACTACGTAGATATCGGCATTTACAATAGTTATCATAAAAACTATGACGATAAACAATTTATATGAAAACCTTAATCTTATTAATAAGCTCATAATATATATATAATTTGCCCTACCAGATTCTACAGAAATATATATAAAATTCACAGGATACAAAAAAATTTATTTTTTTATGCAACAATTTATTTTTAATAAACAATTATCATGTTAAAATAAATGTAACATATAAAATATAAGGAATTATCAGGAGGAGTTTTTTGAAAAGTTATCGACGTGATATATTGCTGTTTTTGTTCATGCTCATATGTGTTTCTTTGGCCGGAGAATTGAAGTTTCACCCATTTGGTGGTTATTTTTCCAGATTTCAAGTCAGTCTGGGTTCGCCGACTTTTTTGCTGTTTATTCTTTTTATGCGGCGGCCTTCACTGCTTTTTACTGGTGCCTGCATGGGCGTGGTAGTTGTGATTTTTCGGGCAGCAATTGATGTATACTCAACATGTGATATATTTTCCCGGGCGCTGTTAATGCATGCCGCTACATTTTTTTATTATCTTTTTTATGCGGGATGTTTTTCCCTGGCGCGATTTGACCGCAAATATATTTACAGCAATGCTGTAAAAGTTGCAGTCTGGTCGGTTCTGGCTGAAATTGTAGCCAGTGTGGCAGAACTTTCAGCAACAAATGTTTTGGTTAATAATTCCTGGCATTTTGTTACAGTACCGATGCTTTTGAAACTGATGTTCATAGCAGTTTTGCGCTGTTTTTTTATACTGAGTTTTTTCTTCTTGGCACAGATTTATACAATAGAATCACGAATGCAGCAGGAAAGAAAAGAAAAAGAACGGATGCTGTTGATGATAACTAATCTCTATGATGAAGTAGTACAGCTGCATGAGTCGCAAAATAATGTTGAAAATGCCACGCGTGAGTTTTATAAAATATACGAGGAAATAAATCAAAAAGCTGCCACACCAGAAGAAAAGATACTGGCACAAAAGATGCTGGCAATGGCAGGAACCGTACATTCGATAAAAAAAGACAACCAGAGAATATATGTAAATCTTATGGCACTGACCAATAAGAATAATAGTAAGACAGAAGATTATATGAGTGCAGATGAAATAATTAAGCTGTCTGTAGACACATATACCAGATATGCCAAATCATTGAATAAGCAAATAAAATTTTATACAAAAATTTCGGCAGAATTACCGTTGCTTCATGTATATACATTGTTGTCATTGTTGAATAATCTATTGTCAAATGCAGTTGAAGGCATATTCTCACGGGGAATTGTGGAGATATCTCTGGCGGAAAAAGATGATATGCTGCAAATTTTAGTGGACAACACAGGAAGCTTTATTCCTATTAAAAGATTGAAGCTTATTTTCCAGCCGGGTTATACGACAAAATTTGATAGTAATGGAAATGCTTCAACCGGTGTAGGACTGTCCTATTTAAAAAATCATGTAAAAAATTTGGGCGGTATGGTCACAATTAATTCTGACGGTGTAAATAATGTTGAATGTAAATTATTGATTCCGTTAAATAAGATAAAAAGGGGATAACGTTATATGCGATTTATGATTGTTGATGATGATTCGGCAACGAGGTTTATGCTGCAGGATATTATCGAAGACTGTGAGCTGGGAAAGGTAATAAGTTCACTGGATTCAGCAGTTGATGTCGATAATGAATTATTAACAGCCGAAAAAATTGATATTTTGATAATTGATTTACTGATGCCGGTGTGCGATGGTATTCAAACAGTGAAAAGTATAAAGGCTGACTTTTTGGGCAAGATCATTATGCTTTCGCAGGTAGAAAATAAAGAAATGGTGGGAAATGCTTATTCACTGGGTGTTGACAGCTATATAACCAAGCCGATAAACCGTAATGAAGTGGTCGGTGTAATTAAAGAAGTAAGCAAACATATCTGTTTAAAAAAATTTGTCAGTAATATTCAAAATGATTTACATAATTTATCTTATGAGCGTGGTATTAATAAAGATAAAAGTGATAAAAAAATGACAATTACAGAGCGGGGAAATATGGTTTTACGAGATTTGGGAATTGAAAGTGAGGCGGGCAGCAAAGACTTACTGGAAGTTATCGGCTGGTTAGGGAAAAATCTTGACAGCAATGCAAATGACTTTCCCGCTTTGAAAACCATTTTTACACAATTGGTAAACGAAAAAACACCACAGGAAGGCGATTGCAAGAAAATTAAGGCTGTGGAGCAACGTGTGCGCCGCACTATTTTTCAGGCTATGGTAAATATTGCATCAATGGGTATTGTCGATTGTACCAACCCCAAATTTGATGACTATTCATCTCGTTATTTTGATTTGGCGGAAATATATGCGTTGATGCGCACTTTGGAAAAAGATGAGAAACCGCAGATTTCTAATTCACATATAAACAGTAAGAAATTTATTCGCACATTGTATATTGAAAGCCATAAATAAACCATGAAAAAAATATTGCAAAATAAAAAACGAGACTTGGAAAGTAAAATCCAAGTCTCGTTGTATGTAAAGAGATTGCGGCGTGCTGGATTGCTGCAATCCCGACAGGAAAGCTGATAAAACTATAGAATTATTCGGCGATGCCCGGGTGGGTCATTTGTTGCGGCGATAATATATGTTCCAGTTTTTGCTTGGGCATCAGGTTTTTGGCTATGACTATATCACGGATCGGTTTACCGGTAGTGTATGCTTCCTTGGCCAGCATCGCTGATTTTTCATAACCGATATGGGGCAGTAAGGCAGTGACTACGCCAACACTGTTATCAAGCCAAGTCTGGCATTGCTTGTTATTTGGCTGCAGGCCGATGAGTAGTTTATCGACAAAGGTGTTGATGGCATTGGTCATATAGTTCATGGAGTTGAACAGATTAAAGGAGATGACCGGTTCCATTACATTGAGTTCAAACTGTCCATTTTCCACGCCAAGGTTGATAGCCAGGTCATTAGCTATTACTTGATAGCAGCTTTGGTCAAGTACTTCGGCGATAACAGGATTTACCTTACCTGGCATTATGGATGAACCCGGCTGACGGGCCGGCAGTTTTAATTCATTAAAACCGCAGCGCGGACCTGAAGCCATAAGGCGAAAATCATTGGACATCTTAATTAAAGTGAGTGCGGTAACTCGAAGAGCTGCAGAGACATCGGCGAATCCGTCGGTATTGTTGGTGGCATCGACCAGATTGTCAGCAGTTTTGAAGGTTTCACCAGTTACGTCTGAAAGTGTTTTGGCAACGGTTTTGATGTATTCCGGTTCGGCGTTAAGTCCGGTGCCGACAGCCGTACCCCCCATATTTATCACGTGGATGGAATCAACGGCAGATTTAATGCGTTTGATGCCGCGACGTACCGCGGAAGCGTATGAAGCCATTTCCTGTCCAAGCGTGATCGGAACAGCGTCCTGTAGATGAGTGCGTCCCATTTTCAGAATATCTTTGTATTCGATAGATTTTTTGTCCAGCTCACCGGCCAGACGTTCCAGAGCAGCAATAAGTTTTTTGTTTTTATGGCTTATACAGACTTTGATGGCAGTAGGAAAAGAGTCATTGGTGGATTGAGCCATGTTGGCATCATTGTTGGGGGAAATGATGTCATAACGGCCCTTGGCTTCTCCGATTATTTCTAAAGCGCGATTTACCAGGACTTCATTGGTGTTCATATTGACTGAAGTGCCGGCTCCGCCTTGGATAGGATCGACCGGGAACTGATCGAGCATTTTGCCGGCAATTATTTCGTCGGCAGCTTGAATCAGTGCCTTGCCAATTTTTTTATCGAGACGGCCGGTGGACAGGTTGGCTAAGGCAGCAGCTTTCTTTACCTTGGCAAAAGACTGCACAAAGTCAGGGTCAATGGTCTGGCCGGTGATATGAAAGTTTTCTTTGGCACGAAGTGTCTGTACGCCATAGTACACATCGTCAGGTACTTCTAATTCACCTAAAAAATCGCGTTCTTTTCTCATTTAATAACACCTTTCTTTTATGTTATAGATTAGTTGTTAAATTAATATTTATAATATTTACTAGTACATTGTATAATGTATACATAAATATCTTGAGTACATTATAACGCATTTATATAAATAATGCATGTGTTTTTAATATATTTTTTTAATAATCATGATATGGTCACAATATAATTATTTTGTTGAAAAATAGCATGGCAATTAAGCTGTTTTTACGATTTATTCACAGTAATAATAACATGACAATAATAGTTGCTGCTATTGTCGGGATAGCATTGCGCTTAGTTAATTCCAACGGATTAACATTAGCCATTTTAGCAATAATGATACCGGCACCGGCTACAGGACTCATGCAGCGTCCCAGACCTGCGCCGATTTGGGCCATTGAACCAAGTTCAATAATTCCATAGCCAAAGTCAGCGGCATGTGGTGTAATTGCTCCATTGAATGCCAAAGCGGCAGCGTTGCCTGATCCGGAAAGTGCACCTATTAAGAAAGTACCGAAAGCGGATACTATTTGAGCTATCTGCTGTGAATATATTTTGCTAATTCGGGCGTATTGTTGGCACCGGCAGCACCACCGACTTTTTCAATTTGTATTTTGACATCGTACATTTGCGCAGCTGCTTTTAATATGCGTTGTGCTTCGGTTTCCATATATTTGTTGATATTACTCGAACTGCCGCGGGTTTCCAGTTTTATTAAAGCTTTATCACCAATGATATTGCGCCCGCTGCCCGTTTCAAGTGTGCCAACATTTATGCGTGATACACCTTCAGAATGACGAGAGATAGCATAGAGATTAAGAGTTGCACAAGTTGCCGCTAAAAGTGCATTTTTCCCTGTTTCCGGAGCGGCTCCGGCATGTGCCGGTACGCCGGTAAAATATGCGTCATATTTGCTGGTAGCTAAAAATCCTTTGACATTGCAGGCAATACTGCCGGTTTTTCTCATCTTGAATCCGAAATGGGCACCCAGCATATAATTTACGTCATCGACATCACCGTTTTCTACCATTGCTCTGGCACCACGGACGCCTTCCTCAGCTGGTTGAAAAATAAGTTTTATAGTTCCCTTGAGTTCATTCTTGAGACTGGATAGGATACCGGCCACTGCCAAGCCTACCGTAGTATGTCCATCATGACCGCAAGCATGCATTGCATTGGGATTTATGGAACAAAAACCTTCTCGGTACGGACGATGCTGTTCATGCAATAACATTTACTTGGAACATATCACATAAAGAAAGATAATATCAGTTATTAATTCAGATGGCACCAATAGTCAGTGATACCGCGAGCTATGGCAGAGGCTAAAGAATTTTGTTTTTCGACCAGGATGCGGGCATCAGCATCGTTATCAATAAAAGCAACTTCAATCAATATTGCGGGCATAACAGTATGGTTCAGAACAATCAGATCCAAGCGTTCCTTTATGCCGCGGTCAGGTATGTCAGGATCAATGCTACGTAAAGTTTTGCTGAGCTGTTGGCGGATATACTGTGCTAATATACCAGCCTGGCTGTTTTTCCTCCGACAGAGAATTTCTGTACCGCGGACTGTAGTATTATAAGCATTGCAGTGCATCGATATAAATATATCAGCCGGCCAGTTATTGGCGGCATGGCAGACATTGGGAAAAGCAGGAGATTCACCGCATAGATTATCACTTTGCAGCAGCATAACAGCACAGCCGGCACTTTCCAGCTTACTGGCAAGCAGTTGGCCAAGCGAAAGTACAATATCGCATTCACGCAGTAAAAGATGTCCATTGACGGCACCGCTGTCAATACCGGGCATGTGACCGGGATTTATAAAAACCTTCATTATATTAGTACCTCCTGTTTATTATTATTTCATATATATACATGACGGCAGAAGGCATTTTTACTATACAGATATAGATAATTGTGTAAGTTTGCTTTATAAGAACAGGAAATAAATTATTTCTGCATGACGGATCATGTTATTTTTTGTCAAAGTTTTTAACAGATTTGTCATATTTTTTCTTATCGGCATAAATAAAAATAAAGTTTTATAGTTGTATTTTTTGTGATTCAAGGCATGTATATAAGTGAAAGGGGGAATGAAGATGCCAGCAAAAAAAACTGACCAGAGCACAAAGCTCATAATCAAGGTCCAAACTGGTGTAACCGAAAGCGGTAAAGCAAAATACAGCCAGCGCAGCTTTGCATCCATCAATCCGGCTACAGCTGATGATGGGTTACTCACAGTTGGAAAATCTATCAGTGAATTGCAAAAATATCCTGCAGGCGTGATAATGCGCCAGGATGTATGCACGCTTGATGAGGCGTGATGAAACTGTATTTTTATGAATGAGGAGGTGAAAAAATGGCTGCTAAGAAAAATTTACAAATGGTATTTTTACTGGAAGATGGCAAAAAGGCCAGTTATAATCTGGCTGAACCTAAAGATGACATTTCCAGAGCAGCGGTGGAAGGTGTAATGAATGATATGATTGCTAAAAATGTCATTTCGAAAAACGCTTCAGCTGCATCCCGGATAGATGGGATTTATGTGAAAGCAACAGATACTGTTGAACTTTAACTTTATCTGACACAAAAACTGCCAGGGCATTTTCAGCCTTGGCAGTTTTTCCTTTTAGGTCAATGTCTTCTTTAGTAAGGCAAGTGCGTGCTTTTGCCCGGCAGCAACGGCTTGCTGCGATATTTGCAGAAATCCGGCAGTTTCGGTTTGTGTAAAACCCTGCAGCAGTGTGTAATCGATAATCTGACGCTGACGTGTAGATAATTGTTTCAAAGCTGTCGCCAGGATATTTCTATCAATAATGCGATCTTCAAAATTGAGCTGCAGATTAATTAGTGAACTGCTGTTGTTATCGGCCTGTTCTAAAGGAAGTTCCCGCCGCCAGCTGCGGCGCTGCTTTTTGAAAAGAGTATAAAGGTCACCGTAGATTTTGGCTTTTACGTATCCGGCAAATGGTATGGAACGGCTTGCATCGAATTGCCGGACAGCTTCGCAGAAGCTTAGTACAGCCTGTGCGTAAGCTTCTTCATAGAATGAACGTAAATGATTTTGACCGGCAGCTTTACGCAGTAAACCTTGATAGTTCTTCAATAAAGATTCCAGATTTTTTTCATCAGTTGTATACATGTTCTCACCTTATAGTGAGAAGCCAGCCTCTCGTATTTTGCGCTGTCAACAGCATAACGGGAAAACACGCAATATACAAAAACTATCCGGCCGGTGGGAAGAAGAAAAATGTTCATGGACAGATTTTGATTTCAGAAAGGAGATGATATAAAAATGCTGAGAAATCTTATTCCGATAAAGCTTGAATGGGAAGCGAGCATAGCAGCATCACTGATTGGAAAAACCGTTTCGTATCTATGGGGAGACTTTGATAAATCTATGGAAACTTTATTAGTTTTTATGGCAATTGATTATGTCAGCGGTGTTATTGCTGCATATGAGAATCCCCGGCAAAAACTTAACAGCAGACGCGGTTTTGGGGGGATAGGCAGGAAAGTGATGATTTTATTACTGGTTGCTGTCGCTCATTTCACGGATTATGTTACAGAACAGGATAATATCCGCACATTGATAGTATTTTTTTTCATTGGTAATGAAGGCTTGTCTATTTTGGAAAATGCGGCTAATGCCGGGGTTCCAGTACCTGCAAAATTGAAGGGGAGATTGGCTCAATTTACGCGGGATAAAAGATAGTTCTTTGATAATTATAAGTTATTGGTAAAAATGTAGCTGTAAAAAACTGCGAGTAATTTTCATTCTGTCACTTTCTTACAAAGTAAGGCTTCTATAAAAGCAAAAACGTCAACGTTTTTAGCTGATAAATCTTCAATTTAGACAATATTTATTATATTTTTAATTTTTTAAAACAATATATTGATTTTTGCAGGTAATGTGATATTATAAAAGAATACTAAACATATGCTTAAATCTAAACATATGTTTAGATTTAAGGGATATCTAACTTTGACAATAGGTAATTATTTCATTTTAACTTTTGCTGAATGCATGTGCAAAATAGCTACGATGTTTCCTGGTTTATGATTGAACCGGCAAATACACATATAAAATGTGGGAAAAAATACCATATGTCATCCTGCGCTTTGTAGTAGTTTTTTTAAAATAAAAGTAGGTATATTTGAGGATTGTTTGTGCCTTGTGTGAAGTGAAGGGAATGATGTAAATAATGACAAAGCGTGAAAGGGAAATATTAAAATGGATTTGTGAGAATCCACTGATTTCCCAATCTGAATTAGCTGAGAAGACTAATATGGCTCGATCTTCAGTGGCAGTTCATATTTCTAACCTTGCAAAACAGGGATATATTATGGGAAGGGGGTATATAACGAGGACTGAGCCATATGTGGTGGTTGTTGGTGGTTTGAATGTTGACATAGGAGGGTATCCTAAGGCGAAGATCATACAGTGTGATTCTAATCCGGGGAAAATCACAATGAGTCTGGGAGGTGTTGGTAGAAATATTGCTCATAATATGAGCCTATTGGGATTGGATGTAAGGCTGTTGACGGTATTCGGTGATGATGCTAACGCTTCTAAAATAGCTGCTTCCTGCGGTGAATTAGGGATAGATATTAGTCAGGCACTGCAAATGCCGGGAGGCAGGACATCTACATACATGTTTATTGATGATTCTTTTGGTAATATGCAGTTGGCAATTTCAGATATGGAGATTTATAAGCAGTTAACACCAGAATTTTTGAAAACGAGACAGCGATTGTTGAATAACGCACAAGTGATTGTTGTCGATACCAATATACCGCAAAAGTCAATTGAATGGTTGATTAGACATTGCAATGTACCTGTTTTTGCTGATCCAGTGTCTACAGCAAAGGCTGTTAAACTGAAAAATGTTTTGAACAATATTCATACTCTTAAGCCTAATCTTATTGAAACAGAAATTCTTTCGGGTATTGACATCGTAGATAGAAAATCAATGGATAAGGCTATTGATATTTTGCTGGATACGGGGTTGAGACGGATTTTTGTTAGTCTCGGGGCTGATGGAGTATTAGCCGCCGACCATGAGCATAGATTAATGCTGCCTTGCATTGAGGCTGATCCGGTTGATTCAACTGGTTGTGGAGATGCATTTATGGCGGCATTGGTTTGGTCATATATGGAAGGAACTGACTTGAGAGAAACGGCGTTATCGGGACTGGCGGCGGCTTCGTTGTCAATAGAGTCGGAGCAGACGGTTAATCCTAATTTGTCAGAGGAACAATTAAAAAAACGGATGAACAGCATTGTTGTTCAGTAAAATAAAGAAATTAATGAGGTGCTTATAATGACTGATTATAGTAAATACTTAGACGTAAAACCAGAAGTTGCAGATGCCATAAGAAATAATAAACCTGTGGTAGCTTTGGAATCAACGATTATATCACATGGCATGCCTTATCCTAAAAATGTTGAGACAGCTATGAAAGTAGAACATATTATCCGTGACAATGGAGCTGTACCTGCCACAATTGCCATAATTAAAGGAAAGCTGAAAGCCGGGTGTTCTCCGGAAGAAATAGAGTATCTGGGAAAAACCGGGACAGGAGTGAACAAAGCCAGTAGGCGTGATTTAGCGGTGCTTGCTGCAAGTAAAAGTGACGGAGCTACAACGGTAACCACTACTATGATGATTGCTCATATGGCAGGAATAAAAATTTTTGCCACTGGTGGAATTGGTGGTGTTCATCGGGGAGCAGAAAAAACAATGGATATTTCTGCCGATTTGGAAGAATTGGCAAAGACGCCTGTAATGGTGATTTGTGCGGGAGCCAAGGCCATTTTAGATTTGGGTTTAACTCTGGAATATTTGGAAACGCATGGCGTTCCCGTGCTCGGTTATGGTACAAAAGAATTACCCGCTTTTTATACAAGAAAAAGTGGATTTAATGTAGATTACGAGATTGATAGCCCGAAAGAATTGGCAAATATATTTTGTACTAGTCAAAAACTGGGATTACAGTCGGGCATTCTAGTAACAAATCCTATACCGGAAGAATATTCAATGGATCACGAGTTGATAAATAAGGCTGTTAACGAAGCTGTCGCTGAAGCAAATAGATTAAAAATACATGGTAAAGAAATAACTCCATATTTGTTGGCTAAGGTCAAGGATATAACTGGTGGTGACAGTTTAGAAGCGAATATACAACTTGTGTATAATAATGCTGAACTGGCAGCACGCATTGCCTGTGAAGTAAGCAGACTGAGTGATAAGTAAGGTAAAGATAAAAGGTGCCGCCGGATTATTGATATACTGCTGTTAAAGTTATTTTTGTCCGGCAGCAATTTAATCAAAAATGATAAAAAACTGAAAATTAAAAGATAAAAATTTTGAAACATTCGGAAGGGAGATATTATGAAAAAGATTCTGGTGGTGGGCAGTTTAAATATGGATTTTTCCATAGAGATAAGTAAATTTCCCCGAAACGGTGAAACCGTTTTGGGAAAGACAATGAGCTTGATACCAGGAGGAAAAGGAGCCAATCAGGCTTATGCAGCAGCCAAACTTGGCGGAAACGTAAGCATGATTGGGGCTGTAGGTGATGATTCGTTTGGTGAGATGTTGGTCAGTAATTTGCAGTTGGTCAACGTAGACACAAGCGGTATAGCATGTATTAAGGGAGTGCCTACGGGGAATGCATTCGTTATGATAGAGCCTGATGGGAATAATAGGATAATAGTTATACAGGGAGCCAACAAATGCATTGACTGTACAGCGATAGATAAAAATATAAGGCTAATTGATGCTTGTGATGTTGTTATTGTTCAATTGGAAATTCCAATTGAGGTAGTTGCTTATGTGTGCAAGGAGGCAAAAAGGCGAAATAAAATAGTTGTGTTGGATCCGGCACCAGCAATAAAAAACTTTCCTTTGGATATATTTAAATATGTTGATGTAATAAAACCAAATGAAACGGAATTGGCGATTTTAACGGGACATGAAACAGAATGCCGGGACGATATATTGGCCGCAGGGAAAGTTTTGATACAGCGAGGTGCAAAAGTGGTTGTGGCTACTTTGGGCGGTAGCGGAGCAGTGCTGATAAAAAAAGATATGCATCAGTTCTTTCCGGCAAAAAAAGTTGATGCGGTGGATACTACTGCTGCTGGTGATTGTTTTACAGCGGCATTTGCGTTGGCTTTTAATGGGAATAATAGTGAATATGCTATAAAATTTGCTGGCAGGGTATCTTCTATTGTAGTGACACGCAAGGGAGCACAATCATCGATTCCATCGTCAGCTGAGCTTTTGAACTGGTCAGGGTTTTGATAGTTAGATTTTAAGGGGGGCATAATATATGAATATTGTGTTTTTATTTACCGGATTGGCATTTGTATTTTGTATTGGTTGGTTGCTAAGTTCCGATCGAAAGCATATTCGGTACAAAAACATCGCGGTTTTGCTTGCATTGCAGCTGATAATATCTTTTTTGTGTCTAAATACTTCAGGTGGGGTTTATGTGTTGTCGCAGATTTCCACATTTTTCAGCTGGTTGATTGCACAGGCTGATGGGGGCGTAAATTTCGTTTTTGGCGGTATAGTGATTAAGGAAGGGGGATTTGTATTTTTCTTTGGTGTATTGATGCCAATTGTTTTTATTTCTGCTTTAGTTGGGATATTGAATTATATTAAGGTTTTGCCATTTATTATTAAATGGACAGGCTGGTTGCTTAATAAAGTGGCTAACATGGGAGAGTTAGAAAGTTATTTTGCTATATCAACGGCGGTTTTAGGGCAGCCGGAAGTATATCTGACAATAAAAGATCAGATACCTAAGCTCACGGAACAGCGACTATATACTATCTGCACATCGGCGATGAGTGCTGTAAGTGCAGCTATGCTGGCATCATATATGAAAATGGTGCCGGGGAAATATGTGGTAGTGGCAGTATTTTTGAATATATTGTCAGCGTTGATTATTTCATGCATTATAAATCCTTATAAGCCTGAAATTAATGACAAATTAACTGAAATAAAACGTGGGAATGAGGATCCCTTTTTTCAGGTACTTGGAACATATATTCTTGATGGGTTCAAATTAGCAATAACGGTTGGAGCGATGCTTATTGGATTTGTATCATTGGTGACATTTTTAAATAATACGTTTATTGCATTATTAGGTACATCTTTTGTGACGATTATTGGTTATGTTTTTGCTCCAATAGCTTTTTTAATGGGAGTACCAAGCAATGAAATATTGAGTGTAGGCGGAATAATGGCGACTAAACTGATAACTAATGAATTTGTTGCGATGGGGATTTTGAATGGAGCAGCTGCAGGTTTGTCTGCTAAGGCAAATGCAATAATAGCTGTATATCTCATAAGTTTTGCTAATTTCGGAACAGTTGGAATCGTAAGTGGCTCAATTAAAGCGATAAGTGAGAAAGCTGGATTGCACGTTGCAAGGTTTTCTATGAAACTGTTGGTTGGAGCTACGCTGGCATCTGTGATAAGTGCGACTATAGTTGGTATTTATTTTTAAAGGCAGGGAATGAAAATGAAAAAGATCATATTGGATTGTGATCCGGGGCATGATGATGCATTGGCGCTGATGCTGGCTTTAGCATCAAAAAATATTGAAGTGTCGGCGGTGACATCCTCGGCGGGAAATCAACGCCCAGAAAAAACATTGAAAAACGTTTTAAAATTATTGACACTTATGAAACATCAGGAAATACCAGTCGCAGGAGGCAATAAAAAACCGTTGTTTAAGGAGTTAATGATTGCGGAAAATGTGCATGGGGAGAGCGGGTTGGATGGTGCAGTCCTGCCAGAGCCGGACTTTAAGCCGCAAGATATGACCGCCATTGAGCTGATAGCGAATATTTTGCGCGGCAGCAGGGAAAAAATTATATTGGTAGTTACCGGACCAATGACTAATATAGCATTGTTTTTGTCTGTGTATCCGGAACTTAAGGAGAAAATAGAGCGCATTGTTTTTATGGGTGGAGCAATGGGACTCGGGAATTGGGAACCATCTGTTGAATTTAATGTCTTTGTCGATCCGGAAGCAGCTAAGATAGTGTTGGATTCAGGAATTCCATTGACCATGGCACCATTGAATGTGACGCATAAGGCTCAGATATTGAAGTCTGAGATAGATAATATAGGGAAAATTGGTAATAGTGTGGCAGATGCTTTTGCCGGATTGCTGAAGTTTTTTGAAATTTACCATGAAGATCCTAAATGGGGCTTTGTGGGAGCTCCGCTGCACGATCCATGCACAATTGCATGGCTGATTGCTCCGGATATGTTTGAAAGCCGTTATTTAAATGTTGATGTGGAAATAGCCGGTACATTGACTAAGGGAGAGACAGTTGTCGATTATTATGGACTGTCTGGCCGTTCCCCAAATTGTGATGTATTATTGAATATTGACCGTGATAGGTTTATTAAATTGATAATGGATTCATTGAAAACATTTTCTTGAGGATAGATATTGGACGGAATATGGTTTTAGTGTGTAGAAAATGTAAAGTATGATTTTATACTGCATATGTATTAGAATATTGTAAAAATATCAAATAATATATGTATATAGATTTAATGAAATATATTGAGATCGTGAGTAAATGTGGTTGGTTCTGAGAAATCCCCGGACAAATAAAGTCTGGGGATTTTTTATCTCAAAAATATAATGGTGAATTAGTTTATACAGAAATGATAACTGTTAAATCATAGATATTGTTTGTGTTGTTGCATTTGCACTGTACAGTGAAATTTGTAAGTTGAATGGTGAAGGGGAAATTATATAAAATATGATTAATAAAGAATGACTAATAAAGGAGAATGAATAACTATGCAAAATAAATTTTTCTGGGGAAACAGTGTGAGCAGCATGCAGACAGAAGGAGGCTGGAATGAAGGTGGTAAAAGTCTTTCAGTATATGACGTGCAAAAACCGGCAAAAGATTTAAGTGACTGGCATTTTGCCAATGATAATTTTCATAATTTTGCAGAAGATTTTGATTTAATGAAAGATGCCGGGATGAATATGTACCGCTTCCAAATAAGCTGGTCGCGTGTCGTAAAAGACGGTACCGGCGCATGGAATGAAGCAGGAATTGAATATTATGATCATTTTATTGATGAATTGATAAAACGTGGTATTGAGCCAATGATATGCTTATACCATTTTGACATGCCACTTTATCTCGCAGAAAAGTATAATGGTTTTTTAAGAAAAGAAACAGTAAAAGCATTTGTTCGCTTTGGTAAGGAAATGGTAAAACGCTTTTCTGCAAAATGTAAATGGTGGATAACTTTCAATGAGCAGAATCTTTATTCACAGCCAGATATAGCCTTCAGGATAGCAGGATATGTTAAAGGCGATAAAACTACTGATGAATTGTATCAAATAATGCATAATGTAATGACGGCACATGCGCAGATATCAAATTTTATCCATGAAACATCTGACGCAAAGATCGGCGGGATGCTCGCATACAGTGAAGTATATCCGGCATTATGCCGGCCAAAGGATGTTGAGTGTGCCAGACAATGGGACGAATTTATAAATTTTTCTTTGCTGGATTGTTTTGCCGGACAGGGATATTCACCGGCCATGTTAAAGCTGGTGGAAACCAAGCATATCGATATGAAGATGCTGCCGGAGGAATTAAAAGATATTGCTGATTTAAAAAATGATTTTCTGAGTTTTAGTTATTATGCGTCAACGACGGTCGATTCGACAAATATTACCGAAGAAACAGTGCCAAATTATTTTTTAATAAAAGGAAAGAAAGTAAATCCTTATATAGATTCCACAGAATGGGACTGGCAGATAGATCCAGTAGGATTCAGGAATGTACTCAATAAAATGTATCAGCGCTATCGGATACCGGTATTTCCCATAGAAAACGGTATAGGCGTGCGGGAAAAATGGGATGGGAAAAATATAATTGAAGATGATTACCGGATAAAGTACCATAAGGAACATATAGATGCCATGCTGAAGGCAATCAATAAGGATGGAGTTGAAGTGCTCGGTTATCTGGGCTGGGGACTTATAGATATATTGAGTTCAGGCGGTGACATGGAAAAACGCTACGGTTTGGTTTATGTGAACAGGGGGAACCGTGACTTGCGTGATATGAAGCGGGTACCGAAAAAGAGTTATTTTTGGTTTAAAAAGGTAATAGCATCTGGTGGGAATGAGATGTAGGGGGGGAAGTATAATAATGAATGGAGAAAAATTTAATGAAATAAGTGATAAATTTGCTGAAATAGCTGTTAAAATCGGCAATAACATCTACCTGAGGACTTTGCGGGATGCATTTATAACTATAATGCCGGTGTTTATATTGGCCGGACTGGCAGTAATGATCAATAATGTAATATTTCCGTTGATAGCTGAGGGGGAAAGCCTTAAAAAACTGCAGTTATTTGGTAACGTATTGACAAACGGAACGTTGAATATAGCCGGACTGCTTATTGCAGTGATGATAGCATATTTATATTCAGTTAATAGAAATTTTAAAAATCCGATTTCCACAGTGGTTATTTCACTGTCAAGTTTAATAATAATGATGGCAAGTACTGTTTCCATTACACCGGACGGCGGTGAAGGTGCGATGTCAATTACCAACGGGGTGCTGCTGTTCAATCACATAGGAACAAAGGGAATGTTTGCCGGAATAATTATTGGACTTGTATCGTCGATGCTGTATATTAAATTGACTGAGTTAAAATGCATGCAGATAAATATGCCGGAAGGTGTTCCGCCGCAGGTAGGAAAGACTTTCAGTGTATTGCTATCATCGATGCTTACCCTTGTAATCATGGGGATGCTGTCAAGTTTTCTGCAGGTCGTGATGAATACTGATTTAATACAAGTAATATCAGCAATGGTACAGGAACCGCTGCGCTCAATAAATACATCTTTGCCGGGATATTTGCTGATATATTCATGCGGCAATCTGCTTTTTGCCTTGGGAATACATCAGTCTGTCATAAATGGTTCACTGCTTGATCCGGTAATGCTGGTCAATATGAATGAAAACATGCAGGCTGTGCAGGCGGGGCAGCAGGCTCTGCATATAATCAATGCGGACTTTCAGACATGTTACGCACAATTAGGCGGGACAGGGCTAACAATATCACTGCTATTGGCAATCTTTATATTCAGTAAATATGAACCCTATAAAGATGTTGGTAAACTGGGACTTACACCGGGGATTTTTAATATCAATGAACCGATTATTTTCGGACTGCCGATTGTTTTTAACATCCCGATGATAATACCGTTTATCTTGTCACCTATTATTGGTTCATGTATAGGCTATTTTGCCACCGCCGTGGGATTTGTAAAACCTTTGTTCATTTATGTGCCATGGACAACGCCACCTTTGCTGTCGGGATTCCTGTCAAGCGGCGGTGACTGGAAAGTTGTTTTGCTTCAGGTGGTAATCATTGTGGTGACGACAATGTTTTATCTGCCGTTTTTAAAGATAAGTGAAAGAGTATCAATAAGAACTTATGAATTGGAAAGCCAGACAGAAGGAAAGGATGAATGAAGATGAAAAGTATTTTGTTGGTTTGTTTAGGCGGGATGTCCACCAGCCTGATGGTACAAAAAATGGAAAAAGCAGCACAAAAAGATAATATTGCTGTAAGAATATGGGCGGTATCGGAAGCAGAAGCCCATAATAATTTTAACGAGGCAGATATTGTATTACTTGGACCGCAGTTAAAGTTTAAGTATAATGAATATAAGAAAATACTGGGTGATAAACCGGTTGAAATTATTAGTATTGCCGATTATGGCCGTATGCAGGGAGAAAAAGTGTTGAAATGGGCATTAGCAATATTAGCAGGAAAGGAATAATGATATGGAAAGTACGGAAACACAATTTTTGACATTATTGTCCAACGCAGGTGCCGCACGTTCGGCTTATATAGAAGCTGTAAGCTATGCTGAAAAAAAAGATTTTGAAAAAGCGTCGGAATTGATAAAGGAGGGTGATAAGCTTTATGCCGAAGGGCACAAAGTACATTTTAAGATGATACAAAAAGAATCTGCCGGGCAAAAAAATGAATTGTCATTGTTGCTGATTCACGCAGAAGATTTGCTTATCGGAGCGGAAATGTTCAAAATAGTAGCAGAGTCATTTATCAGAGTCTATAAAAATATGAACGACGAGATTAATGCCTTGAAGGGTATCCAATAATTGGTTTTCATGTTTAAGAGAAAAGATTATCCAGCCTGTGATAAATATCATTTCATTATGAGTTTTATTGCTGGCTGGATAGTTGTTTCATGAAGGGAAGACTGTATATGGCGTTGAAGGCACTCGATATATATCTGTATTTAAGCAGGCAAAAAGATTTTACAACCAGTAAAAAAATTGCTGTTGATTTTGGTGTCAGCACACGAACCATAAAAAGTTATATAAAAAAAATCAATATAAAATATGGTAAAAAAATTATAATTTCAACAAATCGGGGTTATCGCATCAATCCGCAGATGCCAACAGAAGATATACTGAAGGAACAAAATAATGATAATATAAAAACATCGGATGAACGGCGTGATTATATCGTAAAAAAAATTTTGATGATGCATGATAAATCTGTTGATATATTTGATTTATGTGAAGAACTTGATATTAGTTATTCAACAATAAATAATGACATAGCTAATTTGAATAAGATATTTGCACCATACAGGGTTAATATAATAGTAAAAAATGAACAGATTTTATTATCGGGGAAAGAAAAAAACATACGTAAATGGGTAAGTTCATGGATATATAACAATGATAAAAATTCATTTATGGATATTTATCGATTTAAAGAATATTTTACAAAAGTAGATATGGAAAAGCTTAGTTCTTTAGTAAGAGCATTTTTTGTCAGTCATAATATTTATATAAATGATTTTGGTTTTAATTTCGTACTGTTGCATTTAGCTATTATTATTTATCGTAAAAAAAATAACAATATAATCAATGTGGAAAATAATATTAGTCCAGGAACTAAAATGGAAAATTCATTCAGCAGGACACTGTGTGTAAAATTAGAAAATGAATTTGATATTTTGCTGGATACAGCAGATAAATATGATATATATTTGCTGATAAAGTCAAATACAATAATTTCTTATCCCAAATCAATCAAGGGCCTTGTCGAAGCAATAGGCAGGAATTTTATAAATAAGATAAATAGTTATATAAAATCGGCAGAAAAAATGTATTTTGTGGATTTATCGAATAAGGCATTCGTCATCCCTTTTGCACTTCATGTACGCAATATGATTTTTCGCTTGAAGGATAATAAAATTTTGGCTAATCCTATGACAAGTGATATAAAAATTAAGAGTCCGATAATTTATGATATTGCAATATATATGGCATTATGCATCGGAAAAGATTTCAAGGTAAATATAACAGAGGATGAGACAGCCTTTTTGGCTATACATATAGCTGGTGAAATTGAGCGGCAGAATAAAACACAAGATAAAATTGACGCTGTCATTTTCTGTCCAAATTATCTTAATATAACATCGTATCTACAGAATAAATTGATGATAAATTTTGGCAATCAGTTGAATTTTGTTGATGTGGCCGATACTATGGATGACCTGAAGTCACTGCGATATGATATTCTTTTTACCGGGATAAAATTACCGAAAGGATATTGCGATAAAATTGTGGTGGAAATTTTGCCTTATTCTATTGAAAATAATCTGGGTGTTATTCAGGATGCAATTAATAAGGTATGGAGAAATAGAAAAAATGAGTTATTGAAGAAATATTTTGATCAATATTTTGAAAAAGAATTATTTTTTAGTGACATTGATCTTTTTTCCAGAAAAGAAATAATTCATTTTCTTTGTGAAAATCTGCAAAAATTAAAATATGTGGAAAAAAATTTTGAAAATGGTATTATTCAGCGAGAAGCTGCTGCCAACACAGCTTTTGCGGGTATCGCAATACCGCATTCTATAAAAATGGATGCGATCAAGACATGTGTTTCAGTGGTGGTATCTAAAAAAGGGATTAAGTGGGGGGATGAAATCGAGCCGGTACATGTAGTTTTTTTATTGGCAATAAATAAAATGAACATCAGTATTTTTCGTAAGCTGTATGAGTCTCTTATATCAATTTTTTCTGCTCCGGTCATGACTGAGGAGATTAAAAAGTGCGATTCATTTAATGACTTTAAAGGTTTATTGGTGTAATATATATTATAATTTTATATTGTACTGGTATATTCAAAACCTCTCATTACAGAGCGGTATAAGCGTGACGGCTTTAGGATAAGTAGGGTAAGAACAAATATCAGGACCATTGCCAATCTCAAAGGCTGGTTATTCTTGAGGCAGACAGATTTGTTTTTGCAGGTCGTTATTTAACCGGGGCAATGTAAATCATCAATTAATTTATATGAAGGAGAGATTAAATGATTTTTGGCAATTTATATTATAATCAAACAGCAGTTTTGGGTTCGGATATAAAAAAATGTTTTCAATACTATAAACAAAATGACTTGGCAAGTATCAAACCGGGTTCATACGAAATAGAAGGCCATCGGATATTTGTCAATATTGATGAATATAAGACACAGCCGGAACAGGAAAGGTTTTGGGAGGGACATAGGAAATATATAGATGTACATGTATTGATCAAGGGAACCGAGCGTATAGACACTGCTTTTAAGGAAAATATGCGGGAAAATCCCTATGATGAGCAAAAAGATATGCTCACATTGACCGGTGAAGCCCAAGCTTCAGTGTATATGCTGCGGGCAGGTGATTTTCTTATCTGCTATCCGGAGGATATACATAAGACAGCAATTCATGCTGAACTGCAGAATAAAGTGAAAAAATGTATTTTTAAAATATCTATTGATTGAACCTATAAATAAAAACCGCGCAATGAAAGGCCATAAACTTTTCATTACGCGGTTTTTTACCTATTAAATTAATCGATTAACAAAGTAATAACGAAATAATATATATGCTGAAATTAATCAGAAGAAGAAGTCGATACGACCGTAAATAGCATTGTAGTCGGCATCACTGCCACTGTAATCAGCAAATAACTGTTTGCCTTTATAATATTCAACGGTAGCCAGAATATTTTGGGCCACTGTATAATCAGTTCCTATCTGCCAGCCTTTGGTGCCGCGGGCACTGATATCATAAGTAGGGTTAACAGTTGCAAACTGGCCCAGATAGCGATAGGCAGCGTAGATATCATAAGAGCCGGGTTTAGTTATATCGGCACCTTTATATTTTAAGGTGATATCGTAGGCTTTGCTTTGGTCATCACCCTTATAGGTTGAAGCTTCATCCATGTTACTTTTAGCGTAAATGCCGAATAACTGGACATTTTTATCAAATTTATAACCTAAACCACCAACCCAGAAGTTACTTTTATCAGCGCCGGCTTTTTGGATCTGGACAGTATTTCCCATGCTGTCTTTATTAGTAGCAAAAGCAGCATTCATATTGCGTAAAGAATAGTAGCCAGCTAGACCGCTAAAACCTTTGGTAGCTGCCTTATAACCTATTTCTAAGGAATCATAATCGGCAGTTCCGTCATAAGCGTTTACTGCTGTGGCAGCAGCAAGGCTGTTGGCACTCTTGTTGTAGTCATAGCGACCAATGGTGGCAATAACATAAGCCGATTTGTCCTTATTGAGACTCCAATTGAATTCGGCACCGCTGATGCTGTCATCGATTATCATACCGGTTCCAAAGGTGTTATCACTGTATGTCGGTAATTTACCAAGTTTGGCAGTTGCGCCGAATAATGGACCTTGCACATAAATACGGTCAACAACTGTATCACTCTTATCTGTGCCACCATTAGCATTATTGCTGCCAGTTCCATTCGTACTGCCGCTGTTGTTGGCAGAATTGGCATTGGAATAATATCTGATGCGGGCATTAGCTGTCCAGCCGCTGTTGCCGATAAAAGCCTTAGGTTCAAGACGGAGTTCATACTGGGTATTATTGGTTCTGTCTGCCACCGAGCCATTAGCATTTCGCACGTTGTCATCTTTAATGCCGCGGTAGTAGTATCTTAATCTGCCGCCCCATTTAACGTTGTCTGATTTCTTTTCAAGATCTGATACGCGGACGCCGAGGTTGTCGAGTTCTTCGGAGAATTCAGCAGCCAGTTTGTNCCAGTTTTGATACAGCGTCATAAGCCCAGCTGTCGGTCGGTACATCACTGAACGGATTAGCCGCAGCAAAGGTCGTACTGGCAGCACCGATGACTAAAGCACCGGTAATCATTGAGACGAGAGTTCTTTTTTTCATTAAAGATTCCTCCTAAATTGTGTTGGACAGATTGGAGAAAAAATAATTGAGTTACCGTGTTCCCTCAAAAATAATTTTCTCAATCCTGACCTTTTAACATATTAGCATTATTTATAATTATAGGCAAATACATAAATTTTAAAGATAACTTATTTTTAACATTTTTAAATCTAAGTATATTAAGGGAAAAGGCTGATATATGTATGCATTTATTTACAAATTCATTTTTAAAATACAATATAAAATATTGATTAACAGCGTATTAACAATATGTTATAGGAATGTTAATAAAAACAATGTTCATTTAATATAAATATAAAAAGTATTAGATTATTTATTAATATAACAAATATATATAAAGAAACAATTATAAAAAAATATAAATAATATTTATTGATGATGTCTCGGCAGTATAATTTTTAAAAGTAATTAAGTAATATATTGAAGTAGAAGGAAACATTTATTGCAT
>NZ_WIQU01000017.1 GCF_015732285.1 Pectinatus frisingensis
GCGAAAAATATTATACCTTATCAAAGTTTTTATATAGTTCATTTATCACGACCAATAATTCAGTACAGCTGTTTACTTCCCTGTCAGCGAGGTTGTCTGGCTGGGGTGGCATACGATTTCTGTGATTAAACCATATGGTATTACATCCGGCATTATCAGCTCCTTTGATGTCTGTTTCATATGTATCACCAACATACCAGGTTTCATCAGGTAGCAAGTGCAACTTTTCTTCGACAAATTTAAAAATATTTACATCTGGTTTCAAATATCCAGTGTCTTCTGATATAAAAATTTTATCATTGGTAAACCATTGTTCTAATTTTAAAGTCTGAATTTTTCGATACTGAGAACTATGCATGCCATTTGAAAGCAATGCGATAAATATATGTTTTGTTTTGCAGAAATTAAGTACTTTGACTATATTTTCCGGAATCGTTATATGTGACTGATAATGCCGATATTTTGTTTCAAAAAGTTCTGCGTCTTTTCTTGATATTTGGATACCAATATCATAATATGTTTTTTTAATACGGAGATAAAAGCAATCCTTATGGGAAATAAGTTCCTTTTTTTCTGATTCAAGTATTTTATCCGAATATATCCTGGAATTCATAAATAATTTATTGCAATCTGTTATTATTTTATTGGAATATAAATCTTGGTGAGCTTTTTTAAATGGCTGCATTAAATCGTAAAGAGTATCATCCATGTCGAAAATGATATTCAAAATGTCACATCCTTTTTACTTTGTTTGTATATATGGAAAAAGGAATAATAAAGCTGGAAATGCAATATTTTATAAAAAATTTATTCATAATTACAATATATCATATTGGCAGCTATAGCAATGGGGCTGTCACACAAACCATATTGATCTCATAAGGATGCAAACCATCACCGCTGCGCGGTTCTCCGCCCTTCTAAAGGCGGACAAAAGGAGCAGAATGTTGCATATTTATGAATGAAATGGTTATGTGTGATAACCCCATGTTGTTTTCAGTATCTTTGTTATTTCATTAGCTTAGAAGTAAGTCCTCTGAGATTAAAACATTCAACGTAGCGGTCAATAGAATCTTTGATTTTATAGATTACATATTTTTCACCATTAATACCACTGGTGGACAGATTTTTGTACAGTTTTTCTATTTCCTGTTTGACACAGTCATTATTAAATGTATAATGTCCGCTTATTTCAGTAATGAGGGTCGTGAGTTTTTTATCTTTAAATATTTCTTCAGGAGACAATTGGTTTTTACCGTCAACCATCCACTTTTTCCAACGTCCACTTTTCACGGCTTCTGTTTGCAAGGTGTGTTCAAGTTTTGATGTTTCTTTTAAAATGCCTTGTGCACTTAATCTACTTTCTACCTGAGTAAGTTTCAGATAGGCTTGTGTTTCAACTGTACCAAATTCGGGAGCTACGTTCATTGCAGTTACACCAAGTGCGGGGTGTTCAAGCAATATAGTGTCATCAAGATAATCACCATTGTGTTCTTTTAGACCTACGCCATATTTTCGGGCTACGGATGATAATTCTTTGCTTGCAGCAGAATCAACGTGACCGACGTTTTCAGTAAGTCTTGTAAGCGTACCAGTATTGCCTACTATGAATGCCGGGTGTGGCAGGTCTTTTTCATCTAGCTGAGCTGTTAATTTTTTTATAAATTTTTCATAATTTTCGCTGGAGGTAAGCCCACCATTTGTTTCTTCTGTTCCAACTTCATAGCTGACAGCAGGCAGATTGTGAGCAATACGTTCTTTTTCCACGTACTCTATTAGTTCTATGGTACGGTTGATGTTAACGTCCATATCGACAACTTTGCCTACAGTATATGGATCTTTAGTGGGATCAATATGTAGCAGGTCAAAGTTATTGATTAAATCGGTAAAGTAAGATTTTTTACCGAGGAGCATTGCTTTTTTTTCCGGTAAATGGGCATTGCGTTCATTATCACGCTGCCATGGACCTCCGTGGTCACGGCAAAGGTAGTAGAGACCATTGTAATTCATTTCTTGAGCGACTTTTTTTATTGCAGCAGCAAAATGTTGCTGATCCCAATTACATACATAACCACCACCCAATTCATCTGCATCAACCTGATTACGGCTGGCAATAAACATCAATGGAAAATCTTTCTCTTTGGCAAGCAGCATGGAAGCTTTTAATAAATTTACTGACATAGGTCCGATGCCAAGCATGCTTGCCTTATCATTACCCGTAAAGCTTAGCATTTTCTGTACTACTTCATTTAATGTGATTTTGTGCATTATTATTCCCCCAATGTAGATTATTTTGTTTCATTATTTTCTATGGTTGGACGTAGTATGTGCAGGCAAATCGCAGTAACTATTACACCAATTGCCATATCAATTGCATACCATAAAGGTGCTTTATTAACTGCTGCGATAACTATAAGTCCTCCGTGTGGAACCATACATTCTACACCATGCACCATACCTAATCCTGCACCGACTGCACTACCAATCATTATAGAAGGAATAACGGTTTTTAGACTTTTTACAGCAAAGGGGATGGCACCTTCAGTGATGCCAATAAGCCCCATAAATGCTGCTGATGGTCCCATGCGGCGATCATCAGATCCCCATTTGTTGCGTGAAATAAATGTTGATAATGCTATACCCAGTGGTGGTATGGCAACCGCTATGCGGTAAGCACCATTTGGTCCATAAATACCTTCTGCCATAAGTGCAAGTGTAAAAGCTGTTGCAGTTTTATTAACAGGTCCGCCCATATCGAATGCTGCCATGGCTCCCACAATTAAGCCAAGTATGAGTGCACTTCCACCCTGCATTCCTGATAGCATGTCGATAAGCCATTTCATAATAATTCCAATTGGTCCGACTAAAATGTATATATATACCATAGCTATGATAACGGTTGTAACAATAGGAATTATTAGTATTGGCATGATAGTTTTTATTGTGTCATTTACTTTCCATTTTTTGACCCATCTTGCTAAAAATCCACATAATATCCCCATTAACATTGCTCCGAGAAAGCCAGTTTGTACATGATTATCACCAATTGGCATATTGGCGATAAAACCGGTAATCATTCCAGGTGTAATACCCGGTTTGCCAGCAATGGAATAGGCAATATAGCCGGATAATATTGGAATCATCATTGAAAATCCGGCACTGCCTATAATACCAAGGTTTTTTAAAAATGGATTTGTCACAACCATACCTTTGCCGGCTGTGGCATCACCACCGGCTAAGGATAAAGCCAGACAAATACCGCCGACAACTACTGTCGGCATCATATAGGATACGCCAGTGTTAAAAGCTTTAGTCAAGTCATTAATAATGTTTTTCATGGTAGTGGACATTTTTTAATCCTCCTTAATTCATAAAGTCATTATTTCACTAAATTAATGGCTTTATCGATGATGGCTGTGGGGTTACGTATAACTTCGGCTGGATTTAATGTCAGAACTCTGCCAGCATCTTCTTTTTCTTCAAAACGTTCTTGACCTTCTATTCCTATAGCCACGGCCATGATTACGACGTCGGCCTGGGCTATTTCGTCTTCGCTCAATTCATTATCAATACCCATACCACCTTGTGTTTCTACTTTTACGTCATAGCCCCTTTTTTTACATTCCTGTTCAATTGCTTCTTGGGCCATATACGTGTGTGCTACGCCTGTAATACAAGCCGCTACTCCTATAATTTTCATATAAATCAGTTTCCCTTCATTGATTAAAAGTTTTGGTTAATAGAATTTAAAAGTTCAAATGCATTTTCACTAGTTTTGCAATTTAGTAGTTTTTTTCTGAAACTGTCATTGATTAATTTTTTGCTGATTTCGGAAATGACTTTTAAATGCAGTTTGTCAGTGTTTTTTGCGGGTATACCTATAAGAAATACTGCTTTTACAAAATCTTTAGTAGTATTGTCCCATTTAAAAGCCTCTTTTAAATTTACATAGGCAATGAAAGGGTCTTTTACTGCATCTGTTTTTCCATGCGGTATAGCTATGCCATACCCGATGGAAGTCGAAATTTTTATTTCCCGATTCAATACAGTTTTGATAAATTCTTTTTGGTCATTTAGTACGCCAGCCTTGTCAGCCATCATAGTGATAAAATCAATTACAGAATCACGATTTTTGAATGATTGGCCAACAAAAATAAGATTTTTCCTGATCATTTTTCTACATCTCCCATATTACAGACTTAGCAAATGAGCTAAACTTTTTTTGAATTTTTTAACATCTTCCTGTCCAATTTTTTTGATTTCAGTTCGTATGCTGGAATCAACTAGTTTTTTGTAAAATGTTGAAAATAATGCAAAATTTTCCGTGAATTGTTTTTTGGAAATTGCAAACATGAAAACATAGCTGACGTAAGAAGATTTCCAATACAATGGTTCATGTAGTCGCACTATCAACAATTTAGTTTCCTTGACAAAATCCGGATTGCCATGTGGTATAGCGATTGAATCTACATCAGTAGATGAGATGTTTTCTCTTTCGATACAGCTTTCCAAGTAATCTTCCGATACCAAGTTATTTTGATGAAGTACAGTGACAGCTTGGGTTATTACTTCATTTCGTGAATTGGCATTTTCTATATCCAATACTATTGAATGTATGATGAAAAGTGCCAGTAAATTATTTATGCAATGCATTTCTACAAAATAGCTGATTTGTTTTAGTTCATTTTGTGTGAGGAGGGGGGTTATATAAATTACAGGAATATCCTGTGATTTAATGTTTTCCGTACTGAGTACGAGATCGGCGTTAATTGTTTTCATTTGCAGGAAACATTGTATAGATATAGTGTCTGAAATTTCCACATTGTGAAAAATCCTTTCTACTTTTGTAGCTATCAGGATTGCAGCAGCCATACCATAATGGCATACTACTAGAATATGAAGTTTTTTCTCACTGTTTTTCATCCGCTCAATTCCTGATTGAAAATGTAATGTTAAATAAATCATTTCATCAGTAGAAACTTTATACGAAAATTTGGTTAAAATTACTTTAGCAGCAATGGTAGACATTTCAAAACCGATTGGATATTGATGCATAATGTCATACCAGCTATAATCAGGAGAAAAGGTTTTTAGTAAATCTTTGCGAAGCACTGTGGTATAAATGTGTACAGATAATCCTTTTGCCAGCTCATGGTCATTACTAAAATCTACAGACATTTGTTCATGGATTTTCTGGAAAATTTCGTTTACTACATCACTCATTGCTTGTATGAGCTGTGTACTGTTTGATATTTTTTGTTTACGCAGAGTCATGAATAAATAACAAAGATAAAATTTTTCATTCTCATCATGAATATCCATTATGGAACAAATTGTGTTGGCTGATGTCAAATATTCTTTTTCTTTGCGTCGTATACCATGTATAATGTCTGAAAACATAGGACCTATAAGGACTTTTTCTTGATTACGATGACAAAACAGGATATAAATGATCTGCAAAAATAATTGACATAGTGATTCATCCGTAAGAGAAAAAGTCGAAATATTCTGCACATAATTAAGAGCATTCATTCCTTTTTCAATATCATGCGATGTGATGTAATGCAGTATTGGGAAATGTCGGAGGTGAAATTGTTTAAGTTCTTCGGGAAAATCAATGCCCTGCACATATGGCTCTATTATCTCAACAAAACGACTTCTTTTTTCGATGGGTGAAGCGATACAGCGAATACCATAATGGCGAATCGATTCTAATTCTTCAGGATATTTTTTTAATAAAGCTGGCATTATTTTTTCTGTAAGTGATTTACTGACATATAATGTATCAGCTATATCCTGCAGCACGACAAAGGTATTACTGAATAACAGCAATAATATTATTTGTTTTTCTAATGAAAATTCCAGCATTAACTTGGAAACCCTTAATATATATGGTAGGTTTTCAATGCCATATATGCATAATCGATTTCCCGATATGATTTCTATTGTCGTACCATAGGTCTGCATGAAATCACGCATCCCCTGCAGATCAGACTTGACGGTTTGCATTGAAACATTCATAATTCCACTAAGTTCCTTTATGCCGGCGTTAGGGTTCTCAATTATACATTTTATGAGATTAACTTGTCTTCTTATTAGTTTCATGTGTTTTCCTCCGTCTGAATCAATCATAACAAATTGCTCCTTTTAGTAAAACTCAATATAATTCTATAAATTCGAAAAATAATGTGGCTTTAGGAATTTTTAAATAATTATAAAGATCGCTTATAATAAAGTTTATAAAAAAGAATAGAAAAAATCATCGGTAGCTAAGTAGCCCAATAACTCCAAAGAAACTTGAAAATCAATGGTATTCATATCTCGGGTAGGCACGCCTACAGATAATGCTGCAATGGAATTTATTAATGGATGGATAAAATGAAATTTTTCGTGGATTTTCATGGCATTAATGAGAATCCTGCTGATAAAGAAGGTCATAATTATATTTATTTTTTTAACGAATAACGTTTGGCATATTCATTGAATTATCTAACTCCCAGGCAGTATCGTGAAACTTATACTACAATGATAATACAGTGATCTGCTCATGAAGTCATTGCCTTAGGTGAAAGTTGACTAGTAATTTTATTGATATTGTATTTTATCATGTAGGGTTCAACCTTGACGTTTTGCTTGGTTTTTTGTATATATTATAAGAGCTATATCGTTTAATGATAGAGATAGTAATGTAATATCTGTCCAATTTTACCACATTTGACAATAAAAAGACTCATATCACACAATATTGCGTGGTATGAGTCTTTTGTCATATCTTTTACTATTTATTCGTGACACTGGCTGGCTTAAATTCTCTGGTAAGCCTGATATCATTGGCTGTAAGTTTTGAATCAGGTTTGCTGAAGTACGCCAATGCATACGCAGCGGGACCGGTATAGTCAATGGCATATTCATTTGTTGACCATGACATCAAAGTATCAATATAGGCTTTAGCTGGTGCAATTTTATTTTCTGTCAGCATTTTTGTCTGGATAGGGTCACCACCGGAAATATTATTTGGTCCGCCTACAACCAGACCCGGAATGTAAGCACCGGTACTTTCATGAATACGATCATGTGGGTACTGCGGTGGATTAGAGCCTTCACCCAGCATATAGCTTTTATCATTGGTATTCCTGCCAAAAAGATAATGAAGCTGTTCAAGCGCACCTTCGACATATTTTTCATTTGGTTCGATTTGATTTGCCATAAGCAGTATATCACCTTTACCAACAACGTTTTTGGTTGAACCCCATACATATTCGTTATCTGCTAATGAACATTTATATCCATCCGACTGGATTGCTGATAATATATTATTTGCATAATTGATGAATGCTGTTTTTGTTTTTGCCTGTAAAATAGGATCAGCTTTTTTATTAGTCAGATAAGCAAACTGTCCAAGTGAGAGTGTGTTTTCCCAGCTGAATACTGTAGGGACTGCAGTAAACTGCTCTGAAACTTTTTTTAGATATTTTTCATACGACTTGTCACCGGTAGTCTTGAATAATTCAGCAGCAAGCCAAATGCGGTTATCTATGTCCGTGTTTTTATTATATGGGCCTGAACCATTTTCCTGTCCTGCATCGACACGGTAAATTGGATTGGGTGTCTTTTTCAAATAATCAAACGCATGCTTAGCCGATGAAAGCAATTTAGCCGCATATGCCGGATCGTATTTTTCATATATACGTGATGCGATAGCCATACTGGCTCCATAAATACCTGTACCATAGGTCGATGTGCTGAAAATAAATCTGGGCTGAATATCTTTATCCGGGGCAACAGAAAAATCTGGCCATTTCATTCCTGAGACCTTATGAAATACACTACCATCACTACGCTGCATTTTCATCATCCAGTCAAGTTCATATTTTATTTCGACAAGCGCGTCTGGCATATCTGTGGTATTGTTTATCCCGTTCGGAAAGAAAAGCTGCCCTTTTGTGAAATGAGTTGGATCAGCTTCATAAGCCAGCATAAGTTCCGAAGCCGATATACCAGCAGTGGTAATGTATTTGCCATAATCACCGGCATCATACCAACCCCCACTCATATCAAAAACAGTATCTTTTTTATTTAACTTATCAGTAAAATAAAGTTTGGCATGGCGGTCATCGGGATATTGTGCGTTAAGCTTTAAACCTGTAACAGGATCGTTAAACGCTATATTACTGCGTGAAAGGGTATAGGCACGCCAAGAATGGATCATCGGCACCTCATATACATTATCATTTATCTTGAATGGATAAGATGTATCATTACCGATAACTACTTTATATGTTTCAGTAATTTTTACAGTTGAAAAATCTGCTTGCCGGACGTTTTCACCAGATGATTTATCGTATACAGATGAAGATAAATTGCCTGTATAAATGACTTGGCCAGTTTTAGCATTTACAATGCTGAAACTGGTTTGACCTGAATCTGTGACTACAGCTGTTTTAGGGTATTCTGTCAGATAACCGACTTGATCCACATGTATTTCTTTAGAACTTTCAGATGCTGTAGCAGTTGAGTTCAATGTGCATATACCCGCGATACTGGCACAAATAAAACTATAGACTAATTTATTTGCCTTCAATATGATTCCTCCTGCCCTATATTATAATATTATAGGAATAAATATTCCTATTGTGCTTTATTACTAATATAATTTGACAAGTTTATTTATTCAATTAATTCCGTATATTTTGAAACGATGTTTCAAAGTATATTTAAAAGTATAAACTTTGCTGAAACATCATTTCACCGTCATTTTTGAAAGATGGTATATGATGAAGTTTGCAAAAGAAAATAGAAAAAACCATCGGTAATTTCGAAAAAGGTAAGTAATCAAACAAACCCAAAAGAAGTTGAAAACCGATGGCTTACTCCCATTCCAGCCTGCCCTTGAAGAAAATTTTATTATAATCATATCAGAAAATCATGTATTTATTTGTTCCAAAACTAAAAAAAGGAGATGATGGCTGCTTGAGAAGCGGTAAAAGTTGACTGTTATTGTATTAAAATGTCTACTCTCATTTTACGTATTGATATAAATTATAAAGATGATGTATTATGGATTCATAGAAAAATCTTTTATAAAATTGGAGGGAATAATTATGAATCAAGTTTTGGAAACAATAAAAAACAGAAGAAGTATAAGAAATTATTCAGATAAGCAGATCAGTGAAGAAGAACTTAAGGCTATCATTGAAGCGGCGACTTTTGCACCCAGCGGGCATAATTGCCAGCCATGGTATTTTACTGTTATTCAGAATAAAAAAATGATTGAAATCATGAATGAAAAAATAAAAAAACAAATGCTTTTGCCTTCGTACAAATGGGCTAATAAAATGGGTGAGTCAGCACAATATCATGTGTTCCATAAAGCTCCAACAGTAATAGTGGTTTCCGGTGATAAAAAAGCGAGTTCTCCATTGCCTTTGGCTGGCACGGATTATTATTATACGCCGCTTGTTGATTGTGCAGCTGCTATAGAAAATATGTTGTTGGCGGCAGAAAGTTTTGGAATTGGCAGTTGTTGGCTTGGATTGGTCAATCTATTCTTTGAATTGCCGGAGGTAAAAAAACTTAATATTCCCGATGATTATCAGCCATATTTTGCAGTTACACTTGGTTATAAAAATGCTGTAGTATCCCACCAGACTGCACCGAAGCGCAGGACAGGAATAGTAGATTATATCCGGTGATGCATTGCTTAAAGACAAAATAATTAATGAAATGAATTGTCACTATGAAAGTTATTATTTTACAGCGGACTATTTTCTCTTTACTAAATCATTACGCAGTGTATAGGTAATGAGCTGTGTCCGCTTAGATAAACCAAATTTAGTAAGGAGTTCTTTAATGTGGTATTTGACGGTGGCTTCCTTTAATTTTAATTGTATGGCAATTTCTCGATAGGTTAAACCCTGAGTCAGTAACTGCAATACTTCTTGTTGTCTGTCAGTCAAATTTTTTCCTGACAGGGTGTGGAGTTTTGTGTTTTCTTTATATTGAATAAACTTGTGCGGCAGCTGTTTAACTAAATGTGGTGCAATTGGAGATTCTCCGGCGTTCATTCCAGTGAGCTGCCAGAGAAAACTTTCAGGTTCCATGGTTTTTAGTAAGTATCCTTCAGCTCCGGCTTGAAAAGCGGCTAAGAGATTTTCCTCATCCTCAAAAGCGGTAAGCATAGGCAGATATTCCCGAATCGACAATAAAGATCATTTCCCTTTATCAAAATTATTATATAAATGATTGAAACAGAAATTTAAAATACTTTAATACTGATAATACACTTAATTTCCGATAAAAAAATTAAGTCTTTATTAATTATATATTTTTATTATAGAATTCTTTTATTCTTATATTAACAGGTTATTATTGATTTATTCATATAATAATAAGCGATTAATTATCAAAAATAAAGATTATTTTTAAAATTTGCTAAATTATTCAATAGATATATTTACAGTTACATTTTGTCATGTTATACTATTTAATATAGTATAACATTTGACTTTTTTATAAAAATGTGATTAAATACTAAATTTTATGAAAGCTGGATAAAATATGAATATTGTTTCTGATGATAAAATAGCCGCTATTTTACCACAATATACTGATAATGGTGATGGGACAGTGATTATAGATGCAAAAGGACAAGAAGTGTTTTATCCGGTCGGATATAAACCAATTATTAGGCAATTAGCAGGCAGGCAGGCACTGTAAAGATATCTGTTTATTGCGTGATTGGGCAAAAGTCAAAGTTGGCAGGAGACTGTGGCTGCCATTGGGATTCAGCTGGGAACTTGTGCTTACACCTATAAAAGTCAGAGATGTCAGGGTAAAAGGTGATGGCACATTGGGTTATGTTAATCTTACCCATATAAAACGAGTTAAGGAAATAGAGAATATAGCATCAGTGGAACTTAATAATGGAGTGATTATACCGGTGCTTTGGCAGTTGGAAACCTTACGGCATCATTTAAAAGACGCTATACTACTCCATTTTAATATAGTACATGTCATTGATAAAACAATTTGGAAAAGATTGTATAAAAATGTTGAGATGTTGCAGTTGTATAAGAAAAGTGAATAAAGTTTAAATAATATAAGAAAAGCTCTCAATGAATTGTTTTGATAAAACAATTTATTGAGAGCTTTTGCCATTAAATACTACTAAGTTAATCTGTTAACAGTCGATTATCTTGCAATTCGTTTTGACCAAAGTTCATCGGCAACCGGCTGCCAGTTAGCAGCATATTTTTCACATTTATGACAGAGATGTTCGGCACTTTCAGGACTACAGTAATCGGTATTGACAGCATGGCTGTTGTTTACCAGCCTTGGTAGTTCTTGTGGGTTTTCCAACATAGGACAAGGACGAAAATGATTACTGTTAAATGGTTGATTATCATGATACGCCTGAAAAATGGGACTCTTTAATGCATCCAGCAAAGTGGTATTATGGATGTTGGTATTGGAATAATGAATAAATACACAAGGTTCAACATCGCCTTTGGCATTGATATGCAGGTAACGGCGTCCACCGGCAATGCAGCCGCCAACGTGTATGCCATCATCTTGGAAATCCATGCAGAATAGTGGCTTGGTGTTTCTTATATGGCAAATGTGTTTATATAACGCGGTACGTTGCTGTGGGGTTATCATCAGTGAAGGAACGGCATCGTTGCCAACGGGCATATAATGGAAAAACCAGCTGAACATGGCACCCATATCAATCATTTTGTCAAAAAAGGCATCGCTGTTGATATCATTGAAATTGGCAGAAGTATAGCATACAGAAATGCCAAATGGCAGTTTATGGCCTTTTAATAGTGCCATTGCATGGGTAGCCTTCTGGTAGGCACCTTTGCCGCGCCTATTATCATTGGCAGATTCAAATCCTTCTAAGCTGATGGCCGGGATAAAATTTTTGACGCGAAGCATTTCGTTACAGAAGGTTTCATCAATTAAAGTACCGTTGGTAAAGGCCAAAAATTCACAATCAGGATGAGTTGCGCATAGTTTCATAAGATCATTTTTTCGTACTGTCGGTTCGCCGCCAGTATAAATGTACATGTAGATGCCAAGTTTTTTCCCTTGGTTGATGATGGAATCAATAGTGTCATAGTCGAGATTATAATTGTGTCCATATTCAGCTGCCCAGCAGCCGGTGCAGTGCAGGTTGCAGGCAGACGTGGGATCGAGTAGGATGGCCCATGGTACATTGCAATTGTATTTTGCAGCATATTCATCTTGTATTTTGCTGCCGTTCAAAGTGGCATTAACAAAAAAATTGTTGAAAAAAGCTCTTCTTACACCAGCGTCCAACTGATATGCATACAAAATAAGCTGGTACATATTGTCTTTTTTGTCTATAGTTTCATGAATCATTTTACGGGCAACACTGTATAAGTCATGCGGGAAAATCTTGTCTACCATGTTCATTACTTTGGGAATATTTTCTTCTGGGTCTTTTTCAAGATATTCGGAGATAAGTTCAAGTCCCTTGCTTACAGTGAGAGTTTTTAGTTTGTCGGCTAGGCTCACAATAATCACTCCATTCGTTTTATTGTAATATCAATTAGTGTGATTGTAATTTTTGTAATTCAAGGACAGTTTATGATTTAATCCTTATGTTTCAGCTACGTTGCTAAAGAAGTATTGGAGTCAATATGTAAAATAAAAGCGCCTATTAGGATGATAGGCGTTGAAAAAGCTCAAAGTTATAATTATGTTATGAAATTTGAGTTATCGATAGTCGATTTACGTCGTATCTTCCCAGAATAAAAAAAGCTGAAGCAACGATTGCTCAGCTTTTAGTGCATATAACTATATTTAAACGAGCTGAGCGACTAATTACAACTTACCAACTGTCCATTAATATAGTAATATTATAGCATAAAATGACAAAAAGTCAATTGTAATCATGTAAGATGAAAGATACGCTGAAAGTGTGTTTTATTCGTAACGCAAGGCTTCAATTGGATCTAATTTGGCTGCTTTTCTGGCAGGATAAATGCCAAAAAACAGGCCTATACCGACAGAAAAGAAAAAAGAAAGCAATATCGGCAAGAGTGTTATCACAGTATTAAATCCGGCAAATTTGGCTATTGCCAATGATGCTCCACAACCCAATAATATACCAATTAATCCACCGATGACGCTCACGACGATGGATTCGATAAGAAACTGCATCATGATATTGTTGAAAGTGGCGCCAAGGGCCTTTCTTATACCAATTTCTCTGGTACGTTCTGTTACGGACACCATCATTATATTCATAATGCCGATACCGCCGACAACCAGGGAAATGGCGGCAATACTACCCAGCAGCAGTGTTATCATGGTTGTGGTATTGGTCATTGTTTCCATCAGGCTGGTGAGATTTCGCACTTGAAAATCGTCATCATCGGGATTGCTGATCTTATGACGCTGACGCAGTAAAGTCTCAATCTCACTTTGGACCTGGTCCATTTTATCTGCTGAAGAAACCTGCACATTTATTGTTCTGATATAGGTAATAGCCATCAATCTTTCCATGGCGGTGCTGATCGGGATCAGTACACAGTCATCTTGGTCCTGGCCCATAGAAGATTGTCCCTTGCTTGCCAATACGCCAATTATTTTGTAAGGATCGTTATTTATGCGGATGGTTTTTCCCACTGGATTGACACTGCCAAATAAATTTGAGGCAACAGTAGTACCAATTACAGCAACACGTGAGCGTGTCTGCATATCATTGGTGGTTATAAATGAACCACTGGCTACACTGAGCGAACGTATTGCCATATAATCTGAAGTTATACCATAGACGACGGTATTCCAGTTTTGGTTGCTATAAATAATCTGTTTTGAGCTTTGTACGCTGGGAGCAACATAATCGATATTTTTGATTTTCTTTTTTATGGCATCAGAATCATCAAGCTTTAGTGTTTCGCCGCTGCCGGCGGATTGTCTCACACCATTGACCTTGGGGGCACCAGCCTGCACAATGAGCATGTTGCTGCCGAGACTGGCAATTGAATTTTGAACGTTTTTTCGTACGCCCATACCGAGCGATACCATTGCTATTACGGCAGCAACGCCAATTATTATGCCAAGCATGGTCAAAATAGAACGCAATTTGTTGGAAAATAAAGCTTTTAGGGCAATTGCTACACTTTCTTTAAACAACATCCATTCGTTCCCCCTTACCGGCATCACGTGTTATTTTACCATCACGAACCAGTAACTGTCTTGAAGCACAGGATGCAATCTCGGGTTCATGAGTAACAAGGATAATAGTTTTTCCCTGTTTATGCAGTTGGATGAAGATTTCCATTATTTCTCTGGTGGATTTTGTATCGAGGTTACCGGTCGGTTCATCGGCCATGATTATACTGGGATCATTGACCAGTGCCCGGGCGATGGCAACACGCTGGCGCTGTCCCCCGGATAGTTCATTAGGCTGATGGTCGGCACGGGTATCAAGACCGACTGCCTTTAGAAAAAATGAAGCACGTTCGATTCTTTCTTTGTGGCCGATACCGGCATAAACAAGTGGTAAAGCCACATTGTCCAGAGCACTTATACGGGAAAGCAGGTTAAAGTTCTGGAATACGAACCCAATTTTTTTATTGCGGGTTTTAGCCAAGGCGTCATCGCTAAGATGAGATACTTCATCACCATCCAGTCGGTATGAACCGACTGTAGGGCGATCAAGGCAGCCAAGAATATTCATGAGGGTGGACTTACCGGAACCAGAAGGACCCATCAGGGCAGCAAATTCACCTTTCGCTATGTTCAAGTCAATGCCATTTAAAGCGGCAACTTCCTGAGTGCCTATTTGATATATTTTTTTTATTCCTTCAAGGGAGATTGTCATTTTATCCCTGCCTTCCAGAAAATGAATTTCGATAATAATTGTAATTTGTCTGATGTTTAAGTGGTGAAATTTTTGTGCCATAGCATAGTTATTGTTAAGAATGATTTTAGAAAAATATGCAGCTTACCACGCTGCGCGTGGTTCCAATGTCCGTCCTTTTATAGGCAGACATTTTTAAGAATGACTAGTCCAAAGGCTCCCTTCCAGGGGAGCTGCCGGTGCAGCCGGCTGAGGGGTTATCT
>NZ_WIQU01000020.1 GCF_015732285.1 Pectinatus frisingensis
TTCTGAAGAAATGTACACTACATCGCTGGTATTTCGCCTCTGGGAATATTTTCGTCACAGAGTCGCACATCGCTTGGCATTTGTCCCCAACAACGAGCTGGACACCTTTGAGCCCACGGCTTTGCAGGGAAGAAAGGAATCCTTTTCAGCCTTCTTTATCTTCCTTCATACCTTCAGCAGCACCGACTACTTCACGGAACCCATCTTGATTTACGGCAATGGCTACTAGAATGGCGACATTTTCAAATTCACCACCCCAACTGCGCTTTTAATAGATACAACGAATACATATGGATATTCTTCGCTCGAAAACTGGCGATTTAGCCATTCTTCAATATGGGCATATGCTTTCTTGTTTAGGTTACTGATGGTGCCGGACGATACTTTGGAACCCCAAAGAGCCTCTGTAATATCCTCAACGCGGCAAACAGAAACACTCGCCAGATACATTTCGATAAGAGCTTCTTCAACGCTGCTTTCGCGGCGGCGATAACGCTCAATAATAGCCGTTTCAAAAGGAATGCCTTTTAATTTAGGAACTTTCAAAGAAATGGTTCCAGCTGTAGTCTGGAGGTTGCGCGGCTATAATGACCGGACCGATAGCCATTACGCTGACTCGAACGCTCGTATTTGGCAGCGTTAGTAAGCTCGGCGGCTTCTTGATCCAGTAACGTATTGA
>NZ_WIQU01000059.1 GCF_015732285.1 Pectinatus frisingensis
AATTGCCTGTTAAGGAGGGCTTAAAGATATGTGGTTTATAAAAATTCTTAAAGATTATTTTGTTTTTATAAATCTGATGGCAATGTTTCATATGGCAGAGGGTTTAGTTATAAGCGTGACGAATATTTTTTATAGGTAAGAATGTTGACAATTAAAAAAAGTAATGACATAATCAGCACTATGTAATTTGACTGCAAATTTGAATGAATTGCATTGTGGTTGAGGTGAAGTGTGAATGACAGATGATATATACGGAAAGTATAGACCAGCTTTAAAAGCAGTTTTGGCAGATATTGCTGCCCGTATTGAAGCGTATAATGAACAGGAAAAAGCTAAAAATGGTGAAATGGCGTATGAGCATTTAATATATCGTATCAAATCGTCTGACAGCATGGCAGAGAAATGTCGTCGCAAGGGATTGCCCGAGACATCTCAGTCAGCTCTTTTGAATATAAAGGATGCAATTGGTATTCGCATTGTCTGCCGGTTTGTTGACGATATTTATTTGAATGTCAGGTATATTAAGGCAATGGCGGGATGCCGTATAGTACAGGAAAAAGATTATATCAAGCATGTCAAACCGAATGGGTATCGCAGCTACCATATGATCCTTGAATTTACGGAGCCTTACGAAGATCCAGCTGGAGCAAATCCCGGACATTTTTTTGCGGAAATACAGATAAGGACTATTGCCATGGATTCATGGGCTAGTTTGGAACATCAGATGAAATATAAGCATGATGTTAAAAATACTGATATTATAGAAAGAGAATTGAAGCGCTGTGCTGATGAGTTAGCTGCATGTGATGTATCAATGCAGACGATACGGAATTTGATTTGTAGTGAACAATGATTGCGAGGGATAAATTAAGTGAAGATATTACTGGCAGAGGATGAGCGAGATATGTCAGCTGCAGTGACGGCCATACTGGAACATTCCGGTTATGAGGTAGATGCTGTATATAATGGATTGGCAGCGGTAGAAAAAGCACGGGAAAGTACATATGACTGCATGATTTTTGATATTATGATGCCTAAGCTGGATGGCATTGGGGCGCTGAAACAGTTGCGTGACAGCGGTGACGTGACACCGGTAATAATGCTGACTGCCAAGGCTGAAATAGATGATCGGATCACCGGACTTGATGCCGGCGCAGATGATTATCTGACAAAACCGTTTGCCATGAGAGAACTGTTGGCGCGTATCCGGTCTATGACAAGGCGCACCGTTTCTTACACACCGACAAAACTTTCTGTCGGTGCAGTCGATTTGGATGTTGAAGAGCAGCAGCTATCCTGTAAAAATTCTATTAGTTTATCCAGTAAAGAAACAAAGCTTATGAAGTTTTTTATGCTCAATGTTGGAAAAGCATTGTCAACAAGTATGATTTTCTCTCATGTCTGGAAGAATGAGGCAGATGTGGACGAGTCGGTTGTCTGGATTTATGTGTCTTATTTGCGGAAAAAACTAGAAGCTGTTAATGCTGATATTAGGATTGAAGGGAATAAGGGAGAAGATTTTTTACTGGTGGAAAGGTGAAAAGCGGGTTGAGAGGTATTTGGGGAAAAATATAGTTGCAATTGCTATGTTTTATGTATAAGGCAGGTGGTATAAAATCATGAACATTATAAAAAGACTGCGGCGAAAATTTATATTAATGGCAACGATAGCAGTTATTATTGTTGTTGTTGGGGTGCTGGGTCTGATTAATACGATTGCGTATATGCGGATGAATGGGCAGGTCGAGTCGGTCCTTTCATATATTTCACAAAATGGCGGTGATGTGCCGCCAAATAAAATGGTACCGGGCGGCGGTTGGTTCGGTGATAGAAATTGGTCTGATGATACACCGGATTTTTCGTATCAGGTCCGTTTTTTCAGCGTTGTCATGGGTCCTGATGGATATGTCAAGATGATTAATACCCAAAATACTGTAGCATTTACAAAGAATGAAGCGATCCAATATGCACAGGCCATTGTGCAGGCAGGAAAGACTGAGGGAATTTTTAAAAAAGACAGAGCCAGTTATGCTTATATGCTGACGAAAGATTTTAATGGTGATTTTCTTATTGTCATTATGGATTGTACGCATGATGTAGATGCTGTTGAGTCATTTATGCGCTATTCGCTCAAGGTAGGTCTCGTTTGTATTATACTGTATGTTATTATTTTAGCTGCTTTATGTAATATGGCTATTAAGCCTTTTATCCGTAACATGGAAAATCAGAAACGGTTCATTACCAATGCCGGGCATGAACTTAAAACACCTATTGCTATTATTTCAACTAATACTGAAGCTATAGAAATGATCAGTGGGAAAAGCCAGTGGACAGAAAGTATTTTGAAACAAGTTCAAAGATTATCCAATTTGATAAATGATCTTATTATGCTGGCTAAAAGGGGAGAAGGCTCCCACGCTGATCTTGCTATTGAAAAAATTGACTTATCGGAAACGGTAACTGGCATAGCTGGGGCATTTCGACAAATGGCGCAGGATCAAGGGAAAAAGCTTCTTTGCCATATTGCCCCGCAGGTATATATCAAATCTGATGCAAAGTGTGTGTATGAACTTATAAATATTCTTGTTGATAATGCTGTTAAATACTGCGACGATGGCGGCAGTATTGAAATATCTCTTATAAAAAGTAAGAAAAAAATGGCAGATATTATTATTTCCAATACATATGCTGATGGTGCTAACATCGATTATTCCCGTTTTTTTGAACGATTTTATCGTGGTGATATATCCCATAACAGTAAAAGAAGCGGATATGGCATAGGTCTGTCCATAGCAGAGGAACTGACACAGCTTCTCAAGGGGAAAATTAATGTATCTTATGCAAATGGTAGAATCGCTTTTGCAGTGCGGCTTAATACCAATAATTAAGATTGGAAATATCTATTTATATAGAAGCTTAGAATTTATGTTTAGCGCAAAGGCAAAAAGGGTGTCCGGAAGGGTCGAAGAATGTAATGAATTGACTGCCACCAAATTGATTTTTTGCCTTGACTGCACCATATAGTTCTGCATTGTGTACGGCAACTGCCAAATCATTTACCTCAAAGTTGAGGTGCATTTGTTTTTGTTGTCTGCCTTTTTCTTCCGGCCATATTGGTGGTATGTAGTTATTGTCTTCGACGAATAAAAGCGTCAGGCCGTTTTTGCTGCTTACTGCGGGGTGCCCAAACATTTGATGTTTTTTCCAGCCAAGCAGTTTGTGGTAAAAGTTACTTAAACGTTCTTCATTATCACAGTCCAGCATTAAATCACCCAGTTCAATTTCTTCAGACATAGTTTGTGTCTCCTTTGGTAAAGTTTATTTGTTACCTGAATATTTAATATAGGGCTGTTGCACGATTAGTATTGCTTTTATAAGAATGGTAATGTGCGGCAGCCATTTTTATCTATAATATCCCTAATGAATATTTTTAGCAAATTATGAATTTTTTGTTTTTACCATATATGCTGGAAATTTGTCAATAAAACTAAAATTCTGTATTGACAATAATTTTGCTAAGAGTTAGAATAAGAGTGTAAAAATTAAAGATGATTTTGTGAACAAGAAATACAGAGCGTTCATTTAGATTAATAAGAGCTGGCAGCTTTTATTAATTTACTTGAGCGCTCTATTTTTTTGTAATATTTTAAGGAGGAAGTTTATATGGATAAGGCAAAACGAATGAATCGAATTTTCGGGAAAGATGGAAAAACTATTATTGTGGCACTTGATGGTTTTGGTTTTAGTGCTCACACAGAAGGTGTTGATTTTTCGGTCAAAAATGTAAAAAATCTTTTAAAGTATGGATTGAATTGTGCTTTAGTCACTTATGGACAGGCACAAATGTTTGCAGAAGATTTATTGGATGTGCCTATTGTTTTACGGGTAGATGGATCGGTGGATGTATTTAATAATAATGTACCGGACACGGCACAATTCTTTGATGTAACTGATGCTTTGAAATTGGGTGCAGATGGTGTTGTGTGTATGACATTTCCGGGGGGAGATAAAAGCAGAGAAGAATTTTCACATAAAATGCTTTCGTCACTGGCAAAGCAGGGAACAGAATGGAATGTTCCGGTGTTGGCGGAAACACTGCCTTGTTCCTATCCAGTCATTGATAAATATCCTAATTCAGGAAATCCGGAATATATAAAGACTGCGGCCAGATTGGGCTCAGAGTATGGAGCAGATATCATAAAGACACGATTTACCGGTAATATTGCAATCGATAAAAAAATCGTCGAAAATGCGGTAAAACCTACAGTCGCTCTTGGTGGTCCGAAAACCGATAATAAAACTTATTTTGAATATGTTCACAATCTAATGCAGGCAGGAGTGAAGGGTATTGCTTGTGGACGAAATATTACACAAGATCCTAACCCGGTTGGAAAGGTAGCTGCTTTGTCAGCTTTAATTCATGATAATAAAAATGTTGAAGAGGCTCTTCAAATTTATGAAAATGTAAAATCAGAGTATTGATAAAAAATGAATTAAATATTTGATATTAAATGTTTAACAGAATAATTGCATTTTTGCGATTAAATGCTTAACTATACAATCTCTTAGCATGGTCAATGCAATAATTTTTTACTTTGATTAGAAAAATACTAAATTATGTGGAGAAATTATTATGCAATTTAAAAATATTGTAATACCTTCGGTCAGAGAGATGAAATATCTGTCTTTATCATGTAAGGCTAAATCACCAATTATATTATTGAGCAATACCGATATAGGAAATCTGATGTTACAAGTAGACTATGTGCATAAACATGGTAAACAGGCATTTGCGCATCTGGAATTGATCGGGGGATTTGCACCTGATATTGCAGGTATGAAATTACTTAAGAATATGTATCATTTAGATGGTGTTTTTACAACGAATATCCAAGCAGGAAATATGGCTAAAAATTTAGGATTGATAGTAGTCTATCGTTTCTTTTTGATTGATAGCAGATCGCTTAAAAGGACTTCTGAAATATTAAGAAAAAATAAATTTGATGCTATAGAAACACTGCCGGCATATTGTGCTATGCAGGAATTTGCTGATTTGCAACAGTTAGGAAGTGGAATCCCTTTTATTGCCGGAGGATTTGTCAGGGATTCAAAAATGGTGGCAAAGATTTTTGCAGCAGGCATGTGTGGAATTACCACAAGCAAAACAGAGTTATGGGATTAGAAGGGAGATTTAAAGATGTCGAAATATTTGATGGGCATTGATAATGGAGGAACTTCGAGCAAGGCTGCTATTTATGATTTAAAAGGACGGGAAGTTGCACAGTGCACCACTTATACAAATATGCTGACTCCTTATGAATATTGGACAGAAAGAGATATGGACGAATTGAAACGTGTTAATTTTGAAGCAATAAGGGGAGCTATAGAGAAGTCCAGAATTAATTCTAAGGATGTTATCGGGATATCTGCAACTGGACATGGGAATGGACTATATCTTATAGGCAAAGATGGGAATTATGTCAGAAATGGGATTATATCAACAGATAATAGAGCCCACAGAATCGTTGAGAAATGGTTGTCGGATGAAAATTATGAAAATGTTGTACGACCGCGCACGTATGCAACGATCTGGAGTTCGCAGCCACCGGCGTTGTTAAAATGGCTGGATATAAATGAACCTGAGGTTTATGACAAGGTTGAATATGTGTTCATGATAACAGACTTGGTTAGGTACTGGCTAACAGGTAAGGCGGGATTTGAGGTTTCAAATGCTAGTGGGACGTCTTTATTTAATCAAGATACGGAAAATTATGATGAAGCCGTATTCGAATATTTTGGTATAGAAAAATGGTTGAAAAAAATGCCACCGTTAGTTGGTTCATCTGAAAAAGCCGGAGAAATTACTGAAGAAGCGAGTAAAAAGACGGGGTTGGTCAGAGGAACTCCGGTAGCGGGTGGACTGATTGATATAACAGCGAGCGCTCTTTCCACGGGATTGGTGAAACATAATCAATTATCGATTGTGACTGGCACATGGAGTATAAATCAATATATTGATAATAAAATAACAGTAGTAAAAGATTTATTTATGACCTCGGATTATCCTCTTGCGGGAGAACATTTATTAACAGAGGCATCACCAACAAGTGGTTCAAATCTTACATGGTTTATTGATACATTTTTAAAGGCTCATTCAAAATTATTGAAAATTGTTGATGATGAAAGCAGTGTTTACGATTATTGTTCAAGGCTGGTAGAGTCTGTTAAGCCATGGGAAAGTAAGCTTATTTTTTATCCGTTCATTTTTGGTTCAAATGCGGGAGTTGCCAATTCTTCAGCAGGTTTTATAGGAGCAACTAAAGAAACATCGTTGGCTGAATTTGTTGCTGCAATTTACGAAGGAGTATGTTTTGCCCATAAATCGCATGTTGAAAAACTTATGAATATTAATGAACATATTTTGGATGCACCAATTAGAATCGCCGGAGGAATAACTAATTCAGAAACATGGCTGCAAATGTTTGCCAATGTATTCCAAAGGACATTGCAATTAGTAAATGTTAAGGAAAATGGCGCTTTAGGAACATCAATGGCAGCCGGTGTTATGGCGGGAGTTTTTCCTGATTTTCACGCAGCTGCTGAAAATATGGTAAATATTTCTAAGGTAATAAAACCTGATCCAACTATGGCCGGAGTATATAAACAAAAATATGAATTATATAAAAAATCTGTAATCAGTCAAGCTGATGTCTGGGCAAATATTGAAAATACTGTTTTATTAAAACCAAAAGCTAAAGAATTGGTATGTAATTGAAAATTGAAAGGATTGAGCATCATGGAATTGGGGTTAAAAGGTAAAAAAGCACTTGTTACCGGTGGAGCGACGGGATTGGGAAAGCAGTTCGTACTGGAATTGGCAAAAGAGGGTGTGACTGTCGGATTCAGCTACTACAGTGAAAAAGAAAATCCAGGTGAAGTAGAAAAGATAACAGCCACTCAGATAGGGGTGAAGGCCTACGGTTTTAAAACGGATTTATCGAAAGTTGAACAGGCAAAACTGTTATTCGATGAAGTTCATAAAAAATTTGGACAAATTGATATTTTGATTAATAATGCCGGAGTATGGCTGACCGGACTGGTTACTGAAATAAAATCTGAAGACTGGGATTTGCAGTTGGAAACAAATTTAAGGGCACCGTTTCTTTTATGTCAGAAATTTGCCCAATATGCAAATAGAGAAGGTCATGGCGGACATGTTTTAAACATAACCAGTCAGGCAGCTTATTACGGTTCTACAACAGGACATTCACACTATGCTGCTTCAAAAGCGGGATTGATTGCCTTTAATGCTTCTTTTGCCAGAGAACAGGCGAAGAAGGGAATAAACAGTAATAACATCGCCATCGGAATTATGCACACGAGGATGATTCAGGCAAATCTTGATAAGGATCCCAATTATTATGTAAATAGAATTCCAATGGGGCGGGTAGTGGAACCCGAAGAAATAGCGAAAATGGGTACTTTATTTGTTTCCGATGTATATAGTTATATGACGGGGGCAACTGTGGATGTCACCGGTGGTATGCTGATGCACTGAGATAATACAAATTTAAATATAAGGGATGAGATTGATTATGAAAATATTGGCATTTGGTGATAATTTGATCACACCGGAAATGTTAAAAAATGGATTAAAAGCTTTTGAAGATAACGGTGATACAGTTGAAATTCGCGATTGGAGCCATAAATCAGTTGAAGCGCTGCAAAATGATAATATCAAAGTTGAGCAGCATGGGGCTAATGCTGTCGAAGTGAATGATCATGAATTATTGAAAAATATCGATACATTTGATTTAATCATCACACAGTTTACGCCGATTGGCAAAAATATAATTGATAAAGCTGCAAAGCTAAGATATATAGGAGTCTTAAGAGGCGGTATAGAAAATGTGGATGAAGAATATGCCAATAGTAAAGGAATAAAAGTTTTAAATACCGCAGGACGAAATGCCAGAGCTGTGGCGGAGTTCACTGTTGGCATGATTTTGTCGGAAACCAGAAATATTGCCCGGACTAATGCACAAATGCATAGGGATATTTGGTTTAAGGATTTTCCTAATAAGGATAATATTCCTGAACTGGGCGGAAAAACCATTGGAATTATTGGTTTTGGACATATAGGACAACTCGTAGCCAAATTTTTGGATGGATTTGGTGCCAAGATAATTTATTATGATCCATATGTTAGCGATGCTAAAGGGGCAAAAAAATATAACAATATTGAAGAACTTGTGCAGGAAGCCGATATAGTTACAATTCATATGCGGGCTACTGAGGAAACACATCATATTATCAATCAGCACATTTTTGAGTTGATGGATGAAAAAACTTATTTTATAAATACAGCGCGTTCAGCCTTAGTGGATGAGAAGGCACTGGTACGCGTCCTATCGGAAAGACGATTAGCCGGTGCGGCAATTGATACGTTTGATGATGAACCATTACCAGCAAATTCTCCATTTTTAACATTACCAAATGTGACCTTAACTTCTCATTTGGCAGGTACAACAGCAGATGCATTTAAAAATACTCCTAAATTATTTGCAGAGAGATTTTTAAAAGATAAAAATAATTAATAAATTATAAAAAAAGGGACTGTCGCACGATACATTTACATCATAGAAATGCAATATATCATTGCTAGTGATTGTTCATTTTTCTAAGGACGGACAAAAAAGTCGGATAGTGTGTGTTTATGAATGAAAATGCTTTATGTGCAGCAGTCCTGTATTATAGGAGGAGCGTGAATAATATGCCAATAATTAACATGATTGTTAATTTAGGGTCGGCAGTTATGATGCCAATAATTTTCTTTGTGGTGGGCATGATTTTCAGAATGCATCCGGCTAAGGCATTTAAGGCTGGTATGCTGGTGGGAGTTGGATTTACTGGAGTTTCCATGGTTATCACAATGATGCTGAATGCACTTGGTCCGGCATCTAAGGCTATGGTAGAAAGGCTTGGATTGCAACTTACGGTCACTGACGTAGGATGGGGAACAGCATCTACGATTAGCTGGGGTTCGCCAATCATGCTGGTTACAGTTATTGGTTTTTTGGTTATAAATGCAATATTATTGATTCCTAATATCACAAAAACAGTGGATTTGGATATATTTAATTTTTGGATATTCTTGCTTGTGGGTACAGCAATTTATGCAGGCACGGATAATTTTTGGATTTCTGTAATAGCCGTTTGGATTATTTATGCTTTAACGCTTATTGTGGCAGATATTACGCAGCCAATTATTCAGAGGCAATTTCCCAATAAAAACTTGGATGGGATTTCTTTTCCTCATTTGACTTGTTTGGCGTGGGTACCATTTGGGATAGCAGGAAACTGGATTTGCGAACATATTCCTGGATTAAATAAGATACAGTTTGATCCTGAAACTATCAACAAGCGGCTGGGTATTTTAGGTGAACCTATTAGTTTTGGTGCGATTATTGGGGCAATCATGGGAATACTCGCCGGATATGATATGCCTAAAGTTTTGACATTGGCAGTAAATATCGCTGCTGCAATGTATTTGCTGCCGGTAGTGGTTAATGTTTTAGTGTCAGGATTGGTATTGGTAAAAGAACACGTCAATAAAAAACTAAAGATTTGGTTTCCAAATAGGCAGTTCTATATTGGAATGGATACAGCGCTGCTGATCGATGATCCGGCAGTCTTATCAACAGGACTACTGCTGCTGCCGTTTGCAATAGCATTAGCTTTTGTTTTACCGGGAAATAAAGTTTTACCATTTGCTGATTTGGCTTCATTAATGTTTTTATTTGCAATAATAGCCCCTTTTTGCAAACGAAATATTTTTCGTATGTTGATTTCCGGTATTTTCATCATCATAGTGATCTTCTATGCGGGCACATCATTGGCGCCGGAATTTACAAAAGCCGCAGTGGATTCTCAAATTACTTCGGTAAAAGAATTCACATTCATTACTAATTTGGTCGGACCTGTCACAACATGGGTAGGTTGGTTGTTTATTAAAGGAAGTGAATTAATAGCAGGTTTATTTTAAATATAAAGATAACTTATATTGTGTAACATAATGCCGCTGATATTGTATAGAGTCTTATCAATACCAGCGGTATTATTATGGACATGCAAAGAAAATTTTCCCCAGAACGTAAAGAATTTCTCCAGAAATTGCTGAGTGCATATTAACCAGAAGACGCGTAGAATGCGCAGAACATGCTCAGGGATCTCTTCGGAAATACGCAATGCTGGAAGCTGAGATGGATGTGCATCTTGGTTACTCCAAGTACGATTATAAAAACAAAGATACGGATGACAACTGGAATGGTTATAGCAAAAAATCGTGACATCTACAATGGGGATCCTCTCGACATTCCTCATGATCGGAAAGGTAAGTTCAATCCATAGGCTGTGAAGAGGAATCGGACGGACGTTTCCCATATCGCGAGGACCAGCAACCGTGACTGGAATGAAATTATTTCCCGGTTTTGCATTTATTTCGCTGACCGTATCGAATCAGCTGATTTGGAATGATGGTAAAAAAGTAGCTCGGCTGTTGATTGACAACCGAGGTATTTCCAGTATTAATCCATGAGGTTTACACAAAATGTGATATACTCTCGCCGCCTTGTTGATTTTGGCATTGAATCTGAGCAAGCTTTAGTGCGCTTAAATTTTAAATTTGGTAATAAACATCGTGTAGGCATTTTTAAGGTCGTTCTAATGAATGCTTCCCCAAAAATCGTTTTTACGCAGTAGACATTATTTATGTGTATACATTGATAGTTTAAATATTAAGAAATAAATTTCTTTATATATAGTATTGACAAAACTTTTTTTCACTAATATAATATAATCATATTAAAAAAAGTTTCATACATATTATTTGAATGAAATAAAATTTTTAAGATGTTAAGCTTAATAAATTTCAGATGATAGTGTAAAATACGCTATGAAAAAATAAGACAAGTAAAAACGAACAGTTAAAAAGGAAATAATCGCATAAACCAGCAAAATAATTAGAAAAACTGTATAAAAAGGAACAGCATTCATTGGCATTGAGAATTGGAAGGGCATAGCAAAACAGTGCTATCAATATAAGACAGCACTTATAACTTAGTAATGTTTTGTTATGCCCTTCCAAGAGAATTATTTAAGCAGCGTGTTGCTGTTCCCTGTAACCGAAGAATTGTCTGCTGTCTTAAATAAATCATTATCTGCCACTTGCCAGGCATATTTTTTGTACCATCTAATTTGGTTACTTTATTCAGAACGTTGTTATATATGCTCTGATGCAGCCTCAGAAAATTGTAGTAGGCAATCCAAAGAGCTACATTACAGCTAGACCCATTGTAATTATCGTAGCCGCAGCGGACAAGGTATGATGACTTAAAAGTACGGTTTAATCGTTCAACAAGCTGCTTGAAAGGACAAAATTTCTTTGAAACATCGTCATCATTGGTTAAACCAATAACATGGGTAACAGCAAACTTAAAAGCATCACCATAGGTCATCTGAAACTGCTGGGCAGCAAAAGGATACGCGCTGGAGCCATCAACAATAAGGCGGAAACTTTCCGACAGATTTTTTAAAGAATGGAAAGCTTTGCGTAGAACCAGAATCATGAACCAGTATCACGTAAATCAGAAACGTGGTAACTGAGGATTGAACGGGAAACAGCATCCATAACAAACCACATATAATCCCTAATTCCACGAACTTTTATATAAGTTTCATCGATAATCATAGTGGCAGATGGCTGGTAGTCATAATAATCTACAAAAGGTTTAACCAGTAAAGAAGCCGTTCTGGCATAATTAGCGAACTGCTGGTGGGAAATAGAGACATTAAATAACTCATGCATAGCTTGAGCGGTTTTATGCAAGGATAAACCAAGATTCACAGCATCGTCAGGCACAGTCTCGTTATGTGTGTATCATGCTTACGAAAGTGCAGGGAAGAAGCGTTAGCCGGTAAGAAATTTAAAGCTATACGGAAGAAATTAACAACAAATGCTCGGTAAATATAATGCAGCTTGTAGCAGTTTTGCCATATGGCTGGGTTAGATGCTCATTATCTACATGCTTAAGATTTTGCAGATAATAGGAATATTTTTTGTTAACACATTTATAGATTCTAAAAAATTTACGATCTTTTTTGTGAACTAAAGTGTGATCGCAGTGTGGGCAGTACAGCGTGGGTCGTTTTTCACTTGAAGTGCAAGTTGTGCTACACACCTTGCAAAGGAATCGACCTTTTGAACTGTTGTTTTTATAAATATAATCAGATGCAGCACCACAACATGGACAGGTGCAAAAATCAGACACGCAAGTGTCAGGAGAACGGTGGCTGATTGATTTTACAGCCTTACCATAACGCTGGTGGTAATATTTTGCAGCAGAGCAAAATCTTATCCATTGCGATGATCAATCATAATAGGAAGCCTATCTACTTTAAACTTTTGGTACTTAAAGGAATGTGAATCATCCCACGACCATTGTTTAAGAGGAATATAGTTGCAGATAAATCGTAAGAGACTGCGAATAATTTTTTGTTGGTATTGGATTATTGTTAAAAAGTGAAGTATAATAATGTGCATAGCAATGAACTCCTTTACGGATGATTGGTGTTAGCACTCTAATTATACTGCATTTTAGGAGGTCATTGTTTTTTTGTTGAAAAAAAGCTTATATCTCTTGATAATATTAAGATTTTACTTTTGTTTTTAAGGTTTTATTTTATACTACGTTTTACGATCAAGGAGAGATTATATGAAAATAATATTAGCATCGCATGGACATTTAGCTAGTGAACTTTTAAATTCTGCAGAAATGATCTGTGGAGAGCAAAAAGATATTAATATTGTAGAGTTTATTTCAGGAGAAGACTTATATATTTTAAAAAGTAAGTTTTTAGAATGTATAGACAATTCCACAGAAGTACTTATTATTACTGATGTATTTGGTGGTACCCCATATAATATTGCTGCTAGTATTGCATTGCAAAATAAAGGTTGTTTAGTTATTGCTGGTGCAAGTTTACCAATGATACTTGATGTTTTAATGTCGCGCTATGAAAAAGATATTTCTATACAAAAATTAGCAGAAAAGATTTTATCTAATAAATCAAGTTATATCCGTTCTAGCCAAGAATTATCATATTTATCAGAATTGGAGGAATTGTAATGATAATAAGACTATGTCGTATTGATGATCGTTTGATACATGGGCAGGTGGCAACTGTATGGGCTAAAGCTGCAAATGCTGAAAGAATAATAGTTTGCAGTGATGAAGTTATGAACGATACTATTCGCAAAGCACTTGTATTGCAGGTTGCTCCACCTGGCATTAAGGTTAATGTAGTTGATGTTGAAAAAGCAATTCGTGTCTACAACAATCCAAAATATAAAAATGATACAGTGTTTTTTTTATTTACCTGCCCTCAAGATGTTTTACGAATGATTGAAGGGGGTGTGCCTATAAAAAGCATTAATATTGGTGGTATGTCGTTTAAAAATGGGAAAAAACAAATTACTAAAGCAATATCAGTAGATGATTTTGATAGAGAAACATTCAAAAAACTACATCAGTTGGGTATAGAGCTTGAAATACGTCCAGTTGCAAATGATGTAAAAATAGATATAATGACAAAATTTTAAATTTTCTTTATTATTCATATTCAATATTAAATTTGAAAGAAAGAAGGTTTTATTTATGGTGCTTAGTATATTCCAAATTATTTTACTTTTTTTAGTTGCTGCTATTGCTGGAATGGGAAGTGTTTTAGATTCTTTTCAAACGCACCGACCTCTAATTGCGTGTACATTGGTGGGTTTGGTTTTAGGTGATCTTACTACAGGAATTATTTTAGGTGGAACATTAGAACTGATTGCTCTAGGCTGGATGAATATTGGTGCGGCGCAATCACCAGACTCCGCCTTGGCTAGCATTATTTCAGCTATGCTTGTTATTATTGGCAATCAATCAATTGCAACTGGTATAGCAATTGCCCTTCCTGTCGCTGCCGCAGGACAAGTTTTAACAGTTATTGCCAGAACTATTACTGTTATTTTTCAGCATGCTGCTGATAAATATGCTGAAAATGGCAATTTCCGTGCGATTGATTTTTGTCATATTAGTGCCCTAATTATACAGGCATTACGTGTGGCTATTCCAGTCTTATTAATTTCATTATTCGTAAGTCCGGCCGGTGTGCAGCAATTATTGGCATTAATTCCCGCTTTTATAACTACTGGGCTTAAAGTAGCCAGTGGATTTATTGTAGTTGTTGGGTATTCAATGGTTATAAATATGATGGGTGCTAAATATTTGCTGCCATTTTTTTTCTTGGGTTTTGTAATTGCTGGTTTCACCACTTTTAATTTAGTCGCTTTTGGTGTTTTAGGCCTTTTTTTAGCAATGATTTATGTCCAACTTAATCCTAAATTTCAAATGAATCAGACATCAATGAATACCTCTGTTGTAGCTAATAGTCTTGATGATGAATTAGATAATTGAGTGAGGAGAATTAAAATGGATATTAAAAAAAGTTTAACAAAAGGTGACTTAATTAATATGTTTATAAGAACAAATTTTCAACAAGCTTCCTTTAATTTTGAAAGAATTCATGCCCTAGGTTTTTGTTTTAATATGGTTCCTGCAATAAAAAGATTATATAGTTCGCCTGAAGATCAGGTTGCTGCTTTAAAAAGGCACTTGTCATTTTTCAATGTCACACCAGCATGCGTTGGTCCGGTACTCGGTGTTACGGCAGCTATGGAAGAAGCAAAAGCCAATGGTGCAAAAATTGAGGAAAGTGCTATCAATAGTATTAAAATTGGGATGATGGGACCGTTTTGCGGTGTTGGTGATCCAATTTTTTGGGGAACACTCAGGCCAATAACAGCTGCATTAGGTGCTTCAATTGCATTGACTGGAAGTGTTTTGGGACCGATACTTTTTTTTACCTTATTTAATTTAGCCAGGTTAGCTTCATTATGGTTAGGCTTATTTTATGGGTATAAAAAGGGATTAGATTTGGTTTTAAATGAACTAAAAGGCAATAAATTGCAGAAGATTACGGAAGGCGCTTCTATTTTGGGATTTTTTGTTATGGGAGCACTAGTCTCAAAATGGACTGTAATCAACGTTCCTGTTGTTGTTTCACAAATAACCGCATCGGATGGTTCAGTTATTACTACAACATTACAAAATATTTTTGATCAGCTTATGCCAGGCATGTTAGGATTGGGTTTAACACTCTTAGTCTGCAAATTATTAAAGATGCGTATAAGTCCTATAATGTTAATATTTATTTTATTTGCGGTTGGCATAGTAGGCTCTGCATTAGGGATACTAGCATAATTGAGATTTTTAATACAACAAATATATTATTTGCGTAGCATATTAATATATAATTTACCCTATTATAGAAGGTCATGATAATGAAAACAAAAGCAGTTAGATTGTATAGTGGAAATGATTTAAGATTGGAAGAATTTGATTTACCAACAATGAAAAATGACGAAATATTAGCGGAGGTCATCACTGACAGTCTGTGCATGTCAACGTTCAAGGCAGTTAAACAAGGTGTTCTGCATAATAAAGTACCGGATGATATTAAAAAAAATCCTATTATTATTGGACACGAATTTTGTGGAAATATTTTAGCTGTTGGTAAAAAATGGGCTGCCGAATTTCAGCCCGGTGATAAATTTGTAATTCAACCTAATATTGGTGCAAAAAATTGTTATGCACCTGGTTATTCATACCAATTAATCGGCGGTGATGCTACAAAAATTATAATCCAAAATCAAATAATGGAAAATGGCAGCCTACTTCATTATAATGGTAAAACATATTTTGAAGGATCCTTAATTGAACCATTGTCTTGCGTTATAGGTGCTTTTAATGCTAATTATCATTTGGAGAAGATGTACAGTCATAAACATGTTATGGGTATAAAGGAAAACGGCAACATGACTATATTGGGTGCAACTGGCCCAATGGGTTTTCTTGCAATTGATTTGGCACTGCATGGTCCTAAAAAGCCTAAATTATTAGTTATTACTGGAAGAACACAAGAAAAACTTGATCTAGCTGAAAAGTTATATCCTAAGGACGAAGCAAAAAAGCAAGGAGTAGACCTATACTACATCAATACAAAAGACTCAGGAAACACCAAAGAAACCATACAAAAAATAATAGGAAATTTTGTTGAGTTTAATGACGTGTTTGTGTTCGCCCCTGATGAAAAGCTAGTTCAGCAGGCTGAAACATTACTTTCTTATGATGGATGTCTAAATTTTTTTGCTGGACCGACTAACCATGCATTTAGCCCCAAAATCAATTTTTACAATGTACATTACAAAGCTACCCATATTGTTGGAACTAGCGGTGGTAATACAAATGATATGAAAGAAGCTATATCATTGATCGAGTCACAGTGTATAAATGTAGCTAAGATTGTATCTCATGTTTTAGGATTGAATGATGTTGCACAAACTACAATACACCTTTCAGAGCTAAATGGTGGTAAAAAAATAGCATATACCAATAAAAAGTTCCCTTTGACACAACTATCAGATTTTGACACTGCGAATGATAACTTTAGAAAAATTTTATCACAAATCATTAAAAAAAATAATAACTTTTGGAGCTTTGAATCTGAACAATATTTTATTGAACACGCACCTGATATATAATATAAATATAAACAAAAGTTTACTATTACAAAGGGACGTGTTGGTATATGCCGGGAGAAAAAGGTTTTAATGTAATTGATAAGATAGCTTCCTGTTACAATGATTTATTTGATGCCGAAAAAAGAGTAGCTGATTACATAATGGCACATTCAGATCAAGTTATAAATATGACTGTTGCCGAATTGGCAGATGAAAGTGAATCCAGCAAGGCAACAATTGTAAGAGTATGTAAAAAATGTGGTTGTAAGGGTTTTTATCATTTAAAAATAAAAATGGCTAAAGAAATGGTCAATCACGACAATGCTGAAGTGTCAAATACCATTGATATTAATCATTTGGAACAATCATTACGAAATATTTTGGCTAATAAGTATGAAGAATTAAAACAAACAATATTGAATATTAATATTAAAGATCTGGAATGTATTATTAATTGTATTAAAAATGCTAATCTAGTATTGTTTGCTGCACAGGGCAATACTATCCCCATCGCTTTGGATGGAGCTTATAAATTTACTGAATTAGGTATAACTTCTTTTTCCTCGACAATTTGGGAACATCAGCTGGTAATTGCACACAGATTGAAGAAAGGTGACGTAGTTATCGCAATATCAGCGTCAGGTGAATCTAAAAATCTCCTGAGCATTATTGACGTTGCTGCTAAGCAAAAAGCAACTGTTGTTGCTATAACAAATTCTGCAACCTCATCACTATCTTCAAGAGCTGATTATCATATTAATACTATTTCGCGAGAACGATTATTTTTCCCAGAGTTCAGTTTTGTGCTTACGAGACTTGCTGCTATGACTGTAATTGAAGCTTTATTTTTCTTACTGGCTAGTAGTAAAGCCGACTCACATAGTTACATTGATATACACGAAGAATCTATGGCCGATGATAAAATTTAGAAAAAGGGTGATTTTTTGACTTCATGGTTAAATTTGGAAGGGAAAACAGCCATTATAACAGGAGGAGCTTCTGGAATTGGCAAAGCTATAGCTCAAGCCTATTTAGACAATGGCGCTAACGCCATCGTTTGTGATATAAATAAAAAAGAACCTGAATTTGACATAAAAAAGAGCAGTGGTAAATTATCTTACTTTACTATAGATATTACAGATAAAAAGAGTATTGAAGATATGGTGTCAGCAACAAAAAAAACATTTGGGTCTATTAATATTTTAGTTAATAATGCTGGCATCAATATTCCTGGATTATTGATTGATTATCGTTCAGGGGGAAATTCTCCAATGTACGAAATTACTGAAAGTATATTTGACAAAATTATAAATATAAATTTAAAAGGGCTTTTTTTCTGTTCACAAATAGTTGGACGCGAGTTTGTAAAAAGTAAAAAAGGGATAATTATTAATATTTCCTCTGAAAGTGGTCTTGAGGGCTCAGAAGGACAAAGTATATATGCTGCAACTAAAAATGCTGTAAATTCTTTAACACGTTCTTGGGCAAAAGAACTAGGGCGTATGGGCGTACGCGTAATTGCCGTTGCTCCAGGCATTTTAGAAGCAACTGGTCTTAGAACACCAGAATACGAGACTGCTTTGGCGTACACTCGTGGTATTACTGTGGTACAATTACGCGATGGTTATAGACGGACATCGACAACTCCTTTGGGCAGGTGTGGCAAATTAAGTGAAGTAGCCGATTTAGTATGTTATTTGAGCAGTAACCGAGCAAGTTATATTCATGGTGTTACTTACAATATTGCTGGAGGTAAAACACGTGGTTGACATTAAATAAGTTTGGTTTTATATAGCACATATTTATCAACGTGAATTATTTAAAGTTGGACTTGAAGGGAGACTGTAATAATTATGTGTAAATAGAATAGATGAACTATTCTTCTTGGATTATTATTAGAATAAATATTAATTCAGGAGGTTTTTATTTGATAAGTAATGTTTGGTATATTACTTGTTTAATTTACAATAAGTAATTGAATATGCTTAGCAAAAACGGATTTAATATTTATGGATATTATATCTTACTTATGGTAAAGTTTTGGTGCTATCAACGTTCTTTCGCAAATTCATAAATCCCATCCATGTAAAAATCAGTCGAGAATTGTAT
>NZ_WIQU01000030.1 GCF_015732285.1 Pectinatus frisingensis
ACCCTCCCGACATGGCGCTTACACCATGCCACCCTCCCTGTTAAGGAGGGCTTTAAAGAGCGTAATTTATTAATGATTCCAAGAGTAGACAAAAGAATAAGCTGTATATTTTTTGCCTGCCAAATATTTGTGTGTCAATACGGCAATGACAGTGTGTTAAAATATTATGAATGTGCTTCAGTGTGTTACTTGATAGTGTGTCAATATCGAAATAGCCTTTATAAAACGCTGATAAATAAAGCACCTGAACCGACACACAAAAGTTGGCACGCATTTTGCATATTAAAAGTAGTAAAAGATGAGGGAGGGAAGAAGATGCTTGGAATTATTGTAGCTACTCATGGACACTTAGCTGAAGAATTAGTTAATACCTGTGCAATGATTTGCGGGAAACCAGATAATTTAAAAACCGTTACACTGGTTCCAGGAGAGGGACCTGATGACCTGATCACTAAATACGAAAAAGCTATTTCTGAACTCGGCATTGATAATGGAATTATTATATTGAATGATTTATTTGGTGGCAGTCCTTATAATGCAGCCTGCCGGGTAGCAGCCGATAATGAAAAATGCGGCATAGTTACCGGAGTAAATCTGCCGATGCTGGTGGAAGTTATCAACTACCGTTTGTATGCTGACGCCGATGCCACAATCATGGACGCCATGAATAAGGCAATACAGGCCGCCAGTGACGGTGTGCAGAAATTTCATAAAAGTATGGTAGTGATAGAAGATGAAAACGAAGGAGACGATTTATAATGAATATTGTATTAGCACGTATTGATGACCGTCTTATACACGGACAGGTTGCGACCGTATGGGCTAAAGTTACTAAATGCACCAGAATTATTGTCTGTGATGATGATGTAGCAGCTGATAATATTAGGGCAACTTTACTCAAGCAGGTGGCCCCGCCAGGTATAAAATCCAGCGTAGTAAGCGTAGACAAAGCGGTTCGTGTTTATAATAACCCTAAATATGCAGATGATAAGTGTCTGCTGCTATTTACCAATCCAACCAGTGTACTGCGGATGGTTGAAGCCGGTGTCGATATTAAAAGCATCAACATTGGTGGAATGAGCTTTAAAGAAGGTAAACGTCAGGTCAGCGGCGCAATTTCCGTAGATGAAAAAGATGAAGCTGCATTTGAAAAACTGCACGAAAAAGGAATTGAAATGGAATGCAGGAAAGTCGACACTGACAAAAAAGTTGATATGATGAGCCTTCTTAAAAAATAAATGTATTGTGGAACCTATTACTAAAGGTATCAATATTTATTCAAATTTCGCATTTATAAATGGCACTAATAGTTTATATTAAGCTTTAAGATTTTTCTTAATATGGCGGCAGGTATTATAGTATGATTTTTAGTGTTTGTACTGACAGCTGCTACAAGAGAATCTAGTAAGTCGTTTATAGGATATAAGTTCTTGCAAAACTTTATCTGCGAAATTTGAAGGAGTTATTTATAATAATATAGGAGGTATTTACAATGGTACTCAGTGGTGCTCAACTTATTGCAATTTTTATTGTTTCAGCAATCGCAGGGATGGGGAGCGTACTTGATGAATTCCAAACACATCGTCCTTTGATCGCCTGCACACTTACCGGATTAATACTAGGAGATATGACTACCGGTATCATTATCGGTGGTACATTGGAAATGATCGCCTTAGGCTGGATGAACATAGGTGCGGCAATGGCACCGGATTCGGCTTTGGCATCAACAATTTCAACAATTTTGGTTATTGCCGGACATCAAAGCATTGGTGCAGGTATAGCAATCGCTATGCCGCTGGCAGCAGCAGGTCAGGTGCTCACTATTTTATGCCGTACCCTGACAGTGTTTTTCCAGCATAGAGCCGATGCTTTTGCCAGAGAAGGCAATCTGCGCGGTATTGATTTATGCCATTTAGGTGCTTTGGTTATCCAGGCACTGCGTGTTGCTGTTCCTACTTTATTGGTTGCAATGTATATTGGAACCGGTGCAGTTCAAACACTGCTCGATGCTATACCGCCAGTTATAACCGGTGGTTTGCAGATAGCCGGCGGATTCATCGTAGTAGTTGGGTATGCTATGGTTATAAACATGATGCAGGCAAATTATTTAATGCCTTTCTTCTTCCTTGGATTTGTCATTGCAGCGTTCACTAAATTCAATCTTGTAGCTTTTGGTGTAATCGGTCTTGTACTGGCTATCGTTTATATTCAGCTCAATCCTAAGTACAACAAAACTGCAGTTGCGGCACCAGCAGCGAGTTCTGCCGGTGGTAAAGATGATGATTTAGACGACGATTTGGATGACTGAGAGAAAGGGAGGAAAGTATCATGGAAAAAAAGTTAACTAAAAGTGATTTCTTTTGGACGTTTATTCGCTCTAACTTTGCACAAGGTTCATGGAACATGGAACGTATGCAGGCACTGGGGTTTTGCTTTGGTGTAATTCCTATTATCAAAAGATTATATACTGGTGATGAACGCAAACAGGCGTTGAAACGCCATTTGGAATTTTACAACACCCATCCATTTGTTACAGCTCCAATAATTGGTGTTGTGGCAGCTATGGAAGAACAAAGAGCCAATGGTAAGGATATCAGTGATGGTGTTATCAATGGTTTGAAAGTTGGTATGATGGGACCTTTGGCTGGTGTTGGGGATCCTATATTCTGGGGAACTGCCCGTCCTATAACTGCATCACTCGGTGCATCGTTTGCATTGGGCGGCAGTCTTTTCGGCCCAATTTTATTCTTTGTTTTATTCAACTTGATTCGTCTGCTGGTTCGCTGGTATGGTATAAAATATGGTTATGAAAAAGGTACAGATGTTATTTCCGACGTAGCCGGCAATAAGCTCCAAAAGATAACAGAAGGTGCTTCTATCTTAGGGCTGTTCGTAATGGGGGCCTTGGTTAATAAATGGACATCGATGAATGTACCGGTGGTTGTATCAACTATTACTAAACAAGATGGTACTGTTGCTGTAACAACTGTCCAGACGATACTTGACCAATTGATGCCCGGATTGCTGCCATTACTGCTGACCTTCTTATGCATCAAGCTCATGAAGAATAAAGTTAACCCTATCTGGATCATCTTTGGATTGTTTGCAGTAGGTATATTAGGTTATTGGACAGGAATTTTGGGAATGTAATTTCCTGAGACTGAGTGTGAGATAGTTGCATTTTCGCACTATTTACTATATCCCATTCTATTTTCCACATAAATTAAAAGCACTTGCGAATTTTTACAGGTGCTTTTAATTTTGTGGACTAAGATTCTTTATAGGCATAATTTAAATACCTCCCAATCAATAAAAATTTGATTGGGAGGTTTATTTGTTGTTTGTCAAATTGCAGAATTAAAGTTCCATTATAATAGGAAGTATCATCGGACGACGTCTTGTCTGTTCATAAAGAAAACGTCCCAGCGATTCTCTTACACTGGTCTTTATTGCTGACCATTCGGTCACTTTGTTTTCCATGCATTTATTAACAGTGTCAGTCACTCGTTCCTTGGCAGCATTCATAAGTTCTTCTGACTCACGAACATACACAAAACCGCGTGAAACAAGATCCGGACCAGATACAAGACGGAAGTTTTGTTTATCCATCGTCATAACGACAATTATAATACCGTCTTGTGACAACTGACGGCGATCCCGCAGCACAATGTTGCCTACATCACCGACGCCAAGGCCATCGATTAATACTTTACCCGACTGGACTTTGCCAACAATGGCACCCTTATCACGAGTGAATTCCAGGATGCTGCCATTTTCAGCAATAAATATATGATCCTTATCCATACCGACTTCTCTTGCCAGTTGAGCATGCTTTACGAGGTGACGATATTCACCGTGCACCGGTATAAAAAACTTTGGCCTTACCAGATTATGCATGAGTTTTAGTTCTTCACGACTGGCATGACCGGATACATGAATACCCTGATCCCGGCCATAAATGACATTGGCACCAAGTTTCAGCAGATTGTCAATAGTCCGGCCAACCAATTTTTCATTGCCGGGAATTGGTGTCGCGGAAATGATAATGGTATCACCGGGTACGATATCAACCTTACGATGATCCGACATAGCCATACGGGTGAGTGCCGACATTGGTTCACCCTGGCTGCCTGTCGTTATTATTACGACTTGGTTAGCCGGATGATTTTTTATTTCATCAATATCGATGATCAAACCTTCCGGAGCTTTGAGATAACCAAGCTTCAAAGCAATGCTGACTACGTTTATCATACTGCGGCCCAGGATTGCGACGTGCCGATGATATTTCAATGCGTAATCCATAACCTGCTGGATACGAAGTACGTTTGAAGAAAACGTGGCAACAATAATGCGGTCACGGGCAGCCCGGAAAGTACGATCGAAAGCAACACCAACTGTTTTTTCACTTGGTGTATGTCCTTCCCGTTCGGCATTGGTGCTGTCGGCCATCATTACCAAAACACCGCGGTTCCCCAAATCAGAAAAAGCCCGGAAATCGGTCATTTTGCCGTCGACAGGCGTATAGTCAAACTTAAAGTCACCGGTGTGGACGATCATCCCCAACGGTGTTTTTATTGATAAAGCACAAGCATCAGGTATACTGTGATTAACGCGGATGAATCCGACACTGAAACAGCCGGCAGTGATAATATCACCATGCGATATGGGATGAAGATTACTGGAGTCAACGTTATTTTCACGCAACCGTCCTTCCAGTATCCCCAAAGTCAACCGTGCTCCGTAAACAGGAACATCAAATTGACGTAAAATATAGGGCAAAGCCCCGATATGATCTTCGTGTCCATGGGTTAATACTATAGCCTTGATTTTATCTTTGTTCTCAACTAAATAGGAAATATCCGGGATTACAAGATCAATTCCCGGCATATCTTCATCAGGGAACATCAGACCGGCATCAATGAGGAGAATGTCATCACCGTAACGAATCACCGTCATATTTTTGCCTATCTCGCCTAATCCACCCAAGGGAATAATCTGCAATTTTTGCAGTTCTTTTGCCAAAAAATAGCACCTCCAAAAAATATATATAAAATTAATTATCTGTGATCTTTTTTCAAAAATAGGAAATATCCGCACAATAATTATCCATTCCATTATATAACTAATACGAGGACCTGTAAAGACGCGGATGTGTTATCTTATATATAAGTACATAAAAAAATAAAAGATATAACATTATTGACAAAAGACATACTTAATCTTATAATAATAAGCAGGTAAAATTTGCAAAGTCATGATAAGGGGGATAGTGGTAAGTTTTAATTTTGCAGTATAAAGCTAACTGTTATTAATATACATAATAACTGGTTAAAGACTGCAGATAGTTAATAGAAGTATACAAATTTAGTTGTACAATGACAGGAGGAAAAAGAATGGATGGAGCACTAATATCAAAATTTGAAAAAGTATTGATGCCGATAGCAGCCAAAATATCAAGCAATAAGTATTTACTGGCAATGCGGGACGCTTTTTCAATGGTTTTACCATTTATAATAGTCGGATCTTTTTTCGGTATTATTGAATGGGTTGTAATCGACCCTACCGGTACTATTATGGGACCGGATGGCATGAATTGGGGTGGAAAGATAACCGGTTTGACAGGTGACGCTTATCTGGCTTCAGCTTTTGTGGCAAAACTAAAAAGCCTGCAAGGGTTGTGCAATCTTGTAGTAACAATAGGTTTTGGTTGTTTTTCTTTGTTACTGGTAATAGCATTTTCTTACCGCTTGGGTGGAATTTGGGGCGGCGATAAATTTTCCACGACACTGACTAGTATCGGCTGCTTTTTAATAGTGACACCGCAGTCAATAGGCAAAGCCGGTGGATTCGGATTGGATTATTTCGGCAATAAAGGTGTGCTTTCGGCCTTGGTAGTGGCAACTGTGGCTTCATGGGTATTTGTGAAATTATCGAACAATAAGAAAATACGGATTAATATGCCGGAAACGGTACCACCGGCAGTAGCACAGTCTTTTGCCATACTTGTACCTGTGCTAATAACTTTAGGTGGTTTTGCGATTTTTGCAGCCTTTTTGTCATGGTATGATGTTCCGCCATTGAACGATCTTATTTATAAAATCATTCAGGCACCATTGATGGGATTTTCACAGGGGTTAGGTTTTTCTTTGTTGTATCAGTTTGTAGTATGGTTTTTTTGGTGGTTCGGTATTCATGGACACAATGTTACGGCTGCCATTCAAAATACAGTTTATATGCCCGCACAGCTTGCTAATCAGGCAGGCACGGCATCATATATTTTCAGCAATGGATTCTTCGAAGCCGGTCTAATGCATATTATGGGGCTTGTAATAGCCATATTCATATTTTCAAAAAAAGAAAGCTGGCGGGCAGTGGCCAAGCTTGGTGCTCCGGCAATGCTGTTCAATATACAAGAACCGATGGCCTTTGGTTTACCGATAGTTCTCAATCCAATTTTATTAGTACCTTATATAATAGCACCGCTGGCTAACACGGTGGTGGGATGGCTGGCAATATCGTCAGGGTTGGTCCCTATTTTTAAATATGTGGTGCCATGGACGATGCCGTTGTTCTTTGGCGCAACTATTGGTACAGGGTCAATAGCCGGTGGACTATTGCAGATAGTATGGCTTATAATGGATGTATTTATTTATGCACCCTTTGTTATTGCCTCAAATCGGATAAAAGATGCTGAAGAGGAAACGGCAGACTCATGATTGTAAAGAGATAAATTTTCCTGGGGCTGCCGCATGAACAGCATTGTAGTGAAAGCCGTAAACTCTCCCATTGGAAGATATACGGATTGACAATATTTACGAATATAAAAATATAAAGAATAGGAGATTTGGAAAAGTGGATGAAAAAATTGTAGAACAATCCATGCAGCTGATACTACACGCCGGCACAGGCAGATCAATGGTAATAGAAGCAGTCAATAATTTGGCAGAAAACGGTGATGCAGCAGCAGCCCGCAAAAAAATTGAAGCTGCCGGCAAGGAAATAGGGGCGGCGCATGATATTCAAACAGCCTTAATTTCCGCCGAATGTGATGGTAAGGAAGTTGAAAAATCAATATTGCTGATACATGCCCAGGATCATTTCATGACGGCTTTGGCAATTCGCGACATGGGACAGCTGATGGTAAAGATGTACGAATCACTGAGTAAAAAAACAGCTGACTGAGGGGATGTCCTAAAACCATATATTATACAAATGTTTAAGGAATATACCCTAGGCAGGGCATATAGGCCATTTCGTGTTATTGAAATAAATTTTTCCTTCTTTGAGGAAACTAACAGCGAGTGATCAGACATAGTAAATATTCTGTAAACAAGCAGCAAATAACATTTCATAAATTTTATCAATAAAGGAAGGAAAAAGAATGGGTGTGAATATAAAATATAATTTTCCGGCAGATTTTTGGTGGGGTGCAGCAACATCTGGTCCACAGACAGAAGGCCGTTTTTATAAGAGACACGATAATGTTTTCGATTATTGGTTTGATAGGGAACCACAAGAATTTTTCAACCAGGTCGGTCCCAATGTGACTTCCAATTTTTTTAACAGCTATAAAGAAGATATTCAGATGATGAAGTCTATTGGACTTAATTCTGTTCGTACATCAATACAATGGACGCGGTTGATAAAAGATTTTGAAACGGCACAAGTGGATGAAGACGGACTTAGATTTTACAATAATGTCATTGATGAGTTCTTGAAGGCTGGTATAATACCGGTGATAAATTTGCACCATTTTGATTTACCGGTGGAACTGTATGATAAATATGGTGGTTGGGAATCAAAAAAGGTAGTAGAGCTGTTCGTATTATTTGCCCAAAAATGTTTTTCATTATTTGGTGATAGAGTTAAATATTGGATAACATTTAATGAACCTATGGTAATTGTCGAGGGAGAATATCTTTATCAATTCCATTATCCTAAAATTGTTGACGGCAAAAAGGCGGTCCAGGTATTATATAATCTCAATTTAGCTTCAGCCAAAGTCGTTGAGGCCTTCCATCAAACCAGATGTGCTGAAAACGGCGGCAAGATAGGAGTGGTGCTCAACCTTACACCTTCTTATCCACGTTCCCAAGCGGAAAACGACGTAAAAGCCGCTAATTTTGTCGAAGACTTTTTTAATCGCTCATTCTTGGATCCGGCTATAAAAGGGGAATTTTCCAGCTCGCTTGTAGATGTATTGAGAAAAGATGATGTCTTGTGGGAGGCAACACCGGAAGAATTGGCAATAATACGCAATAATACGGTGGATTATCTGGGAGTCAACTACTACCAGCCGCGCCGGGCCAAAGCCAAGGAAGCCCCCTTTGATAAATCTAAAAGCTGGATGCCGGACAAATATTTTGATGATTATAAACTGCCAGGATGCCGGATGAACCCATACCGCGGCTGGGAGATATATCCCCAGGCCATTTATGATATTGCCATGAATATTAAGAATAACTATGGTAATATCTCATGGTATCTTTCAGAAAACGGCATGGGTGTTGAAGGTGAAGAAAAATATGTGCAAAAGGACGGCAGTATTGATGATCAGTATCGGATAGATTTTTATGAAGAACATCTTTCCTGGCTGCATAAGGCAATTAGTGAAGGAGCAAATTGCTTTGGCTTCCATGCCTGGACACCGATAGACTGCTGGTCTTGGTCCAATGCCTATAAAAACCGCTATGGTTATATAGCCGTGGACCTTGCGACCCAGATAAAGACCATTAAAAAATCAGGTTATTGGATCAAAAAAGTAGCACAGCAAAATGGTTTCTGAGATTAGAGCCCACCGGTCATGGCCTAGCTATGATCGGCGGGTAAAAAGGAAGGGTATTAAGATATAGGTTTCTTGTATATATTAAGTAAATTATCATAGTATTTTAAATAAAAGAGAGGAGACTGAATAATGAGATTAAAAAGATTATTGAAAACAGCAGTTATGTGCGCGTTTATCGGAGCGGTTTCCAGTACTGCTTTTGCAGCAAAGACGGATGATACTGCATGGGAAAATCCAGATAGTAAAATATATGTTGAAAAGAAAGCTGTGCCGGATAATGCCAAGGCAAGAGTTGAAGCTCCCACGGTCAGTGAACTGGCAGATAAGGCGCCCAAATCAATAATATTGACCGATCCCAATGCCACCAAAGAAACAGTCGGACTGTATCAATATCTGGCTGCCTTAGGGAAGACTGATTATGTTCTTTATGGACATCAAAACGATGCACATCACAAAATGTTTTTAACTAACAGCGGAAGTAATTCCGATACTAAAGATGTCACCGGTTCTTTAGCCGGCATTGTCGGTATGGATGCGCTTTCACTTACCGGTTCGGAACTGAATCTCACCGATAGTGAAGTAGCCAAAGGTGTCACTTATGTTGATAAACTGGCCGATATTGCAATTAAAGCGTCAAAAGAAGGTGCAATAATTACTTTATCAATGCATATGCCCAACTTTGCCGAAATAAAAGATCGCGGTAAAAAAGATGGTAAATATGATTATATCGGCTATTCTCCAAATGTATTCACCGGTAACGTAGTGCAGCGCATTGTACCCGGCGGAGATTTGAATGATGTCTACACAGGATATCTTGACTTGATAGCAGACTTTGCATTGAAGCTGGAAAAGGCCGGAGTTCCGGTGATTTATCGGCCACTCCATGAACAAAACGGTTATTGGTTTTATTGGGGGGCAAAATATTGTACATCACAGGAATTTGTAAATCTTTATCACTATACAGTAAAATATCTGCGTGACGTGAGGAATGTACATAATTTCCTTTATGCTATTTCTCCTAACGGTCCTTTTAAGACGAAAGAAGAGTATCTTGACAGATACCCAGGTGACAGATATGTCGATATTATGGGTGTTGATACTTATGATGACAATCCACCCGGACCGGCTAAATCGGATCCGTGGTTCAAGGGTTTTGCCCTGACCTTGCAGTCAGTCAATGACGCGGCAAAGCTGCACCACAAAATACCGGCTCTCACAGAAGTAGGAATACGTGACGGTGGCAGCCTGGCAGTATCAAACAATAAAGATAAAGACTGGTTCAGCGAAGTATCAAAGATGGTAGGCAAGACAGATATGCCATATTTCATGGTATGGTCAAATTTCGAACGTGAACCGCATAATTTCTTTGCTCCGTATATGGTAAGTAAAACTCGCGGACATGAAATGATAAATAAATTTATTAATTATTATAATGAAAAGGATTCGATATTTGCTGATGGTGTAACTGATTACAGCCAGATGCCGACTCCGGTCATTATTAATAAATAGTCTTTCCAATTTATGTTATACCCTTTATGCTAGGGGCTGTCATATGCAGTATTATTAATAAATATGTAATATTCTTAGAATCTGCCCGTTTCTAATTAAGAGTGAGGTTTACTTTGTTGGGTGGCTATAGAAATTATCTATTTGTTTGAATTATATATTACATATGACAGCCCCACCACTTTGTTTTGAAGAAATATTAGACACGTTTTAATAAACGAGAGGAAAATAAATCATGAATAGAGAGAGAATTTTAAAAAAAATATTGCCACTAGCTTTATCAGCAGTTTTATTTACCGGTGGGCTTCCTGCTGCAACGGCATTTGCTGATGCAGCAACCACTCCGATAACCTGGGATTTTTCACAAGGACTTGGTGCGTGGAAGTTTAACGGTATTTGGGATTATAACGGAATACCGGCAGTAACATATGATTCGTCGGTAGGCGACGGTGCAATAAAGATTGCAGTAGATTATTCCAGTGTATCTAAGGAAAGCTGGAGCGAAGTAAAACTGTCGGATGGTGATATAAATCCTAATACACCGCTTAAGATGGATAATTGCAACTATCTGACTTTCGATTTTTATTATAATCCTGCTAGTATGCATGTTGGATCGTTTAAGACGAAACTGTATATAAAATCTTCCGACGGTAAGGAAGTAGTAAATGTCTGCCCGGATATCGATCTGGCATCAGGATTATCGGTTCCAGGAACAAGCCTGAAAAAGGTAAAAGTAAAGGTTCCCTTTAATGCGGTTACAGCGGATGCTGTTGATCTGGAAGTCAGTGTAGTGGGGAGTTTTACTGATTATAAAGGTGATGTATATGTCGACAATATTACGCTGGGTCAGAAATAAAAAGGAATAATCTAATGAATAAAAAATTATTAAGTAAAATTTTGCCTTTGACATTATCAACTGGCTTTTTTTGGAGTGGTTTGCCGGCAGTCAACACGGTGTCGGTGCAGTTCACTAATGTAAACGTAGTTGAGGCGGCGAAAACAGCGGCTAAGAACTGGAATTTTTCGCATGACCTTGGATCATGGAACTACAGCGGTAAATGGGGCTATACCGGTACACCGTCACTGGAATATGATAAAGCAGTCGGCGGTGCCGGAAAACTCGATGTTGATTTTTCCGGTGATGCCGATAAAAGCTGGAGCGAAGTAAAAATAAGGCCAAGTGAGATAAATGACAGCACACCGCTGGTATTGACCGGATATAATGTATTGACGTATAATTTTTATTTTGATGCTGCGGCAATGCAGGAAGGGGCTTTTAAAACTAAGTTATATATGAAGTCCAATACCGGCAAAGAGATAGTCAATACCTATACTGATGTGGATATGGCAGCAGCAAAGCCTGTAGCCGGTACTTCTTTAAAAAAAGTTGCGGTTCGCCTGCCATTTACTACGGCAGATGCGGATATTACCTATATGGAACTCAGTGTGGTCGGCTGCAACACTAACTACAGAGGAGCTTTGTATGTAAACAATATCACCCTTGGACATGAAAATGTAAAAGATGGATATGTCCAGAAAACAGCCCGGGTGATAAAAAAAGATAAGGTTGAATTGTCTGATCTTGCCCTGCCGGCACAAATAAATCTTGCCGATGGCAAGGCTTCTGAAAGTGCAGCGCAGTTAGCTGCCTATTTGAAAAGCATAACCGGTTCCGGGAAAGTATTGTATGGACACCAAAATGATATGCACAAAAAAGCGGGTATTGGACCAAGTGATTCGGATACTTATGATATGGTCGGTGACTATCCGGCTGTCGTCGGGATCGATGGTCTGGCACTGACCGGCAGTGAAATGAGCCTGACTGATGAGGAAAAAGCGTCAGGAATGACATTTATTGACAAGGCTGTTCAAGTAGCAATAAAGGCCAAGCAAAAAGGGGCTATTATTACTTTGTCAAATCATATGCCAAATTTTGCCGATGTGGCTAAAAGAGGAAAAGTTAACGGACAGTACGATTATTCCGGTTATTCGCCAAATGTGACCACAGGTGATGTCGTTTCACGTATAATGCCGGGTGGCGACCTTAATGGAGTATACCGGGGTTATCTTGATATGGTAGCCCAATATGATAAACGGCTGCAGGACTTAGACATTCCGGTATTATACCGTCCGTTCCATGAATGCAACGGCAGCTGGTTTTGGTGGGGTGCAGCCTTTTGTTCACCGAGCCAGTTTAAAAATTTATACCGGTATACAGAAGAGTATCTGCGTGATACTAAAGGTCTGCACAATATCCTTTATGTTTATTCCCCGGGCGGCCCTGTGACCAGTGAAGCCGATTACCTGACACGCTATCCAGGGGATGCTTTTGTTGATATAGTTGGATTTGACATGTATCACAGAGATCCGGCAAAAGCAGATGACTGGATGACATCACTCGATGCTACAATGAATGTTATGAGTGCTTTTGCTAAAGATCATGATAAGATTCCGGCAGCTTCTGAAGTGGGCATCTTGGTCGGCAACAGTGCCATGCTGAAGTCGGGCAACCAGCGTTTGGACTGGTTTAATGAAATACTGAGAAATATGTCACAGCATGGTATGGCTTACTTTATGACCTGGTCCAATTTTGATGAAACTAATTTTGATGAACCGTATATGGTAAGCCCGTCCCGTGGGCATGAAATGGTAAACCAGTTCATTGATTTTTATAATAAGCCGCAAGTTATATTTGCCGGACAAATGCCGGATTATCGTAAAATAAAAGTTATCGAACAGGCAGCTGTAAAAACATACGGATATATTGTATCTCCCAACTCGTACAACAGAATTTTGACACCACAGACACTAAAAGCCACTGTGTCAGGTAAGAGTGATGATGTTCAATTTGTATACAAGAAAAACGGAGTATCAGTTGCTGCTACCAAAGCGGTACAAGACGTTGTTGGTTCATATAGTGCGCAGATAACCCAGGCAGATTTGACAAAAATTGGCAAATCTATGGGAACTATAGATTTAGTCATTGATGGGAAGTCTGCTGACAGTGTGAAAGTCATATTTAACATACCACAACCGCCGAAAGACATATCGCTGGTAGATGATTTTGAAGGCTACTATGGTGACAATGGGTTGCTGCAGGCTGTTTATTCCACTAATAACGGTGCAGGATGTTCTGTAAGCGCTGCTCTGAGTGATAAACATTCAGGCGGTGACACCGGACTGGCCTTTACTTATAAAATAAATAAAAACGGCTATGCCGGTATCATAAAAAATATGAACGGTGCTGACTGGTCGGCCTACAACGCTGTACAATTCTGGCTTACACCGGACGGTAAAAAACAAAAATTAATTATTCAGATAAATACCAACGGTGAAGATTTTGAAGTCGATCTTTCTTCATACACTGCGGGAACGACTCCAACACTGGTAACAATTCCTTTCAGTCAATTTAAAGGAAAGCAAAATGGCAAATTCGATAAATCCAATATCCAGCACTTTGCGATATACTGTAATACAATGGGTGATACCATAGTCGATTCGACGATGTATTTTGATGATATTAAAGCCGTAAAATAGAAATGTGCTATTTAAATTTTAAAAATCATTTAGTGTAATTGAAGAAAAGGGGTTGTCGCACAAACGACATTGACCTCATGAATATGCAATCTACTGCCATTATCCGGTTCTGTATCCTTACAAAAGGAAATAGCGGGAACGGAATAGTGTATATTTATGAATGAAAATGTTTGTGTGTGACAGCCCCTCATTTTTATATATTTACATAAAGTGAGAAATAAAAAAATTCCTTTTTTTAGTAAAATAATACACTGCTGATTTCTCCAGCATCAGCAGTGTAAAAAAAGAGGAATTTTTAATAGCGTACTATTGGGAAATTATTGGAAATTAGAAGGCAAAGATAAGGTTAGAGAAGAAAGCTGTATGGTGAGGATTTTCTGCAGCATATTCAGAATTAATTGCTTTACCAAAGAAGAAATAGTTTTGCAATTGAATATTCTTTGTGAAATGGTACCAAATACTGGCTTCCATACCCTTACTGCCAGGTTTTTCACTACCGTTAACAATACTAGACATAATAAGAGCATCAGAACCAAGATACCGATAACCGATAGATGATCCCCAACGCTTGTCACCCCAAGGACTACCATTGTAAACGAGTTTGAGATCGTAAGCTTTGTTTTGATAATCCTGATTACCATGAGAATAGAAACCGGTAAGATCAAGATTTTTAGCCAGATTTTGACGGGCATTAAGAGCGATAATACCTAATCTGCCATCATAAGCATTCGGGGATTTGAGACTATAATAACCGAGCCCGGCAGATGTTTTAGGCGTAAAAGTATGTTCTGCAGAAAAACCATATACGCGAAGTGTAGCGTCATCTCTTGTGCTTCCATCATTATAGAAATCATAGCGATTGCCATGACGGATAAAACCGGCTGACCAAGGAGAAGACAGATCGGCATTTTTTTCATATACTTTACCAGTATAAGCCTTAAGTGTAGTTTTACCCATGTTGTAATCAACTGCAACACCTTTAGTACGGGCGTTACCAACAACACCATCTTGTAAATCAGGAGTAAAGAGACCGATTGTGGCATTGATATTTTTGCCTATTGGCCCTTGGGCATACATGCGATAAATCATAGCATTGACATCTTTATTGGATGTGCCATATAGATCAGAGAAAGATTCTTCTCCATTCCAGCCTTTGGTATTGGTTCCCCATTTCCAGTCTAAACCACTGTGGAATCCCCATCCGTCACCGACATCAGCATCGACATTCAGGAATATTTCTTTTTCCCACCAAGTATGGCTGTCGCTAATACCTTTCATAGCTTTGTTAGCGAAAACACCACTTATTTTTACATTATCAGTTTTCTTCTCGACATTTGACATGCGAATACCAAGAGAAGTTAACTCATCAGAGAATTCGTTAGATAGACGCTGAATTAGAGCTTTGTCTTCTTCACTGGCTTTTTCAGAGTGAGTGCGGGCACTAGCAATCATTTGTGCCATTTCGTAACGAGTAACAGCTCTGTCTCCACGGAATGTGCCATCACCATAGCCTGTGATGATACCATCATTGGTTAATTTGGTGACGGCGGCCACTGCCCAGTTGTCTGCTGGAACATCAGAGTATAGCTGGTCGGCGGAAGCAGCATATGCTGCACTTGTGGTAATAATAAGTGCGGATAAAGTGGATAAAATAACTTTTCTTTTGTTCTTCATAAATTTTCCTTTCTCCCCTTACTTATGAATATAACAGAAAATTCATATTCATATTAATTAACTTAACAGAGTTAATATAACATCAATACAGTCAGTTTGTCAATAAAAAATATATCTTTTATAAAAATAAAATATAACAAAAATAAAATATAACATTACAAATATGAAAATATAAAGACATTTATTGTTTGACAGTATTAATAAAAATCATTGATCTGAATTAGTTTTAAATAAAACTTAAAAAGTACTTATTTGGTATGTGTTTTTGCCGATTTGAAAAATTTCTTGTTAAGGAACATACAATATAAATAGAAAGGTACGTTAAAATAAAAATTTATTTATAAAAAACCAGTAAAATTATTGACATGACAAACAAATAGTATTGTTATGTCAAAGCGTATTAAGTTATAATATATATTATAAAAATGAGGTGGGATAATGATTAAATATCAGGCGATTGCAAATGACATTAAAAAAAAGATAACTGATGGGAAATACATGCCCGGTGATCAGTTATCTTTAGAAAAAGAAATGTGTGAAGAATATAGCGTAAGCAGAATAACCATCAAACGTGCTGTTGATGAATTGGTTAATTTGGGACTGATAGTCAAGCGGCGCGGTTCCGGTACATTTGTAAAATCAATTGAAGATGAAGAAGATATCAGGGAACTTAGCATGGCGCGTCAATTTGCCGGTTTTGCAGAAACAAACAAGGGACATGAAATAGGAACAGTGGTGATAAAGTTTGATATTGATCACCCATCCAAGGAAGTAGCAGCGAAACTGCAGCTAACGACGGAAGACTTTGTCTATGACATAATACGTGCTCGGTCGGCTGATGACCAAGCAATCGTTATTGAATATACCAAAATGCCTATTCAGTTGATTGCCGGTTTGAAAAAAGAACATATCGAATCGTCTATTTATTCCTATATACAAGATAAGCTGCATCTTAAAATTCAATCAGCTCATCGCACTATTCGTGCGGTAATGCCAACTTCTTTAGAAAAAAAATATTTAAAAATTGATAAAGAGTTACCTCTGCTGGAGATAGAACAGGTTGCTTTCCTTGATGATGGCAGCCCGTTTGAATATTCAATATCACGGCATCGTGGAGATAAAATAGCATTTAAAACAGTAAGTATTCGTTAATGAAAAAAGTTTTGATTTTGTGACTCAATTTGGAAACTATATGGATTTTATGAAAGATATTTTTTATATAAAAGTCACTACAATCTAAGGTTTAACTATTTTATTTCTCATATGTATTTATTTAAAAATATTCTAGTAAAAGATATGTCATTTTATTGACAAAAGATATATTAAATTCTATAATATAAAAATGTAATAGTCAATTTTAGGAGGAAAATAAATGAATATATATTTAGTATGCAATGCCGGGATGTCAACATCGATTTTGGTTAAAAAAATGCAGGATGAAGCAGAAAAGCAGAATTTATCAGACATACATGTGGAAGCTTTTTCAGTGGAGATTCTGGATGAAAAGGTAGATACTGCTGATGTGGTTTTGCTGGGACCTCAGATCCGCCATATGCTCAATGATGTAAAAAAGATAATAAATGATAAATGCCCGGTAGAAGTAATCGATATGAGAGACTACGGTATGATCAATGGTAAAAAGGTTTTGGAAAAAGCACTGAAACTTGTCGGCAATAAATAATGGTAAAGTACCAAAACATTGCTAATGAACTTCGTAAGAAGATAGTAAGTGGAGAATATCCTCCCGGCACACAGATCGCTTTGGAAAGGGAACTGTGTGAAAAGTATTCAGTCAGTCGGATAACGGTAAAACGGGCTGTCGATGAGCTTGTCAAGCAGGGACTGATCGTTAAGCGGCGCGGATCAGGCACCTTTGTGAAATCGGTTGAAGATAGTGATATGAAGGCTTTAAGTATGTCGAGGCAGTTTGAGGGATTTACTGAAAGCTATCAAGGGAAAAAAGTAACTTCTAAGATAATAAAATTTTCTATAGTACATCCTAAAGAAGATATTGCCGCTAAATTGCTTTTAAAGTCGGATGATTTTGTCTATGATGTCGTGCGGGTTCGCTGTGCATTGGATGTTCCAATAGTAATAGAGTATATGAAGATGCCGATACAGCTTATCCCTGGTTTAAAAAAGGAAATATTGAAAAAATCTATTTATGCTTATATTCAAAATGAATTGAAACTGAAAATTCAATCAGCACACAGGAGAATATGTGCTGTTATGCCGAGTAAGGAAGAGAAGGCCTATCTGGGTATTGAAAGCACACTGCCGCTGCTGGAGATAGAGCAGATTGCCTTTTTGGATGATGGACGGCCGTTTGAATACTCCGTATCCAGACATCGCGGTGACAAGATAGCTTTCAAAAGTGTAAGTGTAAGATAAGAAAATGGAATAGAACACAGATTGAATAATGCTCTGTTGAGAATCATTTGAGGTTAACTAAATGATTGATTCGGCAGAGCATTTTATTGTTTTTATAGTGAGGACAGTTGAAATATTTTGTTTGAACAGGGTAATGGACAGGTAGTATAATAAAATCGTATAATTATATGAATTGAACTTCGTACTTGGTTTTGGTTGACTAGTACAATAAACTTGAACCGCTCTTACCTTTTGTCCGCACAGAAAGGCGGGAAACTGTGCACCGCATGGTGGTGGGTTGCATAGATTTGACAACTTTTACCGATTGGTATAACGCTGACTAACACAATTTTATAAGTAGAACATTACAGGAGGATCTTAACATTGAAGTTTATAAAATTTCTTATATTTCTTTTTTTCGTCATTGGCGGCAGTATGACTGCCGGCACGGCATCAGCTCAGTTTAATAATACAATCTTGTTTGTACCGCATGATAACCGTCCTATTTCTTTTCAGCAGACAGCGGATAATATCCGGGCGCTTGGCTATAATGTGATAACACCACCGGAAAACTTACTGGGAAGCCGTGACGATTTAGGTCATCCGGAAGCTCTGGAAGAATGGGTAATGGCAAATGCCAGTAAGGCTGATTTTGCGGTTTTGTCAGCGGATTCCTTAGTATATGGCAGCCTTGTGGCTTCACGCAAGCATAATATACCGGCAGATGTGCTGCAGCATAGAGCTCAGGTTTTTTCTGCTCTGCATCAAAAATACCCTTATTTGCCGGTTTATGTTTTTGGCTCGATTATGCGCACGCCCCAGACTAGTGAGGCATCTTCTGAGGAACCAGACTATTACCGTGTTTACGGTACACAAATAGCCCGGTACACGGCGCTTTCAGACAAGCAGGAAAAAGATGGATTGACAAAAAAAGAGATAAGGGAAATGGACGACCTGAAAAAAGCTATTCCACAGGCATCTATTAATGACTGGTTGTCACGTCGGGCAGGGAATTTTACTGTAAACAAATACTTGATAAGTCTTACAAGAGATAAGGCTATTTCTTATTTGGTCTTAGGCTGTGACGATAATGCCCGGTACTCACAGACAGACAGAGAACGCCGGGCGCTTGACAAGTTCGCCGGTGCCGTTGATTCTTATAAATCAGTGGCCGGCGTGGACGAACTGGGGATGATAATGCTGGCACGTGCTGTCAACCAACTCAAGGGGGACATTCCTTTTGTCAGCGCACACTATGCTGCCGGAATAGGGGCGGATACCATACCGGCTTATTCCAATGAACCGATAAAAGACTCAGTAAAAACACATATAAATGTGGCCGGCGGGTTGCAGATAAATAACGACAAAAGGGCTGATTTGGTGTTGTTGCTCGACACCGATGAAAAAGGTGTAACTTATGCAGCCAATGATCCGGATAATACTCTTACACCACGTGCCAATACAGTATCCTTTGTTGAAATGACCGGAAGGTATCTGGCAGAAGGTAAAAATGTCGGTATAGCAGATATCGACTTCGGTAATGGTGCAGACAATGCACTAATGAATATACTGTGGCAAAAAGGATATTTGGCAAAACTTGGAGCTTATGCCGGCTGGAATACACCGACTAACAGCAGTGGTTATGCTATAGCTATGGGGATGCTCGCTTCTTATGCTGATAAAGATGAAACAATTGAGATGTTAGTGCCGCGTTATCTGGATGACTGGCTTTATCAGGCCAATATTCGTCAGCAGGTTGCTAATAAAATGGATAGTTTTACTGGTGAAGGCGACTATGGCGATACAAAGACACGTATTATACAGGCACAGCAGTATGCAACAGAATTGATGCGTCAGGCTGTCGTGAAGTACGGTTTAACACAGTTCCCAAATCAACAGTCATTGAAAAACGTACGGGTTGAATTTCCATGGCATCGTCTTTTTGAAGCAGCTTTTATCATACCAAAAGAATAAATACAGTCCAGATGTAAGCTGAATACAACTATAGGTTGTTGATAATGGTTTTTTATAGTAAAATTAAAAAGTGTATGTTAGGTATATAGTTTATACTAACTTGATTTTATTAAGAAGAAAGCTGTCATTAATTAACTAAATTTATATTGAATATATAAGCGTTGATTCCAGTAAGAAATTTTATATGCGCTATATAAAAGAGAGAAGTTATAGCTTATAATGGAGAAAAAGTCTGGAAGTGTAGTTTACAAAAACATATTAGTATTGAACCTGCGTAAGATCGGCGATACCATTATGGCTACAGCAGCGGCTTACCTTTTAAAAAAAGCGTATCCGGACGCTAAAGTAACAATGCTGGTAAAACCATTGACCAGAACAATCGTTGAAAATAATCCGGTTATTGACGAAGTATTACTTTATAATTACTCCCACAAGGCAAAAATATCTGAAATACGACAGACGGCCGGGCTGCTGAAAAGCAGGCAGTTTGATCTGGCGGTGGTGATAGATGGCAAACCTCGCTCAGCAATACTTGCTTATCTGGCTGGGATACCCAATAGGATAGGTTTTGAAAATATAACCTTGCGCAATATATATTTGAGATTATTCTATACACAGATATATGATATTGACTATGATTTTGCCGCTACTCAGCAAGTAAAAAACCATGAAATATTTATAAACCGTATAACTAAGAGAAATGATACAGCCAGGATGATAATGCCGGAAGTACCTGAGGCAGATAAAAGGACAATAGATGAACTGCTGTCAGGATTTCCCGCTGATAAATTGAAAATAGCATTGTGTATAAGAAGTGGCATAGCTTATAAGGACTGGCCGCAAGACAGGTTCATAAAGACAGTGCAGGGACTCTCGCAAGAACATAATAATGCTGTTTTTTATACGGTAGGTTCAAATAATGATTATACTTATGCGCAGGAATTTATAAGAAAATCCGATATGAATATTAAAAACCTCTGCGGCAGGACCAATCTGCCGCAGCTGGGTTATCTTTTGCAAAAAACAGATTTTTTATTATCGGTGGATACCGGTACGGCACATATAGCAGCGGCAGTAAATACTAAAGAAGTAGTTGTTTTTGCCGGAACATCGCACAGGCACTGGGCTCCTTATGGCGGTAATGTAGCGGTGGTTTACCCGGATATCAGCTGTTATCCCTGTAAGGATAAGGTAAGAAGAAAATGTACAGATTATCCTTGTTTACAAAATGTGTCAGTGAATCAGGTAATAGCAGCGTGTGATAAAGTATTGGCAGATATGGAGGGAACGTAGTAAAATGTTTGAAAACGCAGTAAAAGAAAAAAACGTTTTGTCAAATAGTGCATTCCCGCCGGAACAGGCTGATATACATATTGCTTTTGGGATAAGTGCTGATTTTACATATCCGGTAGGAGTGCTGATTACTTCCATATTAGAAAACAATCGTGATTTAAAAATCGCTTTTCATATATTTATCGATGGTTCGATTGCACTTGAAGAAAATAAAAAGTTTATGGCCTTATTATTTTCTTATAATACGTCGATAACTATTTATGGGATAGATAATAGCATTTTTACCGGACTTGACGACAGGGAATTTACAATTGCCGCTTATTATCGATTTGTGATACCATATCAGCTGAAAAATATTGCATCAAGATGCCTCTATTTAGATGCTGATATAATATGCCTGAATTCGTTGGACTCCTTTTCTAATATAGCTTTTGCTGGAACTGCAGCATGTGTGGTAGAAGACTTTAGACTGGATAAGAATAACCAGCCTGTATTAACTGCTGCCAATACAGGGTATTTTAACAGTGGTATGATGTATATTGATGTACAGCAGTGGCTGCATCAACAGATTTCAGAAAAATGTATTGCCCTGCTTCGTGAGGTAAATGAGCATCCTGAGCGAAAAAAAATATATGGATATGCATTCCAATGTTTTGATCAAGATGCATTAAATGTAATATTAAAGGACAAAGCTATACATTTGGCTCCTTCGTATAATTTTTTATGTAATATAAGCCTGAAAAAAAATGCAAAAGTAGAGAAGATACCGGTAGATACGATTTTTCTCCATTATCATGGTTTTAACAAACCGTGGCATGAATGGTGCTTTCATCCTTTGGCCAGATATTTTCGTAAATACTGGAAACTGTCTCCTTGGAAAGATACTCCTCTTGATACAAGACCTGCCAAGTATCGACAGATGAGGCTTTATGCTAAATATTTCATGAAAAAAGGAGTCTTTTTTACAAGCCTTTACTGGGTATATAGGTCGGTTGTGAAAAAGTATATCCAAAAATAAAGGAGGAAAATGTGTGGATGAATTTGTAATAAAGCATATGTTTTTACAATCAATAATAGAACGGGAAAAATTTTCGTTTATAGAAAATGAAGATAATATTGCGGGACATATCGGTTACGGACTGGATAATAATGCAGCACGTATGACAGGTACATCAATAACATCTATTTGTGAAAATAACAAAGATAAAAAATTTGTTTTTCATTTGTTATGCAATGATATATCAGAGGAAAACATACACAGATTTGAGAGTTTAGCACAACAATATAAAATTGATATAAATATGTATTTTTTAGATATCAAGTCTCCTCTGTTGCGTAACTTGGCAACTACTTCTGTATTTCCCCTACCAACATGGTATAGAATATTTTTTCCATATATACTGGAAATTGATAAGTTTCTTTACTTGGATATTGATATCATTTGTATAGCTGATATTTCAGAGTTACTTAATGTAAAAATGGAAGATTCAATAGTTGGTGTCGTCAAAGATTTTGAACAGGTTTGTATAAAAAAGACGAAAATGTTGAAACTAAGAGACTATGTATATTTTAATGCAGGAGTAATGTTGATAAATGTTGAGAAATGGAAAAATGAATGCTTAACTGAAAAACTGCTTTCTTTGATAAAAATTAAGCCTACACTTCTTGACCAAGATATATTAAATATAGTATTTTCCCAAAAACCACATTTCTATTTAAGTGATATTTATAATAATATCGGTTTATGGTGTGAACCAGAAGAAGTAATAAAAAATAAATTGAAAGAGATTAAATTAATACACTTTGCAAATCACCCTAAACCATGGAGTATATTATGGCAGTATGAAAAAAGGCCATATATGGAAAATATTTATAATAAATACGAAAAGTTGTCACCATGGAGAGAAATGCCTTTGGAGTTACCCCAAAATTATCATCATAAAAGATGGTATGCGGAGATACTCAGAAATGAAGGGAAAATAAAAAAATCGTTATATTGGTACTGGCAGTATATCAAGGGAAAATATAAACTGTAATAATGAGGGAAATGTATGCCAACAATATCAAAAGAAATATTTGCTGAGAAATTAGATAAATTGATGTACTTTTTTTTGTTAATTTTTTCATTGACTTTTTATATAGATATACCGATTAATTTTATAGTTATAGTCTTTGTATTAGGATTAATAAAATATATATTGATTCGGCCTAAAATTAAGTTGGAGACTCATCATATCTTTTTTGTTGGTTTTTTTTTACTGGGGATTTTAGTATCATTACTGTTTAGTAGTGGAGGTCAGTCATTAGCAATAGCTTTAAATGCTTATAAATCGCTTTATATAGCGCCAGTGGCAGGGCTCTTTTTGGTGTTTTTCTTTCATGCAAATAGGCATAGGATAATAGTATTGCTTTCTTGCGTGGCATTTAGTTTATCAATAAACGCTATTATTGCCGTACTTCAGTTCTTTTATGGTATAAAAATAGATCGTGTTATAGGATTATTTTCCAATGTTATGCTTTTATCAGCTACACACTTGTTAATATTGCCCATTCTATTGGTTATTGTTGTATATGCTAAGAATGTGTCTCGATTTTTGAAATATTTTTATTCAGCTGTTATTTTAATAAATATCCCATTCGTTATGCTGGCAGGGACGAGAATTGTTTGGATCGGACTTAGTATATGCAGTGCACTAATATTTTTTTTGGGGATAAAAAATAAAGTAAAATTAATTCCAATAGTTTTAGGTATTTTATTGATTATATTCACAACAGTATATTTTAATCCGGCATTAAAGGCTAGATTTGATTCCATTGATAATGTATCGACTAATGTTAATACAGGCTATCAGTCTAACAGGGAACGGATCTTGATGTGGCGGGCTGCATGGCAGATGTTTGAAGATTATCCTGTTTTTGGAGTAGGACTGGATAATTTTTATAAACAATATAAGGATAATTATAAAGTTCCAACTGCAAGGGAAGTGCAATGGCATGCTCACAATACTGTGCTAAATACAATGGCACAAAGTGGTATAGTGGGCACTATCGGTTTACTTTCCTTATTTGTTTATCTATATTATGATGTTATACGGGCATGGAAACGGGATAAAAACGTAATCGCGGTAGCTTATTTTTTCTCTTTATTGGGGTATACTATAAATTTAATGACAGATGTACTATTTTCTGGACATTCTGTTAAATTACCTACATATATTTTTTGGTTGATTACGGGTATGTATTTATCATTAAATCATTATATTAAAATATCAAGTAAATAGCGAGTTGATTTTATTGAATCCTATAGTATGTAAAAAGGTAAAACTTAATAAAGCTGATTATACGGTGTCTTATATAATGCCGATATTATTGTTGATGGTCGATTATATGGCACTTTTATCAGCTCAGAAAATTGCTGTATATCTACGGCAACAAGTGGGATTTTTATCGATATATCATTTTATGCCGGGCATACCAAATCTTTATTTTTATTTTCTTGTACCAGTTGTTTTTATTGCTTTTCTTTATAATTCACACATATATGTGAATAGAATGCCGTTTTGGGAGGTTATAAAAAAAATATTCTATTCAACAATATTGAGTACAATGGTTTGCATAACTATGATGTATTTTGGACATATTGCCGGTGGTGTGTCTCGTATATATGTTGCAATATTGGGGATAGCGGCATTTATTTTTTTGTGCAGCTATAGATATTTTTTTAAGAAAATTCTATTTGAATTAAATTTGATGCAGGAACCTGTGATAATAATTGGTGCGGGTAAAACGGCCGAATTAATTGTAAAACAGTTTGAATGTGATACGGGTATGGGAATAAAGATTATTGGGTTCATTGATGATAAACCTATATCCAAAGTATTACCAGAGCAATATCCTGTTTTAGGTAGGATTGATGAAGCAGAAAAAATAATAGCACTGACACAAGTAAATACGGTTATTATTGCTGCACCAGGGATGGAAAAGCAAAAATTACTTGTTCTTATGAATCGTATACAACCGTTGGTAAAAGATTTGTTGTTTGTTCCTGATTTAATTGGTGCACCAGTAATAAATATGGAAATACAGAAGCTTTATGATACAAAGATAATGATGTTAAAAATCAAAAATAATATGTCCAGATGGTATAATAAACTTTTAAAAAGAAGTTCTGATATAATATTTGGTTATACACTATTTTTTGTCTGTATGCCTGTTTTAATTTGTATTTCTATAGCAATAAAATTTGATTCTAGTGGAACAATTTTTTTTAATGCACAACGTATAGGTAAAAATGGCAATAGATTTATATGTTATAAATTTCGTACTATGTATGAAAATGCCGATGAAAAATTACAGAACTATTTGTTAAAAAATCCCAAAATGATAAATGAATGGGAAACATATCATAAAATAAAAGGAGAAGATCCGCGGGTAACAAAAATTGGTAAATTGCTCAGAAAATATAGTTTGGATGAACTGCCACAGCTTATAAATGTGGTTAAAGGAGAAATGAGTATAGTGGGACCGCGACCGTATTTACCAAGAGAAAAGAAAGCTATGGGAGATTATTTTAATATTATAGTTACTAATTTGCCTGGTATAACTGGCTTATGGCAAGTTAGTGGCAGAAATGAAGTAGCATTTTCGAATAGACTGATAATGGATGCATGGTACATACAAAATTGGTCAATATGGATGGATATCGTTTTAATTTATAAAACGATATTTACAGTAATAAATAGGCGTGGGGCATATTGATTTTAAAACTTTTGGAAAGTGAATGGTAAAATGATAAAATATGATTACATGATTATTGGTAGTGGTTTGTTTGGGTCAGTATTTGCATATGAAGCTACTAGACGCGGATATTCATGTATGATAATTGATAAGAGAAAACATATTGGTGGTAATGTTTATTGTGATAATAAAGATGGTATTAATGTCCATATGTATGGTGCGCATATTTTTCACACTGAAAATGAGAAAGTATGGAAATATATGAATCAATTCGCAAAATTTAATAATTATATAAATACTCCAATGGCAAATTATAAGAAAGAGCTGTATAATTTACCTTTCAACATGAATACTTTTAATAAAATGTGGGGAGTGATAACTCCTAAAGAGGCAGCAAAAAAGATAAAAGGCCAATGTGCTATAATTCATAATACACCTCAAAATTTAGAAGAACAGGCAATTAGTTTAGTTGGAACAGATATTTATGAAAAATTAATTAAAGGATATACAGAAAAACAATGGGGACGAAAATGCCGTGAGTTACCGGCATTTATTATTCAGCGCTTACCTGTTAGGTATACCTATGATAATAATTATTATCGGGATCGTTATCAGGGTATACCTATAGGTGGATATACTAATATAATTAACAAATTATTAAGGAAATGTGAACTAAATTTAAATATTAATTTTAATGATGATCAGAGTTATTATAAAAAAATGGCAAAAAAGCTTGTTTATACGGGGCCAATTGATGAATATTTTTCCTATGAGTTTGGTCCTTTGGAATATAGAGGTTTGACGTTTAAGACTAAAAAATTTAATATTGAAAATTATCAGGGAGTAGCTGTTATGAACTTCACTGATTATGATGTTCCATATACTCGTATCATCGAGCATAAACATTTTGAATTTGGTACTCAGCCAGTTACTTATGTTACTAAAGAGTATCCTGTCAGTTGGAAATTAGGCGATGAAGCATATTATCCAATTAATGATAAAAAAAATCAAGAGCTTTATAAAAAGTATTATGAATTATCGACAACAGAAAAAAATGTTATATTTGGTGGCAGATTAGCCGAATATAAATATTATGATATGGATGAAGTGATCGAAAGAGCGTTAAATGTAATAAAAAGAGAGTTTGGTTAATGAATATAAAAATATTAATTGCATTGCATAAGCCCTATTGGGTTGTGCATGATGAAGCTTATATGCCAATACAAGCAGGAAAAAAACTAAATAAAGACATTGGTTTTAAAGGTGATGATACAGGCGAGAATATATCTGATAAAAATCGTAATTATTGTGAATTGACCGCTATATATTGGGCTTGGAAAAACTTGGAGGCAGATTACATAGGATTGGTTCATTATCGTAGATATTTTACGAAAAAATCGCTACTCAAGAATAAAAAAAATTCAGTTTTGAAAATAAAAGATTGGGTTAATTTGTTAAACCAATATGATATAGTTCTTCCTAAGAAAAGAAATTATTATATTGAAACAAATTATTCTCATTATGCTCATGCGCATTATGGAAAAGATTTAGATAAAACAAGAGAAGTAATAAAGCAACTATTTCCAGAATATGAAAAAAGCTTTGAAAAAGTAATGAATAAAAGAACAGCACATATGTTCAATATGTTTGTTATGAAAAAAGATAAATATGATAGATATTGTCAATGGCTGTTTACAATACTTTTTGCACTCGAAAGTCAGATAGACATATCTGGATATAATAAAACAGAAGCTAGAGTATTTGGTTATATAAGTGAATTATTACTTGATGTCTGGTTAAATAATCAAAAATTAAGTTATAAAGAGATAAATGTTACATTTATGGAGAAACAAAATTGGTTAAAAAAAGGTTTTATTTTTCTAAAAAGAAAATTTTATGATAGAGGTTATAAGGTTGAGTAAAATCAATATAATCGAAATGTACAAATATAGATTTTTATTGAAAGAATTAGTTACTAGAGATTTAAAAATAAAATATCGGCGTTCATTTTTAGGTTATTTATGGAGTTTGATGAATCCATTATTAATGATGTGGATATTGACATTAGTATTTTCTTATGTGTTTCGTTTTGATATACCTAATTATCCATTATATTTAATTATAGGACAGACTATTTTTGGTTTTTTTAGTGAATCAACTAGTATGGCAATGATGTCTGTTATTGAAAATGCAGCATTATTAAAAAAAGTATATGTGCCTAAGTATATTTTTCCTATTTCACGAGTATTATCTAGTTTCGTTACCATGATATTCAGTTTAATGGCTATTTTTATTGTTATGAAAGCAACTGGAGTTCCTTTTAAAATTACACTTTTGGCATTACCTCTGTCATTGTTTTTTGTATTGTTGTTTTCTGTTGGGGTAGGTATGTTTATCGCAGCTATTACTGTTTATTTGCGCGATATGATGCATTTGTATTCAGTAGTGCTCACAGCATGGTCATTTTTGACACCAATATTTTATCCAATATCAATAGTTCCACAAAATATTCGCTGGATATTACAATATAATCCATTATATTATTTTATAGATTATTTTCGCCAAATTGTATTATATGATACATTACCAAGTTTGCACACAACAGTTTTTTGTTTTGAATTAAGCATAGCCGCAGTAATCATAGGTGGAATTGTATTTAAAAAATTGCAAAAAAATTACTTGTTATATATATAAAATAAATTGCAATGGGTGAAATAAATGACAAATAATATTATAGAAGTGCAAAATGTAACAATGTGTTTTAACTTAGTGCAGGAACAGTTTTCTGGATTAAAAGACTTAGTCATAATGGCAAGCAGGGGAAAATTAAAATTTAATAAATTTTTTGCTTTAAAAAATATAGATTTACAAATAAAAAGAGGCGAAGCATGGGGAATAATTGGCAGAAATGGTTCAGGTAAAAGTACATTATTAAAGCTAATATCGGGAATATATGCTCCCACAAAAGGGAAAATTAAAGTTAGAGGTTCAATAGCGCCATTAATTGAGCTAGGTGCTGGTTTCGATATGGAATTAACAGCTAGAGAAAATATATTTCTAAATGGTGCAGTATTAGGATATAGTCGTGAATTTATGAAAAATAATTTTGCTGAGATAGTAGCTTTTGCTGAATTGGAACAATTTGCTGATGTACCAATAAAAAATTTTTCATCGGGTATGGTTGCTAGATTGGGCTTTTCAATAGCTACTATGGTTAAAGCAGATATTTTAATAATCGATGAAATATTAGCAGTAGGTGATGCTGTTTTTCAGGAAAAATGTTATAAACGTATGAGAAAAATGATGGATAATGGTACAACTGTATTATTAGTGTCACATAATATAGCGGATGTAAAAAAAATATGTCAAAAGGTATTGTGGTTGGATCATGGCCAAATGAAAATGATAGGTGACGTTCAAAATATATGTAATTCATATGAAAATATATAATGGGAGAGAATGATTAGTGGAATTAAATAGCAAAAAAAATATAAAAATATTTGTATCACATCGAATTGACTTAGATAGTGAGGTAATAGATAATCCATTATATTATCCTGTCCGTTGTGGAGCTGTTTATGATAAGAGAAAAAATATATCCATACCAGGAGATAATACTGGGGATAATATTTCAGAAAAACGGGAGAGTTTTTGTGAATTAACAGTTTTATATTGGGCTTGGAAAAATGTAAAAGCTGATTATTATGGACTGTGTCATTATAGAAGATTTATATCGTTTAACTCCGAATATAAAAAAAATAGTACAGATAAAAAGTCTGGATTTATTACAGAATCTAGACTTACAAAAGATATGGTGAAAAAATATAATCTGACTGAAGACATGATGCGTAATGAGATAGAGAAATATGACTTAATTATAACACCAGAAGAAGATACTCATAAATCATGGGATGGACCGCATGAAAATGTATATGAATTATGCAAAAAACGATATAGAGATTTCGATATGAATGGTGTAGACAAATTAATAAAGATAATTTATGATAAATATCCGCAGTATGCTTCGTATACAAAACAATATTTTGCAAATCATTATGCAAAATTCTATAATTGTTTTATTATGAAGAAACAATTATTAGATGTTTTTTGTGAATTTTTATTTGGAGTATTGTTTGAATTAGAGTCAAATTTGGATACAACAAACTATAATTCTTGGAAAATAAGAATGCCAGGTTTTATGGGAGAACATCTATTTGGCATTTTTTGCTTATATCTAAAAGAGAAGAAAGAGTATAAAATAGCTAGAAAAGACTTAGTTTTTTTTCAAAATAATGGAAAACAAAAAGAATTATTTCCAGCATTTAATAAAAATGATATACCTGTTGTATTCGGATCGAGCAATGAATTTGTACCATATGCATGTGTTTTTGTAAAATCCGTTATTGATAACATGAATAACAATAATAATTATGATTTTATAATTTTAGAAAAAGATATATCAGAAAAAAATAAAGAAATAATGTATAAAATGGTAAAAGAATATCAAAATATTTCAATAAGATTTTATAATGCTTCAAATATATTAGGTGATAATAAATTTTACATAAATTCATCATTTCAATCAGAAGTGGCTTATTATCGTATATTAGCACCATTTATATTAAAAAATTATCATACAAAAGCAATTGTTATGGATTGTGATTTAATTGCTAAATGTGATATAGCTGAATTAATGGAAATTGACTTAAAGTCGAATTTTGCTGGTATTGCAAAAGATATAGTATGGCATGCTTGTTATAATGGAGCAGTCATGGCACTAAGGGAATATATACATAAAACTTTTCCTATAAAAAATCCATTTAATTATGTTAATACAGGAGTTATATTATTTGATCTTGAAAAATATAGAACTAATTTTACAAAAGAAGAAGTTATAAAATTAGCTACCAGCAAGAAGTTTATGATACAAGAGCAAGATGTATTAAATTTACTATTAGAGGATAAAATTCTATTTTTAAACATAGAATGGAATATGTACTTACCAGTTTCACCCTTTGTGAAAAACTGTATAGATAATTATGCACCAATATATGAAAAAAAGGAATATTATAAAGCGTATGAAAGGCCTAAATTATTGCATTGGGCTGCACAACCAAAACCGTGGAATAATCCTAATATAGATTTAGCAGAAGAATGGTGGACAGTGGCAAGGAGAACCCCTTTTTATGAAATTATAATACAAAGACTAATTTTAGAAACAAATAGGATAAATCATAATGATTATAAATTATCTTTTGCACGAAAAATAGTAGATAAATATTTTCCCAAAGAAACAAGACGAAGAGAGATATTGAAGTTTTTTATTCCACGCAATTCGAAGCAATGGAATATATTAAAAAAAATGTATCATAAAATTTCATTAGATTAGGAGAAAAGATTTGGCTGATATAAAAATTTTTATATCAAATAGAATAGATATAAATAGTACGCAAATAAATAATTCATTATATGTTCCAGTAAGGTGTGGGGCTGTTTATGATAAACGAAAAAATATATCTATATTAGGTGATAATACTGGAGATAATATTTCAGCTAAGCGTAATAGTTTTTGTGAATTTACTGTACAGTATTGGGCATGGAAAAATATAGATGCAGATTATTATGGTTTATGTCACTATAGAAGATTTTTAACATTTTCGAAAAAAATTTTTAAATCAAATAATCAAAAACAAATTATGGAATATTTTTTAGATAAAAATGCTATACAGAAATACGATTTATTAAATGAAAAAGGAATGCGTAAATGTATAGAGAAAAATGATGTAATTGTAAATGAAATAGCAGATGTAAAGTATATACCAACACCTAAAGGATTTATAAATACTGTATATGAACACTGGAGTGCACATGATGGCATGTTTATAAATAAAAATGTACTTCCAATATTATTAAAAACAATAAGGCAATTATGTCCAGAATATTTTCAAGCAGCTAATGAATATTTAAATGGGAAATGGCATAGGGGTTATAATTGTTATGTAATGAAAAAAGTGTATTTTCAGCGAATGAATGAATTTCAATTTACAATATTGTTTGATTTAGAAAAAAAACTAAAAAATAGTAAATATCTTGATGGATTAGAACGAACAATGGGGTATTTGGGTGAAATACTATATGGTATATATATACATTATTTACTAACTAAAAAAGATGTGAAAATAGTAGAAAAACAATTAGTCTATTTTAATCAAACAGAAGTGCCTAAAAATATGGTAAAAAAATATTTGCAAAAAATATTAATTTTTTTTAAAATAAATTTTGAAAATATAGGTTTTATATTATTACCAAAGGCATCAAAACGTAGAAAAATAATAAAAAAAATATATTTTAAATTAATGAAATAATATAAGAATTATAGTATTGTGAGGGAAAAAGATGAAAGTAGTAATACTGGCAGGAGGATTTGGAACACGTATAAGTGAGGAATCTCAGTTTAAACCTAAGCCAATGATAGAAATAGGGGAAATGCCCATATTATGGCATATAATGAAAACATATTCGTACTATGGATACAATGAATTTATAATATGTGCAGGATATAAACAGCATATTATAAAAGAATATTTTGCCAACTACTGTTTGTATAATTGTGACATAACGTTTGATTTTAAAAATAATAATGAGATAACCATACATAATAATTGTTCTGAGCCATGGAGGGTAACTGTAGTAGATACAGGATTAAACACAATGACAGGGGGACGCGTGAAGCGGATTGAACGATATGTTGGAAATAATACATTTATGCTTACCTATGGTGATGGTGTTTGCGATGTACCGATAGACAAGTTAGTGGAATTCCATCGAAAACACGGGAAAATATGCACGATGACAGCAGTTAAACCGGAAGGACGTTTTGGTATACTGGATATTGAAGGAGTAAATATAAAATCTTTTCGTGAAAAAAGTAGAAATGATGTTGGTTATATAAATGGCGGTTATATGGTATTGGAACCACAGATTTTTAAATATATAAAAAATGATATGACTACTTTTGAAAGAGAACCACTTGAAACCATTGCGGAAGAGGGGAACTTAGCGGCGTATAAGCATGAAGGTTTTTGGCAGTGCATGGATACGCTGCGGGATAAAGAAAAATTAGAAGAAATGTGGCAATCAGGAAAAGCACCATGGAAAGTTTGGTGCAAGAATGCATGATTTGAGTTTTTATAAAAATAAAAGAGTATTTATAACGGGACATACAGGATTTAAGGGAAGCTGGCTTTGTAAGATACTAAGTATAGCAGGAGCAAAAGTCACAGGATATAGTTTGATGCCATCGACATCCCCAAGCCTTTACGAATTAGCAAAAATTGATAAGGGTATAAATAGTGTGATAGGTGACATAAGGGATAAAAAAAATTTGGAAAAGGCTTTTGAAAAAGCAGCGCCAGAAATAGTTTTTCATTTGGCAGCACAACCGTTAGTCCGTGAAAGTTATAAAGATCCGGCATATACATATGAAACTAATGTTATGGGGACAATTAATGTATTGGAATGCATTCGTAAAAGTGAAACAGTAAAATCATTTGTGAATGTAACAACTGACAAAGTATATAAAAATAACGAATGGATATGGGGCTATCGGGAAAATGAACCATTAGATGGATTTGATCCATATTCAAATTCTAAAAGTTGTTCTGAAATAATTACCCATAGTTATAAATCGAGTTTTTTAGCTGAAAAAAACATTGCTGTTTCGACAGCAAGGGCTGGTAATGTTATCGGAGGTGGTGATTTTTCCGCTGACAGAATAATACCAGATTGTATCAAAGCTGTATCGAAAAATGAGAAAATAGTAGTAAGAAATCCTTATTCAACGAGACCATATCAGCATGTACTGGAACCATTGTTTGCATATTTATTGATAGCCCGGGAACAATATAAAGATAATATTAAATCAGGTTGGTATAATGTGGGACCAGACGAGTGTGATTGTTTAACAACAGGAGAGTTAGTAGATATTTTTTGTCGTAAATGGGGAAAAGCTAAATGGGAAAATATATCAGATGGCGGACCTCATGAGGCAAATTTTTTGAAATTGGATTGTTCTAAAATAAAACATGATTTGAAATGGAGACCTAATTGGCATATAGATAAAGCTATAGAAAAGACTATAGAATGGACTAAGGTGTATTTACAAAATGAAGATATTTGTGTGGAAATGAATAAAGAAATAAAAGATTTTATGGAGATGAATCAGTAGTGAATACAGCAATTGTCAGTGGGGCAAATGGTTTTGTAGGAAGCGCCGTAGTTAAATATCTGGCGTCACAAAATGTGAAAGTTATTGCTTTATGCAGGAAGGGCAGGGATAATAACGTTCCCAATACACCCTTGGTGAAAAAATTTAATATAGAATTGGGAAGCATAAAAGATATTGTAAATAAATTACCGCAAAGAAAATATGATATTTTTTATCATTTCGCGTGGGATGGCAGTGCTGGTGAGGCCAGAGCTGACACAAGACTACAACTGCAAAATGCCCAATGGACGGTGGAAGCACTTCAGGCAGCCCATGGATTGGGGTGTAAAAGATTTATATGTGCGGGTAGTATCATGGAACATGAGACAATGGCAGCTTGTTATACACAAGGGAATCGTCCTGGATTGGGATATATTTACGGTGGTGGTAAAGTTATTGCTCATATTATGTGTATGAGCGTAGCTGCAAAGCTTGGGATTGATTTAATTTGGCCAGAAATAACAAATGCATATGGTGTTGGTGAAATAAGTCCACGAATGGTCAATACCACTATTCGTAAATGTATAAATAAAGAAACACCACAATTTACTGCCGGTACGCAAAATTATGATTTTGTATATATAGATGATGTGGCGCGGGCATTTTATCTTATTGGGAAAAATGGTAAACCATTTCATGAGTATTTAATAGGCAGTTCTACCGCACGGCCATTAAAAGAATTTTTACTGGAAATGAAAAAATCAATAGCACCGGATTTGGTTTTTATGTTTGGAGATATACCATTTACGGGTACAAATCTGCCTATAGAAAAATTTGATTGTACTAATACAGAAAAAGATACAGGATTTAAAGCTCAAATAAGCTTTGCCGAAGGCACAAGACGTACAATGGAATGGATAAAGAAAGTAGGAAAATAATATGATACAAAAATTTGAATTCAAACATACCCAAATAGATGGACTTATAGAAATAACTCCCTTTAATGCCGATGACATAAGAGGCTGCTTTACCAAAGATTACTCTAAAGAAGTTTTTGAACAAAATGGCATAAAATATGATTTAAAAGAAGTATTTTATACGACTTCTCACAAGGGAGTAATCAGGGCACTTCACTTTCAGAGGGAAAAACAGCAGCCTAAACTAGTTCGTTGTATATATGGACACGTATATGATGTTGTTGTGGATTTGAGAAAAAACAGCCCGACATTTAAGGAATATTTGGGATTTGACCTCATAGGAGAAGAACATAACGAAATATTAGTACCCGCAGGATGTGCACATGGTTATTTGGTGTTGGAGCATTCAATAGTTTCCTATAAATGTTCAGAAAAATTTTATGGAGAATATGATGATGGGATACTTTGGAATGATAAAGATATCAATGTAAAATGGCCACTGGAAAAAGTTGGCGGTAAGGAAAAAGTTATATTAGCTGAAAAAGATAAAAATCTGCAAAGTTTTAATAAATTTATTGAAACTTATGGGGGATTCTAAGTTGGATTGTCTTATAATCGGTTGTGGAATAACTGGAGCTGTTATAGCAAGAAATATGGCAGAAAAAGGCTGCCATGTAACTATATGGGACAGGCGCAGCCATATTGGAGGTAACATGTATGATTTTATTGATAATCATGGTATCTTAATACATAGATATGGACCGCATACATTCCATACGAAAAAAAAAGCAATATATGAATATATTAGTAAATATGCTGACTGGCAGCCATATGAATTAAGATGTATGGCTAAAATAAATGGTAAATTTACACCTACACCATTTAATTTTCAAACAATAGACGATTTTTATACAATGGCAGGGGCAAAAAAATTAAAAAAAATAATAAAAAGTGAATTCAAAGAAAAAATGACAGCTACTGTATTGGAAGTAATGGGACATGAGAATGAAAGTATAAAGAAATATGGTGAATTTCTATTTGAAAATGATTATAGTCTTTATACAGCAAAACAATGGGGAATTTCTCCAGACAAGGTGGACCCTAGCATTTTGAAACGTGTTCCACTACGATTTTCATATGAAACAGGATATTTTGATGATAGGTATCAGGTAATGCCACAAATTTCTTATACAAAATTTTTTGAAAAAATACTTGATCACGAAAATATAGATATTAGATTAAATAAGGAAGCGATGGGGCATTTGCTGATAGATGAAGAAAGACACAAAGTATTACTGGATGGAGAAATTTGTAATATACCAGTTATATATACTGGGGCTTTAGATGAGCTTTTTAAAATAGATGAAGGTCCGTTGCCTTATCGTTCACTGGAATTTAAATGGAAATATGAAGAAACAGACAGTAAACAGCCTGCTCCAGTAGTGGCTTATCCGCAGGAAAAAGATTTCACACGAATAACGGAATATAAAAAATTGCCAGTTCAGGATGTAAAAGGCACGACATATGCAATTGAATACCCAAAAGCGTATAGGTATGGTGCTGGAAATGAACCATATTATCCAGTCCTGACGAGGGAAAGTAATGAACTTTACTCAAAGTATAAAAATAGGGCAGATAAGATAAAGAACTTATATTACTGTGGCAGGTTAGCAGATTTTAAGTATTATAATATGGATCAGGCTTTGGAACGTGCTTTGGTAATATACAAACATATAATGCTATAATTGCAGTGATTTGTCATGTTTATAAATTGTATTTTATAATGGATAGAGTATAATTAAGTTCGCAAAAGCAAAAATGGGAAAAGCCATCAAAGTTTCGAAAAGGTAAGTGTCCAGCAAACCAGCAAGAAATGAAAAATCGATGCCTTACAAAAATTCTACTGTATTTTTTGAGAAAATGTTATGAAATTTGTGTAAGATGAAGATTCAGTGCGATTCATGCTCAAGTGGTTCTGTGAACGTCTAATGGGAGCTGAAGTGGAAAGCAAGCTTTGTATCGAAAAATCAGAACGGAGTGACGAACAGCAGGGATAGCAATCAGGTTATTGAGTTTGCTGGAACGATTAGATAGAGAATTTGGTGCCAGATTGGAATTGTTAGAATTTTTCCAGTATGGATTTCTACGTCTGGTTTGTTATAAGCTATCTAACTGAGTAGAGTAAAGATTGGTTTAGGAGGCATTCTTATATTAACTTCCAGATTATTATGGAGCTTCAACTACAATTATCAAAGATTACTTGATTTGATTCGGAAGTTGATGGTTTTTGTGAACCTTGCTTGACATTATCCAATGCAGCTAAGCAGGAATATAAAGATGCGTGTCAAATATTTTATTGTGCAGATATTTGACACGTATTTCTATAAGGAATGTTTTGTGTAGGTCAGATTAGTGGGGAAAGAGGTTATGTGCGTGAGAGGTTTAAGGCAATATATCACGTTGGTTGATTTCCTTGGCAAAGCATTAGGTAATAGATATGAAGTAGTACTTCATGATTTAACAGTTCCGGAAAAGTCTATTATAGCAATAGCCAATGGCAATATAAGCGGGCGCAGAGTCGGAGGCCCGATCACTGATTTATTACTTAAAATTTTGAAAAAAGGTAAAAAAGAACATACAGTTTTTATAGCGAATTATAAGGGGAGAACAGGTAATAAGGTATGCCGTTCATCAAGTTATTTTATCTATAATGAGTTAAAAAAGATAATCGGCGTACTTTGTATAAATGTTGATATCACACCATTGATAGATTTTAAAAAAGTTATTGATGATGAAGTATTTTTTGTAAATTATGATAATAAAAAAAGTTTAAAAGATGACATAATGGAAAATTTGGAAGGTTCAGTAGATGACTTGATCAAAAATATGATAGCTTCAAGGTTTGAAGAATATGCGCATATGAGCGTCAGGATGTCATTTGATGATCGCTTGAATTTGGTCAGCAATTTATACAATGACGGATTTTTTTTATTGCGCGGCAGTGTCAGTGCACTGGCAGAAAAACTTGATGTATCGGAGCCGACACTTTATAGGTACCTGAATCGTGCCAAACGTCGCATGGATAATAAGCTGTAATTTTTGTTTAAGGTAACAGATAAAATATTATTGCGTAATATAAGTCTATATAAAAGTACAGTAGGGGCGCTGATCGGTCAATATCAATGTCTTTTTTTATTGCCTTATTGTAATTGCTGGATATTTGTATAACCAAGAGAGTAAATGTACAAAAGTCGATCTGGAAACTGCCCATAATGCGTATAATGAAAAAGAACTGCAAATTATGCGTTCAGCAGCTTATGTAGAAGGAACCTTGAATATTCCAAAGCCAAAAGGCCATCGGTCCGGTTAACTCCAGCCATCTATCCTGGATTTTAGAGCCATAGTTCCGGATAATGTCGGCCATTTTACCTATTTCGCTGTACAATAAAATCATACACGAATTTTGTGTAAATATATTGTACAGGAGGTCATTTTTATGACCCAGTATCGTGAAATTCTTCGGCTTCACTCTCAAGGTATCAGTCAACGTAGCATTGCACGTAGTTGCCAGTGCTCTCGTGATCGAGTTTCTCAAGTAATCACCAAAGCGGCAACTTCGAAAATATGCTGGCCCTTAGATCCAAAGATAACCGATCCTGACCTTGAACAATTACTATTTCCCAAAAACATATCCCGCAAATCATCTCGTCGATATCCAGATTATGCATACATCGACAAAGAAATGATGCGTAATGGCGTAACCTTGAAGCTTCTCTGGAAAGAATTCTGTGAAGAATGTCATCAAGCGCAAGCGCTGCCATTAATGTATTCTCAATTCTGTTTTCATTACAGAGAATTTGTTGAAAAAAAACGTGCAACCATGCATATTCCAAGAAAACCAGGCGAACAAATCGAAGTTGACTGGGCTGGAAATCCGGCACGTGTCGTCGATAGAGATACGGGTGAATTTATTCCAGCTTATATTTTTGTCGGTGTGCTTCCTTTCAGCATGTATGCTTATGCAGAAGCTTTTCCTTCAACTGATATGGAAAGTTGGATTACTGCACATAATCATATGTATCGGTTTTTCGGTGGAGCAGCCCGAATGCTGATTCCAGATAATTTAAAAACGGGTGTTGATCGCAGTAACTGGTATACTCTGCAAATCAACAGAACCTACCATGAATTAGCTGAGCATTTCAATACCGCTGTAATCCCTGCTCGTGTCAGAAAGCCGAAGGATAAACCAAGCGTCGAAGGTACGGTGGGTAATTTATCTACTTGGATTACTGCCGTGCTACGCAATCAGAAATTTTTTTCTTTTACAGAACTAAATAACGAAATACGGCTGCGTCTAGATGCCTTCAATCAAAAACCTTTTCAAAAAAGAGAAAGCTGTCGGTTGAGCGTATTCCTTGATGAAGAAAAATCCTTTCTACTGCCATTACCAGCGAAACCATATGAACTTGCACAATGGAAGCAAGCCACCGTACAAGCAAACTATCATATTGCTATAGAAAAACGATTTTACTCTGTACCTTATGAATACATCAAGCAAAAAGTGGATGTTCGCGTAACAAAAGATATGATCGAAGTGTTTTATCATGACAATCGTATTTGTTCCCATAGACGTTTACATGGCCGTATCGGTCAATACAGCACCGTAGAAGCACATATGCCGGAAGATCATCAGAAATACTTCAACTGGAACAAAGAAAATTTTATCAACTGGGCCGAAAAAATTGGAACACATACAGCTACTGCTGTTAAATCCATTCTGAATTCTTTTAAAGTAGAACAGCAGGGATATAAAAGTTGTATGGGGCTTTTGAAACTGGCAGATAAATATTCACTAGTACGTCTGGAAGACGCTTGTGAAAAGGCACTGACTTATACACCGAGGCCAAGCTACAAGATGATCCATAACATCCTTGTAACAGGACAGGATAAGATCCCTGCATCGACCAAAACGAAGGAATCGGCTTCTACTGAAGAATCCTATGCCTTTGTCCGCGGTGCCGCCTATTATGGAGGTAAGCATCATGATGACAAATGATGCGACAATCAACAAACTGATTGAAATGCGTATGTCGACAATGGCAGATGCATACCGGATTCAAATGCAGGACAATTCAATGGAAAGTTTTTCTTTTACTGATCGTTTTGCCATGCTTGTCGATACAGAGTATACAAGCCGCAAAAATAATCGTTTACATCGGCTCATCCGACATGCAGAATTTGATCAACCCGAGGCCTTTATAGCAGATATTAACTATCAGTCCGGGAGAAAACTGGATAAAAAGCTTTTCGAAAGGCTTTCTTCCTGTGACTATATTAATGACAGACACAATATCATTATTTTGGGTTCCACAGGTTCAGGGAAATCTTTTCTGGCTTGTGCCTTGGGAATGGAAGCTTGTAAACATTTTTACACCGTGAAATATATTCGCTTGCCAGAACTTTTGGCGGAATTAGCTCTCGCACGCGGTGAAGGAACCTTCAAGAAAGTGCTTAAGCAATATGCAAAATATAGTTTGCTCATTCTCGATGAATGGCTACTAACCTCGCTGGAAGAAACGGAAGCAAGGGACTTACTGGAAATTGTCCATGCCCGACACAAAAAGGCTTCAACTATCTTTTGTTCACAATTTGCTCCGGCCGGATGGTGTAAGAAATTCAGTGAAGCAACGATTGCCGATGCTATACTAGATCGCATCGTTCATGATTCATATACGATAGAAATAGACTATATCGATTCAGAACATAACAAATCCATGCGAGAAATTTATGGTTTAAACGATAAAACAGAATAAAGATTAAAACGGTTGCCTTTATCCGGAACTATGGCCTTTAAGTTCCGGAAGGGTGGCCAAAACTAAACGGTCTACTGGCCCTTAAGAGCCGAAATACTCAGGAACCTTTTATAGCAATATTACCCGGTTGCGTTTGTCAATTCAAAAGTGAGCCACGCGCTAGCTTAAAAGTGAGCCACATAACGCTAGCTTGAAAATGAGCCAGCTACTACAGTCGTTGAGCTTTTAAGGTCTGGTCAAGACGGTAAGATTCGCCATTCATATCTAAAACATAGGATTTGAATGTCAACCGATCTACCAGAGCGGCTACCATGGCCGTATTCTCAAATAACTCCGTCCATTGAGAAAATGCTAAATTCGTCGTAACAATGATGCTGCCGCGCTCACTACGGTCGGAAACCACTTTGAATAACAGCTCTGACTGGAATCTGTCAAAACTCACATAACTCATTTCATCCAGAATAAGCAAGGATGCCTGACGAATCCGTTTTTCTAGCTTACCAAGGCTATAGTGATCTTTCGCTTCAGCCAACTCCGTAGACAGAGTGGCCGCATTCTTAAACAACACGCTCATGCCTAGAGCACAGGCTTTCAGCCCAATCCCTATGGCCATATGCGTTTTTCCTCGGCCGGGATTGCCAATCATGACCACATTCTTCTTCTCACCGATGAAGCGGCAGCTGGCAAGCTCATTGACAAATACGTTGGAAATCTGGCCACCATAACGGGATAACTCTAGTTCTTCCAATGTTTTGGTATAGGGAAAGCCAGCGGTTTTTAGCCGTTTGCGGTTTTGGTTTTCTTGCCGCTGAATGCTTTCTGCTTTCATTAATTCCAGCAAGAGTTCATCAAACCTAGCATGAGAACTCGCTCGCCTCAACACATCCGAGTACTTTGTAAAAGTAGGCAATTTTAACTGTCTGGCATATAGCTGTATCTGTTCGCGGATAGGATCAATGTCCATAAGCGATCACCTGTTTCCCGCCGCCAAGCAAATCGTATCTTTTCAGGTCCACAGATTGTACCAGAACTACATCCGTAATGACGGGAACTTCCTGTTGGGGAAGATTGCAATGCTGACGCAAAATGCGCATCATTTCGTGGGGATCGTTGGCATGGGTTCGAAGCTCTTTAAAAACGTCTTCCGGCAGGTTTTGCCGTACGGGAGCAGCATTGAGGATCGCTCGCCCCCGCTGTTCCAGTAGCGGGAGGTAGTGTTCTAACTTGTATATCGACTGATGTTTTCCCAAGCAACGTTCATGAGAAGCAATCAGCTTGCCACCTAAATATACTTTTACTGTTTGCGCATATCCCTTCACTCCGACAGTGCGCCCCACATAGTCAACCGGGACTGAGTAATCGTTGGTGTTGAAACGAATTGTGGACAGTGATGTTACTCGAACACTGCTACATTTGGCTGTTTCAAAGGGATAGAGAGGAAGGGGTCTGAGAGCGGCTTGTTCTTCCTGCAAAAGGTCTCTTACAAGGGCGCTTTTACCTTGAATTTGGTGATCACCATAATTTTTACACCGATCCGCTAGGCGGGAATTTAATTCCGAAAGAGCAAAAACTCGTGGGATTGGGACCAAAATATTGCGACGAGCCCAGCCTACAAGCCCTTCCACCAGCCCTTTTTCATGGCCTTCTGCTGGATTGCAAAACAGAGCATCAAAACCGTAATGGGCACTTAGCGCCGTATAGCCGGCTTGCTTTTTCGCATGAGCGCCAAAGCCATCTTTCACTGCCACTTTTCCGTTATCGAAGATGACTTTCTCCGGAATACCGCCGATCTGTGCAAATGTTCTTACGAAGGCGTCAAGAAAACTTTCCTCGTTCTGGCGGCGATAAGCCAACACTATTGGCATGCAACTAAAACATAGTCGAGCACAGAACAGATGGATCGTTTGTTTAACGCCATTTATGTATACGACTGCCTCGCCCCAATCAACCTGAAGTGCTTCTCCCGGTGAGAAAGCCAGCGGAATGAAAGCATTGGAAACAGTTTTCTTCAATTCACGTACTTTCCCGCGCACAGTAGATTCTCCACCGGTAAACCCGCGTTCCGCTACTAGGCGATCATAAATTCGCTTAGCGGTGTGATGTTGCTTATGAACATTCTGAATCTCATCTTCTGCCAGACATTGCTGAATAAAAGTGACGACTTCGGCCGTTAATGCCACGGGGGCACGCTCTGTTATCTTGCGCTCCCATGGCACTGCGGCTCCAGTGCAGTACTTTGCCACTGTGTTTCTGGATAGATGGAGTGCTCGGGCAATGCTGCGCTGGCTTTCACCTCTCAGGTATCTCTGGCGTATTTCTTTGTAGTCCTTCACGGTTATGACCACCTCGATCACCTCTGATTCGAGAATATCCCGATCAGAAGCGGATTTCAAGTGGCTCACTTTGGGGCTAGCATTTTACCGTTTATTGGCTCACTTTTAGATTAGCATTTATAACCCGGTTGCAGGAAACGGCTGAGTTTGCTAAAGCCATGAAGTATAAGAAACTGGGGATGGCTTTTTGTATCGGGTTGAATGAAGAAGCGCATTATGGACGACGGAGAAGTATGAAAGAAATTTTGAGAAAATAAGATGAATATGTGAATAAAACTGCCGCACGCGGCGATTTCATTCATGAATATGCAATTACACACTTGTCCGTCATTAGGAAGGCGGGAAACGGTGGATTGCATCTTTGTGAGTTTAATCCTGTTCGTGCGGCAGCTTTATTAATTTTACAAGCTGATATGTAATTATTATAATATGTGTGTTATGTTTAATTTTAATTGAGAATATTTTTAGGCCAGACAATAGTGAGGTAACATATGGTAATTTCAAAAGCATGGCAATGGGAAAATGTGGATAATACCAGCAGGCAGTATTGGGAAGAACCGGCAGTTGAAAGTTATTATTTGATTAATCGTTGGAAAAAGCAGAGTAAGGATAAATTCCTTGATCTTGGCTGTGGCCTCGGCCGACACAGTGTCCTTTTTGCAAAAAATGGTTTTGCTGTATGGGCGTTTGATTTAAGTGCTTATGCTGTTGCTAAAACGCAAGAGTGGATGAAAAAGGAAAAATTGTCAGTAACATGCAGTGTCGGCGACATGATTAAATTGCCATATGAATCAGAATGCTTCGATTGTATTTTATGCAGAAATGTTATATCACATTCTGATACGGAAGGTGTAAAAAAAATACTTTCAGAGATTCTGCGTGTTATGAAAAAAAATGGAGAATGTTATTTGACACTCGGTTCTAAAAATGCGTGGGGATTTACACAACCTTGGCCGGTCGTTGATGAGAACACGAAAATACGTCTGGAGGATGGGCCGGAAAATGGAATTCCGCATTTTTATGCAGATTTAAAGTTAATTAAAGAATTGTGCGTCGATTTTGATATGATTTCATTACAGCATATAGAAGACTATATAAATAAAGGAACTTTGCATTCATGTGGCTGGCATTGGCATGTTTTGCTTAAAAAGTCATAATAACTAAACTGGACAATTAAGGAGAAATTTATATGATAAATGAAAAACGGCTTTTAAACGAAATTTTGGAATTTGTGCAGATTGTTAAGGAAGCCGTGGTTAAGGTGAACTGATATTATGCTGTTATGACTTGTTTTACGATTTTTAAAACTTCCTGATAGGGATCATTTCCTTGGGAAAGAGCATGGTGTATGCACATGAAACTGATTTGTGAGCCAATATAGTTGCGGAATTTGTTAAAGTTGATTTTATTCATGTCGTCATTATTCATACCGTATTCTTTTTTTGCGATTTGCTGGAGCATGGCGGCACTTTCTTGCGAAGCGGGAGTACTTAGTACCCAGTCATGGTCTCCAAGATGGACGATAAATCCTTCCTGTTTATGCGGCAGGGGGAGTGTTTCACCGTTGCTCGCTAAAAGCCCCAGCTTTATAGGATCTTTTTGTGCAATAAAGGCTGCTGATTTGAGCCATCCGACCACTAATGCTTCATCCTGGGGCGTTCCCGGATGATCATGGGCGCAGGCCTGTGCCACAATCACGTCGGGGGGAAAATCGCGGTAAATGGATTCAGCCAGGCTGAATATGTGATGCGAGCCTGTCATGGCGATGGGCAGCTCTACCAGTGATGCTCCGTTTGGCTGCCATTGGAATACCCATGGTTTAGCAATGTCATGTAATATTTCTCCAGCTATAGCCGTGTTATAATTGACGTCATAAAGAAAATTATTTGAATATGATTTACATATGCCTTGGGCTATTGTTGTATTATTCAAAGTATGCATTACCAGACCACCTGGGTAGGCATGGTGGCTGTCATAGCCGCTGCCGGGAGCAGTGATAAATGGCTGTGGCGGTTTCATTGGGTTTTTAAGCGGGGGGAAAAGCGTTTCGGCAGTTATTTTATTTTTATCTATAAGACCATTATCCAGAAGCTTTGTGTAAATACGCTGAACGTCATTGGAAGAATCATATTGCTGCATAAAAGTCATGGATGGATCATTTAAGACTTTTTTAACATTTCGGCTAAGATCTGTATCGGTAATGCTGTCGGCGTCGTCCAGTAGTCTGTGCCAGCCATCATTGACCATATTGGAAAGCTTCACAGCATCATCTGGTTTTTCAGGACATTTGGCAAGTGGGGTAGAAGTTATTTTACTGCTGGCGGCAAAAGATATATGCGGCATACTTAGAACAGCCATTCCGGCTATGGTTCCGGCAGATATTTCTAAGAAACTGCGGCGTGATAATCCTGATGGATTTACATTTGACACAATGATTTCCTCCTAAATATGTAAAATAAAATAATAACTGGAAAAGTTAAATCTGATAGCTTTCGTTTATTATATTCCAGTTGGTAATGTGTAATATTACGGTTATATTAATGTTTTATGAAATATTTCTTGATTGTGTCGGATAGTAAGGTGCAAATTACCGTCGTTGAAGCAGTTCCCTGTTATTCTATGGGCGGACAAAGTGCAAGGTGTATTTCGAAGTTTATAATGATACTGACGACTTTCTTTGGGGCACCGGAATGTAGTTAGTGTTTTTCCAACATGTTATAGAGTTGCTGACCCAAAGGCTCCCTTCCAGGGGAGCTGTCGGCGCAGCCGGCTGAGGGG
>NZ_WIQU01000038.1 GCF_015732285.1 Pectinatus frisingensis
AGCCGACTGAGGGGTTACCTTAAAGACAATTTTTGTTGACTACTGTATAAGACATTATTTTATGCGGAAGTTTAGGAAGTAAACCCTCCCGTCATGGCTTACGCTATGTCACCCTCCCTGTTAAGGAGGGCTTAGGATATGCAGTTCACAAAATTCTTAGAGACTAAGAATTTTTGTTGTGGCTATGTTTAATATATGCATCTATTGTATAACATACTTCAGTGAAATGTTTAATCACATCTGTGTTAGAAAATCGCATGACATGTAAACCGTATTTTTGTAATAATAATGTTCGTTTATTATCATTTATATGTCCGGTTTCACTATAATGTTGTCCACCATCAACTTCAATTATCAGTTTGGCATAATTACAATAAAAATCGACAATGTAATTTTCAATTTTGCGTTGACGATAAAATTTTATTGGATAATTACGAAGAAAATCGTACCAAAGATGGCGTTCTTCTTTAGTCATTGTTTTACGCAAAAATTTTGATATTGATTTATTTTTGCGATTGTATGGTAAACTCATAAGAATATTCTCCGTGATTTATTTAATCATCAGATGTTTATGACAGAGTTTATAGAATCACTAACCAAAAGGTTCCTTTTGAGATATTGAAGTGTGATGAGTGTCATGTCGGCATATTATAAAGATACTGACCAAAAGACTCACTTTGGGTCATCGAAATGTGATGAATATTTTTCTGACATTTTAAGGATGACCAATGACTTACTTTGGGGTATTGAAATGTGATGAGTGTTTTTCCGACATTTTAAGGANTTACAAAATTCTTAGAGATTAAAAATTTTACTGTGTAATTCCCCATTAAGTAGGGCTTTAAAGGCGTGTGGAATTCTTAGAGATTAAGAATTTTTGCTGTGTAATTCTTCATTAAGGAGGGCTTTAAAGGCATGTGGTTTATAAAAATTCTTAGAGATTAGGAATTTTTGTTGTGTAATTCCCCATTAAGGAGAGCTTTAAAGGCATGCGGTTTACAAAATTCTTAGAGATTAAGAATTTTTATGTATGTAAGATGCAACCCACCAACATGCTGTGCACGGTTCCCTGCCCTTTTAGGGTGGACATATTATTTACATATTATATTGTGACAGACATTGTTTATATAACGACGAAATTTCTGTAAGCATTTTTGTCGGAGAAAAGCGAGTAATAATGTCTTGTCGTGCTGCCTGCCCCATTTGTGCGCACAGAGATTTATCTGCTGATAATTGACTGAGTTTTTGACATAATAGTTTATCATCACCATAGGGAACGGTAAAGCCTGTGATATTGTTGGTTATTACCTCATTGATACCGCCAACATCATAAGCTGCCGCTGGTTTTTGCATGGACATTCCTTCTGCCAGCACCAACCCAAATGTTTCAAAACGTGATGGTAAAACAACAGCATCAGCCGCTGACAAGTAATTTTCCACATCTGGTTTATGTCCGATAAAGTGGACACGCCGGCTCAAGCCGTGCCGCCATATTTGATAGCGCAAATGCCATTTTGCGTTACCGGTGCCGATAATCAATAAGTGCCAGTTCGCTGCCGTCTGATAGTTTGTCAGCAAATCAAGCATATGCTGATGTCCCTTATTGCGCAGATTTTTTATACGGGCGATGATAGCCATGCAAAAGGCATCATCAGGAATGGCATAATATTTTCTCAGCTCATTTCTATTATCATGAGGACGAAATCTTTCAGTATCAATACCATTATAAATAAGCTGTACTTTTTCAGCGGCAGCACCATTATCAAGGGCAACCTGACGGACACATTGGCTGACGGCAATTATTTTATCACAGTCCAGTAAAATTTTTTCCTGCGAATTGCCAAATGCCCCATGTGCTGTATAAATTACCGGTAAATTTAAATGATAATTCAACTTGCATTTCATGGCAGTAATTCCGGCAGCAGCAGAATGGGCGTGAATTATATCAATATGATATTTTTTGATTATACGGCGCAGAAAATAGGCAGCTAAACCAGTATTCAAGCGCAATGGCAAGAATATCTGAGTAATGCCATTTGCCGCTAGTTTATCGGCAAGCTGACCGCCACCAGAGACAACAATGACATTATAACCGTTTTTTTGCAGAAGTGGAGCCAGCATTGCTACATGGCTTTCAGCGCCGCCGATATTCATGCGAGGTACAAGAAGCATTATATTTATATTCATATTACTGTAATTATTTATCATATAAATTATTTTTCAAAACTTGATTTTTCTGGTAATATTTTTTCAAAGGAATCAATTATACATTGCTTTATACCGCTAAAATCAATATTGTCATTATCGTTTATGCAGATCATTGGCATGTTTTGAGCCTTGATAGTTTCATAAAGCCCGGCATTATCAGCAACGCTGCCATAAATCTCGAAGACGCGTCCTTTGGTATGGCGGCCAATTGGTTCAAAATCACCTTTAACAAGCTGCCAATAGCGGATGAGCCATTGGTCAACATCACCGCGATTGCGAAATTTGTGGCAGCTGCTTTCGTCAAGCACGTCATTTTCTTTTGCCCAGATGTCATCGTAAGTACTTTTTAGAAAAGAATATGGTAAATGGTTATTAGAGAAACCGCGGAAATGATGTTCACCGGAAAAAATCAGATTGCGCAAGGCATTCCAGCCATATTTTAACGATATCCATTTGTCAAAATGCTTATGGACCTGGTCCTTCTTGTCAAAATTGGCATTTAGTACGGCCATGCTGTTAAACTTTATGAAAGGCATTATGTCATTTTTTACAGGTGAGCTTATGGCAGTGACGATACAAAAGTCAGTGGGCAGAGTATTTTGAAAAAATAAATCACGGCTTACCGGTTTTATGATGAACATATCATCATTAAAAGAAACAAAGTGGTCGGCAAGTCCCTTGATGCGATGTAAATTCAGTTCCAGCGGACTGGAATTGAATGTTGGCATATACTGTGGTAATAGATAATCTTCATGACGGACAATATTCAGTTTAGGATTGTCGGTATTAAGCCAAGCAGGCAGATGCCCCCAGGTAATAAAATGAACTTTGTTGACCCATGGTGCAAATTTTTCCACACCACGAAACCAATACTGCAGATTATCCCAATCGCGGTAACGACTGACGCGTTTGTCACCGTTACTGTCTGGGTCATAAAGGTCTTTTTGTTTTTGCCAGGCCGGATCATTACCGTCAACCCAGCATACTGTAAAATCTATGGGAAAGTTGGTATTTTGCATATTAGCGCCTTCCTAGGTATATGTTTTAGTCGCCCGATGGCGTTCAACTGACTTCCAGCGATCATGCAGCCAAAACCATTCACTGGGGTACTTTTTTATGTGTTCTTCGATTTTCTTTGTCAATATAGCAGTAGCCTTGCGGATATCACCATGTTTATCACGGGTTTTTCCTACAAAAACAGCTTTATCGATAATGATGTTATGGGTTCGTCCCGGTCCCTTGGTTATGAAGATAGGAATTATCGGTGCATTGTTGCGCCGGGCAATAGTGGCGGCACCGTGGGCACAGGAAGCATCCCGGCCAAGAAAAGGCATGACGATGCCGTCTTCAGCGGCATCCTGATCCATGATAAGACCGATTAACCAACCGTCAGCAATCATTTTGAACATACTGCGGACATCGTATTTATACATTACATACATACCGATCATGGCGCGGTATTCATTTATGAAACGGTCGGCGCCGCGATTTGATTGTTCTTGTGCAACACCAACCAGTTTATAGCCATTTTGTGCCAATACACCGCCAAGCAGCTCCCAGTTATCACTGTGGGCCGCCGCGATAACTCCGCCGCGGCCTAATTTCACTGCTGCATCGAGATTTTCCCTGCCGACAATATGAATGTATTTATTCATGTTATTGCACATGATAGGAAAACGCATCACTTCAACGATCATCGGGCCAAATCTTGTCCAGCTTTTTTTTACAATAGTCAAAGCTTCGGCATCGGTTATATTGAGACCATGCCGGGCGTTGTTCAGAGCCATTTTTTTCCTTTTTTGCGGCACTAACAGCCAAGTGAAACTGCCGATGGCATCACCGATAATATAAGCTGCTTTTTCCGGCAGCAGACAAAAAAATTTACTTAGTGCTTTCAGGACATAATATAGTGCTATGACAGCCACCTTCCAATATATTTTCTAATTTAGTAATTACCCGGGACGGTTTGATAGCAGCCAGACAATCACGCTGAAATCGACACTTACGTTTCCAGCAATGTCGGCATGGATAACCGACTTCAATCGCATTTTCTGGCTGCCGGTAAGGACCATTACGATTGGCGTCTGTTGGACCCATCACCATCACAGCGGGACAGTTGAGTGCTGCCGCCATATGCATGCTGCCGGTATCACCGCCGACAGCGGCCACGGCATTTTGTAGTATATATGCCAATTCTTTTAATGAAGTTTTGCCAACCATATCGATGATATCGATATCGGAGGCAGAACTTTTTATTTGCACGGCTGACACTTTGTCGGTTTTACCGGCACCCGCTAAGATCGGCGTCAGACGATGATTCTTGCACCATTCGGCCAGCTGGGAAAAATATGCTGTCGGCCAGCGTTTGTTGGGCCAGTTGGCACCTATTATAAAGACGATATAGCGACTTTCAATAGTTAAACCATTTTCGGACAGTAGTGACAGCGCTTTATTCTTTTCAGATAGTGTTATACCGAGAGGGAAAACAACATCTTCGACAGCACAGCCGAGTGCCGCCGCTGTGTCAAGATATCGGTCAATAATGTGGCCACGCTGATGGGACCCCTTGACTGGACTGCTTATGAGAAAGCTGCCCTCGCGCATATCCGCATAACCAATTTTTTTATCGGCATGTGCTAAAAAAGCTACTAAAGCTGATTTTAACAATCCCTGCAAATCGATGCTGACGTCATAATGGCGTACATTGAGCTGATGAGAAAATGGGCGGATATATTTTATAAAACTGCTTAATGAGTTTAGTTTTTTTCTGTCAAAAATAATTATGTTATCAATAGCCGGGCTATTTTTGACAATATCAGCGGCTATCGGAGAGACTACCCATGTCAGATGACAATCAGGCCAGGTTTTTTTTATAGCTGCGGCCACGGGTAATGCATGAATCACATCACCAATAGCACTTAGTTTGATAATTAGTATATTTTTCATTTTATCATATATATTTCTTTTATTTTATTGATGATACCGGTAGTGGAACAACCGGCAACCATGTCCACAAATTGTGCATGACCGCCGCATCGGCGCAGAACACCAGCTTCAGGCAGTGTGTCAATTGTGTAGTCGCCGCCTTTTACATAGACCGCCGGTTTTATTTTTTCTACCAATGCTTCAGCACTGGTTTCATCGAACAATACAACATAGTCAACGCAGTCTAATGCATCAAGCACAATGGCACGGTTATTTTCATCGACAATCGGGCGTTTTTCATCTTTCCAGCGTTTTACGGAAGCATCACTGTTGAGCCCAACGATCAGGCAGTCGCCAAAAGAAGCAGCTTTTTTCAGATATGTGACATGTCCGGCGTGCAGCAAGTCAAAACAACCGTTGGTAAGAACAATTTTTTTGCCGGAATGACGCAATATATCACATAAAGCAGCAATGTCAGTATTTTGTATAATCATAATATCACTTTCCCAGTGTTCGGATTAATTCTTGCATTGACACTGTAGCAGTTCCCATTTTTCGTACGGCTATACCGGCTGCGTAGTTGGAAAGCTGTGCGGCTGCTATAGTGTCACTGCCAGCAGCCATGGATAATATAAAGGCGGCAACGCAGGTATCTCCGGCACCGGATACATCGTATACTTCACTCTTATCTGATACGGGGATATTGCTTATCTGGCCATTAGCTTCAAACAAAGTCATTCCCTTTTCACCGCGAGTGACTAGTATGCCCTTAGCCTGCATTTCATTTAATAGGATTTTTCCTGCAGCATAAAGATCGTCGTCATTTTTTATTTTCATATCCACTGCCGCAGCTAATTCGGCATCATTTTGTTTCACATAAGTAACACCCTTAAAATCATGGATACGATAGCGAGAATCAACCATACAGGGAATATTGTGCTGCTGAGAATAATCAATGACCAGCCGACGTATGGCCGGAGTTATCGTGCCACTACCATAGTCACTGAGCACAACAGCTTTACTTTGTGGCAGAATAGACTGCAGCTTAGTCAACAATTTTTTTTCGTCGATGTCATTCATCGGCATATGGTTATCATGATCAATGCGTACTACCTGTTGACTGACAGTGGCTCTGCCGCCGGCTATTATTCTGGTTTTGGTAATAGTGGTGCGTTCCGCAGAAGTTAGTAATCCGTCAACGACGGCTTTATTGGAAGTTAAGATTGATCGCAGCCCCGAAGCAGCTTTGTCATCTCCGATTATGCCAGCAGCGATAGCCTGTCCGCCAATAGTGGCAATATTGTTCACTACATTGGCGGCACCGCCGGCAACCATTTTTTCGTTGTCCTGTTGCAATACCAGAACCGGTGCTTCCCGTGAGATGCGTTCGATGATGCCTTCGAGATAAATATCGGCAACCATGTCACCGATTACGGCAACCGGTTGTCCCTGAAGTTTTTTTATGAGAGTCAGTAAATTTTGTTTAGTATTTTCCATTATATATCACCAGTGAACAAGATTGAATTTTACATGCCATGAGTTTCGTTTTTCCCGATATTTTAATTCCATATCGAAGCAATGGAAGTCGTGATACCAGTAATAGTCACGATCCATTGTTTTCATACCGGCACCGGCGTCAAATTCGTTGGCTATAACGACACGGTTTTTGTCATCAAATTTGTAACTTATACCGGCAGTGACTTTTTTGGAGTAATCATCATAGTCGTAATCAAAAACTGAGTTTTGTGTAGTGGAGCGTGAGTAATGATAAGCAGTATAAGCAGATATTCTACTATTTATGTCATATAAAACTGAAGCATCATAATAAAGGTTTCTGGAACTGCTGTTATCATATGATTCGTGAGTCCAGGTATAGCCAATATCAGGATATAAACGCACCTTAGGTGAACCAAGATAAATAGGAGCACGTGACAGACTGACGGTTTCACTTCTGTGCCAGCTGGATTTTATATCATCATCCCATTTACCATATTCGCTGGAAAAACCAAGGGAATATGGTGTATGCCCGATGCCGGTATTATAGTTAAAAATAAAGGTTGGTTCCTTTTTTATCCAATGATCGTTACCGTCTTCGTAATAACCGTATTCTGTACGGAAAGAAGCTTTGTCCTGAGTCCATTTTATACCATATACATTGCGCAGGTCATACTTGGTGTAGTAATTGAAATTAATATAAGCATTGATTTTATCAGTTAAATCTTTATCATAATCATAGCGGATATGTAAACCATCGTCACTGTTATAAGATACGTGAATAGGAATACCGGCGTTGTCTTCCGGTGCATTCCTGCCGATTTTAGTTATATAACGATCTTTTTTGTAAACTACTTGGTTTTTTATCCAGAATTTGGCATTATAAGCAACCATATGATCATCCGGCCAGATTTCTATCTTGTCGGCAGACATATGATAGTCAGGGACTTTTGCCGGACAACGAGTAATTGACCCGTTATAGATAATCATTTCGTCAGGATAAAATTCCAGCTTTTGGGCCTTGATTTGTTTATCATTAATGGATCCGGCAGCATTTTCCATCGATCCCTTTTTTGTATTGTAGTTATAATGAGTATCATAACCGTTCAGTAGTAAATCAGGATCACCGGTAGTCAGATCTCCCGACTGTGCCATATGAGCTTTATCGGGTATATTAACATCACCGATGTTGGCATTGCCGGACATTTCGTCGGTAGTGAGCCGTGAATAATTGTGGGTTATCTTTACATCGCCCTTAGCATAAACATCTCCATTGACGCTGTTATATGAAATATTATTGCCCTCAAAAATTATTGGGGCAGGTTTGGAAGGGTCGATAGGACGAATAAATTTTTCATTATTAATATCGTCACGCAGATCAGTTAACTCCTTGTTTTTTATATGAAGTCGATCATAATCCTTTTGGGCTTGAAGATAATTTAATAAATCCACGTCGGTACTGTCAGCAGATGCCTGAGATTGTAACATACTGAAAACAGTGGTGAATGCGGCTAGTGCTGAAAATAGATATAATCTTTTACGCATATAATTTAAATTCTCCTAAAAATAATATCAACTAGGCATAATTCGTTAACAAATAGAAAAATCCTGCTTTGTTCTATGCTGGAATTTTTCTGCCAGGCGGACTATGTAATGGATATATTTTGTTTGTTGACATAAGTATAACAAGAAATCAGTACAGTATACAATAATATTGAAGAAAATTATCAAATAAATTGTTTTTTTATTATATTTACTTGAAGTATAGGGTAATCATTATTTTTAAAGAGTGAACCCTCCCGTCATGGCTGCGCCATGCCACCCTCCCTGTTAAGGAGGGCTTTAAAGACGTGTGGTTTACGAAGTTCTTAGAGATTAAGAATTTTTGCTGTGTAATGCCCTGTTAAGGAAGGTTTTAAAGACATGTAGCTTATAAAATTCTTAGAGATTAAGAATTTTTTGTGTATATAATGCAACTCACACCTGTCTTTTTAAAGGCGGACAAAAGATAGGATACGTGTTTTTATGTCTATAAAGATACTGACCAAAAGATTCACTTTGGGTTATTGAAATGTGATGAATATTTTTCCGACATTTTAAGAATGACCAATGACTTACTTTGGGTTATCAGAATGTAATGAGTGTTTTTCTGACATTTTAAGGATGGCTAATCCAAGGCTCCCTTCTAGGGGAGCTGTCGGCGCAGCCGACTGAGGGGTT
>NZ_WIQU01000060.1 GCF_015732285.1 Pectinatus frisingensis
CCTTCCAGGGGAGCTGTCGGCGCAGCCGACTGAGGGGTTATCTTAAAACAAGACAATATTTTGGATGCAGAAGTTTAGGAAATAAACCCTCCCGTCATGGCTTACGCCATGCCACCCTCTCTGTTAAGGAGGGCTTTAAAGGCATACAGTTTACGAAATTCTTAGAGATTAAGAATTTTGCTGTGTATAAATGCAATAACTTTCGAATAAGTAATGTTACATTAACCAGCGTATTTTTTTACCAGATATTTAATATACCAGCCCAGTGATTTTATGACATTCCCATTATGACGCAAAGCTTTTGCATAAACTTTCATCTCTTTATAATTGCATGGCATCTGCAGTACTTCATTTTTCCAAGGAGTATGCTGCTCACATGCAGAATATAAGTGTCTGTTAAAATCATTGCAGATGCTGCTGATAGGCCAGGCTATGTTCCACGGCTTAGGATGGGCAGCAAAATGGAGAAATACGATGTCATTTCTATTTACTGCAGCAGGATCAATGCAATTATAAATTTTATCAAGATAAAGAACTTTATTGTGTAATACTACGTTGAGTGCATCTTGGTCAAGATAGCGAAATAGGACTGGGTCTTTTTTTATCACAGCCAGTACTTTGTCCATAACCGAAAAATTATTCCAGACAGCAATATTTATGACCAATACACCAGCGTTAAAATATGTATGATCCTTTAATCGTAAGGCTTTGTTACGTTTTTTGTTCATCCAGTCCAGATCGGGTACGGCAGCAATGATATTATTCTGTAAATCAAGTGAAAATAGTTTATCAGCAGAATTGAGACAGATTATATCGGCGTCAATATAATAAATATATTTTTCTTCATGTAATATATATGGCAGAATAAATCGAAAATATGTAGGTAGAGGCAGATGAACAAAAGTTGGCAGTTCACAAAGAATAGCAGGATTTATTTCATATACAATAATATTAATATTCAATTGCCGGGCCAAATTTTTAATACGATCAATATTGGTATGGTTTAATTTGACCGCTAGGATATGAAAAGTAAAAGCAGCATTATTATGCCGGCAGATGGATAAAATTGAAGTACCCATGCAGCGGGCATAGTTATCATCAATACCGTAACCAATATGAATAGCATTGGCAGATTTATCAGCAGCAAAAAGATATTCGTATTTATTATTTATCGCGTTTGAAAACATAGTCACTCCTGCACAGCTTTTATTGTTTTATCCCGGATTCTCCATATGATATATAAAGTGCTCCATTGCAGCCAGCCAGAGTAATTCCCGGTACGTTTCATTGTACGGGCCATGAATTTGGCCTGTTTATACGTTCTGGCTTCTTGAACAGGGACATTGGCCCAGGGAGAGGATTTTTGATATTTATGCCACAATGATGTCAATTGATGGAACTGTCCCCAGCGCTGCCATGGTTTGACACTGCCTGCATAATGAAGAAATATTATAGTAGGGTCAAGTTTGTCAATAGTATCATTTAAAGAACGTATAGTATTATAGCAATGTGGTAAAAATAGTATTTTTTGGCATAAAAGAATATTAAGAACATCCTGATCATAAAATTTAAAGTTATTTTTATTTTGTAAAAGTGTTACAGCTTGCTCGGAGATATTTGCTTCATTCCATCGTCTGATGTCAATCAGCATAACACCGGAATTAAAGTATTTTTCACCGTTAAAATTAAAATTTCTTCTGGCATATTCTGTCATTCCATCATGATCGGGAACAACTAATGCTATGGCATTTTTAAAATCTGCTTTAAACAAGTTTTCCAATGAATTTAAACATAATATATCTGAATCGAGATATAGACATCTTTTGGACACAGTTGAAAGTTCACGGCAAATTATAAAACGATAATAAATAGCCTTGGACCATGTAAAAAGAGTGGGAAATGCAGTAAACTTATTATTGTTAATATAATAAATATATATAGCAATATTTTTATGTGCTCGACCAAGTGCAGCCAGATGACTAATATCATCACTTATCAATTTATCAGTAAAAACATGAAAGGCTATCGTTGCCGATGGATTATTTTTTATTATTGAGGACATCAACACACCCATACCCAAAGCAAAATGGGCATCAATGCCAAAAGCGATATTCATACTGTCTGACAAATCAATTTTATTGGCAATATTTTTTTTTGCCTTGATCATATCGGTAAAAAAATTCATGATAATTTTCCTTTTCTTTTATAGTCAGCCAGCATTATGATACCAGTTATTTGTATAAAGTCAATGCAATATAGAAATAATTTTTAAGACAGCATTGTTGGAGAGTTTTTCAACCGATGAAATATACAATATTGTACATTTTTATTTTCAAAAAATTTTTATGCTGATGTAATTTTATTCGATTCAATGAGCAGGATCACTGTAATAAGGAGCAATATACAGTCAATCGGCTGCAGTTGTACTTTACCAGACTTTACGATAAAATAAAATTAGAGGTGAAGCATGAAAAATTTATTTATTATTAACACACCGTTTCATTTATTGACATGTTTTATTTTGAGTAAAAGCATTTTTCGGAGTGATGACAATTATTTAGCACTTATACATCCGCATAGTTATGAAAAGTGGACGCAGAGCCATCTTATGGAATATATGGCAACAACAAAATGCGGCTATAAAGCTGTTTTTCCGCTCATCAATTGGTTGTCGCACAAGAATAAAACTAAAAGCTATCATGAACAGGCACAGTCTGTGAAAAACAGCATTGGTAAACTAGGCATCAATAATGTATTCATGGGCAGTGATATCGATCCGCAGAATCAGTTGTTGGCAGCTGTATTGGGAAAGACGGAATATTATCGTTATGAAGATGGTTTGTTTTCTTATTACAATGAAGATCGCCGCAGGCCAAAAACACATGAGTTGTTCCATAAACTAAAATTGTGGTTGTTGAAACGGTCAGCAGGGATAAAAAGTGATATGTATATAAATACTTCTACTGCCGGTGACAGTCGTGCCGGTATAGCTGATTATATGTATGCACCGGAACTTTTGCAGCGATATTCACCACGAACAATAAAGATAGATAACAATATGATCAAATTGGCAATAACTGATTTGACGCAGCATGACCTTTTACAGGAAACTTTTACTGAGCGCAGTATCCTGTTTTTAAGCCAGCCTTTGGTTGAAAAAAAATGGTATACAATTGAACAAGAACTAACTTGCCTGAGAAAATTAATTGAACCGTTTAGTGATGGAACAGTCTTGCTGTATAAGCCGCATCCTAATGACAGCAGTTATAAAATTGATTTTTATCGGCAGCATTTTCCGCAGATGCGTCTGTATGATGATATTGAACCGGCGGAATTACTGTTTGTCAGAGAGAAAAAATTAATGGCTGTAGCAAGTTATCAGTCGACAGCATTGATGTATCCTGATAAATTTGCAGGGCGACCATTCAAGTCCATTAGCTTGGCAGATTTTGGACATAGTCCAATATTACCGGTTTATAAGACAATAATGGAAAAGTCTGGAGTATATTTCCCACAGACTGCCGAAGACATAGTAAATTATATAAGGAAAGATTGATTTGAATCAGTCTTTCCCTGAATCTTGGTGTCTGGGTTTTATAAGAAATCATTAAACTGAAGGTTCCTTTTGAGATATTGAAATGTGGTGAGTGTCATGTCAGCATATTATAAAGATACTGACCAAAAGACTCACTTTGGGTCATCGAAAAGTGATAAATGTTTTTCCGACATTTTAAGGA
>NZ_WIQU01000046.1 GCF_015732285.1 Pectinatus frisingensis
GCTTTTATTATATCAGTCCAGGTCGATATCAATGGATGGATTGCCTTGTATGTCCCAGTAGACAGCTTTAGTCAATTCATTGACAGGCATGATGGGAAAAATACTGTTATAAACAGTGATATCATATGACGGCAAAGTAATATAAAGTGGTAGTTTGTTATTGGGAAATTTTGTTGTTTTATTTTTTAACTGATCAATAAAGTCATCACTGTTAAGTGGGGAGTTGGTGATACAATGCTCAATATTTTTTATTGTCCAAATGTTTTCGCTAAGTGATAGTTGTGCCAAGTAGACGTTATCATTTTCAATTGTTAATGTAATAATATCTGCATGTTGAGTGTATAGCAGGGTTTTAAATGTTTGGTTGTTCATGATAATCCCACCGTACAATGGATAAGATATGATTGGTTTCCTTGATATATACTGTTATACGCTTGGCAGTATTACCGTATTCTCCCACTGAACTAAGGGTAAAATAAGAAGCACTGTAATTGAAGAAACGCAGTGATACGGTAACTTTAGTCGGTCGGCCATTTAAATCTGCGGTTTCGGTATAAAGAGTTTTTTTATAGGATATGTTTTGATAACGGGCTTCTTCACATATTTGGTCATAGACGGATAAGTCGCTGCAAAGGTCAGCTAGTGTTTTTTCTAAGGCGTTTTCAGCGAGGTATTGTGCATAGGTACCTTCCAAAGTTAGTGACGACATTTTTTGCTCATTGGTAAAAATGAGGAAAAGTCCTGAGATCAGAAAAAGCATTGGAAGTAAGAAAGATATGCCAAGCAGTGTAAAAAAACCTTTTTCATTCATTTTTCACCTCATACATTATTCTTTGTCCAAGTATTGTGGCAGCGGATTCCAGGTAAAAGTATTTTTGGGTCATTTGGTGTCTTCCTTTAAGTTCAATTAAATAGGTGCGATTGTTATCAAAGACCGATATTGGTTTGCAAGTAAAGCGAATTGCAGTACTGCAAAAAGTATTATCACCGGTTATAGGATTATTGTTTTTGAGTATACGGGAATAATATTTGAGATTGTCTTGACGATATGTTATATAGGTTGGAGTGGAGTCGGTGCCACCGGTAGCAGCACGTGTCTTTATGATTATAGTATCATGACCATTTTCCTGGGAAATGATTACTGATTCAGCATGTTTTATATCTTGAAGCATGCATTCAGCGGCAAAATTCATTTGGGTACGTAGTTCTATTTGATAGAGATTTTTAATATATAGATGCAGTATCGATAGAAGTAATACAGTAAGACTTAGTGAAATGATGACCAATAGATTCAACGATAGCAGCGTCTCTAATAGTATACTGCCGGTATTATTTTTATATAGGAATTTATTAATTTTCATATAATATTTTACTCAGTATTAATTCAGTAGGAATTGCAGACGACTGCCAGTAAATCGTTGTAGTAATGATTTTGAATACACCGGAAGTTGTTAACGTGGTTTTTATATGGAAAGTGAAATCGTTTTTTTCCTGAAAATAATCAGTCAATATACCATCAGAAATATTTTTTTCTCCGGCAAGCAGGCGTCCTTCGGAGATGGAAATTTCCCGGCGGGCAAAATAAACAGCAGTTAAATGCGCTGCTGCAGTATTTTGAGAGCGTGCATAAAGTTGAAAAATGGTGAAGATCATGCTGCTGGTAAGAAGTATGATGCTCAGTATGATTATTTGCGATAATAAAAAAAATCCTTTTTGGTTCATATTAGTCACCCATTCGTATACGGCCATAAGAATTAATTATGACTTTGGCTGTATGATTTTTACTTGTTATAGTTATCGTTGCTGTTGTGGCAGTATAATTGTCACCGCGATTGAAGGAAAATACATGTCCCCTGTTGGACAGCATGGTGACACCGTCAGGGAGTTTAACTATAATTGGTTGGTTTGGTGAAGTCATATATATTTCATATGATTGGGAATTTATGATGATATGAGAGTTAAAGGGATTTTTTGTTTCATGAGGCTGCATAAAACTTTTCTGTTGAATGAGCCTCAGATTGCTGACAAGATATTGGGCAGCAAAATCTACTCTGGTTTTTTCCGGAGACAAAATTTTTGGTAAAAGCAGTGAAAATGACAGCATTATTATAAGTAAAGCTGCTAATAACTCAATATATACAAAACCGGCACTGGAGTTTCTCATAAAATACACCAATAGTTTGTTATGCGCATTAATTCTTCACTTAGCAAAAAAGTGATACTCCCGCCTAATGATAGAAAAGGGCCAAAAGGCATAGGTGTGGTAATAGAAGCTTTATGGCATTTGATTAAGAATATGCCGGTAAGGAGGGCACTGAGCACGGCTATTGTAATTGCTGCTGTTATGAGAGGATACGGCAGCCAAACAGCCAGACAATAACTCATCTTAACGTCACCACCACCCAATGAATTCGTTAGAAAATATATTGGAAGAAAAATGAAACTTATGAATAGTAATGAAAAACCTATATCCAGTAGTGAAATATTGGTGCGATGCATTGTTTGATGCAATGCACCGATAATTAATAACGGCAGTAATAATTTATTGGGAATGATTAATGTTTTGTAGTCAATATAAGAAATTTTGGTTAATAAGTAAAGTAATGATAATGTGCTGACAGTTTGCTCAAATATATTTGTTGGAAAATAATACAGAAAGTCAAATGAAATATTTGAAAAATTAGATATTAATGTGTTCATTTTTCACCGGTCCCAAAATCTTTTAAAGGATGTTCCTGACATAAAGCAGTTTCACCGATAGAATCTAGAGTGTATGATTTAGCAGTTATTTTTAATTTTTCACCGGTTTTCAGAAAACAAGTCCCCTGTGGTGGTGATAATTCATCAATATTATCAATGTAATTGCCCAAATCTTTTTTTAGATCGGTGGGATTTTTGCCATATTGAATAATATGCATGGCAATAGCAGTATTTAATGTCTGTAAATCTGACTGAATTTTTGCTGTATTGGCCAGAGCTATCGAATTATTGAATTTTGGAATTGCTAAAGTAGCTAATATTCCTAGTAATACAATAACTATCATCATTTCAAGCAGGGTGAAACCACGGCAGTCTTTAAAAACAGATTTTGTCATGAATATTCTCCTCACATAGGAATTTGTGATGCGGCTTCAAACATGGGTAAGGCTACGGCTGCCACAAAAATTCCGATAAATATTGAAATTATAATGATCATGCAGGGTTCGGCAAGAGCAATAATTCTTTTGTAAAGTAAATCCGTATCATTTTGATAAAATTCAGCTGTGTCATTCATTAATTGTGCCAGGTTACCGCTTTTTTCTCCGATAGTAAGCATTTGCATAAATAGAGGCGGTAACAGATCGCTGCCTGATAGAGCAGCTGATAGTGAATGACCTTTTTGGATACCGAGTTGAGCTTTGTTTAATATTTGCCTGAAGCAAATATTGGGGGTATTATCGATAGTGCCTTGTCAATTGTGATACCGGAAGCAATCATAATTGACAGTGCGCTGCATAACTGTAATAATGTAATATTAAGCAATAATCTGCCCAACAGCGGAATTTTAAAAATTAGTAAGTGAAAGATATTTTGCCGACGGGGAGATGATTCATATAATATTTTGCAGCAGAGAAATGTCAATATGGTAAATAATGTCATCAGAAGGCCATAGTTTTTTATAGTCAAGCCTAAGTATAAAACTATTTTTGTAACCAGTGGCAGGGAGATATTGAGATTATTAAATAATTCGATAAACATTGGTAAAATCACCATAAACATTATAATCGCGGTCGTTAGGAAAACACTTATGAGGATAAGTGGATATATGGCAGCTGTTTTTAATTTTTCTCTGGCTGAATAAGTCTGTTCCAGATAAACAGCTGCTTTTTGCAGCATTTCGGCCAATTGACCACTGGTTTCGCCTATTGTGACTAGTGTAAGAAAAGTAGGTGGGAAAAATTTTTCATATGGCAGCAAACTGTCTGAAAAGGTCTTGCCGGTTTGCATTTGCAGACAGACTGCAGATAAAATGTTTTTGGTTGTTTTATTTTTATTTTGTTGTTCAATGTTCTCTAGAGCGTCTTGAAGAGTAATGCCGGATTTTAGCATTATGCTCAATTGACGGCATAACGATGTGACAGCAATTAAATTTAAACTGCTGTTAAAAAGCGAAAGAGCAGTAAAATATCGTTTTATGTGGGAAGTTTCTTCTGACAGGCTGAGAACAAAAATATTCTGCACCCGTAATAATTCAGCTGCTTCCCGACATGAATTGGCCCAAAGTGAACCATTTATCAAATTGCCGGAATCGTTTTTGGCGGAATATACGTATTTTTTCATAGTTTATTTCTCCAAAATGTGATTATGTGATGAGTTTTTTGCGTTGCAGTTCAGTTATGGACATTTCCATTGTCTGCATGCCGGCTTTTTTACTTGTCTGCACAATGGATTTTATTTGTTGAAATTGGCCGGCGGCTATCAGATGTCGTACGGCATCAGTGGCAGTCAATATCTCCATAGCGCAAATTCTGCCACCATTGGACATAGGCAATAATTGCTGCGCTATTATTCCTCGCAGTATTAGCGATAATTCTAATCGTACAATAGTTTGCAGTTGTGTCGGAAATAGACCTTCAATGCGGATAAGCGATTCGACTACATTGGAGGTATGCAGGGTAGATAAGACCAAGTGACCTGTTTGTGCTGCAGAAAAAGCGGCCTGCATTGTTTGCTGATCACGTATTTCACCGATAAAAATTATATCGGGGTCTTGCCGCATGGCACTTTTTAGAGCAAGTTCAAATTCGGTGAAATCAGTACCATATTCACGTTGATGGATAAGACTTTTGGCAGATGTAAATAGATATTCTATGGGATCTTCTAATGTAATTATATGACATGGAGTTTGTTCGGCACGGTAGGCAAGCATGGCGGATAATGTGGAAGATTTACCGGAACCGGATGGTCCGGTTATTAAAATCAGTCCGTTGCTGTTACGGATAAAATTTTTTAATATAGGTGGGTATTCTTCACTTTCCAGTGAACGTACGTGATTGTTGATAAGGCGCACAGCTAAGGCAATATGCTGATTTTGTTGGTATATATTTATTCTTAGTCTTTTTTTGCTAACTGTATGTGCTATATCGACAGTATTATTTTTGTGCCAGGCAATATTTTCCCGATCATTAAGTAAATACCGGAGAAATTGATGCAGTTCCTTGGTGGTGAAAATTACAATCGGTATCAAGGGCATAAGAAGTCCGTCAACACGGAAAAAACAATTTCTATCGGCAGTAATGTGCACATCAGAGCAATCGGTCGGCAGGTTAAGGATAAGTTCATTGAATTTATCAAGGCAGTTTCTATTTGCTGTCATCGTCGATTATCCTCATGATTTCATCTACAGTCGTTTTATTTTGCATAGCTTTAGCTAAGGCATCATATATTAATGGCTTCATACCATTTTTTATGGCAATATCTTTTAAGATGGTACTATCTGGAGTATTATTTATTGCTTTTTGCATTTCAGTTGCAATGGGGAGTATTTCTTGTATGGCAATTCTACCGGAGTAACCAGTGCCGTGACATTTTTCACAGCCACTTCCATATAATAAATTAGTTTGTGAATAGTTATGTTTTTTTAGAAAAATTGTTTGTGGAGAGTTTGCTGTAAAAGTTTTGCGAGTTGAGCAATTAGGACAGATACGGCGAAGTAATCTTTGAGAAATACAGCCGATTAGTGTAGCTGACAGTAAATATGGTTCGATACCCATATCAAGCAGACGCAAGACAGCCGTAACCGCATTATTAGTGTGCAGGGTGGTTAATACCAAGTGCCCGGTAAGTGCCGCACGTATAGCTATTCGTGCAGTTATTTCATCACGTATCTCACCGATGAGAATAATGTCGGGATCCTGCCGCAGGACGGCCCGCAGACCATTTTCAAACGTAAGGCTGGTTTTTTCGTTAATCTGAATTTGTGTAATTCCGGAAAGATTACATTCTATAGGATCTTCGATAGTAACAATATTTTTTTCCGGTGTATTCAGTTTGTTTAAAATAGCGTATAGAGTCGTTGTTTTACCGGAATTAACAGGACCGGTACTGATGATAAGACCACTGGTATGATTATAAATATTTTCAAATGAATATTTATTATATTTTGATAATTCCAATTCATCTATATTGAACAGTTTTCCGGAAGTATTTAATAAGCGTAAAACCATTTTTTCTCCCAAAATAGTTGGCAGTACCGATATGCGTAAATTGATCATTTTATTGGAAAATTCATAAGATAGGCTGCCGTCTTGCGGTTTCCGCTGCTCAACGGTATCCATACCGCTGATTATTTTGACTCGGGCAATTATGAGTGGATGCAGAGGCAAATCAAGTTGTGCGTAGTTAATTAAGATGCCATCAATGCGAAATCGAATGGTCAGTGTTTTATTTTGTGGTTCAATGTGAATGTCGCTGGCTTTTTGCAAGATGGCATCGGTTATAATTTTATCAACTAAAGTGACAAGAGGCGCACCGCTTATATTAAGATCCAGTCGGCGGCTATCAGAAATATAGTTGGTTGTTGGCAGAGCTTTTTTTGCCAAATCAGCAAGTGATACATTGGAAGAGATTGCTGTATTTTTCATAATTTTTTCTGCAGTGCATCATGCAGCGCTATACGCATAAGGTCAATGTCGATATCTTTTCGTCCAAGCCATTTTTTTAGTGCGGCGGCACCCTGTCCGGCCAGCATATATTCACCATTAAGTATTGGATGTCCCATGGTTTCGGCAGTTTTTAACAGTTTAGTCTTTTCCGGGGTATATATTACATCATAGACAAGTGTGGAAGCCGGCAGCAAAGATATATCTATAGGAGGCATTTCATCTATATGCGGATACATTCCTAAAGGTGTTGTATTTATGAGCAATGGTGTGTCATGCAGTATTTTTTTGAATTCGTATTCTGTCCAATTATATGTATGAATATCTGTCAGGTGGCTGAAATCCGCAGCAGTGTGCCGTGCCCTGTCAATATTACGGGCACCGATATGTATTGTTTTTATACCGGCGGAATGTAATCCGTAGATGACAGCTCTAGCGGCACCACCGGCACCTAGAATCACTGCTGAGTTGTTTTTCAGCGGGAAATTTTTAGCATATAAGGCAGTAATGAATCCTTCATAATCAGTATTATAACCGTATAGTTTATTATTTTTGATGACAACGGTATTAACTGCACCAATCAATTGTGCAGCAGGATCAATATCATCTAAGTATTGCATGATATTTATCTTATGTGGAATAGTTATATTAAAACCGCAAAAATGCAGCGCTTTGAGTCCCGCCACGGCAATTGGCAGATCTTTTTCATTTACTTTCATGGCAATGTAAGCATAGTCGAGCTGCATGCTTTGCAAAACGGTATTTTGGATGACGGGAGAAAGAGAGTGATGTATGGGATTGCCAACGACGCCAAGATTTTTAGTGTTTCCGGTATAAAGCATAAAGATACCACCTTATTATGAGGTAAAATTATAAATCATTGATAGATAAATTATTTCTGAATTGAACGGATTCAGCGATATGTTGTTCCGTTATATGTGGTTCACCAGTCAAATCGGCAATAGTCTGACCAACTTTTATAAGTCGATCGTAAGAACGGGCACTTAATTTCATCTGATCAAATATCGTTTTTAGCATAGTCTGGGCACTGTCTGTCAGGCGGCAGTGTTTTTTTATGAGAGCGTGATTCATTTGGGCATTGCAGTGCAGGTTATATCTTATCAGACGCTGGATTTGAATTTGCCGGGCTTTTTCTACTCTATTGCGTATGGAAGCAGAATTTTCGGTTTTTTTGTCATTCATCATTTCATTATAGTCGATACGCGGTACTTGGATGTGAATATCAATTCTGTCAAGCAGTGGTCCTGATATTTTCTTGGTGTAACGTTTTATTTCATGCGGGCTGCAAGTGCAGGGTCGGTCTTTGTCCCCGAGAAATCCGCACGGACATGGATTCATGCTGGCAATAAGTGTGAAATGCGAGGGAAAAGTATAGGAAGCATTTACACGTGAGATGGATATTTTTTGATCCTCCAGCGGTTGACGTAGAACTTCAAGTGTTGATTTATTGAATTCTGGTAGTTCGTCTAAAAACAATACGCCATTATGGCTTAATGTGACTTCTCCAGGCTTGGGAATTGTTCCGCCGCCAATCATTCCGGCGTTGGAAATAGTGTGGTGGGGGCTGCGAAAGGGGCGTTGTGTTATGAGTCCGTTATCTCTTTTTAAAAGGCCGGCAATGCTATAAATTTTGGTAACTTCGAGTGCTTCCTGTGAGCACATTTTTGGCAGGATAGTGGGCATTCGTCTGGCCAGCATGGTTTTGCCGGTGCCTGGAGCTCCGCACATGAGGACATTGTGACCGCCGGCTGCAGCTATTTCCAAAGCTCTTTTAGCCATGAATTGTCCCTGTACATCAGAAAAATCATCCATAATTTCATGTTGTGCAGTATTGTGAGAAAAATTGAAATTTTGTTTAGCTGGTGATAATGAAACCTGTCCAGTCAGAAAATCTATTAGTTCAGTTAATTTTTGAATAGGATGTATTTTAAGACCGTCAACCAATAACGCTTCCTGTTCATTGCCAGCTGGTAAAAACAACGTCGGTATATCTTGCTGGCGGCAGCGTATGGCTATAGGCAGTATACCTTGGATGCATCGCAACTTTCCCTCCAGGGAAAGTTCACCGGCAAACATTGCGTTTTGACAGACATTTTGCGGTAACAAGCCATATACTGCTAAAATTGCCACAGCTATGGGTAAATCAAGACCGCAGCTGTCTTTTTTTAAATCGGCGGGAGCTAGATTAATGGTAATTTTTTTTGCCGGCAATTTTATACCGGTATTTTTAATTGCTGTTCTTACTCGCTCTTTAGCTTCACGGACAGCGGCATCGGGTAATCCGACAATATCAAAAGCCGGCAGGCCATTGGCTGAATCAGCTTCCACTTCTATAAGGACACCGTCAATGCCGGCAGTTGTCGCACCAAATGTTTTGGCAAACATAGAAATCACCTGTCTTTTAATATTCGCCTGACCAACGATTAAATAAAGTGTTTTTGATATGCAATTGGTCGCAGATTTTTCCAACCATGATATTGACCAGATCATCTATTTTATCTGGTTTGTGGTAAAAACCGGGACATGCCGGAACAATTTTTATACCTATGCGGGATAATTTGAGCATATTTTCCAAATGGATAGGACTTAAAGGAGTTTCCCGCGGTACCAATACAAGCGGTCGTCCTTCTTTTATCGTAACGTCGGCAGCACGAATCAGGAGATTATCAGATATACCAGCTGCAATTGAACCAATGGTCTTCATTGAACAGGGAATGATAACCATTGCATCGCAGAGAAATGAACCGCTGGCAATAGCCGCTCCAATATCATCAACATTATATATGAAGTCGGCAAGATTTTTAATGGTCGGCATTGTTAAATCGCATTCATATTGTAATACTTTCATACCGGAATGTGTTATTACAAGATGTGACTCAATATTGACCGAACGTAAAATTTTTAAAAATTTTAATGCATATATAGAACCACTGGCACCGGTTATACCAACGATGATACGCTTTCTTTCATTATTCATATATCAGATTTCGAATGCTCCTTTTATGTGATTTAATCTATATTGGTCAGAAAAACTATAGTAAATTTCAATAATATCAAAACGATAAGAAATAGATGGATTTTGGTGCTGCGCTATATAAAGCTGGGCAGTATGAATGATTTTTTGTTGCTTCTTATGGTTTACTGCCTGTCCTGCCGTGCCGAAAAAATCATTTTTACGGGTTTTGACTTCTACAAATATGATCATTTTTTGCTGACGCACAATGAGATCAATTTCACCGTACTTTGTTGTATAATTTTTGGCTAGAATTGTATATCCATATTTCTTAAAATAGTCGGCAGCATATATTTCACCTAAATTGCCGATTTGTTTATTATTCATAATCGCAAACTCATAAATCTGTTTTTGATTTATCACGTTTGTCGATGCGATAAACATAAGCTAATATTTCAGCTACTACAGCGTACATTTCAGGTGGGATCTCACGATCCAGTTCTAATGCCATGAGCATACTGAGAAGGGTTTTATCTTGATATATTGGTACAGCATTGCGTTGAGCCGTTTGCAAAATGCTTTCGGCAGTGTAACCGCGGCCTTTGGCAATTACTCTGGGGGCTTTTCCCTCTTTTTCCCGATAGCGCAGGGCAACAGCCTGCCTGTCAGGAACAGTTGGTTCTTTTTCTTGGTCATCCATGATGAATTTACTCCTAAAATAAGGTTTAGTCTATGGCACCGATTTTTAATTCGGTGAGGACGAGTTTTGTTTTGTGGAGATAAGTACGCAGTTCTGGCAGATAATCTTCAAATGCAATCGCTGTATTACCGTTGGAAAAGGCCAAACGAATATTCAACTGTTGTTTATTATACAGGCGCAGAACAATTTCTACCGCACCGGCGTTTTCTGTTAAACAGCATACCCGAAACCAGGTTTCATGTTGTTCTTCATCAGAATTTGAACCTTTGTGCTTGTCATCATAGATATTAATATAGGCTGGGTAGCTTTTTTGCTCGTCAAAAAATATAGGAATGATAAAATCTAATGATTTTTGGGTAAGTGCTGTTGCGGAACCGGTTGAAAAAGAGTTGTTCATTATTTTAGAAAAATCGTTGATATCTTTTCCTGATTGTTTTAATGATTCCGCACCGGTTTCATTAATAGTGCTGATGTCACTAAGCTGGATAAAAGCCCATAATTTTGCCAGATTGGGTAAACCTTGTTTATCTGTTGCCTGCGTGATGAGCCCCGGCATATTAGTGGTGATGACTTGTAGAACTTTTTGAAGCTGTGCGGCCTGATTGTCAGGTAAAGTAGTTTGTGTTCCGTTTATAAAGTTTTTTATTAAAGTGATATCAGTAGAAGTTAATTCGTTGTTCTGTAAGGCAAGCTGGCCTAATTCACGTAGAGCATTGATAGATTGAGGCGTATTATTAAATAAATCAGGTAATAAAGGCATCTGAGAATTTACCACTGCTGGTGTGTCAAGTACCTGACTAGTTGTTGCATCCGCTATAATTGAAGTGTTGATATTTGCTTTGATAGCAGCAGCCTGTTTTAAAATTTCACCGGTAGGGATAGTAGCGTTGTTTTCTTTTAATACAGAAGAATTTGTTTCAATTACAGATGGTGGAGCAGAAACATTTTCTTTGCTGATAGATGTGGTGTTTTCAATAATAGAAGTGGCAGATGTACTTTTATCAGTTGCTGTATTTGTTGCTATATTATCGGAAGAATGAGCCGAAACGATTGGGCGAGAGTCCTTGATAGCCGGTGTTATATCGGACGGAGAAGAACTGTCAATGGATTGCCGGGCAGCAGTCTCAGTATTGTCAGCCGATTGTTCTGTGGTTGCGGTTGGTTTGGTAAAGGTTATTAATGCATCATCTTTAAATAGGGCAGTTAAAGCATTTTTCAATGATTGCAAGGGTTGATTGATGGGAGTGTTAATTTCAACGGAGGAATCATTGGATTTTAAAAGTTGTTTCAGGGTGTCTGGCAGCTCGGAAAAATCTTGACCATTAAGGAGTTTGAATGCGGTTTTTACTAAGTCAACTGTTGTAGGCATGTCTCCTGTCTGCGCTGTCAATGAACGAAAAGATGTTAAAATAGTTTTTATGTCAGTTGGTAATTCTGTAAAATCACCATTTTCCATTAGATCACCTAATTGGGTAAGAAATTTCCCCAAAGTAGCAAGCTGATCAAAGGTATAGCGGCGTATTTGCAAAGTATCCCCCAGACTTTGTGCCAAAGTTTTATCAAGTGAAAAAGAGTTTTGTAATATATCTTGTACTAATTGTTGTAGTTCAGGAGATAAACTGTTGATGGAACTATCTTGCATATTGGCTATTTCTGATAAGATACCGGATAAATCAGAAACAGCATTTTTTATAGACAGATTGGTTTGAGGACGCGAATCAGAAGGGTCACTTACTATTGGGTCAGATGAAGTGCTTTTGATAGGAACTGTTGGTTGTGAATTTGTTGCATTGGTCGGATTTATTCCTGTTTGCAGCGGCATGAGTATTTCCCCCTTAATCGCTGAGCATTGATTTTATCGGTTCAAAGGAACGTCGATGTAAAGGACAAGGACCGTATTCTGTAAGAGCGATAACATGTTGTTTTGTCCCATAGCCTTTGTGCTGAGAAAAACCATATTGTGGGTATTGTCTATCATATTGTATCATCAATCGATCTCGTTCCACTTTGGCGACTATAGAGGCAGCTGCAATAGAAGCACTTTTTGCGTCTCCTTTGATTATTGACAAATGGGGAATTTCAAGATCATCAAGAGGAGTGGCATCTATGAGTACTTCTTGTGGTACTGTTGGCAGATCATAGATTGCGTTATACATGGCATTCATTGAAGCTTGATATATATTTATGCGGTCAATTGTTTTTTCATCGATAAAAGAACGGCTTATTGCTATTGCCTGGTCAAGAATCTGCTGGTAGATTTTTTCTCGGGCGGCAGCAGATAATTTTTTCGAATCATTTAATTTAGGAATATAACAACCGAGCGGCAATATAACTGCTGCAGCAATCACCGGACCGGCCAGTGGACCACGGCCGGCTTCATCGACTCCGGCAATATATTTTAATCCCTGCGCATTGAAATGATATTCATATTTATATAAATTATGCAGTCGTTTTTTTTCGGCCTGCTCATTTTTATAATGTGATAAAAGTCTTTTTACTGTTTTACGTTCATCTATTTGCAGGGCAGTGAGTAAATTTTCTGATACTTGCGGAGATGACAGTAAGACAGCAATATCTTTAGTGGATAAATTTGTAAGATTCATAATAGCACCTGTGGTAAATAATATTTTATATGATGTAAAAATAAAATACACCTTATAGTTAATTCTTTATAAGGTGTATTTTTTCCTTGTTAAGTTTGTAATTTTATAAAATTTTGTTAATTAATTGGTTTAATTGGTATGATCAGCTGAGCGATAAACGCTGTTCACAGGTAGCTTTTACATGGAGCTCCGGCAAAACGTACAGCAGATTCTGCCAAAACCTGAGTAGCATCGATAAAATGCCCGGCAATATTATAAGTTTTAATTGCCAGAGGCATTTCTGTGCAGCCAAGTATAAATGAAGCAGCACCTTCTTGACGCATTTTTTGTAATACAGATTGAAAAGGCTGGGTACTATAGTTGTCATTACCGGCCTTGACTCCTTCAAAAATTATTTTGTGGCATATTTCTTTTCCTGCATCATCAGGGACTGATACGTTAATATTAAATTTGGCAAATATTTTATTGTAAATACCGGAAGTATATGTGCCGCCGGAGGCAAGCAGACCAACATGATGAATTTGCTTACTGACACAGTATTTCGCTGTTTCTTCAATCATATTCAAAAATGGCACACGTAAATGTGGCTGCAGCTTTGGTAAAAAGAAATGCGCTGTGTTGCATGACATTATTAAGAAATCGGCACCGGCATCAGTAAGTCGATCAGCTGATTGCAAAAGCTGAGAAACCGGAGATGGACCTTTTCCCCAAATGGCTTCAGAACGATCTGGAATGGATGTGTTATTATCAACAATGACATGAATATGATCCTGATCTTTTTGTGCATTGGTCGATAAAATGATTTTTCTTAGAAGATCAACTGTAGCCATTGGTCCCATACCGCCGATAATTCCGATAGTTTTCATTTTTGACACCTCTGAAATATGCTTTATTGCTTGTTTTTAGCATAGCATTGCGCAATAATATAATCAAATACATATAATTATATAATTTCTATAAAAATAAATTATAACGAGGTGAAAGTCATGCAAAGTATGGAATATGTTTATGCGGTTTATTGTGAAAAAAGTTTTTCAGCAGCAGCCCGTAAGCTTTTTATTTCCCAACCGGCTTTAAGTAGTACTGTAAAAAAAGTAGAAAAAGAATTGGGAATGCCGCTGTTTGATCGCTCTGCCTTCCCCATTCAATTGACCACAGCTGGCAAGGCCTATATTAAGGCGGCCAAACAAATTTTGACCATACAAAAGAATTTTAAAAGTTATGTGGGAGATTTGGCAAATTTACAAAGTGGTAATCTATCATTAGGTGGAACAAATTTTTTTGCATCATGTATGTTGCCATTTATGATAAAGGCTTTTAGTAAAAACTGTCCAAAGATTCAATTGCGTATCACTGAATCAGATTCAGCTGACCTTTATGCAAGACTGCTGACTGATGAAATAGACTTGATAGTTGACAGTGGTTTATATAATATAAATTTTTATGAGAGTATATCACTTATGGAAGATCATATTTTATTGGCCGTGCCAAGTAATAATATACAGAATAAAAGTCATAGTGCCGCCCAATTGACACAAAAGGATATCATAGCGGGGACAGTTAATAATGAAAATATTCCCGCTGTGGCATTGGCCGATTTCGCCGAGGAGGAGTTTTTATTGTTGGGACGTGGCAACGATATGTATCGACGTTCACTGGAATTATGCCGCAATAGTGGATTTTCCCCTAAGGTTAGGCTTTATTTAAATCAGCTCATGACGGCTTATCATATGGCAAGGCAGGGATTGGGCATAACTTTTCTTACTGATTCATTGGTGCGAAAATCGATGCTTAGTGATGCGTTAGTATATTATAAAATAAAAGATCCTGCCGCTGTGCGAAAAATATTTATAGCATATAGGAAAAATGCCTATCAGACATCCGCAATGCGGGAGTTTATCCGTCTCAGCCGTAATCTTTATAGTAAATCGCCTGTTAAGTAAAAACACCCCTGTGTTATCAAGGGTGAGATTGGGCTGGAAATTATTTAGTTGTAGATGGTAATCAGGCTTGTGGTGATTCCAAGGAAATTTTCCCTAACCGGCCGCTGCGAAAATCTGTAAAGACAGCTGTAATAGTTTTTTCTTCATCAATGGCACCACCCTTTATCAAATAACCCCGTTTTTTCCCAATCAGTGACAATAAATCTTCGTTTGCAGTGGGGATTTCGGTAAGTTTAAAACGATTCTGCAGCGCATGTGGATAATGCTCTTTGAGAAAATCCAAAAGGGATAATACAACATTGTTTTTGTCGTATACATCATCATTTATCGCTCCGGTAAAAGCAAGATTGAGTCCTACTGAAGGATCATCAAATTTGGGCCACAAAAGACCTGGCATGTCAAGTAAGTCGATGTTTTTGCCTATTCGTATCCATTGTTTGGCACGAGTGACACCAGGGCGATTTTCGGTTTTAGCGGCAATTGTACCGGCCAGACGATTAATAAGGGATGATTTACCGACATTAGGTATGCCAACAATCATGGCACGGGCACTGCGTGCTTTAGCACCTTGGGCAGAAAAACGAGAGGTTTGTTTTTCTGTCAGCCGGGCAATTGTCTGGGTAAGTTCTTTAATATTTTTCCCTTTTACAGAGTCTATGGACAAAGCTGACTTACCCATGCGCTTGTAAAATTTTATCCATTCACGGGTAATGCCGCTGTCAGCTAAATCAGCTTTGTTTAAGACAATTATATGTGGTTTATTACCTATCAATCCCATAATTATAGGATTAGAGCTGGATAGGGGAATGCGGGCATCGAGAAGTTCAACTATTATATCGACTACTTTTAGATTTTCTTCGATCAGACGGCGGGCTTTGGCCATATGGCCGGGAAACCACTGAACTGTAGTAAGAGGTCTTTTTTGTTCATCCATTTTAGTCACCTTTTTTATTTATTGAAAAAACGTCGGTGTTTTTACCGACGTTTGATTTCTATTCATCAGAATTATTAAAACGATGAGACTATATTGCAGTAAATTCACGGTAAGGTATGTAAATTACTTAAAGGCCAAAAAACCAGCACGGCCTTACCTTTTATCAAATCAAACGGAACGAAGCCAACATCGGGGAAACGACTGTCTTCAGAATTATTGCGATTATCTCCCATCACGAATATATGTCCGTCTGGTATGGTGGTGAGTGGATAATCACCTCTAGTCTGGCTTAAGATGAAAGGTTCATTTTGCAGTTGATTATTTACAAAAACATGACCATCTTTGATTTCGATGGTATCACCAGGAATAGCGATGACTCTTTTAATGAAGTCACGGCTGGGATCGCGGGGATATTGGAATACCAATATTTCTCCTTTTTTCGGAGTACGAAAATGATAGATGAATTTATTTACTACTAAACGTTCATGGCTGAGTAGGGTTGGCTGCATAGATGGGCCGTCGACCAGATAAAGTTCAACTATAAAGTGACGTATAAATAAAGCAAGTACTATTGCAATGACAATTGATATAATCCAATCTTTAAGTTCGGCACCCAACGATTTATTCATATTCAGCCTCCAAAGGTAAATTTTAGTTAAAAATAAAGAGGACTGCCTCAAGCCGCAGTCCCCAATAATGAATTATCAGCGTCTTTCTTTGATACGAGCGGCCTTACCTGTCAAATTACGTAAGTAGTAAAGTTTTGCCCTGCGTACAACGCCTCTGCGTACGACATCAATTTTTTCCAAGCGTGGTGAATGGACAAGAAATGTACGTTCAACACCGATACCATAAGAAATACGTCTTACAGTGAACATTTCACGTACGCCGCTGCCTTGGCGGGCAATGACAACTCCCTCAAACATTTGGATACGTTCGTGAGTTCCTTCAACTACTTTTACATGGACACGCACGGTGTCACCTGACTGGAATTGAGGAATATCTTTCCTCAACTGTTCCTGCTCTAAAACCTGGATGATATTCATTGTGTTTCCTCCTTAATATCAATCGTTCATGGTATACTTCCACCAGAGGACCGATTGCAATACTTTTTTATTCTAGCATAGTTTAATTTTTGGTGCAATCATTTTTTAGTTTTTTAACAGCGTTAATTTCTTCCGGTGATAAATTAATTTTATCTAACAAGTCGGGACGTTTAAGACGGGTTTTTTCTAAGGCCTTGATTCGGCGCCATTCATCAATTTTTCGATGATTCCCTGATAGCAAGACATCAGGTACAGTCATGTTTTTATAATAGCGTGGTTTGGTATACTGCGGATATTCCAATAAGCCGTTATAAAAAGAATCAGTTAAAGCTGATTCTTTTGATCCTAAAACATCAGGCAGCATGCGGCATACGGCGTCCACTATAACCATGCAGGCTAGTTCACCGCCAGTCAAGACATAATCGCCGATAGATATTATGTCCTCAGCCAGATTTTCGGTAATGCGATTATCAAAACCTTCGTAATGACCACAGATGAATATTAAAGAATCATAGGTAGACAAATTTTTAGCTGTTTGTTGCGAAAATGCTTTTCCCTCGGGTGACAGCAAAATAACACGAGTATTTTTATTAGTTGGAAGTGTATTTTTTACAGATGCCACGGCACGAAAAAACGGCTCCGGTTTTAAGACCATTCCGGCACCGCCGCCAAAGGGAACATCATCTACCTGATGGTGGCGGTCATAAGTAAAATCGCGGGGATTGGTAAAATCAATATTAATTATATGTTTGTCCATCGCCCGTTTTATTATACTGTGACCGAAAGGACTGTTGAACATTTCGGGAAATAAAGAGATTATATTTATATCCATATTAATTTTCAGTTGGCATGATAATATCCATGCGTTTATTATTTATATCAATATTGGTAACAACTTTTTTTAAAGCAGGTATAAGTAATTGACCTGTTGTTTTTTCAATGACATAAACATCATTACTGCCGGTTTTCAGAATGTCAGTGATTACTCCAAGAAAAACACCATTTTCATCAAATACATCCAATCCGATTATGTCGAAGAAATAATACTCACCTTCGGCTAATGGAGCGGCATCAGATTTGGCAATCTTGAGAAATTTACCGGTTAGAACGGCAGCTTTTTCCCTGCTGTCAAAACCATTTATCTGCATGATAATAAAATCATTACTGGGATGGGCAGCTGCAATAGTAATAACAGTACCATCTATATAGGCTTTATGCAAATTATTGAATCTGTCAGGAAAATCAGTAAGTGGATAGACGCGTACGTCACCTTTTATGCCATGCGGTTTACCAATCCGGCCAATTGTCAGGAATTCCTGGTTAGTCGCGCATTTCAATGATTTTTCCATCTTCGACTAAAAGCTCCGTATTCATTATTCCCGGCATGGTATCACCAATTTTTACTTCAACCAGACGCTGTAAAGTTCCTTGTACTACTTCAGCCCCAACTTCTAATCCTTCGGTATCGGTTATTTGATTTTTGATATTTTCCCGATAGGATAAACGTTTTTGTTTTTCTTCTTCCATACGCTGTAGCAGCATGGAAACGCGCTGTACATCACCGGTACTTTGTTCAGCTAAGACTTTTTTCATATCTTTTTCGATATGTGATACTTCGGCATTGATTTTTTCAATTTGCCGGTTGAGATTATGCAGCATGTCGGTTTTGAATTTTTCCGTTACTTTTGCTTTGACGGTTATCGGGCATTGCAAAGTTATTGTTTCCATAATTATTTGGCCTCCTCAATGTTATACGACAACAGCGGCAAGGATGCAAAGTCCGTTGCCGCTGTGTATCAAATAATATCAACTATGACTTTTTTATATTTACGAGCTGCCGCGGCTTTAACGACAGTGCGTAATGCTTTAGCAATACGACCCTGCTTACCGATAACTTTTCCCATGTCATCATCGGCAACGGAAAGTTCATAGACGAGTGTTTCACCATCGTTTTTTTCGTTCACGATTACCATGGCGGGATTGTCTACCAAAGATTTTGCTATAAGCTCAATAAGCTGTTTCATATCATAGCCTCTTTCTTAATTCTTCGCTTTTTTTGCTGCGGCGAATTTAGCCATTGTACCTTGCTTGGATAATAATGATTTTACTGTATCAGTAGGCTGTGCACCTTTAGTCATCCAATCGATGACTTTTTCTTCATCTATATTTACGATAGCCGGGTTTTTGGTTGCATCATAATTGCCTATGATTTCAATAAAACGACCATCACGGGGAGCACGTGCATCTGCTACAACGATACGATAGAATGGGCTTTTCTTTGCCCCCATACGGTTAAGACGGATTTTTACTGCCATTTGATTTCACCTCCTTAAAATGGGAATTTCATGTTACCTAATCCCTTTGGAATTCCTTTCAACCCTTTTTTGCCTTTTAAATTAGTCATTTTTTTCATCATTTTTTTCATTTCGGTAAATTGTTTTAACAATTTATTGACGTCCTGCACATGTGTGCCGCTGCCAGCAGCAATACGTTTACGCCGGCTGCCGTTTATTATTGCAGGATTATTTCTTTCGGCAAAAGTCATTGAACGGATAATAGCCTCAATGTGGGCTAATTCCTTGTTGTTTTTTAAATCCATATCGACATTGCCAAGCTTTTTTTTCAATCCGCCCATGCCGGGCAGCATGCCAATAATTTTATCGAGTGAGCCAAGTTTTTTTATCTGCTGCATCTGGTTTAAAAAATCATCAAGCGTGAACTGATTCTTCCGGAGTGCTTTTTCCATTTTTTTGGCTTCACCGGCATCGAATGTTTCCTGGGCCTTTTCGATGAGTGATAACACATCACCCATATCAAGAATACGGGAAGCCATGCGATCCGGGTAAAATGGTTCCAAAGCTTCAATCTTTTCACTGGTACCAACAAACTTTATAGGACAACCGGTCACGGCTTTTACAGATAAAGCAGCTCCGCCACGGGCGTCGCCATCCATTTTTGTTAATATAACACCATCCAGACCAAGATCAGCATTAAAGCTTTCCGCCACATTAACAGCATCCTGACCAGTCATGGCATCTACAACGAGCAATATTTCATGGGGATGAACAGAAGACTTTATAGTCACTAGTTCCTGCATGAGAGCCTCATCAATATGAAGTCGCCCAGCAGTGTCTATGATGACAATGTCGTTAGTATGGCTGACAGCCTGTTGTATGGCTTGTCGGGCAATATCAACCGGATTACTGCCCTCAGGCAGTGAAAAAACCGGAATGGCAAGTTGATCACCAAGCACCTGTAACTGTTTTACGGCAGCCGGACGGTATACATCGGCCGCGACAAATAATGGATGCTTGCCTTGTTTCTTGAACATGACGCCAAGTTTACCCACAGAAGTGGTTTTACCGGCACCCTGCAGTCCTACCATCATTATTATTGTGGGAGGATTAGGTGCAATATTTATTCGACTTACCGAGCCGCCCATCAGATCAGTAAGTTCCTCATTTACTATTTTTATGACAGCCTGTGCTGGGGTAAGGCTGTCTAATATGTTTGAACCGATGGCTCGTTCCCGGATTTTAGCTACAAAATTTTTAACTACCTTAAAATTTACATCGGCTTCAAGAAGTGCCATTCGGATATCGCGCATTGCTGCATCAACGTCGGATTCTGATAATCGTCCATGACCGCGCAGTTTTTTGAAAGTATTTTGTAATTTTTCACTCAAAGATTCAAAAATCAATAATATTCCCCCTTTTATACAATTATGTATTCAATAAGGCTTTTATTTTATTTTCGATAGAATTAAGACGGTTTACCTGAAACCCATTTCGGAGCGAATTGACATCGGCAGCGATATCAAGTAAAGCCTTCTGGCGGTTTTTATCTTTTTGAAGAAGATCAAGATTGGCATCGTATTTTTCTAAAGTAATCTCGCAGCGATGCAGCATATCATAGGTCGCCTGACGTGAAATATGCAGACATGCGGCTATCTCAGACAGTGACCAATCCTGATACAGATGCATTTTTAAACATTTTTGCTGTTTGCCCGTCAACAACGAGCCATAACAATCAAATAAAGCGCTAAGCCTTAAAAAGTTGTCCAACACGTTATTCACCTCGGCAGCTAAATTAATTATAAATCATATTATATCCGATGACAGAAGCTGTGTCAAGGTGTTTTACTTGTCAAGACGGTACATTTAAATTAAATTAAGCTGGGAAATATAAAAGGCTGTCACGCAGATTATAAAGCTAATAACAAGCCTAGACCTTTTTCCAGCCAGTCCATCCAGATGAAAATACTTAGAATGATGAGTAGATAGCCTACAACCTTTTGGATTAATGGCAGCCATTCATAGAGCCAATGCATGCGAGGCAGATATTTTCTAAAAATAATGCCGATTACAAAAAATGGGATGGAAAATCCAAGTGAATAAACTAATAAAAATAGTATACCCATTCCAACTGTTGAGGTTGCTCCGGCATAAATGAGAATTGTGGCAAGAATAGGACCGGTGCATGGTGTCCATCCGGTAGTGAAAGCTAATCCAAGTAAAAAAGAACCCAGTGGGCCGCGAAATTTATGACGAAGAAACGGACGGAAATCTCGTCCCAATATGGAAGTATTGAAAACTCCGGCTAAAAGCAGACCCATGATAAAAATGATGACAGCCCCAATTTTGCGGACTGTATCCTGATAATTTAAAAACCACTGCCCAACCAATGAAGCTGTAGCTCCCATCAGCAAAAATATAAAAGTAAAACCGCACAAAAAGCAGATGCTGTTGATGTAGATATTCCAAGGATTTTTTTTCTGTCCATCAACAGAATCGGCCAGAATTAACGAAAATGTCGGCAGCATAGGCAGTACGCAAGGAGAAAAAAATGACAACATTCCTGCCGCGAAAATACTGACTAAAGTTATATTGTCCATTAATGAACCCCCACTTTAGTAAGAGCATTTTTAAGTTCATCAGCTGTTACACCGCCGCTCTTTCGGTAAACGATGGTACCGTTTTTGTCAATTATAACAGTGGTTGGAATAGCCCGTACTTTGAATAGCTGTCCAATTTCTCCGCTTGTATCTGATAGAATTGGATAGGTATAGGCGTTATCATGTATAAAAGTATTCACTTTATCCGTCGGTTCCTGTTCGTCGATACCGAAGAATTCGACTTTATCGCCGTAGGTTTTATAAAATTTTTCCAATTCAGGCATCTCTTCACGGCAGGGTGGGCACCAGGTAGCCCAGAAGTTAATGACAAATACTTGTTTCGTCTTAGCTGCATTAATTTGGACCGTGTTGCCGTCGGTATCTTTTAAACTGAACTGTGGAGCTGTCTTTCCAACGGTAATACCAGTTTGACTGCTGACTTGCGTGGCAGGTTCGGCTGCTGTGTAAAAGTAGATACTCAAACACACGGCAATAATTATTAACACCGTAAAAAAAATATATCGTTTCATACTATGCAGTCCTTTCTTTAATACCCAGCATTTTTCGCACCATATTGGCAGCATTGATCAAGGGAGTAATATCCTGTTTGTTTTTCATTAGCATGATACCACCTTCGAGCATAGCTACAATGGATTGAGCCAGAATATCACTTTGTATCGGGATCGGTAAAGCTGTGTTTTGTCGCAATTCATCAATTACAATGGTAAGGTATTTAGTCCATTCGGCAAACATTTGGTAAATTTTCTCACGAAAAAGCTCATTGTGTCCGCTTAATTCTATTGCCAGATTACCAAAAAAACAACCGCATTTACCGGCGTTTTTTTGGTGGATATCGATGGTGCAAAGCAGCATTTTATCAATCTTTTCTTCCGGCGGTGCAGCTGTGGCCAAATTTTCCTTGATGACACGGTTTTGCCATTTTTTAAAACAGTAATCAATGACAGTAAGACCAAGTTCTTGTTTGGATTCGAAATAATAATAAAACTGGCCTTTACCGATCTGTGCCGCTTGCATAATGTCACTTACTGAAGTCATATTGTAGCCGTTTGTATGTATTAGTTCGGCTGCCGTTTTTATAATGAAAATCTTTTTATTCAAAATATTTGCCTCCTGTAAACCTACCGGTTGGTACAAAATATTCTAGCATAATTAATTATTGAATGCAATATGAAACAGATGTATCAACATTGTTATACCATACATATGCCGCGATGGTTAAAATCAGGCAAAAGGAACGTAAATAACATATGTTCTCAGATGGGAAGCGGTGGTTGTATAAGGCACTGAAGTGTATTTATATATTTTTGCTGCGTTACCTGGAGATTTATAAATCAGAAAAACCAAAATAAGTTTCGTTGCCATTTAGCTGGAATAACATGGAATATAGTGTTAACTATTAATGGTATTTATGATTGGTAATAATAGAAACTGATAAAAATAATTGCACAATAAAATTTTTTTCAAAATATGTTTGTGTGGAAAGTCTTACATATCAAGAATATATTACAGGGATAGCAAGAAAAATATTGTGTCGGTAATTTGTCCGAAAATGCCAGATAATCTTAGCTACAGTACGCTAAAATACTATTTATCTGCCATATTCATGCTATTGATTATTGGAAAAAAAATACAGTTTTGTTACAATATCATAAATAGGATAAATGAAAATGTGAGCGAAATATAATTCCAATATATTTGACAATAGACAATATTTATATTATAAAGGAAATACTTTCAAAAAATATCAGGAATGTTTTCTTTTAAAATCAATTCCTGTTTATATAATTAATCGTAAAATTTCGAATGGAGGAAATATTATGTCGGGATTTATGAAAATGTTTGTTTTATTGCTTATTGCGGGTATTTTTCCGGTGCTAGCCATGATTGTTCCATTACTGATTGAACCACGTCGTCCTAATAGAGAAAAAAATTCTCAATATGAATGTGGCGTTGATACTGTGGGCCGTAATGTACCGCGTTACCGAATAAGTTATTTTTTGTATGCAATTATTTTTGTTGTATTTGATGTAGAGACAGTTTTTTTATTTCCTTGGGCTGTGAAATTTAATGATATAGGTTTATTTGCTCTCGCTGAAATGTTTATTTTTGCCGGTATATTGATCGTTGGTTTGGCATATGCATGGAAGAAGGGGGCTTTAACATGGAAATAGCAGATAGAGTTCCTCAGGTTTTGCGGGATAATGTGCTTATTACAAGTATCGATGGATTATTTAAATGGGCACGCAGCAATTCACTGTGGCCGCTTACGTCAGGATTGTCCTGCTGTGCCATCGAAATGATGTGCACTGCGGCGGCTCGGTTTGATTTAGCCAGATTCGGCTATGAAGTATTTAGAAATTCACCGCGTCAGGCTGATTTGTTTTTAGTGGCAGGTACATTAACATGGAAAATGGCACCACCATTGAAAAGACTGTATGAGCAGATGCCTGAACCCAAATATGTTATTGCCATGGGAAGCTGCGCTAACGCAGGAGGTCCCTTTGCCGACGCGTATTCAGTCGTTCCTGGTATCGATAAAATAATACCGGTTGATGTTTATATCCCAGGATGCCCGCCCCGCCCGGAAGCATTGATTGACGGGATGCTTAAATTGAAAGAAAAAATACGTCATCCGGAGAACGTACAGAAGGTGCAAAAATGAAAAGGAGCTATTTAAGCAAGGATAAATTGGCGGAAATAAAAAATAATCCGTTATATGATATAGATTTTGATGAACAATTATCGAAACCGCCAGTAACTTTAAAAAAAGGTGGCTTCTTATCCTTTATGAAATTACTGAAAAACGAATATGGTTTCGATATGCTTTCAAATGTAACGTCTGTCGATTATGTTGATCATTTTGAAGTCGTTTATGATTTAGTTAACCGCAGTGAATATGAAGAATTGATGATAAAAGTATTCTTGAAGCGGGAAACTCCTGAAATACCGTCATTGATGCCGCTGTGGCCGGAAGTTGATTTTCAGGAACGAGAACAATATGACTTGATGGGGATAAAATTTATCGGCCACCCTGATTTAAGGAGAATTCTTATGCCGGATAATTATGAAGGCCATCCATTACGTAAAGATTTTAAGGCAAATTTTGACGGAAGCGGTGAGCAAAGTGATTAGGACGGAAGAATATCAATTATCAATGGGACCGGTTCATCCCAGTACACACGGTGTCTTGCAGATATTGCTTACTCTTGATGGTGAGAGGGTAGTCAAAGCTGTTCCCTGTATGGGGTATTTGCATCGTGGTATTGAAAAATTAATGGAATCTCGTAATTATTTTCAATGTATGCCATACACTGATAGACTGGATTATGTATCGGCGATGAATAATGATTTTGCCTATTGCCGGGCTGTAGAAAAGCTGGCCCAGCTGGAAGTTCCTGAACGTGCTCAATATATAAGGGTGATTATGGCCGAACTTAACAGAATAGCGAGCCATATGATTTTTATAGGTTCACTGGCTGTTGATGTGGGAGCTACGACCGGTATGATTTATCCATTTCGTGATCGAGAATGTATTTTAGATATTTTTAATGAACTTTGCGGTGCACGTATGACGTATTCTTATATACGCATAGGCGGTGTAAAAAGTGATTTGTCGGTAAAAGTAATTGATATGATAAATGTATTTTTGAAAAATCTGTCAGCTATGATCGACGAATATAATGATTTGCTTACAGGAAACGAAATATTTCAGCACCGTTTGAAAAATACATCAGTAATAACTGCTGAACAGGCGCTGCAGCTGGGGCTGACCGGACCAATGCTGCGTGCCAGCGGAGTAAATTATGATCTGCGCAAGGATAATGCCTACAGTTCTTATGAAGATTTTATTTTTGATGTACCGCTTGGAAATTCCGGAGATAATTGGGATCGATATATCGTCAGAATGAAGGAAATGCGGCAAAGTGCCAAAATAGTAAAGCAAGCACTGGATGGATTACCGGAAGGATCGGTCATGGCTAAAGTTCCTAAGGTGCTCCGGCCGCCTAAGGGTGAAGTTTACGTGACAACTGAGGGACCGCGTGGTGAGGTAGGATATCATATTATCAGCGATGGAACGGTTAAGCCTTATCGTGTGCATATTCGCAGACCTTCACTTATTAATTTGCAGGCCTTGGATTTGATGTGCCGCGGCTATCTTGTGGGTGATGTTGTCGTTGCTATGTCTACAATTGATCCAATTTTGGGTGAAGTGGACTGTTAAGTGAGGAGGCAGGGAAAGAATGCATAGTGGACTATTAGTAATGACAGCGGATATGTTGTCTAATGGAATAGATTCATTGATTGGCAATACTTTGATTACTCAATTTATAATGGTAATACTGGAAATAGTGGCTATATTTGCAGTCATTTCTGTAGCTGTAATTATTCAGGTTTATATGGAACGTCGGGTATGCGGTTTTATTCAGGATCGTTTGGGACCAAACCGGGTCGGCCCATTCGGTATTTTGCAGACAGTGGCAGACATGATAAAGTTAATGTCTAAGGAAGATATAATACCTGCTAAAGCAGAACGAGTTTTATGGGGCATTACACCAATGCTTTTATTTATTCCGGCGGCATTGGTTTATGCTGTGTTTCCTTTTGATGACGGGGCAATTTTTACTGATTTGAATATTGGCATATTTTTTGTTTTAGCGGTTATGTCACAATCAGTGTTGATGTTTTTAATCGGCGGATTTGCTTCAGAAAATAAATATTCATTTATAGGTGGCATGCGTGCTGTGGCGCAAATGCTCAGCAGTGAAATTCCCATGGCTTTTTCGATAATGGCAGTGGTGATGGTGACAGGTTCCTTGAAAATGAGTACTATTGTTGCAGCGCAGTCGGGCACATGGTTCGTTTTTATACAGCCATTGGCGTTTATTATTTTTATAATATCAATGACAATGGAGACGAATCGCACACCATTTGACTTAGTTGAAGGTGAATCAGAAATTATTGCTGGTCCTTTTACTGAATACAGCGGTATGCGGTGGGCTTTGTTTTTCCTGGCTGAATATACGAATCTTTTGACAGCAGCCGTTTTAACGACCACATTGTTTTTAGGTGGCTGGCAGGGACCGGTTCTGCCGGGAATTGTCTGGTTTATTATAAAAGTTTTTCTTATGATTTTTGTATTTATGTGGATAAGATGGACCTTTCCGCGTACCAGGATAGATCAGATGATGGGATTTAGCTGGAAAATTCTTTTACCATTGGCACTTTTCAATATAATTGCAACCGGTATAGGCGTTTATATTTATAATTGGATGTATTGAGGTGATTTTTATGCAGGGGAAAGGATTGCTGACCGGATTATCGGTTACGATCAGGCACTTTTTCGGTAAAAAGGTGACAGTGCAGTATCCGGAAGAAAAACTACCGATGTCGGAAACTTTTCGTGGTGGTAAACTGGTGCTTGATCAAAAGAAATGTATTGGCTGCAGATTGTGTTCGATGGCCTGCCCAAATGAAGCGCTGGATTTAACAGTAGAAACAGATGAAAATAAAAAACGCCACATGAAAAAATATATTCATAAATCAGGTCGTTGTCTGTACTGTGGTTTTTGTGTGGAAGCCTGTCCGACAAAGGCTGTCACATGGGATAAAAATTATGCTATAGCATGTTATACCAGAACAGATCTGACTTATGATGCAGTGAAAAGTGACGGGAGGAATGAGACTCATGAATGATGGAATATTTACAGTCATGTTCTACCTGGCAGCAATAATTGCAGTGACAGCGGCCTGGGGAGTTATTTATTGTAAGAATCTGGTTCATTCGGCATTATTCCTGGCGCTTTGTTTTATTGCGGTTGCGGGACTTTATGCATTACTAAATGCAGATTTCCTTGCGGCTGTACAGATAATGGTTTATGCAGGAACTGTTGTTATTTTAATAGTGCTGGGAATAATGATGACACGGCGTGTTTCCATGGATCGATCGAATGTAATGGAAAAGAGCAGTATTCTGGGGGCAGCAGTGGTATCGTTGTTATTGCTGGTCTGTTTATTGCTGATATTTTTAAATGTTTCATTTGTCGATTCAGCGGTTAATGACATACAAGACACTGTAGGGGCTTTAGCACAATTATTGCTTACACATTATGTATTGGCTTTCGAAATTGCTGCCGTACTGTTGTTATCAGCAATGATTGGAGCTATAGTGCTGGCGAAAGGGGCTGATGAAAAATGACAGTTGGCATGACACATTTTCTTATTTTGAGTGCATTACTCTTTTGTATTGGATTATATGGTCTTTTGGTAAAAAGAAATTTATTTTCGATATTGATGTGCATCGAGTTGATGTTGAACGCCGTAAATATAAATTTTGCTGCTTTTAATTATTTTTTACCGATGCCGGATCTTTCAGGGCAAGTAATGATGATTTTTTCAATTACGGTGGCTGCTGCTGAAGTTGCAGTTGGTCTGGCACTTATTTTTAGGATTTATCATGATTTTGCAACAGTAAATATTGATAAGATAAATAACATGAAGGGCTGAAGGAAGGAAATTTTATGGAACAGTTCGCACTTACACATGCATGGTTGATTCCTCTGGTACCGGCAGCGGCGTTTGCAATAATCGGGTTGTTTTTGCAAAATTTCCACAAACTATCCGCAGCAATCGCAATTTTAGCTATTACATTTGGCTTTGTGATGTCGTTAGGTATAGCCGGGGCTGTATTTAATTTGGGGATAACTGTTGATGCACCGTTTGTTCAGCGCATAGAGTGGATAAAAATTGCCGGATTGCAGTTTGATATGGGAGTAATAATAGATCCACTGTCGGTACTGATGTTGCTGGTAGTTACTTTAGTTTCACTATTGGTGCAGATTTATTCAGTGGGATATATGAAAGGGGATAAGGGGTTTGGCAGATTCTTTTCATATATGTCTTTATTCAGTGCTTCTATGCTGGGGCTCAATATATCGATAAACTTTGTACAGATGTATGTCTTTTGGGAATTGGTCGGGTTGTGTTCATATTTATTAATTGGTTTTTATTATTATCGCATTCCAGCACGAGAAGCTGCAAAAAAAGCTTTTATAACAACGCGTATCGGTGATTTTGGTTTACTGATAGGTATATTGCTTTTGCAGATGCTATTCGGTACAGTTGATTTTATTCAGTTGCGACAAGTTATTCCCGTATACTTGATGGCAAATGGAGCCGGTGTATTGACGATTATCGGCATACTTTTATTTATGGGACCTATCGGTAAATCAGGACAGTTCCCGCTGCATGTATGGTTGCCTGATGCCATGGAAGGACCGGCACCGGTATCGGCATTGATTCATGCGGCAACCATGGTAGTAGCCGGTGTTTATTTAGTGGCAAGAGCGTATTTCCTGTTTGCCTCATTACCCATATTGATGAATATAATTGCATGGATAGGGGCTTTTACGGCATTCTTTGGTGCCAGTATTGCTTTTTCTCAGCATGCAATAAAAAGAATCCTGGCTTATTCGACAATAAGTCAATTGGGTTATATGATGCTGGCATTGGGTGTTGGCTCGTTGACAGCTTCTATGTTTCATTTGATGACACATGCTTTTTTTAAGTCATTGCTATTTCTTTGTGCCGGAGCGGTAATGCATGCTGTCAATGAAGAAGCCGATATCTTTAAAATGGGTGGATTGCGCAGGAAGATGCCGGTAGTATTTGTGACGATGACAATTGGGGTGCTGGCGATATCAGGGTTACCGCCTTTTTCCGGTTTTTTCTCTAAGGATGCTATATTGGCAGCGGCTGCACATGTAAGTATGCCGCTTTATTTGATCGGTATTGTGACAGCGTTTATGACAGCTTTTTATATGGCAAGATTACTTTTCCTGGTATTTTTTGGAGAAAGCAGACAAAAAGAAGTACATAAAGTGTCCCGCTTTATGCAGTTACCATTGATTGTTTTGGCAGCTTTGGCAGTCGTCAGCGGTTTAGGTGGATATGTGTATAATTTTGGAGACTGGGTAAGATTTGGTCCGCCTGTTGTCGAACATATGGACTGGCTGCTGGCGTCGACATCAACGTTATTGTCATTGCTGGCCTTTGTCTTAGCCTGGAATATTTATGGCAGCAAGCGCTGGTCATCCGACATCATTGCCAAGAAACTGGGAATAATTTATACAATTACATTCAATAAATATTATATTGATGAATTTTATGCATTGCTTTGTCGAATTTTTATTGATGGAATCGGCAAAATAATGTATTTTATTGATTTATATATTATTGATGGTACAGTTAATGCTGTATCGGCACTGGTCTTACTGTTTAGTAAACTCTTGTCGAAGTTCCAGACTGGGCAGGTGCAGCGTTATGCGGCTGTATTTGTCTGTGGTGTGGTTATCCTGCTGCTTTGTACGATAATGTACCTTGATAAAGTAAATGGTGTGTTAGCTGCGGGAGGTGCTTTTTGATTATGGATTTTCCATTGTTGACGATAATTCTGGTCATACCGTTGCTGGCAGTCGGACTGTTGATGTTTATACCACCTTCTTCTTTTAAATCTGTAAAGGTAGTTGCAGCAACGGCAATGTGTATCAGTCTTGGACTGACAATATATGCTTATGTGACATATGACAGCTCTATCGGCGGGATGCAGTTTACTCAAAGCATTCCATGGATAAGTGACTTGGGAGTATCTTATTCCGTTGGTGTAGATGGTATATCACTGCCGATGTTGTTTTTGACTAATGTGATCGGTCTGGCGGCGGTGTTTAGTTCATGGAATATAAACGTGCGGCCTAAAGAATTTTTTATTTTGCTGCTGATTCTTATTACCGGGGTAATGGGGACGTTTGTTGCCTGTGATTTATTCATATTTCTGCTTTGCTATGAATTAGTTGTCATTCCCATATATATTATGGTCATAATATGGGGGTCGACTAAGCGTGTGACTAAAGAATATGCCGGAATGAAACTTACTATATATTTGCTGATGGGCTCGGCTTTTATGTTAGTGGGAGTTGTGGCACTGTATCTGCAGGCATTCCCGGCGGAACTGCGGACTTTTGATATAGCGGCTTTGTCTAATGCTCACCTATATGGAACTTTAAGTCAGTCTTTTCAAATTATAGTATTCTTTTTATTGTTATTGGGTTTTGGTACATTACTGTCAATGTTTCCTTTTCACACATGGTCTCCTGATGGATATGCGGGCGCTCCGACTGCCGTATCGATGATTCATGCCGGAGTATTAAAAAAGATAGGCGGTTATGGGCTTATCAGGCTTGGTCTTCTCATATTACCGGCCGGTGCAAAATTTTGGGCACCACTTATCATAATACTGGGATTGGCCAATGTTATTTATGCTGCTTATATAGCAATAGTACAAAAGGATCTAAAGTATGTGGTCGGTTATTCTTCTGTATCGCATATGGGCTACGTATTACTTGGATTTGCTGCTTTAAACACAATAAGCCTGACAGGTGCTGTAGCTAATATGGTGGCTCATGGGATAATGAGCGCATTATTTTTTGCGGTAATAGGTTATGTATATGAAAAGACTCATATGCGCAGTGTTGATCAATTGCGTGGTATCGCTCATCAAATGCCGCGTATTTCTGTTGGATTTATGTTGGCAGGAATGTCATCTGTGGGTCTGCCGGGCCTTATTGGATTTATACCGGAATATACCATTTTTCTTGGTTTGTTCAAAGTATATCCGTTTTTGGCTATGCTCGCTGTGTCAGGCATCGTTTTTACGGCTATTTACATTCTCCGGGTATTGCAAAAAGTATTGTTCGGTCCGCGTGATTATGGTTTGGATAAGTACAAGGATGCTAAGGGAGCGGAATTAGTGCCGTTGTTTTTATTGGGCACGGTATTGGTGTTATTTGGTTTATTCCCACAGCTGTTGATGGGTGTGATAAATAGTGGTGTTGCACCGCTTGGACCATTTTTGCAGGAATTAAATAATGTACCCTCGTTATTAGTCACGTTAGGGGGAATATGGTAATGAATTTTTATGTTATATATCCGGAAATTGCAGTTTTGGTATTAGCTTTGCTGCTCATTTGTGCTGATTTGATCCTGTCAGCCGTTGAAACACGCCGTAGTTTGGGATATGCAGCAATAATGATATTGGGTGGATTGTTTATCAGCTTGTTTTATCAATATCATATTGATGGTTCGGTATATTTTTATGATAATCTGTTTTATTTTGATAACTATGCAATATTTTTCAAGCAATTGTTTTTGGCAGCTGTAGTTATGACGATATTGTTCTCATTGGATTATGCTGAGAAACTTAGATACAGCGGTGAATACTATGCCATGGTATTGTTTGCTTTGATTGGTATGATGGTTCTTGCATCAGCTAATGATTTTTTAACAATGTTTGTCGGCTTGGAACTTATGACAATTAGTTTTTATGCACTTGCCGGTTTTCGTTTGGATGATAAGAAATCTGCTGAATCAGGAATAAAATATCTTATTATTGGATCGGTATCAACAGCAGTTACATTGTACGGAATAAGTCTGCTTTATGGTATGGCACACAGCTTGGATTTTTCAGTTATTGAAAAGACCTTCAATGTTTTTTCACCATTGGGGGTGGCCGGGATGGCAATGATTGTGGCTGGGATGTTCTTTAAAATGTCGGTTATACCATTTCATATGTGGGCACCTGACGTTTATGAAGGAGCACCAACACCGGTTACCGGCCTTTTAGCAATGGGGTCTAAAGCAGCGGCTATCGCAGTTTTTATTCGTATTTTATTTACGGCATTTTTGCATATTACTGATTATTTTATGCCGGTGCTGGCGGTTTTTTCAGCAATATGTATGATCGGCGGTAATATTGCGGCAATAAGACAGAAAAATATCAAACGTATGCTGGCTTATTCATCTATAGCACAGGCTGGTTATATGATAGTTGGTATTTGTGCGGCCACGCCGCAGGGAATTAAGAGTGTTATGTTTTATGCTTTTTTGTATGTACTGGCCAACGTTGGTGCATTTGCGGTTCTATCAGTAGTTGACTGTCAAAATAATGGAACTGAATATAAAAATTTGTCTGGATTGTCGCAAAGTGCTCCTGTACTGGCAATGGTAATGGCAATATCATTGCTGTCAATGGGTGGAATACCACCAACAGCCGGTTTTACCGGTAAACTATACCTGTTTACCGCAGTGGTGGAAAGTGGCTATGTCTGGTTGGCCTTTATTGGATTTATCATGTCGATGATATCGGTATATTATTATTTAAAAGTTGTCCGGGTGATGTATCAGGGCAGTCCTGATAATAGTATTACTGTTTCGGGTTCAATACGTGCAGTGGTTTTGATAAGTGCTGTAGCTACTATTTTATTTGGGATATGGCCGCAGTATCTGTCGATACTGACGGACTTTGCCGCATTTACCTTTTTGCGCTGACAAAAATTCATCGTCATGTGTTTTTAGCAATAATATAGAAGAAAGTCATTTGCTAGGATTTTAGGCATCTGTCTGTGGGTCATCCGCGGACAGATGCCTTTTTTGCTTGAATAATGTTTAAGTTCTGTCATTTATAGTCTTTTTATATTTAACAAAAGCATTTTTATACATTTTTTATATACTTAGTGATAATCTTTAGTTGCAGCAAAATAAAGAACTTTATAAAGAAAGAGGAGATATTATATGGGAGATTTATTATTAGGCGGTATAGTGACTATTGTGCTGCTATGTTACCTTGTCTATGTTTTATTGAAACCGGAGGAATTTTAAATGTTGAAAGATATGATATTATTTTTGCTGTTTTTTTTGGTTTTATTTTTATTGGCAAGACCGTTGGGTAAATATATAAGCAAAGTTTTTACCGGCGAAAAAACCTGTTTTGATAAAATCATGCGGCCAATAGAAAAAATTATCTATAAACTCGTAGGTATAGATGAAAATCAGGAAATGACCTGGCGACAATATGCCGCAGCGGTAATTTGGTTTCATGTGTTCAGTTTTTTGGCAATCTTTTTAACGGAATTGTTCCAAGGTAATCTGCCGTTGAATCCGGCCAATGAAGGCAATGTATCATGGGACCTGGCACTCAACACTGCGGTGAGTTTTATAACTAATACTAACTGGCAGGCGTATAGTGGCGAATCGACAATGAGCTATTTTACACAGATGACTGAACTGGCAGTGCATAATTTTCTTTCGGCAGCAACTGGTATTTCAATAGCCATAGTGTTGATCCGCGGACTTACGAGAAAGACTACAAAGTTATTAGGTAACTATTGGGTAGATATGGTGAGAGGGACATTATGGGTATTATTGCCGTTGTCTATAATATTGTCACTGATATTCGTAGAACAAGGTTCAATACAGAACTTTGCATCCTATGTTTCGGCAGCGACGATCGAAGGTGGGACACAGACAATAGCGATGGGACCGGTCGCTTCTCAGGAAGCAATAAAATTATTAGGAACAAACGGCGGTGGTTTTTTTGGAGCCAATTCGGCGCATCCGTTTGAAAATCCGACGGCATTGGCCAATTTTTTGCAGGCATTGGCAATTTTTTTAATCCCGGCTAGTTTATTATTTACCTTGGGACGAATGGTAAAAGATAAAAAACAGGGACATGCAATTTTGGCTGCCATGACGATATTATTTGTGCTTTTTCTGGGAATCATTTACGTAAGCGAATATTATGGCAATCCCAATGTCGCGGCCCTTGGTATAAATGGTTCAAATGTTATGGAAGGGAAAGAACTGCGCTTTGGTTTAAGTGGTACGACACTGTTCAGTGCAGTTACCACGGCGGCATCCTGTGGTGCCGTAAATGCCATGTTTGACAGTTTTACTCCTATTGGCGGAATGATCCCAATGCTGCAAATAATGCTTGGTGAAATAATATTTGGCGGCGTGGGCAGCGGGTTGTATGGTATGCTGGTTTATGTATTGTTGTCAGTATTTATCGTCGGACTTATGGTAGGACGTACACCGGAATATTTGGGCAAGAAAATTGAATCACACGAGATGAAAATGGTCATGCTGGCTGTTTTGATTCCGGCAATTTGCATTTTATTCGGAAGTGCGGTGGCAGCATCTACCGATGCCGGTATGAGTGCAACGAATAACAACGGGCCGCATGGTTTGACAGAAATGCTCTATGCGTATGCCTCTTGCACGGGGAATAACGGTAGTGCTTTTGGTGGACTCAATGCCAATAGTACTTTTTATAATATAACGCTGGCAGCGGCGATGCTGCTTGGAAGGTTTGGTGTCATTTTGCCAATACTGGCAATTGCCGGCAGTCTTGCCAAGAAAAAAATATCACCTGTTGGTGCCGGTACATTTCAAACACATGGGCTGCTGTTTATCGTATTATTATGTGCGGTTGTTTTGATTGTCGGTGCGTTGACATTTTTACCGGCACTGGCATTGGGACCTATTGCTGAACATTTGCTGATGCTGCAAGGGCAATTGTATTAAGGAGAGATTTTTATGACAGACAGTCTTAATTTAAATAAGGAAATGTTATTTACTGCCGTTAAACAGGCCTTTGTAAAATTGGACCCGCGCGTTCAGGTAAAAAATCCGGTCATGTTTATTGTTATGGTCGGAGCTGTTATAACAACAGTGTTTTTTATTCGTGAACTGGTAAGCGGGGCGATGCAGGAAGGCTGGTTTGAACTGCAGATTGCATTATGGTTGTGGTTTACGGTTTTATTCGCCAATTTTGCTGAAGCACTTGCTGAAGGACGGGGGAAAGCGCAGGCACAGGCATTAAGAAAAACACGAACAAATACCTTTGCTAAAAAAATAATTGGCAATGATCGTGAAAAAGTATTGGCGTCCTCGTTGAGAAAAGGTGATATAGTTTTTGTCGAACCGGGAGATATAATTCCCAGTGATGGTGAAATTATAGAAGGAGCCGCCTCAGTAGATGAAAGCGCAATCACCGGAGAATCTGCTCCGGTAATACGTGAGGCCGGCGGTGATAAGACATCAGTGACTGGTGGAACCAAATTATTGTCTGACTGGTTGAAGATAAGGATTACGGCCAATCAAGGAGAAACTTTTCTCGACCACATGATAAGCTTGGTAGAAGGTGCTAAAAGGCAGAAGACTCCCAATGAAATTGCACTGACAATACTATTGGTCGGATTGACAATAATATTTTTGGTGGCAGTTGCTACAATAGAGCCGTTTGCTATTTATTCGTCAACAGAAATTTCTGTGGCAGTGTTGATTGCCTTATTGGTCTGTTTGATACCAACGACAATCGGTGGTTTGTTGAGTGCCATTGGCATTGCCGGCATGGATCGATTGCTGCGTCATAATGTACTTGCAATGTCCGGACGTGCAGTAGAAGCCGCCGGTGATATTGATGCTTTATTATTGGATAAGACGGGTACTATCACTTTGGGAAATCGCATGGCGGTAAAATTTATTCCTGCCCCTGATGTTTCTACAGAAGAACTTGCCGATGCGGCTCAGATATCATCATTGTCGGATGAAACACCTGAAGGCCGCAGTATCGTGGTCTTGGCCAAACAGTTATATAATATTCGGCAGCGTAACATGGAAGAGCTGCAGGCAAGGTTTATTCCTTTTTCGGCTCAGACGAGAATGAGCGGTGTTGATATCGGAAATACTGAAATACGCAAGGGTGCTATGGATGCCGTACGCAGTTATATAGAAAATCAAGGTGCAACATTACCGGATCAGGTACAGACAGACTGTGAACAAATAGCTCAGGATGGCGGAACACCGTTGGTAGTGGCTGAAAAGAACAGAGTATTAGGAACAATATATTTGAAGGATGTAGTAAAAGGCGGTATTAAAGAACGTTTTAATGAACTTAGAAGAATGGGAATAAAAACCGTTATGATTACCGGCGACAATCCGCTTACTGCGGCAACAATCGCTGCCGAAGCCGGCGTAGATGATTTTCTGGCTGAAGCTACTCCTGAAACAAAATTAAATTTGATTCGTGATTATCAGGATAAAGGCATGCTGGTGGCAATGACCGGTGATGGAACTAATGATGCTCCGGCCCTGGCTCAGGCTGATGTGGGAGTCGCGATGAATAGTGGCACACAGGCAGCAAAGGAAGCTGGCAATATGGTTGATCTTGACAGTAACCCGACAAAATTGATTGAAGTTGTCGAAATCGGTAAACAGCTTTTGATGACGCGCGGCTCATTGACGACTTTTAGTATAGCCAATGATGTAGCTAAATATTTCGCGATATTACCGGCGATATTTGTCACCGCCTATCCACCGTTAGCTATTTTGAATATCATGAATCTGTCTACACCTAAAAGTGCTATTTTAAGTGCAGTTATTTTTAATGCATTGATCATTATTGCATTAATCCCACTGGCGCTGCGCGGTGTCAAGTATAAACCATTGGGAGCAAATATCATATTGCGGAAAAATTTGCTGATTTACGGATTAGGAGGAATTATTATTCCTTTTATCGGCATTAAAATAATTGATATGATTCTTGTTCTTTTGAGGCTCAATTAAAAGCTGCGGAGGAGTTGTGCTTATGTATAAATCATTAAAAAATGCGCTGTTGCTGTTAATAATGCTTACAGTTATCACCGGTGTTTTTTACCCATTAGTAATAACCGGAATAGCTCAGCTTATATTTCCCAGACAGGCGAATGGTTCGCTCATAGTGAGAGATGGACAGGTGGTTGGTTCTTCTCTGCTTGCCCAGAATTTTACCAGACCAGAATATTTTCATCCCCGTCCTTCCGCGGCCGGACAGGATGGTTATGATGCTGCCGGTTCGGCTGCGACTAATTTGGGACCTACAAGCCAGAAACTTATGGATTCCCTGAAGAAAACAGCTGATGACTACCGTCAGGAAAATAATTTGTCTGATGAAGTAGTTTTGCCTTCTGATGCTGTGACATCGTCAGGCAGTGGACTGGATCCGGAAATTTCTCTGCCGAATGCTTATATGCAGATAGCAAGAGTAGCTGAAGCCAGGGGAGTTTCTACTGACAAAATAAGAAATATTGTGGATGAATATGCAGATAGTTCTATATTGGGAATACCTGGTGAAGAACGGGTAAATGTTTTGCTGCTAAATTTGTCACTGGATGATATGAATAAGTAATTTAAAGGGCTGTTACACGTAAATGTTTTAATTCATAGATGTTTTGCAATATGCCGTTTCCCTTGTACATCTTTAACAGGGTGGACAAGAGCATAACGATGTTGCGCCTTTATGAGTTCAATACCATTCGTGCGGCAGCCCTTATTAAATTGAAAATAAAATAAGTGTTTAATGATTCATTGAATAAGAGTGAAAACTATGTAATAATAACAGGTAAATTATACAGACAATTATAAAAAGGCAACTGAGGAGAGATTGCAGATGATAAAAGAAGGTGATGATGATATTGTAAAACCATTGGAAGAAAAAAGGAAAAATGGTTTATATCCTTATTTGACAGGATTTTTATTAATAATTTTAATTACGTTAATATGCTGGCATGTGGAAGCAGGTAATTTAGTCAATATAACAATGCTTTATCTTCTGCCTGTTTTATTGACAGCGTTTTGGTGGGGTCGCTGGCCGTCATATTTTACGACAATTTGCACGGTTTTGGTATATGATTTTTTATTTGTTCCGCCTGTTTTTAGTTTTAGTGTAGCCGGAATAGAATATATATGGACATTTATTATATTTTTGTTTGTGGGATTCATAGCTGGAGGACAAACAGAGAAACTGCGGAATAAAATTTGGCTTGCCGAAAAGCAATCAATGGAAATACGGTCATTGTATGAATTCAGTAAAGAAATGGCAGCATTAGTAGATTTAAAGAAAATAATAGAAAAGTTTGCCGATACAGCCTCGCAGGTATTGGGTAATGGTGTGGTCATTTTCCTACCAGATGATAAAAATAAGATAAAAATTGCGGCAAAGGCAGGACTTGGTACGACTAAGGATTTTTTTAATGAATATGGCACGGCATTATGGGTATTTGAACATGGACAGCCGGCAGGAAAATCAACAGCAGTTCTGCCTGCTTCAGAGTTTTTTTATCTACCGTTAAAAGTAAATAATAAAGCAGTTGGTGTATTGGGAATTGAAGTGGTTGAAAATATCACACTGGAACAAAAACAGCTTATTAAAGCTTGGGCGACAATGGCAGCAATTGCTGTGGAACGGGTCCGTTTAACTGAAGAATCAAATAAACTGGCACTGCTGGCGGCTTCAGAACGTCTGGGAACAGCACTTTTCAATTCTATATCACATGAATTGAAAACACCATTGGCAGCAATTATGGGGGCAATATCGGTATTGACTGAGAAAAATATTGTCGTATCGGAAAAAATTGTAAAAAATTTGTATGACAGTATAAAAAACGGTGCCCAAAGAATGGAACGTATTATCAATAATCTACTGGATACAGCACGTTTGGAAAGTGGTACGATGAAGATAAAAACGGACTGGTGTGATATAGAAGATATAGTGGGAACAGCACTACAGCGTTTGAATGAAATTTTGCAAAATCGTAAAATAGTTTTGAATATGGCTAAGGAATTACCACTTGTCCGCGGTGATTGTGTACTTTTAGAACAGGTACTGGTGAACCTGATCGATAATGCCAATAAATATTCCCCTGCAGATAAAATTATTGCTGTTAGTACTGATATGAGTGAAACCGCTGTGTTGGTTTCAGTTACTGATTACGGTGATGATATTTCTGAGCCGGACATGAAGAATATTTTTACTAAATTTTATCGTGGCAGTCATGCAAAAACTGTTTCAGGGACAGGGCTGGGATTATCTATTTGTAAAGCAATAATTGAAGCTCATCATGGTAAAATTTGGGTGACTAATTTGCCTGCGGGCGGGAAAAAATTTATGTTTACACTGCCGAGGGAGATAAAAAATGAACAGTCTGAAGGTATTGATAATCGATGATGAAATAGAGATAAGGAGGTTAATAAAACTTTCTTTGACGACACAAAACTACACAGTATTGTCTGCTGCTACGGGAAAAGAGGGAATTGAAAGTGTATTTCTTGACAGGCCGGATATTATTCTGCTTGATCTTGGGTTGCCGGATATCGATGGCAGTGAAGTGATAGTACGGTTGCGCAGTCGGGTCGATATCCCAATAATTGTTTTATCGGCACGCGATCAGGAGGAAGCAAAGATAGCTGCACTTGATTCAGGCGCAAATGATTATTTAACTAAGCCATTTGGTGTCGGTGAACTGCTGGCGCGGATAAGAGTGTGTAACAGAACATATTTGCGTTCAGATGATGAAGAGGTATTGCAGTTAGGAGATTTGAGCATAAATTTATTGCATTGCCAAGTGTTTTTGCGCGGTCAGGAGATACGTTTAACCCCGATTCAATATGATTTACTGAAAACCTTGGCGCAAAATGCCGGTAAAATACTTACACATCGCCAGATACTTAAAAAAGTCTGGGGAGTAGAAAGCAATGACCTCCAGTATATCAGGGTATACATCGGGCAGCTGCGCCAAAAAATTGAAGAGAATCCGGCCCGTCCCAAATTTATAATTACTGAACCGGGCATAGGATATAGAATGATGTTTGAAAATGCAACATAACAGAATTCTGTATATTATATTTACTCAATATCTTTATACAACATTAATAACATAGGCATTTTTCTAATGCGATTTTTATTTTATCTGTAGTATTATATGATTGTAGGAATAAATTATACTGTCAGCAGACTGCTGATTTTTAAAGGAGATAAATATGCCGGCATTTCATAAGTCTCCTGATGAGATATTACAAACGATAAAAAATGAAGAAGCAAGAGCTAAGTATGGACATTTAAAGATATTTTTCGGCTATGCGGCCGGTGTTGGCAAGACCTATGCCATGCTGAAAGCTGCACATAGCGCAAAAGCACAGGGACTGGATGTAGTGGCAGGTTATATAGAGCCGCATATCAGACCACAAACAACAGTCTTATTAAAAGGATTGGAACAGCTTACACCCGTCATTGTAACACATGGTGATATTATACTGCGGGAATTTGATATTGATGCTGCTTTGCGGCGCCATCCGCAGATTATTCTCGTGGATGAACTGGCTCATACTAATGCTGCCGGCTGTCGTCATAAAAAACGTTATAAAGATGTAGAAGAATTATTAAAAGCCGGTATAGATGTATATACTACAGTTAACGTTCAGCATATCGAAAGCCTTAATGATATTGTTGCTTCGATAACAGGCGTTATCGTGCGTGAAAGAATACCGGACTTTGTATTTGATAATGCTGATCAGGTTGAATTGGTAGATATTGAACCGGCAGAACTAATTAAGCGGCTCAATGATGGCAAAATTTACAAGCCGGAGCGTGTGAAAACAGCACTGATTAATTTTTTTACAGTTGAAAATCTGGTTGCACTGAGGGAAATAGCTTTAAGACGCACTGCTGACCGGGTAAATAAAATATCGCAAAAAGTCCGTAATGAATCAAAAGGTGATTATTATACGGATGAGCATATTCTGGTCTGTTTGTCATCTTCACCTTCAAATCCACGCATAATAAGAACTGCAGCACGTTTGGCAAATGCCTTCAGAGGTAAATTTACAGCACTTTTTGTACGCACGGCTGATTATGAAAAGTATTCATCGGAAAATAAAGCACGCCTGCAGGAAAATACTCATTTGGCAGAGCAATTGGGAGCAAGCATAGAAACCGTCATAGGGGATGATATTGCTTACCAGATAGCTGAATTTGCCAAATACGCCGGAGTTTCTAAAATAGTTATTGGCAGGAGTACTACCAGATCAAGATGGGGATTTATGCACAAGGGGTTTCTTGATCAATTGATCCAGCTGGCGGCAAATCTGGATATTTATGTCATTCCGGATAAGACCACACCTATCTATAAGAAAAAAGTTAAAAGAACATTAAAGAGGGGTATAAATAAAACAGATATCGGTAAAATAATATCGGTATGGGGTTTGACCACTGTGGCAGCATTGGCACTTGATGCAATAAATCTGGGACAGGCCGATATTGCAACTATTTATATATTAAGTGTTTTGGTAACCGGAGTCATAACTTCCGATCGGTTTTACAGTATTGTTTTATCGTTGCTCAATGTAATCACCTTTGATTATTTGTTCGTTTCACCGCGTTTTACGTTCGCTTATTCTGATTATCGTTATACAGGGACTTTTCTTATTATGTTTATAGCGGCTTTTATAACAGCCAGCTTAGCCAGCAAGATAAAAAAACAGGCAGAACAGTCGGTACAGACTGCTTATCGCACAAAAATACTGCTTGATACTAATCAGTTGCTGCAAAAGGCTCGCAATATCGATGAAATAGCTTCAATTACTATTAAGCAGTTATTAAAACTCAGCGGACGTCCGGTAATTTACTATGGTTGCAGTGAAGATAAGCTGCTGCCGCCAATAATCACTGCAGCAACGGCGGCAGAAAGTGAGGCTTATAAGTCGCCCAATGAAGCTGCTGTCGCCCAATGGGTATTCAGAAATAACAAGCATGCAGGAGCAACGACAGATACATTGGGAAGTGCCAAGTGCCTGTACATGGCGATACGTACGGAAAATCGTGTGCATGGGGTTATTGGTATAGCTTTGGAAAATAGCCGGCTGGAATCCTTTGAAAGCAGCATAATACTGTCCATACTGGGTGAATGTTCGTTGGCAATGGAAAAAGAATTGTATAATAAGAAACGCCGTGAAGCTGCCGTACAAGTGCAAAATGAAAAATTGCGCAATAGTTTTCTTCGTTCGATATCACATGATTTGCGTACGCCGCTGACATCTATTTCCGGAAATGCTGATTTTTTAGTTAATAATGGCAGACAATTGGATGAAGCTAAAAGGCAAAAGATATACAGCACAATTTATGATGATGCAAAGTGGCTGATAAATTTGGTGGAAAATATTTTGTCAATCACACGTATCGAAAATGGCAATATGAAACTGAATCGTCAGATAGAATTAGTCAATGACGTAATAACTGAAGCTGTTTCACATATTAATGCAAAAAAATTAAAGCATACTATAAAATATATCGAACCGGAAAAGCTGTATTTTTCTAAAATGGATGCTCGATTGATCATGCAGGTTGTGATTAATATTATTGACAATGCATTAAAATATACACCAAGCGATTCCACCATAGAAATAAGTGTGTTTGAACAGCAGCGGCATATTGCCGTAGCAATAGCAGATAATGGGGAAGGTATGCCAAAAGCTGTACAGGAAAAAGTGTTTGATATGTTTTATAGCGGCGATAATAAATTTGGTGATAGCAGACGTGGGATGGGAATAGGACTGGCTCTGTGCAAGAATATAATTGAAGTGCATGGTGGTAGTATTGAAGTAAAAGATAATTATCCGCATGGGACAGTATTTACTTTTACTTTACCATTGGAGGAGGTAACGATAAATGAATAGCCCATTACTATTGGTGGTGGAAGATGATACAGCTGTAAGTAATTTGATAGGTACCACATTAAAAATGGAAAATTATCGGTTTCACACAGCTTCGACGGGCAGACAATCGATAGTTGAAGCAATATCACAAAAACCGGATATAGTCCTTCTTGATCTGGGTTTACCGGATATAGATGGAATTGAGATAATAAAAAAAATAAGATCGTGGTCAAAAATGCCGATAATAGTCGTAAGTGCCCGTAGTGACGATAAAGACAAAATTGAGGCATTGGATAATGGGGCAGATGACTATATTACTAAACCCTTTTCAGTAGAAGAACTGCTGGCCAGAATACGGGCTGCGCTCAGGCGGGCCAGTTATATGGCCTCGGAGAAAGCCCAGAATCCAGTATTTATAAATGGTAATTTAAAAATAGATTATGCAGCAGGCTGTGTTTATGTAAATGATGTAGAAATGCACCTTACACCGATGGAATATAAATTACTGTGTCTGCTGGCTGGCAATGTCGGCAAAGTATTGACATATACATATATAACCAACTCAATTTGGGGAAATGCATGGGATAATAATGTTGCGTCATTGCGGGTATTCATGGCGACATTGCGGAAGAAAATCGAAAAAGATGCAGCTGCTCCTCAGTATATACAGACGCATATTGGTATTGGATACCGTATGATAAAAATCGATTAATAAAAATCAGGCAGATATGCGGCAACCCTTATTCTACTGTTTACAATATTACATTTAGATGTTATAATTATTGACTAGCACAATTATTTGCAATGAAATAAGGAGATGAAAGATAAACGCTTCCAGTGGTTTATCCGCATATGAGAGAAAATTATTCGATATACTTGCCACAGTACAGTGTAGGAACAAATTGTTATAATGAAATTGGTCCCGTGACTAAATATTTTGGTAAAAAAGTTGTTATGATAGGTGGCAAAACAGCTTTGAAAAAAGCTGAACCGGCGATACTTAAAGCTATGGGCAAGGCAGGGTTGGATCATTTAGCGACAGTGTGGTACGGTGGTGATTCAAGTGAAAGTAATGTAAAAAAAATGCTGGATAATGAAGCTGTAAAAAGTTCTGACATAATATTTGGCGTAGGTGGCGGCAGGGCAATAGATACAGCTAAAACGGCGGCAGATACACTTGACAAAGCTTATTTTTCATTTCCTACGGTAGCATCTAACTGCGCACCAACTTCGGCTATAGCAGTTTTATATGATGATGCCGGGGCGTTATCACGCTACTATTTCACAAAAAAATGTCCACTGCATACATTCATAAATACAGCGGTTATAGCGGATTCACCTGAAGAACTTTTATGGGCTGGTATCGGAGATGCTTTGTCCAAGGAATGTGAAGTGGAGCTGGCTGCGCGTGGTAAAAAATTATTCCATACTCCATTGATAGGGCTTAAAGCAGCGGCAGCTTGTACGGAACCTCTGCTTGATTTTGGGGAAGATGCTTTAAGGGCAATAAAAGAAAAACGGCCTTCCTTTGAACTTACACAAGTTGTGCTGGATATTATTATCAGTACGGGGATAGCATCAAATTTGACAAGTTCGGCTTTTGACAATAAGATTGAGTATTATTACAACTCATCACTGGCTCATTGCTTTTACAATGCTTATACAATTCTGCCGCAGGCTCACCAGTACCGGCATGGCGCAGTGGTTTCCTATGGTGTTTTAGTGTTGCTTACATATGATGGGCAAATCGAGCGGCGCAACAAGATCGCAGCTTTTAATAAAAAATTGGAATTACCGGTGACTTTGCGGGAAATCGGAATTTCAAGTGGAGCAGAAGTTGATAGTATTGTGAAAAGGGCACCTTTTATTAATGAGTGGAATTGTGTTCCTTACAAAAGTGATCAGGCTAAATATAAAGCGGCAATATTAGCTGTTGATGAATATGGCAGGACTCTGTAGTATTAAAATTTTATTTATTGATGGATTGCCGCACGTGATCGACTTCGTGCGGCAATATTTTTGATTAATTAATAAGAAAATTAGTAGCATATAAAACAGTTATGAAAAAATAAATGAATTGTATTGCACTCAACTTGGTGTAATGATATACTAAGCACGTGATGATTAATAGCTGGTAACTGGTTGTCCAATTGAGAAAATTTGGCTTTTATCAGCCGTACTCTGATACCGATGCCTTGGAAATTCAGTTAAAAATGCAACTGTGATCAATTTAATATGATGAGACAGGTGTCCGTAAGGACTCAATAGAAAATCCGGTATAAAGCCGGAGCGGTCCCGCCGCTGTGAGGAAGAGCAAATTGCAATATACCATTGGGAATATGTCCTGAGAAGGTGCAATAAGTGATGATTCCGAGCCAGAAGAACTGCCTGTTTGACAATCACCGATTATGAATGAAATCATTCATGGACCTGCGAGCGATGGGGAGGGGATTTCGAAACGGCAGTATTTTTGTGCTGCTGTGATGAGATATGTTTTTATGACCTTCATCCATTTTGCGGATGAAGGTTTTTTTCGTGAGCATAGCCCGATTTAATAAGCGGATGCTTGCAACATGTTGTTGAGACAATTGAATTAGAAAATGAAGAAATAGATGGTGAAGTGGCGGTTTTATCGAATAAAGGAAGAAATTGTTAATGAAAAAAGGTATTGACGTAAGTGAGAATAATGGAACGGTCGATTGGCGGGCAGCAGTGCTGTCCGGTATTGAATTCGCTATTATACGCTGCAGTATGGGGCAATTTGAATCAGATGCATTGTTTGCACAAAATGTGGCACTGGCACATGCTGCAGGGCTGCAGGTGGGGGCATACCATTATTCTTATGCCATGGATAAAGAGCAGTCGGCGCAGGAAGCACAAAATTGTAAAAGGGCAATAAATGATGCAGGAGTATTGCTGGAACTGCCGGTATTTTATGATATGGAAGATGCTGACGGCTGGAAGGCACAGCATAATTTTTCATTCAATAAAAACAAAATTACAAATATGTGCCAGGTCTTTATAAATGATATTGGTTTGGACAGCGGAATATATTCGTCCTATTTTTGGTTATGCAACTATATTGACTGGCAGGTGTTGCGATGTACCGTGTGGAATGCTGAATGGGGAAATGCCGATTCTGTACGGGGATATATGTGGCAATATACAGATAAATTTAAAATAGGTACAAATGTTTTTGATGGAGATATACTTTACTGATGTTTTTAAACTGCAGTGATTATAATAAGTTAGTATTTTGGGCTGACGTCATTATAAAATAAGTTTTATAATTTGATATAATGGTTTGAATTATTAAAAATAATATGCAATCGAAAGGTATTGACTGATAAATTTCCAAAGGCATAATTTATCTTACATATTGTACATAATATGGAGTTTTTTGCCAACGAAAATATTGCTGCATAGAAGTATATTGTATTTGTAAAAGGGAGATAAATATAATATACTTTGAACATGGGGATGAGTATAATTTTATGTATTATTTGTGAAACTGATAAGATAATGATGTGATATCATCTTGGGACAAATTATAAATTTATTTAGGGGAATGAGTTTATTATGAAACATATTGGGTACGTAGGTACGTATGATTCAAAATGTAGTCAGGGTGTCTATCGTTTTGAATTTGACGATGTTACAGGAAAGCTCACTAGGCCGACATCTTTTTATAAAACAAATGGTGGTAAGTGTGTGGCCCTGACAGACGAATTTGTGATTGTAACGCGTGAGATTCCTGGGAAATCCGGTATTGCGTTATTAGACAAAAACGGAACAGTACTATCAGAAGCTTTTATGGAGAGAGCTTCAGCCTGTTTTATTGGTTGTCGTGATAAATTTGTATATACTGCTAACTATCATGATGGTGTAGTCATGATTTATAAAATTGCCAATCAAAAATTGCAGTTAGTAAAAAAATTGGTGAATGGGTCTGAAACCGGATGTCATCAGGTAATGTGCTGGCGGAGCAATATTTTTGTTCCGTGTCTTAAACTCGACTGCATAAATATTTATGATATGGGGAAAAATTTTCTTTTGACAGATAAGATAGTCTTTTCACCGGGCACAGGTCCGCGACATGGCGTATTTACTACAGATGAACGCTTATATTTAGTTAGTGAGCTCAGTAATGAGTTATTCTATTATCATTTAGTGCAAAATAATTCGTGGGAGCTTATCAGTAAAATGTCATTTTTACCGGAACAATCAGCAACGGGCAGTGCTTCGGCAGCCTTACGGTTGTCCGGTGACGGAAGATTTATTTATATTTCCACACGCGGCAGTAATCTTTTAAGTGTATTTTCCATAGAAGGAGCCACTCCTAAAATGATTCAGCAGATTTCTTGCGGTGGCGACCATCCCCGCGATTTTTTACTGAGCGGTAATGGAGAATATTTGCTTGTAGTAAATCGTCTTTCAAATGAGCTGATAAGTATGAAAATAAATAAAACAACGGGGATGATAGGCGCCATTGCCGATAGGACAGAAGTTCATGAGGGAGTGGGGATCGCCTTGGAATAGGAGAAGATTATGAATAATTCAGCCTTTACGATTTTTGGTGGGACAGGTGACTTGACCTTTCGCAAACTTTTACCGGCATTTTATAATATGAGTGTTGCCGGTGATCATGCAATTGAAAGGAAAATAATAATTATTGGCCGGCGTGATTATACGACAGAAAAATATCTTGATATTGCACGCAGCTGGGTAGAAAAATTTTCCCGGTTGCCGTATGATGAAGCTGCGTTTAAAAAATTTTCTGCTAGAATAACTTACTATAAAATGGATTTTACAGATATTTCATCATATAAGACTTTAAACAATTATTATAAAAACAATCATTTGGCTGAACATATTTTTTATTTTGCCGTTGCACCGCGGTTTTTTAGTGTAATAGCCGATGGACTTACCAATGTAGAGCATGCTTGTCATGGGAAAGTGATATTGGAAAAACCGTTTGGAGAAGACTTGGATTCGGCAAAGGAACTTAATATAAAACTGGCAGGTTTTTTCACTGACAATAATATTTTTCGCATTGACCATTATCTTGGTAAGGAAATGATTAGAAACATTCAGACACTGCGTTTCAGCAATCCGATTTTTTCTAATCTGTGGAATTCACGTTATATTGAAACGGTTCAAATTTCCGCATCGGAAGATATGGGTATTGAAACACGCGGCGGTTATTATGATGCTAGTGGCGCTTTGCGCGATATGGTACAAAATCATTTGTTTCAGATATTATCAATAGTTGCTATGGAATGGCCGGAACAATTTTCCAGTGAAGCAATGCATGATGCTCAGATCAGAGTTCTGCGGGCGCTGCGCCCGGTAAAAGATATTCGCGAAACTCTTGTACTCGGTCAGTACAAAGGGTATCATCAGGAAAAATTGGTGAAGCCTAATTCGACAACGGAGACATACGCTGCACTTAGGTTGTTTATTGATAATGAACGCTGGTGGGGAACGCCATTTTACATCAGGACTGGTAAAAAATTATCCAGCCGGGAAATCAAAATAGCCATAATTTTTCGCCCGTCGTTTTTGGAAAAAGCAGCGCAGAATATATTGATCATAAAAGTGCAGCCCAGTGAAGGCGTATATTTACAGTTTAATATAAAAAAACCTGGCGATACCGATGAAATAATTCAAGCTAAAATGGATTTTTGCCAAAGTGATTACGTGAATCGATTAAATACGCCGGAAGCATATGAAAGACTTATGAAAGCTTGTATAAATGACAATAAGTCATGGTTCTCCCAATGGGATCAAATTGAATTAAGCTGGAATTTTATTGATAGGCTGCATGAATTATATAAATGGGAAAATTTACCAGTATTCAGATATGAACCGGGCAGCAACGGTCCGGCACAGGCGGATGAACTGCTCAGCAAATTTGGTCATGAATGGATAGATTGATATTGTAAGGTAAGCGCCAGTGATAATTATAAAAAAATCTTGACTCTGGTTTTTACTTTTATTATAATAGTTGAGTATGAAGTTTTCTCTTGTGATTTCCAGCCCCGGTAATCGTGATGAGGCTTTATATAATTATTTAAATTATTTTAGTTAATCGCATTATAGGGAAGGAGATATCGATGAAAACCACATTCATGGCTAACGGCCAAAATGTTGAACGCAAATGGTACATCGTGGATGCTGAAGGACAGACAGTAGGCCGTTTGGCTGCTGAAGTTGCTAAAGTGCTCCGCGGTAAACATAAACCTACCTTCACACCGCATGTTGATACGGGTGATTTTGTTATTATTATAAATGCTGAAAAGGTAGTTTTCAGTGGTAAAAAATTAATTAAAAAGACTTATTTCCGTCATTCCGGTTATCCGGGCGGTACGACTTTCACTCCGGCTGGACAAATGCTGGAAAAGCAGCCGGTAAAGGTTTTGGAATCCGCTATTCGCGGTATGCTTCCTAAAAACCGTCTTGGTGCTCAAATGTATAAAAAACTTAGTGTATACACAGGTCCGCAGCATCCTCATACTGCACAGCAGCCTGAAGCACTAAAATTTGATATTCGTTAATAACTGGAAGGGAGAACATATTTAAATGGCATTAGTTACTTACTACGGTACAGGCCGCAGAAAAACTTCGGTTGCCAGAGTTCGCTTGGTTCCAGGTGAAGGCAACATTAAAATAAATGGCCATGATATGAGTGAATATTTTGGTCTTAAGACATTAGAACTCATTGTTAAACAACCGCTTGTACTGACTGAAACAGAAGGAAAATACGATGTAATCGCTAAGGTTGAAGGCGGTGGTGCATCAGGTCAGGCTGGTGCAATACGTCACGGTATTTCCCGTGCACTTTTATTGGTTGACGGTGAACTGCGCAAATCATTGAAGAAAGCCGGTTTCTTAACACGTGATCCGCGTGAAAAGGAACGTCGTAAATATGGTTTGAAGAAAGCCCGTAAAGCTTCACAGTTCTCAAAACGTTAATATTTTGCTTTGGGCAGTTAAAAAAATCCCGCAGTCTTATGACTGCGGGATTTTTATAAACAATTCTTGAAAAGAAGGTGCTATTATGTTGAAGGAAATTAAGGAACGCAGGAGTATCCGCAAATATTTGGCTAAAGATGTCCCAGACGAATTGATAAGACAATTACTGGAAAGTGCACAATATGCCCCATCAGGTAGTAATACCCAACCATGGCGTTTTTTAATTGTACGTAATCAGACCAAAAAGGAACAAATTACCATGGCTGATCATGATCAGAAATGGATGCTTAGCGCACCTGTTTTTATTGTCTGTGCAGCTGATATAAGTGCTCGCTTATCACAGACGACAAAATTAGATGAATATTGTCCTCTGCCTGAACTTAAACTTATTATCCGCGATACGGCAATTGCTATTGAACATATTGTGCTGGAAGCGGATCATTTGGGTCTGGGTACTTGTTGGACGGGGTGGTTTGACCAGGCAGAAATGCAAAAAGCTGTCGGCGCTGCTGCTGATTTATACATTTGTGCAGTTCTTACCGTAGGTTATTCTGCAGAAAACCCATCAATGAGACCGCGCAAAAATTTGACTGAATTTGTTTCTTATGAAAATTGGTAATAATTGGTAATAAAATGAGAGTTTTTTCTAAATGCCGCAGTTATTGCCTTAGGACTTTTCGGTTAAATAATACAGAAAGGCAATAAAGCTTATCATAGCACCGATACTGGCTGTCATGAACCAGCTGCCATATGAGTAAGACCAGCTGCCGAGTAGAGACCCGACAGCACCGCCGATAAAAAAAATTGCCATAAAAATTCCGTTGACCCGGCCGCGCACTTTGTCACCGAGTGAATAAATAATTCTTTGACTTAATACCAGATTACCGGAAACTGACATATCAAGTGTTATAGCGCAAATTATCAACACGAATAAAGATAAAATGGAAAAATCCATAAACATTAATGTTAATAGAAATGACAGGGTTGCTGTTATCACAGCGGCACCGGTCAAGGGTTTTGTCATTTTTCTATCAGCAAGCCGGCCGGCAATGGGGGCGGCAACAGCCCCAGCTACGCCAACAAAAGAGAATATGGCAACGCCATGTTGTGATAGACCAAAATTATCCGCTAACCACAAAGGTACGGCTGTCCAAAATAGGCTGAATGCTCCGAACAGACATGTTTGGTAAAAAGCCCGACGGCGTAAAATAGCTGTAGTAGACACTATCTGCCATAAAGAATAGATTAATTCACCGTAAGCTGCACCAGAAACAGGCTGACGTTTTGGCAAAACTTTTAATAATAGCAGCCATAATATTGATGTTAATACAGCAGAAAAGAGGAAGACTGCTTGCCAGCCCCACGTTCCTGCAATTATACCAGAAACAGGTCTTGCCAACATTATACCAAGCAGTAATCCGCTCATAACTTTACCGACAGTAGCACCACGATGCTGCTCATCTGATAAATACGCAGAATATGGGACTAAGATTTGTGTGGCAGTGGTGCCGAGCCCGATAAATATGGAGGCTGATAAAAAGACAGCGGCATTTTTGCTGATAATCGAAGCAATAAGGGCTAAAACAGCAATTATTAAAGTAATAAGAACTAAACGGCGATTTTCGACAAGATCAAGCAGTGGAACGAGAAAAATTAGTCCGAACACATAACCTATCTGTGTAAAGGTAACTGTTAGCCCGGATAGTGCCAATGGCAGATTTACTGCAGAACCTATTGTAGCTATTAAAGGCTGGGCATAATAAAGATTTGCTACTATTACGCCGCAAGCGATAGCTAGAATGCTTGTAATATACGAAGATACTGGTTTGCTGTTGATCATATAAACTCCTTCTTTCTATTATATAAAAACTATACGTTTAGTTTTTATTATACAAATTATAAACTAAACGTATAGTTTTGTAAATAGAAAAAAATGTATTTTTTTATTATATTTAGTATAATAGATATATATTTTTATATATAGGGGGAATATTTTTGGAAATTTTAAAGAAACGGGGACGGCCAAGAAACAAGGAAACAGAGCAGGCGATTTTAGATGCCGGATATAAGCTGTTATTAGAAAAAGGTTTTGTTAATATAACTGTTGATAAAATAGCTGAAAAAGCAGGTGTGAGTAAGGCTACAATATATAAATGGTGGCCCAACAAAGCTGCTGTTGTAATGGATGGTTTTTTGTCCAGGTCGATAATAAAACTACCTATGCCGAATACGGGTTCAGTTATTACAGATATTACCACTCAGGCACTTAATTTAAGCCGTTTTTTATTGAGCGATGAGGGGAAAGTACTCAATGAACTTATTGCCGAGGGACAGTTTGATGACCAGATAGCTGAAGAGTATCGGCGGCGTTATTTTACACCACGCAGAATAAAAGCCAGGCAAATATTAGAACGTGGTGTTAAACGAGGTGAATTATCTATTGATACGGATTTGGAATTGTGCATAGATCTGATCTTTGGACCGTTGTTTTATCGACTGCTTATAACAGGTGATAAAATAACTGAGGCATATATAAAAAAAGTTGTTGATTATACATTTAATAAAATTCTTATTATAAAAAAACAAGAGACCGTTTAGTAAATGGTCCCTTGTTTTTTTATATATCATCATTTAAGTGAAATAAATTCTGGTATATTTGTAATTTTTACCGATCGGTACGGTATAGATTATAAAAGTTTTGTAAAGTAAAATGAAATTTATGTAATTACAAAAAAATCTTAAAATTTACAACTAAGTAATTAATATGGGTGCAAGGCAAAATTTTTGTAGTTGGCACGTGATTTGCTCTTTATAATATCAGATTCACAAAATAAAAGAGGGGATGATTCAAAATGGGAAAAAAAGTAAAAATTCTTTGTTGTTGTGGTGCAGGAATTTGTACATCTAATTATTTAAGGGAGGAAATAGAAGATCGCTTAAAAGAAGAAGGCCTTAGTAAGGATGTAGTGGTTAATTTATGCCGAGTTACAGATGTGGAAGAAACTATTACCGGCGGAAATATTGATTTACTGGTTACAACTGTTGAAATGAAGAATGATTATCCGGTTCCTATGATTAGGGCGCTGGGAATTATGCTGGACGAAGCTGCGGCTAAGAAAGCCTTGGATGAAATAATGGATAATGTGCGTAAGATAATGGCACAATAAATTAAAAAATAAGGCAGATAGAGGTGATTAAACATGGAATTTGTAGACAGCATTACTAAAGCATTATCAACGTTTTTTGGATTTGATTCATCGGTAACAATAGTAGGTATTATACTCATTGTTTCATTGTTGGTGCGTGTGGAATTTAAAAAAGCCATTTTAGGAGCCTTAAAGGTATCTATTGGATTGACAGGATTATTTTTGGTCGTAAATCTGATTCAGACAGCTATGGTACAGCCAATTCTAAATATTATTTCCTTATATGGAATTAATAAAAGCGTCGTAGATATCGGCTGGGGATGTTTGGGATATGCTTTTGGCAACACTTACGGATACTTTGGGGTTTTTGTTTTTTTGATATTAAATGTTTTACTTGTTTCAATTCGTTTTACCCAGACTTTATATGTGGATGTTTTTAATACATGGCGGGCAATGCTGCTTGCTGGTCTGGTAGGAGTTGTCAGCGGTAGTTTTTGGATAGCGACATTAGCGGTTATTATCTTTTTAATAATTGATGTTAAGGCGGCAGATATTGCTGCACCATATATCGAAAAAATCAATAACTTTCCTCCTGGTGGTTCTTGGCCGCACGGTACGCATTTTTCGTTTCAGGCATGTATTGCTATTCCCATTGAATACGTGTTAAAGAGAATTCCGGTAATCAAGGATGCAGCTTTCAATGCGGAAACGATACAGGAAAAGTTTGGCGTCCTTGGTGAAACAACCGTCATGGGAGCGGTACTGGGGATAATAATCGGAGCTTTTAGTCAAATAGGTGTTATGCCGTCGTTGTTATTAGGAGTAAAAATGGCGGCTGCATTCTTACTTTTACCTCGTATGGCTTCTATTCTTGTAGAAGGTTGGTTTCCAATTATAAAAGCGGCACGTAAAATTTTAGTAGGGAAAATGCATAGAGATGATGTCAGAATCGCGCTTGACTGTTCCACGGTTATAGGACATTCTGCCGTAGTGCCGACAACATTAATTATGTATCCGCTGGCTTTGCTCATTTCTGTTTTGCTGCCTGGAAATCAAATGATTGCATCAGTTAGTCTTATTATTGTCTTGTGGGAAAGTGCAGCTGTAAATGCGATTACTGAGGGCAATATTCTACACAATATTATTATTTTGTCAATAATAATATCATTATTCTGCTGGGGTGCAACCATAATGGCCGGACCGATGACACAACTGGCGGGAAGTTTGGGATATGATGTTTCAAAAGGAGCCTTGTCAGCATGGGATGCCACAGGCACACCGGCTTTGGTCATAGTGTATAAGTTATTTTCATGGGCATTTGGTTTTTAATCGTTTAAGGGGATGAGAATATGAGTAGTGCAAGTGAAATGGAAGATGTATTTTATGATGCAGCAATATTGAATTCAGTAAAAACAAAAGAAGATGTCATAACTTTTTTGTCGGATTATTTATTTGATAAAGGCTATGTTAATAAAAATTATCGCAAAGCTACATTGGAACGCGAAATTAATTATCCGACCGGGCTTGCAACTAAACCGACAGGTATTGCAGTACCACATTCCAATCCGGAAAATGTATTAAAAGAGGCTATTATAGCAGCTGTAATTCCTGAGACAGTAAAATTTGCGGAAATGGGTAATAATAAGTCTGTCATAGATGTTGGAATAGTGTTTTTATTGGCATTAAAAGGCGAAAATAATCATCTTAATTATTTGAAAAATATTGTTAATTACTTTAAACAACAGAAGAATGTTATCAGTTTTCATGCCAGCAGATCCAAATCGCAAATAAAAACAGTGCTGGTGAAAGATATATTAAAAATAGTTTAGTCTTATCGGAAAAATAAATGAAGTGACAACTGTCGTCTACTTTTTAATTTGGAAGGAGTAAATCAGATGAAAATTATTGGAATAGGAGATTTACTTATACCTTCTCAATATATAATGGAAGGTTTTAATGTTTTCAAACAGGCAGGTGCGGAATTGGCAGCTATCGACTGGTATTTAAAAAATCAGGAAGAATTACAAAATATTAACTTACAGATAGAAAAGTATGGTAGTGAGTCATATGCACTGCCCGATGATTTAATTCAGCAAATTAAAGATGCCGACATTATTATTACGCAGTTTTGTCCGATAAATAAACGTGTAATATCCGCCTGTACACATCTTAAAGCAATAGGTGTTTTGCGCGGGGGGTACGAAAATATAAATTTAGAATGGGCAAATAAAAATAATATTCTGGTTTATAATACCCCGGGAAGAAATTCTTCAGCAGTAGCTGATTTTACAGTTGGAATGCTTATTGCCGAATGCCGGAATATAGCTAAAAGTCATTTGAATCTGAAAAACGGAGACTGGATACGGGAGTATACCAATAAAAAATACGTGCCGGATCTACCGGGTAAGACAGCGGGTATTATCGGGCTTGGACAGATAGGCAGGAAAGTTGCAAAACGTTTACATGGCTTTGACATGAAAATATTAGGCTATGATCCTTTTGCTGATAATATTCCTGCCTATATCAAAATCACTGACTTGAAAAATTTAGTACAAGAATCAGATTTTTTACTTTTACACAGTCGTTTGTCGGCGCAGACACACCACTTGATAGATTCTGAAATGTTAGGATTAATGAAATCCACGGCATATTTGATAAATACCGCCCGTTCAGGACTAATTGATGAAGATGCACTGTATGTGGCATTAAAAGATAGAAAAATTGCCGGAGCGGCGCTTGATGTATTTAATGTCGAGCCACTGCCGGCAGGATGTGCATTAATTGATTTACCAAATGTAACGATAACACCGCATTTGGCCGGAAGCACGACAGATGCATTTTTCCAGTCACCGCATTTGTTGGCTGAAGAGATGCTGCCTTTTCTATCAGGCAATATTGCATCTGATTGTATCGTAAATAATAAATGAATAGTGGAGGGATATTGATGTCATTAGTAAGTTTGAAGGAAGTACTTAATGATGCACGTAAAAATAAGTACGCTGTGGGAGCGTTTGATGTAAGCAATATTGAGATGGCAATTGCTGTGGTGGAAGTAGCGGAAGAAAAAAAGTCACCAGTTATCTTAATGGGTTTATGCCTTGATTTGCAAGGAGACAGACTGGATTACTGGTTGTATAGTCTTAGAAAAATAGCACAGAAAGCATCTGTTCCGGTATGTATTCATCTTGACCATGCTATTGATTTGGAATTTATAAAAAAATGTGTGAATACCGGTTTTTCATCTGTAATGATTGACGGTTCAATGCTGCCATTACAGGAAAATATTGATAAAACAAAATATGTAGTTGATTATGCGCATAAATTTAATGTCAGTGTAGAGGCTGAATTAGGACATGTGGGTGATGGTATAGTAGGAAATAGTGAAATAGGAGCACCGGCTAAAAATACATTTGACAATCCGGAGGATTCTCTAACACGTCCTGATGAACTTAAACATTTTATTGATGCTACAGGAGTTGACTGTGTAGCAGTTGCTGTAGGTACTGCGCATGGAATATATGTGTATAAACCCAAAATACACTTTGACAGATTAAAAATGTTGAATGAAATTTCTACAGTTCCAATGGTAATGCATGGCGGTTCGGGAACACCTGATGAATTAATAAAGAAATCGGTGCAGAATGGCATATGCAAATTAAACATATTTTCCGAGATGCTCACAGCTTTTTATGGAACATTAAAAGAAGAATTAAATACAGCTAAACATTTGGCTATCTGGCCGCATAATGCCAATGAGAAACCGATTGCTGCATTGAAAAAAGTAGTTGCAGCTAAAATAGATTTAGTAGGATCAGCAGATAAAGCTTGACTTTTAAAGATGAAGATGTATGGGGAGAGATAAAAATGACTAAAACAAAAATACTTTGTGTTGCAGATGGTGGTATTACTAGAGATCTGATGCAGCAAATGCATGAGCTGGAACAATATAATGCAGATGTGACAATCATTGAGGACAAAGAAATGTATGCAATGGGTCCGATAACGGACCGGATGCTTTTGATAGAACACAATGGTGTGGATGCCGCACCAACTTGCAGGGAACTGCTTGAAAATTGTGCGGATAAAGATATTTTAGTAGTTCATGTGGCAAGTATTAATAAAGAAATAATAAATGCCTGTAAAAATCTAAAAGTCGCAGCTGTATTGCGGGGCGGTTATGAAAATGCTGATGTGGCTGCTTTAACAGAAAAAAATATTAAATTAATAAACGCACCGTGGCGAAGCGCCAATGCAGTGGCTGATTTTACGGTGGGGATGATGATAGCTGAAAATAAAAACATTGCCCGCAGCCATAAACTTATTTTTGAAGGTAAATGGTGTAAAAAGTATGTAAATCAGGAATATATACATGATATGCGTGCAATGACAGCCGGGATCATTGGTTTCGGTTATATCGGCCAGAGAGTGGCTGAACGCTTAAAGGGATTCGGTACAAAAGTAGTCGTTTATGATCCGTATATTGATAAAAGCAAGTTTGCCAATAGCGGTGTAGAATTTATGGAATTGGATCAATTGCTGGAAACAGCAGATTTTGTCAGTGTGCATTTACGTCTGTCAGAAAAAACACATCATTTTATTGGAGCAGAAGAATTACAAAAGATGAAGAAAACAGCATATCTTATCAACACAGCACGTTCCGGGTTGGTAGATACGGCGGCGTTAGTGACATCTCTGCGTAACAAGGACATTGGGGGAGCTGCAATTGATGTTTATGATGAAGAACCCCTGCCTAAAAATCATCCGTATTTGCAGTTAAATAATATTACCTTGACATCTCATTTAGCGGGAACTTCATGTGATACTATGAAAAATTCTGTGGAAATCGGGGTGGAGGATCTTAAACGTTATTTAACAGGAAAATCAATGTTGAACGTACGCAACTAATCGATGCTGATATCAGATCATAAAAAAATTGGTTAATAAAATTATTTTTACTTATTGATAGTGGCAGCGAATGATTATTTAATTGTGGGAATGGCAAGGTTTAATTTATTAATACCTTGCTTTTTCTGCTAATATAAGAAATTAATATTTTAGAATATGCTTTAGTTTTGACTTAGTTTAGTTTAAAATAATAGCAATAATATCTTGCCGGAGCATAAATTGGAAAATAGAATGATAATTAGTAAAAAGGAGCATATAGAGTGACTGTAACGTTAAAGGATAAAATTACAGCGTTAATTAATGCTGAAGATAAAAAAAATCCTCTTACAGATGAACAATTAGCAGTGCAATTATCTATTTTACGTGAAACTGTCACCGGGGTAAGAAAAGAACTTAAAATACCGAATTCACGTACAAGAAAAAGAGAAATAGTAAAGACTGTTGTAAGTAAAATAATGGCAGAAAAACCAGATATAAGTATTGGCGGACTTGTAAATAAACTGGAAGAATCAGGGATATGTATATCAAGAACATATGTAACGGAATTAATAAATGAATTAAAAGATATGCAAAAGGAAAATACAGAAAAATCGTCAGAGAAACAAAAAAATAATATATTTTCAAAATTAATCGGTTATGATGGAAGTTTGTTAAAAAACATAAAGCAGGGACAGGCAGCTATTTTGTATCCTCCTTTGGGACTGCCTACGCTTATTGTAGGCGAAAGCGGGACTGGAAAAACATTATTTGCAGAATATATGTATAAATATGCAGTTGATCAAAAAGTGTTAAAAGAAAATGCACCGTTTATGTTATTTAATTGTGCTGATTATAGTGATAATCCGCAGTTATTGGTTTCTATATTGTATGGGTATAAAAAAGGGGCATTTACAGGTGCTGATAAGGATACGGAAGGTATAGTGGAAAAAGCCGATAATGGTATGCTTTTTTTGGATGAAATTCATCGTTTACCACCAAAAGGACAGGAAATGTTGTTTTCAATTTTGGACAGAGGAAAATTCAGACGCATGGGTGAAGTGGAAGTGGAAAGGACCACTCATATATATTTTATCGGAGCGACTACAGAGAATATAGAATCATCACTGCTGCTGACTTTTAGAAGAAGAATACCGATGATTATTGAACTGCCTACGTTGGAAGACAGATCGCTGCATGAGAAAATAAAGTTGATTCATGGTTTTTTTCAACAAGAAGCTAACAGGATAAATTATAAAATATTAGTTAAGGCAAAAATAATGGAGGCTTTTGTTTTTAAGAAATACTCAGGAAATATTGGACAGTTGAAAAGTGAAATTCAAGTAACTTGTGCTAACGCCTACGTGGATAAAATCAATAATAAAAGAGAAGAAATATATATAGGATTTAATGAAGTGTTATATCAAAAATTTTTTTATGATATAAATACGCAGAAAAATACGATAAGATTCAATGATGCCTTATTTATTCCTAATGATGACGAAATTGAGGATTCAATGCTCACAGTTAAAAACCAGTATTCATTGCCACGTGACATATATGAAACCATTGAGAATAAATATTATGAATTAAAGAAAAACAACGTAAATGTTGAAGAAACAGAAAAAATAATATGGGATTTTTTGCTGGGGTACTTTAATAAAATAAGTTTGGATTCACAAGATAAAAATTTATCATCATTAGACGATCTAAAATATCTTTTTGATTCCTCAATAATACAATTATTGAAAGATTTTAAAGATTTGGTTAAAAATATTTATCCAGATAGGAAAATAAATGAAAAGGTATTGATTTATCTGGCGATACATTTAGAAGAAGCGGTAAAAAGAATAAAATTCAATCAGGAAATAATGAACCCCAATCTTATTTATATCAAGGAAAATTTTACAGATGAATTTGATTTAGCTGGTAAATTGGCGCAGAAATTGGCACAAAGTAAGTCGATTGAGGTGCCCGAAGGCGAAACCGGTTTTATAGCAATATATATACACGAATTGTTAAAGCTGCCGGATAAAAAAAATCGTATAGCTATAATTACTATTTCTCATGGTAAAGTGGCCTCGGAAATGATAAATGTTGTAAAAAAAATGCTGAATGTTGATTTCCCCATAGCAATAGATATGCCACTGGATGTTAATCCAATAAAAATATTTGAACAGGTGGTAGAGGTGGCAAAATCACTAAATGCAGACGAAGGGATACTTTTCTTCGTTGACATGGGATCATTGGTTACCATTGGGGAAATCGTTCACAGCAGAACCGGGATACAAACAAGAACTATTGACAGGGTAGACCTTATTTCTGTCATAGAAGCAGTGCGTAAAGCTGATGCCTCGGAAGAATCACTTGATAATATATATTATGATATTATTAATTCAAAGCATGACTATTCATTGGTGACAGTAGAAAATTCCAATAAACCACCGGCGTTTGTCAGTATGTGTCTTACAGGCCATGGGGTAGCATTGACAATAAAAGATACCTTAGCGCGCTACTATGCTAAGGTAAAAATCATTCCGATGAGTATAATGGATGATAATGTAAAAGAAAAAATTGATAATATAAAACATCAGTATAATATAATAGCTGTTGTCGGAACAATTAATCCTAAGATAAAGGGATTGAATTTCATACCTTATGACAATGACTTTGGTAAAGATAAACGAATGTTTTTGGACTATTTATTACAGGAAAATAATGGCGGTTTGATGCATACACTGATAAAAAAAGAATTTATATTGTTGGAAGTAGAATGTACGTCGAAAAAAGAAATAATTAACATGTTGGGAAAGCTTCTATTTAATAAGGGGTTTGTGAAATTTGAATATATAGACTCCGTGTCAGGCCGGGAAAAGATGAGCAGCACCTATTTTAGAAATGCAGTCGCATTGCCGCATGGATTACCTTCATTTGTAAGTAAATCAATTATCGTTTTTGCAAGATTGAAAAAGAAAGTAGTCTGGGATAAAAATGGAAATGAAGCTCAATTGATATGTTTACCAGCAATAAAAAGTGAGGATGTAGATGCTGTAAATAAGCTGTTTAGGATTCTCAAACAAAAAGAAAAGGTCGATAAATTGCTGCATGTGCAGCAACAACAGGAATTTTTGGAAGAATTGAGCAATATATACGAATAATTTGTGAAATGTCAGGGAGAATGCATATGGCAGTAAAATTAATTGTAAGTGATTTGGATGGGACTCTTTTAAACAGCAGGAAAACTGTAAGTGACGCAACGGCGCAAATATTGCAAAAAGCTTCACAAATGGGAATATATACCTCGATAGCAACGGGAAGAATGCATACCTGTGCGGCTTTTTTCGGTAAAAAAATCGACAGCAAGGTGCCAGTGATATCCTGTAATGGCGGTATGATGCGTACTGTTGATACAAATGAATTGATTTATGAAAAATACGTAGATGACTGTGTCGGAGAAGAAATCTTAGCGTTCCTTTTTGCAAATAAAGTATACTGCAGCTGGTATATAGGAATGAAAAATATTGCCCCGTATTTTTCTTGGTCAATGTTTCCCGATTATACAACTGTAGTTCCGTTTAATTTTATTGAAACAGGAAATGACTATAAAAAATACGCCCATAAAATAACACAGTTTATTTTGCGTGATAATGAAAAACTACCTCTAAGCATATTGGATTCATTAAATGAAAAATTTGGTAAATATGTGTCTTTTCAGCAAAATACTCAATATACGATAGATATTACGCCGTTAGCCACCACTAAAGCTACTGGACTGCAATCATTAGCCGGATATCTCGGCGTTAAACCGGCAGAGGTAATGGTGCTGGGGGATGGCAGTAATGATTTGGAAATGTTTGAATATGCAGGTATCGCTGTCGCCATGGGAAATGCTGACAACAGTGTCAAGGAAAGGGCAACTTTTATAACAGCAGATTGTGATAATAACGGTGTAGCCGAGGCAATAGAAAAAGTATTGGAAATTTAAGTCTTTATTTGCAGTCTTTTTTCGGCAGTCAATATATTCATATTACGGCAGGGATAAATAAATATGAAAGTAAAATATCGCTGCCGGATGCGGAATATTGATATTGTAAGAGTACAGGTCTTTAATTTGTTTTTTGCAAAAAAATAAGGGGCTGTCGCATGAACAACATTGACCTCATAAGGATGCAATCCACCGCCGCTGTGTGGTTCCCCGCCCTTTTAAGGGCGGACGAAAGGAACAGATGCATATTATGAATGAAAATGGCTGCGTGTGACAACCTCTTCAACATGAGCAAAAATTTATGTTAATAAATAATATGATTTATCTTTGAAAGCGTTTTACTTGTTCTTTTATAAGTTCATCATCATCAAAATAATTTATTTTCATGGCGCTTTTCACTGCTTTCAAAGTCTGGGCAGCAACTGCGCGTGCTTTTTGGCTGCCATCTTGCAGCATTTTATATATGGCAGGAATATTTTTCTCAAGTTCAGTACGGCGTTTCTTTATCGGCTCAAGATATTCCATTAATATGGCATAAAGGAATTTTTTTACCTTAACATCACCCAGACCACCGCGCTGGTAATGAGTCTTTAATTCGTCCAGATTGTCATAATCTGGCAGATAGCGTTTGAAATGTTCTGCAGTGCAGAAAGCGTCAAGATAGGTAAAAACAGTGTTGCCGGTGATTTTTCCCGGATCACTGAGACGTATATGGTCAGGATCGGTATACATATTCATTACCTTTTTTTTGATTTCATCGGCGGTTTCTGATAAATAAATGCAGTTGCCGATAGATTTGCTCATTTTTGCTTTCCCATCAATACCGGGCAGACGCTGGCATACCTCATTGCTGGGTAAAAGTATATCCGGTTCAGTTAAAGCTTTACCATAAGTGCTATTGAATTTGCGAACTATTTCTCTGGTTTGCTCAAGCATCGGCACTTGGTCTTCGCCTCCCGGGACGGTTGTAGCCTGGAAAGCTGTTATATCTGCAGCCTGACTGATGGGATAGGTAAAAAATCCGACAGGGATGCTGGCTTCGAAATTTCTTGACTGAATTTCTGCTTTCACTGTAGGATTACGCTGCAAGCGTGAAACTGTTACCAAATTCATGTAATAAGCACATAATTCCGGTAGTTGAGGAATTTGTGATTGTATAAAAATTGTCGATTTTTCCGGGTCAAGACCGCAAGCCAGATAATCAAGTGCAACTTCAATTATATTTTGTCGTATTTTTTCCGGATTATCAGCATTATCAGTGAGAGCCTGGGCATCAGCAATCATAATGAATATTTTATCGTATGTACCTGAATTTTGTAATTTTACACGTTCCCGCAAAGAACCGACATAATGGCCTATATGCAATCTTCCGGTAGGACGATCTCCCGTTAAGATAATTTTTGCCACGCATATTCCTCCAATTGGATATATAATAGTATATATTAAAACTATATCTATTATAGCAGTTTTTATTGTATAGTAATAGAAAAAGATTCCTGTCGCAATAATGCAGGAGGGGAAAATTTATACAAAAAGCTGCGGTAATGATAAAAAGAGGGGTAATCATATGGAAGTAACTGAAAAGGTCAAAGTCGGTATGGTAAAAAAGGTAAGCAGTATTGTGGATAAGAATAATACTGCTTTGGCAATGAAAAGCGGGACTCTTGAAGTTTATGCGACACCGGCTATGACTGCATTGATGGAGCAGGCCGCAGCGGAACTGTTGCAAACAGTTTTACCGGAAGGCTGGACTTCGGTAGGAATAGCGATGTCCGTTGCTCATACCAGTGCGTCACCAGTGGGAATGAAGGTCAAGGCCGAAGCTAAAGTTATTGCTGTTGACAGACGTAAAGTATCTTATGAAGTGGTTGCTTTTGATGAGGTCGGTGAAATAGGCAAGGGCAGTCATGAAAGATTTGCTGTGGAAAAGGAAAAATTTTTACAAAAAGCTGCCAGTAAAAAAAATAATTAATATGATAATACTGTTGGTATAAAATACTGCTGTCATAATGTCAATTATGACAGCAGTATTTTTGTTATATAATAAATAGTAATGGATGACAATAGAAAAATTATATATAATTATCGTTAGAAATTATGAAGGATAATGGAAACTGCAATTGAATATATTTATTATTTAATAAATTGGTTTAATTTAACAGGAGACGATATTAGAATGGCACTGAACAGTGTGAGAAAAAAATTTTTAGCAATTTTATTACCGCTTTTTATTATCAGTTTTGTTGTAATAGCAGGATTGATTTATTATATGGCAGGTAAAATGCTAAATGAAAGTAATGAAAGTATTGCCCAGAATATCAGCCAGCAAGTGTCTTCCAGTATCGAAGCAGAAGTCAGTAAAACGCTGCTTCCGTTAAAAACGGGAAGCCATAATGCGGTTTTTGCTGAACCGGGGAATGAGGCGGCAAAATTGCAGGCTCTGGCAGAAATAAAGGCAGATGATTCTTCTCTTGCAGAGACTTTTTACGTGGATTTAAACGGGAATGCTCTGCGCGGCGATGGCACATATTTGAAACGGGGCGACCGGGAATATTTTAAAAAAGCTGTAGAAACTAAAAAGCCCTATATTGCCGAACCATTTATGGGATCAACTACCAAAAAATTAATGACAATGGTTGTCCAACCAATAATGGTGAATAATGAACTTCGCGGAGTACTTATGGGGTCAGTAAATATAGAAGAATTGGCAAGAAATATTGATAAATTTAAACTATCGGCCAGCGGCTACACGTATATTACTGACGGACGAGGAATGGTGATCGGTTTTGCCCAAAAACCTGAACTTGAAGGCAAATTAAATGTTGCAGGAGAAAAATCCAGTGCCGATAATGGTGAAAAAATAGATGCTGTTTTTGCAAGTACCTTTAAAGAGGCTATGGAGATGAATGCGCAAAAACAGGTATATTTTAATGACACAGATGGAGAAAAATTGTATGCAATTATAACACCTTTTGAGTTGGCAGGTAACACTTGGACTGTTGTGACGGTCGCACCGGTAAAAGAAATAAATGCACCGGTATATACTTTGCTAAAATCAATAGCAGGAATTGTTGCTATTATTTTGGTGATGGTTGTTTTAGTTATTTTCCGTTTTTCTAAAAATATATCCACAGCGTTATCAATATTGCTCAACGAATGCAACCAGATAAATAAAGGGATTATTTTTGATACGAAATGTGCAATGAAACGTGATGATGAAATCGGTAAATTGGCTGAAGGCTTCAGTATTATGAAGCAGACATTACGTAATTTGGTAAAAATGATACAAGTTGAAGCCGAACAGGTATCGGCATCCAGTGAGGAACTTACAGCCAATTCTGATCAGTATTCAAAAATAGCAGAACAGACTGCAGAATCGGTCAATGAAATTGCGCAGGGAAGTGAAGCACAATCAACATCAGCACATAAGATATCTGATATGTCATCCGGGTTAGCTGCAATTGCTGCTTCAATAGCGGAAAAAACAAAAAATATAGCCGATAATGCGGTTGCAGCTAAAAATAATGTAAATAATAACAGTGTTGTTATGACAAAAGTTGTCGCACAGATGAATGATATTGCTAAAAATACAGAACAAGTAGAAACTTCGATACAAAAATTGGATACTAGTTCGCAAAAAATCGGTGATATATTAAAATTAATTATCAGCATATCAGAAGAAACTAATTTACTGGCACTTAATGCGGCCATTGAAGCTGCCCGTGCCGGTGAGGCGGGAAAAGGATTTGCCGTGGTAGCAGAACAAGTCAGGAAACTTGCAGAAGGAACAGCAACTTCTACTCAACAGATAACACAGTTGATAGAGGATAATCAGGCAGATATCAAAGTGGTTGTGGAAGCCAGCCACAGCGGGGGGATAAGTGTCAACAGTGGGATTGATGCAGTTAAATCGGCCAATACCGTATTTGATACAACAGTAAAGAGTATCGATTCATTAGCACAGGAAATATTGGAAGTGGCTGGATATATTGAAAAGATGTCGGATAAGACTGATGTGATGCTTAAGGCAAGTGTTGATATTAATAATGTCAGTGAACAAAGTGCCCAGGAAACAGAAAGCGTGGCGGCAGCAATAGAAGAACAGTCGGCATCAGTAAAGGAGATAGCGGCAGCCAGCCATAATTTGTCGCAATTGGCATGCGATTTACAGGAAAAAGTGCAGAATTTTAAAATATAGATACTAAGCTGTCAATGCTTAAAAAAATTGTTATTACGGTACTGCGTGGGTGTTTGATGAAATAATTCTTTGAAGGCCCGGGAAAATGTGGAGTAATCACGAAAACCGCAGTCAAAACATATTTTGGTGAGAGAAATGTCAGATGATAGCAAAGTACGAGCCTGTAATAAACGTTTATTGGAAATATACTGATGGATGCTGTAACCGGTGGCGTCTTTGAAACGGCGCATCATATGATATTTGCTCATGAAAAATTTCGTTGATAAAGTGTCAATTGTCAATTCTTCTGACAAATTGTCATTGATATATTTTAAAAGCGGTAAAATTTTCTTATCATAAACGGCTACATGTATCTCATCAAGCTCGTGGCTGAGCAGGGATCTGTTTAATAGTATCATAAATTCAATAAATAATATTTCAGTATAAAGATTATTAGCAAAATCATTTTGGCGGGCTGTATGCTCAAGCTTTTCCATATGATAAAGCAGATCATGGCTTTTGCCGGGGGTTAAATGCATAACACTGGAACTGCTGCGGGCCAGGGTAAAACAGTTAGCTAAATCTTCTTGCTGCCGTGTGTATTTTTGTAAAAAATCCGGAGCAACATATATTACTATCCGATCATAGGGAATGTTGGAATCAGCTATTGGGCGGTGAATTTCACCGGCACTGACAAAAATTATATCATGCGGTATTAATGGGTATGACTTGCCTTCTATTATATAATCGACTTTGCCACTGATAAACAAGATAATCTTGTGAAAGTCGTGATAGTGAAAGGGTACGGGAGCTAAACGGTCTTTAAGGCGAAAGACTTTAAATTCCGGAATTAGATACCCTTTTTTTTCATAATTTTCCATGGAAGTGTTCTCCTTAACCAAATATCTATTGAAATATTATAAAGCATTTTTTGCAATATAAAAAGCATATTTAGCATTTTAACTGTATATGATGCCTGATATACTAATACTAATGAAAGGCGGAGGCGATATATGATGCATGTGGTTATGAATTTTCTATATGGAGATATTGAATATATGGTATACGAAGCGGTTGATTATATGCCGGGATCGGCAAGCATGGAATTGCTTTGCAGTCGTAAATATGGTATTGGTGCCGACCGTATGCTGATTTTTACTGATGCACATACTGAACCGTCCTTTCGGGTATTCACAGCCGCGGGGGAAGAAGTAGCTGCGGTTGAACAGGATTTTTTGGTTTTTGCCTATTATTTGCGGCAGCAGAATGTACCGGGGAATGCTGCTGAAATTGTCAGAGTTTTAGGTGATCAGACATTGATTAAAGTTAAAAATATCGAGAAGGATTTATCGACGATAGAAATACATTTAACTGACAATTTTTGCGAAAAGATGCGTAAATTAGATAAAAAAAATAGTAATTTAGCTTGCTGACCTGATTAGAATACAGACCATGACCATTTTTTATGGCAGTTTTCTAATTTTACAATATTATAATATTTAAAGACAGCCTGTTATTATGCAAGATAGCAGGCTGTCTTTGTGTCTATAATCGGATATCTGCATGGATATAAATATTAAATCGTAGCAATGTGCTTATAAGATAACCATAAATGAAATCCTTGCGTGAGATAAAGTAGTTGTATGATAAACAAGAAAGCATATGGTATAATAAAAGCAATTTGATATATTGTAGTGCTTAATCGGGAGGATGACATGGGAGTATTTGATATAATTGGTCCGGTAATGATCGGACCATCAAGTTCTCATACTGCTGGTGCGGCCAGGATCGGTCTGCTGGCACGTCATATTTTAAAATCTGAGCCGACTGCGGTAAAAATAATATTTTATGGTTCGTTTGCTAAAACTTACCGCGGACATGGTACGGATAGAGCAATAGTAGCCGGACTATTAGGGTATGGTGCGGACAATCCGGCGATAAGAAATGCTTTTTCTCTTGCTGCTGAAAAAAAACTGCCCGTGAATATCGAAACATCTGAAAAAGAAATGCTGCATCCTAATACGGTAAAACTGGAACTTACGGGAATTGATGGGAAAAAGATGGAAATTGTCGGGGTGTCATTAGGCGGCGGTAAAGTATCAATATGTGAAATTAATGGTTTTGCTGCTGATGTACGCGGTGAAGAATATACACTTTTGATGGTTTATAATGATCAAAGAGGTGTAGTGGCTGTGGTTTCATCGTTACTATCGGAAAAAGATATCAACATTTCCCGGATGAGAGTTTTTCGTAAGGGTAAACATCAAGAAGCGGTAATGATAATTGATACCGATAGTGAAGTACCGGATGATGTGGTGCAAAAAATAAATTCATTGGAGATAATGAGTGTCGTGATAGCTATTGATCCGCTTTGAAAAAATGTTGCATAATAAGATAATTGAATTGCAGGTGGAATAATAGATGTTCGAATATGGAACATTGGCTGACTTGCTGGCATTGGCGCAGCAGCATGATATGTCTGTTGCACAGGTAGTTTTGCAGCGTGAAGCTGAAGAATATGAGATTACTAAAGCAGAAGTAATAGAAAAAATGCAGATGAGAATTAAGGTATGTGCTGATTCAGTTAAAGAGGGACTTTATGATCAACGGTTGTCAATGAGCGGCATGGTGGGAAGAGATGCTGAAAAAATTGAGCATATGGATCCGCTTTTATTGGGAAATATCGGACACCGGGCGTTGCTATACGCATTGGCAGTGAGTGAAGGAAATGCTAAAATGCATAAAATTGTTGCCTGCCCGACAGCGGGTTCGTGCGGTATTGTACCGGCTGCCGTTTTTGCCGTCGGTGAAGCTAAAGGGGCAAACCAGGAAAGATATTGCAATGCTTTTTTTACTGCGGCAGGGATAGGAAATGTTATTGCCAAAAACGCTTGTATAGCAGGAGCTGTTGGTGGATGTCAGGCTGAATGCGGCACGGCTGCAGCAATGGCAGCAGCGGCTGTGGTGGATATATTGGGAGGCAGCAGTGAACAATTGATGCAGGCAGCAACACTGGCTTTGAAAAATACTTTGGGACTTGTTTGTGATCCGGTGGCAGAATTAGTAGAAGTACCTTGTGTAAAACGTAATGGATTTTATGCGGTACACGCACTGACTGCAGCAGAAATGGCTATGGCCGGAGTGAAGAGTGTCATACCGCCGGATGAAGTTGTTACTGCTATGTATGAAATTGGCCGGATGATGCCGGTAGCCTTAAGGGAAACATCAGAAGGCGGACTTGCCAAGACGCCCACAGCAAGAACCATACAAAAAAAATTACAACATATGAGTTAGAAAATATTTGTCGACAAGAATAAGATGCAACGGGGGTAGATGACGGTATGGTACCGGCAATAATAGCAATATCCGCCTTTATAATAGATACAATTATTGGTGATCCGGATAGCAAATTCCATCCTGTAGCATTGATGGGGAAAGGTATAGCAGGACTCGAACATATATTGCGGCGTGATAAGAATAATAAATGGTTGAATTTAATAATGGGAATGATATTTTCTTTGGTATTATTGGCTGCATCTTACGCTATTACCTGGGGAATATTATGGGGCATGGAGAAATTTGCTCTTAATTGGTGGCTCAGGCTTATGGTCGAGGCATTGCTGCTAAGTTTTATGATTTCACCAAAAGCGCTCATGCAGGCTGGTGAGGGTGTAATTAACAGTTTATTGCACGATGATATAGAAATGGCTCGACGGAAAGTACACTATATCGTCGGACGGGATGTCGATGCAATGGAAGAACCGGAACTGGTGAGAGCAACAGTTGAAACAATTGCAGAAAATACTACTGATGGGATAATTGCGCCATTGTTTTATTTTTTTATCGGCGGGCTGCCATGGGCGGTTTTGTACCGAATGGCCAATACATTGGATTCAATGGTCGGTTATAAGAATGATAAGTATTTTTATTTTGGTAAGGCTTCAGCGCGTATTGATGACGCGCTCAATCTTGTTCCGGCTCGTTTAACCGGTGTTTTAATGATAGTGGCCGCAGCCATTTTACATTTTGACTATAAAAATGCTTGGAAAATGATGAAGCGCGATGCCAAGAAACATCCGAGTCCCAACGGCGGCTTCACAGAAGCGGCTATGGCCGGGGCTCTTGATATAAGACTGGGCGGGCAAAATTTTTATTTTGGACAGCCGCATTTTCGTGCTTACATGGGAGATATTTGTGAGCGTCTGTGCTCAAGACATATTATTTCTGCTATACAAATAATGTATACGACTACTGTATTGTTTATTGCACTGGTAATAGTACTATTGCCTGTTGTGCCGGCATGGTGGCATAATGGCCTTTGATACTGGGAGGGAAAATATGGATACGAAAGGGCTTGTCATAGTTAATACGGGCAATGGCAAGGGGAAAACGACCGCGGCTTTAGGACTGGCAATAAGAGCCTGGGGAGAAAATATGCGAGTGCTGATAATTCAATTTATCAAAGGCGGCTGGCGATACGGAGAACTCAATACTCTGCAGGCACTGCCGGGAGAACGGATAAAGATAATACAGATGGGGGAAGGTTTTACTCATAAAGATACCGGAGTAGAGCAAAAAGAACATATAAAAGCTGCCCGAACGGCTTGGCAAAAAGCATTGGAGGAAGAAACCAGCGGTGAATGGGATATGCTGATTCTCGATGAAATAAATTATGCAGTAAAGTTTAATTTGTTGACAGAAGAAGATGTATTGCAGCTTATTTCTAAAAAACCGGCGAAATTGCACTTAGTATTGACAGGACGTGATGCGCGGGATAGTATAATTGCCGAAGCCGATTTGGTGACTGAGATGAAAGAAATAAAACATCCTTATGCAAAAGGAATAAAGGCACAAAAGGGTATTGAGTTTTAGTGTCGGTATAATGAAGAGAGGGATGCTTATTGCTGTGTCTTGAAGGTGTTAGGAAAGTTTTTCCCTATAAAAATGCTGCGGGAAAAGATGATCTTAAAGTGGCTGTTGCCGGATTGGATCTGCAAATCAATAAAGGGGAAATTTTTGGATTGCTGGGACCAAATGGTGCGGGCAAAACGACTATTATACGGATGCTCACTTTGCTGACTAAGCCGACGGCAGGAAAAATATATTATGATGATTTAGATACGGCGATTGCTGCCAAACAGATAAAGCAATTAATTGGTGTTGTTCCACAACATATAAATTTTGATCAGGACTTGACAGTGGGAGAAAATATGCAGCTGCATGGGCGGCTGCACCATATACCTGCTAAGAAAAGGAAAATTATAATAGATAAGCTGCTGAATTACGTTGAACTGACTGATCGGATTAATGATAATGTACGGGCATTATCAGGTGGTATGAAACGGCGTCTGCTGATTGTGCGGGCACTTATGCATGAGCCGGACATATTGTTCCTGGATGAACCGACTGTCGCTCTTGATCCTCAGGTACGCCGGCGCATCTGGGATTTAATAAGGAAGATGCAGCGTAGTGGTGTAACTATAGTTTTGACTACTCATTACATTGAAGAGGCCGAAGCTTTGTGTGACAGAGTTGCGATAATGAATAAGGGGAGACTTATAGCACTTGATACTCCGCAGGCTTTACAGCAAAAAATTGGCAGTTATGTGGTTGAATGGGATAATGAAAAGACGGAACGTGAGTTTAAGATATTTCACAGCAAAGATGAAGCAAAAACTTTTGCCGATAATCTTTTTCAAGAAAATATATTGCGCCGTCATGCTAATTTAGAGGATGTATTTGTTGAGCTGACAGGAAGAAGGGTGAATAAGTGATGCTGTATGACATTATTACGGCTTTTTGGCGTGATTGGATAGTATTAAAACGTCGTATGATAAAATTTATCTTGAGCCGTATGGTAGCACCGATTCTTTATCTGGTGGCATTTGGCTGGGGACTTGGCCGCAGTATCACGACTGGTGGCGGGGCATACATTAACTTTCTGGTGCCCGGGATACTGGCCTTGAATTCGATGAATATTTCCTTTAACAGTTTAACATCACTGCATGGTGAACGAGTTTATCATAAGAGTATTGAAGAATATTTTACGGCACCGATAAATCCATTGTCATTTGCTATTGGGAAAATATTGGCAGCTATATTACGGGGAATGATTTCTTCAGCAATTATAATAATATTGGCATATGCTTTTGGTGCTGATTTTACAATAACGCCGCTGTTTTTGCTGGTGTTGATATTAAACTGTGCGATATTTGCTGAAATTGGTTTTTATGCGGCGATGACCATTGCTTCATATGAAGACATGGGAAGATTTAATACATATATTTTGTTACCGATGTCTTTTTTATGCGGAACGTTTTTCTCTCCGGATAAACTGCCCACAGCATTTTATTATTTTGTGCATATACTGCCATTGACACATACAAGTCTTTTGCTGCGGGGAATTGGCAGCGGAGGAGTGCCAAATATGATATCAGTAGCCGTTTTACTGTTTTATGTGATTACTTGTTTCAGTTTGTGCGTTTATGTGACAAAAAAAGCGCAGGAATAATCGACCTGAAGGATGAGATTTTGCGTTATAATTTTATCTATTGAATATAATTGTGAGGAAAATTAATGCCAGCTATTACATATGAGTTAATAAAACAATGTTCTGAAACCGGAGCACGAGCGGGGATCATTCATACACCGCACGGCAGTTTTGAAACGCCGATTTTTATGCCTGTGGGGACACAAGCATCAGTAAAAGCTATGTCACCGGAGGAATTAAAGCAGATAGGCGCCGGGATAATTTTGAGTAATACATATCATTTATTTTTACGGCCCGGTTCCGGATTGATTCGTGAGGCGGGCGGTCTGCACAAATTCATGAACTGGGATAGAGGTATTTTGACCGATAGCGGTGGATTTCAGGTGTTTAGTCTGGGAGCTTTGCGCAAAATATCGGAAGAAGGAGTTGCTTTTCGTTCTCATATTGATGGTTCACAAAAGTTCTTATCACCGGAAATAGCCACAAAAATTCAAATGGAACTGGGATCTGACATTGTCATGGCGTTTGATGAATGTATTCCTTATCCGGCAGATTATGATTATGCGAAAAAATCAACAGAAAGAACATTACGCTGGGCGCAGCGCTGTAAAAATACACTTACAAGTTCTGGTCAGGGATTGTTTGGTATTGTGCAGGGGGGAATGTATAAAGAACTACGCAAAGACTGCGCTGAAAGATTGGTCGCGATGGATTTGCCAGGCTACGCTATCGGCGGATTAAGCGTGGGTGAGCCGAAAGAAATGATGTATGACGTGCTTGATTATACTACCGGTTACCTGCCGCAAAATAAACCGCGTTATTTAATGGGGGTTGGGACTCCGGATTGTTTGGCAGAAGGTGTAAAACGCGGTATCGATATGTTTGACTGTGTTTTTCCGACACGTGTGGCTCGTAATGGAACAGCAATGACATGGCAGGGACGGATGATCATAAAAAATGCTGAATTTGAACATGATTTTTCTCCAATTGATGAAAACTGCGGCTGCTATGCCTGCCGTAATTATTCGCGGGCTTATATCAGACATTTAGTACGGGTAAACGAGATTTTCGGTCTGCGGTTGCTGACAATCCATAATCTATATTTTCTCATTGATTTTATGCGGAAAATGCGCCGGGCAATTATTGAAGATCGCTTTGTTGAATTTCATAATAAATTTGCTGCACAATATAAAATAAAGTAGAGGAGTAATTTTATATTATGTCGAAATGTATAATAAGTTATGCTTTTATTAATCATGATTTTATTTAAGGAGTGTTTTTATTAATGGATATGGAGCAATTGCAAGCTTTTGCTTTTCCGGTATTACTAGTTGTGATTTTTTATTTTCTTTTGTATCGCCCACAGAAAAAACAACAAAAGAAACGCCAGGCAATGATTGAATCAATTAAAGTGGGGAGCAGGGTAATTACTGTCGGCGGTGTGTATGGCGAAGTGACTTCGCTCAATGAGGATCGGGCACGTTTAAAAATAGCAGATAATGTGGAAATTGAAGTATCACGTGCCGCCATTGGCAGTAATATAAGCAAGCAAAAAAATGATGCGGAAAATGCAAAGTAAAAAGAACTTACGCAAAGCATCGCTGCTATTTAGGCGCAGTCTCACATCGCAGCAGCTGTCCCAATATAGTGCTGACATATGCAGACAAGTGTTGTCATTACCAGTCTATCAGCAGTCTGAGTGTGTTATGGCATTCGCGTCGATGCCGGATGAAGTTCAAACACAGGATATTTTACAAGATGTTCTGCGGCGGGGGAAAATTTTATGCCTGCCTTATATAGAAGATTTGACTAATGGTATCATGCGGGCTGCTGTAGTGCAGGATTTGGCAAAGCTTACAGCGGGTAAGTCAAATATTTTGACTGTTGCGGCAGATGAAAGGCACTTTGTTGATCCAAGTGATATTGATCTGATAATTGTGCCGGGAGTTGCTTTTTCTTCTTCTAAACAGAGATTGGGGATGGGGGGCGGTTTTTATGACCGCTTTTTGCCTAAAGCAGCCGGAGCTGTTAAAGCCGGAGTATTTTTTGCCGGACAGGAAGCAGCGGTATTACCTGTGGAACCACATGACATACTGTTAGATATGGTCATTACGGAGAAAAAAATTTTTTAATAAATTATTTTATTAAGAACGATGGGGAAGTCTGTCTGTTATGGAAATAAAAGTGGCTATGGCTAAAACTACTCGTTATGCAATGGAATTCAGCGGTGATACCAGTGATGTGGCAGAACGGCCGCAAGGCGGTTTATCGCTTATACTGGCCGATGGACAGGGACATGGACTATCGGCACATCATACTAGCGGGTTAGTGGTAAACCGGGCAGTTTCGTTGATTGGTGATGGAACTCGTGACGGTGCAGTTGCACGTGCTGTGCATGATTATTTATACGCAGTCAAGGATAAAAAGGTTTCCTGTACGCTTACTGTTATCAGTGCTGATCTCGATACACAGACCATGGTTATAAGCCGTAATTCCAATTGTCCCGTTATTATTAAAACTGATGATTATGTTTGCGTATATGACGACAATGTAAATCCGATTGGTGTGCATCACCATACTAAGCCGCTTATCTATGAATTGCCGATAACACCGGGGATGGTAATTGTATCTTATACAGACGGAATACAGTCAGCCGGCAGAAAAACAATTGGTAAAACGGCTGATTTTGATAAAATAATGGACATTGTAAAGGAAAATTCGGCTGAAGACGTTGATTTTATTGTTAACAGCATTATGGAATATGCATTGCAGCTTGATGAAAATAAAGCCGGTGATGATATGACAGTTGTGGCTATGAGCGTATGTGAAAAGGATAATCCACCGGTGCGGGTCAGCCGGGTAAATGTAGTATTTCCATTTTAACGGAGAGACAGCATGAAAATTATGGTCGTTGGCGTTTGTGCATCGGGTAAATCCACATTGGTTGGGAAATTACAGGAAAAAGGCTATGACGCCTGTAATATAGCCCAGGAACATTCCTGTGTAAAAAGGCTTTGGCTGAAAAGAAAACCGGATTTGCTCATAGTGCTTGATGCCACGTTGATGACAGTACAGAAACGCCGCCGTGAACGGTGGACGCAAGAACATATAGATATACAACATGACAGATTATCTGATGCCCGTAGTCATGCCGACTTGTATCTGCTGACGGATAAGCTGACACCAATTGAGGTACTATCAATTGTAGTTGATTTTATTGAATCACGACAATGTGATTGAAATATGGAAAAATTGACATTATGTATTTGATATGGCTATAATAAAAACAGATTGTATCAAAATGATTATGATTATTTTTTATTTTGGGGATAAAGAATTTATTTTGGAGGGATATTGTTGAAGCGGGAAAGTTTTGTAAAGCTCGCTGTCGTAGTCATATGCGTTGTGGTCGCATTTATTGCATTTATTAAGCCATTAGCATATTCGATACGGCAAGGTCTCGACTTACAGGGTGGGACACATGTAGTTTTGGAAGGGGTAGATACTCCACAAGCAAAAGTTAATGATGATGCGATGAATCGTGTTGTTAAGATAATGGAAAATCGTGTTAATGCTATGGGACTGACTGAGCCAGTCATCCAGCGTGAAGGACAAAACCGCATTATTGTCGAACTGCCCGGTGTAAAAGATCCGGATAAAGCTATTGATGTACTTGGCAAAACGGCAATGCTTGAATTTAAAGATGAAGACGGTAACGTCGGACTTACCGGGACCGATTTGAAGGATGCCCGCGAAGAAACCGACCAACAGGGACAAAATCTCGTTTCATTGGAATTCAGTGATGAAGGAGCTAAAAAGTTTGCTGATCTGACAGCTGAAAATGTTGGCAGAACTATTGCAATTGTTCTTGATGGCAATGTTTTAACGGCACCTAATGTTAAAGAACCAATTACTGGTGGCAAGGCGGTCATAACCGGTAACCGTTCTATTGAAGAAGCACACAATCTGGCATTGCTGTTGCGCTCCGGGGCGCTGCCGGTAAAAGTACAGGTTGTAGAAACACGTACGGTAGGACCGACACTGGGACAAGATTCAAAGGACAAAAGTGAATTTGCCTTTGCCATTGGTGTGGGCGCAGTAATTTTGTTTATGCTGGTATTTTATCGAGTGTCTGGATTTGTTGCTGACATAAGCTTGATGGCGTATGTGCTGATTTTGTTGTTCCTTTTGAAAATGCTGGATGCAACGCTCACTCTGCCGGGGATAGCAGGGATTATATTATCGGTAGGGATGGCTGTTGATGCCAATGTTCTTATCTTTGAGCATTTTAAAGAGGAAATGCGATTCGGAAAAACGATTCGCGCTTCAATGAATGCCGGGTTTAAACGTGCTTTTGTGACTATATTGGATTCACATTTGACGACAATAATAGCATCTGTTGTGTTGTTTTTCTTTGGAACCGGACCTATAAAGGGGTTTGCCATCACTTTAGGGTTAGGTGCAGTATTGAGCTTGTTTACGGCGACAACAATGACACAATATCAGATGAAATGGCTTATCGGTGCTGATATAGTACATAATCATCGCCTTTTTGGCGCATCTTTGTTTTCAGAAAAGGCGGTGAAATGATGAATAGATTTGATATAGTTGGTCATCGCAAGATATGGTATACTTTTTCATCGTTGATAATAATAGCCGGGCTTATCTGCATGTTTACCAAGGGGTTTAATCTGGGAATTGATTTTACCGGTGGTACATTAATCAATCTGGAGTTTGAAAATACTGTTGATATAAATGATATCCGGTCAGCAATGAATGACTATGGGCTGGGAAACAGTCAGATACAGATGTCGGGTAATGCCAGTAGTGATACAAAAGCACAGAACGTAATGATAAGGACAAAAGATTTATCGCAGACAGAGCGTCAGGAAGTCATGACTGACTTACAAAACAAATTAGGCGATTATAAAGTATTGCGTGAAGAAAAAGTTGGTGCAACCATCGGGAAAGATCTTATAATGAATGCCGTTTGGGCGACGTTGATATCATGGCTGTTGATAATTGCTTATATTTCCTATCGGTTTGAATTCAAATTTGGGTTGGCGGCAGTATTGGCATTAGTGCATGATACGTTGGTAGTGCTCAGTGTATTTTCTCTGACGCAAAAAGAAATAGATTCTTCTTTCATTGCGGCTATTTTAACTATAGTAGGCTATTCGGTAACAGATACCATAGTTATATTTGATCGTATTCGCGAAAATCTGAAATTACATTTTAAACGCGGTGGCGATATTGAAGAATTGGCCAACCGCAGTATTTATCAGACTTTGACACGGTCTATTTACACGGTGACGACGGTATTGGTGACAGCCGTTGCATTATATGTGTTTGGCGGAGACACAACGAAAGATTTTGCGTTTGCATTGATAGTCGGATTTGCCTTTGGTTCGTATTCTTCTATTTTTACGGCTACACCGCTCTGGGTAACTTTTCGTGAATATGGGGAAAAACGCAGGGCAAAAAGAAAAATTGTGGCTAATCCGGTAAAATAACTAACAAACTAAAAACTCCGCAGCTATTTTTCAGCGGAGTTTTTAGTTTATAATAAATATTATTACATAGGTTGGATGGAAGCGGACATGAAACAAAAAAGAATAGCACTTATTAATGATATAACGGGATTTGGACGCTGTTCGACGACAATCGAACGGCCATTGATGGCAGCCCTTAAAGTCCAGGTTTGTCCGCTGCCAACGGCGATTCTATCATCACATACCGGCTTTGACGGTTACTATATGGATGATTATTCTGATAGGATGCAGTCTTATATAGATAATTGGAGTAAGCTGCAGTTGGAATTTGATGGCATACTGACAGGATTTCTCAGCTCTGAGCAGCAGATACATATTGTAAATGACTTTATTAAGACTTTTAAGCGGAACGGAACAACTGCCGCTGATAAGACACTATTGATAGTTGATCCTGTCATGGGGGATGATGGACAATTATATGCATCATATACACCGCAATTATGCAGGCGCATGAAGGTGCTTCTGCCCGCTGCTGATGTGTTGACTCCTAATTTGACAGAAGCTTGTAATCTCATTGACAGGCCTTATCCGGTTGACGGATGGATAAGTGATACAGATCTTTGCCAAATCAGTGAAAAGCTGGCAGATTTTAATAAAGTACCTTCTAAGATGACCGTTATCATAACAGGAATTGAACGCGGTGTGAATATTGGTAATTATATTTATCAAAATGGACAGGGCAGGCTTTTACAAGTGCCTAAAACAGGGGCTGCTCATTCAGGTACAGGTGATGCTTTTGTGGCAATTGTAGCAGCTTCTATGGTAAAAGGTGAAACTGCTACGATTGCTGTGAATAAGGCTGCTGAGTTCGTGCGCAAAAGTTTGATTTATACTGAAAAAATCGGCATCCCAGGAAAAGAAGGCATTTGTTTTGAGGAATATCTGACGGAATTAAGATAAATATATTATAGTGCTTGTCAAATAATTTATTTCATGCTATATTTATAAGAAATTGAATAATGCTATTTGATAAGGGGAGTAGCTGAACGGCCGATAATCGTCAATACGAGTTATAACCTCCGGTGCGGCCGGCAGATAATGTAAGCAAGACCTTGTTTTACGGAAATATTCTGTAAGACAGGGTCTTTTTGTATATTATATAAAAATTTGAAGGAAATGAGGCGATTAATTTGGCAGGAATTTTTTCATTAGATTGGTTTGTTGCTTTAGGTGGCATACTGATATTGGATTTAATATTAAGTGGAGATAACGCTATTTTGATAGCATTGGCCTGTAAAAATTTGAATGCTGCGGATCGGTTTAAGGCAATGTTGATCGGCTGTGCCGGAGCAATAATCATACGTGTAGTATTTACCGTATTTGCCACAGAATTATTGACGGTGCCTTATTTGCAGTTTATCGGCGGTATAGCATTATTTTATATAGCGTTGAAATTATTGCTTGATGATAAAGCACAGCATGGTAAGCAGGCTTCAACAACATTTTTGGGTGCTGTAAAGACGATTATGGTTGCTGATTTTGTTATGAGTCTCGATAATGTATTATCAATGGCCGGTGTTGCTAATACTGTACCTGATGAAAAATGGAGTCTCATTTTGTGCGGACTGCTGATAAGCATGCCTATAATAATCGGCGGAGCGCAGTTGCTGCTGCTTATTATGAAAAGGTTTCCTGCCATTATCTATTTGGGAAGTGGAATTTTGGCATTTACAGCAGCTAAGATGATGTTGATGGATAAAGCATTGGGAATATATCTGCTGCTGATTGGCGGCTGGCTGGAAGTGATATTTGTTGCAGTTGTTGCAGTTTTGGGAATTGTGAAGATGAAAAAGCGGATTTAACGTAAAAACTGTCATATATAGTGCGTAATCTAAATAAATATACAAAGTTCCATTTTCGGTACTGTATTATGTGTGAGTAAAGATTCCCGATGTTATGGCTGCAGGATAGCTGTTAAATCATTGTAAGGTATAATGGTATGACTGCGTTAACCAGTATCCAGATTATTGACATATTATTTTCTCTTTAGAATAACTTTTTTGAAGAAATGATTGTTTATCTCCATGATTTCACGTGTTTCACGTCCATAAAAATTGACTCGTCCGGCCGCTAATGGTTTACTGAGACGGTCGGGTTTTTTTATTTCCCGCCAGATGTAAGCACGTTCATCAGTCTGGCCTTTATTGTCATAATAAATGATATCCTTGTGATGCGGTTTTTCTGTTCCCTTGCACGGAGTGAAATTTTTATCGATTTGTTCAATAAAAATTTTACAGATATCTGTCGGCATATCCAAGGTACCTTCTCTGTCGGTTGATTCACCGTTATAAGCAGCTATGAAAATGGCTTTGCCGAAAATAATTTGTTTTTCATCAGGTGCGGGAAAACAGCGATTGGGTTTCATACCGAGTACGGCACTAAAATCATTGACGAGGATAAACAAAGAAATATCATTTTGTATTTTAAAAAACTCTAAGGCTCCATAGTTACCCTCTAAAACATCACGAATAGCTTCTTCATGAGTCAGTCCTTCTGTGGGCAATAACAGTATTTCAGGTTTTTTTTCAGGTTCAAGCAATATGGCATGCATTGTATGTTGTTTCATTAATATCTCCTCATAAGGGTTAATTTACCAACAGTTGGTATGTTTCTCTGGTGCGATCAAGGAAAAATCGGCAAATCGTTTCATTTTCCCCTAGTCCATGTAAATAAGTGCTGATACGGAAATTTTGTCGTTGTAATAATGACTTATGGGAAGTCATGTTGTCGCCAGTCATATCATTATAAACATGTTCGCCTGCGACAATCATAAAAGGAAGTAATAAAAGGCGCTTATAATTATTAATTTTCAGCATAGGGATAATTGAGCTGAGATCAGGATAACCCTCAGCGGTATAAACAAAAACAGGCGGTTGCTGCTGGGAACAATTTAATCTGGCCTGTATTGCAGTGTAGTAGGCATTAGCGGGATGCTTAGTACCATGTGCGAAAACCAGCAATGCATCAAAATTGTCTTTTTTAATTGGCAGTTCATGTAAAAATGTGGCAAAAACATCATTAATGTCATCCCGGTGGTTTTTTTGTCCTTGCCAATATAACAAAGGAGTGGACATAGTCATTTTTTTGAAGTGATTTTTATATAGTTCAAACACTTTTTGTTTATAAGCATACTCTATACCGGGAATGATATCCAATGCCACTATCGCAATGCGTGTATAACCGTCTGCAGCCAATTTATCCAGTGCCTGTTCCGGTGTGTTGTATTTAAGGTTTTCATTTTCTTTAATGCGCCGGATGACGATATGCGAAGTAAAGGCACTGACTATTTTTAACAAAGGATAAGCCGCTTGTATTTTGTTGGTAATATTTTCGATAGCGTTCTGCCGGGCCTGTTTTTGTGTAGTACCAAAACTTATCACTAAAATAGCGTCTTTATCGTTCAGGTGCTGTAAGTTTGCTGTTTGATGGCATAACGCACCTATTGAGACCGTAGAATTTTTAGCAGGGCAGGATTTACTGGCAGCAGAATGATTATTAAACAAGATTTTCCTCCTGATCAATGAAATTATATAGCAATAAAATCAGATGATTGCTGATATTAAAGCACCATAACCTTCTTCGGTCATTTTTTCCAAAGGAATAAAACGTAAGGCAGCACTGTTTATGCAGTAGCGTAGTCCGCCGGATTCTCGCGGTCCGTCGGGAAAGACATGACCCAAATGATTTTCGCTGTGCCGGCTGTGCACTTCAATACGTTCCATAGAATGTGAAGAATCATGCCGTGTTTCGACGGCAGCTTTACTTATTGGTTTAGTAAAACTTGGCCAGCCGGTACCGGAATCAAATTTATCATTAGAACTGAATAGTGGTTCACCGGTCACGATATCAACATAAATGCCCTTGGCATGATTGTTCCAATATTTATTCAAAAAGGGCGGTTCAGTACCGCATTGCCGCGTAACACAATATTGTTCAGTTGTTAAAGCGCTGTCGAGTGAAAGATTGGCAGCATGTTCGTTATGATTTTGTTTTGTCATTGGATCTTGGTTCAGTATTGTTAAATCGATATGACAATAGCCGCCGGGATGTTTTTCCAGATATTTCTGATGGTATTTTTCGGCGGGATAGTAACACTTGAGTGGCAAAACTTCAGTTACCAGCGGTTTTTGGTATTTTTGCTGTTCAATGGTGATCTGTCGGTCAATTATCTGTCGGTCAATTGAAACTGTATAGTAGATTCCGCTGCGGTATTGGTTGCCAGAATCATTGCCTTGTCGTTCAAAGGAAGTAGGATCGATAACTTTGAAAAAATGGCTTAATAAATTATTAAGGCTGATAAGTGATGGATTGTATTTAACTTGTACCGTTTCCGCATAACCGGTGGTATTGGAACAAACTTGTTCATATGTTGGATTGGCGGTATTTCCATTGGCATAACCGACAGTAGTGTATGTTATACCATATAGTTTATCTATATAAGCCTGTAATCCCCAAAAACATCCACCGGCAAGATATATTTCAGAATATGATGTTTCATTAATCGGATTGTCCATTATGGTATCAACTCCCTTGCAGATAATTACTTTGATACTATTATGGCATAGATTAGAATTAATTTCAGTAAAATATGATAGTTATTGTGAATTGTTCTGAAAAAAATTCATTTATTATTTAAATTGTACTATGTAAAAACTAGGACAGATAAAGCTTTTCATTGCCCATGAGGTGGGTGATGAGACATTTATAGGCAGTTTTTTATATCAGTAGACAACTGATTTCTTCACAGTCATGCAGTGGCGTATAAAAAAGGTTTTAAATTATATTTTTCTTTGCCCTGAGTAATAGTATCTATAATTTGATCGAGATTTAAATCGGTAAAATACTCAGGCGGTACAGCTGTTTGTGCTGTTTTGTCAGATGTTTTTTTGTAAACAGAATACTATGGAAAAGCATAGTGAGTTTCCTTTCAGATTAAATATTGCTAAAGTTATATTAAATTTTTCAAAATTATTGATAATGCTTATCAGCTATGCTATAGTATTTATAGATAAATAGTAATGATAATTTTGTTAAAACATCATTCAAGAGACACTGCGGTATTGAAGCAAACGTTTCTTGGTATATTTTAAAATATTTTGCAGAGGAGTTGTATTGTCAATGATTTTGGAAAAATTTAAGATTGAAAAAGTAATCGGTCGGGAAATTATAGATTCACGCGGTAATCCAACAGTTGAGGCAGAAGTGTACTTGAAGGATGGCAGTGTTGGACGGGCAGCATCTCCTAGTGGGGCATCCACCGGTGAATTTGAAGCATTGGAAATGCGTGATGATGATAAAAGACGTTTTCTTGGTAAGGGTGTTATCAAAGCTGTAAATAATGTTAACACTATAATAAATGATGCTGTACATGGATTGGATTCATCGGATGTTTATGCAGTGGATCAGGCTATGCTGAAAGCTGATGGTACGAAAGATAAATCTAAACTTGGTGCCAATGCAATTCTGGCTGTTTCCATTGCCAGTGCCAAGGCGGCCGCGGCATCATTGCAAATTCCTCTGTTTCGTTTTTTGGGCGGCATTAACGGTAATAGATTGCCCGTACCGATGATGAATATACTAAATGGTGGAGCTCATGCGACCAATAATGTAGATATTCAGGAGTTCATGATTATGCCGGTGGGAGCACCTTCATTTAAAGAAGGATTGCGCTGGTGCACAGAAGTATTTCATACATTGCAAAAAATATTGAAAAATCGGGGACTTGCCACTTCTGTTGGTGATGAAGGAGGCTTTGCACCTGATTTATCAAGTGATGAAGAAGTGCTTGATACTATTTTGGAAGCTGTTAATACGGCAGGATATAAACCTAAAAAAGATTTTATGCTAGCGATAGATCCGGCGGCCAGTGAATGGAAGGGCAGTAAGAAGGGTGAATATTTGCTGCCGAAATCGGGTAAAAAATTTACCGATGATGAATTGATTGATTATTGGGTGCGGTTATGTGAAAAATATCCGATCGTATCGCTGGAAGACGGACTGGATGAAGAAGATTGGGAAGGTTGGCATAAGCTCACAGAAAAGCTGGGTAAAAAGGTTCAGCTGGTAGGCGATGATTTATTTGTTACCAATACGCAGCGCCTGGCGAAGGGAATTCACGCCGGCTGCGCTAATTCTATTTTAATAAAATTGAACCAAATAGGTACACTTTCAGAAACATTGGAAGCTATCAGAATGGCCCATAAAGCAGGCTATACAACTGTTACATCGCACCGGTCCGGTGAAACTGAAGATACGACAATTGCGGATTTGGCCGTTGCTCTTAACACTTGTCAAATAAAAACAGGCGCACCGAGTCGTACTGAACGTGTAGCTAAATATAATCAGCTGCTCAGAATTGAGGCAGCTTTGGGTGAAAATGCTGTTTATCCGGGAATGGGGGCATTTAATCAATGTCATTTTTGATTAAATGACATGATAATAAAAAACTTTGGTGATAAGTAGTGTGTACCCCATCAGGGGGACAATCAAAAAACAGTGGGAATTCTTTGCAGTTCATCCGTAAGGATGAACTGTTTTTTTGCGGCTTTGTGCTGACTAGGGTACTTGCAGGGTATTAAGTGACGTTGTAAACGTTCAAAGTTGTAGCAGTGAATATAGCCGCGGATCGCATACAATCAGTTTATGGTAACTGATAATTTTATGACGGCCATTTCTTTATTGCGATAACCAGACATCCATTCTCGAAGCGTTTTAGTCCGGCACATTGATAATGATTTTCCATCAATGATATTCCTACAGACCGTTATTTCAATTTCAGGTCAATTTTACTCTTATGTGGCATAAAAACACCTCCAGACAGGACAATGTATTTTTTTACTGTCCTATCTGGAGGTAGAATATCAAAGCTTTTGTCACCAGAGTATTTTATTATAGTTAAAAATTTTAATGAAATGTCTGTTTTGCAGTATTATTATTTATGGAGGAATTTTTTTTGCTGTGGCGGAGCTTATGCCATATCATAGGGATTATCATCATTGGCAGTCCGGTATATAAAGCGGAGCGCAGATCACTGGTAAACAGCATAACAATCAGGCATAATACCTGTATCCAGATGCCAAATAAAGTAAGATAAGGGAAAAATGGGGTTTTATATTTTAAAGTATGGACAAGGTTGGCTTTTTTTAAACGGCAGCGGAAGTTATACTGGCTCCAGCAAATGGAAATCCAGGCCATTGCACCGGTAAAACCGGAAACGGCCAACAGATAAGTGTATGCTAATGAACTGGTATCATAGGTGTATAGCAAAATAATCAACCAACAGCCAATAATGGAAACAAAAATAGAATTCTGCGGCATGCCATGGTGATTGAGTCGTCCCAGCCACTTGGGAGCCATATTGAGTTTCGCTAATGCTTGAAGAGCTCGGCCGCTTCCGTAAAGACCGGAATTTGAACAGGAAATTGCAGCTGTCAGTACGACGAAAGCGAAAAAAGAAGCCAATTGATTAAGTCCATATTCCCGTAGAGCAGCGGCGAAAGGACTTTCTGTAAGCCCTGCATGATTCCAAGGAAGAATTGAAATTAAAAGTGAAACCGGAATGATGTATAAAGCGATTATACGCCAGCTGACATTGCGAACAGCAATAGGTATGCTTTTTTCTGGTTCTTTACATTCACCGGCAGCTAAACCGATTATTTCTGAACCTTGAAAATTTACCAGGATGATTACCATTGTGATGAGAATGGACCAATAACCGTTAGGGGCGAATCCGCCATTATCTAAAAGAATCGATGTGCCGATATAATGTCCGCCGATGATGCCCAGGCAGATAGCTAAAGCTGTGCAGCTGAATATCACTAGCGCAATAATTTTTATCAGGGCAAGCCAAAATTCACTTTCACCGAATTTTCCTACGCTGAAAATATTTATTGACGTTATTAACAGACCGAAAATTATGGCCCAGCTTACTTGACCAATCTGTGGAATAAAGTTATGCATTATTATCCCGGCAGCAATCATTTCTGAAGGTACATAGGCAATCCAATTGAGCCAGTAAGCCCAGCCAACACCGCAGGCCCATGTGGGTGAAATATAATCATTGGCATAGTTTACAAAAGAACCGGATATTGGTTTAGCAACAGCCAATTCGGCTAAACAAAGCATTACACAAAAAACGATAAGTCCGCCGAGCAGATAGGCTAAAATAGAGGCGGGTCCGGCTTTTTCCAATATATAACCGGTACCAAGGAAATAGCCGCTGCCGATAATGCCGCCTAATGAAATTAACTGCAAATGTCTGTTTTTCAGCGAGCGATGCATAGTAGGTTCATTCATTAATATTAACACAACCTTTTTTTACTGATTACATTAAGGTTATTAATATAATCAGCGTACTTTATTTAGTACAATTGAGATAATACTACAAAAAATTAATTATTACTATAAAAAATACAAAAAAAAACGAAAATATTGTGGCGACATATATTAGCTATAAATGGACGAGTTTAAAATAGATGACGGTGAAATTAATATGGTAAATTTAATGGATATAATATTGTGTAATGTATGGTATACTAAATTAGTTGTTATTAATTAATGAATAATTAAATTAAGGTATATATATGATAAGGACAAATAAATTACGAGCATATAAAACAATAGCACATAGTGCTGTTTGTGAGCACGATGTCAATAAATCGCGTTTTATAGCGAATATAAGCAGAACAGATTCAGAAATTTCAGCTGTAGAGTATACGGAGAGCATCAAAAGAAAATATCGGGACGCACGGCATAATTGCAGTGCTTATATTATTGGTGCAGACGGCAGGCAACAAAAATTTGATGATGACGGTGAACCGTCGGGAACAGCGGGCCATCCGATGCTGGAAGTATTGCAAAAACAAAATATTTTTGATGTTACAGTGGTAGTAACGCGTTATTTTGGCGGTATAAAATTAGGCGCCGGCGGATTAATCAGGGCGTATAGCCATGCGGTGTCGCTTGTACTGTCTCAAGCGATTATTGTAAAGAGGATTCCATTTGAAAAAATAGTTATATCTTTCGGTTATGAATTTGTTGGAAATATAGAAAATTATTCAGATAAAAATAAAATTATTATTGTTAATAAGGAATATGCAGATAAAGTGAAATATACGGCTTTGTTCGATACAATTGAAAGTGAAAAAAATTTGGCGGCTTTGATGGATATTACGGCTGGTCAATGTAAAATTAATAGACAATGTCAGGTATATTGTGATATACCTATATTATGAGAGTATTTATCTACAATAAACTATTTAATTTAAAGATATAAATTATTTTAACTTTATATGTAAGGGGAATTTTACTGATGCACTTATTAGCTGATTTGAAAATTAAAACGAAATTGGGATTTTTAGTTTTTTCAACGGTGATATTTATAATTATAGTAGGATATATGGGGCATTACGCCAGTACCAGTCTTTCTGATAAGCTGGATAATATGTATAATGACCGGTTGCAGCCTATTCAGTGGCTGGATTCGGCTCGGGCTGAAAGCCGCAATAATGAAGCACTCACGTATTATATATTTTTGAGTAAAGATTCAACTGAACAGCAGCAATCGCTTGCTGACCTTAATGAACACAAAAAAAATTATATGGATTTCTTGGCTAAATATCAAAAATTAGATCTTGATGCTGCAGAAAAAGATGCTGTAAATAAAATTGAAACAGAAACCCGGATTTACCGTGAAGTATGGCAGAAATCCCTGACAATGGCGATGGCCGGCAACCAGGATAATGCTATGTTGTACTTTAAGCAAAATGCTGCACCGCATTTGACAATAATAAATAAAACATTAGATGATTTAGCCGCTTATGATACTGAAATGGCACAACAGGAAAATGCGCAGGGGAAAAAAATTACATTATTCAATAATTGGGCAAGCATAGTAGTTACTCTGTTAGCCATAATTTTATCAGGAGGACTGGGTTTTTTAATATCACGCTATATTGCAATTCCGTTGAATGGATTAGTAAAAGAAGTAGAAGAATTAACCAAGGGTAATTTTACGGAAAGAAATCAAATTTCGAATTACCATAATGATGAAATAGGGCAGCTGGGCAGGTCTTTAATGATGATGAAAACTGGTTTGCGCGAGCTTATCAGTAAAATTCATACCTCGGCAAATCAATTGGCTGCGTCGGCGGAAGAATTATCGGCTAGTGCCGAACAATCCGCACAGGCATCAGATCAGGTTGCAGGATCAGTTACACAGGTAGCTGATGGGGCAGAAAAACAGCTGAATTTGACTGATAAGGCCAATAGTATCGTAAAGCAGATTTCCATAGCGATTGCGAAGGTTGCCGATAATGCCGAAACCTTATCACAATCAGCCAACCAAACAGCAACAGCGGCTGACAAGGGGGAAGCTTCAGTAAAACATGCAGTAAATCAAATGAGTATTATTGAAGGGAAAACCAATGACACAGCAAAAGTTATCAGTGCATTAGAAGAAAAATCAAAACAAATAGGGCAGATCGTTGATGTTATATCAGATATTGCCAGACAGACTAATCTATTGGCTTTAAATGCCGCTATTGAAGCGGCGGGAGCAGGGGAAGCGGGAAAAGGATTTTCTGTTGTTGCTGAGGAAGTAAGAAAACTTGCCGAACAGTCTCAAGAAGCCGCTAAACGCATTACAGAACTAATTGGTGAAGTACAGTCAAATACTGATAGTGCTGTTGTTTATATGGATGACAGTAAAAAAGAAGTTGATAATGGGACAGGAATTGTGTCAGACAGCGGTGAAAAATTTGAACAGATTCTTCATAAGGTAAATGATATGACAGCACAAATTAAGGGCATATCTTCGGCTATAGAAAAAGTGACGGCACACGCACGAAATGTTGTCGATGCAGTAGATTCCATTGATAAGGAAAGCAAAAAGGCCTCTGCTGAAACACAGAATATTTCAGCGGCTACTGAAGAACAATCAGCGACTGTAGGAGAGATAGCTTCAGCTAGCGGTAATCTGGCGAAGCTGGCTGAAAAACTACAGTCTGCTGTTCAGAAATTTAAAGTTTGATGACAAGTAATTCAGTGTTGATTATATTGCTGCAGATAAGTGTTTAAAATGTTAACACGTTGTTGGTGCAGCCATTGGCCAATTTGTCTGCCCCGCAGATTTGCGGGGCATTTTTTTATATCAATTTCATGAAATAATTTTAAAATCAGTTTGCTGTCTTCAAGATAACATGGCAGACTTTTATTGTCCGCATGTATTATTATGGAAAAATTATCAATGCCAAGTGGATTTTTTTCAGCCGATAAAAGTAAGTCGGCTATTTTACCCGGTTTAGTAAGATGTGCGGCACGCATGTGCTCACTGATAACAAAAGAAGCACTGTTATACCAACGTTTTGGCAGAATTATCCGCTTGTTCCATTTTTGCAAAACAAGCAGGCCGGATTTTTCGTGTCCGTAATGATGTGGAAGCATTGATTGTGGTGTAAGTCCCTTGCCTAAATCGTGGGCTAAGGCGGCAAAACGGGCAGCAATATCAGTCGTTTGCAATGCTGTTTTGTCTAAAATCAACATAGTATGTTCAAAACTATCACCTTCGGGATGATAGATAACAGGCTGGGTTTGACCAATCAAGGCGGCAATCTCGGGAAAAGTGACTGTCAGTAAATTTGCTTTTTGTAAATAACGAAAGAATGTGGAGGGTTTATTGGCGGCCAGTGCCCGGGATAGTTCATTGATAATACGTTCACTGGGTTCATAAAGTAGTTCGGCAGCGCAGTCTTGCATTTGCTGTAAAGTGAGTTCGTCGATTATATAATTGAATTCAGCAGCTTGACGCGCTGCCCGCAACGCTCTCACGGGGTCTTCTTGAAAGTGGCTGGATACGGCACGGATGATTTTGTTTTTTATGTCATAAACGCCGTTGAAGGGATCAATAAGAGTCCTTTCCGGCAATTTTAAAGCGATGCTGTTTATACGGGTATCACGGCGCAGTAAATCATCTTCAATGGTTAAATCAGCATCATAATTTACAGTAAATCCCTTATAGCCGTGACCTTGTTTTTTTTCTTTGCGGGCAAAAGCAATTTCACAAAGTTTATTGTCAATGTTCATTAAATAGACGGGAAATGCATTGCCGACTTTTTGGGCCTGAGGGAAAAGCCGGCAAAACAAAATTTCGGTCATTTTGCATATTACATAATCCTTGTCTTTTGGAATATTATGGGCTATCATATCTCTTACCCAGCCACCGACAATATATACTTCGCCATTGTTATCATTAATTTTTTTTATAAAAGTGGTTTCAGTCAAGGCAGGTTCCTCCAAAAGATTATTTTGATACAGCAATGGGGCTGTATACACGTAAACATCTGCATTCATAAATAAGTATGCCGTTTCTTTTTCCACACTTCAAAGAGCGGGAGACTACATAGCGTAACGGATTGCATTTTTATGAGGTCAGTGCTGTTTATGTGACAGCCCCATTGAATGGGATAAATTAACATTGTATGTAAAGATAACGATTGGTATTACATTTGTTGTTCAAAGATGTTGCTAAATAAGACAGACACCAGTATTGTCGATGTTTAGGGCCATATAATAGGAATCCACATTATGCTCGGCAAATGCCTGTACCATGGCTTGTCCTATGAGATCTTCATTTTCTGTAGCAAAAGCAATGAGAGATGGCCCGGCACCGCTTATTGCTGCACCTAACGCACCTGCCTGTCTGGCTGCCGTGAATACCTCACACATACCGGGAATCAGACAGGCTCGGTATGGTTGATGCAGTTTATCAGCAAAAGCATATGATAAGACGGCAGCGTTGCCCGTGCAAAGCGCTGCCGTTAATGCTGCAACATGACTAATATTGAAGGCAGCGTCCTTTAATGTTACTTTCTCCGGCAGAACCTTGCGCGATTTTTTTGTTGATAAAAAAAATTGTGGAACTGTCACGATCATTTTTAGGGCAAGCTTGGGCAGAAAGGAAAAAGTCCTGATATCATCGGCATCTTTAAAGCTTATCGTTATACCGCCGAAAATAGCAGGTGCGACATTATCAGGATGTCCTTCAATCGAAGCAGCCAGTTTCAGCAGGCCATTTTTATCAAGGGGTTCATTCAGCGCATAATTAGCGGCCGACAATCCTCCTGCTATAGCGGCAGCACTGCTGCCCAGGCCACGTGAAAGCGGTATGGCATTGTGCATTTTTATATAAGCACCCTTATATGGTGCATCGGTTATATCAATCAGATCCTTAATGACTTTCCAGACCAGATTTTTATCATCGGTAGGAATGTACTCAGTGCCTTCCCCGGAAATTTCTATATGCAGATAATTTTCACTGTAAAGTGTAAGCTCCAGAATATTATATATATCACAAGCGATACCCAAAGAATCAAAGCCGGGGCCGCAGTTAGCTGTTGTAGCTGGTATGCGCACTTTTACTGTTTTGCTTTTGGTTGCCATCATATCTCCTGACTGGTCGGAGGTTCGACGCGGATTATATTGCATATTTTCTTTACTGCCGGTAAATTATTCAGCGTTTGTTCAGCCTTACGAATTTTTTCTTCCTGCACTTCATGACTTATGGCCACAATTTCAGCGCATGTATCGACTTTTCTCTTTTGAATTACGGCATTCAGACTTACACCAGTCTGACCGAAAGCCATAGCAATAGTACCTAGTACACCGGGTTGATCATCGACTAATAAACGAACATAGTAAGAAGAAATAGTTTTTTCTATCGGACAAAAAGGTTTATGTTCATAACAGGTGCAGCCGATACGTCCGAAACGGTTTTTTATTATGTCTCTGGCAACATCAATTATGTCGGCAATGACTGCTGATGCTGTAGGCAGCTGTCCTGCGCCGCGGCCATAAAACATTGTTTCTCCGACAGCATTACCCCTTACAAATATCGCATTGAATTCATTACGCACAAAAGCCAGAGGATGAGTCTGCGGCAGCAGCGCCGGATGAACCCGTACATCAATGCCCAGCTCATTTTCTCTTGATACAGATAACAGTTTTATTGTATAGCCAAGTTCTTTGGCATAGGCTATATCCTGTGGAGTTATTTTAGTGATACCTTCAGTTGATACTTTGTCAAGATCGACGCGGCTGTTAAAAGCTATTGAAGCAAGAATCGCTGTTTTTCTGGCGGCATCAAGTCCTTCAACGTCCGCTGTGGGGTCGGCTTCGGCATAACCCTTTTCCTGAGCTGCTTTTAATACATCATCATAGCAGGCATTTTCTTCACTCATTTTGGTAAGCATATAATTGGTGGTGCCGTTTACTATACCGATTACTTCGGTGATCTTATTGGCGGTAAGACATTGTTTAAGTGGTGTAATAATCGGTATGCCACCGCCGACACTGGCTTCAAACATAAAATCAACATTATATTTTTCTGCTGCGGCAAACATGTCTTTGCCAAATTGGGCAACCACATCTTTATTGGCGGTTACGACATTTTTACCGGCTTGCATAGCCTTGAGCATATACTCACGCGCCGGATGTATCCCACCGAGTAATTCAACGACTATTTCCACATTGGAATCATTGAGAATGTCATTAATATCATCAGTCAGGCTGATATCAGCAGGCAGATGACGATTTTTGCTGAGATTGTGTACCAGTACATGAGTAATCTTAAGTTCCGCTCCCACTTTGGGAAGTATTTCGTGCATATTTTCTTGTAATACCTTAACTACACCTGTACCGACTGTACCACAGCCTAAAAGACCTATTTTTATAATCTCACTCATTGGCAGAATATCCTTTCAAAAAATAAGCAGTTTAAGCTTGCCCAACTATTTCAAGCCGACGTACGCCATCGATGACACGCAGTTTATCAAGCAGTGCTTCGAGGTCTATGCTCATATTTTCAGTTTCAACGGACAATGTCACATTGGCCATTCCCTGTAAAGGTAATCCTTGGTTTATTGTCAGAATATTAGCGGAATCAGCGGAAATGATATTGAGTACATTCGACAGCACACCCTTCTTATGATCAAGCATAAATGAAATGGAGACTATTTTATTTAAACTTGCTTCATAGAAAGGAAAGACAGAATCCTTGTATTTATAATAAGCGCTGCGTGATAAACCAGTTGAAGCTATAGCTTCATTGATAGTGGAAGCTTCACCGCGTTTCAACATTTCATTTACCTTTATGGTCTTTTTTATTGCTGTTGGCAGAATATCTTCTTTTACCAGGAAAAACCCGGTATTTTTATTATTTATGACTTGTCTTCTTTTACGCATTTACGTCCTCCATGTTTATATGATGAATATTTTTATTCTCTGAGAGGAATCTCCCTGTGCTATTATAACTTGTTTCTATGATTTTTTCTACCCCTGGACAACATAATATTATTAATTTGTGCTTAAAATAATTCAAAGACAAATTTAAATTTGTAAATTATGCTAAAATATTCATTCGTACAGGAATAAAAAAAATGCCCCATCCTAATAGTATAAACTTTCGGATGAAGCATTTCCATCGATAGTGGAATCAATCTTTAAATATAATACGATCCATAATGTTTATTAACTGGCCTATTTCCGGTTTGGAGATTTGAGCAGTTGCACCTAACCTATCACCTTTTTGGCGCATTTCTTCATTTATTAAAGAAGAAAATAATATTAAAGGAACATTGGCAAGTACTTTGTCTTCCCGAACCAGTTTAAGCAGGCGATGACCATCCATCTGAGGCATTTCAATATCGGAAATTATAGCGGTAACTTGTTCTTCAATCGGACCATTGGCGTCCTTTAAACTTATTAAGTAATCATAGGCCGATTTGCCGTTATTGAAATCACGGACAAATTCGTAACCAGAATTATGGAGCGTTTCAACCAGTAAGTCACGCAGCATTCTTGAATCCTCAGCCACAACGATATGCTTAGTGCGGCGTCTGGCTTCGATAGGAGCGGTAACTTTGTCGACAGTGGATAATTTTTGGTTGATTTCCGTATTTATTTCAGCGATAATACGTTCAAAGTCAAGTAATAATACGATTTTGTCAGGCATTTTTATTACTCCGACTACCATGGCTTCATTGCCTACTTCCGGTGCCGGTTCCATATTTTCCCAGGAAATGCGATGTATGCGGGAAACATTATCAACTAAAAAACCAATAGTATAATTATTGATTTCTGTTACAATAATATTTTTAGGATCATCACTGCCCTTTGCTTTTATTGCTCTGGATAGATTTACCAATGGGATGGCCTTGCCGCGCAAGGTAAATAATCCATCGACATAAGGATGTGCTGACGGCATGGCCGTTACAGGAACTTTAGTGATGACTTCACGTACTTTGGCTACATTGATGCCGTAGTGAACTTCACCAATGTCAAACTCCACAATTTCAAATTCGTTTGTGCCGCTTTCTAAAAGAATCCCCTTATTGTTGTCACTGCTGTCCAACGCGGTTGCCTCTATTTTCTGCATGTTCATACCTCCGATTTTAAGTCACAAATTCATTAGGGCGATAATAGTGAGCTAAAATATAATATAACTTTACCTGATAATTCGGTGATTTTTACCTTAAATCCTTCTAAAAGATTTTTATTTTTTCATATTGTGTAAAAACAGCCAGCCATCTTCTTCTGTGACGGTACCGGTTTTAAGCAGATGTCCTACGGCTCTTTTGAAAGCTGCCTTACTGATATTGAAACGTTCCTTGATTATTTCGGGAGGAGTTTTATCGCTGTAGGGCATTTTACCATTGTGGGCGATAAGTTCTTGTAATATAACGTTAGAATCTGTTATTATTGCTTCTTCTTTTATCGGGCGCAAAGATGCATTTAGACGGCCGTCATCACGTAGATATGTCACACGTATAGTTACATTGGCACCTACGTGAGGGTGCTGGGGCATTTCCTTTTCGGCAACAAAAGCAATATAACGTTCAGTAGTAAAAACAAATGCACCTTGTTCTGTTAAATTATATACAGATCCTTCTAAAATATCGCCGACTTTTACATCAATAGCGGGTTTGGAAGCGCGGCGTATTTCATCTTCAACTTTCATGGTGACTGCCAGGCGTCCTGATTTATCAGTGTACAGTTTAGCCCAGACAAATTCGCCTATTTGCAGATTACCGCGAGTTCCGGCATAGGGTAGGAAAATACCTCGTTCAGCGCCGGCATCAAGGAAAGCGCCGTCTTTTGATATATTTATGACCTTAAGACGGGCAATTTGTCCTTCCTTCATTTGTGGAACCCGCATGCTGGCAGTAAGACGTCCCTTAGGATCTTTATAAAGAAAGACTGTCACTGTATCACCAATTTTTACCGGAGAAAGCTGCTGGGTCTTATGCAATAAAATATCGTCAGATGTGTTGCCGGTCCGGGCGTCCAGAAAAACTCCCATATCATTTTGTCGTACAGCTTTTAATGTAGCAACTGTACTGGGTTTCAGCTGCCTTGCAGAGGCGGTATCATTATCATTCATAATGTGTGACATGGGCATCTCCCCAAAGGTTTTCCAACCCGTAAAATTCACGACTTTCTGCGGTAAAAATATGTGCTACACAATCGCCGTAATCCAATAAAATCCATTCACCGGATTTATATCCTTCACGGTGCAGAAGCTGTTCACCTGCTAATTTCAGCTGATCTTCAATATTATCGGCTATAGCGCGGGCCTGTATAGTTGATCCGCCGTGACAGACAATAAAATAATCAGTTGCCGTAGTTAGTTCCTTCATATCCATTAACAGGATTTTCTCTGCTTTTTTGTCACTGGCTGCATTGGTAATTAACTTGCTTTTATCAAGTGAAGTCCGTTTGCTGTCGGATTTGATATTAATTATAAAAATCATACCTTTCTGATTTGAATTTATTTATTTTAAATTTTATTCATAAAAATTAACATGACATTAATTGCCATTTGAGAGCATTTGGGTCACAGTATCATTTATTTGTTCTGAATTTGGCTGCCATAATTTACCATCAGAGGAAAATTTTCCCGGTAATGTTTTAACTGTGACGGTGTTATTTTTAATCAGCCAGATATAATTTTTTAAATTTGTCAAACTGAATAAATCGATATTAGTGTATAAAGAGTTATTCAATATATTCACAAGACCAGGAATTTTAGGAATGGAATTTACTGTAAGAGTTTCAGTATAAAATGATTTCAAAAAAATTTCCTGCCTTTCTGAGCGTCCGATATCACCCAGATCATCACTGCGATACTGGAGATATCCCAGTGCCTGTCTGCCATCAAGATGCTGATAGCCATTCTTAAGATGAATTGAGATATTACCTTGAGGATCATCATAATCCATATCGCTGCCTACATATAGGTCAATACCGCCAAAAGCGTTGATAAAATCTACTAAAGAAGTTTCATCCATAATGATGTACTGACGGATACGAAAATTTACCAGATTAGATACCGCTCCCAGTGTTTGGTCAATACCGTTTTGTTGGAAAGAGCCTATTGGAACGATAGTATTGTTCAGGGGTACTGCGGTATTGCGAGGAATAGACAAAATCGATAACGAACCATTGCTGTGATCTACATGAAAAATGAACAACGCGTCGGCATAGGCATTAATGTCAGTATAGGTTGATTTATTGATACCAATAAACAGAATATTATCTGCATTATTAAACTCAGGTACTGGGGCAGGTTTTTCCTGTTGGGCAGATTTTCTGGTACTTTGGTAGTTTTTGTAAAGTCCAGCTGCATACGTATAAAGTTCAGTGCTTTGACCATAAGCAAAACGAAGTGCCTGGAACATTGCCGCCAAAATAAGTGCGATGATGATTAAAAATATAATTATCCGCCCTAATTTAGGACGACGTCTTCTCCGTTTGACTGTTTTCCTTGTTCGTCCTGTTGAGGAGGGAAATCGTTTATTTGCCATATTTTTTCTGTTGCTCTAACAAAAAATTGCGGGCAAGGATAGTCTGCGGATGAATCATCTGTTTTTTAGCAATAATGAATGATATTGATTTATCAAAAGCCGCAATCATTATCGTATTGAGATCATTTACTGCCATAAAACTGCGGAATTCGTCGATACCATCATAATCACGATGGGGCTCAACCATATCGGACAGGTAAATGATTTTATCTAAATCAGTCATTTCCGCCCTACCAATGGTATGTAAAGCTATGGCACTCAGAATTCCGGAATCGGTAATACCGTATTTTTCATGGGCTATCGCAGCTCCTAATGGTGCATGCAGCAAGATAGGTTGGTATTCATCTATTGTATAAATCTTTATATGATGTTTTCTGGCTTCATCAATGAGTGAACCAGTGGGAATTTCGCGTGCACAATCATGCAGAAGCCCCGCCACTTTGGCTTTTTCTTCCGAGATATGAAAGCGCTTGGCCAGTTTTACTGCCGTATTGCTGACACTTAGCGAATGGACATAACGATGGTCATTGTTGAGTCTGCATTTTAACTGTTTTTGCATCTCATTATAATTCAACGTTAAATAGCTCCTTTGTAAAATGTGATTGGTAAACCGGCATGATATTGCTGCTTATTCACATAATAGGACATTATATTATAAAATACAATAAATTTTAATTAATTATGAATAAAAAATAAACTGCCTTAAGGCAGTTTTATTATCATTGTGAGTAATCAATAAGCCGAGTTCTGTTCCGCTTAAGCGGTGACGATCATTTATCTGGATCAACAGTTGCCTGCTGACTCTAGCGACACAACCCGGAAGGTTCAGCGGGCCGCTTCATCCCTTCCCTATTCGGTCTTGCTCCATATGGGGTTTACCAAGCCGCACAGTTACCTGAACGCTGGTGCGCTCTTGCCGCACCTTTCCACCCTTACCTGCCAAAACAGGCGGTCTAAATCTCTATGGCACTTTCCCTAAGGTCACCCTCGCCGGACGTTATCCGGCATATTGCCCTGTGGAGCCCGGACTTTCCTCAGATATAAAATATCCGCGATCATCTTTCATACTCATAATAATACCCTTATATTATAGCATTTTTCGAAATAACTGTCAATTATAATGCTTTTGACGCATGATTTCATACATTATCATTGCAGCCGCACTGGAAGCATTAAGCGATTCATTTCTACCAAACATGGGAATGAAAATACATTTATCTGACAGACTGCACATCTGTGTGGAAATACCGGCGCCTTCATTGCCAAAAATAACGGCGACCGACTGTTGGTAATTTATTGAAAAACACGGAGCAGCATCTGTAGATAAAACTGTAGAAATTAAAGTAATACTATTTTTAACGGCAAAAGATTTAAGGTCGTTTGGCAGTACTCCGGTGACTATTGGCAGATGAAAAAGAGAACCCATTGTGCTTCGAACGACTTTAGGGGAAAATACATCTACAGTTCCCTTCGTCAAAATGACGGCATCAATACCAGCAGCATCTGCTGTTCTTATGATAGTGCCCAGATTGCCAGGGTCTTGCAGGTGATCTAGAATTATCATGGCAGGAACTGGTTTATTGGACAATAAGTTTTCATCAAGCGCGGCAGTGTTCTTTTGCACGACAGCAATAATACCCTGAGGGGAATCGGTGTCAGTTAATTTTTGTAATGATGCAGTTGTTATTTTGTGGAGAAAACAATTTTCCCGTTGAGATAATTGTTCTATTAAGGTAGCAGCCCGATTGTTTTCCAAGATTGCCGGAAGGTAAAAACAATCCCTTATACTGGCATTACTTTGCAGTGCCGTTTCAACCAATCGTATCCCTTCAATCAAAAACAGGTTGTTTTTGTCACGAAATTTTTTCTGTTTTAAAGCAGCAGCATTTTTTATCTGGATGTTTTCAGGGCTGGTAATGATATTCATGCAATAAATCCTTTGTAAAATTATAATATGTTTACGCTAATGTTCACTCCAATAAGCGCTTTAATATCCGGGTGATTACTAAAGCGCTTATGAACTTAATTCTTTAAGAGCAAACTTAATAATTGCCTCAACAGAAGATAAGTGCCGGGTCTTTTTTAATACAGCGGTACTTTCCTGCGGTGTATAGCCGAGGGAAAGCAAGGCCTGTTTAGCATCAGTCCAAATATCAGACGATGCAGTAATATCTGAGGCATCATCAGTAAAAGCATCTGCATCATTTACAATGGTATTGCCCAGTTTGTCCTTTAGTTCCAAAATAATACGTTCAGCTGTTTTTTTGCCGATCCCCGGGGCTGAGGTCAATAAAGATGACTGTTTGTTTTTGATAGCCCAGACAATTTTATCCGCTGACATTACCGATAAGATATTTAGTCCGGCTTTTGGACCGATGCCTGATACTGAAATAAGATGATTGAAAATAGTGTATTCTGCCTGAGTAAAAAAACCATAGAGCTGCAGGGCATCTTCCCGAACATTTAAATAAGTGTAAAGCGTCAATTCCTGACCAATTTTTAACTGAGAACGTGTTGAAGCCGCGATAAGAACGCGGTAACCGACGCCTGCAACTTCAATAAAACACATATCTGGGAATAATTCAGTAATTTTTCCATGTAGATAACCAATCATATTGTTCTCCTTGCTTAACTATTCCGCCAGACAATGCTATTCATGCAGTGAGTTGTACAGATAGCGGCAGCTAAAGCATCGGCAACATCATCGGGATGAGGAGCCGATGACAGATGCAGAATTTTTTGAACCATGTAAATTACCTGTTCTTTAGTAGCTTTGCCATATCCGACTACAGATTGTTTTATTTGCAGCGGTGTACGTTCCACCAGTTCTATATTATTTTCTGCTGCTGTCAGCAAGATGATACCACGTGCCTGACCGACAGGGATTGCCGTAGTGACGTTTCTGTTGAAAAACAGCTGTTCTACACCAATCACATCGGGGTGATATTGATTGATTAAAGAGGTTAATTCCTGATGGATTGTCAATAGTCTGTCCTGCGGTCTTGCCTTGGAGCTTGTGGTAATAGCACCATATTCTACAGCTTTTAATCTGCTGCCGGCAGATTCAACAAATCCGTAACCGCAGATGGCCGTTCCTGGATCTATACCTAACGCCAGCATGATTATTCTTCTTCATCTATTTCGTAATTTGAATAGACATTTTGCACATCATCGTGTTCTTCAAGAGCATCTATCAAAGACAGCATTTTGTCTGCATCTTTGCCTTCTAACTTTACCGTGGTATCAGGCAGCATGGTTATTTCTGATTGTACAGTTTCGATTTTATTGTCTTCGAGAGCCTGTGCCACAGCATTAAAGTCTTCCGGTGCAGCCGTTATTTCAAAAGAGTCGGTTTCAGCTTTTAAATCATCGGCACCGGCTTCCAGTACAACCATCATTAACTTTTCTTCGTCATCGTATGTTTCTTTGTCAACAATAAAAATGGCTTTTTGTTTGAACATCCAGCCAACACAGCCGGTTTCGCCCAGATTGCCACCATATTTTGAGAATAAATGACGGATATCAGCGGCTGTACGGTTGCGATTGTCAGTCATTATGTCAAGCATGACAGCACTTCCGCCCGGACCGTAACCTTCATAAACAAATTCTTCATAGGTGCTGCCATCAGCAGCACCTAATCCCTTTTGAATAGCTCTTTGAATATTATCCTTTGGAATATTGTTAGCTTTTGCCTTAGATAAGGCCAGTTTCAGACGCATGTTACCGATAGGGTCACCGCCGCCCATGCGTACGGCAACTGTTATTTCACGGCCAATTTTAGTTGTGATTTTGCCGCGGATAGCATCATTAGCACCCTTTTTTCGTTTGATGTTTGCCCATTTTGAATGTCCTGACATTTATTACACCTCATGTAATTATTAATATAGTTGTTGTTATTTAAAAATTAAACGGTAGTATTTTTTCTTACCCTTTCTTATCATGCAAAATCCATCGTTGAAGTCAGCTGTTGTGAGCAGCCGTTCAACGTCATTTAATTTTTTGTCATTAAGAGAAATCCCGCCTTGCTGGATAAGACGTTTACCCTCACCTTTGGAAGCAAGAATGTTATTAGTCACCAGTATATTGAGCAGTTTGCCGTTAAGCTGCTCTGTACTTATTTTTATTGTAGGAGCATTTTCAAGAGTACCCTGCCCTGTAAACAGAGCTTCGGCAGCTTCTTTAGCCTTTTCAGCCTCTTGTTTCCCATGGACCATTTTGGTTACTTCGTAAGCCAGAATTTTTTTAGCTTCATTTATTTTTTCATCTTTTAAGCTGCTGAGTCTATTGACCTCATCCATTGGGATAAAAGTCAATAAAGACAGACATTTTTTTACATCGGAATCGTTTATGCTGCGCCAATATTGATAAAATTCATATGGTGATGTTTTTTTAGGATCAAGCCATAAAGCGCCCTTGGCAGTTTTCCCCATTTTTTTACCCTCACTGGTAGTAAGTAAGGTAAAAGTCAGGCCATAAGCCGGAGCTTCATATTTACGGCGCAGCAGCTCAACGCCGGCAATAATGTTAGACCACTGATCATCACCGCCCATTTCCATTTTACAGTTATAACGACGGTTTAATTCCATGAAATCATAGGCCTGCATGATCATATAATTGAATTCGAGAAAAGTTAACCCTTTTTCCATACGTTGCTTATAGCATTCTGCCGTTAACATTCGATTGACAGTGAAATGTGGACCTACGTCACGCAGTAAATCAATATAATTCAATTTGCGCAGCCATTCACCATTGTTTACGAATAGGGCTTTGCCATCAGTAAAATCAATGAAATGACGCATTTGATCTTTAAAACGATTACAATTATGTTCAATTATTTCATCAGTAAGCATTTTACGCATATCAGTGCGGCCAGATGGATCACCGACAGTCCCGGTTCCACCACCGACCAGACAGATCGGACGATGACCGGCGCGCTGCATATGGGCCATTACCATCATTCCAAGAAAATGGCCGACATGCAAACTGTCTGCAGTAGGATCAAAACCAATATAAAAAGTGATTTTTTCCTTTTCCAATAAATTTCTTATTTCTTCTTCATGGGTAACCTGAGCTATATAACCACGCTCTTTTAATGTGTCATATACGTTCAATCAAAGTCCTCCTAAAGCTAATTTTGACCCTTGCCGCCTTGCTCACCTGGTTCAGGCTGCAGAGCCGGAGATTCCTGCGGTATAGCCGGGATATGTTTATCAGGGCTGGTTTTTTTATTATCGGCGGAGGCAGCAGCCTTATTAGCATTGTCGTTTTTATCCTTGTTTGCAGCTTTTTTATCTTGTTCAGATGGTTTTTGCAAAACTTTATTATTGTCAAGGTCAGTATGCAGCTCAGCATTACCGCTGCTGATAGTTCCATCGGCATCAGGAAAATTGTCTGCTTTAGTACCGGAAAGTGCCTTAGACATGAAAGCCTTCCAAATTAAGGCTGGTGTGGTTCCGCCATACATACCGGGCATTACTGCGTTATCATCACAGCCAACCCATACTGATGTGACCAGATCAGGGGTATAACCAATAAACCAGGCATCTTGATAATTATCAGTAGTACCGGTCTTGCCGGCTGCCGGACGGCCAATATTGGCTCGGGAGCCGGTCCCGTTGGCAAGTGCATTTTGCAGTATACTGGTAAGCAGATATGCACTGCGCTGTGTTATGGCCTGATGTTTTTCCGGTTGGTGTTCTTCAATGGTTTTACCGGTGCGGTCGACAATTTTAATTATAGCCGTTGGTTTGATATATACACCCTGATTGTCAAAAGCGCTGTAAGCTGCGGCCATTTCCAAAGGAGTCACGCCTTTAGTCAGTCCGCCAAGTGCTGATGCCAGATTACGGTCATTTTTGGCTCCATCTAGAACTAAGGTCGATATACCCAGCTTTTGTGCAGTGCTCAAAACACTGTCAATTCCTAATGAATAAGCCAATTTTATCGTCGGTATATTTATTGATTCAGTGGCAATCTGGCGAATATTGACTACACCATGGAATTGATGGTCATCATTTTGCGGCTGCCATGTACCAATTTTTATTTCACTGTCATCGACTCTGGTATCAGGTGTCATGTTATTTTCAAAGGCTGTAGCAAATACAAATGGTTTAAATGATGAACCGGGTTGTCGTACAGCCATAGTGGCTCGATTGAATTTATCCGTACCGCGTCCGCCGACCATAGCCTTTATATAGCCTGTGTGGGGATCAATGGCAACAAGTGCCCCCTGCGGCTGTTCGAGGTTGTTTTTATCTTTTCGGGAGTTGGGCAGATTTTTCATAGCTGCTTCAGCATCGCGCTGCATTGACATATCTATAGTTGTATAGATTTTCAAACCTTCTTTGTAAACTTTATCAGCGCCGTATTTATCAATTAGTGTCTGTGTTATATAATCAATGAAATATGAGGCCGTATCATCATCTGTAGATTTTTTACCGGAATTGAGTTTCAATTCTTCCCGGTCAGCCTGCTGCAATTGATTGTCATTTATGTAGTTATACTTTTCCATTTGTTGTAAAACTACAGTTTTGCGTTCCTTGGCAGCAGCCAGATTATTTAATGGGGAATAATAATTCGGACTGCGGGGGATACCGGCAAGCATGGCACATTCTGATAAATCAAGTTCAGAAACATCTTTGCCAAAGTAAGTTTGGGCCGCGGCTTCCACACCATAAGCACCCTGACCAAAGTATATTTGATTCAAATACATTTCAAGAATTTCTTTTTTTGTATATTGGTGTTCTAATTCCAAAGCCAGGAATACTTCCTGAATCTTTCTTTTCCAGGTACGGTCTTGGCTGAGATAGGCATTTTTAGCTAATTGCTGGGTTATCGTACTGCCGCCTTCCGCAATTTCATGGTTAGTGAGATTGGCCCAGACTGCGCGTAAAATACCGCGTGGGTCAATGCCAAAATGATCGTAAAAACGGGCATCTTCATTGGCAATGAAAGCATTTTGCAGGTTTATCGGTATTTTTTCAAGTGGGACAGGAACACGGTTTTCCACAGCGTGCACATTTTTTATCAAATTCCCGTTTATGTCGTAGAGCTGAGAAGAAGCCGGTGGGTCTATATTGTGAAGCATATCTGGTTTTGTATTTATTGATGCTGTTAAAAAACCACAGCCGACGCCAACCACCATTACGACGAGTACTATGGCAAAAATTGACAAAGTTTTTTGCCAACCGTTATTCTGGGAAGTACGACGCCTGCGGTTGTGCATTTGTGTGCGGTTATCCATGTATATCCTCCTAGCTGGATGCGGGGTAAAACCCCATGGTATTAACTGTTCCCATTAATAATTGAACAGTAATGATCATTATAGCATTTGATATGATAAAATATTTATCAAATGCTATGATACCATAAATTCGCAAATGTTACCACTTATCTGTATATGGTGGTCGTTTATTGCAGGCTAACTACTGTGGCACCGCTGCCGCCTTCATTTATATCGGCCAGGGAATAATCGAAGACATTGTGATGTTTTTTTAAATATTCATGGATGCCCTTACGCAAAGCACCGGTTCCTTTACCGTGAATGATAATGATTTGTTTTAATCCGGCCATGACGGCATCGTCAATATATTTGTCCAATACTTCTTCTGCCTCATCCACCATTAGGCCGCGTATGTCGATCTGTCGACTGACCTGAGCGGTTTTATCTGCCTGTGAAAAGCTCTTGCGATGATTGGGTTCAGTAGTATTGGGCAATGTATGATGTTTTATAAACAAGCACTGCGTTGCTTTTACTGTGGTTTTTAAACCGCCCAGCAGAATTACCAGTTCATCACCGCGAATTTCCGCTACAGTACCTTGTTGGTGTAGTTTTTTTAAGTATACTATATCACCCGGCTGAAGGGTCTCAATGTTGATTTTTGTACCGTCGTGTGCAGGCGTGTTATTGATATTGCTGTATTTATTCATACTGAAATGTAATTTTTCCCGGGCGGAATTTATGACGGATTGGCGCTTTGTTATACCTGCGTCATTAAATTGTGCTTTTAGTTCCTTGATGATGGTTTCGGCCTGACGACGCGTTTCCCGTAGTAAATCAGCACATTCTTTTTGTGTTTTGCGGATCGATTGATTTTTTTTCTGAGAAAGTTCATATTGCTGTTCTTTGAGTCGTTTTTCTAAATTGAATATGTGGTGTTCCTTTTCAGTGATAACTGCATTTTTTTGTTCATAAATAAGTTTTTCGGTTTCCAATGTATTTAAAACATTTTCAAAATTGGCATGGTCTGCTTTTATGAGCTGTTTGCCCCGCAAAATTATTGATTCCGGCAGACCCAGCCGACTACTTATAGCAAAGGCATTACTTGCACCAGGAATACCTATAAGCAGCCGGTAAGTCGGCTGCAGTGTCTTAATGTCAAATTCCACACTGGCGTTTTCAATATTATTATGACTGTAAGCAAAAGTTTTTAGCTCATTGTAGTGAGTCGTGGCTACTATAGAAGCATTGATTTCAAGTAATTTTTCAAGAATGGACATGGCAAGCGCAGCTCCTTCTTCCGGATCGGTGCCTGAACCCAATTCATCAAGCAGAACCAAGGCAGAAGAATCAACGTTTGCTAAAATATGGATTATATGTGTCATATGTGCCGAAAATGTACTCAGATTTTGTTCAATGCTTTGTTCATCACCAATGTCGGCGAACACATTTTTATAGATGGAAAGTTCTGAGCCTTCATTTGCCGGGATGAAGAGTCCTGATTGAGCCATTAATACAATAAGACCAAAGGTTTTAAGGCTGACCGTTTTACCACCGGTATTCGGTCCGGTAATCAGCAGTGCCCGGTACTTCTGGCCAATTTTTATATTAATGGGTACGACTTTTTCTGCTGGCAGCAGAGGATGACGTGCCGAAAGCAGGTCGGTGCGTCCGGTTTCATTTAAAATGGGAAAAACGGCGTGCATATCGGCAGCTAATTTTGCTTTGGCACAGGTAAAGTCAAGCAGGGCGATAAAATTACAATTATACCGTAAAATAGAAGCATTTTTGGCAATCTGGCCGGAGATATTCTTTAAGATCCGTTCTATTTCTTTTTTTTCATTCAACTGGCAGCGCTTTATGTCATTGTTCATGGCAGCGATTGTCATTGGTTCGATAAATAAAGTGGAACCGCTGGCCGATTGGTCATGTACTATGCCGGGAAAAAATTGCCGATATTCCTGTTTTATAGGAATAACATAACGTTCATTGCGAACAGTTATAATAGTTTCTTGAAAATATTTTTGCATATCGGGATTTTTTAATATATTGTCCATGGAAGATTTTACACGACGTTGCAAAGTTTTCAGTTCTTGCCGCAATTGATACAATTCATTACTGGCTGTGTCACGGATACTGCCATGTTCGTCGACAATATTGTTGATTTGATGTTCTAACTGTCCCAGAATTTCGATGGAGGCTGACCAGGTTTTGAGCTGGGGGCAATCTACAGGACATTCTTTAAAAAAAGTTTTTATATTGCGCATACCATACATAGTACTGGAAATATTTAATAAAGATTCCGGTTCCAGTATTATTTGCATAGCGGCTTTTTTTAAAGATAAGCGAATATCAAATATCCCGCCGAAAGGCGGTTCCGCTTCAGCCAATACAGCCTGAGCCTCATGAGTTTGTGTTAACGCTGACTTTATTTCTTCATAATCGATAGAAGGAAGTAAGACCTTGAGCATTTCCCGCCCTTGGACCGTACGGGCCTTTTGTTCCAATTTAGTAATTATTTTATTGTATTGAAGCAGTTTGATAGTTGATTGTTCCATTTATTCACCATTATTCATTGTTTAGTATGCCACGGAAAAAATGACCGCGGGTGAAGTTGGTTCCTTCTATACTTTCAATGCTATTGCTCTTAAATATTTTGTGATGTTTACCCCTTTGCAGAACTTCATGATAAATTTTCACTATTGATTCCAGCTTATTGGCAGTTTCGTAGCGACCGTCGATACGAATGCGGCTGATACCCGCATTCTGGACATCGGGTATATGGGCTAGCATCACCAGTTTGCGACCGTTTAAAATGTGCATGTGACAAAATTGGTCGGTGACAACTGGAAAGTGTTCGGACTTGCGGTCTTTTAGATAAAATCTGTTTTGGTGGCAAGGTGCCGCGCAATTACCCTTGTGGAGATTTCCTAGAAAACTACCGATTGCACAGTATTCAGATACCATTAATTCAATGTTGCCGCTGACTATTACTTCCAGTGGCAGATGTGAATTGGCTGAGAGGTTCTTTATTTGCTGCAGGTTCAACTCAGGAGACAATACAGCAGCTTGAACATCCATATCAGCCAAAGTAGTAAGACAGGCAGAATTAAAAGTGTTCATGGAAAAGTCGGCCCAAAGTGGTAGATTTATATTCGTATCCCGGCGAAAAATGTTGATTTTTCTTATTTGACCGGCAGTATGGGCATAAATACCGGCAAATTTTGTCAAATCCAATTGAGAAAAAAGTAAATCCATATATTTCATTTGTGATTGACATAAAATACGCGGCATCGCCAGATAAATTTTTACTTCAGCACAGTGACACAAGTCTACTGCCTGTTGATAGGTTTCTATGGATATATGCTGATGATTGTATGAATCACCGCCAAATAATATAGCATCACAGCCGCCTTTTAAAGCACCCTGTAGTTTGTCGATACTGTCAACAGCAGTTATCAAAGAGGTTTTTTGGGGGCGGAACACAGCATGATGAAAGATTGTTTTGTGCCAGTCGGTGAAATCAGGAGCAGGGTGGTTGAAGCGTTCACGACGCTTGACAAGCAGTTTGTCAACAGCCTGACGCCGAACATCATTTAGTACGCTCACTGGTACCATTACATCGGCACCAATATCACAGGTAAGCTCGTCTAATTGGTAGATGGTATTGCCGAGACGGCCCATTTGCTTATTGACGGTATCATAAGTGAGCGGTCGTTTTAATGCTCTTTCTGTAACAAAATCAGCTGTAAATTCAAGCCGGCCGCAGTCATCACTCAGCTGTAATTTTATTGGCGAACCAATATGGGCCGATAAATTTATTTTCAGCGGGATACGGCGTACAGGATCACTATTATTAAAGAAATTTTTGGCTTTTTCGTTCAATTTGGCATCGGCTATTTTAAATAAACGATCATGTTCTTGCACATGACCGGGCAGTTTTATACTCACAATATCACCGCATTCTGCGGTTTCGACCGATTCCCCGGCAACCTTCATTGCAGTTACGTTCATGTTTACCCGGCCGCCTACTTTTACCCAAAAATCAATTTTATCACCGAGATTAAGTTCATCTGACAGTTTGATATCGGCAATAAAAGTCTTTTTATTATATTTTTGGACCCGTCCAATGAGTAGACCCCGATTATTAGGTTTACGGTCACTCATCATGTTTTTGCCTTGATGTCCCTGAAGATAGGCCGTAGTAAAATCACGATTAAATATTTGCGAAAGTTCTTTGTCTGTCTGCCGGATATTGTAATTGGCAGACTTTTTATAATAATCGTCTATTTTATTTCTGTAAGCATTAACCGCAATGGCAACGTATTCTGGTTTTTTCATCCGGCCTTCTATTTTAAACGATTTGACACCGGCTTCAATTAATTGCGGCAACAGGTCAATTGTTTTCATATCACGCGGACTGAGCAGGTATTGACCGGCATCAGTGCCATTTAGAAGATCATTATCATTTTTGTCAACAAGAGTATAAGGCAGGCGGCACGGCTGTGCACAACAGCCACGGTTACCACTCCTGCCGCCGATCATGCTGCTCATGAGGCATTGCCCGGAATAGCATACACAGATAGCACCATGAATAAAAGTTTCTATTTCGATTGAAGTATTACGGCAGATGAATTCAATATCGTTCAGACTGACTTCTCTGGCTAATACGACTCTGCTGAAATGCAGTTTTTCCATCATCTTAACGCTGTCAAGATTATTTACACTCATTTGAGTACTGGCATGCAGTGGCAGATCGGGAACAATGCAGCGGGCAATTTTAGCAACTCCTAGATCTTGTACAATGATGGCATCAACGTTGATAGAATATAGATAAAGTAAATAATCAGCCAATTTATTGAGTTCACTGTCATCCACCAAGGTGTTGACAGTAACGTGGACAGCCGTATTGCGCAGATGGGCGAAGTCCACGGCTTTTTTTAACGCGGTAGTATCAAAGTTGGCGGCGAAAGCCCGCGCACCAAAATTCTCTCCTGCCAGATATATGGCATCAGCGCCGCTTTCAACAGCGGCTTTAAAAGCTTCCCAGGTACCGGCTGGGGCAAGTAATTCAACCAAAAAAAGTACCTCCACAACGTAGAATCGTTGATATAATGTAATAAAATAAACGGCATGGAAATCCATACCGCATTATCTTTTGTAAAAATAGTGAAATATTATTTATCTTCCAATAGCTTGATCAGCTCATCATAATCCTTTTTCAGCTGAAAATAATCATCAGCAATATGGAGTGCCGTCAATACGCCAATACGCTGAATAGGCAGGTATTGATTCTTTTTTACCAGCTTACGCATTTTGTTGTCGACCATATCAGCCAGTTCTCTCATATATTCGATATCGACATCACCCTTTATCGGATATTGTTCTCCATAAATTTCTATTGTCAGTTTGTTTTCCATAAGTGTCACCCGAGTATTATGTGAAAAATATTAATTTATATATTCATATGTATAGATTTTATCAAAATATAGCTTGAGATGCAAGAATTTGCGAGCGATAAGAAGATATAATGATGCAAATTTTCTCTATAAAATTAAATTCTTATGTTGGACATAGAAAAAATTTGACTTGGCAGATAGAAAAATTGGGTGGCGCTGATGATACAAATATCGGTGCGATATCTCCGTTATCAGGGCAGGATACTGTTACCCGGTGCTGCATAAATAATGACCGTCTTTTCCAGCGGGGGATTTATTGTTATAATTATAATGATTTTATTAGGAAATCCGGGAAATTTATAGTAAAATAATGTTTGTATATTTATGCTATAATGTATATAAATAAATAGCAAAACACTGAAAAGGATGAATGTTTTGTATAAAAGAAGTATATTTTTTATAGCGCTGGCGATATTTACTGTTGTTGTTTTTCAGCAGATAAGCTTCACAGGGCCGGAAAATAATGTAAATATTGAGCAAAAATATACGAAGTGTGTCTTGCTCGTTCCATTGGACAGCCGGCCTCCCTGTTCAAAATTTGTAATAGATGCTGGTAAATTGGTAAATATAAGGGTAATTGTGCCGCCACAGGAAATAATGGACTATTATACTGAGGCGGGTGACACCGGAAAACTGCGTGACTGGCTGATGAATAATGCTACAAAGGCTGATGGGATCATTGTGTCGACGGATCAATTGCTTTACGGCGGGCTTTTGGCTTCACGTCAGTCTTTTGGCAGACATACAGATGAAAATGCAGTGTGGTCGGCATTGAAACAAATACGTGAAACCAATAAATCACTGCCTATATATGTGTTTAATATATTGCCGCGTATAACACCGCCAGCTAATATCGATGCAGCGAAGGATATAAAGAATTTGATGGAATATTCACGGCTGGTTGATAGATTTAGTCAATTCTATGATGAAAAAGATTTGAAAAAACTGGCTGAGCTGCGAGGTAAAATTTCACAGAAGCATTTAGAGCAATATGAATTATTGTATGAAAAAAATTTACAATTGAATAAAGAATTGATTGATCTGTGCGCTGCTGGTGTTATAAATAAAATTGTCATTGGTCAGGATGATGGTGAAGAATACGGTATGCCAAATATTGAGCGGCGTTTTTTACAGCGCTATATAGTACAGAAGAATCTTAATGCCGGACAGGCTGTTGTAACGCATGGGGCCGATGAGGTCGCCATGTCATTACTGTTTAACATGGCGCAGCAGTTTAATGCCACGGTGTATCAACCTAAAATATATGCCGCGTACACAGATGACGCAGCTGCTGATAAAATATTTCCATATATGGCGGCACCGGTTAAACAGATTGTTGAAGAAAAGATAGAAATGACGGGCGGAAGACCCGTAAAATCACCAGATGAGGCCAATTTTATTTTATACATGCACATTGGTGATGTTGAAAGTCTATCGGTACGTCGTTTGGCTGCCCGGCAGTTAAAAAATTGGCTGGATGAAGGGAAAAAGGTTGCTTTGGTTGATCTCAGCAGACATTTTACCGCTGATGAAACATTATTTCCTGTGTTATTGGCAGACGATATACCGGTGAATCAATTAACCGCATATTCGGGTTGGAATACAGTCAGTAATTCTATTGGCCAGGCAGTAGCACAGGCGTCTATATACTGCCTGGCTCAGCATAATGAAGCAAATGAAGCAGACGCACTGAGGCTTTCCTATAATAATCTGACAATACTTTATGACCATTTTACAGAAGACTATTTCTATTTAAAGGGAACAATTGATGCCGTAAATACTGCCTTGCGTAAAGCCGGTATTGATAATGTGAGCGACCTTAATATGGATAATAATTATCTGTGGGCAAATCAGATGTTGAGCATATCACTGCAGCGCCAGCTGGATAAGTTTGCCTATAGTAAAGCGTCGCGTGCTCCTATAAGGATTGACACGCCGGATGGAAAGAAAAAAATATATATACGCAACCTGCGGGCGGCAGTATTTTTTCCTTGGCCGCGCACATTTGAGATATATACGGATGTAAAATTTAATTTACTGACAGAAAGTCAGTAATAATAGGATTTAAGTAACAATGTAATATAAATTTTAATTATATAGTATTGTCAAAAAGAACAAAACTCTTTATAATATAGCTTATTGCCGCAAAACGCATTTATTGATGGAATGCTGATAAGAAATACCAAATATATCATTAAATCGGCATCCTTTTAAAATAATTACAGAGAACTTATCGGTAAAAATTTCGATATATTTTTAGCTGAGGTACGTCGAGATGTATTTATTACCGACGGTAATCAAAAGACGATGCAGGGAGGAAACATTATGGACACAGAAATTTTTTTGAAATCGGAACGTTGCAAGGGATGTGGTATCTGCGTAGCTTTTTGTCCGAAGAAAGTTTTGCAGCTGGATACATTAGGACACTGCAGTGTTGTAAGACCTGATGATTGTATCGCTTGTGGTCAATGCGAATTGCGTTGTCCGGATTATGCTATTTTTGTAGATAAGAAGGTGTACGCATGACAGAAATGAAATTGATGCAGGGAAATGAAGCTTGTGCAGCAGGTGCTATCGCGGCCGGAGTAAGATTTTTTGGCGGCTATCCGATAACCCCTTCAACGGAGATTGCAGAAACGATGGCTAAAAAGCTACCCGCTTTGGGCGGTTGTTTTATTCAGATGGAAGATGAAATTAGTGGCATGGGTGTTGTTTTAGGTGCATCACTGGCCGGACGGAAAGTGTTGACAGCCACTTCAGGACCGGGATTTTCTCTTAAACAGGAATTGATTGGTTATGCGGCCTGTGCTGAAATACCAGTTGTGATAGTCGATGTACAAAGGGTAGGACCGTCTACCGGGCAGCCAACTTCACCTTCACAGGGCGATGTTATGCAGGTCCGGTGGGGAACTCACGGGGATCATCCGATGATTGCATTATCACCATGGACAGTACGGGAAACTTTTGATGCGGCAGTAATGGCTGTTAATTATGCTGAAAGATTTCGTACGCCGGTTATCTTACTGATGGATGAAATAGTTGGGCATCTGCGTGAAAATGTTCAGCTGCCGAATGCCAGTGATATTACTGTCTATCCGCGGCGTCGCCCGACCAAAAGCCGTGCTGCCGGCTATCAGCCCTATGAACCAGAACAGGACATGGTGCCTAATCCGGCTGATTTTGGCACGGGTTATCGTATTCATGTAACAGGTCTGATCCATGATTATACCGGTTTTCCATCCGGCAGCCCGGTAGTGACCGAAAAATTTATAGACAGATTGCATCGCAAAATTGCCATAGCACAAGATGAGATAACCCATTATGATGAATTTTTTATGGAAGATGCGGAATATGCCGTAGTATCATATGGTGGTGTGGCTCGTACAGCTTATGAGGCAGTACGAAAGGCGCGGGCAAAAGGATTGAAAGTCGGCATGATTAGATTGATGACAATCTGGCCGTTCGCCAACAAAATAATAGAACAAACGGCTGAAAAAGTAAGGGCAATATTGGTGCCGGAACTCAATTACGGGCAGCTCAAGTATGAAGTGGAACGCGCTGCAGCCGGCAGATGTCCGGTAAGCCTGCTGGCTAAATACAATACTCTATTATTTACACCGGACGAAATTGTGGACGGAATAGAAAACCTTACAGGGGGCAGAATATAATGCAGGAACGTACTTACGAAAAATATTTTCGACAAAATCGTCTGCCGCATATCTGGTGTCCCGGCTGCGGTAACGGAACTGTAATGAAAGCAATAGTTGAAGCTGTAGAAAAGAGGAAACTTCCCCGTGATAAAACGGTTATTGTATCGGGAATAGGTTGTTCATCGCGAGCATCCGGGTATATGGATTTTGATACGCTGCATACGGCGCACGGCCGGGCCATTCCTTTTGCTACCGGGATAAAATTGGCCAATCCGGAATTGAATGTGATTGTGATTACCGGTGATGGTGACTGCACGGCGATCGGCGGTAATCATTTCATTCACGGAGCCAGACGCAATATTGATTTGACAGTAGTGCTTTTCAATAATGCAATTTATGGGATGACCGGCGGGCAGGCTTCACCGATGACACCTTTACATAAAAAGGCTACTACGGCACCATACGGCAGTGTTGACCGGCCTTTTGATGCCTGCCAGCTGGCTTCGGCTGCGGGAGCTTCTTATGTCGCGCGCAGTACTGCCTTTCATGTCCAGCATTTAACGGATATGATTGCCGAAGGAATTTCTGTTGAAGGGTTTTCTTTCATTGAGGCTGTAGTTCAATGTCCTACAGCCTATGGACGAAAAAATAAAATGCCGGAACCGGCACAAATGATGGCTTGGCTGCGCGATCATGCTGTTTTGCAGAAAGCATGGGATAAGCTGCCAGAAGAAAAAAGATCGGATAAATTTCCTATTGGTGTATTTTTAAAGAGGCAGTTTGAAGAATATACAAAGGCCTATGCTGAAGTTATTGCAAGTGCCCAAGGGGGTAAAAAATGATGAAACAATTGAGGTTATCAGGTTCCGGCGGGCAGGGTGTAATCACTGCGGCAATTATTTTTGCCGAAGCAGCAATGCGTGAAGGCCGTCAAGTCGTTCAGTCGCAGTCCTATGGTCCTGAAGCCCGCGGCGGGGCTTCTAAGGCGGAAGTGATTATTGATGATGCACCTATTTATCATCCCAAAATAATCGTGCCGGATATTGTCTTGTCTCTGACGCAAAAAGCAGCTGATAATTATTATGGCGATTTGGACCGCAACAAGGGTATTTTGATAGTTGATGAGGATCTGGTGCCTGATATTCCGGATTTTCCCCGGGTAATAAAAGTGCCAGTGACACGTATTGCTTCTGAACAGGTGGGAAAAATGCTATTTACTAATATTGTTGCACTGGGAGTATTGGTCAAGATATCAAAAATAGTATCAATCGATAGTGCACGGGCTTCCGTGCAAAAACGCGTGCCGCCGCATACTGTAGAGCAGAATATGAAAGCACTGGAACTGGGGTATAATGCCGTTTGATATAACACGATCATTGTTCTTTATAAATAAATAAGTAATTTTATAAATATTACAAAGGGACTGTAGCATGTGAACATTTTCATCCATAATATGCAATATACCGTTTTCCCTGCTCTTCTTAAAAAGAATGGGAATCCGGTACAGCGGTGATTAATTGCATCTTTATGAGGTCAATGCCGTTCGTGCGGCAGTCCCTGTTTGGGTTATATTATTTTATTGAAAGGATTTATTATGCGGCTTTTGAAAGCAATGAAAGAAACTGAGCGTTTCAATTCAACAGAACAGTCAATAATAAAATATATTTTAATTCATTCTAAGGAAATTGCCGATTTGTCGATACGTGAGCTGGCTGAACGGGCTTTTGCGAGTCCGGCAGCGATATTCCGTCTTTGCCAGAAACTGAATCTTAAAGGATATACAGAATTTAAAATAAAATTTATAAGTGAAATAAATCGTACATCTGCATTGGAATATCCTATTAAAGGCCGGCCAATCACTGACAAAAATCCACCGGATTCGATTGTAAAAAAGATAGCGGCTCTGGAAATAGAATCTATTGAAGAAACAAAGAATGAAATGGATATACAACAGCTGATACGGGTAGCCGGATTTATCGCTGATGCCAAAACAGTAGATTTTTATGCATTTGACGTGAATTACTATATAGCCCAAATTACAGCATATAATTTTTTGCAGATTAAAAAAAATGCAGTGGTGACAATGGCAGCCAATAGTCAGTATATGCGGGCATTGACTTGTGACAATACACATGTGGCCGTTTTTTTGAGCCGGACGGGAGAAAATAAACGACTGATTGATATAGCTAAAATTTTGCAAAAAAGAAAAATAAAGTCTTTTTTGCTGTCACCGGTAAAAAATTCCACATTGGCAGGATTAATTGATGAATTTTTATACATTGCAAATACTGAAGAATATCTTGATATGGGAAATATGATTTTCAATGTGGGTGTACGATATTATCAAGATGTTTTGTTCAGCATATTATTGTCGCAGGATTATTGGAATATACGCCGCACTTATACGGAATTTGAGGATATATTTGGCCGATTGAAAGATTCATGGCATTTGTGGTAGGTAATAATTAAAAAATTACATAGTAATGATTAAATACGAAATAATGTTTCAGTATATTTCGTATTTTTTTTATTTTGCCGGAACATCATTCCAAAATGTTATGAATTGCTTGAATTGAGCAATTGCTCTGTATTAATATTAATTCGAAATTCTTGTACATTGCGCATTGTATGAAGGAAATGCTTGCCATTGATTAAAGTTTTGTAAAAAAACAGTATGACAAATGGAATGGAAAGGATATGAAAATGAAGTGACCAGAGAAAGAATATTTGATAAATTTATTGAATTTATGGGTAAATTTGCTGAACTGAAAGTTGTTGTGGCTTTGCGTGATGGGTTTATCATGACCACGCCGTTCACTATCTGCGGGTCGGCGTTTTTATTGATTGCCAATCTGCCAATACCGGGTTACGCTCAATTTATGGCTTCTATTTTTGGATCGAATTGGACAGATCCATTGAACCAGGTAGCCGGAGCAACTTTTAGTGTTTTGGCGTTGATTTGTGTTTTGACGATCAGTTATAAGTATTGTGAAGCCGAAGGCTGTGACGCCATGATGGGAGCCGTTATGGCAATGTCCACTTTTCTTATTTTAACGGCATCATATATTGTCAGTAAGAGTGGTGAGAAAATTGGTGATGTAATACCGAAAATGTGGGCTGGCAGTAATGGTATTATAACGGCAATTATTGTAAGCTTTGCTGTTTCTTATATTTTTTGTTATTGCGAAAAAAATAAAATTGGCATTAAAATGCCGGAAAGTGTTCCAACTGGTGTTGTTAAAGCATTTTCAGCATTAGTTCCCGGTTTGATATTTTTTACCGGTGCAGCTGTGATCTATACGCTGTGCAAAGTTTTAGCCGGTGTCACATTCCCCGAATTGATATTCAAAATATTGCAGACTCCCCTGCAAAATATTTCAGATACATTATTAGGCGGTAGTGTTATTGCCGGACTCCAGAGTATTTTATTCTGGGCGGGAATTCATGGGCCAAATGTTGTCGGCGGAGTTATAAGTCCTGTCCTGACAGCCAATGCCATTGATAATCAGCATTTATTGGATGCCGGCATGCAGCTGCTGGGTAATCCGCAGGCTAAGATAATTACCATTCAGGTTAATGATGTGTTTATAAAAAGCGGTGGCTGCGGACTTACTTTGGGATTTCTCATAGCATCATTTCTTTGCGCCAGATCACAACAACTAAAGTCTATTTCTAAACTGTCATTTGTACCCGGTTTATTTAATATAAATGAGCCAATCATTTTTGGTCTGCCGATTGTATTTAATCCGTATTTATTAGTGCCCTTTGTAATTGTTCCGATAATTGCAATGATAATAACATATAGTTCTATTGTATTGGGATTCATGTCGCCTTTTAGTGCTGTACAAGTACCTTGGACGACACCGGCAATAATATCAGGAGCGCTTTTAAACGGCTGGCAGGGAGTAATTGTGCAAATTGTCAATCTTATTATGGCTACGATCTTGTATTTTCCCTTTGTGAAATTGCAGGATAAGGTTTATCTAAAAGAAGAAACAGTAAATAAAACCGCTGGCTGATTATTAAAAAATAAATGGACGGCTGGAATTGGTGGAGGAATTTATGAAAAAAATAGTATTATTGTGCGCATCAGGTATGTCAACCAGTATGCTGGTAAAAAAAATGCAGACTGCGGCGCAGGAAATGGCATATATTTGTGAAATTGCAGCTTATCCCACTTCGGAAGCAAAAACAAAAGCATCTGATGCGGATTTGATTTTATTGGGACCGCAGGTACGGTTTTCCATGGAAAAGATTAAAGCACAATGTCCCGGTGTGCAAGTGGCGGCAATAGACATGCGTTTATATGGGAAAATGGATGGTAAAGCAGTTATTGAGTTTGCCAAACAGAAGCTGGGTGACTGATCATCGGGAGGTATAAAATGGAAGGATTGGAGTTAATTGCCTTTAATATTATATCGGCAGTAGGAACGGCACGCAGCTGCTATATAGAAGCAATACAAAAGGCTAAAGCAGGTGATTTTAAATCAGCAGAAACACTTATCGGGGAGGGTGACACCGTTTTTAATGAAGGTCATAAATCACATGCTGAACTGCTGCAAGAAGAAGCAAACGGCAGTCGGGGAATTGTTAATTTGCTGCTGTTGCATGCGGAAGATCAGCTTATGAGTGCCGAAGGTTTCAAAATAATTGCATTAGAATTTATCGATGTTTATAAAAAATTCAACAAAAAATAGTTAAGTGGAGGTTATTATTATATGGGATTTTCTAAAGGATTTTTGTGGGGTGGAGCTGTAGCAGCTCATCAACTGGAAGGTGGCTGGCAGGAGGGTGGTAAAGGAGTAAGTGTCGCAGATGTAATGACTGCAGGAAGATACGGTGTACCGCGGGAAATTACTGATGGAGTTGTTGCTGGGAAAAATTATCCTAACCATTCTGGTATTGAATTTTATTACCGGTATAAGGAAGATGTTGCCCTGCTGGCTCAAATGGGATTTAAATGTTTTCGCACCAGTATAGCCTGGACTCGGATATTTCCCAATGGAGATGAACTGGAACCCAACGAAGCAGGTTTAAAATTTTATGATGATTTATTTGATGAATTACACAGATACAATATTGAACCTGTGATAACATTGTCACATTTTGAAATGCCATATAATCTTGTTACTAAATATGGCGGTTGGCGAAATCGCAAAATAATAGAATTTTTTGTGCGCTTTGCGACAGCTGTATTTGAACGATACAAGAATAAAGTAAAATACTGGCTGACCTTTAATGAAATAAATAATCAAAGTGATTTGGATATCCCATTTTTATCATTCACTAATTCCGGTGTGATATATAAACCTGGTGAAAATAAGAAGGCTGTTATGTATCAAGTGGCACATCATGAATTTTTGGCATCGGCATTAGCTGTAATCGAAGGGCATAAAATAAATCCTGAATTCAAGATAGGCTGCATGTTATCAATGCAGCCGGTTTATCCTTACAGCTGCGATCCGGCAGATCAGATAAAACAAATTGAAGAAATGCATAAAAGGTTCTTTTTTGGTGACGTGCAGTGTCGTGGACATTACCCTGCTTATGCGGTTAAGGAATGGAAAAACGAGGGATACGATATAAAGATGCAAGATGGTGATCTTGCTATTTTGGCTCAGGGAATCGTTGATTATTTTTCTTTTAGTTATTATATGAGTTACGCGGTGTCGGCCAATCCTCAGTTAATGAAATCAGTAGGCGGCGGATTTGCCACGGCAGTTGATAATCCATATTTGAAACAATCTGAATGGGGTTGGCAGATAGATCCGGTAGGTTTGCGATACGTTCTCAATCTTTTGTCAGAACGCTATGAATTACCATTAATGATTGTTGAAAATGGTATCGGTATCAATGATGCACGAAATGCAGCCGGGCAATTTGCCGATGATGAGCGTATTGATTATTTCAAAGCCCATATAGAACAAATGAAAAAAGCCGTAGATGAAGATGGGGTTAACCTTTTGGGGTATTGCACCTGGGGACCGATTGATATCGTGTCGGCAGGTACAGGAGAAATGGAAAAACGCTATGGATTTATTTACGTTGATAAAGATAATACAGGACGGGGAACACTTGAGCGGGAAAAGAAAAAATCGTTTTATTGGTATAAAAAAGTAATAAAAAGTAATGGTGAAAATCTTTCCAATGGTGAATGAAATCGGCAGCGGATATTTGTATATATGAAATAACTGCCATAGCATTGATAAGACTGCTTAGGCAAATGAAGGGCAGTTTTATCAATGTATATTGTTTATAAAAAAATGAAAATTCAGAAAGGAAATAAATAATATGAAAAAACAATTAAGTATATTTATGTTATTGGCAGCAGCTGCTGTATTTCCCGGTGGTGTGTCGGCATCAGGCAATGATCAAAACAGCACATGGAATATGGAGGCAGACAGCACCGGTATTTCTCAAAGCGAACAAGAAAATTCTATTGATAAAGCTGATCATGAAAAAATGCAGAAACTCCAAGAGCAATACGAAGTCGAACTGATAAAGATGCAGCAGCTGCGTGCCGAATATGAGAAAGAACTGCAAAAAATGAACGTCAACGATAGTGACTATAATTCATTAAAAGAAAAAGTCGATAAAATTACACTATTTGGTTTTATAAGAGCTAAATATGATAATGATGACAGTGGCAGTATCGGAGCCGGCAATAATAACAAGCATTTTTATATGGATTTAGAAGGCAAGATGAAAGTATCAAAAGATTGGGAAGCACATTTTCAGAGTGAAACACGCAAGGGTTATACAGTCAATCAATCCTGGCGCGGTGATTCCGGTTCCGGCAGCTCCGATCAGGATGGTACTTTCCAGCGTATATGGGTGGAAGGCCATCCGGGAAAATTAGGTGTTACTGTAGGGACAAAATGGTGGGGTTACGGTTTTCAAAATGTTCCCTTTGGACATGCAGCAGATGGTATTCAACTGGATTATGACATAACTAAGGACTGGAATGCCAAAGTATTTTTATTGAGACCGCGCCAAGGAGATCTGGTTACAATGCCATATGGGCAGGATACAACAATAAAAGGGGTTAATTTCACCGGAAAACTAACTCCCAAGCTGGATACAAGCATAACTTTGGCTGGTAATAAAAATTATGATAATAATCAAAAAATGGATAGGATGGGGGCATTTGAACTGCGGTCAAATGTTGCTCCTAATTTAATGCTTACAGGAACCTATGTAAGGACAAATGCGGACGATTACAATACTAGTAAGGAATGCCGCATAGATTATAAAGGCACAAAACTGGATGATATAGGATCTTTTGGAGCATATGCCAGATACATCAACTTTGCTAAATATGGTGATTATTCACATGATGACGAATGGAATTCTCTGCCGTCAGACACGAAGGGCTGGATTGTTGGTGTTAAATATGTACCTTATAAGAATGTTGAATGGGAAACCTTTTATGCCGATCAAAAAAGAAATATAGATACAGGTGACGATCACAATGCAACCAGACATCTTTTCCGTACACAGATAGATTTTCATTTTTAAAAAAATGTGCAATAATATTATTTATTCTGCACGTAAATATTTTAGTTGCCGCCATAAAATATAAATAGAAAAAAGAATGGATTTTATTGATCATTACGATATAATAAAAAAGCTATAATATAATGAATTTATAAATATCAGTAATGGGGCTGCTGCACGTAATTTTTTTCATTCATAAATATGCAATATTCTGCTTCCTTTGTTCGCTTGTAGAAGGGTGGGGAACCGCGCAGCGGTGATGGAGTGCATCCTTATGAGATTAATGTTATTCGTGTGACAGCTCCATTTTTATTGCAAATAATAAAGTATTAATTGCACCAGTGCGCAAAAATGCTTGTTTTACTTGTTACATTAAGCGATTTTATATATAATATATAATGAATATTTAAATAGAAATGGCCTTTGAGGAGTATCAACAAGATTATGCAAATTTTTAAGAATGATTGGGCGGACTATCTCAATGCAGAACTAAAGGAAGATTATTATATAAAATTGCGGGATTTTTTGAAAGATGAATATAGGACCCGAATAATATTTCCCAGTATGTACGATATATTTAATGCATTGCATTATACCAGTTATCATGAATGCAAGGTAGTAATTTTAGGGCAGGATCCTTATCATGGTCCCGGGCAGGCACACGGGCTGAGTTTTTCGGTCAAACCGGGAGTGAAAGCACCACCGTCACTTGTGAATATTTTTAAGGAACTGCATGATGATTTGGGATGTAAGATCCCCAATAATGGCTGCCTGCTTTCCTGGGCCCGGCAGGGAGTGCTCTTATTGAACGCCGTACTGACAGTACGTGAACATCAGGCCAATTCACATAAGGGAATTGGGTGGGAACGTTTTACCGATAAGGTGATTTCATTGTTGAATGAAAGGGAAAAGCCACTTGCCTTCGTTTTATGGGGGGGGCCGGCCAGACGTAAGAAAGCAATGATCACCAATCCACGGCATTTTATTGTTGAATCAGCTCATCCCAGTCCATTATCGGCTTATAATGGCTTTTTCGGCAGTCATCCATTTTCAAAGGTAAATGATTTTTTGACTGATACGGGACAAAAACCGATAAATTGGCAGATACCTGATATTTAAAACAAATATAATTCGTGCCGGAGTATTTGTGCGTTTCCTTGCATTTATCCAAAGGTCGACTTAATATTTGAAAACGGAACAAGATAAAGTTTCAAGACAGGTATTTAATTATCACAATGCGAGTATAATAAAGGAGAGCTTTTTTTGCGGTTACGTAGACGGCCGTGGATAGCGGGAGCTATCGCGGCATATAAGGATTTTGTGTTTCTCAAAGATAGTTTCACTCCGGCAGGTTTAAAAGGTGAGTGGACTAAAATTTTTGGCAATGATGCACCACTGTATGTTGAACTTGGTACCGGCAAGGGGAATTTTATCTGTCAGGCTGCTGCCAGACACCCGGAAATAAATTTTTTGGGAATTGAACTGCAGCAGGATATAATTTATTATGCCGCACGTAAAATAAATGAGGCTGATCTAAAAAATGTGCGATTGGCTGTTTTTGATATAAATGGTATTGATGAATTATTTAATGATGGAGAAGTAAATCGTTTTTACATAAATTTTTGCGATCCGTGGCCGAAAAAACGTCATGCCAAGCGTCGGCTGACTTACATTACATTTTTGGAAAAATATCATAAATTATTAGCGTCATCCGGAGAATTATTCTTTAAAACGGACAACAAGTCATTGTTTGATTTTTCTTTGGAGCAATTTGCATTGGCTGGCTGCGACGTCAGGAACGTCAGCTATGATTTACATGCGCAAGGATGTGCATGTGAAGATTTTGTGACTGAATATGAGCGTAAATTCAGTGGATTCGGTGAAAAAATAAATCGTTGCGAGGTTGTATTTCCGTGAATATAACGGGCAGAGAGCAATCAGTACAAAAGAAAAAATTTTGGATGAATGATATGGAAGCAGTGTTGGTTATTATGGTACTGCTCATAATTATCGGCACAATAAATGTCTTTAGTGCCAGTTTCATAACTGCTGAGATGAATTTTAACAATCCTTATTTTTTCCTTGTCAGACATTTAATAAGCATAGTGGTTGGCGCAGTAGTTTTTCTCTGTGCAGCGAAATTTGATTATCATAAACTGCGGGTTTTTGTGCCATTTCTTATGGTGTTTACCATAGGTGCGTTAATATTAGTACTGATGGCCGGAACTAGTGTAAATGGAGCCAAAAGGTGGATCGGTATTGGTTTTATGCAGTTTCAGCCATCAGAAATAGCTAAGTTAGTCAGTATAATAATGACGGCATCATTTCTGGGGTCAAAGATCGATAATCATAAAGCTATTCCCTTACTCAATCGAACATTTATCATTGCTGTACTCATGGCGACTGCTGTTGAGTTGGAGCCGGATATGGGAACAGCTTTGTTAGTGGCCGGGATTCCCCTGCTGATGCACTTCATTGCCGGGATGAAAATCAAATGGATAGCTTATACGGTATTGGCGGCAGCAGTGTTATTCGGTATATTAGTGACATTGCAGTCTTATCGGTTAGACCGGATTAAGAGCTGGTATGATCCCTGGTCACAGGCACAGGGCTTTGGCTATCAGACAGTTCAGTCTTTGTCAGCTATTGGATCTGGTGGTGTGTTTGGCATGGGATTGGGAAGAGGCGTGAGCAAATATTCCTATTTACCGGAAGCGCATACTGATTTTGCTTTTGCTGTTTTTTCTCAAGAAAATGGTCTGTTTGCTGTATTGTTTGTTTTTGGTTTGTATGTGGCATTGGCGGCGTATTGCGGTAAAATAGCCAGACGAGCCGGCGAAGGGTTTGGAAAAATGCTGGCCTGCGGTATTATGCTGTTGATTGTCGGCCAGGCAGCAGTTAATTTATATATGGTGATTGGTATTTTACCGGTCGTTGGTGTGCCATTGCCTTTTATAAGCTATGGTGGTACATCATTGATATTGAATATGGCTAGTATTGGCGTTTTGATCAACATCGGCAGATATGCCAATGCGGAAACGAAAAGAAGACCGCCGGATGAACAAAATATTGTTATAAAGACGGAACGGCGGAATCTATATCGTCTAAAATAAAAGCAGCTGTGGAATATTTATATTCCACAGCTGCTTCTATTTTTTATTGCCCTTATTTTTGCGGCGTAATTTTTTAACGAAATTGCGACCCGGTAAAAGATGGATAACTCGTACACCTGTATTATGAATACGTCGCAGAGTTGTAATTTTCACCTTTGTATGAGGACGCATATCGGAAATAGTACCAAAATCACCACGACACAGATACGTTATTTTTATTTTATCTGGTTTTATGACTTTGCGCAACGATAAAATAGCTTTTTCTGAAAGAATATTTTGTTCGCAGATAAATAAATCGACAGCGCAATATTTTAAAAGTGGATAAACATGGACTATCAGGTGACCTTCTGATAAAGGTAGAAAAATCATCGAATGATTTCCCTTAAGGTTTTTAATTTCGGTTTGTAAAGGGTGGAAATCGTTATCATCAAGCGCATTTTTTAGAGCAGCTGACAGCAGACTGATATCATTTAATTTTTCAGGTTTACAGTCGTACATGTCAATTACAAGCTGACGTGCTAAAATTTTCACGCAAATACTCCTTTATTCGAGGAAATCTTTTAATTTTTTACTGCGGCTTGGATGACGCAATTTTCTTAGTGCCTTGGCTTCGATTTGCCGAATACGTTCCCGGGTGACACCAAAACTTTGACCCACTTCTTCAAGTGTCCTGGCTCTTCCGTCATCAAGGCCGAACCGCAGCCGCAGAACTTTTTCTTCCCGCGGAGTAAGTGTCTTGAGGACATCTTCAAGCTGTTCTTTGAGCAGAACGAAAGATGCTGCTTCAGCTGGTGCCGGTGCATCATGATCTTCAATAAAATCACCTAAATGCGAGTCTTCTTCTTCACCTATAGGGGTTTCCAAAGAAACAGGCTCCTGAGCGATTTTCATAATTTCACGTACACGTTCTACTGTTACATCCATTTCTTTGGCAATTTCTTCCGGAGTCGGATCGCGTCCCAGGGACTGCAGTAACTGCCGGGAAACACGAATGAGTTTGTTGATGGTTTCGACCATATGGACCGGGATGCGGATGGTACGTGCCTGATCGGCTATGGCACGGGTAATGGCCTGCCGAATCCACCATGTGGCGTAGGTGCTGAACTTATAACCTTTGTTGTAGTCAAATTTTTCAACAGCCTTAATAAGACCTAGATTGCCCTCCTGGATCAGATCCAAAAACAACATGCCGCGGCCGACATAGCGTTTGGCGATACTGACAACGAGACGGAGATTGGCTTCTGCCAGACGTTTTTGCGCATTCATATCACCTTGTTCCATCTGCTTGGCCAGGGCTATTTCTTCATTGGCATTAAGCAAAGGAACTCTGCCGATTTCTTTTAGATACATACGAACCGGGTCGTCGATATTGACACCTTCCGGTATGCTTAGATCAACATCGTCATCACTTTTGTCATCTGAATCTTTTACTTCGATATTATCCGTTTTGCCGGATAATTTTTCATTTGAACCTTCATCGACGATATCAATGCCTTTTTTAGTAAATTTTTCATATAATTCATCTATTTCCTCAGGTGAAAGATCAATATTCTGCAAGGCTTCCATTACTTCGCCATATGTTAGTACGCCGCCTTTTTTCTTTCCCTTGGAAAGTAGGTCTTTTATGAAGTCGGCACTTTGCGAGATAGCGGTAGATGTATGTTTAGTTGCTGATTGCATTTACCTGCCTCCTCTCCGATATTATAAGATATAGAATGATTCGTATAGCACTCAATTAGCTCCATCCATTTCTTTTCTAATTCGCTGAATTTCGATAAGTTCCTGCTGAAATCTGTCATCACCCTTACGTTCCAGTTCATCAGCTTTTAAACTGTGCTTAAGATAACTTTTTTTTAAAAATGACAGATGAATTGATTTTAAATAATCATCTAATAAATTAGATTCAGCATCGTTTTTTTGTTCTACTATACAGCGTGATAATTCTGCATAGGCTTCGTCACTTAGATTTTCTGAGGCAGTAACATTATTCATTATGTGATTCTGTTTAATTTGGTTGTCCATGAACAACAATATGGTGCGATGGGCGGTATCATGAAATTCCTCTGCCGGCACTGCAGCCAAAACATAATCAAGCAAGCCCGGCTCATGCCAGATTTTGTTGATCACATAGCGTTCGGCTTTAGTGGCGGCATCATCAGTTTTATTGGCAAATTGACGACCCGACACTGCTGCAGCCGGCTCAAAGCGATTCTTACTGTGCCGGTATTTTTGCAGTTCATTGCGCATATCTGTTTCATTTATGCCTAATTCCTGGGAGATTTTTATTATGTAGCCATTTGATTCAACCAGGTTATCGACAGAAGCCAGAATCGGCAGTATGAAAGAGACTGCCTTGACCTTACCTTCCAAGGTAGTGCAATCTGTCGTCTGCATAATATAATGCAAATGAAAATCAATAAAATTCAAAGAATTAGCTATGAGTTTTTTAAAAGCGGCAGGATCATGTTTACGGATAAATTCATCAGGATCTTTTCCATCTGGAATATGAATTACCCTGGCATTGGCATTGTGCGCCCGGGCTATTGATAATGCCCGGATAGTTGCCGTCTGACCGGCAGAATCACTATCATAGCAAAAATAAATATTCGGTGAATACCGTGCGATTTTTTTGCATTGCTCAGCAGTAAAAGCTGTGCCGAGTGAAGCAACGACATTGTTTATTCCATGGCTCGATAGCGAAATAGCATCCATGTAACCTTCTACGATGATAGCATAATCCTGTTCGCGAATGGCCCGTTTGGCTTCATTAAGTCCAAACAGCAGCTGGCGTTTGTTGAATAATAGTGTTTCAGGTGAGTTGAGATATTTTGGTTCTTCAGCACCGATGACACGTCCGCCAAAACCAACAGTCCTGCTCTTTTCATCTTTAATCGGGATTATAACGCGTTCGCGGAAGCGGTCATAGTAGCCGCCAGATTTTTTTTTCCCGATAAGTCCGATTTTCAGCAGCAGGGATTCGCTGATGCCACGCTTAATGAAGGCTGTAGACAATTTATCCCATCCGGGAGGTGCAAATCCCAAATGGAATTTTTCAATAACTGCATTATCAATACCGCGGTTTTTCAGATAAATCAGACCTGCTTTGCCATAATTAGTTTTTGTCAGACAATTATGGAAAAATGTTTGTGCCATATCGTGAAGCTGATATAAACTATTCAATTCTGTTTCTCGTTTCAAGTCTGCCTCAGACCGTTTCTTGTGAGGAATGGGGATATTGAGACGTTCAGCCTGAAGCTTTATGGCATCACCATAAGAGATATTTTCAATCAATGATAAGAACTTAAATACATTACCTCCCTTATGGCAACCAAAGCAATAAAAAAAACCTTCATCCGGCACTACGGAAAATGACGGAGTATTTTCTCTATGGAAGGGACAACAACCCCAATAATTATGACCGCGTTTTTTTAGCGGAACATAGGAGGCTATTACTTTCAAGATGTCGGATGAAGCAGCGACTTTTTCCACAAAGTCGTTATAAACAGTATTATCAAACATCATGTTCACCCGTATATTGAAATTTAATGAATCAGATAGGTTTAATTCTCTCTTTTTTACAAAAATCCTTCAACAAAATATAATTTTTATTGATAAATATTTTGCAATAATAGTAAATTACTATAATGAATAAGATTCAATAAAATTTTTTAATATCCTTTTTTTATCGCAAATTCGTTGTTTTTTTATATTTAATTTGTTAGGATATAAGTTATAGCATTTATTAGGAGGCATTTTAAGTGGATAAAAATGTTATATTAAAATCAGTTTTGACTGAATTTGAAGGTTTGGCGAAAATTCCCCGGCCATCAGGTCATGAAAAACAGGTGAGTGACTATTTGGCTGCGCGGCTGCGCCGCATGGGGCTTAAAGTGATTCAAGATGAGTATAATAATATTATTGCAGATAAAAAGGCCGCTGCAGGTTTTGAGCATAAACCACTCATACTGCTGCAAGGGCACATGGATATGGTATGTATAGCTGAGGCCGGCGTTGATTATGATCCACTGCACGATTCAATAAAGATACATAATGATGGGAAGTTTTTATCAGCGGCAGGAACAAGCCTTGGAGCTGATGACGGTATGGGAATTGCCATCATACTATATGTTTTGGCACAGGATTTTGTGCATGGACCGCTGAGGGTTATTTTCACCGTTGATGAGGAACAATCGATGACCGGGGCGCGCGGCTTGGATAAAAAATATTTAGACAATGTTAAATATCTGATCAATTGTGATTCGGAAGATTACGATATGGTTACGGTGGGTAGTGCCGGTAATGTGCGGATTGCGATGGAAAAGCAGGTCGTATGGAATAAACCGCAGGGAAATTGCGCACTGCATATTGGCATAAAGCATCTTTTGGGTGGTCATTCCGGTACAGAAATCGGGCGGAATCGCTGTAACGCAATAAAAATATTGGGCTTTATTTTGGAAAACCTGATGGAAAAAAATATTCAATTTTCTTTGGCTGATATGAACGGTGGTACAGCCGATAATGCAATAGCTGCACAGGCATCGGTAAAAATAGTCTGCGATGCGGCAGACAGACCGGCAATTGAGCAGACTTTGTCACAGATGAAACAAGGATTTCAGGAAATATATGGGGCAACAGAAAAAAATGCCGTATTTGTTTTTGAACAGACGGAACTGCCTGATAGGGTAATTGATGGCAAATCTACCGAGGCGCTTATCGCACTTTTGTGCATGGTACACAGCGGCGTGTACGCTATGTCGGAAAAAACAACGCAGCTGCCCAAATTATCATCAAATATCGGGCGTATGAACATTGCGGATGACAAGATAACAGTTCATATATTATCAAGAAGCGCTACTAACGCATCACTTGCTTTTATTAAAACGGCACAGCGGTTATCAGCGGAATGCAGCGGCTTTAAAGCGGTGCTTTCACCCACTTCTCCGGCTTGGAACGGCGATCCTGACAGTAAGCTGGTAAAATTGGCCGGACAGGTATTTACCGAACAAAATGGCCGTCCAATGAAAGTCGAATTTATTCATGGCGGGCTTGAATGCAATTATTTTGCTGATAAAAACAATGTGATAGATATCATATCGATTGGCCCGACTAATATTGATATTCACACACCACAGGAAAGGCTGCAGCTTGATACAGTTGTACCGCAGGTATTATTGGTGCAGACTTTGATTGGACGACTCGCTGCAGAAGGTAAATAAGCCGTAATGGATAAAGCCGGAGCTTTAAAAAAACCGCGGATAAATGCCATCGAGTATATGCGCGGCATATCTATGCTGGGAGTTATTGGTATTCATGTAGGATCACAGTATATTGTAAATGCAGCTGCAAATATCCATTTGGTGGCAGTTTTTGAAATTTTTACAAGATTTTCCGTGCCGATATTTTTTTTCATTTCAGCATTTGGACTTTTTTATAACCTGGATATAAACAAGTCACTTAACTATAAAAATTTTATGAAAAAGCGTGCCAGGACGGTCATCGTTCCTTATGTGGCATGGTCATTGCTGTATGTGGTATTTTATGTTTGGCGTTACCATGCTTTTTCCCTTCTCAATCCACTACAGCTGCTCAGTATGCTGTTTTTTGGCACGGCTTGTTATCAATTGTATTTTATGGTGATACTGATCTGGTTTTATCTGCTTATGCCACTGTGGGAATACATGGTGAAACATAGCAGCTGTATTAATTTGACAGTGCTGCTGGTGCTGCAGATAGCATTTGACTATTATTCAAGTTTTGTTATGAATCCATATGGAATTGCCAATCCGGTACTGCGGGATTTATTGGTTTACCGACTGAATTATTGGGTAATGCATTATATATTCATATTTGTTTTGGGCGGTTATCTGGCAGTCCATTACGATGATTTTAAAATATTTATGAAACATTATCGCCTGTCGATCGCAGCATTTTTCTTTGTGTCATTATTAGGTCTGCTGGCATATTATTACTACTGTCTGTTCATAGAAAATTATACTGTTTTGGAGGCTATTAACACGGCCCATCAATTGTCACCGGCAGGAGTGTTTTATACGATCGGGGCCAGTATATTTTTGTTTAGTGAGTTTTATAATTGTAAGTTACCGCGGCTATTAGAAAAGGCTTTTTCTCTATTGGGACGTCATTCATATTTTGCCTATTTGTGCCATCCGGTTTTTATTGCCTTGCTGGCAGCTGTTATGGTTAAATTGAATATGGTAATGACGGCTTATAACAGTATAGCATTCTATTTGGGCACAGTCGTTTTGTCTGTTATCGCAGCGGCCGTTTGCCGATATTTTTCACAAAAATATTGGCCGATTTTAAATGAATTGACCATTGGTGTGTATGCAAAACGATAAATAAATATTGCTTTTTTATTGAATTTATGATATATTATTTTTACTGTGTTTTGACTAACTTGTGATAATTAAGGAGGCGTATTATAGATGGCAAGTGTTTGTGAAATTTGTGGTAAAGGTGAAATGGCAGGTATGAATGTCAGCCATTCTCATTTGAAAACTAAACGCAAATGGAAACCTAATATTCAACGTGTGCGTGCAGTAGTGGATGGCGAAGTAAAACGCATCAACGTTTGCACTCGTTGCCTGCGCACCAGCAGCAAAGTTCAGCGTGCTAACTAATATACGCGCTCTTACGTTTAGCTTGAGCCCTTATCCAGCAGGATAGGGGCTTTTTCTATGGGGTGTAAAGTTAAATTGCTATAGTAATGTTGATAAAGGAGAAAATATGTTTTCTGAAAAAATAATCCAGGCTAAAAATACTGCGCTGCAGGAATGTGAAAAGTACTTTGCGGGGCCGGATAATACAGCGCAGCACAACACCTTGAAAATATTAAATGCTATGCGTCAGGTGAAAGTATCGGATGCACATTTTAATACATCGACCGGGTATGCTTATGATGATATCGGACGCGGTAAGTTGGAAGAACTGTATGCGGCTGTATTTAAAACCGAAAAAGCGCTTGTTCGGACTCATTTTGTCTCTGGTACTCATACGTTGTCAACTGTGTTGTTTGGTATTTTGCGGCCTGGTGATGAAATGGCGGCAGTCATGGGCGCACCTTATGATACTATGCGCACCGTTATTGGTTATGAAAAAGCCGCGGCAGGGTCTTTGAAAGAATTTAATATAGGATATCGCCAGGCCGAGCTTACCAAAGACGGACATGTCGATTATGATTCGGTGAAGCGCTGCATCAATGCAAAAACTAAATTGGTTTTAATACAGCGATCACGTGGTTATAGCATGCGGCCGACACTCACGGTGGATGAAATTGGAGCGATATGTGATTTTGTTAAAAGTATAAAACCGGATTGTATTTGTTTTGTTGATAATTGTTATGGAGAATTCATTGAAACCAAAGAACCAACTGAAGTCGGTGCCGATATCATGGGAGGATCTTTGATAAAAAACCCGGGTGGTGGTATTGCTCCTACCGGTGGATATATTGTCGGACGAGAAGATTTGGTAGATTTGGCTTCATATCGATTGACGTCACCTGGTATGGGTGGAGAACTCGGGGCGTCACTTGCCAATAATCGACTGTTATTCCAAGGCTTTTTTCTAGCTCCGCATGTAGTGGCTCAAGCAGTGAAAAGTGCTGTTTTTGCCGCAGCATTTTTTGCCCGCCTTGGTTATATTACGACACCGCGGCCAAATGATAAGCGTGGTGATATAATTCAGGCAATAGAATTGAAAACCAAAGAAAAATTAATTGCTTTTTGTCGCGGTATACAAAAATATTCACCGGTGGATTCATTTGCTACACCTGAACCCTGGGATATGCCGGGATATGCTGATCAGGTGATAATGGCAGCAGGAACATTTGTACAGGGAGCTTCTATTGAACTAAGTGCTGATGGACCGATGCGTGAACCATATAGTGTTTACATGCAGGGAGCACTTACTTTTGAACATGGAATAATTGCTGCTATGGGAGCGGCTCAGGAACTGGAAAATCTGGGTTAAAAATAAAGCCGCTGACTAATTTTGCCAATGATGGCACATAGTCAGCGGCTTTTATGGCAAGAAACTGCTAAGGAGTCGATTCAGACCAAATAAATAAGTTTTTGTGCTGATTTACTACTGTTCCCATTATTTGTTTACCGAGTAAATCAGGATGAAGGCCATCCGGGGAATATTTTTCAGATAATTGTCCGGATGAATCAGTAAGGTAAGGCGTCAGATCGATATAATAGGGTAATGTACGGATGTACATATTGACCTGCTGCTGTTTTTCCCACCAGGCAGGATCAGTGGTGACATTGAATGTAGACTGTATATTGGCCGGATTAAGCGGCGGCAGAGTCATGAAAACCGGACGGATATTATTTTGTTCACATTTGATGCGAATAGCGGCAAGATCATCAATTATCATCTGCGCAGAGATGCTTTCATCGCGCAGGCTGTTTGAACCGCACAGTATTAGCAGATTACGCGGTTTAAAAGGAAGGACATCATGGTCAAAACGTTCCAGTGATGTGTGTGATGTGTCACCGCTCCTGCCGAGATTTATTGTAGGAAAGTCCAGATAAGTTTGATAGCTGTATTCGATATTGGCCGGTGAATACGATATATTGCCGCCGCCGTGTGTGATGCTGTCGCCAAAAGTAGCAACATCGACACTGCGTTCGGCTGGTGGTAATATATGCATTTCCTGTGTATCGGACCAGGTCCCGATGGTGTTGTCGGCATCATCAATGCCCCTGACACGCCAATAATATGTACCAGGTTTAATATAAGGCTTGGGATCATAACAGCTGAAAAGATTGTAAACGGTAAGTGCCTCCAGACGATTTCTAGAAGGACTGGTGGTATTTTGTGCTGCCGGTGGATGATCAAGTATTTCCACTTCGTAACGTTTGACATTGAGCAAGGGAATCCAGTGATATACCGGATAGAGCGGTACCTGTGCGTCTGGAAGAGTATCATATGAATCAATCAGTGGCTTTTGTGGGGAAGAAGCATGCTTGTCAACATATATTTGACGGGCATCAGAAAATATGCCAATAGGGTTGCCGTGGACATCAAGTGCCCGTATTCGCCAATAAAGCTTGGGTGAATCCGAATATGGTGAAAGATCAACTTGGCAGCCATGCGTAAAAATTTCGTGCGTGCTGTATAGATGATTACTGGTGGAAAGTTTTGTTCCATTGGGATTATCCGGCAGTCCGGATAATATTTCCAATTCGTATGAAACTGCGTTGGGAACGGTATGCCAGGTTAAAAAGGGCCGCTGGCTGGCAGGACTTTTTTGTGTGTAGTCAGTGAGCAGTATTGGCTTGAGAGGATTGGCAGTGAAACGAGGATTACCGGTCAGTGGTGAAGGTGTACCAATCATGCCGAACATACCATGAGCCTTAATTTGATAGTATACGGGTGTGACCGCAGGAGGAAGTTTGTATTCGTTATCAAAGGAAAAATCTCTCTTTAGCAGATGGTAAGGTGAATCATCGGTAAGGCTGTCGGGATTTTTGGCAAATATATCAATTTCATAATAACAAGGATAGGGGAATCGCTGCCAGCTGATAATAGCAGCGTTTTTAAATTGGATATTCCAAGGAATATTTTTTAGTGCGAGTACATCAGTTTTTTCTGTTAAAAAGATGCAAACCAATGTAAAATATAAAATGATGAAAGCAAATGCTATGAATTTTTTCATGGTACGGCCTCAAATTTGTAATAATTACGGAAAATTAGCTGAGCCAAAATTGGATGATAAAAACAAATATAAAAAACAAACTATAAAAATACATTTTAACACATTTTACCGGTGAAATATATTTTTTACCGAATTTAGCAAAATAATTTATATAGACAGAAAATTGTCTACAGCGCATAAAGTTTACTTGACGATATTTATTTAGCACATTATAATAAAAACCATGCGCCCAGGGACTATCAGGAATATATTTTGGTAGTCCCCTTTTGGTTTGGGCAAGGGGAGACGATTATGAACATCATTTTTGATAAAATTTCAACTGACCCGACAGTGAAAAAAATATTGAGCTCTTATGGCCGGGATAAAGGGCAAAGTTATATATATGGGATATCTGGCACTCAAAAGCATGTGATAGCTGCGGATTGTTATTTGCAAAAACCGAAAATGACAGTTATCATCTGTAGCAGTAATGAAGCTGTTGAAAGCTGGCTGGATGATTTGGCGGGACTTTTGCCCAATGATAAAATTGTTGAATTGCCGGCACTTGACGTGGTAAGTGTTTCGGCTACGGCAAAGAGCATGGAGCTCACAGGAAAACGCATGGAGATATTGGGCCGCCTGACTCATCAGGAAGATCCACTGGTAGTTATTGCTAATGCGGTCTCGACAGTGCAAAAAAATTTATCGAAAGCTGATTTTGACAAATATAGTTTGCAGGTAAAAATTGGGGCCGAAATAGAACGGGAAGATTTGCTGCAAAATTTAGTCAAATTAGGCTATGAATCCATCGAACAGGTGGAGCATATGGGGCAGTTTAGTCAGCGCGGCGGTATTATCGATGTATTTCCAATTAACGCTGCGGAACCATTTCGTATAGAATTTTTTGATAATACAATAGAATCGATCCGGGTTTTTAGTTTAGAGTCACAACGTTCCATAAAAAATATCAGTACAGTGACGATAATGCCGTTAGCACCGACCGGTGAATCAAATGAAAAGGCAATATTTTTGTCATACTTGCCAAAAAATTCTGTCGTATTGATTGATGAACCATTGCGGATTCGTGAGGATATCAGTGCTATGGTTCGGGAAACACCGGAAATAAAAGATGAAATTTTTTCCTGGGACGAGATAGTGGCTGCAGCCAGTAAAAATAATATATTGTATTATTCATTAATGCTGCAAAAAATACCGGCGGCTGAACCGGATGAAATGATAAGCATGACAGTAAAAGCAGTTGCTCCGTTTCAAAAGCAGATCAAGCTGTTGTGCGATGAATTAAATAATTGGCTGGAAGATAAAAATGACATAATAATTGTAATGGATGACGAGCAAAAAGCCGAATATATGCATGACATATTAAATCAGCACAAAATTCCGGCTAATTTTTCACGCTCAGGAAAATTAACTAAGGGATTAGTATGTATTGTGACGGGCAGTTTATCTAATGGATTTGAATTCCCTAACGCACATACAGTGATCATAACGGAAAAAGATATAATGGGGCGTCAGAAAAAACGTTCAATAGCCCGCCCGGCCAATAAGGGAGAAAAAATAACTCATTTCCGCGATATCAATGTTGGTGATTATGTTGTGCATATTAACCATGGTATTGGTAAATATCTTGGGGTAAAAACAATTACCGTTAATGGGATACATCGGGATTACCTTAATATAAAATACGGCGGCGACGATAAATTATTTGTGCCAATTGATCAGGTGCATTTGCTGCAGAAATATATCGGCAGTGAAGGTGATGTACCGCATCTCAGCAAAATGGATGGTATAGCGTGGAATAAAGCTAAAGCAAAGGCAAAAGCCTCAGTTGAAAGAATTGCCAAGGAACTTGTTGAACTTTATGCGTCAAGAAAAAGCAGCAAAGGGTATGCTTTTCCACCGGACACACCGTGGCAGCAAGAATTTGAGGAAGCCTTTCCCTATGAAGAAACACCGGATCAGCTTGCTGCTGTTAAAGAAATAAAAGCTGATATGGAGCAAGAAAAAGTGATGGATCGGCTATTATGCGGTGATGTCGGTTTTGGTAAGACCGAAGTGGCCATGCGGGCAGCTTTTAAAGCAGCTATGGATGGTAAGCAGGTGGCAGTATTGGTACCGACAACAGTATTGGCACAGCAGCATTTTCAAACCTTCAGCGCCAGATTTGAAGGCTTTTTGCCAACAGTCGATGTAATCTGCCGGTTCAGAACTCCTAAAGAACAAAAAAATACTTTGGAAAAATTAGCTGCCGGACAAATTGATATACTTATCGGAACACATAGTATTTTGAATAGTAAAAAAGTTAAATTTAGTAATTTAGGCCTTTTGATAGTTGATGAAGAACAAAGATTTGGTGTCAAACAAAAAGAAAAAATCAAAAAAATGAGTAAAAATATTGACGTTTTGACGCTCAGTGCCACACCTATACCCCGCACATTGCATATGTCTTTGGTCGGCGCACGGGATATGAGTGTGATAGAGACGCCGCCAAAAGAAAGATTTTCCATACAAACTTATGTCATAGAAAATAACGATACAATTATCAGTGATGCGATCCGGCGGGAAATGCGGCGCGGCGGTCAGGTATATTTTATTTATAATCGTGTCGAAAGTATTGACAAAATGTATTTAAAACTGACAGATATGCTGCCTGAAGCCAGAATCAAAGTAGCTCACGGGCAGATGTCTGAAATACTGCTGGAAAAAGCGATGATGGATTTTTACGAGGGAAAGTATGATGTATTGTTGGCTACCAGTATTATTGAAAATGGACTGGATATAGCTAATGCTAATACTATAATTATTTACGATGCTGACAGGTTTGGTTTATCACAGCTATATCAAATGCGCGGCCGGGTGGGACGCTCTAAAAATATGGCATTTGCTTATTTTGTTTATCAAAGGGATAAGGTACTTACTGAAACTGCCGAAAAACGTCTGCAGGCCATAAAGGATTTTGCTGAACTGGGGTCAGGTTTTAAGATAGCTATGCGGGATTTAGAAATACGCGGTGCCGGTAATTTACTTGGAGCTCAGCAGCATGGACATGTTGCCAGTGTCGGTTTTGAAATGTACTGCCGCTTATTGGAAGAAGCCGTTGCACAGCTGGGCAGCGGTAAAAATATAGAAATACAAGAGGAACCGCTGATTGAAATAAAAGTTGATGCTTATATTGATGGTGAATATATAGATGATGCTATGCACAAGATGGAAATATATCAAAGAATTGCTGCTTTGCGCAATGATACTCAGCTGCTTAATCTGAAAGAAGACATGGAAGATCGCTTTGGGAAACTGACACTGCCTGTTGCTAATTTATTGCAGATTGCCGGTATAAAAAATCTGGCTCGTGATATGGGAATAAAATCGATAGTAGAAAAAAATGATCGGGTCGAATTTACTTTGCTGCCTGACCATAAAATAAAGGCTGAAAATTTGCTGCTCATGCGTAAATACTTGGGCGGGCTGATAAAGTTTCAGAACGAACACAATTGTGTGCAGCTTAAATTGACTCAAAAAACATTGGATAATCCACTGGCTATTATTATTCGTACACTCAAGAGAATGGCTGGAATAGCCGCATAAAGAAGGAGAAAAAATGGGAAGCATAAATATAATTGGTCTGGGACCATCAGACGGCGGCTTGATAACAAAAGAAGCGTGGAATTTATTGTCATCAGCTAAACCGCTGCGCTTACGGACAAAGTATCATCCTGCAGTCAGAGCTATCGAAGAAGCCAAAATCAATTTTATATCGTATGACTGCATGTATGAGCAGCAGGAATCATTTGATGCTGTATATGCAAAGATAAGCGAGTCAGTGGTTAATTGTGCAGCAGCAGGAGAAGAAGTGGTTTACGCAGTGCCTGGCAGTCCATTAGTCGCAGAAGAAACCGTTACACTCATTCGTGCGATGGCCGCTAAAAAAAATATAAATATCAAGATTTATCCGGGTATGAGTTTTCTGGAGTTATTATATGCACGATTGGAAGTTGACCCGATAAATGGAATGCTGGTGACTGATGCACTGGCTTTGGGACAGCAGCCGTTTGACACGTCGGTAGGAACTGTTGTAACGCAATTGTATGATGCGCATACGGCATCGGAGGTAAAGCTGACTTTGATGGACAGCCTGCCGGATGATTATGAAGTAATATTACTGCATCGACTGGGATTGGCAGATGAAAAAATAGAACGCATGCCGCTTTATGAAATTGACCGGCATAAAGAAATTGATTACCTGACAAGTTTATATGTGCCAAAACAATCGACTGGGCAGAAAAGTTTTACATTGACACCATTAATGGACATTATAAAAAGATTGCGGGAACCGGGCGGCTGCCCGTGGGATATAGTTCAGACGCATAAATCGCTGCGCCGTAATCTGGTTGAAGAGGTATATGAGGTAATAGAGGCTATTGATATGAATGATCCGACACTTTTATGTGAAGAATTGGGTGATTTATTGATGCAGGTGGTGTTTCATGCCCGGATGGCGGAAGAAACAGGCTTGTTTAGCATGCAGGACGTTGTTGATGGAGTCACGGCCAAATTGGTTCGTCGTCATCCGCATGTCTTCGGTGATGTCACAGTGAAAGATGCCGGCGAGGTTTTAATGAATTGGGAAGCTATCAAACGACAGGAGAAGCAATATAGAAAATCAGTGCTGGACGGGATACCAAAAGATCTGCCTTCCCTTATGAGCGCATATAAACTGCAAAATAAAGCATCTAAGGTTGGGTTTGATTGGCCGGATATTAAACCGGTATGGGAAAAGCTGGCCGAAGAAATAAAAGAGCTGCAGCAGGCAGCAGCCGGCAGCGATAAGTCGGCTGTCGAAGAAGAATTGGGGGATGTTTTGTTTACTGTGGTGAATTTATCACGCTTTTTGCAGGTGGATGCGGAAATGGCGCTATTGACCAGTAGTAAAAAATTTCGTCAACGTTTTTCCTATGTGGAAAAACAGGTAAAAAAAAGTGGCGGAGATTGGAAAAGTTTTTCTCTGGATCAATTAGATGATTTTTGGAATACAGCTAAAAAATTGTAAGTGTGCGATTTAAATTTAGTGGATAAAATGCGGAAAAAGCAGTTTTTTTGTGATGAAAATATAAAATTTTTATAAATTTTGCAGATAAAAAAAGGAAACAGGCAAGTTATAGCGAATTGAAAGTATCGTGATAAAATCAAAAGGAGGTTATATCAGTGAATAAATCCGAATTAGTGGCCAGTGTTGCAGAACAGGCTGGTTTGACAAAAAAAGACGCAGAAAAGGCAGTTAATGCTATTTTTACCAGTGTACAAGATACTTTAGTAAAAGGTGATAAAGTACAGGTGATTGGCTTTGGTACTTTTGAAGTAAGAACTCGCGCTGCCCGTAAAGGTCGTAATCCTCAAACCGGGGCTGCAATCGAAATCCCTGAATCGAAGAATCCTGTATTTAAAGCAGGTAAGGCATTGAAAGATGCTGTAAATTAATTTACCGATTATCTACGGAGCCTGAGATATCTCAGGCTCCGTATTTTTTTAGGAGTATTATATGAAAACTGTAATTATAACAGGCGGCACCTCCGGCATAGGATTGGCGACAGCAAGATTGTATCTGGAAAATGGGGATAGAGTAATAGCTATAGGACGTTCACAGGAAAAATATGAAATGGCTGCCGCCGCATTAAAAAAATTTACTGCCCAATACCATTTTATAGCAGCTGATGTAAAAGAATGCGGACAATGCCGGGAAGCTGTGAGACAGATAGAAAAAAATTTTATACAAGTGGATATTCTGATCAATTCAGCAGGCATGTATCAGGAAAAACCGATTGACGAGGTAGGGGAAGCTGATTTTAATGAAATGATGGGCATTAATATAAAAGGCACATATTTTATGTGTAAATATGTGCTGCCACTATTAAAAAAAAGCAGACAAAACCCGGCTATTGTCAATATATCATCTGATGCCGGCATCAACGGCAACTATTTTTGCACATTGTACTGTGCGGCAAAAGGAGCGGTAACTGTATTCAGTAAAGCTTTAGCTTTAGAATTGGCCGGCTTTAAAATCAGGGTGAATTGTGTATGCCCAGGAGATATTGATACACCGCTGACGCGGGCACAGTTTGCCGGAAATGAGGCCGCAGCCAAAGCTGCGGCTGAACTGTATCCATTGGGACGGATCGGCACGGCACAGGAAGCGGCCGATGTTATTTATTTTCTGGCATCAGAAAAGGCTTCCTTTGTTACAGGTGCAGTTTGGAGTGTAGATGGTGGACTGACTTCGTGTTAAGAATTATTTATGGCTGAATTCACTTTTCTTTATTTTATATTGCTTTTATAGTTTAACTCAGGTATAATCAATCTATAGAAGAGAAAGGCTGGTAGGGTAATTTATGGAAAAAAATCAAGGCTTGGACAAGGAAAAAGCTTTAGAAAATGCGCTGAAACAAATCGAACGTGATTTTGGCAAGGGTGCGATTATGAAGCTGGGGGAAGCCGCCGTGAACATGAATATTGAAGTTATTCATACAGGTAACCTGGCACTTGATCTGGCACTTGGTGTCGGAGGCGTACCGCGTGGCAGGATTGTTGAAATATATGGACCAGAGTCATCCGGTAAGACAACTGTAGCGCTGCATATTATAGCTGAAGCGCAAAAAACAGGTGGCACAGCGGCATTTATTGATGCTGAACATGCGCTGGATCCTGTTTATGCAAAAAGATTAGGTGTTGATATAGATGAGCTGCTTATATCGCAACCTGATAATGGTGAACAAGCTTTGGATATTGCCGATGCCTTAGTGCGCAGCGGGGCAATTGATGTGGTTGTCATCGATTCGGTAGCCGCATTAGTACCAAAGGCTGAAATTGAAGGTGAAATGGGTGATTCACATGTTGGTCTGCAGGCGCGATTGATGTCACAGGCGATGCGTAAGCTGACCGGTTACATTAGTAAATCACGTACGACAGCAATATTTATCAACCAGATACGTGAAAAGGTCGGGGTAATGTTTGGCAGCCCGGAAACAACTACCGGCGGACGCGCCTTAAAGTTTTATGCAACTATTCGCCTTGATGTACGTAAGATCGACACAATAAAACAAGGCAATGACATAGTCGGAAATCGCACCCGCATCAAAGTTGTGAAGAATAAAGTAGCACCGCCGTTCAAACAGGCTGAATTTGACATTATGTATGGCGAGGGAATTTCGCGTGAGGGTAATGTCATTGACCTGGGAACCAATCTGGAGATTGTTGATAAAAGCGGTACGTGGTACTCGTATGAAGGAACAAGGCTGGGACAAGGCAAGGAAAATGCCAAGCTGTTCCTGAAGGAAAATCCGCAAATGTGTCAGGAAATAGAAGATAAGATAAGGGCAAAAGTAATGCAGCCGGCAGAATCGGAAACAGCAGGAAAAAATGTACAGGGAAAGGTAGCTGAAACAACGGCCAAGGCGGCAGCGGATGACAGTAAAAAGTAATAAATCGGCGCTGGTGAAAGCAGTGGACTATTTATCAGTGCATGACTATTCTGTAAAATGTCTGCGTGACAAGCTGCATCGCTGTGGTTATGAAAAAGCAGAAATTGATGCTGCTTTGGGGAAATTATTGCAGAAAGGTTATTTGAATGATGCGGCTTTGTGCAAGAGTATGAGCCGGGTTTATATCGTGGCAGGCCGTTACAGTGTTTTGGAAATTAAATATAAACTGCGTTCAAGGGGTTTTTCGTCTGACGTGATAGCCGATTGCCTGGACGGTGACTTGGCTGAATACGAAAAAAAAGCAGCCTGCCGGGCATTAAAAATACATTTCACTAAAAAGCAGGATACCGGTAAATACATGCAATATCTTTATCGAAAAGGTTTTTGCTCAGCAAGTATTGCTTATGCAACAGAAAACTTTACTGCCAGCACATAAATTTATCAAAAAGTGATTATATATGCAGAAATAATACAAAAATATAATGACGCAGGAGATAGAAATTCTTATAGCGTACAGCTGTAAGAAAAATTGGCTCCGATTACAAAACTGCTGTTGTTCACACGGCAGTTTTTTACTATAATGTGTTGACAAGATATAAATAAAGGTACTATTATTTATACTAATCAAATTTAGGTAAAAGGAGAATGTAACGTGGCATATTTTTTTAAGGAACCAGCGCACACTTTTGGCGAATATTTATTAGTTCCCGGTTACTCATCTGATAAGTGTATTCCGGCTAATGTTTCTTTGAAGACACCATTGGTGAAATTCAAAAAGGGAGAAAAGGTAAAGCTGAGCCTGAATATTCCAATGACTTCGGCAATCATGCAGGCTGTATCTGACGATGCAATGGCTATTGCTCTGGCAAAGGAAGGCGGCGTATCATTTATTTATGGTTCGCAGTCAATAGTAAAACAGGCCGGGATGGTAAGCCGGGTAAAAAATTATAAGTCTGGTTTCGTAAGCAGTGATTCCAATATTAAGCCCACTACGTCACTGGGAGAAATATTGGAACTAAAAGATGAAACGGGACATTCGACAATGGCTGTTACTGAAGACGGTACGGCTAATGGAAAGCTGGTAGGGATAGTTACCAGTCGTGATTATCGCATAACCCGGATGCCTATGAATACAAAAGCTGCGGAATTTATGACACCGTTTGATAAACTTGTCTATGCCAATGCCGAAACAACGACGCTGTCCTCTGCCAATGATATGATCTGGGACAACAAATTGAATATGCTGCCGCTCGTGGATAAAAATCAACGTTTGCGCTATATGGTCTTTCGTAAGGACTATACTGACAACAAGGAAAATAAAAATGAACTCATTGATGATAAAAAGAGATATCTTGTCGGTGCGGGGATAAATACCAGGGATTATGCGGAACGTGTACCGGCATTGTTAAAGGCCGGTGCGGATGTGCTGTGTATTGATTCCTCCGAGGGATTTAGTGAATGGCAAAAGATAACTTTGCAATACATTCATGAACATTTCGGTGAAGATGTTAAAGTTGGGGCCGGTAATGTCGTTGATGCAGAAGGATTTCGCTTTTTAGCTGATGCCGGTGCTGATTTTGTTAAAGTGGGTATTGGTGGCGGTTCAATCTGTATCACACGTGAAACAAAGGGGATTGGACGCGGACAGGCAACAGCGGTAATTGACGTTGCCCACGCCCGTGACGAATACTATAAGGAAACCGGTGTCTATATACCGATTTGTTCTGACGGTGGTATTGTCCATGATTATCATATGGGTATGGCCTTGGCAATGGGAGCGGATTTTATGATGCTGGGAAGATATTTCTCGCGGTTTGATGAAAGCCCGACTAACAAGGTGCGGATAAATGGAACGTATTATAAAGAATATTGGGGCGAAGGTTCCAATCGGGCCCGCAACTGGCAGCGTTATGATATGGGTGGCGATAAGAAACTGTCATTTGAGGAAGGCGTTGATTCATATGTACCATATGCCGGCTCTCTGAAAGATAATGTTGATTTGACTTTAAGTAAATTACGCTCGACGATGTGCAACTGTGGAGCTTTGAATATCAAGGAATTCCAAACAAAAGCAAAATTGACACTGGTATCCTCAACAAGTATTGTTGAAGGCGGTGCCCATGATGTTATTTTGAAAGACAAATTTTCTCATGAATGATATGCAGATTTAAAACAGCATATTTATCCGTGTTAGAAAGGTTTAGTAAAATTTTATTTGTAAAGTATAAATTGATGCTATAATAAAGGCAGCCGTTGTCGGTAAACGATGGCTGCCTTTGATGAATGGAGGTTTTTTATGAAAGTAAAGCTTATAGACTATACACCGGAACCGGAACGTACTGTGGCAATGGCAGCTCGATTGTGCTATTCATCGGTGGGGGCAGAAAAATTAGAAGAAAAAATGACGGATGACCAAGTGGAAAAGCTTGTCAGGAAAATTGTTAAGATGGGTCATGCTTCTACGTTAGAACATGCTAGTTTTACCTTTGCTATTGAAGGGGTTTCACGTGTACTTACACATCAGCTGGTGCGCCATCGGATTGCTTCTTATTCACAGCAATCACAACGTTACGTAGCTGAACACGATTTTGAATATATAACACCGCCGTCGATTGCTGGAAATGAACAGGCCAGGCAGCAATTTGAAAAAATGATGCAAGAGGTACGTAAGACATATGATATATTGACCGGCTTGAAAATTCCTAAGGAAGATGCCCGCTATGTTTTGAGTAATGCAACTGAAACCAAGATATTAGCCACCTTCAATACCCGCTCGTTGCTGCACTTTTTCTCATTGCGTTGTTGTCAGCGGGCTCAGTGGGAAATAAGGGCAATGGCTTATATGATGCTCAAAGAAGTAAAAAGCGTTGCACCGCTGTTGTTTAAGAATGCAGGTGCTTCTTGTGTAGCGACAGGGGTGTGTCCGGAAGGCGATATGACATGCGGTATGTTTGATGAGATGATAAAATTGCGTGAAAATAATTAAGAATAAATGGCTGATTGGGAGAAAAAATGACAGGTAATAAGAAAAAATTCGCAAAAACGGAACAGAAGAAAAATAAAATGTCCCAGACATTCACCGGCGGCAAAAAAAAATATAAAAAAGATATGGGAAAATTAAATAAAAACAAGACGGCTCCATTTAAGTCCCAAAAGCAGGTAAAAGATCCTGCAGCACAGGCACAGGAAATATCACCGGATATTTTAACAGGCCGCAATGCTGTACGGGAAGCATTAAAAAATGATCGACCGATAAATAAACTGCTGGTGGCGGAGAATGCCCATGGCGGATCAATTCAGGAAATAATAGGATTGGCCAGACAAAAAAAGGTTATTGTACATACAGTAAGCCAAAATAAAATTAATGAACTTGGTGGTACCAGCCATAATCAGGGGATACTGGCTTATACACCGCCGGTTGACTATGCTTTGCTGGAAGATGTATTGGAAGATATTAAACAAAAGAAGGAAACACCGTTTTTCCTAATCCTGGATGAAATAGAAGATCCGCATAATCTCGGTGCAGTCTTACGTACTGCTGATGCAGCTGGTGTTCATGCAGTGATAATCCCTAAGCGTCGCAGCTGCCCTCTTTCTTCTACAGTGGCAAAAGTATCGGCCGGTGCAATAGAATATGTACCCGTGATCCGCGTCAATAATATTGCCCAGACTCTGATAGAATTGAAAGAAGCTGGTTTTTGGATCGCCGGAGCTGATGCTTCTGCCGAAACTTTTTATTATGATGCCAATTTCAAAGGGGCATTGGCTATCGTCATCGGCAGTGAAGGTAAGGGTATTGGACAGTTAGTGCGTCAATCCTGCGATTTTCTGGTAAAAATTCCAATGTATGGAAAGATAAATTCACTGAATGCATCTAATGCGGCAGCCATCCTCATGTATGAAGCGCTGAAACAGCGCATGCTGTAAAGGAGGCCGGATTGGTATGATCATCAAAATGCGGGCCCAATTGATTGTCGATGGTTATAATGTCATAAACTGCTGGCCGGAACTGTTAGGTTCCAGTAATGATTTGGAACATGCCCGCGACAAATTGATTCATATTTTATTAGAATATGGTGCCTATGAAAAATATGATGTAACTCTTGTATTCGATGCCTTATATACAAAATCAGCGCAATCTTATGAGCAATTGAATGAGCATTTTGAAATAGTTTATACCAAGAAAAAAGAAACGGCAGACAGTTATATTGAGCGTTTGGCATATCGATCGGTACGTGAAGGCCGGGAAGTATTTGTCGTGACTTCGGACGGTGCGGAGCAAAGTGCTATTTTAGGTGCCGGAGCCTATCGTGTAACGGTCAAGGAATTAGGACGGACAATTAAAAATACTAAGAAAAAACTTCGTAACAGTTATGTAGTAAATGATGGAAATACAGCAGATTATTCGCGGCGCAGTGAAATAGCTGACCGAATTGAGCCCGCTGTTTTAAAAAAACTTAATATTTTGCGTAAAAAACATTATAATAAAAAGTGATCGACAATGTAAGGTGATTAAAAAGTTTAAAATTTGTGATATTAATGGTTTATATCAGTTTACATTTTTTACATTTGATGGTATAATATATATACCAATTTAAGCGTGTATTTTAAAGAGTGGGTGCAAACCCACTCTTTAGTATTATAAGCAGTATCACATTTTAGGAGGGGCAAATGAGCGGACGAATAGAAACTGAAGCAGAAAAACTGGTACAGAATTTACTGGCAGATACGGAATACGAATTTGTTGATTTGGATTATATCAAGGAAAAAAATTGGTACCTGAGGGTTTTTATTGATAAACAGGGTGGCATTGATTTGGATGATTGTCAAAAAGTAAGTCGTTTTCTTGATGAAGCTATCGAGAAAGTCGGTTTAATAAAAGACAGTTATATTTTAGAAGTATCTTCGCCGGGATTGGATCGTTTGTTAAGAAAAGATCGTGATTTTGCACGGGAAATGGGTAAAGATGTTGATGTTGTGACTTATGCACCGCTTAACGGCAAGAAGGAATTTACCGGTAAACTTACCTCATTTGATGATAAGACAATAACGTTGAATGATGCATTGTCAATTTTACGGACACAATTGGCATCAGTCCGTTTGCATATAGATTTTTAAATTTGGATTTTAGGAGGATATTAATTTGGCTACCAAAAATAAAGGCTTTTTAGATGCCTTTCGTGAAGTCGGCAAGGAAAAAGGAATATCATTGGAAGTGTTGTTTGACGCAATTGAAGCGGCACTTATTTCTGCGTACAAGAAAAATTTTAATTCGGCACAAAACGTAAGGGTAGCACTTGATCGCACTACAGGTGAATTTAACATATACGTGGTGAAAAATGTTGTTGATGAAGTAAAAAATGATGTCACAGAAATTTCTTTGGCTGATGCACAAAAAATTCATCCTGATTATGCAGTCGGGGATGTAATTGAAGAAGTAATAAAACCAGCTAATTTCGGTCGTATTGCGGCACAAACAGCCAAGCAGGTCGTAGTACAGCGAATCCGGGAAGCTGAACGCAATAATATTTTTGAAGAATATTCTGAACGGGCCAATGACATCTTGACTGGTGTTGTGCAGCGAATGGAAGGTAAAAATGTAATAATTGACCTTGGCCGCACTGAAGCACTATTGACACCGGCGGAGCAGATATCCACCGAAAACTATACACCAAACGAAAGATTGAAATTATATATAGTTGAAGTAAAAAAGACCACTAAAGGCCCGCAGATACTTTTATCGCGTACCCATCCCGGATTGTTAAAGCGCCTTTTTGAGTTAGAAGTTCCTGAAATAAGTGATGGTTCGGTAGAAATCAAATCAGTAGCCCGGGAACCGGGAATGCGCTCGAAGATAGCTGTCTATTCCAAAGATGAAAATATAGATCCGGTCGGTTCCTGTGTTGGACAAAGAGGTCTCAGGGTACAGGCTGTAGTTGACGAACTGCATGGTGAAAAAATTGATATAGTAAAATGGAATCAGGATCCGGCCAAATACATAGCCAATTCATTAAGTCCGGCCAAAGTGGTTTCAGTAGCGGTGAAGGAAGATGCCAAGATTTCTAAGGTCATAGTGCCGGATTATCAGCTGTCATTGGCGATTGGCAAAGAAGGGCAAAATGCCCGACTGGCTGCAAAACTGACTGGCTGGAAAATAGATATAAAAAGTGAAACACAGGCAGAACAAAACGATCTTGCTGATGGAATGGAAGTAGTACCGGTAACCAGCGAAAAATCGTTTTCCGTTGATTAACAGGGGAGGGTAACCATGACCGCAGGAAAGAAAATACCGCAGCGAATGTGCGTCGGCTGCCAGACGGTTCGTAATAAACGTGAAATGATAAGAGTAGTGAAAAGCCCTGAAGGTGAATTTTCAATAGATAAAACAGGGAAAAAATCAGGCAGGGGCGCATATATCTGTCCAAAACGGGAATGTTTGGAGGCAGCAATAAAGGGCCGCAGACTGGAAAAATCATTCAAATGTTCACTTGATAAAAAGATATATGAGAAACTGAGGGCAGATTTTGGAGAAGCAGGTGGATAAAATTCAACAAAAATTGGTTAATCTGCTGAGTATGGCTGCACGGGCTGGTAAGATAGCTTCTGGAGAAATGGCTGTCAGTAAAGCAGTGGAACGAAATGAGGCAGTACTCATACTCGTGGCGGAAAGCTCTGCAGAAAAAACCAGGGAAATTTATAATAAAATTGCCGGAAAACATGCGGTGCCGTTGATTTTTACAACTGTGGATAAGGAACTACTTGGAAATAGTGTCGGTAAAAGTGAGCGTGCCGCAATAGCAATATGTGACAGCGGCTTCGCTGCGGCAATAAATAAAATATTAAGGTGACATCAAGTTAAGCGGGGGTGGATCGATGTCCAAATATAGAGTATATGATTTAGCTAAAGAATTTAATACTGACAGTAAGACGGTTTTGAATATATTGCGTGGTAATAATATAACCGTAAAAAGCCATGCCAGCACCGTTGGTGATGATGAACGCAGACTGGTGGAAAACAAGATAGCAGCAGTGAAACAAACAGTGTCAGTGAAGCAAATAGCACCAGTAAGAACGCAGCAAATTAAGCAATATGACGATGCAGCACATAAAACAACTGTCGCAGGTGATGAGAAAAGGGAAAAAGGCAGTAAACCGAAGGCTGGTTTGCCGAATGATTCCAAGACAAACAGCAGCACAGCTGCAACGCATAAAACCCAGTACCACGAAAAAAAACAATTGCATAGGGGTAATGATAAGATAAAAACTACAGCTCAACATCAAACAGATACCGTAAAAATCAATAGAAGCGGCAATCAACATCAAAGTGGCGAAAAATCGCGTACAGTTAATAATGACCGGCCTAATAGAACTACAGAACAACGCCGGCCCCAGCAGTCTGCCCAACAACATAGAAATCCGGTAAAAGACAGAACAGCGGCCGGAGACAGCAGTATGCACAGAAGTCATCACAATGACAATACTGGCAATAGCAGGCCGGGAAACAATATCCGAACCAGCAGCAGTACCGGAAATACTGGTAATAGAAGTGCTGGTAATACCGGTAATACTGGTAATAGAAGTGCCGGTAATACCGGTAATAGAAACACTGGTAATACTACTACTAACAGGGGCAATAGCAGCAACAGAGGTAACACCAATCGTCCAAACCAAAATAGACACAATAATCAAAGCGGCGGCCAAAGCTTTAATTCACATCGCAATAATGGCAGAAAAAATTGGCGCGGTAACAGAAATAACAGAAACCATCCAATTCAGCAGAAACAAGAAATAATCCGTCCTAAAATAATCAAGGTCGGCGAAAGTATTTCTGTCAAGGAACTAGCCAGTAAAATGACTTATACAGTGACCGATGTCATCAAGAAATTAATGACGCTGGGAATAATGGCGACAATTAATCAGGAAATTGATTTTGATACAGCTGTATTAGTAGCGGCAGAGTTTAATATAAATGTCGAAGAACTGCCACCAGAAGTCGATTTGACGGAAATACCGGAAATTGAAGATGCAGCCAGGGATTTACGGCCTCGTCCGCCTGTAGTTACAGTTATGGGACATGTTGACCATGGTAAGACATCACTACTTGATGTAATAAGAAAAACTTCGGTAACATCAAACGAAGCCGGTGGGATAACACAACATATTGGTGCTTATCAAGTTATGTGTAAAGATAAGAAAATTGTATTTCTTGACACACCAGGTCATGAAGCTTTCACGGCAATGCGGGCGCGTGGTGCCCAGGTAACAGATATAGCTGTACTGGTTGTAGCAGCCGATGACGGTGTAATGCCGCAGACACTGGAAGCTATAAACCATGCTAAATCAGCTAAGGTACCAATCGTTGTGGCAATTAATAAAATAGATAAACCTGGTGCGAACCCCGAACATGTAAAACAGCAGCTGGCTGAACATGAACTGATTGCCGAAGATTGGGGCGGTGATACTATTATGGTGCCGGTTTCGGCTAAACAGAAGCTTGGCATAAATGATTTATTGGAAATGATTCTGCTTGTAGCTGAAATGCAGGAATTAAAAGCTAATCCTAACCATGATGCACGCGGAGTAATTATCGAAGCACAGCTTGATAAAGGACGCGGTCCGGTCGCCACAGTGCTTGTACAAAATGGAACACTTCATATTGGTGATTCGATTATCGCTGGCACAGCTTTTGGCAAGGTTCGCGCTATGATCAATGACCGCGGTGAAAAGATCAAAAAAGCCGGTCCGTCGGTACCTGTTGAAGTGTTGGGCCTGTCTGATGTACCGGAAGCAGGCGATGAAATGGCTGCTTTGGACGAACATTTAGCTCGTACCATTGCAGAAAAACGCGTTGAAAAACAGCGCACCGAATTGATTAAAAATAAAAAAGTTTCTCTGGATGACTTATTCCAACAGATAAATGAAGGCAATATAAAAGATTTGAACATCTTGTTAAAAACTGATGTTCAGGGTTCATTAGAAGCGCTGAAGACTTCGTTGCTGGGTCTGAATAAAAGTGATGAAGTACGGGTAAATATCGTCCATTCCGGTGTCGGCGCGGTAAATGAGTCTGATGTAATGCTGGCCTCAGCATCTAATGCGCTTATTCTGGCGTTTAATGTGCGGCCTGACAGCAATGCCAGAAAGCTGGCTGATACAGAAGATATAGATATACGCACATACCGAGTCATTTATGAAGCAATAAATGATATTGAAGCTGCCATGAAGGGTATGCTGGCACCTAAATTTAAAGAAACAATTCAGGGCAAAGTGGAAATACGCCAGGTCATGAAGTTCTCAAAAGCTTTGGTAGCCGGTTCATATGTGTTGGAAGGCAAAATTACTAACACATCAAAGATCCGGATAGTCCGTGATAATATTGTTGTACATGAAGGTCAACTTGAATCACTGCGTCGCTTCAAAGATGATGTGAAAGAAGTTTCGGCAGGCTACGAATGCGGTATTACCATAGAAAACTATCGTGACTTTAAAGAAGGCGACATAATCGAAGCCTACATCATGGAAGAAATTGCACCACAGAGTTTGTAATCAGTTGACACAGAAGGTAGTGATATAAATGGGTGTCCGTGTCGAAAAAATACAAGAACAAATAAAAGAAGAAGTCAGTGATATTATCTTGCGCGGTTTGAAAGATCCTCGCATCGGTTTTGTTACTGTTACTAAAGTCGATGTATCCAGCGACTTGAAAACTGCTAAGATATATGTGAGTATTCTTGGCAGTAGCGAACAATTTGAAAATACCTGGCAGGGATTGAGACATTCCTGTGGTTATATACGCCAGGAACTGGCCAAGCGCATGCGGATAAAATTTGTTCCTGAAATAGCTTTTTATCCTGATACCACAATGCAGTATAGTGCCCATATTCAGGATTTAATAAACAAAATACATCGCTCGGCGAAAGAGGAATCTGACGATGGAAGTAACGATTAAGGAAGCGGCAGAAAAAATAAAGAGCGCCCGGCATATAATAATCGCGCCACATGTCAATCCGGATTGTGACGGACTTGGTTCGACGCTGGGACTGTATCATGCTTTGACTAAAAGCGGACATGATGTCAAAATATTTGTCGATGATGAAATTCCTGAGGCATATCATTTTTTACCAGGTTGGGAAATATTTAAAAAACCTGATGAAAAAATAAAAGATGTCGATTTACTTATTGTACTGGATGCGGAGCCGGAGCGTGTGGGACGTGTAACGACCATTGCTGACGCACCAATACTAAATTTTGACCATCATCGTTCGAATACGCGCACAGCCGATTTCCTTTATCTGGAACCACAGCGGGCAGCTACCGGTGAAATTATGTATGAGCTGCTCAAGACACTTGATATACAATTTGATTTAAATATGGCAGTATGTATCTATACTGCCATTGCCACTGACTGTGGATTTTTTAAATATTCCAATACTACAGCTTATACGATGCGGATTGCTGGAGAACTATTGGATATTGGCGTCAGACCCAATCTTATTTCAGAGGCATTGGATCAAAAAAAATATGATGACATAAAAATACTTGCCGCTGTTATTAATTCACTCGAACTTTATAATGACGGAACTGTTGCAGTAATTGGTGCTGATAAAAACATTGTTGACAATTGCACCTCTACGGAAGGATTTGTAGATATTGCCCGGATAGTCGAAGGGGTTGATGTTGCCGTACTGGTAAAATATGCTGGTGATGAGCTGACTCGCATAAGCATGCGCTCTAAAAATACAGATGTAGCAACGATAGCTGAAGCCTTAGGCGGTGGCGGACACGTGCGGGCTGCCGGCTGTACTTTGAAGTTGCCGTTTGCTGTGGCCAGACAAAAAATCATTACTGCCATAATCAATGAAATGGCGGAAAAATAAAATGCCCATTAATGGATTTATCAATGTACTCAAACCGCCGGGAATGACATCACATGATGTGGTTAGTTGTTTGCGGCGCATATATGGCACAAAAAAAATTGGTCATGCCGGAACACTTGATCCGGCAGCGGCCGGAGTATTACCTGTTGCGGTTGGAAATGCCACCAGGCTTTTGGAATATATGGGAAATACAGATAAGCGCTATCGGGCAGAAGTACTGCTTGGACTGAGTACTGATACCGATGACGATACGGGTAATATTTTGGAAAAAACCTTGTTTACCATGCCGCCGCAGGAAAAAATAACGACAGCTTTATTGGGCTTTTACGGTGATATAATGCAGACACCATCTGTCTATTCGGCAATAAAGATAAACGGCCGCAAGGCCTGCGATTTAGCCAGAAGCCATATTGATGTTGTAATACCACCCCGATCAATTCATATTTATGAATTGGTCTTACGACAAATTTTTACTGATAAATTTTGTATTGACGTTCATTGCTCAAAAGGAACATATATTCGCTCATTGTGTGTAGATATCGGCAAAAGCTTAGGAATACCAGCAACAATGGGATTTTTGATTCGTACTGCAGTAGGTAGTTTTTCTCTTGCAGATAGCCATACATTGGAAGAAATAGCTAATAATCCTTTACAGTCATTGCAAGAAGTGAACATCCTTTTGAATTATATACCGGGATGTGCAGTAGATGAATTGGCAATTGCAAATTTTCGCCAAGGGAAAAAAATAGAACATGATGGCAGCCAGAAAGATGGTACGGCTGTACTAGTATACAACGATGTTGATTTTGCCGGAATTGGCATAATCAGTGAAAATGGACAATATATTGCACCACACAAGGTGCTGAATTAATAAGAAAAGATATGTTTTGTAAGATAATAAAACCTGCAGTAAAAATTTTTACCGCAGGTTTTATTTATTTTCCGATAATATTTAATGTAGCTGCAAAAACTCTATCAGGAGAACATTCATTTGACTTCAACAAATTTGCCTTATATAAATTCGGGCCGGGTGCCCACTTTGCTATATGGGCATCATCACTGATATAGAATAAAGCCGTCACCGGAATGTCCACGGCAAGTCCCAAATGCATGGTACCGGTATCAACACTTATTAAAGCAGCACTCAATTGCAAAATGGCGGCGAGCTGGGCTATAGAAGTTTTATTAGTAAAATCAATATAATGATTGGTTAATTTCCGTAATTGCCCGCTGTATTTTGTTGCACGGCTGCCGGCACCCAGAAATAGTACTTTATAATCGGTAGATTGAAATTTGTCAATTAATTGGGCGCATATTTTAGCCGGAATATCTTTTTCGATTTTTTTAGAAACAGCGCAGATACAGATAAACTTATCCGTATTGTCTATACCGGCCGCTTCAAGCAGCTGGACAGCATCATCATAAGCAATACGCGGCGGTTTATAAATCATAGGCAGATCCTTCACCGGTGCGTGGATGTATTGTTCTAATAAGATAGCATTACGTTCTGGTACACGGTATTTACCATGATAATCAATATTTTTATTACTAAGTAATAAACGTATCAGACCTTTGTTTTCGGCATATACTTTTTTAGCACCAAAAAGACGCGCTAAGATTATACCGCGTTCGTTACCATAAATGACAAATGCTGCCGTAAAGCCGGCAGCAAAAACATGGCGGTATTGCTGATAAAATCTGTAGGCACCTAATATACCGTGATGTTGACCATCTTTGTCATAAGCGATAACTTCATCGACACCATCCAAATGACGGGCGGCATCAATAAAAGGTTTATTGGCGATGAATACGGTATGGCTGTCAGGAAATACAGCTTTTATATTGCGGCATAATGGACCGGTCAGTAAAATATCGCCAAAAAAAGATGTATTGATTATTAAAAAGTTTTTCATATTCAAGTCATCCTTTATTAAAAATATAAACAATAAACTGTATATAATATAAATAACTATATATTTATATTATATACAGTTTATCAGATAAAGAAAGGAATTTAGTTAAATATATCATATCTTGGAATATATAAGATGCAGCTAATTTTCCAACATGTTATGAGAGCTGCTAACCTAAAGGCTCCCTTCCAGGGGAGCTGTCGGCGTAGCCGACTGAGGGGTTACCTTAAAACAAGGCAATATTTTGGATGCTGAAGTTTAAAGAGTAAACCCTCCCGTCATGGCTTACGCCATGCCACCCTCCCTGTTAA
>NZ_WIQU01000037.1 GCF_015732285.1 Pectinatus frisingensis
GCTGCCGGGTATAATAAATAAAGCTGGTACGAATTAGTCAATGACATTTCTCTTATAAAGATGGCGTTTTCTCAGTCAAGCCAATCAATCCTATACTTGCTATGAGAAAAATACACCCGAGCCATTGCTGGAATGTGGCATTTTCATTCAAAATAAGGACAGATAAAAACATTGCCGTAAACGGAACCATACCAGAAAAAGCAGCTGCAGTTGAAAGCGCGCAAAGTCTAATCCCCGCATACCAAAATATGTAAGCAAGCGCCGTTACGAAAACACCATACCAGATAAGTGCAATCCATTCAACCTCATCTGCCTGGGAAAGAAGAAAAACAGGATTTTCAAGACCGGCAGGAACCAGACAAAGAATCATTGCCATTAGACTGACTAGTATAGTTTGAACTACAGGAGAAAGAGAACTCCCGCCCGACTGGTTTTTCACGGCAGTTATTTTAGAGCAGGTATTAAATAGTGATTCACAAGCGGCTGCGCAGATTATTAAAAAATTTCCTGTGAAATGTGCAATCGAAAAATTATCCGTACCTATAGATATATTTTGGATTAGAAAAATTCCAATAAGAGTACCTAAAACACCAACTGTTTTTATGGAAGATATTTTTTCTTTTAGAAGAAACTTTGAAAGTACCACTGTAATAGCCGGGGTTGTTCCTGTAAGAATACCTGCTTCAGCGGAACTCGTATGAAGTAATCCGAATAATAAAAACATACGATATAAAAACACACCGCAGATTGCCTGAAACAGCAGATAAAACCACACTTTTTTTTGAAGATGGGAAATGACCCGCAACGATTTCCATTTAACAAAAGGCAATAAAAACATTATGGCAAAAAATAAACTTACAGCTGTTATCGTATACGGTCCTAATTTTCCAGTGACATAACGCGCGGCAATAACAGCTGTCCCCGCTAAAGTAAATGCACCCAATAAAAATAAAACCCCTTTTATCCGCTGCATAAAAAGCCTCCTGTGCTATCTCAAATTTAGTATGCTATAATTATATTCATCATACTGGCATATGTAAAATACCAGTATAGCTAATAATTAAGCATACCAGTGGAGGATTAAATGAATACCATTCAAGTAGAACGAAAACATGATATCCCGATGAAACGGCAGATTTATCAAAAAATACGGGATCAAATTCTCAAAGGATATTTAATTTCAGGAGCGGCACTGCCTTCTACCAGAGAATTAGCCAAACAATTAAAAGTTTCACGCAATACTATATGTGAAGCTTATGAAATGCTTATCACAGAAGGTTTTTTAATACATCGGCAGGGTGCAGCTACCCGTGTGGTGCCAGGCCTCAATATCGGAACATATTCAAAAAAACCAACGAAAATTATCCCCCAGGAGAAAAAACAATATATTGTCGATTTTCAAACAGGCCGTCCTGATTTAAGACATTTTCCGCAATATCTTTGGCAGCAGATCATGTACAAAACGACCAGAAATTTTAAAATGAAAGATTTTGGATATGGTGACCCACAGGGAATGCTTACATTACGCAGGGAAATTTCGGCCTGGCTTCTTCGCAGCAAAGGATTGAGCGTAAATGAACAAGATATCTTTATCACATCAGGGGCTACACATGCCCTGCACCTTGTCAGCAATCTTCTTGGTAGGACCGGAAACACAATCGCCGTAGAAGACCCATGTAACCATGGCGTTTTGCAAACCATCAAAAACACAGGTTGCAGCATAAAAGCCATTCCCGTTGATGAGGAGGGAATAAAAACACAGCAATTAGACAAAATAAATGTCCGTGCGATATATACGACTCCCTCACACCAGTTTCCTTTAGGGGGAATTTTGCCGGCTGCCCGTCGTGCCGCATTGATACGATATGCCAAAGCAACAGCATCTTATCTGGTAGAGGATGATTACGACAGTGAATTCAGATATGTAGGAGATCCTATAGCTCCACTTTATGCAATGGCTCCCAGTCATGTAATCTATGTAGGAACGTTTAGTAAAGTATTGTTTCCGGCCATTCGGATTGGTTATGTAATTTTACCCCAAGAGTTGCAAGCCTCTTGGCGTGAGCTCCGTCTGCATACTGATGTTCAAAATCCTCCTTATGAACAAGCTGCCTTAGCAGAATTTCTTTATACAAGAAAATTTGATCGTCATATCCGAACTATGAAAAAATTATATAAAGAACGGAGGAAAATTTTGCTGACAGCATTAAAGATAAATCTCGGCAGCAATTGGAAAAGCTGGGGAGATGCTGCCGGTTTGCATTTGGCGATAGAATTTCAAAATAGGATTTTTAATACCGATTTTTTCAACAGCTGCCGAGAAAGCGGGATAAGGATTACTCCTGTCGAATACCATGCAGTTCAAAAAGGACAGCATTTAAATAAACTCCTTTTAGGTTATGGTCATCTGGAAACCGCTGAAATACAAAAGGGAATAGAAATACTATGTAATGTAATAAAAAATTTATAGGTTCACTATTTATAAAAAAAAATCGATAATCATGATTATAAGCGCAATCAAAGACGATAACACCCTAACGCAAAGCTGGCTAATGTGTTCTATCGTTTGGAACTGATTGAAGCTTACGGAACAGGTATACGAAAGATTATGGATATTTATGAAGGCAGTGGAAAGAAACCGCAGATTGGAACATCAGATAATGCTTTTAAGATTATCCTGCCGAATCTCAACGCTCAAACTGAGAAGGAACAGATAAGCGATGAAAGGGACAGCCAAGAGGAAAAAGTAATCCAGCTCGCGAGAAAACAGGGTATGGTTACACGGCAGGAAGTTGAAAAACTGTTAGATATCGGACAGACAACAAGTGGCCGCCTGTTAAAAAAAATAATGAAAAATGGGCAGCTTATTCAGGAAGGCAAGGGAAAAATCACACATTACCGGCTTTCAAAATAAATATGTTTTAAAAATTATAACTATGGAAAAAGACGGGGACTTCATGTTCTTGTCTTTTTTTGTAAGAATTATTTGGGGAAACAACGTATAATTTACGTTTTAAAATTGCCGCACAAGATTAAAAGAATTTCTGCTATAATGAAAGAAAAGTCAAATTCGATGTAATGGTTAAGGAACAAATCGTATTTTAATGAGATACTTTTACACACCACATCAAACTTAGAAAGCAGCACCCTACAGTTTTCAAATTAATATAATATTACAAAATATGTGCCCATTTTCATTGTTTTGTGCATTAATGTCAAAAGTAGTATTATTTATGTTATTCATCAGCATTTATTTGTGTCATAATTGTAAGTGAGTTATGATGATGGGATATTATTACGATTTGTATGCCATTATTTAAAATTAATTTATAGTCTTTTACTGTCAATAATTGATTAATTTATTCTAGTTAGGATTTTATATGGTAAAAAACGACGAATTTACAAATTTATATGTAGCGCGCCAGGCTATATTGAACAAAGACAAAAAGACCGTAGCATATGAATTGCTTTTCCGTGACAGCTTTAAAAACCGAATGCCTGTTTCCGTCAATAAATATGTCGCTACAAAAAAACTTTTAGTAAATAGTATGGCTGTTTTTGGATTGGATAAATTAACGGGCAATAAACCAGCTTTTATCAATTTTACCGGTAAAAATATAGAAAACGGACAAGTCGAATTACTACCACCAGACAAAGTATACATAGAAATATTAGAAGACGTGAAAATATCACGTACATTATTGAGTACTTGCAGAAAACTGAGAAATAAAGGATATAAATTTGCACTGGATGATTTTGTGTTTACTCCTGATTATTGGCCACTGATCGAATTGGCTTCCATAATAAAAATTGATTTTTCTATTACCCAAACAGCCGATGCACGAAAATCCATCCGCAAAACTATTCCTAGCAATATAAGTTTACTAGCAGAAAAAGTAGAAACAAGAAAAGATTATGAACAAGCGGCAAACTTGGGATACGATTTTTTTCAGGGATACTTCTTTTACAAACCAACGATAATTTCCAAACGAACCACAGTCACTAATGCATTATCGCAATTTTTATTATTACAAGAAATAAACCATTCAACATTAAACATAAGCGAACTTGAAAACATTATAGAACAAGATATTTCATTGGTACATAAACTTCTAAAATACATAAATTCTCCTTTTATCGGGCTTTCATGCAAAATTTCGAGTATCAAACAGGCTATCATTTTATTAGGTAAAGATAAAATACAAAGATGGATAAATATAATATGTTTGCAAGAATTATCCCAAAAACATCCTAACGAATTGTTTGCAATCTTATTAGTTCGGGGCAAATTATGTGAACTGATAGCTGCAAACATAAAAATAATTTCCAAGGAAAAAGATACTGCTTTTTTGGTTGGAATTCTGTCATTATCCGATGTTTTATTCGAACAACCCATGGAAGAAATAATAACAGAACTTGGTGTTACAGAAGACATAAGAGTTGCTTTATTAGGCAAAAATAACATCTTTGGAGCATTATTACAAATAGCCAAGTTATATGAAACCGCCAACTGGCAGAATATACACTCTTGGTGCAAATTTAATAATTTTTCAGAAAAGCTTTTAGCTGTACTTTATTCTGAGGCAACCATCTGGGCAAACAGCATCAACAAAAACATTAATTTCTGAGTTAGATATGCAATAAACAAAAGGCAGCCTATCCATGCATGAATCAAAAAATGGGATTTTAACACTTGTTATCATCCCATTTTTTAGTACAAAAACTTTTTAAATAATACAAATAATAATTCTGCTTAAAATATCGAGATATCAACTATTGATAATAAAACCTTGAGGCTATGCCTATAATCATTTTTATCCATAAATATACAACATTTCCCATTTTTTATCCGCCTTTAAAAGGACAGGAAACCGCGTAGCGGTGATGGGAACATTCTTTTAGGCAGCAATGCTGTTTATATAACGGCTCACACACATAAATTATGCTAAAATCAGTATTTCTTGTGATAGTAATAAATTTTACGACATACTTCATATATTTCACATGTAAGGAAGGTGGTATTTTGCATGAAGTTATTTATAAACTGATTGGCAGAAAAATAACCTATTATCGAAAACTAAGAGACATGACCCAAATACAATTAGCCCGCCGCATTCACATTAGTGTCAGTTCACTAAGTAAAGTTGAACGTGGCAGCTACAATAACAACATTCCAATGTCCATGCTTATATCCATTGCCGAGGGACTAAATATCGAATTGTCTTCATTAGTAACCTTTAACGATGAAGAAAAAAAATTTAACAGCGGGAATTGAACAATAAAATATACGTAATAACAATAATTTACTTACCATATTGAAATACTAATTAGCATACAAAATCCAGCAAAACTTCCAAGCAATTCAAACATATGTTGCTTTAAAACAGCAATACTGCTTTTTGCAGAAGGCCTGATGTTCTTATGTACAATTTTAGAACAAACCCATTTAAGCGGTGAATCCAGTAATTGTTGTGCCTTAAACCAACCTATTTTTACAACCATATTTACCACAGCTTCAGGTACTACTCCATTGAGCAACCACCCTGCACCATACATATATTTTCCCTCTTAAATATAAAAATAATTGATCATATAACATTTATGCTGTATCAGCACAGATGTTATATATCTCTTAATTATACAAATAATTCTCTTTTTTCTTAATAATTTATTTTATAGGCTAAAATTTATATTTTACTTCATAAAAGCATACGTTTTCTTCTTAATTTTTCTTAGAGCCCTTGCCTTTATATTATATATTTTATAGATGCCCAGAGGCCTTATTAGAGAAATCATCTTAACTGTATATCCATAAAAATATATACAGTAGATTACAAATCTTTCTTCTTCAGTTAAATAATCCAAAGAATATTTAAGCTGAATATCATCAAATGCAGATATAGTGCAAGGTACATCATATGTGCCTGGTAAATGACAATTATGTTTTTTATAAAAAATAATTTTATTTACAAGCTTAATTTTTTCACGTTTTAAGCTCTTTGATATATAGGACATAATTACCTCATCTGTTTTTACCACAAAGTTTTCAAGATTTATCTTTTTCACTAGTTCTATAATGAACAGTTTTAAATCTTGCAAAGTATCTTCACCATTCAATTGATGACTGTAACTCTTTAACTGCACTGAAAAAATAGAAATTATTTCATTCATTGCAGCTTGGTCATTGTGGTGAGCTGACATTATCAACTCATATAATTTTCTTTTCATATTCATTCCTCCTTATAAATAAAGAGAAATAAATAGTAGGTTTTTTATATGAATTGTAAAATATTTAGGTGGTGATTCTATGGAAAATACAATAACAATATTATCTGCAATAATAAATAAGACCAATAACGATTATTTACTTTTTTTCATAGTTATTGCAGTAGTCATTATTTCTGTATCAGTTCCACTAGGTCTGTATTATCTAAAATGTAAATTCAATAAAAAAAATTAATAAAATAGCTGAGGTATTTATGTGCTATATAAATTTTATTCAACTGTGCCACATCATACCGATATATCAACCATTTCAATTAAATTTTATAAATAAATTATGCTTATATTATAATTGTAGATTCAGTTGATATTATTATATCTATTAATTATTATGTTATGTCTTTTTATAGTATAGCATAAAATATTAATATATCATACCTTTGAATAATATATTATTTCCATAACTCGTACCAGGAATTACAGGGTCATCTCCACAAAGACAATCATTGTAACTTTCTGACGGCCGGCAAGGTTTGGTCATCGTATTTAGCATGATACAAAAACTTTCCACAAATCTGCCTCCCCATTTCTTTATCCTATACCCCCCTATGCCATGAAGTTTAAGGTTTTTAATTTTATCTTAAAAATGATTATTATAGCAAAATATATTTTTTTATAAAAATGTGCAAAAAAATAAAACCTAAATGCTCTTTATTAATATACGGCAAAACAAACAATTATTTTACCGTATAAAATAAAAGAAATGAGGTTTTAAAATGTCAAAAGAAAATTTTCAAGTACCGCAGAACGTAAAAATGAATTTTGATGCCCAGAAACTCTTTGGACCAAAGGAATCCATTGAAGAAATCATGCAGATGCATCAGGAAGGAGAATATGCCGATACTCTGAGTTCAACAGACAATACGAAAAAACTGATTGCTAATTTAATCAAAAACAAAGAACCTTTCATTGAACTTAGTAAACTAGTGGACAGCAGTGCTGAAAGAAAAACTATTCTTCCAATGCCCAAAACCTTGTCATCTACTTCTTCAAAAAATATCGTATATGCCAATGCAGCTGCCAATGCCTCACCACCAAACAGTACGCCCAATGGCGCCTATGTGATAAACTTTGGTACACTGTATACAGACTCAATTTCTGCTAAAGGTGATCAGCGCTGGTATGCTTTCCAGCTCACCGCCGAAAAAAAGTTAACCGTTTATATGTCTCCTGTTGCCGATACTGCTGTCGATAACGATTTATATCTATATAAATTTGATCAAACTAATAGCTCTGTTACCGTTGTAGCACAGTCCAGAAACAAAGCCGGCATGTATGAACTTTTAAGCTATGTTGCCGCTGCAGGCATCTATTTTATTTCTGTCAATTCTTATGCTTGTAATACCACCAACAATTTTCAGATTATGGCTTTTACCAGTGATACATGGGACGAAGCTGAAGGTGACGACAGTATGACTACGGCCAAAGAAATGCCGGTGAATAGTGAGATAATTGGTACATTGGACAACAGCGTCGACCAGGATTGCCGCATATGGCTTGTCAAGGAAAAAGGAACTTATCAATTACAGCTTAGCGTTCCGTCTACCGCTTTAAAATACCAGGTACAGATATTTTCCAGCAGTCAGAATCTGATTACCTCCATGGAACAAAATGCCAGAGTGACTTTTCCTAATGTAGCCCCAGGTGGCTATTATCTTAAAATTGTATCTGTTGATGGCAAAATTGACCCTGCTGTAAAATACAACTTCTCAATGATTTTATTGCCTCCCAATATTATTGATACCAATGCATATAAAGCTACAATTTCTCCATCCGGGAAACAGCTTATTGAAGTTTTAGCACCGGGAGCTGTAGAAGGTCTTAAATGTAATGCACTATTTATTGATCGAAAAGAATTCGATCCAACACTTATTGATTTTTCTACTGGTCGCCCAAGTTTTCCTGGATATCAATGTGGTGGATTAAGTGGTACTACTAGTTTTATTTTGGATGAAAAAAGCGACCCTAAAAGACAAATTATCCTTGGGTCATATACCTCTGATCTTATTAATGTTAACAATGCCATCATATTTACAGTAGCAAATTGCTTATATTTTTGGCAGCTTAGGAAAAAATTCTATCATGATTATCCGGCTGGCTATGGTCAACCTAATCAAACGTACTATAGCGGAACAGATCAGTTTGGCACACCTTACTATACAGGTGTTTGGAGAGATGAAATAAAAAACATTCTTATTCAATTTATTTTTGATATTGACAAAATGAAGGTAGTAGATATGTATAATCCTAATTTCTTTTATGGAAATCGGCCAGATAGAGCTGGCGTATCTGGTAACGGTACGCATACTTTCACTCAAACAAAAACATTTTAAAATTATTTTATTTTTTACATTTAAAAGAGTCAGCTGGTAAATTCCAGTTGACTCTTTTAAATATAATTATTTACGCCCTATACAACATCCCTGTTAAATTTTTTAAATATTTATTAGAATCATTATCATTCTTGGCTTTTTGTAAATCACTAATCAGTAAACTAT
>NZ_WIQU01000041.1 GCF_015732285.1 Pectinatus frisingensis
CTCCTATACTGTAATTTTATTTTAATATTTTTTAGGAAAATTCTCATTTTGTTTTGCTCTATTTATATGCTAGCACCATATATCATCTAAATTGTAACGTATCATACGGTTGCTGACTTTGAAATCATTCGCTAATTCTGATACTTTTTTAAATTTCATTGAATTATTCATAAGTACAATAAGAATGTGTACACATCTTTGATCTAATGCCATACTATTAATCCTTTCCTTACCTATCTTACAATTAAATCACACATTATATTCTGATATATTAAAAGTTTAACATTTTTCAAAATAATTGTGGCAAATGTATATTATTATGCATTAATTATTTGTGAATATTTTAGATATCTATGTGATATTTGGTGATAAAATATATTTTTATTGAAAATAAAATAAAGACATAATAACTACCATTGTATAATTAAGTCTTAACAATGATAATATTATGTCTATGAAGAAAAAGGTAAGTGAAAATAGCTTTATTATTACAAATATGATAAGACTATTAAGCTTTCAAAAATAGAAATTTCATATAAGTAAAAAAGTTTTGTTCAATACAAAAAGATAATCTATAATGAATTTTACTAGCGAATAACGTTATTTATCATTGGAAAACGACAATGAAAATATTTTTATTAACAGCTGAACTTCGAGTTCATTGTTTTGTTTTTTCAAAGACATTTTTTCAATGATGTTATAACGAGGCGATTCATTAATATCATGTAAAAAATTTAATAGTTGGAAGTAATTGCCTTGTATTTTGGCCTGTATGGGGATTTCATGGTAAGATGACAATTTATTTGCTGAAGCTGCCGGTGCAATATGGATTATCCTGATAGAATTTTTATTGGCAATAGATTGTAAATCGGCGATAAATTTTGCTTCGTCTTTATTGTTTGGTAATTTGTTTTCCCAAAATATATTATTTTCAAGTATTTCAGCAGCATAGGCATCTGTTTTGTCATGATCGGCAGCAAAGGTTTTTAAATCGGTAATTTGTTTTTGATTGACGGAAATGTTGTTATGAAGCTGTTGTAATTCTAGTTTGCCAGGGGAGTATAGTAGATAATAAAAAGCTATGTTCCAGATTATCATGGCAATGATTGTAGTTAATATATTGTACTTATCTTGTTTTACCATATGGTTACCTGCTGAAGAAAATTTTCAAAGTGAATGTTAAAACAGTATCATCTGTATCATGGTTGCTGACAGACACCAGATCTATTGTCGGGAAATAATGTTCCTGTAATGCAATAATGTAGTTTTGCAGTGAGGGATAATCATAACTGCTGCCGTTTAATAAGATATCTCCGGTTTCGTCGGTAGTTATGCTGTCAAGCCATACAAAATCGGGTGTTACGGAGCCCAAATTGCTCAATAATGAATAGCAGGACATATGCTGTGGCTTTAAAGTCAGTAAAATTGATTTTCTTTGTACTATGTTTTGTTGATAAAGTTCAAGTGATTTTTTTTGTTCTGATAAATTTGCCATATTTTGCAGTTGAATGATTTGTTGTTTGGACTGATGTTGTGCATCAGCAATGTTTAAGTGCAATAATACCAGTAACGATAAAGCGGAAATTACAGCAAGACAAGCTGTAACTGGAAATAATATGGACCAGTTAAGTGTGGATGGCCTTAGCTTGTCTGGAAGAAAATTAAGTTGGGTGTCTTTTAATATTGCATTCTGGGCTAATGAAGTAAGATATTCCGGTAAAGCATTATTGTGACCGGAAGGCAGATTAAAGATTACGCTTTGATTATTTATTGACAGGGAAAATTCGTCGGCAGCAGGGAAAAAGCATTGATTTTCCTGACAGGGAAATATGCCGGTGAGTTTTAGGTTGAGCCGGGTCGCAATAGATTGCCAAGTAGAGATGATTGCTTTATTGATTGTATATATATCAACAGACCAACTGTTTTCTGCCGGTGTCTGACGGTAGACTGCGTATTGCTGGTTGAAATAGTCAAGAAAAGCG
>NZ_WIQU01000068.1 GCF_015732285.1 Pectinatus frisingensis
GCGCTTTTCTTGACTATTTCAGTCAATGTTCGAATAGCGCGTAGGCTGGATAACTTCCTGAATATCCGCTTTGCCTAACAGGATATCTGCCAATGATTTTTCCGGCTCTGCATCAAAGAACTGCGAATCATTGCCTTGATCGTCATTATCTATAACCAGTACTTTTAAATCACAGCTTTCTGCTATGGCATACGCCAGATTAACGGTAATTGTTGTTTTGCCAACGCCGCCTTTTTTGTTAATGAACGAAAATGTTTTCATAAATTTTCAAATCCTCTCGCTTAATTTTTCTATACAAATCAAGCGAAAATCTGCTATAATAAATCTTAGAGAACGAGATTTGTCTATAACAAATTTTCACGTTAAGCGCTATCAGCTGCCAACTGATAGCGCTTTTTTCATACCTAAATTTTTATCTTCCCTTGATTCTTACCAAAGCGCCTTCTAGTTTCATATCTGGACGTGCCTTAAAATAATAATCTTCACCATATTCGATAGACGTTGGCATCCAGGTCATCCATTCTTCTTCATCTGAGAAGTACGGCGCATAAACCTCACAACAACTACCACACGTGAATTCAATATCTGTGCCTTCCATTTCAAATCTTCCAGCTGAATTACGGATTAAGCGCCCTTTCTGGCCTACGGCTGCAAACATCCGCTTTAAACGCCAATCACTTTCATCGAAGCAATTGCTGCCCAAACTCAGTAAATGCTTTACATAGGTTCGCTCCTCTTCTGTTGCCTTTTCTGGATCAAACTCGTCTTGAATCCATTCCAAATCATCGACAAGTTCACTGATGATTGGAGCAGCCTTTTTAAATCGTTCAATCATGCCTTGTTTCAACATTTTCTCTTCCTCCTCTATTCTAAAAATGGATAAAAAATAGACGTTCAATATTATCAAATATCAAACGTCTAAGACTTAAAATCTATGCTATTGTAGAATGGTAAATCCACTTGCTTCTAATAAAAATTAACGTATCCACTCACACCAGATGTAACCGTACTTCCACTTTTATGAATTCTTCAATCACTTTTTTGAGCTCTCCATCCTTATTTTTCTTAAAGCGAAAATGTGGCTGGAAGTACGGAAAATCAAGGATTTTCGGATATTTTTCGCCGTAGCAACGCGATACACTCGACGTGAGAAACTTAGGCTATTTCCAAATATATCTACAAGCACTGTAAAACCTTGATTTTATGTATGTTTTACATTAATTCTATCTACTCACCACTATCATTTTCGACTAGGCTATTTTTGCCCTTATGCTGTATGTAAGAAATCATTTCATCTATTGTGGCTAGTCTATCATTCATCATTAGTGTAACCTTAGGATACCAACCCAAAGCCTCTGCGATTTGTTTCTTTTCATCTTCTTTTTGAAGTTCTTCACTACATTTCTCACAGGCATTAAGCTGTTCAAAAGAACAAGATCCAAATGCAGCATGACTCACATCTTCAATTCTATGTAAACTTTTGCAAACATCACAATACACATAAATCGCATCATCCAATAATGGAACAAGTTCCCCCTGCTTATAATCAGCATTTAGCTTTAAGTACATCATACATAATTCCTACCTTTCTTCTTTTGGTAGTACTATATATCACTCGTGAGGCACATAATAGCAAGTCATTTATTATACAAAGATGAAGATAATTATCCGACTACTTTTTCTTTGAGCTATACTTATTTGCGCTGCGGTGCTTTGTCCCCTCTTCATCTACCGTGACATTGCTTCTCTGAGTTTTTCTTTTTTGCACTGCCTCAAAAACTTCCTTAGAGATGATTGCCGGGTTATTATCACTGATTAAATAATATGTACTATTCTCATCAGATTTCAAAAGCTCCGCTTCTCCGATATACTTTCGTTTGGTTAGCGTCAACTCAACAGTTCGTTTGTTCCACTTATCCTTGCCGGTTGGTGATTTGATACCTAGATTTTCTAGTTCTTTCAAGATGCCTGTTACGCTTTTGCCACCAAGATACAAGTTGAATATCTTCTGAACAATAGTTGCCTGTTCCTCATTAACAATTAATTTTCCGTTCTCATCGCTATCATATCCGTAACATTTTCTATCAGCTAATTTTGAAGTTCCGTATTCGACCTTCTTCTTAATACCCCATTTGATGTTTTCGCTTCTACTCTCGTTTTCTGCTTGTGCCAATGCCTCCACGATGGAAATCATCAGCTGGTTGTCGGTTTCAGTGGAATCCAGATTTTCTTGTTCAAAAATAACACGAACATCGGATTCTCCTAGTATCTTCAAAGCCTCGAGTGTATCAACAGTATCCCTGCCAAACCGACTAAGACTTTTGGTTATCACTATATTAATTTTCTTTTGCTTGCTATCTTCAACCATACGAGCAAAATCTTTTCTTAGAGATTTGGACTTACTGGATGCAATATCAATATAGACATCAACTAATCTCCAAGTATCCACTGTAGCCACAAGCCTAGTAAGTCCGGAAATCTGAGCAGTAAGACTATTCAATTGTTGCATGTCATTTGTACTAACCCTGCAATATATTCCAACCTTCTTTTCAATTCTAGAACGTACAGCCGGAATATAGTTTACTTTCTTTTCCATTTTCACTCCTTGTGGCTAATCAACATCAATTTCATTTTATCTATGATGAATAGCCTATTTTTCTTCAAACCACACATATACTCTAGTGAAAAATCAATTTACAATCATTCCGTCAACTTGCCATCACATCTTAACAATCCTATCTCCACAACCTACCCGTTTTCAAGCTGTCAACTCGACCCTACGGCATTTTAGCCGTGGATATGTTTAGTTCCTCGATTACAACCAAAAATTCGAGAGCTGAAGTTTAACCTCCAACCCTCGGAAATCCCCTTATTTCAAGCCCTTTTCACACATTACTTCTGAACCCTTGACATCAACGCTACGCACTCCACATGACATGTCTGCGGGAACATATCTACGGGCTGGATTTGTTCAGTTTTGTAACCGAGGTCAGCCAATATGGCAATATCGCGGGCAAGCGATGCGGGATTGCAGGAAACGTAAACGATGCGTTTAGGATGCATATTAGCAAATGTTTTCAGTACAGTGGGTGTACAGCCGGCACGCGGCGGATCAACAACCACTACATCAGGATATACACCTTGTTTATAAAGCTGCGGCATAACAATAGTTGCATCACCGACGATAAATTCAGCATTTTTAACATGATTGTCACGGGCATTTTTTTGCGCATCGAGGATAGCTGGTTTGACAATTTCTATACCGTAAACTTTGCGGGCTTTTTGTGCTAAAAATAAAGTTATTGTTCCCGTGCCGCAATAAGCATCAATTACTGTCTCATGGCCGGTCAGATTAGCATATTCTAAAGCCTTTTGGTATAAAACAGCAGCTTGACTGGTATTGACTTGAAAAAATGAGCGAGGAGATATATGGAAAGTCAGTGTTCCTAATGAATCTTTTATAGAAGGTTTACCCCATAATAGATGTGTTTCCCGCCCCATGATAACGTTATTGCGATATGTCTGGATATTTTGCTGTACGCTGGCCAATTTGGGCAGACGTTGACGCAACAGTTTCACCAATTCCTTACTGTGATGCAAATCTTTAGTTGCTGTGACTAGGATGACCATACAGTCACCAGTTTCACTTACACGGCCAACAATGTGTCGTAAAGTACCGATATGTTTGTCTTCATCATAGATGCTGATGCCAAGCTTTTGTACAGCATCGCGTATAGCGTTGGCAATATTGTTATTGGTTTCTTTTTGAATATAGCAGTCACGGGTGTCGACGATGTTGTGGCTGCCTTGGGAAAAACAGCCAAGAATGACGCGCTTTTTGTCCATACCAATGGGAAACTGCATTTTATTGCGATAATTCCAAGGCTGTTTTGCACCTAATGTTGGGTGAATTAGTAAATTTTTTTGTTTGCCAATTCTTTCTACAGCATCTTTTACTTGCTGTTGTTTTATTTTTAACTGGGCATCATAGGACAGGTGCTGCAGCTGGCAGCCACCGCATTCATAATAAAGCCCGCAGCGTGGCGCTATTCGCTGCGGGCTGGTTGTTATAATGCGGATTATTTTGCCGATAGCATAGTTCTTTTTGCTGGTTTGGATAGTTACATCCAGTTGTTCGCCAGGCAGGGCATAAGGAACAAATACCGTAAAATTATTGATGCGTCCAACGCCTTCGCCGTTACTGCCGATGCCTGTGATAGTCATTGTATAGGTGTTGCCGATTTTTATTGGCAAGGTTGTTTTCATTTTAATAACTCCATTGTGGTAGTATTATTAGTCATTGATAAAGGTAATTTTATCAGTCAATTCGGCCGGTGATTTAAGTAATAAACGGGCACCGTTTTCCAGCAGTTCTTCCTTGGAACGGAAACCCCATAAAACTCCTACCGGTAACATATCAGCGTTGACTGCTGTCTGCATGTCTACGGAAGAGTCGCCCATATATATTATTTCTCCCGGATTTAGATGCATTTTTTCAGCTATTAGCAGGACTTTTTTAGGGTCAGGCTTGCGTTTAAAACCAGGCAGATCACCAATGATATAGGTAAAAGTAGTTTGTCCAAATAAATGATAAATGATTTTTTTTGCAGCATCATCATGTTTATTGGTGCAGACAGCCAATGGGATATGTTTTTGCCGGAGCTTTTCAAGCATTTCTCCGATTCCATTGTAAGGCACTGTTTTATCAAGCTGATGTATGGCATAAATTTTTTTGAACTTTTCCAGAGCTTCATCAGCGATATTAGTCGGTGTATTAAGTGGCAAAGCCCGTTCAATTAATTTTTTTATGCCGTTGCCAACCATCATGCGATAGCTTTCAATTGGGTGTTCCGGATAGCCGTATTTTTTAAGGACCGTATTTACACTGTCACCTAAATCATTCAGGGAATTGACTAGCGTACCGTCCAAGTCGAATATTACTGCTTTATATTTCATTGATTTACCTTCTTCAATAAATTATATTTGTGTTGTTCAGTTGAGGTTGCATACAGTATGATATTTAACAGGTAAATGCAAATTTATTTATTTATCTGTATATTGTCATGTTCTAGTTGCAAAAGAAATTTTTTCGTTTTTACTCCTCCGGCATAGCCGCAAAGTTTACCATCAGAGGCGATGACTCGATGGCAAGGAATGCAGATAACTATGGGATTTTTATTATTAGCCATGCCGACTGCCCGAGTAGCTTTGGAATTACCGATGGCTTCAGCTATTTCCTTATAAGAACGGGTTTGTCCGTAAGGAATATCCAATAATGCATTCCAAACTTTTTTTTGGAATGCGGTACCGGAAGGGTTTAACGGCAAGATAAATTTATCTCTTTTGCCACTGAGATATTCGGAAATTTGTGTAAATGCTTCCCGTAATAGGAGTGATTCCATTTTTGTGGCAGCAGAAAGCGGCTTACGAAAACTGATTTCTGTGATAGCAGATTTTTCCTCAGTTATGTATATATTGCCTATTGGTGTTTCATAGGTAAATCTTTTTTTCAAGGAAGTATGCCTCTTTTCATTAAAATGTATTTTAATGGTCAGTAATAAGGCCAACATGTATAAAACGCTATCAGCAAGTCATAGTTTTAGTATTTGTTTAAGTTCATGGGCTGTCTGGCGTAATCCCCAGGGCTGCTGCAGTAAAACCGGGATAACAGCGCGATATTGTTTTACTGTAGCCATTAAAATGACATCGGTAACAGGCTGGCTAAGATCAGCACAATGTCGGGATATAGCAGCGTCACCACCTTTACTGAGCATAGTTTGTTTTAAAATATTGGCAGCTTTGGTGTCAACGTCGGTCAGTTTGATTACACGAAAAATTGCCTTTTCCGCCATTATTGCAATACCGGCATCGGTACAGTCAACAGCTGCTATTGCTGCTTTGGCGGCGGGATAGTCGTTAATTGTCAATATTTCCATGGTATCATCTCAAGAAAAATAGGGGTTGTACGTTTTTTCATGACCGATAGTGGTGGTCGGACCATGACCGGGATAAACAATATTGTCGGTGCTGAGAGGTAATATATTTCTCTCAAGGCTGCTGACCAATGCCTTCATGGAACCTCCGGGGAAGTCAGAGCGACCTATTGATTCAGCAAATAGTGAATCACCGGAGAAAATTATTTGGTCGTTTATCAGGCAGATACCGCCTGGAGTATGTCCCGGTGTATGAATGACTTTTAAGTAGCTTTTACCTATGTGTATTATATCATTTTCATTAAGAAAAAAATCAGCTTTTTTTGATATGACAGGTGAACCCCAGTAAGTTGAAAGGTTTAGCTTGGCATCGGTCAGCATTGGTGCGTCGAGAGGATGGATTCCAAGCTTAATGGAGAATTTATCACATACGGCAGTGTTGGCACCAATATGGTCACTGTGACCATGTGTATTAAGCACATATTTTATGGTGCAGTCAGCAGCCTTTATCCAGTTTAAGATAAGTTGGGGATGTGAGCCCGGATCGATGACGACAGCCTCTTTAGTAGAGGTGTCAATTGCCAGGTAACAGTTTTCGTCGAAGTCGCCGTTGGTAAGAACTTTTACTTCCATAGTAATCAATCACCTTCTGTGCCTTTTGGTTTATTTAATGCCCGGGCGACGCGAAATACATTTTTATTGCGTCGTATTTTGCTCATTATAGTTTCGGCCTGGGCGATACTGCGTATTTCAAGACTCATGGATATAGTTGAAGTTTTATTTTTCTTATTAGGTCGGGCAGTCATTGAATGAATATTAATTTTGGATTCAGAAGGTATTGCCATTAATGATGTCAATACACCCGGTGAATCATTACAGGTTATATCAATAGTGACGGTGTAGGTTTTGTCAAGACCGATATCCCAGCTGACATCGACTACACGTGACAAATCATTTTCATCTTTTATGATATTGGGGCAATCGGCACGATGCACTGATACGCCGCGACCTCTGGTTATATAACCGATTATCGGGTCACCGGGGATTGGATTGCAGCAACGTGCCAAGTGAACGAGAAAACCGCTTTCACCTTCAATTAATATGCCATGGCTGCCCTTTTTCTTTTCACCATGCGGTTTTATTTGTTCGAGCATTTGCGATACATCAGGAGGTGTTATTTCTTTTAAATCTTTTTTGTATAGTTCAATTAAACGAGAGATGACGCCATTTACAGTTATACCGCCATAACCGAGAGAAGCCAGTAAATCATTAGCGTTCTGTTGAATATTCATGTCACGGGCAACAACAGCCAGTCGATCGTCTTTAAGCAGTTCCCGGGGATCATAGCCAAGATGTTTGATACCCTTTTCAATAAGTGCCAGGCCAGAAGCAATGTTTTCTTCACGTTTTTGCCGTTTAAACCATTGACGGATTTTGGTGCGAGTTTCTGAAGAAGCAACAATATTGAGCCAATCGGGACTGGGACCGTTGTTTTGGTTATTTGTTATAACGGAAACGATATCACCATTTTTTAGTTTGTATTCAAGCGGGACAATTTTTCCGTTGATCTTGGCGCCAACACAATGATTACCGATATCAGTATGAATACGATAGGCGAAATCAATGGGATTGGAGCCTTTTGGCAGGCCAATTACATCACCGCGCGGCGTAAAAACAAAAACCTCATCTGAAAAAATATCGACTTTAAGAGCTTCAACATATTCATCGGGATCACTGAGCTCTGTCTGCAAAGAGATAAGCTGACGCAACCAGGAAAGTTTTTGATCGTAAGCATTATTGGCATTGATGCTTTTTCCTGATTCTTTATATTTCCAGTGTGCAGCAATCCCATATTCCGACACTTGGTGCATCTGAAAAGTACGAATCTGGATCTCAAGCGGATAGCCGTTGGCAGCAATGACAGTGGTGTGCAGTGACTGATAACCGTTGCTTTTTGGCATGGCGATGTAATCTTTAAATCTGCCGGGAATAGGTTTCCAGATATTATGAATTATTCCTAAGATCGTATAACATTCCTGTACGGTATTTACCAGTACGCGGACAGCTGACAGATCGTATATTTCGCTTATATCTTTATTATCACGTTTCATTTTGCGCCAGATACTGTAGAAGTGTTTGGCTCGGCCTTGAATTTCTGCTTTTATACCGGTTTTTTTTATTTCAGTGACCATTTCCTGCACGGAATCGTCGATAAATTTTTGTCGTTCCTGTCGTTTTTGTTTGACTTTTTCTACTAAATCATAATATTCTTCCGGATACAGATACCGGAAACATAGGTCTTCAAGCTCCCATTTTATATTAGAAATGCCCAGTCGATTGGCAAGCGGCGCATAGATTTCCAATGTTTCTTTGGCGATGCGTTTTTGCTTTTCTTCGGGCATATATTTTAAGGTACGCATGTTGTGGAGCCTGTCGGCAAGTTTTATCATAATAACGCGTATATCCTTAGCCATGGCAAGGAACATTTTGCGATAATTTTCTGATTGCTGCATTTCTTTGGATTTGAAATGAATTTTGTTCAGTTTGGTTACGCCATCAATTAGTAGGGCGACTTCTTCACCAAACTTTTTTTTCATTTCATCAAGTGTGAATGTGGTATCTTCTACCACATCATGCAAGAGGGCAGCTGCAATTGTCACTTCATCAATATGCATTTGGGTCAGGATTGCCGCTACATGAAGCGGATGAATGATATAATGCTCACCTGAAGCGCGCTTTTGATCAAAGTGCGCAGCGTACGCGAGGTCATAAGCCTTTTGGATCAGATCAATATCGGAATTAGGCTGATATTCTCTGACGGCATCTTTTATATCATCTATTGTTATTTTTGTAGCGTTGTCATCAATCATGATTTTACCCTCAGATCTATTTTAAATCGTTATTTATAATAGCTTTTTGAAAATAAGTGTTTGTTATTTATTGATTGTATCATATTAGTGAGTTTTATAGCAATAGAAAGCCGCTTTGCGTCGGTATTTTTGTTAATATTTACCGTATTTGTTACTTCTTGACACTATCTTTAAAAACCTTTAAAATAAACAATATGTGATGCTAGCATGGCTCACCGATATAGCAGGGTTTGGCGCTCTGTGTGATACTATTGTCAGTAGAAATGCAGGTTATCTATAAAAAGTGTGTAGTAAAAACTATTGGTATAGGGCAGAGGCTTTCCTGAAACGGTTTGCAGATCACTGTCAAGTAATATTTGCGATACTTGTAAAAATTAATTGAATATTGTATTTCCCGGGTGACAATAATTGAAGATTAATTGGAAAATATTCAACGGTGTAAAGGTGGAAGCATAAGCGGCCGCCTTTATAAATCGGATGAATGTGGAGAAAATCTTTGGGAATACAAACTAAAAAGAAAGGAGGATGAGGGCTATAATCGAGATAATTATAGCGGCTCTTGTTGCTGTTATCTTGGGATTTGCTGGCGGGTATGCAACGCGTAAGAAGAAGGCTGAAGAGGCTATTGGTTCGGCAGAAACGGAAGCAAAGCGTATTGTTGATTCAGCACAAAAAGAAATTGAAACAAGAAAAAAAGAAAGTATTCTTGAAACTAAAGAAGAAATACATCGTTTGAGACAGGAAATTGAGCGGGAAACGCGGGAAAGACGCAATGAACTACAGCGTCAGGAACGGCGTTTAATGCAAAAAGAAGAAAATCTTGATCGTAAAGTAGATGGACTGGAAAAGAAAGAAACTGTACTTTCCCGTAAGGAAAGTGAGATTGATAAAGTGCGTGAATCGGTTAATGTTATGCACGCAAAGCAGTTGAGTGAACTCGAACGTATTTCAAGTCTGACGATGGAAGAAGCCAAAACGATACTCTTGGCAGATGCTGAAATGGCAATAAAGCACGATAAAGCACTAATGATAAAAGAATATGAACAGCAGGCTAAGGATGAGGGCGAAAAGAAGGCACAAAGCATAATCGCTCAGGCTATCCAGCGGTGTGCAGCCGATCAAGTAGCAGAAACTACTGTTTCGGTAGTGGCGCTGCCTAATGATGAAATGAAAGGTCGCATTATCGGTCGTGAAGGACGGAATATAAGGGCATTGGAAACATTGACCGGCATAGATCTTATTATTGATGATACGCCGGAAGCAGTTATCTTGTCGGGATTTGATCCGGTAAGAAGAGAAATTGCCCGTACTGCTCTGGAAAAGCTTATAACTGATGGGCGCATTCATCCGGCGCGTATTGAAGAAATGGTTGAAAAAGCTAAAAAAGAAGTTGACCAGCGTATTAAGGAAGCTGGCGAACAAGCATCCTTTGACAGCGGGGTGCATGGACTTCATCCTGAACTTATTCGTTTATTAGGTAGATTGAGATATCGTACTAGTTATGGACAGAATGTATTGAATCATTCTGTGGAAGTCGCTCATTTGGCAGGTGTTATGGCAGCTGAGTTGGGCGTTGATGTACAGCTGGCTAAGCGTGCGGCTTTACTGCACGATATTGGTAAGGCTGTTGATCATGAAGTAGAAGGTTCACATGTGACGATAGGTGCTGATTTGGCACGTAAATATCGCGAATCAGCCAATATTGTAAATGCTATTGCTGCGCATCATGGCGATGAAGAACCGAGAACTGTGGAAGCCGTTCTAGTGGCTGCAGCTGATGCAATTTCAGCAGCCCGTCCGGGAGCACGCAGGGAAAGCTTGGAATCTTATCTTAAACGTTTGACTCGTCTGGAAGAAATTGCAGAATCGTTTGAAGGGGTTGAACGATCTTTTGCAATTCAGGCCGGCCGCGAAATAAGGATAATGGTAAAACCTGACAAGATAGATGATGTGGCGTCTGTTGGATTGGCGCATGATATCGTTAAAAAGGTTGAAAATGAACTTGAATATCCTGGACAGATAAAGGTAACGGTCATTCGGGAAACTCGTGTAGTTGACTACGCTAAATAATAACGATGTAAATTACAGGCATTGTGCAAATTTTTTTATTTGCCATGCCTGTTTTTTGATTCTTTTATTGCTTGTATCATGCGGCCTTGCTATAATATAAATGACCTATAGTCTTGAAGGTGGTGAATAATATGCAGGAATTTAAACAGGATAAGGCTGTTAATATGGATGGAGTCAACTTATTGGCATCGATACTTTTGCGGTATCCTGAAATTGGCACGATCAGTTTTGATCCGGAGACAGATTTATTGAAGATCACATATACGTTGGATAAAATTGTGTTGTCCGAGGAATTTAATAAGTTTAAGGAACTTTTGGAAAATAGTATTTCTGCGTATCATTATCTTGAAGAAATAAAAAATGCCAAGGTGACAATAAGCGAAGATGTATATGAGAATACTTTGTTTTTGCATATAGTGCGTGATATGGATACGGTATCACAAAGTGAAATCAAGCTTATAAGTACGCTGATGAATGAACATTTCGGGGATGCTATAATTAAGGAAAGCGGTGTGGGGAATACCGATCAGGATAATGAGGGTATTCAGGAAGAATTAATCGATCATATGTTGGGAAATGTAAAAATAAATCATGTAAGTGAACATATTATCGGGCTTTGGGAAGAAGGCCGGGTCTTGGTATTTAATAAGTAAATTAATTTTCTCGGAAACGGATATGTTTATGGCAGGATAGCGAAGCATATCCGTTCTTTGATTTTAAATGTCTGTTATCAGGTTGTCTGGGCACAAAAAAATGCAGGAAATGGAGAATTTATGAATATATTATTAGTGGGTGATATTTGTGGACGTACCGGGCGCACGGCATTGTTAAGATATCTGCCAAACTTGAAACGGGAAAGAAATATTGATATTGCGATAGTCAATGGAGAAAATTCTGCCGGCGGCAGAGGGATAACACGCAGTACTCTTGATGAAATGTATCGGGCCGGTGCTGATGTCATAACTTCAGGAAATCATATCTGGGATAAGAAAGAGATTGTTAATTTTATTGATCAGGAGGCATTTTTAATTCGCCCGGCGAATTATCCTGATCCGGCTCCGGGAAGGGGATATTGTATATATCCGTTGAAAGCTAAGAATATTGGTGTAATTAATTTATCGGGGCGTTCGTTTATGCCGCCGATGGATTGTCCTTTTCAAAAAATTGATCAAATATTAAAAAGAATATCTCACGAATGTGATATAATAATCTTAGATTTTCATGCAGAAACTACATCAGAAAAAATTGCCATGGGGTGGTATCTTGACGGACGTATTACATGTCTTGTCGGTACACATACACATGTGCAGACGGCCGATGAACAGATTTTACCGCAGGGAACGGCTTATATTACGGATCTGGGCATGGTTGGGCCAAGAGTTTCTGTACTGGGGATGGAGAAAGAAAAGGTAATTGAGCGATTCAAGTATTGTCGTCCGGTACGGTTTGAGACAGCGGACGGGGCAGCAGTGTTTAGTGCACTGCAGGTTCAGATAGATGACAAGACTAATAAGGCGGTTTATATTGAACGGGTATTGATAAATGAACCATATTGAGGATAATACACATTATTAGAGTAATAATGTGTATTATCTTAAAAAATACATAGCATGCTGATTTTACAGGATGCTATTTAACATAAATAGAGGGAATATATATTTTTTCACGAATATTCTACTATATTACATCGTTTAAGTTATCATAGTAAGGGGCGTGCTAATAATGGAAGTATTAAAAGTATCAGCAAAATCCAATCCTAATTCAGTAGCCGGAGCGTTAGCGGGGGTTCTGCGTGAAACAAGAAGCGCAGAAATGCAGGCAATCGGTGCTGGAGCAATAAACCAGGCGGTGAAGTCAATTGCCATTGCAAGAGGATTTGTTGCACCGCATGGCGTTGATCTCATATGTATACCGGCATTTACAGATATAAATATTGATGGGGAGGAAAGAACAGCTATAAAGCTTATTGTAGAACCGCGATAAGCAATTGATTTTGCCGTTATAGTAATCATTATTGATAAATGATCGTGATCAGTATATAATAGTTTATAAAATTAAGACAGTAAGTCTATAGGTTGATATTGGCTGGTTAAGGGGCGACGGACAGATGGATGTGATTGCTTTAATAGGACCAAGTGGCACAGGAAAAAGTCATCGTGCCTTAATGGTTGCACGTAAAAATAAAGCAGATGCCATAATTGATGATGGTATTCTAATTAAAGACGGCAAAATAATAGCCGGACATTCAGCAAAGCGGGAAGCAAGCAAGATTATGGCTGTCCGCAGGGCTATATTCATTTTGCCGGGACATGCCGATGAAGTGAAGGCTGCCATAGCTGAAAATCATCCACACCGTATACTGGTACTGGCTACATCAGAAAATATGGCTTATAAAATTTGCAAAATATTAGGTCTGCCTGCTATAGAAAAGATTATTAATATTGCAGATATAGCCACGCGGGCGGAGATACAAAAAGCGCAAGACTGTCGTCTTAAAGAAGGCAAGCATATCATCCCCGTCCCGACGATTGAGCTTAAGCCGCATTTTTCTGGTTATCTCATTGATCCTATACAGTCTTTTTTTAAGAAATCACGCACTAAACGCCGCAGGCTGGGGGAAAAATCAATTGTCCGTCCGATGTTCAGTTATTATGGGCATCTAGTTATTGATGATGCGGCAATATTATCGATTATTTCGCAAATAGCTTCGGAAAAATCTGCTATCGATAAATTGTTTGGTGTTCATATTGATCACATTTATCGTGAAGGTGAAGATCAGGGAATCAGTATCTCTTTTAAAGTGGTTTTGTTTTATGGACGGCATATTCCGACTTTATTGCGGGAATTGCAGCAAAAAGTCAAGACTGCTGTTGAATATATGACTGGCATGCTGGTTCAAAAGGTTGATATAACGGTTAAGGCATTGCGTATAGTTGCTTAGGATAAAGTAATTCACTGTATAAAAAATAATCCGCACGATTTTTTAATCGTGCGGATTATTTTTTATGCCAAGGAATTAAAAAAGTCCGGTTATTTTTCCATTGGCATCTATGTCCATATTTTCAGCAGCTGGTTTTTTTGGCAGACCGGGCATAGTCAAAATATTACCGGCCAAGGCTACAATAAAACCAGCTCCAGCGGCAAGACGCAATTCCCGTACAGTTATTTTAAAATTAGTTGGACGCCCCAATTTTGTCATATCATCGCTGAGTGAATACTGCGTTTTAGCCATGCATACAGGCATTTTAGAAAAACCCAACTTTTCCAATTGAATAATGGATTTTTCAGCGGCAGGACTATAGTTAACTCCATCGGCACCATAGATTTTCCTGGCTATAGCTTCAATTTTTTCTTTTATTGACATTTCATCTGTATAAGTAAATATTAATTGGGATGGTTTGGCAGCTGCAATAACAACTTTTTCAGCTAAATCTGTTGCACCTTTACCACCATCAGTAAAAACGGTCGACAACGAAAATTCGACATCGAGTTTTTGACATTCTTTTTCCAGCAAAGCTATTTCAGCTTCAGTATCAGTTGGAAATTTATTTATGGCAATAATTGGTGTTAAACCAAAACCCCGTATATTTTCAATATGTTTGGCAAGATTTCCTATTCCCCTATGCAGAGCTTCAAGATCCGGGACAGCCAGGTCTTTTTTTGCTAGGCCGCCGTGCATTTTTAAAGCACGTATAGTTGCAACTATCACCACGGCGTCAGGTTTTAATCCAGCAAAGCGGCATTTAATATTAAGAAATTTTTCTGCACCCAGATCGGCACCGAAACCGGCTTCAGTTACGACATAGTCAGCTAATTTCAAAGCGTGTTTAGTGGCAAGAACACTGTTGCAGCCGTGCGCAATATTGGCAAAGGGACCACCGTGGATAAAAGCTGGTGTCTTTTCCAGAGATTGTACCAGATTAGGTTTGATGGCATCTTTTAGTAATAAGGTAAGTGCACCGGTAACTTTTAAATCATCGGGATGAATCGGCTTACCGCTGCGGCTATAAGCAACAACTATACGTCCAATACGTTTTTTTGCATCCTGAAGATCGTCAGATAGACATAAAATGGCCATTAATTCAGAAGCTACAGTAATGTCAAAACCAGTTTCACGTGGTACGCCATGGGCTTTACCACCAAGACCGCAGATGATATTACGTAGTGCCCGATCATTTAAATCAACAACGCGGCGCCACGTGATACGACGAACATCGATATCAAGTTCATTACCCTGCTGGAGATGATTGTCGATGACGGCAGCAAGTAAGTTATGGGCTGAGGTCAGCGCATGAAAATCACCGGTGAAATGGAGATTGATGTCCTCCATGGGAACTACTTGGGCATATCCGCCACCGGCAGCGCCACCCTTTATGCCAAAACATGGTCCAAGTGACGGTTCACGCAGAGCAAGAGCTGTTTTTTTGCCGAGTTGGTGAAGTGCGTCGGCCAAACCTATACTTGTAGTTGTTTTGCCCTCACCAGCTGGTGTTGGATTAATGGCTGTGACTAAAATTAGTTTGCCATTTTCATTATTTTTTATCCTGTTCCAAGCATCAATAGAAATTTTGGCCTTGTATTTGCCGTATAATTCCAGATCATCTTCAGTGAGATCAAGCTGGGTAGCAATTTCACTTATGTGTGATAGTGTAGCTTCTTGTGCGATTTCTACATCACTTTTCATTATTTATGACCTCCAGTAATAATAATTGTATAATTTATTGTGGATGGTAAGGAAAGTTTAAAGTAGCTGCTGTCTGGCAGCTTCAATTGTATTTTGCATTAGTGTGGCAATTGTCAGTAAGCCCACACCACCGGGAACCGGTGTTATAAAGGCTGCTTTTTCTTTAACCGCGGTAAAATCAACATCACCTACTAGTTTTTTAGGAGCAATGCGATTTATTCCTACATCGATAATGGCAGCACCAGGTTTTATCATGTCGGCAGTGACGAAAGCAGGACGTCCGACGGCAGCAATCAATATATCGGCGGTACGCGTGATGTCTTTTAAATTTTGGGTATGTGAATGGCATATAGTGACAGTGGCATTTTTAGCAAGCAATAGATTAGCCATGGGTTTACCAACAATATTACTTCGACCGATTATTACGGCATTTTTCCCGTCGATAGGAATACCGGCTGATTCCAGCATTTTTATGCAGCCAAGCGGTGTACAAGGAACCATGCATTTTTCGCCTATAGATAATTTGCCCACATTAACGGGATGAAAACCATCGACGTCTTTTGACGGATTTATGTTGTAAAGAATTTCACTTTCGTATGGTTGCAGTGTCTTAGGTAAGGGCAGTTGCAATAGTATACCGTGTACGGAAACATCCTCATTAAGTTTTTTTATGGCAGTAATAAGAGCACTCTTGCCAGTATTTTCCGGCAGGCTTATCACTTGGGAGTTTATGCCCATTTCCCTGCAGGTCCGATGCTTGTTGCGGACATAAACCTGTGAAGCCGGATCAGCACCGACAATTATCACAGCAAGACCGGGTGTTACACCGGTTTGCCTGATCAGTTCTGTTAAATTGATTTTGGCTTGATTTTTGAGTTCTTGAGCATATGTTTTTCCTGATAGAATGACGGCAGACATATTGAGCCCCCTATGTATTATTTGAACAGAATACTGATGACAGTAAATATAAATATGACAATGGAAACAATGCCATTGCGCATGAAATAAGTTTGTGTGAGTCTGCTGTAATCAGTTGATGAAACGATGGAGTGTTGATATATAAGTGTAATAATGGCAATTGTTACGCCTGCATAATAAATAAGCGGTAATTGATATGACAGACCAACAAAAATAAAACATAAAATGCTGATAAAATGTACACCTGCTATAATGGGAAATACTTTTTTGGCTGTAAATTCTGTAGCCAGTGAATGCAGATGGTGGGTTTTGTCAAAAATTTCATCCTGACTGCCGTAAATAGCATCGAACCCACCAATCCAAAGACATACACCAAGTCCTAAAATAACAATTGTTAGGTTTAATGTGTTGGTTATTGCTATGTAGCTGCCGATGGGGGCCATTGCTAAGGCACTTCCTAAAACAAAGTGGCATAAAAAGGTAAATCTTTTAGTATAAGGATAAATAACTAGGACGAATACAGCCAAGGGAACTAAATAAATACATACCGGTGCAAGCTGAGAAGCAGAAAAAAAGAATAACAGCAGACTTAACAGCAAGATGAATTTGACTTCACGCGGCTTTACTGCACCCGTAACCATTGGCCTTTTGGATAAACGCGGCTGCAAGGAATCATATTTGAGGTCAATCAGATTGTCCAGAACCATAGCAGAACTTCTGGCACCGATCATAGATAAAGTTATAAAAATAAAGTCATGCAGTGACGGCAGACCGTCAGCAGCAAGAAAAGCACCCATATAAGCAAATGGCAGAGCAAAGATAGTATGATAAAGGGCAATATTACTGAGATGCGCGGTTATTTTATTCAAGACCAAGATCCTTCCATTTTTGGTCCACTGCTTCTTTTATTGTTTTAGTCATTGTTATTTCATCTGGCCATTCGCGGGTATGACCTTCTTCCGGCCATGTCTTTGTGGCATCAATGCCGATTTTGGTGCCCCATTTTGGCATCGGCGAAGAATGATCAAGAACATCAAGCGGACCGTCGACCATTACAAAATCTTGCTTGGCATCAATATTATTATAGACACGCCACCATACTTCTTTGGTATCTTGTACATTGACATGGGCATCGACAATAATGATCATCTTGGTAAACATAGCCTGTCCCATGCCCCAGATTGCCTGCATTACTTTTTTTGCCTGTTGCGGATAGGTTTTTTTGATAGAAATCATCATGCAATTGTGGAATACACCCTCTAAAGGACAATTAATATCAACTATTTCCGGCATTAACTGTTGCATCAACGGTAAAAAGATCCTTTCCGTAGCTTTTGCTAAAAAACAATCTTCCATAGGGGGTTTGCCAACGATAGTAGTAGAGTATATGGGACTTTTACGATGGGTGATACAAGTGATATGAAAGACAGGATAATCATCGGCAAGAGAATAGTAACCGGTATGATCACCAAACGGACCTTCACGGCGAAATTCATCGATATTTACATAACCTTCCAGAACAATTTCACTAGATGCCGGAACTTCGACATCGACAGTTTCACATTTTATCATTTCAACAGATTTTTTACGTAAAAACCCGGCAAAAACCATTTCATCAACATCGCGCGGCAACGGTGCCGTGGCAGCATATGTGAGGACAGGATCAGTACCGATGGCAACTGCAACTTCAAGACGGTTATAACCAAGCTGTTTATATTCACGGAAGTTTTCAGCGCCATTTTTATGGATATGCCAATGCATACCGGTAGTGCAGCTGTCATATTTTTGCAGACGATACATACCGACGTTCCTTTTTCCTGTTGTCGGATTTTTTGTAAAGACAAGCGGCAGTGTTATAAAAGGACCGCCGTCTTGCGGCCAGCAGGTTAAAATTGGGAACTTGTCAAGGGAAGGATTATCTTTTATAATGACTTCCTTGCATGGTGCTTTTTTTACGTATTTAGGAAAATTTATTGATCGGCGGGCCAAGGGAATAATGTGGAGCAGGTCCATTTTCTTTTGCAGTGAGATGTAAGGTAGTTTCAATATTTCCCGCAGTTCATCGGGAACATCTTCTAATTTATCGACACCAAGTGCAATTGCCATGCGTTCCATTGACCCAAAAGCGTTTATTAAGACAGGCATATCATAGCCTTTTACGTTTTCGAACAATAAAGCAACATTCTTATTCCCTTCCATTTTGCAGACGCGGTCAGTTATTTCAGTTATTTCCAGTTTGCAGTCAACTGGTGTCTGGATGCGTTTTAGTAGACCACGTTCTTCCAGTACGGTAATAAATTCACGTAAGTCATAAAATGCCATTATATAACCTCTTTTCAACAAGCATAGATCATGATTTCATAAGAAAAAAAGAAGACTGATAAAATCTATGCCAGATTATTTTCGCAATATAAAGCGGACAATTAGATAACTCGAAAAGTACAAAATGATCATCGGTAAAGCGATGGTACATTGGGTAAAAACATCTGGTGTAGGTGAAATTACAGCTGCAATAACAAAGGCGAGAAAAATTACTATACGCCATTTCTTTAGTAAAAACTTAGAGTTTATAAAACCTATTTTTGCTAAAATAACAACGATAAGAGGTAGTTCAAAAACAACACCAAACGGTAAAACAAAGGAAATTATAAAGTCAAAATATCTGCCGACGGAAAATAACGGCATAAGATTGTCAGTACCAAATCCAATGAAAAATTTAATAGCAGCGGGCAATACTAAAAAAAAGGAAAAAAGTAAACCGCCGAAAAATAAAATAACTGAAGATGGTACTACCAATAACAAAACTTTGCGTTCGCGAATAGTCAGTGCTGGCAGGACGAAACACCAGATTTCGTATAATACGACAGGCAATGCCAGTAAAAAACCGGCAAAGATAGCAACCTTAAGATAGGTGAAAAAAGCCTCCATCGGTTGCATATAGTAGAGTTTACCAGCCGGTAAAGTCAAATAGTGCATAATGTCTTCTATAAAATAGTAACAAATGCCGCTGCCAATACAAATAGCGATAAGGCTGCGGATGATCCGTTTACGCAGTTCTTCTAAATGCCCAATAAGTGACATGTTGCCCTCAGGAATATCATTTTGTCTTGAAATTGAGCTGTTCGGAGGTGATAATTCTAATGGATTTTTTTCTGCCATATCTGTCACTTTTTTTGTTCTTCTTTTACATCGATTACCTTGGGTTTATCATTTTTATCTTCTTCTTCGGCAGCTGACTTGAATTCACGAATGCTTTTCCCAATTGCCCGGCCCACTTCAGGAAGTTTTCCCGGACCGAAAAAAACTAAACCAATAACCAGTATAAGTAAAAGTTCTGGTACCCCTACATCAAACATGATTAACCTCCTGACTTAATAAATAAAATTTATAATTATTATTGTTGTTCAAGAAAAATAATTAAAATACAGCAAAAAACGTCTTTATAGTAAAGACGCTTTTTTAGTTACTTATCCACTATTTTAGTTTCTTCTTTGGTCCCTTCCGGGTTAGTTGTGCCGGGCTGCTGTTTTTGAACGGCTGCAGATGCTGTTTCCGACTTGTTAACAGTTGGTGGGGTTTGTTGTGGATTTTCAGTTATACCTGCTGTAGCTTTTTTTAATTCGTTAATGCTTTTTCCCACTGCCCGGCCTACTTCAGGGAGTTTGCCAGGACCAAATAAAACCAATCCGATTATTAAAATAATGATAAGTTCTGGAACACCAATACCAAACATCTTTATCGCTCCTTTTCAGTAATGGCATCATAAACACAAATTATATAATTTACCAAATACATAAACTCACCTGTATTATAACATAGGTATCTTTAAAAATCACGTTTATTGACAAAGTCAGTTATTTCTATAAAAGATTTAGCAATGTTGGTCGGTAGGCTGGTCGGTAAAATCTGTTTGGCTGCATTTAGATAATTATAGACTTTCTTATGGGCATAATCGATCCCATCACTGTCCCGGGTTATCTCAACAGCCCGTTTTACCATCATAGCTGTGAGATTTTTATTGGTTATGAGTTCTATTAATTCTTGTTTATAAGGACTTGTTGAGGCAGCTCTTATCACAGGAAGGGTAATAATGCCTTGCAGAATGTCATTCCCAGCGGGTTTACCAATCTTTTTTTCATTAGATGTGAGATCCAGAATGTCATCGGTGATTTGGAAAGCCATACCAAGGTACAAACCATATTTATAAATACATTGAACTGCAGTGATGTCCATTTCAGCGACAATACCACCAATTTCACAGCTGGCAGCAATAAAATCAGCTGTCTTTTTAGTAATAGCATCATAATACTCAGTTTCTGAACGAAGTTTATAATGTTTTTCATTTTGATGGATTTCACCTTCACTGAGACCGCAGATAACTTTTGCCAGGCGAAGCAGTATGCGCCGGTCATAATTTTTGTCTGCTATCAGGGCAAATGCCCGGGCAAAAAGAAAATCACCGCTTAATATAGAAATATTATTGCCCCATTTGGCATTGGCAGTGGGTGCACCCCTTCTGGTAGCAGCATTGTCGAGCACATCGTCATGGACTAAGGAAGCCATATGAATTAATTCGATGGTGACAGCCAATGGTAAGACCCGTTCTAAATCATATTTTTGACTGCTGTGTGCTGCCAGAAAATATAAGGCCGGGCGAAGCCTTTTTCCTCCCGCTTCAACAAGATGTTTACCAATATCGGTTATAAGTGGAACATCCGAACGGACTTCTTGATATAGGCCATCTTCTAAAGCATTTAAATCTTTTTTTATAATATATAACATTTTATTTGTTAACAATTCAATCACCTGCAAGTAAATTCATGACTAATTAAGTTTACTACAAAATACGCCGATTAGTAAACCGGCAATGGGAAAAAAGCAATAAATTTTATAAACTATTAAAAGACTAATGGTAAAATTATGCTTGTAAATAGGCATATTTCATGATATTTTTATAATTATCTTAGTTATATCTGATAACATTTGATATTTATTTACACAATGACTGAAAAATTCCTCACGATAGTGGAGACGATGCATGTTATGATAAAAATTTGTTCCTGTCAATTTGAAGTGGAGGCTGGGCATCCCAGCAAAAATTCGGCAAAAATGTTGCAGTTTATTGATACGGCAAAAACTGCTGGAGCTGATATTATAGTATTTCCAGAGATGGCTGTTCCAGGCTATTTTCTCGGTGATACTTGGGATTCTTCAGCTTTTTTGCGTGATTGTGAGATGTGCGGGAAGCAGATTATTGCGGCAGCAGACGGTATCGTTGTCATTTTTGGCAATGTAGCGATCGATTGGCGGAAAAAAAATCGTGATGGACGAGTGCGTAAATATAACGCATTGTTTGCTGCACAAAATAAGAAATTAATAAAAGCGGAAAAGGCTTTGTATCCATTTACGATAAAAACACTCCATCCCAATTATCGGGAATTTGATGATACCAGATATTTTTTTAGTAATTTAATGCTGGCCACTGAAATACAACAAAATCCACGTGAACTTATACAGCCGCTGCGGTTAAAAATCAAGGGGAAAGATTTGTGCATTGGCTGTATTTTATGTGAAGATGGCTGGAGTGATGATTATTCTTTATCACCTATTGATATTTTATGTTCAAAAAATAAACTGGATGTTATATTCAATATTTCAGCGTCACCATATACTCTGGGGAAAAATAATAAGCGTCATCGGGTATTTTCTCGTCAGGCACAGAAGAATAATGTGCCGATCGTTTATGTTAATAATATTGGTATTCAAAATAATGGCAAGACTATATATACCTTTGATGGAGCCAGTACGGTTTATGATGCTGCCGGAATTGTAGTTTCCTATATCGAACCATATAGTGAAGAAAATAGTTATATAGATCTTTCTCAACTGAAGGATAAAAGATATCCTTCAGTTGATGATGGTGAAACGGATGATATAGCATGTGTTTATAAAGCCTTATCATACGGAATAAAAAAATTTCTGCAACAGATACATATGCAAAAAGTTGTAATCGGAATCTCGGGTGGAATTGATTCGGCTGTTGCAGCAGCGTTGTATGTTGCTATTTTAGGTAACGAAAATGTTCTTTTAGTTAATATGCCAAGCGTTTACAATTCCACGACGACAAAAAACCTGTCGGAAAGACTGGCGGCCAATTTAAACTGTGCTTATGCGGTGATCCCCATTCAAAAAGTAATTGATTATACGATAAATCAGTTTGAAAGCGCAAAACTCATAAATGTCTCCGGCAATATGACAAAGACTATAAAAGTATCGTCATTTGTGGCGGAAAATATTCAGGCACGGGATCGGTCTGCGAGAATTTTGGCGGGAATTGCGGCAGCAATCGGCGGCGGCTTTACCTGCAATGCCAATAAGGCGGAGATAACTGTCGGTTATTCCACGCTTTATGGTGACCAATCGGGATTTTTAGCGGCATTGGCGGATTTATGGAAGTATCAGATATATGATTTGGCACGGTATTTGAATGAAAAAATTTATAAAAAAACTGTAATACCACAGGCTGTTATCGATATAGTACCAAGTGCAGAACTTTCTTCCAGCCAGAATGTGGATGAAGGCAGGGGAGATCCGATAAAATATCCTTATCATGATTTTTTGTTCCGGGCTTTTGTTGAACGCTGGGATAAAGCTGCACCTGAAAATATTCTGGATTGGTACCGAACCGGAACTTTAGAACAAAATATTGGCTGCGCTGTCGGTTTAGTGAAGAAATATTTTTCCTCTGATGAAGAATTTATTGCTGATTTAGAGCGTTGGTGGAATTTATTTACTGGAATGGCTGTTGCCAAAAGGATACAGGCACCACCAATTTTGGCGGTTAGCCGCAGGGCCTATGGATTTGATCAGCGTGAAGCGCAAAACGGGCCGTATTATACTAAGCGTTACCAAGAGATTAAATATGAATTGTTGAAAAATGATATAGTTAAAACTGTTTAACCGTATTTTGGCTAAATTGTTTTGGCATAAGCAATTATTTTCTGATATACTATATAGTTAATAAAGATTTTTTAAGGGTGAATTGATGAGAGTTATAAGCGGCAGTGCACGCGGTGCAAAATTGAAAGCACCACACGGTATGAATACCCGTCCTACGGCAGATCGGATTAAGGAATCGTTATTTAATATATTACAAGGACAAATATTGGATGCAGGGATATTGGATTTATTTGCCGGCAGTGGTGCACTCGGTATAGAAAGTCTGAGTCGTGGGGCCGCAAGGGCAGTATTTGTTGATAAATCAATAGAAAGTATAAATACGATTAAAGATAACTTGCAGCATACACATTTTATGGATAAGGCAGATATATGTCATAATGACGCTTTGTTTAGCATAAAAAAATATAATGGCAGATGGAACCCCTTTGATATTATTTTTTGTGATCCGCCTTATCATATGGGATGGTGTCAAAAAGCACTGCTATTAATTGATGAATATGTTTTATTGAAAAATAAGGGTTTATTAATTGCGGAAATCGGTGCGGATGAAGAATTAAATACGGAAGATACCAAGTTTAATTTATTGCGAAGTAAGGTTTATGGAGCAACAACAAAAATAAATATTTACGAATTTATGGCAGACGGTACATCAAGAGGTGAGTGAATTGACCATTGCATTGTGTCCCGGTAGTTTTGATCCTGTGACGAACGGGCATATAAATATTTTTGAACGTTCGGCAAAAATTTTTGATCATTTGATTGTAGCTGTTTTTAACAATATACGGAAAGAGTCTTTTTTTAGTATTGAAGAACGATTGGAACTCCTGAGAGAATCAACAGGCCATATTAAAAATATAACTATTGATGCTTTTGATGGCCTTTTAGCTGATTATGTCAAGGATAAAAAGGCAGGCATAGTTGTGCGTGGGTTAAGAGATCAGAATGACTTTTTTTATGAAACATCGCAAATGCTTATGCTCAGGCGGATGGCACCGAATGTAGAATCAGTTTATTTGATGAGTGAGCATCGTTATTCCTATGTGAGTTCATCGGCTATACGTGAACTTGTAAATTTTCAGGGGAATATTGAAGGACTTGTCCCCATCTGTGTAGAAAAGGCTATAAAGGAAAAGTATGCCCGGAAAAATGATTGATAATTATGTTGGATCTTAAACCGAGCTTTATGATAGTGCTGAGTTGTAAAATATTAAACGAAGGTAGGATTTTATAAATGGCTATTAACGAACTACTTGACGAACTGGAAAATTTGGTAGTCGATGCCCGTCGCCTCGTATTTACCAATAAGTGTATCATTGAAGAAGATGATCTCATGCGGCTGATTGACGGACTGCGTAAGGAGTTGCCTCAGACAATTAAGAAATCTGAAGATGTTATCCGTAATGAACAGGTGATCATTGATGATGCAAAAAGTGAAGCCACTAAGATTGTAGAACAGGCAAAAGATTATGCTAATAAAATAACTGCTGAAAGTGAAATAGTGGAACAAGCCAGGATGCAGGCTAAAAAAGTAATGGATAAGACGGTGGAACACTCTGATGAACTTAAAAAGGATTCATTGCATTATGCCAACCAGGTGTTTGATCACATGATTGGCAATTTGACAAGCATTTTGGATGTAGTCCAGCAGGCTAAGGCCGGTTTGAATGAAGATACAACGCATACAGCTGAACCGGTTAAACGTGACATAAAAAAATGATGCTGATACATTGATAGGTGAATAGGTCATGCCCGGATACCATAGTTAAAGTGCATTGTGTTAACACTGAAGACTATGGTATACTTTTTTTGAAAATAAATTTGTTGTGATAATGATAGGATGAAGAATATAATGATAAAAATTTCACCGGCAGTTTTGCAGTCTGTAAGTAAACCAGCTCGTTATACAGGCGGTGAGGTGAATGCTGTACATAAAGATCACAGGATGATTTCCTGCAAATTTGCTTTATCCATGCCCGATGTTTATGAAGTTGGCATGTCTAATATGGGACTGAAAATTCTTTATGAGATATTAAACCACCGTAGTGATACTGTTGCTGAACGCGTGTATACACCATGGCCTGATATGGAAATGAAAATGCGGGAAAATCATATTCCTCTTTATGGATTAGAATCGTTCACACCGTTAAAAAATTTTGATTTCATTGGATTTTCTCTGCAGTATGAATTGATTTATACTAATATATTAAATATGCTGGATATGTCAGATATACCGGTATGGGCTGAAGATCGTCGTGATGAAGATCCATTTATCATTGGCGGAGGGCCTTGTGTTTATAATGTAGAACCTATAGCAGATTTTTTTGATTTTTTTATCGTCGGTGAAGGGGAAGAAATAATTGAAGAGGTGGCAGATGCTTTTATAAAGTGGCATAGTATGTCAAAAAGTCACAGCAGAATAGAATTCCTGCACTATGTATCTAAAATAAAAGGCATATATGTACCTTCGTTTTATCGGCCTGAATACAATGTCAATGGTATTTTTAAAGAACTTATATCACTTTATGATGATATACCGGCGATTATTCATAAAAGGGTCATTAAAGATATGGATAATGTACCCACTGTTGAAAAACCAGTCATCCCATATATAAATATAGTACATGATCGTCTGATGCTGGAACTATTTCGTGGCTGCAGCCGTGGCTGCAGATTTTGCCAGGCAGGGATTGCTTATCGTCCGGTGCGCGAACGCAGTCGTGAAAAACTTAATGAACTGACACGGATAATGATTGATAATACAGGCTATGATGAAATGTCACTCACTTCACTGAGCTCGGCTGATTATTCTTGCCTGCCGGTTTTGATTGACGACCTGATGACAAATTATGCAGATGAAAAAATGAGTTTTTCCCTACCATCACTGCGAGTTGACAGTTTTTCAATAGATATAGCGCATAAATTGCAGACTATGCGAAAGAGCGGACTTACCTTTGCGCCTGAGGCCGGGACACAGCGGTTACGCGATGTCATAAATAAAGGTGTAACAGAAGAAGATCTGCTTAAAGCCTGCGGTGCTGCTTTTAAGTATGGCTGGAAGACAGTAAAACTATATTTTATGATGGGATTACCAACGGAAACAGATGAAGATATAATTGGCATACCGCAATTGGCGGAGAAAGTTGTGGATTTATATAAAGAAATACGCGGCCGCCGTGATGTAAAAGTCACAATCAGTGTATCGTGTTTTGTCCCTAAAGCTTTTACGCCATTTCAATGGTTTGCACAGTGCGAAAAAAGTGAATTTGAACGTAAACAGCATTTATTAAAAAAACACATAAATAGTAGGGCTGTTCAGTTTCATTATCATGATGCTTCTACTAGTATTCTTGAAGGAATCATTTCACGTGGTGACCGGCGTTTGGCAAAAGTAATATATGAAGCTTTTAAAAACGGAGCAAAGTTTGATGGTTGGACAGAAATGTTTGATTTTTCTATTTGGCAGGAAGCTTTTAAAAAAACAGGCATTGATCCGGCACAATATAATCTGCGCAGTCGTAGTTTTACGGAAAAACTACCATGGGAACATACAACTCCGGGTGTGAGTAAAAGATTTCTAATAAATGAATACAATAAAGCTTTGGATGGGATATTGACGTCAGACTGTCGACGTGGCAGTTGCATCGGTTGTGGAATATGTCAGGCTTTAAACGCTGATGTAGTGGACTGGAGGAGAAATAAATGAGTGTATTTCGCATTGAATTAACTAAGGAAGAACAACTCCGATATATTTCTCATCTGGATTATTATAATCTGCTGCAACGGGCAATACGTCGTGCCAAATTACCGGCTGCATATTCAGAAGGATTTAATCCTCATATGAAAGTGTCATTTGCCTCGGCTTTAGCAGTGGGGGTGACTGCTTCGGCTGAATATGCAGATGTGGAATTGACAAAAGATATCTGCCAGCCGGAATTTTTTGATAAACTGAGTGCGGTATTACCGGCGGGAATGCGGTTATTGCGGGTTAAGAAAATTGTGGCTCATCAGCATCACAAATCCATGAATGCTTTGGCTGATATGGCAGTTTATGCTATTCAGCTGCCGGAAAATGTTCATTCAGATGCGGTAATGACAGCTGTAAATGCATTTAATGCAACCTCGGAAGTGCTTTTCCTGCGAGAAAAAACAGGAAAAGGCAATAAAAAGGGACAAGTGATTAAAAAAATAATCAATATAAAAGAATTTGTAGCTACTGATTTACAGTATGATACTGCCAATAATGTTATAATAGTTAATATAAAAGTATCATCAAACGGCAGTATTAAACCGGCAGAGGTAATAGCCTCTTTACAGCAAAAATATTTACTGCAGCTTGATAGCAACAATATATTGATAAATAGAAATGCTTTATTATCAGCTGGTAAAAATTTCATAGACTTATTATGAGCTGCTTTTAACTGTAATGATATTTTAGAGGGAAAGGTTTCATTGTTGGTTATGTAATACTAAAATGAAGCGAAAATGATTCTTGCTTTGTTTGGGAGTTGATGTCATGAAATGCAGTTGTGCTGACTGTCCTACACATGTTTGCTATACCAAAGGCGTGAATTGTACAGGTATTGACTGGGAGACTGTTCGAAGTAATTACTCGGAAGAAGAAATTAAAATTATGCGGGCAGCCGCATACGTTGAGGGAACTTTTTACAGTAATATTACACGGCTTCAGGAAACTGCTGAATTTGCCAAGGCTATGCAATATAAAAAATTGGGAATGGCTTTTTGCATTGGTTTAAATGAAGAAGCACGGTATATTGCTAAATATTTTCTTGCACAGGGTTTTGAATTTTATAGTGTCTGTTGTAAAAATTGTAGTTTTCCTAAAAAAGAATTTAACCTAAAACAGGTGAAACCGGAAATTGAGCACGAGGCAATGTGTAACCCTAAGTTTCAGGCAAAGTTTTTGGCAGAAAAGGATGTAGAACTGTTTATTTCCTGCGGATTGTGTGTAGGACACGATACTTTATTCAATAAAAATTGCCCGGGACCGGTCACTACCTTGGTGGTGAAAGATCGACTGTTGGCACATAATCCATTGGGTGCAATTTATTCCCGCTACTGGAGGAAGAAACTTGGTATAATGGATGATGATGAAGTGTAGGATGACAAACAAATATTTTATGAATAATGTTTATTAATATGAGCTGTTTATTAAAAGGCCTTCCCATGATTTTTTGGGAGGGCCTTTTAAAGTATAACAGGTATTATTAAAACAGCGATATTGTTATTGGTTAGTGAATATATTTTTATCAAATAATACTAAATAAACGGTTAAATCATTTTTTATTAAAAATTTTTTAATGGATGAAACTGCAACTTTTAACGCTTTATCTTTGGGATAACCATAAACTCCCGCAGATATTAACGGAAAGGCAATACTTTTGAATTTATGTTTTTGGGCTAATGTTAATGAATTGATGTAGCAGTCAATGAGCAGGCCCTGTTCGTTATTATTCCCGCCGTGCCATATCGGTCCGACTGTATGGATGACATAGCGAGCCGGTAGATTATAGCCTTTAGTCATTTTGACTTCGCCAGTCTTGCAGCCACCAAGAGTGCGACATTCTGCCAGCAGCTGAGGACCGGCAGCCTTATGTATCGCCCCATCGACTCCACCTCCACCGAGCAGAGATGGATTGGCAGCATTGACGATAACATCTGCATTGATTTTAGTTATATCATCATGAATTATTTTAAATGACATTTTTATCCTCCTGAAAAAGCTTAAAATAACTTTCAACACTTTACTAATTAACATAAGACAACATTTTTATTATAGTACATACTGTAAATGAATTACACAGTGGTCAATAATGAACACAGTTTGTGTTCATTATTAGTCTGGATATAGTACCTGTTATTAAATATAATAATGGCGTAGGGGAAATATCATTTTATTATACAAGAGAGGCAAGATGATGCGGATACAAAATAAAAGAATTATTAAAATACTAGAAATTTTAGATCAGAATAAATATTCAGTGACAAGTGAGTATATTGCCGGTTCGCTTGGTGTCAGCCGCAGTACAATAAGACGCGATATAAAGGAACTGAATATATTTTTGCATCAGTTTGATGCGGGTGTGACAGCGGAAGCGGGCAGTGGGTACAGGCTTAATAATGCAGATAATAGTAAATATCTGCAGATGAAGGAAAAATACGGTATAAACTTATCAGGAAATTATCGAGGTGTAAATATAGTCCCTTTTGATTATAATGATCGAATTTCTTTTATAATAGCCAGAATATTACTTAACTCCCTTCATAATAAAGTTGTCAATCAGGAGGAATTGGCTGATGAACTTTTCTTAAGCCTGTCAACCTTAAAGAAATATTTGTCTGATATAAAAAAAAGCCTATCAAGATTTAATTTGAGGTTAGTTACTGACAGACTTAATGGAGTAAGAATAGATGGAGCTGAAGCACAGATACGCTATTGCATATCCGAATATATTTTTAATCGTGATGATTTGCTGAATTTAAGTAATAACGATTTTTTTAATGATATTTTCCCACAAGAAGAGATAGAAACAGTGAAACATATCTTAATGAAAATAATCTTAAAATATAATATTCATCTGACAGATGTTGCTTTTAAAAATTTGCTTGTCCATGTTGTTATAACCATGCGCCGATCCAGTAATAAAAATACTGTAGAATATACCCACCGAGAACAAAAAAGGCTTCAGCAATCTACTTATTTTAATCCTGCAACAGAAATACTTGAAGTAGTAAAGCGACAGTTAGGGGTGGATATTGATAATGAAGTTTATTATCTTACACAGCATTTTATCGCTAGTCAAAAATTCCTTGAGTCATCTAAAAGCCGTGATGAATCAAGGAACCTTATCAATAATATTTTACAACGTATTAAAGATAATACGGGATTCGATCTTTCCGAGGATAGTGAATTAGTATCAGGTTTGATGATTCACTTGATTGCGGCAATAAATCGTTTAAAGTTTAATATGAACATTCGTAATGAGATTCTTACGCCAATAAAAAATAATTATCCGGTGGCTTTTGAAATGGCAGTTATCGCTAGTGAAGTTATTGAAGAGCAGAAAAAAGTCAAAACTAATGAAAATGAAATTGGTTTTTTGGCGATTCACTTTGGAGCTTCATTAGAGCGCAACAAACTTAATAAAGAAAAGGGTAAAACCGCTATCATTGTCTGCGGAACCGGGTTGTCAACAGCACTTTTACTTAAAAGTAAACTGCAACGTCGTTACGGTGCAATATTACAGATTAAAAAAGTTATGAGTTGTTATGAGCTTACAGAAGAATTGATTGATGGTATTGATTTTATTTTTTCCACGGTACCTGTTCCTAATATAAAGACGAATAAAATAATCAGGGTTGAACCGATAATGACTGAAGATGATTTCGAAAAAGTTGAAGCAAGACTTTCTGGAATACAAAATGCAAAAAATGTTGATTATGAAAAGTTTTTTAAACGAGAATTATTCTTCTCTGATTTTGAAGCTGGATCAGCATGTGAAATTATTCGTAAAATATCAACTATTATGATTAAAAAAGGGTATATAGATAAAAATATTCAGAAATCAATTTTTGCCCGGGAAAGTATGTCTTCAACTGAAATAGGGAACTTCGTGGCTGTCCCACATGCATTGGAAAACGATATGAAGGAAGCGGCAGTTGCTGTGAGCATATTAGAAAAAGCTATAAGGTGGGATAAAACATATGTCCAAATAGTTTTTTTATTATGCATACCCAAAACTTTATATAGTGTGTGGGAACCAGTATTTAAGAATATTTACCAAAAATTTATACATGGTAACTACACAAGTAAGTTCCTAAAAAATCCAAATTATACAGAATTAATGAATATTTTGAAAAAGTAAAGGAGAAATTTATTATGCCATTAGTAAATGGTTTTACGCTTTTAAAAAAAATTTTTGAAAAGAAATCTGTTGCCTGTGCATTTAATACCACGAATATTGAAACATCTTTTGGAATAGCAGATGCTATAGAAGACACATCAATTCCTAATTATATTCAAATTGCGCCCACTAATGTTAAATTGTCCGGATACGAATATATTGCAGACATAATCAAAAAAATTGCTTTTGATATGAAAACACCAATTGCACTGCATTTAGATCATGGCAAAACAATGGAAGATGTTGAAGCGGCAGTAAAAGCTGGATTTACTTCGATAATGATAGACGGTTCCGATAAATCTTTTGATGAAAATATAAACGTTGTGTCACAAGCTGTAGATTATTGTTCCTGCTATAACATTCCAGTAGAGGCAGAACTTGGTGCCATTTCGGGTAAGGAAGATAACATAGAAGGGAAAAATGATAAGACAAATCCCGGGCTTGTGAAAGAATTTATTAAAAAATCCAAATGTAATATGCTTGCTGTATCCGTTGGTAACGTACATGGATTGGAAAGTAAACCGCATATTGATTTTGAATTGCTGGATAAAATATATCGTAATAGTTCTGTTCCTTTGGTATTGCATGGTGGATCGGGAATACCGTTTGAAATTTTGAAGAAAGTTAAAAAATATGGGGTATGTAAAATTAATATTGCCAGTGACTTAAGACGAGAAGTTGTCCGGGTTTATGGGCAGGCATATGAAAAAAATCATATGGAACATAATCTTATAAAAGTAGCCTTAGATGCTAAATCAGCTGTATATGATGAATGTAAACGAAAAATATTGGCGCTAAACTGACAGGAGAACGTTATATGAGGGGTAATTTAATTTTTATAAAGGATTTACTGAATGTAGATATTACAGCACGGACTCAAGAAGAACTTTTTACTATATTATCAAAACCATTGTCGGATAATGGTTTCACCACCAGTGATTATTTGACAGGTGTTATTGAACGGGAAAAAAATTTTCCGACAGGATTGCCCACTAAACCATATGGCGTTGCACTACCCCATACTCTGCCCAAATATGTGATTAAAAATTCTATTAGTGTGGGAGTTCTGAAAGAACCTATTAAATTCAAGATTATGGGGAGTGAAAATGACTATATTGATGCGAAAATGATATTTTTGTTGGCATTGAGGGAAAACAGAAAACAATTGTGGATGCTCCAGGCAATTATGAATATGATTCGTTCCAAAGAAATATTAAATAAAATTGCCACAGCAAAAAAAGATGATGTATTTGAGATTATTAATAAAAATTTATTTTAAGGAGTGAGAACATTATGTCAAAAAAACATGTATTGTTTGTATGTGCAACAGGAATTGCTACATCTACTGTAGTAGCGGAAAAAGTCACGCAGTATTGCAGGGAAAAGGGGCTGGAAATTGAGTATCATCAATCAAATGTAGCTAGTGTACCTAAAAATTGTAATGGCATAGATTTGATTATTTCAACAACTAATATTCCATATGAATTAGATGTACCGGTAATCAGGGGATTAAATCTTTTGACAGGGATAGGGGAAGACGACACGCTGAAGAAAATTTATGATATTTTAATCAAATAGGAAAGAGGGGGGGTTTAATCATGGATTTTAGTTTATTTTTACTTGACACTGTAAAATATATTTTAAGTTTTGGTCCAACAGTTATGTTGCCATTGGTTTTATTTATACTTGCAATGTTTTTTAGAATTCCGGTTTCTATTGCACTTAGATCTTCATTGACAGTGGGGATGGGATTTGTTGGGATATACGCCATTTTTGGAATATTAACCAATAATATTGGACCTGCTGCCCAATCAATGGTCACACATAGCGGCATAAATTTACCTATAGTTGATCTTGGATGGCCACCTCTTGCTGCTATAACATGGGGGTCACCTATAGCTGCTTTTGTTATTCCGTTGACAATATTTATCAATATTGTTTTATTGGCTTTTAATTTAACTCGGACCGTAGATGTTGATATGTGGAATTATTGGCATTTTGCATTGGCTGGTGCACTGGTATATTACAGTACGGGCAGTTTTGTATTAGGCCTTTTGGCTGCTGGAATAACAGCTGTAGTAATATTTAAATTAGCGGATTGGTCTGCTCCCTTGGTAGAAAGATATTTTGGACTGGAAGGAATATCTTTGCCTACACTCTCATCGGCCGTATTCTTTCCAATAGGATTATTGGGAGATAAAATTATTGATAAAATTCCAATTATAAACAAAATTCATATAGATCCACAAAGTATACAAAGAAAATTTGGCGTATTCGGAGAACCAATGTTAGTCGGTATTATCTTGGGGATTATGGTGGGAATTCTTGCAGGCTATAATTTTAAAAATACACTGATTTTAGGAATAAATATCGGCGCTGTTATGTTTATTTTGCCCAGAATGGTAAAAATTCTTATGGAAGGACTTCTCCCATTATCGGAATCAATAAAGAAATTTCTTAATAAAAAGTATCCTAATCGTAAGGATTTATATATTGGACTGGATATTGCTGTGGCCATTGGTAGTCCGGCAATAATTTCTACAGCATTGTTGTTGACTCCTCTTGCGGTTGTATTTGCTTTTCTTATACCAGACAATCAGGTTTTGCCGTTGGGGGATTTAGCTAATTTAGCTGTATTTGCTTCAATGATAGTTTTAGCCACTAAGGGAAATATCTTTAGGGCAATCATCATTGGGATACCATGCATGATAGGAGATTTACTGATAGCAACTAACATAGCACCATTTGTAACGCGTATGGCGGAAGATGTGCAGTTTAATTTCCCACCGGATTCCAGTGGACTTGTTTCCAGCTTTTTAGATGGGGGCAATCCATATCGATTTTGGATTATGAAAATATTCCAAGGAGATATTTTATCAATAGTACTGATTCCTATTATTGCCGTTATTATATATTTCGTTTACAAATGGACAAAGGGATATGTTTATGGTAAAAGTGAAAGTTGATTTTGTTCTTGATATAGGTTCAACTAATACGAAAATATCTTTGTATTCAATCAATAATAAAAAAAATATTGTTCAAAAAATATTTAATACACCTAAAATTTCTAATAATAATAATGATAATGAAGATTTTAATTATGTAGAGTTATGGAAAATAATAAAAGACCAGATTATTATATTTAATACCAGTGAGCCATATATTATTAAAAAAATAATTATAGCAAGCGTGGGTGAAATGGGAGTATTGATAACCGAAAATGGCAGTGTAGTCGGTCCGATGATAGCATGGTATGACAAAAGAGGGAAAAAATATCTTAATTCATTATCACAGGCTGATATTAATGAGGTATATATGATTACGGGGCTTCCTGTTCATAGTAATTATAGTGTATTCAAAATTAAATGGTTATATGATAAATTTATTGCGAATTCAAATATTGCTGTTAAATGGCTCAGCCTCCCTAATTATATTGCCTATCTTCTCACCGGAGAAAGGTCGATGGAGTATACTCTTGCAAGTAGGACAATGCTGTTAGATATAAAAAATAAGCAGTGGTCAAAATTTTTATTAAGGAAATTTAATCTTCCCCTTGAAATTATGCCTAGGATAATTCCTAATAATTCTGCTGTTGGAATTATTTCGGATGTAATGGGAAAATATTTAAAATTTCAGGATGATTGCAAAGTTTATGTTGCGGGACATGATCATATGGCAGGTTCTGTATCAGTTAATTTAAAAAATAATGAATTACTTAACTCCACAGGAACAACTGAAGGATTATTATCAATATGTGATAACGTAAATATAAATGATAATTCATTTAAAAGAAAACTTTCTAATGGTATTTATATTGATAATGAAAGATATACCTTATTTGCATCATTACCCTGTGCTGGAATTTGTTTTGAAAGTTTTCAAAAATTATTTGGGTATAGTTATGAAGAACTAGTTAATTTTTTCATTACGATAAAAACAGAATATGCAAAATTGTCCACTACAACCGAGATTAATTTATTTTTTCCTCACTTACGAGGTAATGGTTCTCCAGAAAAAAATATTTTTGCAAAAGGATTATATTATGGTTTTACGAATAAAATATCTTCCAAACAGCTATTATTTGATATTTCTGCAGGATTATGCCTGGAATTGAAAAATTTATATAATTGCTTTGATGATACTGGTAATAAGTTTGATATTATTAAAGTTATTGGTCCGGCTGTAAAAAATGAATTTTGGTTACAGTTGAAAGCTGATATTTTAAATAAACCTGTTATTGCAATAGATATTCCGGAAACAGTATCATATGGGGCAGTGTGCTATTTTGAGAAGTGCAATGCTAAGACAGAAAGAATGAAAAAATATTTACCTAATGAGTACAAAGCTTCATTTTTTAGAAAATTATACGATAAATATAAAAAGATTTATGATCTTAAAGTAAATATGGAAAGACAATGTATATAGTATTTGTTAGAAACAGGTTACAGTTTATCGACATAAATCAAACGATAAATTAAAAACCAATATTCCCTGATTTTTACTGGAAATCAAGGAATATTGGTTTTTATAATTTTAGATTAACATTTGACCTGATGCTCAGATACCTTCGCCGTCCATTCCGGTGAAACCCTGGAAACGATATTTTTCAGTGCGTTCAACCTGAACTACACGGCCTGCTTTTATTATTATTACTATATTGCCATATTCAAGATTGTAGAATTCCTGCTGAATTTTTTGGCAGACTGGATCATAATTGATAGTAGCTGATTTTTGGGTATAGGTTTGAAATTTTTTAAGATCTGACAGACGAATCTTTTCATTGCGTTCAACTTGGATTAAACATGAATTCTGGACTATTAAGGTTATTTCTCCATGAAAAACCGCTTTTAACAAAGTAACTATCAGTTTCATGCCAGCAGAATCTATTTTAGGATGTTTAGCCAAAGTTTTATTATCTGTCATTTTATCCCCCTCAATCAAATTAATCATACATTACGGATAAAGTATGATAATATAAGCAAGTATAATCGTTTGTATAAGAATTGTCAATATAAAAAATAGAAAGTTATTGACTATTGTAATCTTTGGTTTAGGTAATATTGTAATGAAAATGAATATATAAGGTATATTATTTACTAAATTTGCAAATAATGCAGGTTATACAAATATAATGTAGAATATATATCTAAATTAATTTGAAAATTTCTACATTGATAAGGGGTGAAGTTGATGAAATGGTTTGAGAATTTGAAGATTAGAGAAAAACTTATATTGCTGATTGCTGTTTTTAGTGTAGTTATCTTAGTTATTGGAAGTATAGGATACTTAGATTTGAAAAAAAGCAATGAGAATACCGACAGAATGTATAACGAAAATATGATGCAAGTAGATTTGGCGCATCAGAACAGTACATATATCGGACAAATACGCAGCGATTTATTTGAACTCATGTTGACAAAAAACCAGGCAGAGAATGTCCGTATTGCAAAAGAGATAGAAGATATGCGGACAATGTATGGGAAAAATATGGAACAGTTGAATTCGATGAATTTAAGCCCGATACAGCAAGAAAAACTTAAAGCACTTAATAAAATTTTAACAGAATATAAAAAAGAAAATAATGCAGCTTTAGAATTGGCGAAGGCAAATAAAAATCAGGAAGCATATGATTACTATCAAAATAATGTAGTAAGGCTGGCTTCGGGGACGACACAATTATTGACAGATATGACATCAATAGCCAAAGATGAAGCAAAAGCGATGAAACAAAAATCTGATGAAGATTTGAACAATATGAAGACAGTATTTATTATTATTATCTTGGCAGGCATATTAGTGGGAGTTTTGTTGGGATGGCTGGTTATCAGACAAATTGTCAGACAATTAGGAAGCTCTATTGATTTACTTGATAGGATTGCATCAGGAGATTTTTCAGGAGATGTTGAGACAGAACATCTTAATGATAAAAGTGAATTTGGTTTTCTGGCGAAATCTATTGATCAAATGAATCGAAATGTGCGGGCGCTTATCAAACAATTGATAAACACATCTGATCAGCTGGCAGCAGCTTCAGAAGAACTCACAGCAAGTGCCGAGCAATCAGCGCTTGCAACTAACCAAATAGCAGAATCGATTACAGAAGTCGCAGCGGGGGCAAATAGGCAGCTTGAAATAGCCATAGCAACAAATCATGTTGTTGAGGAAATGACAATGGGTATCCACCAGGTTACCAAAAATACGGTAGATGTGGCCTCGTCTTCGGAAAGGACATCGGATGCTGCAAATGAAGGACATAGGGTAATTGAAGAAGCCGTCAGCCAAATGAAAACCATAGGAGAAAAAACAGACAATACGGCAGATGTTATTGAGAACTTGGGGGAAAAATCAAAACAAATTGATACGATTGTTGGTTTGATCTCACAGATTGCTGAGCAAACAAATTTACTTGCACTCAATGCGGCCATTGAGGCTGCCCGGGCCGGATCGGCGGGGCGGGGATTTGCGGTGGTAGCTGACGAAGTGCGCAAGCTTGCTGAGCAATCGGCCTCAGCAACCAAAGATATAACAACTATCATTGATGAAGTTCAGGCGAAAACAAGATCGGCAATTGTTTTTATGAATGAAAGTAAAAAAGAGGTTAAAAATGGCAAAGATCTTGTAGATATTGCAGGAAGAAATTTCAAAGAAATTTTGACTATGGTGCAGGGGATATCTGGTGATATTCAGGATATATCAGCTGCTGCTGAAGAATTGACGGCAGGCAGCGATGAGGTTATAAAGTCAGCCAAGACGGTTGAGGGTGAAAGTAAAAAAGCGGCGGAAGAAACAGAAACAATATCGGCGGCCGCTGAAGAGCAATCAGCATCTATTGAAGAAATAGCTTCGGCCAGTACTCATTTGGCACAATTGGCTTCAGAACTACAGGACACTGTCAATAAATTTAAGATATAAATTTATTGACAGGCTGCAAATATACTGGTATTCTAATCATATTATATTTATTCTATGCCGATTAGAAAACTAAAGGCTGGAAAAAGCAGAGAGAAGGGTTGACTGCTTTTTCCAGCCTTTTTGCTATTGAAAATATATTATCGGTTTAATGAAGTGGCAGGAGGATTTTTATGAATATTACATTGAATGGTAAAATAGTATTTTTGGACAAAAAAATGATGGTTGATGAACTTTTGAAGGTAACAAAAGCACAGACTCCGGAATATGTTACGGTTCAGATCAACAATGAATTTATCGACAAAGCTGATTTTGGTATAACGCCAATTAATGAGGGTGATACTGTTGAATATCTTTATTTTATGGGAGGTGGTCAGTGATGGAAATAACTAATGAACAGATGGAAAGGTATTCCCGGCAGATTATTTTGCAGGGTGTCGGAGGCAAAGGACAAAAAAAACTGCTTCAGGCGAAAATTCTGATTATTGGTACCGGAGGTTTGGGTTCTCCGGCATCCATGTACCTTGCTGCAGCAGGGATCGGTACAATAGGGTTGGTGGATTTTGATAATGTTGATTTATCAAATTTGCAGCGGCAAATAGTACATTCAACGAATGATATTGGCAGACCAAAAGTTTTATCGGCAAAAGAAAGTATCACAGCGATAAATCCTGATGTCGATGTAGTTACATATCAAAAAATAGTCAATGCCGGTAATTTAAAAAATATTATTAAAGACAGGGATTATGATTTTATTCTTGACTGCACGGATAATTTCCCTGTAAAATTTTTGATTAATGATGCCTGCGTACTTTTACAAAAACCATTTTCCCATGCTGGAATTTTGGGATTCAAGGGACAGACAATGACTTATGTACCCGGTAGAGGCCCTTGCTATCGCTGTGTCTTTCAAACACCGCCGCCGTCTGATGCAGTACCGAGCTGCAAACAGGCCGGGGTATTGGGAGTGTTAGGTGGAATAATAGGGACGCTGCAAGCCACCGAGGCAATAAAATACATATTAGGACTGGGAAATTTATTAACGGGGTATTTGCTGATTTATGACGCATTGACGATGGATTTTAGAAAAGTTAAGCTTTCCCGTAATAAAAAATGTGCAGTCTGTGGTGAAAAACCAACTATCACGAAATTGATCGACTATGAACAACCAAAATGTGAAGCAAAAAGGTGAAGTTGATGATTGTTTTACAAAAAAAACAAGTGGAAGATATTATGAAATTTGCCAACGATAATCTGCCTAATGAAGCCTGCGGGCTTATCAGTGGAATAAAAAATGGGCAAAAAAATATTGTAGAAAAAATTTATTTTTTAACTAATATGGACCATAGTTCAGAACATTTTTCTATGAATGTAAAGGAACAGTTTGATGCAGTTAAAGATATGAGACAATTCGGATACACATTGCTTGGCAATTTTCACAGCCATCCGTCATCACCGGCAAGACCTTCGGATGAGGATAAACGATTGGCATTTGATGCAGCATTAAGTTATCTTATTTTATCATTGGCGGATAAGAGGCCTATATTGAAAAGTTTTAAGATAGAGAATAAAATTTCCAGTGAAGAATTAGTAACGATACTATAGCAGGAGGAAATCAAGTGGAAAATGTTGACTATAAAGAACTAAAAAAGGGCGGATTTATGCGTCAGATACAAAAAAATTATTTTTCTATGCGGCTTAAATCGGTTGGTGGGCAATTAACAGTACAGCAGCTTGAAACGATTCAAAAGGTAGCTGAAAAATATGGTCATGGCTATATTCATCTTACTTCCAGGCAAGGTGTGGAAATTCCTTTTATCAATATAAATAGTATCAGTCAGGTAAAGACGCAACTGGGCGAAGGTGGAGTAAAAGTAGGTGCCTGCGGGCCGAGAGTAAGAACAATAACAGCCTGTCAGGGCAATAGTATTTGCCCGTCAGGTCTTATCAATACGGTGGAAGTGGCTGAAGAACTGGAAAAAAGATATGGTGGCAGAGAACTGCCGCATAAATTCAAATTTGGTGTTACAGGTTGCTGCAATAACTGTTTAAAGGCCGAGGAAAATGATCTTGGCATAAAGGGCGGGATAAAACCTTCATGGAATAATTCAGAATGTACTTTTTGTGGTTTATGTGAGGCAATATGTCCTGCTAAGGCTATAAAAGTTGGTAAGACAGATAAACAATTGTATTTTGAACCGGATAAGTGTATTTATTGTGGTAAATGTGTAAAGATTTGTCCCACTTCGGCATGGTCGGGAAAAAGCGGCTTTATTGTGTCTTTTGGTGGACTATACGGAAACAGGATAGCTATCGGCAGAAGACTGCTGCCATTGATTTTTTCTATAGAAATTTTATATAAAACAATTGACATTGCACTGGCTTTTTTTGAAAAAAATGCAAAAAATGGTGAAAGATTTGCTAATACATTGGACAGAGTAGGCTGGAAATTATTGGAAAAGGAGCTGAACAAGGCATTATGAGTATAAAGGCAGATGATTTTGTAGACATTACCGATGTGGTTTGTCCGGTTACTTTTGTAAAAGCTAAGATGGGCATAGAAGAACTTGAGGATGGACAAATACTTGAAGTAAAACTCAATGAAGGGGAGCCCCTTTTAAATGTACCGCGCAGTTTTAAAGATGAAGGACATAAGGTCATTGAGGTAAATGATAATGGCGATGGGACTTTTACCGTTTTTGTGGAAAAAAGCGGATTGTAATTAAATCAAACTTGAATGAAAAAATGCCGATGAAGCTATTTTACTTCATCGGCATTTCGTTTATTTAAAAAAGCGTTTAATTTTATCCTGCCAGGTTTTTTGTTCCGGATTAACATTTTCGTTATTTTCTGAGGCAAATTCTTCCAGTAATCCTTTTTGTTTGGCAGTTAATTTTTGTGGCGTAAGTACTTTGACTTTTATATGCTGATCACCGCGCCCAATACCACGCAAATATGGAACACCCTTATTTTTCATGCGTAAAATAGTACCTGATTGAATACCCGCCGGAATAGAAATTTCGACTTTTCCATCAAGTGTGGGAACTTCAATTTTATCGCCTAGTGAGGCTTGGACAAATGAAATCGGGACTTCGCAAATAACATCATTGCCGTCACGATGAAATATTTTATGTGGTTTAACTGTGATATAAACATATAAATCACCGGAACTGCCGCCTCTGGTACCAGCTTCTCCACCACCAGATACCCGTATGCGGGAATCATTATCTACACCGGCAGGAATCTTTACCTTTATCTTGCGGCGCACTCGTGTATGTCCTTCGCCATGACAGTCAGGACAAGGAGTTTTTACTATCTTGCCAGTACCATTACAACGATCACAGGTCCGGGTATTTACCATACGCCCAAAAGGAGTATTGTGAACTTCCTGTATTTGACCGGTTCCGTGGCATTTAGGACATTCTTCAGGTTGCGTCCCTGGTTTGGCACCGGTTCCGTGACATGTTTTGCATTCTTCAGTGCGAGGAATGGTAAGTTCTGTATCTTTACCGAAAGCTGCTTCTTCAAAACTTATTTCCAAATTATAGCGTAAGTCATCGCCTCTTTGTGGACCTTGCCGTCTGCTGGAACGACCACCGCCACCGCCGCCAAAGAAGGCATCAAAAATGTCACCAAAATCACCAGATGAATCACCGAAACCGCCAAATCCACCGAAACCGCCAAAATTACCAAAGCCACCGGCACCGCCGGCACCAGCGCTGCCATCAAAAGCGGCGTGACCAAACTGGTCATATTGCGCACGTTTTTTGGAATCTGATAAAACTTCATAAGCTTCATTAGCTTCCTTGAATTTTTCTTCGGCTTCTTTAGGATTGTCCTTGTTAAGGTCAGGATGGTATTTGCGGGCCAATTTTCTAAATGCTTTTTTTATGTCGACCTCGGTTGCATTTTTAGGAACGCCGAGGACTTCGTAATAATCTCGTTTTTCGCTCACTTTATCCACCTTGATATATAAATAAGATTAACCTGATGACTTCGAGTATCGCAAAGTCATCAGGCCAGTAATATTACCTGTTGTCATCTGCAAGAAAAGTTACAGATAAATTATTTTTTGTCGTCATCAACTACCTTATAGTCAGCATCGACAACATTATCATCATTTTTCTTGGTATCGTTTGGTGCAGCCTGCTGAGCCTGCTGCCCGCCGGCAGTCTGACCTTGAGCTTGCTGAGCCTGCTGATAAGCTGCTGCACTCATTTCATAAAGTGGTTTTTGCAATTCTTCAGTAGCTTTTTTGATAGCTTCTGTATCAGTGCCTTTTAGAGCTTCCTTGACTTTATCAGCAGCTGATTGAATCTTTTCTACAGCAGATTTATCGGCTTTATCACCCAAATCCTTAATCGCTTTTTCGGCTTGGTATACCATACTGTCAGCATTGTTTCTGACATCTATTTCTTCTTTGTGTTTTTTATCTTCTGATGCATGGGCTTCCGCTTCTTTGACCATGCGGTCAATATCTTCCTTGCTCATGCCGCTGTCAGATTGAATGGTGATTTTTTGTTCTTTACCGGTACCTAGGTCTTTGGCTGAGACATTAACAATACCATTGGCGTCAATACTGAATGTAACTTCGATACGAGGTACTCCTCTTGGAGCCGGTGGAATATCGGCAAGTTCAAAACGGCCTAAAGTTTTGTTGCCGGCTGCCATTTCCCGTTCACCCTGCAGCACATGTATGTCAACAGATGGCTGATTATCGGCAGCTGTCGAGAACACCTGGCTTTTAGAGGTCGGTATGGTGGTATTTCTTTCAATAATTTTGGTGCATACGCCGCCTAAAGTTTCAATACCGAGCGACAGCGGAGTAACATCTAATAAGAGTACATCTTTTACATCACCGGCCAGGATACCGCCTTGAATAGCAGCACCGATGGAAACACATTCATCTGGGTTTACACCGCGGTTAGCTTCTTTACCAAGTTCTTTTTTTATTATTTCCTGAACAGCTGGAATACGGGTCGAACCACCGACAAGAATGATTTTGTTGATGTCGTTAACAGTAAGATCAGCATCGGCCATAGCTTTTTTAGCCGGTTCAATCGTAGCGGCAACAAGATCGGCGGTTATTTCGTTGAATTTAGCGCGGGTCAAGGTTAAATCAAGATGTTTAGGACCGCTGGCATCAGCTGTGATAAACGGCAGATTGATATTGGTCGAAGTCATATTAGAAAGTTCGATTTTTGCTTTTTCAGCAGCTTCTATAAGACGCTGTGCACTCATTTTGTCTTTTGACAAGTCAATGCCGTTAGATTTTTTAAATTCATCGACCATCCAGTCCATAACACGTTTATCAAAATCATCACCACCTAAATGAGTATTACCATTTGTGGCTTTGACTTCGAATACACCGTCGCCGAGTTCCAGAATGGACACATCAAATGTGCCGCCACCTAAGTCGAACACAAGAATAGTTTCATCTTTATCCTTATCAAGACCATAAGCCAAAGACGCTGCTGTAGGTTCGTTGATAATACGCAAAACTTCAAGGCCGGCGATCTTGCCTGCATCCTTAGTGGCCTGACGCTGGCTGTCATTGAAGTAAGCAGGAACAGTAATAACAGCCTGAGTCACTGTTTCGCCAAGATAAGCTTCAGCATCTGCCTTGAGTTTTTGCAGAATCATGGCGGATATTTCTGGCGGTGTGTAGTCCTTGTTGTCGATAGTTACTTTGTAATTTTCTCCCATATGGCGTTTTATGGAAGCTATGGTCCGGTCAGGATTGGATACAGCCTGGCGTTTTGCCAGTTGACCGACTAAACGTTCACCGTCTTTAGTAAAACCCACTACTGACGGTGTAATGCGACTGCCTTCCGGGTTGGTTATAACTGTAGGTTCGCCGCCTTCCATAACTGAAACTACTGAGTTGGTTGTACCTAAATCGATACCAATTATTTTTGACATTATAAAATTCCTCCTATATATTATGTATTAAATATTGCTTATTGAATGATTCCCCAAACAAGTCAAACCACCAAAATGATTTTCTACCCTTGATGGGGAAATGGATAATGTTAATTGGAAACAACTTTTACCATTGATGGACGTATTACCCGGCCACGTACTGTATATCCCTTTTGCAGTTCCTGTTCAATCGTATTGTCTTCTTTTTCGGCATCTTGCACACGCATCACAGCCTGATGAAAATTGGGATCAAATTTTTCACCTGTGGTTTTTATGGTTTCAAGACCATTTTTGACGAGGACTTCATTAAATTGGGTAAAGACCATTTTAATGCCCTTTTTTAAAGCATCAATATCATCACCCTCAACTGCCAATGCCCGTTCAAAATTGTCAAGAATAGGCAGCATGTCCTTAATTAAACCTTGCAAGACAACATCGGCAATTTCAGATTTTTCCTGAGTACTGCGGCGTCGAAAATTAGTAAAATCAGCCTGCAGTCGTTTGAAACGATCATCAGCTTCCGCCAAAGACTTTTTATCTGCGGCAAGTTGGGCCATCAAAGAATCGATGTCGGCAGATTTTTTATCAGCTTCATCATCCGCTGTCTTTTCAACTGCGGGGTTTTGCTGATTTTCTTCAGTATGTTTGTTTTCATCCGACAATTTTTGAGCTTCTGCCGATACAGCTTCATAGATTTCTTTTTTCATGTCATCTAACTTTTCGCTGTCCTTTTTTTTCATGTCGTCTTTAATGTATGGCATATTTAACCTCATCTCTTTAATAGTATCTATGAAATATCTATAAAAATCTTTTTAAAATATGAGCTAGATTATCATTCATGAATTTCAGTAAAGCAATTACCTTACTGTATTCCATACGAGTCGGTCCGAGTACGGCAATAGTGCCAAGCTGTTCGCCGGCCAGATGATAAGTAGCTCTTATTACACTGCAATCCTGGATGCTGCTGTATTTATTTTCCTGACCGATAGTTATCACAAGGTTGGCCTTGGAATCCTGGGTATTAAGAATGTCACGCAGGATAGGTTCTTCTTCCAGCATAAGCAGTATGCTCTTGACTTTATTTATATCATGAAATTCCGGTTGATCCAGCAGCTGTGGTGTTCCTTCGGTGTAAATCTGATTACGCTTTTTACCGGCCATGGCATGGTCAATAATATTTACCACTTTATTGAAAACAGCAGTGTCAATCATTTGCGAGCGCATCTTATGAATTTCATTCATGCTGATTTCACCTATTTTTTTACCGGACAGATAGTTATTCAAACCAGCGGCAATTTGTTCGAAATCGGTAAATGATGTACCGGCGGGCATATCAATTATCTTATTTTCAATATAACCGCTGTCACTCATTATAGCAGCAACTACATGATTGTCATCCAATGCAACAAATTTTATATAACTGAAAGTGGCTTCGGCGAGCTGAGGTGTTATAACCATTGATATATTGTTGGTCAGATAAGAAATTATTTTGGCTGTTTCGCGAAATACACCTTCCAAGCGCTGCACTTTTGTATTATACCACTGCTCAATCAGGTTTGTTTCTTTATTGGATAACTCAGTTGGTGTGAGTAAATCATCCACGTAAAAACGGTATCCCTTCGACGAGGGGATACGACCTGATGAAGTATGAAGATGTTCAATATATCCTAAAAGCTCCAAATCTGCCATTTCATTCCGTATCGTAGCAGGGCTTATACCAAGATTATACTTCCTGGCAATAGTCCTTGAACCAATAGGTTCGGCCGTTGAAATATAATCATCAATAATAGCCTGCAATATACGTTGTTTCCTTTTGTCAATCATGACAGCACCTCCTCTATTGAACAAAGTGCCTAGCAGATAATTTATTAGCACTCTCGATTGGTGAGTGCTAATTTCTAATTAAAAATATACAACCATTTAATCAAAATGTCAAGAAATTTACAATAAAATTATCAATTAGTAAAAATGTTATCAGACTATTAATTGGTATATAATAGTCTATATCAATTAATAATTTTAGGAGAAAATTATGGAAGAAATAATAAAAGCTGCAGCAGCCTCGTTTATCGATGCAACTATTGTCTCACAAGAAGGACTTAAAGTAAAGCTTGTTAATAATGATATAAAAAAAGGAATGTCTGTTATTGGCTGTATTGAAAAGTTGTTGGATAGTTGTGAGTGTTTTCGTTTCGCTGTTGCCTTTATTACACAAAGTGGCTTGATAATGCTTAAGGATAGTTTGAAGAGATTACAGATAAGTGGAGTAAAAGGCCAGATATTGACTACTGATTATCTCGCATTCAATGATCCGCGGACATTGGCACAGATAAATAAATTGCCTAATGTCACTGTACGAGTATATACCAAAAATAATTTTCATATTAAAGGGTATGCATTTTTAGCATCAGATAAGATAACTTATCTGATAGGTAGTTCTAATATCACACAGGAGGCATTTAAAGCTAATCAGGAATGGAACATAAAGTTTACTTGTACCAGTCAGGGAGACCTTGCCAGGAAACTGAATAGTGAGTTTGCTGCACTATGGGATGCAGGACAGGAAATTTCTGCTGAATGGTTAAAACTATATCAGCAAAAATTTCTTTCATTAAAAAAAATATATAAAATGCGACAATCAATATCGACTGATATTGATTCTATTATAAGACCCAATGCAATGCAGATGCGAGTATTGACAAAAATAAAAAAACTCTATTATGACGGGAAGAAAAAGGCACTGTTGATTTCTGCAACAGGAACGGGGAAAACTTTTTTGAGTGCTTTTGCAATAAAGGAAAGTAATTCACGGCATGTATTATTTATAGCGCATCGGGAACAGATTTTGCTGCAGGCTGAAAAAAGTTACAGGAAAATATTAGGAAAAATTGATACTGGGTTTTTATCGGGCAGTGAAAAAAATATAAATGCGGATTATGTTTTTGCAACTATAAATATGCTGGCTAAAGATGATATTATGAGGCAGTTTTCCCCCACACATTTCGAGTATATAATAATTGATGAAACACATCGTGCCGGAGCTAAAAGCTATCAAAAAGTCATCAGTTACTTTAGGCCGCGATTTATGCTTGGCATGACGGCAACACCAGAAAGAACCGACGACTTTGATATATATAAGTTGTTTGATAATAATATTGCTTATGAAATACGCTTACAAGAAGCGATGCAGGAAAATCTGCTATGTCCTTTTCATTATTTTGGTATAGCGGATATTGAAGTTGCCGGAATGATTGTTGATGATAATACGCATTTTAGTAATTTGGTCAGTGAACAGCGTGTGCAGCATATAATAGAACAAGCCGGATTTTATGGATACAGTGGGGAACGATTAAGGGGATTGGTATTCTGCCGAACGGTGGATGAGGCAGCGGAACTTTCACACAAATTTAACGAACGAGGGTTCTGTACGATTGCTTTATCCGGAATTGATACGCAAGGCAGTAGAAATGATGCCATCAGTCGACTGGAGCAGCCTGAACGACAGGGAGGGCTGGATTATATATTTTCTGTTGATATTTTTAATGAAGGTGTCGATATTCCTGCGGTAAATCAGATAATTATGCTGCGTCCGACAAAATCACCAATTGTGTTTGTACAGCAACTGGGACGGGGGCTGCGTAAAGAAAAAGGAAAGGATTACTTAGTAGTTCTTGATTTTATTGGTAATTATAGTAATAACTTTATGATTCCGATAGCGCTGTTTGGAGACAATTCTTACAATAAAGATAATATGCGGCGCTGTATCAGTGACGGCAAAAATATTTTATATGGACCTTCAACAGTAAACTTCGATACAATTGCCAGAAAACGCATTTATGAGGCGATTGATAAGGCCCATTTAAATGATGTGTCATTGTTGAAGAAAGCCTATGAAAACTTAAAAAATAAACTGGGAAAAATTCCGCAAATAAATGATTTTTCTTATTTTGGTACGATAGACATTATGCGTTATTGGGATAAATTTGGTTCATATCACGCATTTTTGCAAAAATATGAACCAAATTATAATATTATTCTGACGGATGCACAGGAAGAAATATTACAATTCATTTGCAAACGTTTCGCCTATGGAAAAAGAATATATGAAATAGAATTATTGCAGATACTACTTGAAGAAAAAGAAGACATATTCATTACATTGACAGCTGTTTTAGCACAGCAATATAATATAGGATTGTCGGACACAGTCAAAAGATCTGTGATAAATAATATGACCAATGTTTTTACTATCAGTAATGAAAAAGAGAAATATCGACATTGTGTATTTATTAAGCAAACAGGCAGTAAATATGTGATTTCTGATGTTTTTCGTGCATGTTTGAAAAATGAGGCTTTTAAAAATGAATTAATTGATGTACTGGCTTATGCAAGAAATAATTATCAAAATAATTATTATGATACTTATGCAGAAACAGACCTGTGTCTTTATCAAAAATATACATATGAAGAAGTCTGTTGGCTGTTAAATTGGCCGCATAAAATAAATCCCAATGCCATGGCCGGATACTTTTATGAAAAAAATACTCGCACAATACCGGTATTTATTAACTATATAAAAGCGGATGCCAAACGTGTGGCATATGCCAATAAATTTTTATCGGATCAACGGATAACGGCCTATTCTAAATTAAACAGAAGGATTGATTCCCCGGATGCCAGACATATTTATAACGCTGATAATGAGAATAATCGCTTGTTTTTATTTATTAGGAAACCGTATGAAGATAAAAACACCAAGGAATTTTATTTCCTTGGTGATATACATGCTGTAGGGAGACCAGTGCCGGCGCCGCGTTTTAACGGATTCAAAATTGTCTATGAACTGATGACACCGGTACGGGAGGATATTTTTGATTATTTACTTAGTTGAAAGGAATGTTAAAGACGTTTTTTAGCGATTACACGGCGCATCTTTTTAATATTGTCTACATAGGAAGCATGGTTTTTCATAGCTATCCCCGTGTATAAAATATCAACAATGGCGATATGCACAAGTCTTGATGCCATTGCCTCCGAACGATAACGAACTTCGCGGCCCATACCAGTCAGCGTAATGTCAGCCAATTTAGATAAAGGAGAATGATTGTAACTGGTGATGGCAATAACTTGGGCAGTACTTTGCTTGGCAATCCTCACTGATTCCAAAAGTTCAATTGACGCCCCGGTATGGGATACGGCGATGACCACATCATCTTTTGATAAAAGTGATGCTGAAGTGAATTGCTGATGTGAGTCTGAATAGGCTTGGACCGGTATACCAAAACGAATAAACCTTGTTTCAATATCGCGGCAGATGGTGGCAGAATTGCCGAATCCGTAAGCAACAATACGTTTGGCACTGCTTAGTAAAGTAACGGCATGTTTTACGTCATTAAAATTCAAGAGTTTTAATGTATCCTGCAACCCGTCCGATATGTTTTGGAAAATTTTTCCGGCTATTATGTCATAGGTATCATCAATGTTTATATCCCTATAAATAGTTTCGTCTGGAGAGAAGATTTCTCTCGCAAGAGAAATCTTTAATGCCTGCAGACCATTGAATCCAAGTTTTTTGCAGAACCGAGATACAGTTATTTCTGAGCTGTGTGTATTATTGGCAATCTCGGATACTGTCTGATCAATAAAATCTTTAGTGTTGGCAAGCAGATAATCTGCTATATGTTGTTCTGATTTGGTGAGATTATTGTAGGAACTGCGCAATATAGGCAGTTGATTTATAGCTTCTTTTGTCATCGTCATCACTCATATTTTATATTATTTACTGTAGTGCTCTTGCCATTCATGATGGAAGGTTCCCGGTTTATCAATTCTTTCAAAAGTATGAGCACCAAAATAATCACGCTGGGCTTGGATGAGATTGGCACCTATTTTGGGACTGCGGTGAGCATCTATATACTGCAGAGCATTGGAAAATGCCGGGATAGGAATACCATTATTCACAGCCAGGCAGATAATGCGGCGTAAACTGGATTGATTAGTATTTATATTATCAAGGAAAAATTCATCAAACATCAAGTTGGATAAATTTTCATTTTTTTCGTAGGCGAGGGTAATTTTATTTAGAAATTCAGCTTGTATAATGCAGCCGGCTCGGAAAATGGCAGCAATTTTAGCAAAATTGAGTTGCCAATTGTAATTTTTACAGGCTGAACGATATAGTGAAAAACCTTGGGCATAAGCAATTATTTTAGCAACATAGAGACTCTTTCTTACTTCTTCAATAAAATTGTCAGGGAGATTTTTTGCACAGGTGGGAATGTTGATTTCATTGGCGGCTCTTTGCCGATCGTCTATCAGGTTTGAAACTACGCGAGTATTACAGGCGGCAGTTATCATTGATATGTCAACACCCTGCTTTAGTGACTGGATGCTTGTCCAGCGACCGGTACCTTTTTGTCCGGCACTATCGATGATTTTATCGATGACTTGGCCGCCTTGTGGATCATCTTCAGCAAAAATGTCAGCAGTGATACCAATTAAATAACTGTGAAGTTCACCTTCATTCCATTCATGAAAAATTTGTGAGAGTTTTTTATTATCAAATCCACCGATATAATGTAATATTAAATACGCTTCTGCTATAAGCTGCATATCCGCATATTCAATGCCGTTATGAACCATCTTTACATAATGGCCGGCACCGTTTTCACCAATATAAGTGCAACATGGTTCACTGCCGACATGGGCGGAAATTGCTTCTAAAATAGGCTGGATTTGTGAATAAGCGTTTTTATTACCGCCCGGCATTATGGAGGGGCCGAACCTGGCACCTTTTTCACCGCCGGATATGCCCACACCAAAATAATTTATATCTTTTTCCTGAAGGAAGGCATGACGGCGGATCGTGTCCTCAAAATAAGAATTACCACCGTCAATTATGATGTCTCCCCTATCAAGATATGGCAATAATTCGTCTATTACCATATCAACGGGTTTGCCGGCTTTTATCATAAGCATTATTTTGCGAGGATGTTGTAAAGAATTGATAAAGTCAGCTAAAGTGTAAAATCCAGTCATATTTTTGTTGGGGTTTTTTTCAATAACTTCTTTTGTCAATATGGCTGTACGGTTATATGCAGCAACTTTAAAGCCATGATCGGCCATATTTAGAGCAAGATTGCTGCCCATCACTGCCATACCGATGATACCGATATCCATTTGTGGCATTTTTTCATCGATCCTTTCATAAATGCTAAATTTATTATATCATAAAATAATATATTTTATGATTTATAAGAAATACAAAATTTTCAGTTAAATATTTCTTGTAAATCATTCTATCATAAGAAAACGCATTATGCAATACAAATATCATTTTAATAATAAATAAATGATATTTGTATTGCATAATGTGTTTATTGTGTTTTAATAAAAAAATAATTTCTAAGATTTTCCTTAATTTAAAGGCTTTATTGCATATTGTAGATTATATATGTTAGTGTCAATAGTAGTTCGCAAAATTCAAGGTAACTCCGAAGAGATTAAGCGACCGATTTTTGCCTTTTTTCTTGAACCTGTTGCAGTGTATCCGGCTTAATATAGCAGTGACTCATTGACCAGTCTTCGCTGTATTCGATCAGGTATGTCGTAACCAGCCGGATATAAGAATCCATACTGGGGAAAATTCCTACGACAGTTGTCTGGCGGCGAATTTCCCGATTGAGTCGCTCCAATATATTGTTAGAAGCAATTTTACGAAAGTCTATTGGGGTAAAATCATAAAACTGCAGTGAATCCTCTAGGCCATCTTCTAAAACGGCTGTCGCTTCCGGATAAGATTTTCCAACAGATTCTATGAAAGAATGAGCATATTCCCTGGCGCTGTCGTAATCAGGTTGCAGCCAAATTTGTTTTAGCCTTCCGACAAACCAGGCTTTTTTCTTTGCCGGAATATGAGCCAGGATATTTCGCATGAAATGGACTTTACACCGCTGCCAAGCACATTGCAAAAAAGATTCATTGATCGCTTTTACCAGGCCCTTATGGGCATCGGAAACGACTAACCACGCATTTTCCAGACCTCGTTGTTTGAGCTTTTCAAATACAGCTTTATAGGTGCATTTGGATCCCTCCTGCATCGGCTCAACGGCTAATACATCGCGGTGACCCGTTTCGTCCAGACCGATTACGATCGCTACCGCCATGTTTTGTACTCGGTGATCATAGCGAATTTTTTCATATAAAGCATCCACCCATAGTACCGGATAGATATTCTTTAGCGGTCTGGTTCGAAAAGTTTGAACCTGATCATTAAGCTCTTTAGTGATCTGTGATACTTGGCTGCAGGAGATCGAATCAATGCCTAAACTTTTGCCCGGTTTTTCAATTTTACGGGTGGAAACACCATACATAGGCTTACTGAATAACCTGCAGGAGCGCCATTTCTGAGCGTTTTTTCTCTGTGACGAAAAAAGGAATATAGCCGCCTTTTCTTAGTTTCGGAACGAATAAATACATGGTTCCCAGGCGAGTATCATAGCGGCGTACACGATAGCCGGAACGGTATCCAGACCGTTCATCGGTTCTTTCCGACTTGGCAGCATTAATTTTTGCATCCACTTCGGCTTCCATGAGTTTTTCGCAAAGCCACTTGAGCATAGCAAGCAGGGGATCGTCTTCGGTCATGAATTGTAATAGCATTTTTTCCAAAGGTACGTTAGAATGGGAGTAAGCCATCGGTTTTCAACTCCTTTTGGGTTTGTTTGGGCACTTACCTTTTTCGGAGTTACCGATGGTTTTTCCTATTCTCTTTTGCGAACTTCATTATATGCTATCCTCCTTCCATGCAGACCGCACCTTCGCATTATAAAGTCTATTGGGTTCCACTTTGATACAATAGATATATCATAAGCGCTCAATAAAGCAATGGATAGAAAAAAGGCAGCCATTACCATATACTAAAAATACGGTAATAGCTGCCAAAATTTTACTTGCAGTTATTTTGAATATCTGCACTCCATGGAAGATATCCATCAATAAGTTTCGGATCATGGATGAGCGGTAATGTCGGTAAATGCTCAAACAGATAAATGAGATATTTATAAGCATCTATTTTATTTGCCTTACAGGTTTCAATAATGCTGTATACTGCGGCACTTACCCGTGCCCCTTTAGGTGACCCGGAAAATAGTCAGTTCTTCCTTCCCACCGCGAAGGCCTGATACTGTTTTCAGCAAGACTATTGAATATGTCACACCGACCGTCTTCAAGATAAGTTTGTAGATTGTTTTGGTTTAAATATGCATAGTTTATTGCCTTGCCAATCTTTAACTTTGGTAGCATCTTATTCCTGTTCGCTTCATAACCCCTGCCCATCAATCATCTCAATCTTGTGAATTTTTTTACGCTGCTTTGCCATGATAAAAAGGCCTTCTATAATTAGATTGTACCATAGAGGACCTTATAACTTTGATAGAAAATTTCTTTACGAAGATTTTTTCATAGACCCAGATAGGATTTATTTTATTATACTTTTACACATGCATAGTACGCTGAAAGTCCAGTTTATTTTTACTCGAAAGCGTGTTTTTATATAATTCTAGGCGAAATACGCATTTGTCAGCTCTGGTGGTCGAAGTTGTCAGCTCAAATACATAACCGGAATCTAAATGGGATATACGTTCGATTTGATAACCAGGAATACTTGAAGTGCATTTTAAGAGTTTGGCGGTAGCACCTTTGATTATAATAGCTTCAATCGTTTCTGATGCATGATACAAGTTAAGTGAGTATTGGTTAGTTAATGTATCATACAGGGAAATCGCTTCAAAATTAAATTGTTCGATTCCATCGCAGAGATAATATGGTATATATGTATTTTCTAAAAGAAGCGGAGTGTTGTCAGCACATCGCAACCTGAGCAGATGGAACGCCTTGGGAGCGTTTTCGGGTAATTGCAGAGAGGCAATCAATTGTTTATCCGTTATGTCAATTACTTCTTTTATCAAAATGATAGAAGTTGGAACAGAACCGATGCTGCGGATATTTTCCGTAAAATTGTATAAGTAATTTATATTTCGTTTAAGTTTTGGATTAGAAATAAAGGATCCCCTGCCACGCTGACGAATAAGCAGTCCCTCTTCCACAAGACGATTCATGCATTGACGCACAGTTGTCCGGCTGATATTTAGTACTCTGCATAGATCATTTTCTGGTATCATCTGATCATTGGGTTTTAAAACGCCTGACTGTATTTGGATTTTTATATAAGAAGCCAATTGTTCATATAAGGGAATGTTTTTTTCTATAGAAAAATGAAACGTGTTTTTAAAATAATCAATGTCCAAATTTTTACCTCCCGTATGGTTTTAACCTGACTTCGTCTGATATTCAGTTTACATTAATTTGCTGTATTCATCAAGTGGATGGGTAATGTAAAATTTTAAAATACACTTGCAATAATAAAATAAACCATTTATAATAAACATATGAATTGTATCATACATTTATTATAAAGAGAGGATAATAGTAATGAAACCAACAAAAAAAGCAAGTAAAATGACTGTTAAGGAATTAGCGGCCTATATTGATCAGTCTGTATTGAAACCGGAATTTACAGAAGATGATATTCACCGTTATATTCAGGAAGGTGTTGATGTTGGATGTGCGACAGTCTGCATTAATCCGTCGTCTTTACCCATAGCTGCCAAGCTCACTAAAGGAACAGATACGGCAATTTGTGTAGTATGCGATTTTCCGTTCGGTACCAGCACGACTGCATCTAAAGTCCTGCAGGCGCGTGAATATTGCAGCCATTGGGAAATTAAGGAGCTTGATATCGTAGCAAATTTTGGCTGGATGCGCAGCGGCAAATGGGATGATGTGACGAAGGACATCGCAGCGGTTGCAGAAGCTTGTCATGAGTATAATACAAAAGTTAAGGTCATTTTTGAGACGGATGCACTTACAGTAGATGAAGTAAAAAAGGCTTGTGAATGTGCTATCGCAGCAAAAGCTGATTTCGTCAAAACTAGTACGGGCTTTTTGACCGGGCATGAAAACCATGGGGCTGCACCGGAAATTATTAAAGTAATGATTGATACCTGCAATGGCCGCATTAAAATTAAAGGCAGTGGTTGTATACGTACCAGAGAACACTTCCTGCAGCTTATTGATATGGGTATAGACCGTATGGGCGTGGGTTTCCGTTCTACGCCGGTTGTCTTGGGGTTAAAGGAATAATAATTATAAAAAGTAAATTTTATAGGTTGTAATAAAATTTCTTCATAGAAACAAGCTTACCAAAATAGTCAATTATTCTTTTGGTGAGCTTGTTAAAATATATAGTTATTAAGCAATATTTATTTGATTTTGTTACATTTCTGTAATTGAGGAGGAATTGTTTTGATAGGAATTATTGTCAGCACGCATGGTAATTTTTGCAGTGAGATTGTCAATTCTGCAAAAATGTTTTGTGGAGAAATAAATAATATTGAATGTGTTGCTTTTCAGCCTGGAGAAAGTATAACCGAACTGCATGGGAAATATGATAGGGCAATAGATAAGTTGGATACTGCGGATGGATTGCTGATTTTTGTAGATCTTTTCAATGGGAGCCCATTCAATGTGGCATTGGAAAAAGCTTTTTCGAATAATAAGATCCAGGTTGTGACAGGCGTGAATATGCCGATGCTGTTAGAAACTATTTTCCAGAGAATGACAACAGCTAATATAATGGATTTATTAGTTACAGCACAAAGCAGTGGTGATGCCGGTATAAAAACATCGCAGGAAATTTTGGTAAAACCTGCAGAGGAGGATGATTTGTAATGGATATTGTTCTTGCAAGGGTAGATGAAAGACTGATTCATGGGCAAGTGGCAATTAATTGGTCACGTTTTTCAAAATGTGAAAGGATTTTGATTTGTTCAGATGAAGTGGCAGATGATGAGCTTCGCAGTACACTTTTGGTGAAAGCGGTACCGCCAGGAATAAAGGCTAATGTTATTAGTTTGGGAAAGGCTGTGAAAGTATATAACAATCCCAAATATAATTCTATGAAGGTCATGCTGCTGTTTCAAAATCCGAAAGATGCTTTTAAATTAATGGAAGGAGGTGTAGCTATTAGATGTATAAATGTAGGAGGCATGCCGTACCGTGAGGGAAAACAGATGGTTACGAAATCAGTTAGTTTAAGTAATGAAGATATTGAATATTTCAAAAAAATGCATAATTTAGGCATAGAACTTGAAATTAGAACGCTTCCAACGGATAAGAAAATAGATTTGGCGGAAAAAATAAACTTTTAACATGATGCATAAGGAGGAGTATACATGTACGATATAAGTTTTTGGCAAATAATTGCCATTTTAGTTGTAGCAGCAATTGGAGGAATGGATAGCGTAATGGATCAGTTTGCGTTCTATCGCCCACTTACGACGTGCACTCTTTTAGGATTAATACTTGGAGATGTTACAACTGGTGCTATTATTGGAGGAACTTTGGAAATGATAACGCTGGGATGGATGAATGTAGGTGCTGCACAGGCTCCAGATCCACTTTTAGCATCCTTGATTGCACCAATACTTGTTATTATGGGACATCAAAGCATTGGCACCGGCATAGCAATGGCTATACCGGCTGCAGCAGCAGGACAAATCCTTGGAGTTATTACGCGGGCACTTCCTGTATATTTCCAGCATAGAGCGGATAAATGTGCTGATAATGGGAATTGTGCTGGTATTGCCATTAATAATTTACTGCCATTAATTTTACAGGCACTTAGAGGTGCATTACCTGCTTACTTGATATTAGCCGCTGTTGGGACAGGAACTTTTCAAAATATGCTTGATTTACTGCCAGTTTTTATTACCAAGGGATTGCAAGTATCTGGTGGATTTATCGTAGTTGTCGGATATGCACTCGTTATTAATATGATGGAAGCAAAATATCTAATGACTTTTCTGTTTTTAGGTTTTATATTAGCTGCATTTACAAATTTAAATCTTGTAGCATTTGGTGTTATTGGTACAATCATAGCTATTACTTATATTCAATTGAATCCGAAGTATTTTTTTAAAAATATGAATAATACATCTAAAAAAATACTCGCAGAGGATGAACTAGATTAATTTGAGGTAAAATTATGAAAATGAATATGTCTGAAAAAATAAAAGTAACGAAACAGGATTTAGTAAGGTCTTGTGTATTATCTACGTTCTTATTGGCTGGATGGAATTTTGAAAGGATGCAGGCTATGGGGTTTTGTCATAGCTTACTGCCTATTATTAAAAGATTGTACAAAGGAAAACCTGAGGAAATCGTTAAAGCATTGAAGCGTCATTTAGTTTTTTACAATACTACGCCATTTATATCTAATGCGATATTAGGCATAACGATAGCGATGGAAGAAGAACGTGCAAATGGGGCAGAAATTGATGATAATACGATCAATGCAGTAAAAGTCGGATTGATTGGACCATTGGCAGGAGTCGGAGATCCTCTTATTTGGGGAACTCTTCGTCCAATGATTGCTGCAGTAGGGGCAAGTATGGCAATAACCGGGAATGTAATAGGTCCCATTTTGTTTTTTGTGATTTATAATGTGATACGCATAACTCTTATGTGGTTTGCATTAAAAATTGGCTACCAAAAAGGTGTTAATATTCTTGAAGACTTAAAAGGGAATATGTTAGAAAAACTCACAGAAGGTGCTTCTATTTTAGGGTTGTTTGTAATTGGAGCATTGATAACAAAATGGACACATATTGATATACCAATCATTGTATCGGAATTTGTTAAGCAGGATGGTACGATGGCAATAACGACTGTTCAATCGATTTTAGACCAGCTGGCACCTGGTTTGGTGTCGCTTTTATTGACATTCCTCTGTATGAAAATATTAAAAAAAGGTGTATCACCTATTGCTGTCATTTTTGGAATGTTTGCATTCGGTATTATAGGTTCGGCACTTGGAATATTACAATAAGCCTTAATGCCAATTTAAGTGAGGAAGAGTTAGACTCTTAATAGGGGGAAGTATAATATTAATAAGGATGATAAAATAATGATTTCTGTGCTGGCCTACCAAAAACTAAAAAATAAGATTATAGAGCTGCAACATGAAAATGAAATCTTAAGGAAATTATTACCATATTCATTTAGCAATAATTTATGCGATAAAAAAAACATTAATGGATATAAAGGCTGATGATTTAGTGACGAAAGGGAAAATAAAATGGAGTTTTTAGAATTTATTCCTCAGCAAGAAAAAGATATCGATTTAGAAAGAATTCATCGTTTAAGAAAGACTATGCAAAATAGAAGGGCAAGTATATGCAGTGAAAGAGCACGGCTAATTACAGAGTCTTTTAGAAGAACAGAAGGTGAAGACTATATCCTGCGTAAAGCAGAGGCGTTTGCATATATTCTCGAACATATGACGATTTATATACAAAAAGATAGTCTTATCTTTGGGAATCAAGCTAGCTGTAATTTTGCTGCTCCAATTTTTCCAGAATATTCGATTGATTGGGTTATTAATGAACTGGATGAATTTGATCAACGCTCAGGTGATATATTTCAAATTTCAGCACAGGTAAAGCAAGAATTGCGAGAAATAGCAGTTTACTGGCATGGAAATACCCATGAAGATGAAGTCATGAAAAATACTACAACATATATATTGCAGGCAGAAAAACAAGGAATATTACATCGCGGTGGTATTTCCATGTCGGGGGATGGGCACATTGTCCCAGATTATGCATTGATTTTACAAAAAGGTTTACGCTGGTTTCTTAATGAGGCAAAAATGAAACTGTCAGATAAATCATTAACAAAAGAAAATAAATCTTTTTATAAAGCTGTTATTATATCTCTGGAAGGTGCATTGCATTTTATTAAACGTTATTCAGCGTTGGCATATAAATTGGCTGAAATTGAAACGGATATAACGAGAAAACAAGAACTTCTTGTTATAGGAAAAATGTGCGAAGCTTTAATGGAACAGCCAGTGCAGAATTTCTATGAAGGATGCGAAACCTGCTATTTAGTGCATATTTTACAAATGATAGAAAGTAATGGACATTCTTTCTGCTATGGACGTTTTGATCAATATATGTATAACCTTTATGAAAGAGATATACAAAAGGGAACAATCACTAAAGAAAAAGCTTTAGAAATAATAACGCACTTGTTCTTGATGAACAGCAGCAATAATAAAGTCAGGCCGTATGGACATACTAAGTTTTCCCAAGGATACCCCCTTTATTCAAATCTTATGATTAGCGGATATAAACCAGATTGTAGTGATGGGACGAATGAGTTATCATATTTATGCATTGAAGCAATGAATTTGACTAAAATGGCTGAACCAAACTTTTCTATGCGATATAATAAAAATACACCACGGTCTTTAGTTCGTTTAGCAGCTAAACTTATTAGGACAGGATGTGGAATGCCATCCATGTTTAATGATGAGGTCATAATAAAAAGTTTAGAAAATTTAGGAATCCCGTCTAAAGATGCACGTGATTATTGTGCAATCGGATGTGTTGAAATAGGTATACCGGGTAAATATGGACATCGGTCAACAGGCATGACTTATGTAAATTGGGGTAAGCTGCTGGAAATTATGCTATATAATGGTGTCGACCCGGATTCCGGCATACAAATGCTGCAGATTAATGGAAAACAAGGAAGCAGTATTAATTATAATAATTATGATGAGGTCTGGAAAGCATGGGAAAAAGTATTAAGGTTTTATTCCGATATTGCAGTAGATTGCGATAGAATTTGTGATAATTCGCTGGCTTTTTATGATTCGGACCCGTTTGCGTCATGTTTTGTCGACAATTGTATGAAATTGGGTAAAACATTGAAAAACGGCGGCGCTAAATATGATGTTATTTCGCAGTCCAATATAGGACCGATAATTGTTGGCAATGCATTGGCAGTCATTAAAAAACTGATTTTTGATGATAAAAAAATTACATGGAATCAGCTTCTTAGTGCTATTAAAGAAAATTGGACAGGGAAAGAGGCCATGCATATCCATAAGTTGGTAAAGCAGGTCCCTAAATTCGGGAACGATGAAGATTATGTTGATAATATTGTCAAGGATGTATTTAACTCTTATTTAAAGCTACTGCCTGATTATAAAACAAATAGATATGGAAAAGGTCCGGAAATAAGTTGCTATACGATGTCTACAAGCAACATCACATCATATGTGCCAAATGGTTTTGCTGTAGGAGCAACTCCAGATGGAAGAACAGCCAGAAGCCCGCTGAATGAAGGATGCTCACCAACACAAGGTACAGATAAAAACGGGCCAACGGCTGTAATAAATTCGGTTGCAAAACTCCCTAATGAGAAAATAGCTGCAGGTCAGTTATTAAATATGAGATTTTCACCAGGAACTTTAGCTGGTAATGAAAATCTTGATAAATTTATAGATTTTTTGGAAGCAAGTGTATTAAAGGGTATCTTTCATAATCAATTTAACGTAGTCGGAACAAAGACACTTTTAGATGCCAAGAAATATCCTGAAAATTATACGGATCTTATTGTGCGTGTAGCTGGCTACTGTGCTCAGTTTGTATCATTGATGCCGGAAACACAGGATGCAATTATAGCCCGCACGGAAAATAATTGGTGATTTTATGGAAGAAAAAGGGATTATTTCGACTATTCAGCGTTATTCGATAAAAGATGGGCCGGGTATTCGCAGTACTGTATTTATGTCAGGGTGTAATTTACGCTGCAAATGGTGTTCTAATCCGGAACTTTTGGATATGTCTCCTAAGTATATGTATTTTGAGAATCGATGTGTGAGATGCGGTTCTTGTGTGGATACTGCAGTAAATAATTCAATATCATTATCATCTAATGGATGCATAATTGATAGGGAAATGTGTACAAATTTGGATGAATGCATGGAAATCTGTCCTAAAGAAGCATTTGAGAAAATAGGCATGGAAATTACTGCAGATGATTTAGTAAAGAAATTACTTCGCGATAAGGTATTTTACAGTCAATCTGGCGGGGGAACTACATTTTCTGGCGGAGAACCTGCTTTGCAGGCACGATTTGTGATTGAAGCAGCACAAAAACTCCGACAATATGGTATCAATACAGCATTGGATACAGCCGGTGCTGTTAAGTGGGATATTTTATCAGATATTATTAACCACATGGATGTTGTACTTTATGATATTAAGACGTATAAAACTAAAAACCATATTGCCTTTACCGGCATCGATAATGGCATAATTCTAGAAAATGCACAACGTATAGCAAAATTGAAGAAAGATATGATTGTCAGGTTAATTATTGTTCCTGGATTTAATGATTCATGGGAGGACTTAATAAGCAGGGTTAACTTTGTAAAAACTTTAGGATCAAGTGTAAAAAGAATTGATTTTATACAGTATCATACATTAGGCGTTGGTAAATATAAAAGATTGGGAATGAAATATCAGATTACCAAGATAAAAAAACTCGATACAAAATTGATTGAAAAAGTAATGAAAATTGCAGCAGATACTGGTATAAAAGTAACTCTGCAATAGAATACATACACATTATGTACAGGTTTTGATTGGTAAAGTTGAATTGCAAGAATAATTAGAGGTGAATATCTATGGATAATATAAGAATAAAAATGAGTATCAATATAGAATTTTCCAGAATTGCGCTTGGGTTTTGGCGACTGAATAAATGGAATATGTCAACAAATGAATTGGTCAATTTCCTAGGGGAATGTTTGGAATTAGGCATTACTACAATGGACAATGCTGATATATATGGAGATTATACCTGTGAAGAGTTATTTGGTAGAGCAATAAAAGCTGATCCATCATTACGCAGGAAAATGGAAATAATAACGAAATGCACTATTGTTTACCCTTCGGCAACAGCACGTGTCAAATACTATAACAGTAGTGAAAATTATATTATTTCTCAGATAGAAAAGTCATTGAAAAACATGAACATTGATGAAATAGAAACATTGCTTTTACACCGTCCGGATCCTTATATGGATCCGGACGGTGTAGCAAGGGCATTCGACAAGTTATATAAATCCGGCAAAGTTAAAAGCTTTGGTGTTTCTAATTATTCATCATATGAATATGAAATGCTTAAATCATACGTGAATGTACCACTTATCACTGATCAAATAGAGCTATCTTGTTTAAATATAGACAATATTGATAATGGAACAGTAGCCTTTTGTATGAAAGAAAAAATACATCCGATGATATGGTCGCCTTTGGCTGGAGGCAGAATACTCACTGGAACATCTGAAACGGAAAAAAGGTTAAAGAATGTATTGATGATTATCAAGAATGAGATTGGGGCAGATTCTATCGATGTAGTAGCATTTTCATGGTTGTTATCACATCCAGCAAAATTGGTGCCAATAACAGGTTCTGGGAAAATAACACATATTAAAAGAATGTTTAAGGCATTAAAATACAAATTAACACCAGAGCAGTGGTTTATGATATGGACAGCATCAAAAGGACATAAAATTCCATGATAAATGGTTTGATTACCATTTCGGAATTATGCTATGTTTAATAATTTATAACTCAACTTTTCCAGTCGAAATCAGCAAACAAAACCTGACTAAAACTGGCCGGGTTTATGAAAAAAGTCCGTAAATAAGGTCTTCTATTATAGTTAATAAAGAATTAATAAATCGTCATTTTGCCAGAGCTGTCATACCAATAATCTGTCAGGGTACATGATGACCAGTTCACCTCTTACCTTTCCCCAATTCCGA
>NZ_WIQU01000050.1 GCF_015732285.1 Pectinatus frisingensis
ATTGACTTTTTATAGTTGGTCTATCCGTTATTTCTATATATCCCAATAGTTAGAAAGCCAGCTCCGACAACACAACGAACGGGTACGCCAAATATTCCGATGCTTAGCCAGTGCAATGCGTTCCATTGCCGTTTGCGTCTTAGAGAACGACTTCCACCATGGTAGACTTAAGTCAATCATTTAAAAACTACTATAGTTCCCATCACAAGTGTCATCACGATAAGAATTGGAGGCAATATTTTTTCCAATTTATTTTTACTAAACCTTTTAAGAATAATGGGTGCCAAAAATGCTCCCGTTACCGTCCCTAAAACCAAAAGCGCAACGAGTATCCATTTCACATTTCCAAGACCAAGATGCATTACAAAACCGGCGATAGATATGCCAACCAGAACAAATACAGAAGTTCCGACAGTTTCAAGTGCACCGCATCCTAAAACCGTGAGCCCCGCAACGATTGGGGTGGTACCACTCACACCGACCAGCCCGGACATAACGCCTCCAAGAAATCCATAGATTACGGCTTTAATCGTATCCGACGCATTGTGCCCATAATTTGTTATTTGCTCATCTTTTACTTTTTCTTTACTTAATTTATCCTTATTTTTTTTACGATACGCCATAATCATTTGAACCCCTAAAATCAAGAGCAGTATACCAGTAATTTTATTGTAAAGACTTTGGGGTAAGAGGTCAGAGCATAATGACCCAACAATAGCCCCTATGATAGCTCCGCCCATCATTATCCGCCCAAAACGAAGATTTACATTGCCCGCTTTCCAATGACTTATCGTTCCTATCGTGGTCGTAGGTATGATAGTGGCAAGCGAAGTGGCTGCTGCAACCGCAGGCGGAACATTGAAAAAAGCTGTAAGTATTCCCACATAAATACCACCGCCACCGCCACCCAAAGAAATTATTAATAGCCCTATCAAGAATCCTACCAAGGGTAAAGCAATTATTTCCATTTATCTCATTCCTCCATTAAAATGTCACAGCCTACACATATGCAAAATAAAGCTTGACTTCATATTTTTTCACAATTAATATTATAACGAAGAAAACATTAGATTAAAAACACTTATTTCAACTTACTTATAGTCTTTTTATAACTGCAATTTAATGAAAGGATCGATTATGATGGATATTCGCCAACTCAAATATTTTCTAGCCGTTGCGGAAGAAGGATTAGTTACGAAAGCGGCTGACCGGCTACACATTACCCAGTCGCCACTTAGCCAACAGATGATTTTATTGGAAAAAGAATTGGGAGTACAACTTTTACAAAGAACTAAAAAGCACATTGGCTTGACAGAAGCAGGTCACGTATTGAAACGTAGAGCAGAACAACTTTTAGACTTAACACAATTAACAATGAATGAAGTACGAGAAACTGCAAATGGAATACGAGGAAAATTAACTATCGGAACAATCAATTCGTCTGGGCGTCTATTGTTACCAGAAGTTATACGACTATTTCACCAAACGTATCCTTTAATTTCTTTTGACCTACGGCAGGGAGATACACAACGCATATTGGAACTGCTAAATTCGCACCTCATTGATATTGGCTTTGTCCGCCTTCCAGTTGATTCGTTTCTTTATGCTTCTGTTACTGTCCCCACCGAAGGCATGGTTATGGTAGCGAATTCCCACGACATTACTGTAAAGGCTGAAGAGATTCCCCTTGCTCATCTAAAAGATTTTCCCTTATTAATACATCGACGATACGAAACAATTATTTCTGACTATTTCCATCAAAACGGCTTTGAACCTAATATTTTTTGCACTAGTGATGAAATAGTTCCCCTTCTGACTTGGTCTCTACGTAGACTGGGTATTGCCATTGTTCCTGAATTTGCCATCAATCTTTTATCTAATCCCTCTCTAATAGTAAAAAAAATAACAAAACCTATTGTTTCAACATCCAGCGCACTAATATGGCGTAAAAATGAACAATTGCCAGTAACTGCAACGCATTTTATTAATATGTTCCGAAAAAAAGATATTACGTCTTTATCACCTGAATAATAATTTCAATAACAACAAAATAACTGTCAAAATCACAGAAGCCATGATCATTTTAAAAATACTGGACTGATATAATAAAAGC
>NZ_WIQU01000008.1 GCF_015732285.1 Pectinatus frisingensis
GCTTTTATTATATCAGTCCAGTGGGACAGCATCGTATTTAATGGACACCTATAGCATCAATCTAAAAATCATCTGCAGTTGACCATAAAAATTATCACATTCCGAGGTTTTTAATACAAATAAAAGATCTGTCTATATGGCAGATCTTTTTTCTGTAACTTTTAAAATAATAAAAAAATCACCCCCAGGAACGCGCCCATTTATCTATTTCTGACTACGCACATCCCCTTTTACTCAACCAGCCCAATACTATTCACATTTGAATCATTTTTTAAAACCTTGGCCCAAGACTACAAATATGCCGCATGATTCTCATAATACTTTTGATTGTCAATGCCGGACGAAATTTGAGCCTGTATACCTTCTTATTGTATTTTTGCTCACCTCAAAATGCAACTTAGGGTCCATAATGGACCCCAAGTTCATTTCTCATAACAAATTTATGCCATCTCAGTGATACGATCTAACTTTTGAAAAAAATGACAAAAAAAAACTTCTTGATGATAAACATGTACAAAAATGAAATAACCTTCCCCTTAATTCCTCTACCTTTCAGATACAGTCAAGCAGAATATTATTTCATTCGACTCTGAATATCTTCTACAGATGGTAACTGCTCCTTTAATTCATCTGGAAGATCACTTGTAACTCTATATTCACTCACACCAATGGGTTTGCTCATATCCTTTAGTGAATATTCAGCAACCAAATCATTCTTGCTCTTACAAAGTAAGAGCCCAATGGAAGGATTATCTATGTCTTTTTTTAGCATTGCATCAACTGCTGACAGATAAAAATTTAATTGTCCCGCATATTCCGGTTTAAATGCGCCTGTCTTCAACTCAATGACAACATAACACCGAAGGTTCAGATTGTAAAAAAGCAGATCTATGAAAAAGTCATCTCCACCAACATTAAGATGGTATTGATTTCCTAAAAATGCAAAACCTTTTCCCAGTTCTAAAAGCAGCCGGGTAACATTTTTGACCAGTGCTTCCTCAATATCTCTTTCAATCATATCTTCCTTAAAGGTTATAAAGTCAAATATATAGGGATCTTTCATTGTCTGCTGTGCCAGCTCACTCTGGGGAACCGGTAGGCGATGATCAAAATTCGAAACCTTATCAGCAATTACCTGCCGTTCATAAAGCTTACTCTCGATTTGATGTACTAGAACATTACGTGACCAAGCATTTTCAATGGATTTTCTCGCATACCATATATGAATATCTCGATCTTTTATTTTATCTAAAAGAGTAATATTGTGATACCATGGTAATTGTGCAAGAACCTCTTGCACAATTACACTATCTGGAAACACAGTTGCAAGCTTGGCCATATATTTTAAATTACGAACAGAATATCCCTTCGCTGCTGGGAATTCCAGTTTTATGTCCCGTGATAAATTGTCAACAAATTTATTTCCCCATGATTTATATTCATTGATAACCTGACCGATATGATAATACAACAAGATAAGCGTACTATTAACACTTAAAACTGCTTTATACTGTGCTGCTTTAATATCCTGTTTTATAGCCTCAATCGTCTTTAGATACTCACTATCATCTATTAGCAATGACATGTTCTTCCTCCAAGCATATTATTCTCACAATATATTCTATTTTTAACCAATCTATTGAATATAGATTAACACATCACACAATATTTTTCTATGAGTTACAAAATTTGTATATTATTTACGACATTTTATAAAAATTACTCATTCCCTCAAATGGCAAGTTTCCATAATTATGATATACCTCTGGATGACGGCGAAAGCAGTCCCTGTCAGGTTCCTGCCACCTTAGCGCTAGCAAATAGGTCAAAAATATTAACAACTTTAAGAAAGTATTCTTATTTTAGCGGATAAAGTTATAAATAGATATTTCCAAATGCATCAGGGGGTCCATTATGGACCCCCTGATATATATAAGCGCCGAATATAAAATTTTAAAACCTAACTGCATTTCATTTTAATATACATTTTTATCATTTGGATTTACAATTTCTGCATTTTTTCTGGCGAACTACCTTTTGTCTGTTCCTGCATCTGTTCAATAATATTCGTAATTTGCTCCATTTCCCGCTGAACCTGCCGCTCACGCTCCATAAGTTTTTCATATTCTATTTGAAGAAAAACACTCTCCTGTTGAAAAGAATCTACCGTTTTATCCGAAGCAGCCATAACGTCTTGATTAGAGCTTGTTTTCCCCTGTACGACCTGCAAAATCTGCAGATTTTCCTTAAGATTGAAAAATCATTATACATTGCTTAGGCTTTTGCTCTTTCATCTAGCAATATTGAAGGACCATCACATTTGCAGATAACCTCAAAAGACTTTTCTTGTCAAACTCAACTTCCTGCTTATCTATGTACTTACCACCTCCCATTTTTTCAAGAAAACTTTCTACTCCCGCAAGGGGGAACTTAAGAACCTCTGTTTGAAAGTGCATTGGAATAATTAATGAAGGATTCAACAAATTTGTAACTTCTATCGCCTGCTCAGGTCCGATAGTAGCAAATCCGCCTACTGGAAGCAACAAAATGTCAACTTGACCTATCTTCTCCACCTGCTCAGGAGTTAATATATGTCCTAAATCCCCGCAATGACAAATATGAATACCATCTACAATAAACTTGTAAATCGTGTTTTTCCCGCGTTGCGTACCATTCTCCTCATCATGAAACGTGGCAACGCCTACCACGCCAATCTCCTTATGAGAAAATTTTCCAGTCTTATTTACATGAAAAAATTCTCCCTGCATCGCTTCGGTATAATTATGATCAAAATGATCATGACTTGTAGAAACAATATCTGCAGCCACTTTCGGTACTTTATAACCTACAGTCTTGTCAAAGGGGTCCATCAAGACACTTACACCATTATCGGCGGTAATTAAAAAACAAGAATGTCCAAACCATTTAATTTTCACTTTTATATTCTCCTTATATAATATATTTA
>NZ_WIQU01000063.1 GCF_015732285.1 Pectinatus frisingensis
CACTTGTATCAGTGAAAAGACCTTAAATGTCCAGCGTAAAGAACTAGTTTTATCCGGGAAAAACGACGAAGCCGAACTTCTCAACCGAACCCCTGCCCCACACCTAGGTAGCGCTTACCGGAATCCAGTCGCTATGCAAAAAATTATAGATCAAATAGAGCAAACCAATCACGAATCAAATTCCCCTGAAACTAGTGAAGAAACAGACATATCTGCTCTTTCTTCCAAAGAGCAAAACGTTTTAATTTTTGCCAATGATGCTTTACTCCGCCAAGTTGCCCGGCAAATACAGCAAGAACGTCTACTGCTGCAAAAGGAACAGGATGAAAAAATCGCTCAGATTGAGGCAGCAGAAATCATGAAAGAACCGCTCATTATAACCGTTGGCGATGTCTATGCTTATCTCGAAGAAAAGGCTTCTCATTACCACAACCTGGCAAATAATAAATTAGTTGCCTACAAAGCCTTAAAACCACAGGTTCTTCACGACCAACAATTACGACTTGCTGCACAAGATAAAGCATTCAACAACCAGTATGACAAAACCCGCAAAGCCTATGCAAAATCTGCCAGGGAATTGCAGCGTATAAAAGAACTGGCTACTTCCCATTATGGCATTTCTGATAAAACGCATGAACTGGCTGAATGCAGTAAAAAAATAAAACTGCTTACCGAAGAAAGAAATCTTCTTGGTAAACAGCTGAATAATTATCGTTGCGCTATCGACAGCGAAGCCAAAGAAAAAATCGATGATATTTTTAAAGTTTTACAGCAGGAAAATGATGAAAAACTGCGCCAGAGTAAACAGCTTTATGTAGAATATCTTTCATTCAAAAAGCAGGTTGATAAATACAGTGAAGCTGCACAAAAACTTAGCACAGAAAATATGGATACCATACTTTTCACAGATAAGCTCCCGCCAACATTAAATAGCAAATGTAAAATTGACGGCATCCAGCCAATTTCTAAGCTAAAAGTTTTGGTTTATAAAGGTGATTCCTATGCGCTTTTAGATCAACTTCCGACTCCAGTAAATCCAACCAAAAATATAAATAATAACTATACAGTGCTTGCTGTAAAACTTGGCGACAATATAAGCCGTGGCACCGTGCCAAAATATGAGCTTCAAATAACAACAGACAATAGGAGTAAATGGAAAATCAAAACTTTTTCTATTCCGATCAAAAATGATTCCACACATGAAATTATCCGGCTCTATATGCTCCATGAATCAAGGGAAAAAAATGCAACTTTACAAAATAATTTAGTAAAGCATTCCCATCCCATTTTACAGGCTGCCCATACTCACAAAAAACAACTAGTTTCATCTCATATTTCTACCCTTGCTGAAAAGCTTATTTCAAAAGAAAAGGACATCCACTTGGACGCACATTGGAGCGACAAAGCTGAAGTCAAAGACAAGGTTAAAAATGCTGAAGATAGGATGTATCAAGGATGGAATTTATAATTTTATAATAAAAGCAAAAGATCATTATCCTAGATAAAATAACAGTCATATCGTTAGTATTTTTTTGAAATTCCCATACACTAATTCTACTAAATTAGGCGCCGATATGTTATTTTGCTATGCTTTCAAAATACCTCAATTGTTTATCTCGAGATATAGCTGGTAATTTTGAAAAATCCACCCCAACTTCACCAATATAATTTGCATTGTTTGACAAAAATGGGAAATTAAAAAAATCTTATCTTTTAAACTTGCTTCAAACGGGTGAAAACCCAGTGCAAATTTTAAATATTTTGTTTCAGTATAGAGATTTTTACAAGACAAATATACACCTGAAGGGCAAGTAAATAAAGTATCATCTTGCTCAAAGATTGCCTTTTTAAATGTTTTTGGCAACGGCATAAGAAATGAAATTCTGGATTGTCAACACTTAGTCGGACAATTTTCATAAGGCCAATTTGTCGAAACTCCGCTGGTGTCAGGTAATTAAGTGAGCCATGAATTCTACCAGTATTGAACCAATTTACATAGCTAGTCAATTCGTGGCGTAACTGGACTAAACTGTCAAATTTCCGGCCATAAACAAACTCAGTTTTGAATATTTTAAACGTTGCTTCGGCCACAGCATTGTCATAGGGACAGCCTTTCATGCTAAGAGAACGCTTAATCTGAAATGTGGATATTACCTTATCAAGCAGTTCATTTTTGAACTCGCTACCCCTATCCGAATGAAACATTTGGATATTCCGCAAATCTGTCCGCACGGTTGCGAAGGCATCATATACCAATTGAGCATCTTTATGAATACCGGCGCTATAGCCAATAATTTCACGATTAAATAAATCTACAAGAATGCATACGTAATTCCATTTGTAGTTTACCCTGACATATGTCAAATCGCTGACAACAACGGCATAAGGAGCTTGTCCATTAAATTCCCGGTTTAATTCATTTTTAACAGGATCTCCGTTACATTTTTGTTTGTGTGGTTTAAATTGGGCAACCGTATATTTGGAGACAAGCCCGAGTTTTTTCATGATTCTCCCAATGAGACGGCGCGATACCTGGAAATCTGATTTTTGCAATTCTTTTTTTATTTTTCTAGTTCCGTATACATCGTGATTATCATGAAAGATTTGTTCGATTTTATTTTCCAATTCTGATTCATCGGTTTTTACGGTTGTTTCATAGTAGTAAGTACTTCTAGCTATATTCAAGCACTTGCACATCGCTGATACCGAGTATTTGTGGGCATTTTGCCGGATGACAATTACTTTTGTGCGAGTATCAGCGCCGCTTGCTTTAAAATATCATTTTCCATCTTCAGCTTTTGATTTTCTTTTCGAAGCCGTAATAATTCCGTTGCTTCTGGTGTACGATTATCACATTCTTTTGCAGAACCCGTAGCGTTAATTCTACGTATCCAGTTATTAAGGGCCGATGGAGTTAAGTCATACTCTCTAGCAATTTCTGAACGAGGCTTTCCGCTATTGTATAATTTGACCATTTGATCCTTGAATTCATCCGTAAAATCTCTTTTTTCTCGTCTGGTTGTCATGTAAATCTTCCTTCCCATTCATTTTTTTATATTTTTACATGACCTTATTAAATCTGTCTAGTTAAGTATAGCCGATCCATTCCTTTGAAGTATAAGAATCGGAATAACTCTTCGGAAGGGTAACCACGATCAAACAGTATAATTGAATTGGAAATATTAGGAGTTGATGACATATATTCTTTGTAAGTAGACACTCATTATAACGATATGCATTTAGAGAATCACCTACCAAGAAGTCTTAATAACATCATACACTGTCCTCTGCAAAACAGCTTTGCACAATCGTAAGAAGTTCAAAGTAAAATACTAACGCTACTTGCAATTTGTACTCTAACATGATAACATTTGTTATAAGTTACATTTTTATAATTATGTAACTTATAACAATATGAAAGACCAACTATAAAAAGTCAATAGAGAAAATCTAAAAATATCAATGTTCAGTTTTAATATTTATGCACAAGAAATAGACCTGTATGTAGCAGGTCAAAAAATTGGTCTATTTAATAAAGCGCAACGTTTAGGGAAGTTGTACTTTATAGGCACAGTTGTTTTTTAATACAGCATGAATCGTATAGCAAAGCTTGCGGGCGACAGCGCCAAGGCAGGTCAAATGATGTTTTCCCTCAGAACGTTTCTTTTGATAATAGGCTTTGAAAACCGGATCATGAGTAGATGCAATGAGTGCAGCACGAAATAATGCTGTCCTAAGATAAGGTGAACCGCGCTTACTCATTTTGTTATTTGAACTTTGGTAATTGCCCGATTGGTGTATAGAAGCATCAATACCGGCGTAAGCAACAAGCTTAGAAGGATTGCTAAATCTTGAAATATCGCCAATCTCGCTGAGAATGGTTGCACCAATAACAGTACTAATACCTGGAATTGTGGTAATTGGCGAGTTGAGTTTATCAAGTAATGTTTTGGTCTGGCGTTCTATTTCATTAACTTGCTTTTCGATGAAATTCATTTGCTCAATTAAAAGTCGAAGCTGTAGGGTCATGCTGTCCAGCCCGAAAGTGATACCGAAAGAAGTTTTAGCGACAGAAGAAATCTCTTGAATCTTTTTAGCAGCGAAATTTTTAAGATTTATTTCTTTGAGCAGGGATTCTAATTGGACAGCCGTAATAGATTCAAACTCTGAAGGTGTGCTGAACTGCAAGAGAATTTCTTTTGATGTTTTGCCAAAGACATTGGAAAAAACAGCTTGATATTCCGGAAAGATTTGATCAAGGATACAAATGGTTTTTCTTTTGAGATCACCAATCGAACTGACAAGGTAATTTCTAAACCGGGATAAATTACGCAAAGACAGGACATCCTCATTGGCAAGGGATGTCTCAAGAAATTCACCATATCGAATAAAGTCGGCAATGAGGACAGAATCAATCACATCCGTTTTATGCTTTCTGATTTCAGTGGCATTGCGCCAGCCATCAGTTTGGATAGGATTGATGACATGAATTATAAACCCTTGTTTAAACAGGAACGAATAAAGCGCCAGCCAATAATGACCGGTGGCCTCCATGCCAATTTCCATTGCAGACGAATATGAATAAATTTTTTCAATTAAACAGTTAGCACCATCTGTGGAATTAGAGAAAGAAAAAGCTTTAAAAACTACTTTGCCTTTTTCATCCAGCAAAGAAGCCACATGATTGTTTTTCCCAATGTCAATACCAAGATAAAACATATGATCACCTAGATAAAGAATTTTAGATAGGTTCCTCTACGCTGAAAAACGTTACCGCCTTATTGCAGATACGAAGTGCTTTAAAAAGCCAACATCCAACTTATTCGTAAACAGTTAATCAGCTAGAGGTGTCAGTCTTTCAAGTACGAGATTACAATCTCAAGGAGAAAACGACATCACTCTAACTAATAGATTAATTATACAGTGTTCTGAATAATTAATCTGTCAATAAAGGATTATAGGTTGCCTTTATTAACCTAAATATATTATATAAGGAGGAAAGATTAATATGGGTTTAATACAGGTCAATCCGACAAAATCTACTATATGTGGCAGTTGTGCTAAATTTTTCCCAACGGGTGTTCTATGTCTGGATGAATATGGGCCAAAAGTTATAGAACAAATAGCCACATGTGGTCACTATGTGACTATTTATCCCTCAGAAGCACTTGACCTTGACAATGAGAAAGCGCCTTTAGCCAATCAAAAGCCGCTGGATAAAGTACCTGCTCTGGACGAAGATGCTGCGGCTCTATTTCTCTGCAGCAGACGCTCTGTTAGAGAGTTTCATAAGAAACCTGTTCCTAGAGAAAAAATTAGGCAGCTTTTAAACATAGCTAGATTTGCACTGACAACTGGCAATCCACAAGGAGTTTCCTATCATGTCATTGATGATCAGGACACTCTGCGTAGCATTACCTCGGTTACCATTGACGGGTTGGAAGAGGAATTGCAAACTTCACCTTATATCGGATCACAGTATGAGGCGCCCTTTGCCGTGCACGCATCCAACTACCGTCAGAATGGTCAGGATGTTGTACTGCGTGATGCCCCTTGTCTAGTAATACCAATAGTTGACATTTTAAACCTCTCCCTAAATATGTGTGTTACTGGTGGGCTGATGATTGGTTACCAGAAGTATACCTATCGGCGCTTGGTGGACAGAAATCCACCGCAAGTCAGTTGGCAATACGATTAGTCTTGACTAGACTGTGAAGATTGTATCCATTCTTCCAGTTCTGTATTAGATAGCATTAGCACTTAATTTATTTATAAGGAGGATTTTATTATGCGAATTTTTGTAACAGGAGCGACAGGTTATATCGGCTCAGCGGTTGTACAAGAGCTAATTCAATCTGGACACAAAGTGATTGGATTAACACGTTCGGAAGGGGGTGCTAAAAAATTGGAGCAGGTTGGAGCAGAAGCACTGATTGGGACGCTAGAAGACACGGAATGCCTTTGTAAAGGGGCTTCCATGGCTGAAGGTGTTATTCATATGGCTTTTCGCCATGATTTTTCGGATTTTGCGGGATCCCTTACTATTGATTTAAATGTAATTAACACAATAGGTGAAACCCTTAGGGCTTCTGGAAAGCCATTTATGACCACTGCTCATGCCTATGGAGAAGCATCGGATAAAGCTACCTTATCTTTAGCTGCTAGAGGCGTACGCTCCGCTGTTATTAGTCTTGCACCCTCCGTGCATAGTAATGCGGATAGTCATGGATTTATTCCGCAACTTATCGGTATTGCGCGTTCAAAAGGAGTATCTGCATACGTTGGCGATGGAGCTAATCGATGGCCGGCTATTCATAGGCTAGATGCTGCTAAACTTTTTCGTCTGGCATTTGAAAAAGCACCGGCTGGTTCATGCTTTACCGGAAGAGGCGAAGAAGGAATTCCTTTTCGTAAAATTGCCAGCACTATCGGAAAACACTTAAACATTCCGGTGGTAAGCATCTCCCGTGAAGAAGCAAATGCTCACTTCGGATTTCTTGGTACATTGTCTGCACTTGATATTCCAAGTGTAATACCAGGAAACTCTGCACAAACAAGAGAGATTCTGGGGTGGGATCCGGTGCAACCAGGCTTGATTGCGGATTTGGAGCAAGGTCACTATTTCAAGAAATAATCTGCTGCATCACAAAAGTATACTTTTAGGAAACATTCAAAGTGGTTTCTCTGTTCGTTTAAGTTCTATTTCACATGTATGAACGATGAAGGAGTGTGGTATGTATGATTAAAAATCAGCCCGGATACGTGATTGGTCGCAAAGTCTGGTCGCGGTGACGCCCTGTTCGAGCTGGCGACGAAATATATCAAGGAGTCAAGTGCCCGCAACCCTTGGGTCATGTGTGCAGTGCCTGGCAAACCGGACACGATGTAGGCATTGGAGTTGTTTAAGAACGAGGAAGCGAAGTCGCACTACGAACGTAGCGAAGATGCTGACAAGTTCCGTGACGAGATCATGAAACTTCTGGCCGAACCTCCGTTTAGGGTCGAAGTTCGCCCCCGCATTTCTAGCTGGCTCATGTGAGTGTGCGCAATGTCATTATTTGATTAAAAAATTAAATACTGCTCCCCAAAACAACTAAAAATAGCGGCATATTTTGCGGTAACAGCCTGAGTCCATACAGGCATCAAAGCCCCATTTAGATGTATATATTACTCAATCTCAATGGGCTTACGAGTCATTGTATAGGAGATTAACGCACCAATTATAATTAAGCCTCCTGCCAACAAGAATGCACTGTCAAAACTACCAGTACTTTTGACAATATAACTCCACAGGTGTTTTGATAGAAATGCGGTACTGATATGCGAACTAGAAGTTTTGCCTATAATTTAGTCTGTTAAAAATTTAATTTCATATGCAAGATAGGACAGGGTTTCCCTATCTCATCAAAATCAAAGCGATCTACGACATGGAATCCCATGTGATTATAAAAGCCAACCGCTAAAATTTTTTCTCGTCAACATCTACCTGTTTTACTTTTTATTGATCTATCATATAAGCAAGTGACTTTTTTCCTATACCTTTACCCTTAGATATAGAATTAATAAATAGCATTTCAAGATTGTCATCCTCTATGCCCAGAGACCCGTTAAATTCTAGATTGCAATCTTTGTGGCAAAATAAATTCACTTGATGAAACCATTAATTTAGTTGGGATTTTTAAGCCCTTTTAATAAAAGATTTACAACAGATTTTATATTTTGCTTTCTATCAGGATCTTCAAATGTGTTTGGGTGGATAAAAACGCGTGTTGCAAGATATACGGATTTTGCTGCTTGATGGGAGGATTCTACAAAAAATATACCTTCTGTAATTCCTTGCACTATAACTTTTTCAATTCGATTGATTCCAGCTTCTATGGCCTTTTCTATTACTTCCATCGAGTTACTGGCTAGCTTTAAGTAATTTGCAAACATTTCTGGGTCATTAATGGCGCTGAGACGTTTAGCTTCTGCAAAATTTTCAAGTAAGTGACAAAGTTTAATATCAGCAGGACTATCTTCTTTTAAAATGTCATTTGATGAAGCATGCAAATGAGTGAGCCATCGTTCGGTAACTGCATTCCACAGAGCTACTTTTCCATTATAATATCTATAAATGGCAGCGTGGCTTACCTTTAAAGATTTTGCCACGTCAGAAATATTCGCTTTATCTGGCCCATGACGGCGAATGACTTTTTCAGTCTCATTGAGAATTGTTTCTTTATCTAACGAAGTCTTATTCAAGTTTATCATCACTTTCTCGTTTTTATTTTCCATTGTATCATGTTTGTTTTTTTGTTTCAAATTACATTAATTGTAACTGGGCAAAAATAAATATCTATAAAATCAGACTTTATTAAGAGGGGCACCAAAATTTCTGACTATAGTGGTTCAATTGTCAAAACAGAAATCTGAAGACTTCATAATAAACCTTAAGCCATGCATAGTCTATCAGCATCGCTGGATAGTACAGTGTAACTGGAGCCTGATAAGCAATTATTAAGTGATGCCATTTAAAATTGTAGGTTTGGATATAATTATTCATTGCTTGGTGCGCCTCTTTTAGGTTGGCATACTGGGTCAAATAAGCTTCTTCATACTCCAAACTCCGGACCAATGTTCAATCATAATATGTTAGTCCCGCAACTCTTACAATCCATGCTTTGGCGAATGGTATTTCCCTTGAGAAGTTCAATATACTCATAGCTAGTCTAGTGAACTGGCAGCCTTGATTTGAGTTCAAAACCAGCGGCTTTGTAACGCTAAACGCTTTTTTGAGCACATTGATGACCATCCTTGTATCTAATGTATACAAAGTTCTTCATTTTCCTTGTGTAACTTTTTGATTTCATATGTGCAGTTAAAAAGCGCGTTTCCATGCCCTGGAAACGCGCTTTCACCATATTCGTCGTATTCATTAACCCAGCAACGCAGGCTGCTGGTACTGTTCCCTAGCTCTTCGGCAACTTCGCTCCCATCTTGAATTGCTTGTCATATACTGCTCTTTTTATAAACTGGACTTTCTTTCCATCTTATCTTTCTGTCCAATTTATTATATACCATCCAGAATTCAGTATATCATACTGCCTAACTTTGAGGATGCAGTTCATATTGACGGTTTTTTCTGTTGGAGTTGGAGCGTTTATTCATCATTTAGTTTGAATTATATCAGAATTTTCTTCTACAAATTTTCAAATATGTACCTGGATTTGATCAGTTATCGGTGTATTTGCACTTCATAATCGGTAATGATTTTTCCGTCAAATTGAATCATCTGACCATTGTGGTTTTCCGTGTCAAGCGCGAGTTTCGCGATGAGCTCACCCGCTTCTTCAGCTGATTTGATGAAGCCATCAAGCGCACCAGCGGTATGTCCGTTGAGATCCGTCGCTACACCACCAGGCATCACGCCAAAAATCTGTTTGCTGCTGCCCGTATTTTTGAACTCAAGTGCGTAAGTCATCGCCATCACATTTTGCGCGGCTTTACTGGTCTGATAAGCGAGCGGATGCCAGAAATTATTGGGCTGAATCGGGATTGTGATGTTTACGATTTTTCCATTTTCAGCGAGTTTTGGCAGGAAACTTCTAATCATCTCGTGCGTCCCGAAAAAATTGACTTTCATTGTCTCACGGAGGTCGTCGGTCGTATAGTCAAACGTTGTTTTCTTCTGATCAAGATCGGGGCGGTCAGCCTTGTGGCTGTCAGGAATTCCTGCATTATTTATAAGCAAATCAAGATGATTAATTTCTTTTGCAGCGTTGTGAATCGTATCAAAATTGTTCAAATCAATTTTGACAAAACTGGCTGTAATACCTTGTGCTGACAACTTTTTAACTGCTTCTTGTCCACGGCTTTCGCTGCGTGCGCCAACCAAAATTCCAATGCCTAATTTTCCGAGAGTTTCTGCAATAGCAAAGCCAATGCCTTTATTTGCGCCTGTGATAAGTGCTTTCATAAAATTATTTCTCCTTTATCAAGTTATATTTTGTCAATTTTATAACTATCTGTTTGTATCATAACCATATTAAGTAATCCGCCAGCTTCAGACATTCCAGTTTTCGATGAGTTTCCAATATTATTTAAATTTCCTATCATAGTTTTCATAATTCACTTGGATATTATCACCTGTGTTTGTACTTTTCGTACCAATAGTACAGAAGTATTATCTCCAAATGACTTGTAGTGGATTTCTATCAACCAATCGCTGATAAGTATATTTCGGATACCCCACCATGAGACCGCCTGTAACCTGCATATTTTCCGGCAACTTCAAAATTTCTAGTAATGGCTTATATCCAGAAGCAGCGCATGCGTCAAAGAATCCGGTAATGCAAGTTCCAAGACCAATGGAAGGCGCATATAATTCTGCGTAAGCTAGCGAATAGTACGTATTATCTTTACCGACTGTCAAGTTTTTATCAACGATTGGTATAATTAGGCAAGGAGCATCTCGTAATATAACATCCTTACCAGTTCTACGATAGTCGACTATGTGTGCTGTTAAGTGCGCTTCATAAGGTGTTCCAGCCCAAGGTGGCTGCTTTAGTGCCTCTTCTGCCCAATCAACTGTAACCGCTGTAATACTACTTAGTGTTTGAGAATCATCAATTACAAGGTAAGAAACGCCTTGAGAATTTGAACTTGTCTGAGCAAATCTTGCTATGTTTAAAAGTTGCTGAATCGACTCCCGCGCAACGACCTTTCTTTTAAACTCCCTAACGGACCGTCTACTCCGAAGAAATATAGCTGCCGTATCTTCATCCAAAACTGGTACTCTTTTTAGTGCTATTTGATTAACTAAAGGCGCTTTCGCATTGTCGAGTGCCGCCGAGGGACAAATCGCAACGCAGTGACCACAGGCAATGCAAAATTGTCCTATGGCCTTTGGACCATTTTCATCCAAACCTATAACACCAGTCGGACAAACTTCGGCACAAATTCCACACTTAATACATTTTTCTTGATCAACCTGTATCAAATTCATATTTTTTCCCTCCCGCTTTAATATGATAGAATCTAATTATAAATTACAAAAATTATTTTTTGTAATTTATAGTTAGATTCTATCACTCAATGAGCATAATTACAAGTAATTAAATTTGTAACTTGAAAAAACGGATGCATAAGTACCGATCAAGGCTTTTGTATCTATAATTTACCTATTATTTAGATTTTGCTGAATTGATTTAATATTATAGCTTGATTAATGAAGTTGTACTAATTCATATTTTGAAATAATACGGTTAATCAATATCATGAATAAGTTTATTCCATGCCAAATACCACCCCAAATCAGTTTACTTTTATTGGTACTTTAAAAAGGTATATAAATAAAGTTTTTCCCTGGACAGTAATGCTATTATTTTATTAATGGATTTAAATATGTGATTTTCCAGTATTTTATCATATAAGCTTAATTGTTTCGGTATCTTTTTAAGCATTCTATTTTCCCCGTAATCAACAATATCGCCTACTTATCAAATTGCCGGATTCTTTATTGGATATTCAACTTATTCAGTACTAATTCGCAAAATTAGTATTTCACATAAGTTCGCCCCTTTATTGCAAAGGGGATGAATATCTCATTTGCGCACAAGCCAATACCAATGTGAGGAAACTAATCTTCTTCGACTAAATTTAGCTTTTGCCAGTTGGAAGCTATTATCAAATATTTTAGCTATATATTCTGGAGTGAGGCGAATATCACTAGGTGAAGCATTAAGTGCCCAAATCAAATGAGTTGCTCCTGGATTTAAAAGTCGGTAAATTTCTGAAACATATTTTTTTTCACTTTCTTCATTTAAGCAATGAAAACAGCCGATATCAAATGAAACATCAAACTTTTCGGTAAGTATTTCCAAATTAGTTACATCTCCTACAATAAAGGTTGGCTTGTGATCATAATTGGCTACTCGCTGTTTAGCCTTTTCAATGGCAACGGGTGAAAAATCTACAGCAGTCGCTTGTATTCCTTGTTCTGCCATAAATGACGAAAATCGCCCAAGTCCGCAGCCTAGTTCTAAAGAAGTTTTTGGCTTATTCGTTTCTGCGAGTTCTTTTAGCTCTTGAGGAATGCGGACATCTCCCCAAGGAGTTATCAGTGCCTGATAACTTTTGTCAAACTCTTCACTGGTAGATGGTGCTTTCAAATTTTTCATGAGTTTTTTCTCCCTTTCAAATGCATGTTTTTAATGTTTAATGATCTATTGATCTTTATATTAACCTGACATGTTAAACGGAATGTAAACTAAAAAAAAGCACTTCAAATAATTCATCTGAAATGCTCTAGTTTTATTGTTATTTATCCTGCGGCAATGTGATAATGAATTCAGTTCCCTTGCCGAGAGTACTATGAAGGTTTATTTGGCCGTTGTGCATGGTTATAATTTTTTTGACTAGGGACAGTCCCAGTCCATTGCCGCCCAGACTGCGTTCCCGCGCTTTATCTACTTTAAAAAACCTCTCGAATATATGGATTTGATCCGCCTCCGAAATACCGATGCCGGTATCGGCTATTTTGCAAATTATGGAATGATCTTTTGTTTTCAATGTAATATTGATATTCCCATTATTCGGGGTGAACTTGACAGCATTGTGAATCAGGTTAATCCACACCTGTGCAAGCAGTTCTTCATCTCCTGTAAACGTGAGCTTCTCCAGCAAAAGATCAAGAGTAATCTTCTTATCCATCCACTGAGGCTCGAACATCAGCAATATACTTTCAATCTGCTTGTCCAGCCTAAAAGTATGGAGATTTGTGATGATATTCCCTGACTGCAACGCAGACAATTTGAGTAGATTGTCGCTCAGTTTCGACAGCCTTTTGCTTTCGGTCTCAATAATATTCAGGTAATGTCTCCTTTGCTCTGCACTCAACGATTCGCTTTTTAGAAGAGCGGCAAAACCGTTTATAGACGTCAAGGGCGATTGTATTTCATGCGAGACATTAGATACAAATTCCTGCCGCATCGTCTCAATGGAGCTGAGTTCCAGAGCCATTTTATTCACACTTTTCGCAAGCTCATTATACTCATTTCTCCGGTCGCCTTTCTGCTTAACCGGAATCTTCACAGCAAAATCACCCTTTGCAATTCTGTTCAATGCATCCCGTATGGTGTTGATTCGGGTCATCCGTCCAAAATGATTCCCCCCCAGATGGAGCGATACAAAAAGAACGATCAACCCTAAAACTTCAGATATGATAGAAGACCAGAATCGATTCGGATGGCCGGTAAGTGTAAAAAGAGCTTCCGCCATTCCATAGCCGACAGCTAAAGAACCGGTCAAAGCTATTCCTATTGCGATCACATAAGCAATAATAACAGCTATCATTCGAAGGCGTTTCATTGCAGCACCTCCAAACGATAACCTAACCCCCGAACTGTCGTTATCTTGAAGCGGTATAGTTCTTCCGGAAATCGCTCACGTAACCGGTTCACATGAACATCAAGCGTTCGTTCGTTTCCTTCAAAATCATATCCCCAGATAGCCTCTATCAATTGATCTCTGGTAAATGTCCTACCCGGAGTACTTGCCAGCATAAACAACAGCTCAAACTCTTTCATTGGAATATCTTTTTTTTGCCCTTCCGAGATTACAGAATAACTATTCCTATCAACGGTTATAGTTCCTATTTGAACAGTTTGCGAGGTCGCGATCTTATAGCGCCGAAGCAGGGCTTTTACTCTCAGAATCAGTTCCGAAGCTTCAAAAGGCTTAGTAAGATAATCATCTATGCCACCCTCAAACCCTTTTATCTTATCCCTGATTTCCCCTTTTGCAGTTAACATTAAAATTGGGATATCTTCATGTGATTTACGAATATTACGGCATAACTCATAACCATCCATATTCGGCATCATAATATCAATAATGCATAGATATGGCATCACTTCTGTAAATTTATGCAGTGCGTCGCGCCCATCAGTCGCCTCATATATGCGGAATCCTTCATTTTTTAATAATGCACCTATAAGTTCACGAATGTAATTATCATCATCAACGATCATTATCCCAGCCATTTTGAGCACCACCTCCGTGTTTTTATAAAATACAACAGTAATGTTAACGGAGTTTAAATAGAATGCATGGTTAAGAATTCATATTAATTTATTTTTGAATTTAGACTGCACGCCTTACCACTTTTGTTATTCTGGCATTTGGCAATGTTAACTACAAGTGGAACACTCCAAGAGGAGAAAAGCATCTGGCACTTCCAATTTTAAGCCTAGTTCTACAATATCTTCTCGATCTAGTATTATCATTAACCATTCCTCCACTCAATCAATAAACGTCAAGCAAAGTTGCTCCAAAAATGTTTCAGGTGTATAACCCCGCGCATTTCTTTGAAACGAATAGAAATCTTTACTTAAAACCGTCAGCAACATATCCGCTCTGAAGATACTGTTGAGATGATTGTGTTCGTTAGCACTCATTTCGTCAAATAGTGCAACAAATAATTGATTCAACTCGTTATATAAAGGACTTTGCATGCGAGACTTCAATGAATTTGTCGACGTTAACGCCTCAACCCCGGTAAGCAATTGTGCTTTTTTTTCTCTGAAACGGATAAATAGATGAAGTATTCCTCTTAATCGTTGATCTGGCGAACTTTTCCGATTCGCCTCCAAGTATGCATAAATATCGTCAAAAAGAAAAACAATATGATCCTTAATTAAATCCAAACATAATTCACTTTTATTTCGATAGCGGCGATAGAGCGTTCCCGGACCGATCTGTGCTTCTGCGGCGATTTGGTTCATACTAACTTGTTCAACGCCATTTTGTTCAAACAGCCTAAGAGCCGTATTTAATATTCGCTGACGATTTTCAGCAGCATCACGACGTTCGCGACGAATATGATCTGTACTTTTGTCCTTCACTTAATTCTCACTCCTGAAATTTAATTATAGCTCCGATTGACAAGTGGAGAGTTCTCCGGCTATTATTAAAAGGAGAGCTCTCCACTTAATAATAGCCTATAGAAAAGGAGATTACAACAATGCAAAATCAAACTAAGAAAACCGCCCTATTGGTGATGGATATGCAAAACGGTATTGTATCTGAAATAGTCAAGAAAAGCGC
>NZ_WIQU01000019.1 GCF_015732285.1 Pectinatus frisingensis
CCTGCCATATTGATTCTTTACAGGTGTCTGTAAATCTATGGTTAAGCCGCTGCCAGACTTCAGCGGAAAAACCTTAACCAGTAAATCATTTTTTTCTTCAAACCCGGCTTCAGCGGGGCTGGTTAATACTTTTGCCATTATCGTTCCTCCAATTATTTCCAAATGGGATATTCTTAATTTGTCATTTTTATTATAAATCACAATTATTTTTAAATAAAATAAAGAAATTTTATCATCAACCATTTATATTTTTTTATTTATACTTGTTCACATACAATAAAAAATAGTATTTGTATTATTTAATTAATTAATTGTCAGTAATCATATTTTTAAATTTTACATATTTATATATCTTTAATATTATATAATTAGTTTTTTTATTGGATGGAATCTTCATAAAATTAGGAATAGCTATTGGGGAGTGATATTGTGCCACAAGAAAAGAAGAAAAAATGTATTAGCTCTATTTTTACAGTAGGCGTGGTAGTGATATTGTTTTTGATACCACCACCAACTGGTTTAAATTTGGCGGCATGGCGTTTGTTCGCAATTTTTTTAGGTACGGTTGTTGGGTTTATTTTACAGCCTATTGAGTTAGGAACAATAGCCTTAATAGCATTGGTACTGTGTGCTTTGACAGGAGCAATGAAATTTTCACAGGTATTGTCGGCTTTTAGTGGAAATACGGTGTGGCTTATAGTATCAGCATTTTTATTGGCCCGAGCCTTTATTATCACTGGCCTTGGCCGTAGAATTGCATATATGGCAATGCGGGCATTTGGCGACAGCAGCCTCAAACTGGTTTATTCCCTGGCATTGAGTGATGTAATTATTGGACCGGCAATTCCATCTAATTCTGCGCGGGCCGGCGGGCTCATTTTTCCTATTGTTCAAAGTCTTGCTGATGCATTTGGTTCTAAGGCCGGTGAAAATCCGCGCAAAATTGGTGCCTATTTAATGGCTTGTGTATTTCATCTTGATTTAGTCGTATCGGCGTTGTTTCTGACTGCCATGGTAGGAAATCCTATTGCTGTGGCATTGGCAAAAAAAGTTTTAGATGTAGATATTACATGGATAAGCTGGTTTGTAGCGGCATCAGTTCCAGGCATCGCTGCACTCATTATAATTCCATTTGTTTTGTATAAATTGTACCCACCTGAGATAAAAAAGACACCCGAAGCAAAAATTATCGCCAATAAGGCCTTGATAGAAATGGGTCCTATGGGAATGAAAGAAAAAATTCTTTTGTTTGTTTTTGTGATGCTGCTTATTTTATGGGCAACAACGACAATCACTCATTTGGATACAACTTTAATTGCTTTTGTCGGATTGTGTGTACTTTTAATCGGAAGAGTTCTGACATGGAAAGATGTTATAAGTGAAAAAAAGGCATGGGATACATTAATATGGGTCGGCGGTGTAATTGTCATGTCCGATTATTTAAATAAATTAGGATTTATTCCATGGTTTGCAAATATATTAGAAAATCAGATGGTTGGTGTAAGTGCTATGACAGCGGTGATATTATCATTTGTAATATACTTATACAGTCATTACTTTTTTGCTAGTATGTCGGCACATGTAACGGCCATGTATGCTGCATTGATAACATTAGGTGCAGCTGCCGGGGCACCGGCATTTGTTTCTGCTTTTGTTGTGGCTATCGCTGCAAATATTTGTGGTTGTTTAACCCATTTTGGGACAGGACCGGCTCCTGTATATTTTGGAGCAGGATATATTGACCAAAAAACATGGTGGATCATCGGCTTTGGGGTATCGTTATTACATATAGTAATTTGGCTGGGATTAGGCGGTGTTTGGTGGAAATTCCTAGGTTATTGGTAAATCCAGTGTATATGTATCGATATTATATGACAACATAAATAAGCGAAAAGTTACTTTGTTGCAGGCTGCAATCATGATGATAGCGTTTTCAAAATTTTAAAAAGGATTGTTATATGCACCTATTTTCGTTTAGAAATTATGTAATCTTTTATTTCTTTCGTCTAACCTTTAGAAAAGCATAGAAATGGTATGGTTATAGTCGGCATTTTTATGAAATAAATGGTGTTTGTGCAGTTCCTTAGAGTATAGCTGACAATTTTAATCCCTTCCAAATATGCTGAATTATATTTGAAAGGGATTTTCATGTACGAATAAAAAAACGATAATATGCAACCCTCAAAAAAGACTGTCGCACTTTTATATTACCAAATATGCAATATTACGTTCATGGAAAGATGAGGAGCATATAGCTATGGTGAACGGCATCTTTGTGAGATCAAGAATGTTCATGCAATAACGACTGTGGATGTCATTTTGCTATATGCTGTAAGAGCCAAGCCATATTTTCACCAATGACCCGCATATTTTCCAGACCTTCTTTGTCATTTTCTACTTCACCGATTTCTCGTCCGTACACCATATTCCAATAGCTGCCCCCCACTAAAAACATCTGCATATAATGTAAGAAATGATTCATTGTATCGAAAGCATGTGTAGCTCCACCCCTGCGAACTGCCATTACTGCCGCACCGGCTTTGTATTTCAATAATCCACCATTAGCATTAGCTACCATTCCCGCGCGATCTATAAACGCTTTCATTTCAGCAGTAACATCAGAAAAATAAACCGGCGATCCCAATATTATCCCATCTGCTTCAATCAATTTCTGCATGTATTCGTTGAACATATCATCCTGCATGATGCATTTATTGTTTCTCGTTTTGAAACAAGCACCACATCCCGTACAACCGTGCAGTGGTTTACCGGCAAACTGTATTAATTCTGTATTGATGCTATCTTTTTTTAGTTCGTCAAATACCTTTTTAATGATTATTGCTGTATTTCCGTCTTTTCTAGTACTGCCATTTATTCCGACTACTTTCATAAATTTCCCTCCTAAATAAATATTGATATATCAAATTTTCAGCTGATAAGCCCATTATATTAGCAATACTTCCATATGTAAAGTAGTGTAAAAAACATCATATAGTTACCTTAAGTAAAGTATTGTACAACAGATAAAAAAGAGCTTACCACTTTTTTATAATTCTATACCGAAGCGTTTTAGCTCTATAAAAATCTTTTCTAATTTTTTCCCCTTATCAGTAAGTGAATACTCAACCTTAGGCGGAACTTCAGGATATACTTTCCTTTTAACAATATCATTTTTTTCTAATTCACGAAGCCGTAATGAAAGTGTTTTTGGGCTTATCCCTTTCATAGATTTTTGTAAATCTCTGAAGCGCATTGTACCTTCCAACAGTAAATCCCGCACTATTAAAAAAGTCCACTTCGTTCCTATAATGTCCAGTGTTTTTGCTATCGGACACAACTCACCTGGTTGTCCTTTGGTTAATTTTATATCATTTGAAATCTCCATAAAATTACTCCTTGAATTTATTTAAATTAATTTATTTACCTGATAATCTGCTCAATCAGTTTTAAATATAGAATTTATTCCATAAAAATACTGGTTAATAAATAATTTTAAAATATTATCCGCTAATATTAAATTTATACTACTAGATAATTTATCATTTAATATTAATAAATACAATAAGCAATTATTCGATTTGAGCTATTACTTTAGATTCAAACGGAAAAATGAAATTATCACTGCAAGTGATAAAAACACGTACTCCAGTAATTGAAAAACATCAATATAAGCTGATGTACTGTCCTGCAAGCAAAGCACCTGGTGTATTTTTTCCAGAACAGCATATGATATCTCATTTGTATTTAATAAAAATAGTAAATGAATACCATTAATAACCGTGCCTTAAGCTTGATAGATATCCGACAGAATATGTCGTTGGATGTCAAGATAAGATTGTTCTATTTGTTGGCTGTTATCCGAGTAATTTGTTATTAATAATATGCCAAAACTTTCTTCCCAATTTTTTATAAGCGGAATAATAGTTACTACATCATTGCTTTGCTTAAGAGACTCATACTGTGAACCAGTCTATTCTATAAATATGCCATATGATTTTTTCAGTCTTACAAACGCCACATTAATTTCTAATGCTATACTGATATGAATGATGCAAATCTTGCTGTCTAATCCGCAATTTTCATCGTTCAATTATAAAAATAAACTGCAATGCTCATTTTTCATGCACAATTTAAAGAAGCAGACAATATATGAAAAGAGGGGAACTGCCATTGGCAGTTCCCCATATATATCATTTTAAAAGTGAATTTTGTGAATAATTTAAATAAAAGCGCCTGATAAAAATAAAATGGAAACTTTTTGTCTATGATCTGACCAGCAATTTAATAAAATATCTGATTTTTATATAACTATTAATAAATTTTAAATAAACTTATTGACAAAGCTGTCTGGAGTATCTACAATAGATATTCGCAAGGACTTATATCTTACTTACCCCTCAGCCTTTATGGTTAAGGGGTTTTTTTCTACCCTTTAATAGGCAATAGTAAGATTTATATGATTCTTTTCTAATAGTTTTCTGATTTCATCGGAAATTTTGCTGTCGGTCACGACTTTGTCTACTTCTGAAAAACGAAATTGTAAGACTACACCTTGTTTTTGGAATTTGCTGGAATCTGTTAATATTATTACCTGACGGGCTGATTCCGCCATGTTTCGCACAGCTTCCATACGCATCATTTCTCCATTGGTAAAACCTACTTTGGGAATAAAGCCGTCTATGCCAATGAATAATTTATCTACGAAGAATTCACTGGCATACTTTTTCAACAATGGCCCCACCATCGATTGTGTTTCCCGCTGATATTCCCCACCAAGCAGGATAATTCGTATATTACCCCGATCTCTTATATAAGATGCGAGAAAAGCAGAATTGGTCACAATAGTGACGTCTTTTTTTGTTTTGGCAATTTGTTCAGCTAAAAGTGTACAGCTGGAACCAGATTCAACCATTATGGTTTCCCCATCAGCAACCATTTCAGCGGTTTTGGCAGCTATCTTCATTTTGCTTTCGTAATGAATTGCCATTTTATTATTGACGTCATCAGCTTTGTGACATAAAGCATAACCATGTTCTCTGGCTAATAATCCCCGCTCCGCTAGAAGTTCTAAATCCTTACGAATGGTAACTTGTGACACATCAAGTATTTCAGCCAGACGATTAACTTCGATTTTTTTGTATTCATTGACTAAATCTAGAATTTGAGCATGTCTGTCATTCATAAAACAACCTCCTTTTACAAGTATAACATATGCATCTTTCATATGCAAAATAATAATATTTTTGTAATTTTATATTAAAAAGTCGCTTAAAATTAAGCGACTTTTTAAGGGATATAAAACATGCATATAAAATAAAAGGGGAGTGGGATTGATAATGAACAAGGGGATTGTTTAGTTTTAAACGTTATATAAATTAGTTATGAATGACTGTATTTAGATTATATAATATGTATATATAATTGTCAATAGTAATATAATTTACTTTTTAAAATATATGAAAAATATTTTAAAAATAACAATAAGCTTATACTATACTAATAGGCATATATGGACTGGTCGTTAACAAAAGTAATTTATAAGTAACTGGTCACGATAATTATTATCTAGTGTATTGTTAAAATCACATATTCTTTAGTTTAAATAGAGTAATATATGTTACAATATAAAAGATATATTATATTGATGGGGATGTGAACGATATTTTAACAGGAACTGTTGTAAATACGGCAGCGGTCGTTGGCGGCGGACTTGTCGGATTGGTTATAAAAAAGGGATTACCATTGAAATTGCAGGAAATTTTGCTGCAGGCGTTGGGGGTTGCTACGTTATTTATTGGATTGACAGGGGTTTTAAGTAAACAATTGGTTATCAAAAGTGGACAATTACAATCTGATGGTATCATGTTAATGGTAGCATCATTGATTATTGGCACTGTTATTGGTGAGATTGTAGACATCGAGCATGACTTGGGATTGTTGGGGGATAAGGCAAAAAAAATATTGAAGATGGACGAAAATGATAAATTTAGCGAGGCGTTTGTGACAGCTACGGTTGTAATTTGTGTCGGTGCTATGGCAATAATAGGATCATTTGAAGATGGGATAAATGGAAATTCTACTATATTATTTACAAAATCTATATTAGATGGTGTACTTGTTATGATTTTTGCTTCAACTATGGGAAGTGGTGCAGTGTTTTCAGCTGGGCCATTATTTTTGTACCAGGGAGGATTATCATTGGCTGCAGCTTCAATCGCACCTTATCTTACTTCGCAAATGATGAATGGTATGTCTGCCGTTGGTTCAGTTCTAATTTTTGTCATTGGAGTGAATCTCATGCTTGGTAAGATAATTCATATAAGAGTTGGCAATATGTTGCCGGCAATTATAGTTCCATTGTTGTATTATGCTGTAAATTGACAGAAGAGGAGATAATTATATGAATATAGATAGAATAGAACGGGCTGCTGGCAATCACAACAAAGGATATAATTGCGCACAAGCGGTTGCTTGTGCTTTTGTAGATAAAGTTGACATGGATGAGAAATCTTTATTTCGTGTGAGTGAAGCGTTTGGTTTTGGCATGGGGGATAGTTACGGAACATGCGGGGCTCTTTCTGGTGCGGCAATTATCATAGGATTACTTAACAGCAGTGGTAATCTGGATGGACCTTATTCAAAAGCTGATACATATGGGATAGTGCGGAGAATATCACAACTTTTTCGTGAAAAAAACAGTACAACTATTTGTCGTAAATTGAAAGGAATGGATAATAAAAAAGTATTGCGCAGTTGTGATGGTTGTATTGAAGATGTTGTTTCAATTTTGTCAAAAATAGTAAAAGATGTATAGATTATAAACGAAGCCCTGCTACAGTATGATTAATAGACTGTGGCAGGGCTTTAATAATATCATTATTAATGAGATTAATTATTTAGTAGTTGAATACAATGAGTTTTTCTTCTGTTAATTCGCGAATGGCATATTCAGGTCCTTCCCGTCCTATACCGCTGTCCTTTACACCGCCATATGGCATATTATCCATTCGGAATGTTGAACCATCATTTATAATGATACCGCCGGTTTCAATTTTTTCGGCACAAGTATGGGCAATTGCTAATGATTTGGTGAATACACCTGCTTGTAGTCCATAAGTGGAATTGTTTACAGCAGTGATGGCTTCTTCTATATTATCATAAGGTATGATGGAAAATACAGGTGCAAAAGTTTCCTTACAGATTACATCCATATTATCAGTAGTGTCAATTAATATTGTCGGTTCAAAAAAAGTGCCATTGCGTTTGCCGCCGATCAGCAAGTGAGCACCCTTGCTGATGGCGTCTTTTATCCATTTTTCAATGCGAATAGCTTCTTTTTCGGCAATCATCGGGCCGATATCGGTATTTGCGTCGGCAGGATTTCCAACTTTTAAAGTTTTGGTATAATCTACCGCGGCCTGATAGAATTCTTGGTATATATTACGTTGCACATAGACCCGTTGACATGATATGCAGACTTGACCGGCATTGGTAAAAGCATATTTGGCACAAAGCTGAGCTGTTTTTTTAACATCTTCGATATCACCATGAACGATATTGGCTGAATTTGAACCTAGCTCTAAAGCTATTTTCCTAAAGCCGGTATTCTTTTGCAATGCCTTGCCAACAGGAACGCTGCCGGTGAAGGAGAACATTTTTATTCGATTATCTTCAGTAAGCAAGTTACCAATAACTGAACCTTGCCCCATGATAAGATTTAGAAATCCTGCCGGTAAACCGGCATCGGCAAATGCTTCACAGAGTAATGAAGCAGTGAGTGGTGTAGCTGAGGCAGGTTTGTATATGACAGTGTTACCGGCAGCAATAGCCGGACCTATTTTATGGCAGGCAAGATTTACTGGAAAATTAAATGGAGTTATAGCGCAAACTACACCTAATGGCATTCGTTTGGTATAGGCAATGCGATTTTCACATCCAGGTGCTCCTTGTATGGGAACCATTTCACCGGTAAGGCGTTTGGCTTCTTCAGCTGATAAAATTAGTGTTTGATAGGCACGGGCAATTTCACCCATGGCATCTTTTATTGGTTTGCCTGCTTCCAGGGACAGTGTTTCACCAAATTCTCTTTGCCGCTGCATCATGTTAGCGGCAGCCTGCATCAATATTTCATAACGTTTATATGGTGTTAATTTTATTGTATCAAAGGCGTGTTGAGCGGCGTCAACGGCTAGCTTTACTTCTTTTTTCCCGGCAGTGCAGACAGTTGCGATTATTTCACCAGTGGCTTTATTATAGACATTTTGAGTTTCAGCGGTGGATAGTTTTTTACCATTTATAAACAAATCATATGCTTTCATAGATGATCCTCCCTAATAGATTTATATCTAACATGCAATATATATATTATATACATATAAATGATTTTTGTTAACTGGATAAAATGATAATTTATTATAACTTGTAAATTATTCGACTATGTGATACTATTCAAAAGACATCCTTGTACAACCAGATGGCATTCTGAAGGAGCCATACTGTAAGTGAATACGGTACTTTTTATATCTGCTTGGATCCGCAGCGACTAAGACAGAAGGGAGTTTTATATAGTAAAATATGAGTGCGCCTTTCGTTTTTTCGAAAGGCGTTTATTTTAGTTTTGGCAGCAAGTTATTAATTATAGATGGTAAAAGGGAGCATTGGCTATGAAAAATTTGTCTTATAAAGAAAAGTTTGTGCAGATGAATCGTGAAGCTCGTGTTATTTGTATCGTTACGGCTGTTATAATTGCTTTTTGGTGGTTAACAGCCTTTGGCATTAATGAATATATCACATTGTTTTATTTACCATTATGGCTTATTGTCTCGTGTATTGGGACCTATGTTTTGGCTGTCGTTTTACTGATATTTGCTATAAAAAAATTTTTTGTCGATTTTAGTTTAGATGAAGATGCCCCTGAAAAGGAGCAAAATAGTAAATGAATTTTGCAATATTGATACCAGCAAGTATATTTTTTGCCTTATTATTGACAATTGGTTTTTATTTGAAAAACAGAGAACGGCATAATCGCAGTGTTGATTTTTCTAAAGAATATTTTATTGGTGGTCGACGATTGAACGGTTTTGTTTTAGCAATGAGTCTGGTTGCCGGATATAGTTCAGTTAGTTCATTTGTAGGAGGACCAGGCATAGCATGGCAGGTGGGGTTCGCATGGGTGTTATTTGCTTCGGTGCAGATTGTGGCAGCTTATTTGATATTAGGATTATTGGGGAAAAAAATGGCAGTAATTGCCAGAAAGATAGATGCTATTACAATAATAGATTTAATTCGTTTCCGTTATAATTCCAATTTGTTGGCTAATTTATGTGCTTTAGTTATATTAATATTTTTTATTACGCGTATGATAGCTCAATTTATCGGAGGAGCCCAAATTTTTGCTGCGGTAACAGGAATGAATTATACTACAGGGTTGTTATTTTTTGCGGTAGTTGTTGTTGTGTATACATCAATAGGGGGATTCAACACTGTCGCTATAACAGATACGCTTTGTGCGATTATGATGCTGATAGGTATGGCATTTCTCACTTACACAATATTTGACCGCGGTCATGGTCTGGCTGCTATAATGCAGACGATACATAATGTCTCAGGCACAGCCGGTAATGCTGAGATGTTCTCTCCCACCGCCGGCGGGAAAATCCCTGTACCGCTTTTAATCAGTCAGTGGATATTATGTGGTATTGGCACAGTAGGATTACCGCAGTCAGCCGTTCGCTGCATAAGCTATAAGGATACCAGATCAGTGCATCGGGCAATGATAATAGGAACAATTGTATGTGGTGCAATGATGATTGGTATGCCGCTGTTAGGAGTATTGGCACATGGTGTAATAACTGAGCCGCTCAGTGAAATAGGTAAAACAACTGATGCGATAATCCCTATGCTTATTGCAGGTTATATGAATCCATGGCTGGCAGGAATAACGATTATTGGGCCGTTAGCAGCTACGTTATCGACGATATCTTCTTTATTGATTACTGGTTCATCGGCAGTGGTTAAGGATATATATCTTTTTTATGCCAAGGATAAAGACAGTGCAAAAAGTCAAAAAAATATTAGTCGTATTAGTATGACGGTCACTGCTGTAATGGGAATGATTCCGGTTATACTGGCAATAAGTCCGCCAGATGTCATCGTCTGGATAAACTTATTTGCTTTTGGTGGTTTAGAAACAGCATTTTTCTGGATACTGTTATTTGGCTTTTTTTGGCATAAAGCCAATTCACAAGGAGCTGTTTTATCACTTGTTGGTGGATTGGCGGCTTATTGTGTGACAATGGCTTTGGGGATAAAAATAGCTTCATTTCATAATATTGTAATTGGTATCGGTACAGGGTTGATTTTGTTTATTTTGGGAAGCTTGTTGACAAAAGAGCCAACGGATAAGGTAAAACGCATCTTTTTCCCGGAATTGTATTAAGAGATAGAGCTCTGTCACACAAGCAGTATTGTTTTTCAAAGATGCAATCCATTACCATTGTGTGATTTTCTGTACTTTTAAAGGCAGATAAAAGTACAGAAATGTTGTATTTATGAATAAAAATAATTATGTGTAGCAGTCATCTAAATATGATTATGGAATTTCCGGAACAAATAATGCCGGCATTTTATTTATGATATCAGATACTTTTTGTTCTAAGGTTAAAACTTCTTGATGGTTTTTTTCTGCTTTTGCCAGCATGGCAGGTGAATCGTCAGCTATTCCTTGGGCAAAATACTGCCAAGCTTGTATCGTTTTGGCATTGCTCTGCAAACGTAAAATGTGTAAGTGAAGTGCACCGGAAGGGACATCTACATCTTGTAGATAAGCTTCATGTGTTTTATAAGTCGGAATGATTTTGTTTACAATGAAATATTGTATTTGTTGACGTTGTGTTTTACTGATACTGGAGTTTATATTCTTTGTCAGGTTTTGAAACTGTGTTTGTAAACTTTGAAATGCACGGTTGTATTCAGCAGTTTTATCTTTGGTGTCTTTCACATAAGTAACTATATCATTATCACATAAATCACGCACATGGAGTAAATATTCATGATAGTTAATAATTTTGGTAACCTGCCAGGTCCCGGAAGTAGTTTTCTGCAGCAGTAATTCAAGAGTGAAGTCTGTATCAGTGTAACGGTCAGCTACTGTTAATGGTAAAATAAAGTCACCGTTTTCATTTTTTGTGAGTTTGCCAAAACTATGTATTGCCGTATTACGAAGCATTGAACGTTCTACAAGCTCATCATAATCAATACCAAGTTCGCGGCCTTTTAGTACAGAAGTTCCTGTAGGATCGTTCCATACATTATTTTTTAAATAGTCATCAATTATTTTTAAAGTCCCGGAACAAACAGGGGTTTTTATTAATTGATAAAATTGATTAAAAATTTGTTTCACTTTAGGCGGAATATTACTATTATATGTAAATAAATCACCGGTTAAATCGTCATAGCCGCTGGAAACAACGGAGTCTATATCGACGCTGTTAGTCAGCATTACAATATTGTGGTTTTTGTAAGCAAATTTAAGCTGCGCAGCAGTGTACCATGGGGTATACATAAAAAAAATGAATCCTGTATAGCATAGTAAAAAAACAAATGTAAATGTTAAAAAAATTTTATTTTGCATAAATTGATTACGCATTAAATACTTTCTCCTTGTTTGGTAAACATTGCATACGGATGATTTTAAGTTTTTGATGAAGAAATAATATGCCTATTTTAACATAATATGGATAATAACGTAAGGTGTAAGAAATATTACATTATCTGTGTGACAGGAAATTTAATTCATTGATTAAATTGTGATAATATCCTATAATAGTCAGCATATCTATTTTTGGTTAATTGCTGAGGAAGTGGTTAAAAATGAGTGTAATATTAAGTTCGCAGTTGGAGTTATTGGTCAGATTAATAGTAGCCGGTATATGTGGATCATTAATTGGTTATGAAAGGAAAAACAGATTAAAAGAAGCTGGTATCCGCACTCATATGATTGTGGCATTAGGAAGTGCTTTGGTAATGATTGTTTCAAAATATGGGTTTGCCGATGTGTTGCTGCTGCATAATTATATTTTAGATCCATCACGCGTTGCAGCTCAAATAGTCAGCGGAATAGGTTTTCTTGGTGCAGGGATTATTTTTGTTAGAAAACAGGCAATAAGCGGATTAACAACAGCAGCCGGTATTTGGGCCACTGCCGGTATCGGCATGGCTATCGGAGCCAAATTGTATTTTATGGGAATTTCAGCAACTGTATTGATTTTGTTAGTACAAATTATTATGCATAAAAATCTTGGATGGCTCAGTGTTCCTTATTCAGAACAGATTAATATAGAGTTTAGTGAAAATGCTGATGCTATTTCTTTTGTACAAAAAAGATTTGCTGATAATAATATTAAAATTATCAATATTAAAGTTGAAAGAACCAATAAAGGATTTCTTGATGTAGAGTTGTATGTGAAGATGCCTGCTGATTATGATATATCACATTTAATGGATTTGTTTAAAGATAATCCTCACGTGCGTTCTGTTGAATATTGATAAGAAAGGCAGCCCTCCGGCTGTAAACAGACGAGGGACTGCCTTTTGAGGGTTATTTTATTACATCGACGCCCATATATTTACGCAGTGCAGTAGGAATCAGAACACTTCCGTCTGCCTGTTGATAATTTTCTAAAATAGCAGCAACTGTTCTGCCGACGGCAAGCCCTGAACCATTTAGAGTATGTACGTATTCGGGTTTTGCCTTACTATCACGGCGAAAACGTATATTGGCGCGACGAGCCTGATAGTCTTCGACATTAGAGCATGATGAGATCTCCCGGTACATGTTACAGCTTGGCAGCCACACTTCAATATCGTAAGTTTTGGCTGCGGTAAAGCCAATGTCACCGCTGCACAGTGTGACCACATGATAAGGAATTTCTAATAATTCCAAGATATGGGACGCATCGCGTACCATTTTTTCTAATTCGTCATATGAAGTCTCTGGTTTGACGAATTTAATCAATTCAACTTTATTAAATTGATGCTGGCGGATGAGACCTCTTGTATCTCGTCCGGCGGAACCTGCCTCTTCGCGGAAACAAGCAGTGTAAACACAGTAATGTTCGGGTAATTTATCTCCATCTAATATTTCATCCCGATGGTAATTGGTCGCCGGAACTTCTGCGGTAGGGACGAGATAGAGGTCTGCATCCTGAATTTTGAACATATCTTCAGCAAATTTTGGTAACTGACCTGTTCCGGTCATACTGTCCTTGTTTACAATATATGGTGCCAGCATTTCCGTATAGCCATGTTCGTTAGAATGAGTGTCCATCATGAAGCTTATAACGGCCCGTTCCAATCGTGCACCTAACCCCTTATAGAATGTGAAACGTGATTCCGATACTTTGGCAGCTCGTTCAGAGTCAAGAATATCAAGATTTGCACCTATTTCCCAATGAGGTTTTGGTGTAAATTCAAATTGACGCGGCAGTCCCCACCGACGAACTTCCGGATTATCGCTGTCATCTTTGCCGACAGGCACTGCCGGATTTAGCATATTGGGGATATGCAATAAAATATCACGCAGCTTATCTTCAATATCACGCAGCTGACCATCCAGATTACTTATTTTCTCGCCAACCTGGCGCATTTGAATGATAAGCTGATCGGTATTTTCCTTCTTTTTTTTCATTTCACTTATTTGTTTGGAGACATTATTGCGCTGACCTTTTAAGGTTTCTGTTTCACCGATGATTGCACGGCGTTTTTCTTCCAAACTTTTAAAATCGTCAAGTTTCATTGGATTATTACGGTTCTTAAGCATTTCTAAAACCCTATCCATGTTATCCCTGACAAATTTAATATCCAGCATAGTATACCCGTCCTTTATCAATTTATCATAATAGTTGTTAAGATTTATATTTTAAATAAAAACAATTTATGTATTATTTTATCACATTTACGGTGAAAAATGTACGTTTATTTTACTACCGGGAGCAATGAAACTGCCTCCGACCGGTGATTGAGTATCACAGATGCCATTGCCAGATACATTTATTGTTAAATTAAGTGATGCCAAAGCCGCAGTTGCATCGCGTATGGTTTTACCGCGTAAATCCGGAACGGCAACCATTCCTGCCGGAATATTTTTGGCTGCAGTATCATTTTGTACAGCTTTTTTTGCAGAGACAATGGGATTGTTGTCTTTTATCGGAACAGAAGGTTCTATATGGAGATAACGGAAAATTGCTGAGAAAATGTCATGGGCTATTGGCGCGGCAATTTGACCGCCATAATAATTTACCTTATGGGGGTCATCTAATATAACTAATACGACAAATTGAGGGTCTTCGACGGGAGCAAAACCACAAAATGAAGCAATATAGCGTCCTGGTAAATAACCACCGTTTTGCATATCAATTTTTTGGGCAGTACCGGTTTTCCCGGCTATGCGGTAACCTGTCACCGCAGCTTTGCCGCCACCGCCGTCGGCAACAACCTTTTCCAATAGAGAGACCAGTGTTTTGTCAGTAGAAGAATCAATTGTCCGACGGACTTCTTGTGGTTTAGTTTCTTCATAAACCGCACCATCAGAATTATATATGCCTTTTATTATATGGGGATGCATTAAAACGCCGTCATTGGCTATGGCTGCCATAGCAGTGACTATTTGCAACGGAGTAACAGCAATACTTTGGCCTATTGAAGTTGTTGCAATATTGATTTCACTCATATCCTTAGGATTAAATAGTATGCCTTGTTCCTCACCAGGTAATTCGATACCGGTTTTTTTGCCAAAGCCAAATTTTTGGGCGTAATCCATAAGACGTTCTGCCCCAAGCTGCAGTCCCACATGGACAAAGCCAGTATTTATTGATTCTTCAATAACTTTTGTAAAGGTAACAGTTCCAAAACTGTCGTCGCTCCAGTTTTGGATACGGCGGCCATCTACCATTAAATAACCAGGGTCAACAAAGATATCATTTGGTCTGACAATTTTTTCCTGTAAAGCTGCAGCTGCAACAACGGCTTTAAAGGTAGATCCCGGTTCATAGACAAAGGATATTGCTTTATTTTTCCAGTTGGCAGCCGGATAAGCCGTAAAGTTATTAGGATCATATGAAGGTCTTGACGCCATGGCTAAAATATCGGCAGTCTTGGGATCCATAACGATAGCAGTGGCCGCGGCTGGAGCGTACTTGACCATCGCTTCATCTAAGGCTTGCTCAGTGATATATTGTATAGTACTGTCGATTGTCAATTCTACGTTCTTACGAGTGTTTTCCTGTGGTTTAGCTGAGTTGAGCACAGAATCAAGAATTGGACGGGCTAAAGTATCAGTAAATAATGAAGTGTTTATTACCTGCCCTTTAATTACCTTGTCCATGGATTGTTCTATGCCGTCGAGACCGGTGTCATCGGTTCCCACAAATCCCAGAATATTTGCAGCAAGTGTTTTGTTGGGATAGTAGCGTTTGCTTTCATTTTTAAAACCTAAGCAAGTTCCATAGGATTTTGATTTTATGAGTTTTTCCACGGCATCGGATTCGTCAGGTTCCATTTGACGCTTGAGCCATACAAAACCACCGCCAACAGAAATTTTCTGTAAGATGTCAGTTTTAGACATTTTCAGCAGCGGTGATAAATCTTCTGCTAATTGATCCGGATCTTGCACGTGGACCGGGTCTGCATATAGAGATTTAGTGATATTGCTGACGGCCAGCTCCCGGCCATTGCGATCATAAATCGAGCCGCGCGGTAAATGAATTGTATATTGATCTTCGGCTTGATATTGCACTCTGGCGAGCAAATCAGGATGGAGAATTGTCTGTACCCAGATATAGCGTAGTGCCAGCAATACAAAGAGTGCTGCCAGTAATAGTACTATTATGGCAATACGGGACTGAGTTTTTTGCGGATTGGTGGCATTTTTTGTTTCGCTGTATTTAGGCACAGCAGACACTCCTTATAATTATAATTGGACTGATTTGAGATAAAACAGCCAAGCGGCTGTTATGGTTTTACTGTACCAGAAATAATGTGTCATCACCAGGATGGCAGATAAAATTTGCGATCATAACAGGAGAAGCCGTTTTGCGAGGTTCGAACCGCCATTGGTTAACTGCTTCAATCAATGCATCATCAATATCCTCATTGCCGGATGATTTTGATTTAGGGATATTGGCAGAAACTGTGCCGTCAGGAGCGGCCTGATATAAAACTTCTACAGCGATGGATCCTTCTACCGGCAGTACGGAATCAGGCAACTTAACCCTGTTAGTTTTGTTTATTACAACAGGAGGTTTTTCATAACCAAATTGTGATAGATCTTTATTGCGGGTGTCGGTAGTAAGAGTACGATTGCGGTGCGGCCTGTTTTTGTCAGACTTGTTATTTTGAGTACCGGCAGGATTATCATTTTCTGCTGTATCCTGTAGATTGCCCGCGTCCGTCGGAGGTTGCTGCGATATAGTCACAGCAGCCTCCGACGGAAGTGATACTGTTGAATTATTCTGTGACGAGGTACTACCCGCGTCGTCGGAAGCAGATTCATCTTCTGACGATGTGTCTTCATCCATATATACCTCGGTAACAACGGGATCTTCTTGTTCCTCAGCCTGTTGGGCGGGAAGCCATAAGGCTATCTGATACGCGGCAAATAGTAGTATTATTAAATGAAGAAGCAGTGAAATAGCGATTGATATTTGCCAGCGTTTTTTTCCATTCATAATAATGTGGCCCTTTCATTGATAAAATGAATAAGATAAATTCTATAATCTATTATGAACGATACAACAGAAATACACCAATGCAAATGAGAGCGATACCGCTCAATTTGTATAAACCCATACTTTCGCCAAAGTAAAAATATCCGACAAATGCGGCGATGATATAACCTATGCTTAAAAATGGATAGGCATAGCTCACCTCGCTGCGGGACAGTACCATCAACCAAACGACAAAGCTTAATACATAGCAGAGCAATCCTAAATAAATATATACGTTAGTAGCCGCTTTCATTATCATGGTGATGATAGATGGAATATCCACCTGTACAACACCGATGATCGACATGCCTTTTTTTAATACCAGCTGGGCAATAGCGTTTAACAATACACCTGTCAATATAAGTATGAGATTCATGTTTAACCTTCTGACTAAAATTTATTAAAAGGGCCATTTTCCATGATAAAATAATAAAATTACGGAAAGAACAATGGAAAAAAAATATTCACCCGGTGAATCTACGGTAAATAATTTAAAGCCAATTTTCCTATTATGTGAAATAAGAGGAACTTTGCCACATAAGGCATCTTCGATAATGTGCAGCAGCGCTCCTGTCAGAAAAAAAAGGGCAATGAGCGCCACCGGCCAGACTAACGGAGTAATAATGTCAATGCGGTGTAATATTAAAACAGCAGTTATGAGCAGCAGGTATGGTACCGGCCAATGTGTCCAGGTACGGTGTCTTTGGCGCCACTGCCAGTAGGCCTTTTTATTATTGCGCGGTGGACGCCCTTCCAATTTGTCAGGTAAAATACTGCCGGCTGTGCTGTAAAGAGCCAGCAACGGGTCTCCCGTAACGGAATACACGACACTGCCGGTGACTAGCATATGATTTATCCATTTCATAATGCTGTCTCCCCATCCGGGATTTTATAATATTTTATAATAAGTAAAGTTTTCTTCATCTTTTTTACCGCCGAATTTTTCATAAAATTGCTGCGCCGGATCATTCCACACTAAACATTTCCATTCTATTTTACAACAATCAGTATTATTGGCAATAGATGTCAATTCGTTCATCAGGGTTTTTCCGAGTTTATGTCCACGCTGTTTTTCCCGGATAAATAAGTCATCCATATAAATAACTTTTTTGCCTTTAAATGTAGATACCATATAAAAATATGTAAGTAATCCTGCCGGTTCTCCGGTTTCATCGAAAGCAATCAATGCCTGCAGGATGCTTTCTTTAAATAGTTTTTTAATATCCTCCGGTTTTGCCGTACAGATATTTCCCAAGTTTTCGTAAACAGCCAGTTCACGTATTAAAGCAGCAGCAATCCCCCATAATTGTTCATTGTTGGCTTTTTTTATAGTATACAAATAAAATCCCTACTTTTTATTTATTTAAGCAACCTTTATATCTCTGCTTTATTTTACGCAAAAACAATAGCTTCTGCAAGTATTAAGAAATTAAAAAAATACCTTCTGCAGAGCAGTTTTAATATATCTGACTGTACTACAGAAGGATAAATTCGTTTAGAAATGATTATGAGACAGGTTTATTTATTACTAAGCCGGTCAGCAATTGTCCGGCGGACAAAATAAATCATTGCCGCAATACAAACTAAGATACCCAGCCAGCTTGCTGTTGAGCTGAAACTTTTACCAACAAGTGCCAATGGATTATCGCTGCCGCCCGATGTAACAGATACAACTATTATACCGGCAACAATAACGCCAATGATACTTTCTCCGACGATCATACCGGAGGCAAATAGTACACCGCGCCGTTCATGCTGTTCAATATAATCCTTGGCAGCAGTAAGATCCCTATCTTGGGCGCGATTTTTTAAATACTTGTGGACAAAATAAGCTACTATTGCACCGACTACCAGCGGTTCATCAGCAGATGGCGGTAAGTAAATTCCCATACCTACGGCAAGAGGGGGCAGACTCCAAGAAGGGTTTGTCCTATGCAGCAAGCTGTTTATTATTATAGCTGCGATACCAATACCAATGCCCACTTCAATCAAAGTCCAATCAACGTTGTTATTAAAAATTCCTTGGGCAATTGTCGTCATTAAGTTAGCCTGCGGAGCAGCCATTGCCTGGGACGGATCCATGCCTGGCCGTGGAAACGCACCGGTAAAACCGTATGCCTGATATAAAAGATTTAAGACCGGAGCTATGGCGCATGCCCCAAATACACAGCCGATAATAAGAGCAACCTGTTGTTTCCAAGGAGTGGCGCCGACTAATAAACCGGTTTTCAAATCTTGCAGATTATCATTGGAAATGGTAGCTGTAGCAAGGATTATACTCGTGATAAAAATAGCAAAAGCTATGGCGAAACGTTTACCATTGGGATCGGCAAATATTCCTTCGGAAGAGCCGGCTATTAAAATAATTATAGAAGTTATTATAATACCAAGTAATCCAATACCAGATATCGGACTTGATGAAGAGCCGACAAGTCCTGCCATATAGCCGCATGCGGCAGCTACTAAAAAGCTTATGATTAAAACAACGATGGTTCCTAAAATGGTAAATCCAATTGTCGTCCCGCTGGAAAGACCGGCAGCAGCAACAAAAGAATATATGGTAATGAAAAGACCGATTAATACCAAACCAAATACTATGGACATGGCTTTTAATGATAAATCTGTATCCATACGGTGTGTGGACTTTTCAGAAACACTGCGGGACGCATTGGCAATCAATTCTTTTATACCGCTTATTACGGGTTTTAATAAGGTTAAAAAAGTCCATAATGCCGCAATACCGATTGTTCCTGTGCCTATAAATCTGACTTTTGATGACCAGACTGAAGAGGCAAAGCTGACTAAATCCATACCTTCTTTTGGCGGTATAATGGTTGTGAAATAAGGTGTAAAAACACCCCAGGCCAAAATCATGCCGACGAGCATTGCAATACCACCGGCTAAACCAATCAGATAACCTGCACCAAAAAGGGCTAATGAAAGACCGGCAGTCAAATTAAAAACTGCCTTACCAATGGAAAAGGCCCACTGAACGTCACCGGCCAGAAGACGAAAACCTGATGTGCATAAGCTTACACCGCCGGCGATAATGCCACCAAGACCGATTTCCTTCAGACCGCTGTCTGATTGTTCAGCAGCGTTATCGTTGTTATGTGAAGCACTGCCGGCTTTTAATATTTCAGCAGCAGCTTTGCCTTCAGGATAAGCCAAGTCGCTGTGCACGACCATTGCCCTTCTGAGCGGAATACTGAATAAAACACCCAGCACACCACCGCACAAACAAATCATGAAGGTCTGCCACAATGGGAATTCAGTCCAGTAGCCGCTCATTAAAAGGCCTGGAATGATAAAAATGACCGCCGATAAAGTTCCTGCTGCGGAAACTTGTGTTTGTACCATATTATTTTCCAGGATATTTGATTTGGCGAACATTCGCAAGACTGCCATAGAGATAACTGCTGCTGGAATTGATGATGAAAAGGTAAGACCGACTTTAAGGCCGAGATAAACATTCGATGCTGTAAAAATACCTGTTAAAATCATACCTAAGATCATACCGCGAAAAGTAAGCTCGGGTAAATTTACTTCGTTTGCCATTACATCAACCGATTCTTTCATAAAAATCCTCCTATATATAGTATTTTATCGGGATGTGACAAATTAATCAGTAAATAATAATAAATTATAAATACATATATTAATTTATCAATACTTAATAATAATACCCTTTAATATGTGGATTGTAAATATATAGCATTAAATATCATAAGTTATATTGGAAAATCTTTCTGGGGAAGATAAAGGGTAAATACAGTTTTGCTGTTTTGTTCGCTTGCTGCTGATAATCTGCCATCGTTTTTTTCAGCCAGGGCCCTGGCAATGGAAAGACCCAGACCGTTGCCTTCATACTTTTGTGTATCGGTTGAGCGGTAGAATCTGTCAAATATATGAGGAAGGTCATCTGCAGCGATACCATGTCCGGTATTGCTGATAAAAATGGAGACCATGTTTTTTTGCAGTGTGGTTCCTATACATATTTTTCCGCCTTTGGGCGTGTATTTAACGGCGTTATCGAGCAGAATTGTCAATATTTCTTCCACATGCTTGGCATCGGCATAAATGTTTACATTTTGTGTATCTCCTGACAGAAGAAGTTCAATATTTTTGCCGGTAGCGATAGTCATAAAACGGTTCAATACATTCGTAATCAGTTGTTCGGCTGGGATAACTTCTTTTTTCAAATTGATAGCGCTGCTGTCGGAGCGGGCTAATAATAACAGATTGCCGATTAATGTCCGCATGTTAAGTATTTCATCTTTCATATCATTGATGATTTCCTGGGAAAAAGCCGATAATTTGTTGTCGGTGTCATCTTTTAATATATCCAATCCGGACATTAATACACTGAGCGGCGTTCGTAGTTCGTGTGAAGCGTTGGCAGCAAATAATGTTTGTTTTTCAAAGGATTCTATAATAGGCTGCATTGCATTATTGGCCATAAAGTTGGCAATTTTATTAATAATAAAAAATACGCCGATTAACAGCAGTATTATCCAAAGCAATAAACGGGCAAGAAACATCAAATCCCTGCTCACATCAAATCCGGCGTATACTTTTCCTGCATAGATGCCATTGTAATAAGCAGTTTCCCTGGCTATAACAAAAAAGCGGAAATCTTTTTTCTGGGTAAATACCGAATGAATTTCTGGTTGTCCGTTAAGCAGGGCATCGGTTGTTATCTTTTCATTGATAGCGGCAGTACTCCAGTCAATTTTATTGGAATATTTGATTAAATTGCCATCTCGATCATATATATAATAGAATATTTTATTTAAATATTTTTGGGTATGATTGTCATCGGAAGGAAAATCGGGCAGGGTTTTACCGTCACTGACAATATAGGTGAGTTCTTCTGCTTCTTCGGTAGCGAGCATTTGTGCCTGGTCGATAAAATTGTTATAGACCAACGATCCGACAAATCCGTAAATGAGGATAAGCAGTATAAAAATTATTGCCCCGGTAAGCTGCATATAACGCTTGATTAAACGTTGACGAAAACGTGAAAACAGATTCATAGTTATTCCTCGATTTTATAGCCGATGCCATGTACGGTTTTTATTATATCTTTTCTACCGGCATCAATCATTTTCCGCCTGAGTAATTTTATCAAGGCATCAAGCGCGTTTGATGAAATACCGTCGGCACTATCCCATATACTGCCGATAATTTGTTCCCGCGGCAGAGTAGTTCCTTCATTTTGCAATAATAAATCAAGTAATTGAAATTCCCGTCGTGTCAGTAATAAGTCTTGGTCATTTGAATAAGCGGTAAATTTTACTCTATCAATTGTAATACCATTATTAAAGTGAATAATATTACTTTGGTAGGATTTATTATGCCGACGCAGTACGGAACGAATTCTGGCTAATAATTCAGGAAATTCAAATGGTTTTACAATATAGTCATCAGCGCCTGTGTCCAGTCCTTCAATACGATTTTCCAGGGTATCCTTAGCAGTAAGCATTATTATGCCGCAATTTTTACCTTGTTTGCGGATGACTGCACATGCCTCAATACCACTTTTCCGCGGCATCATCCAGTCTAGCAGTACTATATCATAATCTTTGACTGCTATATAATTCAGCACATCTTCACCGTTGTCAACGACATCAACATTATATCCTTCTTTTTTGAGTAAAAAAACAAGCATTTTAGCAAGTCTTATATCATCTTCAGCTAACAGTATCTTCATAAATATATCCTCATAATTTATAGTATAGAAATGTAAAAAAATCATAATAAATTTTATCATCTTGATTTTAGCGCACGGCTCTGAATTTATTCTGAAATTAGCAATAAGAATACCCTAACCAGCGGCTTTCATAATTATTTCATTTCTATATATTAGAATATTATCATACAGTAAAAAATGCAATAACAACGGTTTAAAAATTGAAATAATAAAATATAAGGCTGTTATCTTGCGTAATGTCTGTATAATGATATAATAATTCTAGTTGTATAGAGAGGAGTATGTCATTGCATACCTTGAGCACTCGGCAAAAAAAACTGGCAGCAGCGGCTGTCATAATTTCAATAATTGCCCTGTACCTTGTTCATATTTATGATTATCCCCTTATGGATCCCGATGAAGGACGCTATAGCGAAATACCGCGAGAAATGATTGCTACCGGAGATTTTATAACGCCGCGCCTGAACGGTGTGGAGTATTTTGAAAAACCAATTTTGCAGTACTGGCTGACAGCTGCTTCTATGACTGTCTTTGGAGAAAATGAGGGCGCAGTACGCGTAGTGCCTGCCGTCACTGCTGTGGTTAATATATTCCTCACTGCGTGGCTGGCAAAATTGATGTTTACTAATCGAACGGCATTACTGACAGCAACTATTCTTGCAACGGCTACATTGCATATTGCAGTTGGTTCCATCAATATCCTCGATATGATGATAACGATGTTTATGACGTTGTCACTGGTTACATTTTACCAGGGACGGCGTACTAAAAATCGACGCTGGTATTTATTGATGTATGCAGCGATGGCACTGGGACTGCTGACTAAAGGCCTTATTTCTATAGTACTTCCCTTGGGAATTATTTTTTGGTATATGCTTTTTACCAGACAATGGTCAATAATACGTGACATTATTTATCTGCCGGGGATTATATTGTTTTTCATTATTGGTGTTCCGTGGTTCTATCTAGTTTGTCGGGCTAATGGCGATTTTTTCTACTTTTTCTTCATAAGAGAACATTTTCTGCGTTTTGCCACTAAGATTGAAGACAGATATCAACCGGTTTGGTTTTTCATTCCAATGGTAATCCTCGGAATGTTTCCCTGGCTTGGATTTTTGCCGGCTCTTTTTACCAAACAGGGAGTTATTCGCAGTACTGAGTCAGATGATAATAAACGTGATATAATATTTCTCTTGACTTGGTTTTTTGTTGTGTTTATTTTTTATTCCTGTTCTGATTCCAAATTAGTACCATATATCCTGCCTTGTTTATCACCATTAGCCATTTTACTTGCGGCTTCAATACGTCGCTCAGTGAAACTTGACCGGTGGATGGCACACGGATTATTAGTGAATAGCATTGGCTGTTTCATCTTTGTCGCGGCGCTCATTTGGTATTCTACACATGCTGATTATTTAAATGCCTGGGAAATATTCCACAAAGGCTGGTTGATTTTTTTATCATTGACTGTAGGCCTTGCAGTGGTGATATGCATTTGGCTGAAAACAAAGCAGATACGCTGCACGATTTCAGCATTTGTGGTAGTGGCTTTTTTGTTTGCCGCCGGATTGCAGTCAATTCACGGACAGGTAGCTGTGGAACGTACTGCTGATTACGTTGCTACCGATATTCGAAGGATAGAACAACCGGGGGATATTGTTGTGTCCTACGGAGATTACATACAGGGACTGCCGTTTTATCTGCAAAAGCGCGTTGTAGTGGCCTCTTATCTGGGTGAGTTGGAATTTGGGTCAAAACATCCTAGTGGTCAGGGGTGGTTTATCAATGATGCGCAGCTGATGAATTTATGGAATAGTGATAAACGTGTTTTTGTTGTTTTTGATAAAAGTAAAAAGCGGGCTATTAATAAACTTTTTCCTGATAAAATAAAAAGCAGTTCACCTAAGGGCGGATATTATTTTATTGTAAATAGAGATTGATTTTGTTGATGGTTTAGTTTTATTTTATAATAAGGAGAGAAATTAATTATGAGAAAAGATTTCCTGCCATTTTCTAAGCCCAGTGTGAGTGAAACGGCTATTGCTGATGTTTGTGATTCTATTCGTTCCGGTTGGTTGGCCATGGGACCCAAGACGGTTGATTTTGAAAAAAAATTTGCCGGATATGTTGGTGCCAAATTTGCTATATCGGTTAATTCTGCTACAGCCGGATTGCACCTTGCAGTTATGGCAGTCACTGAACCGGGCGATGAAGTAATAACTACACCAATGACGTTTGCCAGTACTGTGAATGCAATAATTTATTCTAATGCCGTGCCAATTTTGGCGGATATAGATCCGGTTACATTTAATATAGATCCCAAAAAAATTGAAGAAAAAATTACAGCAAAGACTAAAGCAATTATTCCGGTACATTTTGCCGGCCGGCCTTGTGATATGGATGCAATTGAAAAAATTGCCGCCAAATATAATTTGGCTATTATTGAAGACAGTGCTCATGCACTGGGGGCGAGCTATCATGGCAGAAAAATTGGTGCGGGTAAGGGTGCCCGTCATATTGCTGTGTTCAGTTTTCATCCGACAAAGAATATAACTACCGGAGAAGGCGGTATGATAACTACCGATGATGAGAAGGCAGCTGATCAAATGTCGGTACAGCGACAAAATGGTATGGACAAGGGCGCATGGAATCGCTTTGGGGCTAAGGGGAAAAGTCATTATGACATTTTTAGACCAGGGCTTAAATATCAGATGATGGATATACAAGCGGCAATCGGTCGGGATCAATTGAAATATTTGGAACAATTTAACAGCCGCCGTACGGCAATTGTTGAAAGATATAATGACGCTTTTGCCGATATAAAGGGGTTGACCGTGCCGGCACCGATTGAAACAAATTGTGTTCATTCCTGGCATATTTATACCCCGCTTATTGAAAGCGACGAACTTGGGTTTACACGAGATGAGTTTATGGAAAAAATGAAAGCATATAATATAGGTACGGCTTATCATTATCAAGCCTTACACTTGTTTAGTGCGTATGCCAGGATAACCGGACTTAAAAAAGGTGACATGCCGGTTTCAGAATTGATCGGGGAAAAGATAGTTTCACTGCCGTTGTTCCCGGCAATGTCAGATCAAGATGTAGCGGATGTAATAGAAGCCGTAAAGAATGTTTGTAAATAATAAGATGCACGAAAAGGTGAAATAATGGATCCGGAAATATCAGTAGTAATACCTGTCTATAATGAAGAAGAATCGCTGCCTCGTCTGTTTGCCGAGTTGTACCCTGTAATGGAAGACATTAAACGAAGCTACGAAATAATTTTTGTTAATGACGGTAGTCATGATAAATCGTTTGCTATGCTATATGATTTTCAGAAACAACATCCTCATAATGTAAGATTTATTGATTTTAATGGCAACTTTGGTCAGCATATGGCTATAATGGCGGCTTTTTCTAAAGTGCGTGGTCAATTTATAATTACACTGGATGCTGATTTGCAAAATCCTCCTGAAGAAATCCCTAAGCTTATAAAACAAATGGATGATGGACATGATGTTGTTGGGACTCGTCGGAAGAATCGTCATGATCCACTTTTTCGTAAGGTTGCATCAAAGGCAGTTAATAATATTACCAATAGAATAACTGGACTGCATATTAATGATTATGGCTGTATGCTTAGGGGATATAACCGCAGAATAGTTGATATAATTGCGCATAGTGGTGAATCAACGACTTTCATTCCGGCATTGGGACAAAAGTATGCGGTTAATCCGATAGAAATATTTGTGGCTCATCGTGAACGGGAATATGGTACATCCAAGTATAGTATTTTTCGACTTATTCGGCTTAATTTTGATCTTATGACGAGTTTTTCATTGTCACCGCTTCAATGGGTGACAATGAGCGGTATAGGAATATCAGCGTTAAGTTTTTTATTGGTTGCGTATATATTGATTCGTCGTTTTATTATTGGGTCTGAAGCACAGGGATTATTTACTTTAATGGCAATACAATTTTTCCTGACAGGTATATCAATTATGAGTCTGGGGATAATCGGTGAATACATAGGACGTATTTATAAACAAATTCAAAAGCGGCCGCGGTTTGTGATAAAAAAGATATGGGAAGAGGAAAATAATGATAAGCAAGCAGACTGAGAGTCGATCTTCCATAGCTTTGTTTGCCTACAGTCAGCCAGGATTTGCCTGTCTGTCTGAATTGATAAAAATCGGTGCCAATGTTTCAGTAGTGTTTACCCATATTGACGCTGATGATGAGGAAATATGGTTTGATTCGGTATATGATTTGGCAAAAAAAAATAACATTCCAGTCTATCGTTCTAAAAAAATAGATGAATCTGCGCGAAAGTTTTTTTATCAAGCGGCGCCTGATATAATTTTATCGGCATATTATCGTGCCATGATACCTGATGAATTTTTAAGTGTCCCAAGATTGGGAGCTTATAATTTACATGGTTCACTTTTACCCAGGTACAGAGGGCGTGCTTGCATTAATTGGGCGGTACTGAAAGGTGAAACGCGCACAGGAGTTACTTTGCATGTTATGACGGAAAAGGCTGACAGGGGTGATATTGTTGCTCAGAAAGCCTTTGATATAAAGATGACTGATACTGCACATGATGTTTTTTTAAAGACAAGTCTGGCAGTTAAAAAGATAATTAAAGAATACCTGCCTTTAATCGAAGCTGCTAAAGCACCACGTTTCAGACAGGATGAATCGCAGGCGACAAAGTTCGGCCGGCGGCATCCTGCTGACGGTATTATTGACTGGAATGACAGTGCTGCTGCTGTTTATAACTTGATTCGATCGGTAACACATCCATTTCCTGGAGCGTTTACCTTTTATAGGCAGCAGAAACTTTTTATTTGGTGGGCAGTCCCTCTAACAGAGGATTTTTCTGATCAATTGGCGGTTTCTTTACCAAAAAATTTACAGAATTATTCAGCAGGTACTATTGTCAGGTCGAAAGAGCATGTTATTGTAAAATGCGGTCAGGATTCTTTATTGCTGCATACTATCGCTTGGGCTGGAGAAGCTGATAATATTCCAACTGATAAAACATTTATTGATGTTTTCAAAACTGGCAATCGGTTTGATTGGAAAAATTAACTTTAAGGAGAGAATACTTTATGAAAATTTTTATTACGGGGATAAATGGCTTTATCGGAACACACTTATTGCGTGCTATATTGGCTAAAACGGATTGGTGTGTTCAAGGGTTTGACCTGCGTGACAGTAATCTTGCTGAATTTAAAGATAATCCGCGGTTTTCTATGAAAACCGGAGATGTTTTTGCTGAAAATGAGTGGCTGGAACAGGCTGTAAAAGATAATGATGTTATATTACCTCTTGCTGGGATTGCTCGTCCGGCTTATTATATAACACATCCGTTGTGGACATTTGAACTTGATTTTGAACAAAACTTAAAAATTGTCCGTAACTGTGCCAAATATCATAAACGTGTTATCTTTCCATCTACTTCTGAAGTTTATGGTATGCCGACGGAAAACAGTAGGGTGATGATTGAGGATGAAAGTACCTTGACCTTAGGTCCAATTAAAAAATCCCGCTGGATATATAGTTGCAGCAAGCAAATGATGGACCGGGTCATTTTTGCATTTGGGCAGGAAAAAGATTTGCCGTTTTCCATTTTTCGTCCATTTAACTGGGTGGGACCGGGACTGGATACATTCAAAGATGCTGCAGAACATAAAGCTCGCTCGATAACACAATTTATTTATGATGTGTTGTATACCGGTGAAATAAATCTTGTTGGCGGTGGTGCGCAAAAACGTTCTTTTATCTGGGTAGGTGATGGGGTAGACGGACTCATAACGATAATTAAGAATGAAAACGGCAAGGCTGACGGAGAAATATTCAATATCGGCAATCCGGCAAATCATTATTCAATAAAGGAACTGGCATTGATGATTGTTGAAGAAATGAAAGCTTATCCAGAATTTGCCCAGGCAGCACAGAAAGTTAAAATGAATGAAGTACCGGCAGCAAAATATTATGGGAAAAATTATGATGATATGCAAGATCGCTTGCCATCAGTGAAAAAGATAAAAGATATATTGGGATGGGAACCTAAGACTACTTTGCGTGAGGCAATTAAATTAACACTCGATTGGCATGCGTCTCATTTGGAAAAGGTATAGTTAAATGGCTAGAAAAATTGCGATAAAAATAGATGTTGATACCAAGCGCGGTTATACGCAAGGTGTGCCTAATATGCTTGATGTGTTTCAAAAACATGGGGTGAAAGCATCATTCTTTTTTTCGATGGGACCTGATAATTCCGGCAAGGCTATACGGAGAATCTTCCGTAAAGGGTTTTTAACTAAAATGCTTCGTACTAAGGCACCTTCTACTTATGGATTAAAAACTATATTGTACGGAACACTGTTGCCGGCGCCGCTTATCGTGGAACCAAATCCGGCACCGTTACTGCGGGCAATGGAGGAGGAACATGATTGCGGTATTCATTGCTGGGATCATGTTTATTGGCAGGATAAATTATCTCATTTGCCGGAAGCAAAGATTCGGGAACATCTGACAAAGGCATGCAATTTATTTGAAAAGGTAACGCATCAAAAACCGCACTTTTGTGGTGCTCCAGGTTGGCAGGTAACCGCTGACAGCCTTAAAGTGCAGCAGGAGTTTGGGTTTGATTTTTGTTCTGATGTACGTGGATACTATCCTTTTTATCCGGTTATGGATGGAAGAGAATTTTCACCATTGCAGATTCCTGGCACACTTTTGACAATGGATGAAGTGTTGGGAATCATGGGAGTGACAGAGGAAAATATTGTTGACTATTGGTTGAAAAATTGTGATAAACAATGGAATGTCTTTACTATTCATGCTGAAATGGAAGGTTTATCCAAATTATCAATACTTGATGATTTTATCACTAAGGCAAAGCAGCAGAAATTCGAATTTGTTCTTTTAAAAGAAGGTAAAAAAGTACCGCAGATAAGAAAATGTCGTGTATATGCAGGGACTTTACCAGGCCGGGCCGGAACTTTGGCAAGGCAAAGTGATCCGATCGAATAGTCTTTTTTAATGTATAAAGCAATGAGTCTCAAATTTGTGGTACAGTATGGTTAACAAAAAACAGTCGGGATATACTCATAAACTTTAGAGTATGTCCTGACTGTTTTTTGTTAATAGTTACGATAAAATTTCTTGATTTCGCGATTGACAGCGGAGTAGTTTGTACAAATATTTTTATAGTTGATCGGGGGTCGATCAATAACAACTGCAAAAATGCCGGCTTTTATTGCTGCCGTAAGTTTGGTATCGGATCCACCCAATTTGCCGCTGTTCTTCATCACGACAACCTGAGCACCGGTCTGTTCATACATAGCTTTATTGAGTCCTATAGAAAAAGGACCTTGCATAGCAATTATATGCTTAGGAAGGATGCCGACAGCCATACATGCTTGTATGGATTCCACTACAGGTAAAATTCGTGCGGTAAGTATTTGGTTTTTATTGTTAAGCAAAGCAGTAAATTCCGATAAGTGGCGGCTGCCGGTTGTCAAAAAAACGTTATTGCCAAGTTCAAAGGCTTTTTGGGCAGCTTCTGCAAAAGATGCTGTTGTATACAATTTGTCATAAATCGGTAATGCTATGGTGGGGCGTTCATAGCGGATATAATGAATTTTTAACTGTGCACATACATTCATAGCTGTTTGGGAAATATTTACAGCATATGGATGACTGGCATCGATAAATATATCTGCATTTATATCTTTTAATTTTTTTTGCAGTTCCGTTTCATCAAGAGCTTGTTCAATTACTGTGAGGTGGGAATGGTGCCGCAGGAGAATCTTTCCGTAATCACTGACCACGGAAGCGGTAACAGTATGACCTTCGTGTAATAATTGTTCAATTATCTGCCTGGCGTCTTGTGTTCCGGCGGCGACAAAAATCATAATTTATAGCCTCGTGGTGTTATCATTAGATTATTTTTTACATAAGTATGACTATTGCCGATGATAACCAGTGAAAACATATCTATTTCTTCTTTGGTAAAGTTGTCTAAATTGGATATAGTTACACTTTCGTTGTCGCGGGTCGCACCGCGTACGATACCGACGGGTGTATCGGCAGATTTGTATTTAAGCAGTATATCGCGAATTTCTTCAATATGTTGAACCCGTTTGCGACTTTTAGGGTTGTACAGGGCAATGACAAAGTCACCCTGTGCGGCATATGCGGCCCTTTTTTTTATAAGCGCCCAAGGAGTGAGCAAGTCACTTAAACTTATTACAGCAAAGTCATGCATAAGCGGTGCGCCAAGGATGGCAGCTGCGGCATTTACAGCACTTATTCCCGGGATGATATCAACCTGAGGACGGTTTTCAACGGGCAGCTGGAATAAAAGTTCCAGCACAAGTCCGGCCATACCGTAAACTCCTGAATCACCACTGGAAACAACGGCCACATTTTTACCTTTTACCGCTTCATCCAAAGCCATTTGGCAGCGATCTACTTCCTGCATCATACCCGTGCCAATGATATTTTTGTCCTTTAATAAAGGACTTATAAGTTTTATGTATGTATTGTAACCGGCAATTGTGTCGGCTGTTTCAATACTTTTTCGGGCGTGCGGAGTCATATCATCCAAACTTCCTGGTCCGATACCAATAACTGTTATTTTTCCCATGCTAATGCCACCGTCACTTTCTCAAATTTTGTTTTAGTCAGTACCAGTTTTTTACAGCTGCTGCCGGCAAGAGCAGCGGCTTCGCAAACATTGCCGATACCTATCTGCTGTTTTACAAATGGGGATTGTGATAATTTATAATCCAAAATAGTCTGCTGCAGGACAGTATTAGGCCAAAATTTGACAGGAACGGTATATTTGGCTGCAGTCTGCAGGATTCCTGTTTCATTTGCCTTGATGCAGGCACTGCTGATAAGAGTGATATCATTGATAGAATAATTTATTATTGCACAGGCTTTTTTCAAACATTGTTCGATATGTTTTTGAGAAACACCGCGGCGACAGCCAATACCGGCAATTAATCGATGCTTGATGAAGTATAAAATAGCTGCATCAGTTTGTTCATAAGTGTCGGTTATCATGATAGCTGGTTTGTTTATTATATTGGCAGTTACTTTATTGATCGACCGGGCGTCAATCGATAAATCACGCAGCTTGTCTACACATTGTGAGGCATCAGGCAGCGAATCATCCACATAATAATAAATTGGCCGGCCCTGCAGCAAGGCAGTATTAAATAGCTTGATTTTTGACACTGGCTTGACACTATAGCCAAGCTGGCGAGCTATAATATCCGGAGCAATCAGGCCATTTACATCGGTTGCTGTTGTTATTACCGGAACAGCATTGATGATACCGGCAAATTTTTTTGTTAATTCATTGGCACCGCCCAAATGACCTGATAGAAGACTGACTGCAAAATGGCCCTGCTCATCTATAACAATTATGGCCGGGTCCTTATCCTTCTTGACAATATATGGTGCAATCATGCGCACAGCAATACCGATGGCGCAGAAAAAGACTATTGCATCGCAGTATGGAAAGAGATGCTTGACCAGCAAGGACATTTTTTCATAAATGACTGTAGATGTATTTTCTGGACAACGGTCTTTTTTGCCATAAATCGTAATAGCATCATCAACTGCGGCAGCTAATTTTTCTGCCAAAGATACTCCGTTAGGAGTAATTGTAATAATTGCACATCTCATAATAGGTCAATCATCCTTTTTGTCCGTGCCTTGTCGGTACATATGGGTGAATTCAGGGGCATATAATCGTGATAAAGCATATTGGGAATCGAGGCAGTGACCGACAACGATCATTGCGGTGCGATTTATTTTTCCCGATTGACTTTTTTCGACAATATTATTTAGCTGTCCGCGGATAATTTTTTGCTCCGGCCAGGAAGCTTTTTGGACTATGGCAATGGGGGTTTCAGGAGTATAGCCGCCGGATATCAGCTCTTTTACAACTTCGTCGAGCATATGGATACTTAAAAAAATACACATTGTTGCTTTATGTGTGGCCAGCGATTTCAAATTTTCCTGTTCGGGGACAGGAGTGCGGCCGGCGTTTCTGGTGATAATGACGGTTTGGGATATTTCAGGTAGTGTATATTCCTGCTTTAGTGCCGCGGCAGCGGCCAAAAATGAACTTACGCCAGGAATTATTTCAAAGTCGATATTTGCTTTACGGAGAGCATCCATCTGTTCTTGTATTGCGCCATAGATAGCAGGATCACCGGTATGCAGGCGGACTACCCTTAAATTTTTGTCTACAGACTGTTTGATGGTGGTTATTACTTCATCTAATGTCATCGAGGCACTGTTATATATTTTGCAATTTGACGGGGCATAGTTTAAAAGCGCTGGATTGACAAGTGAGCCGGCATAAATTATTACATCGGCTTTTTGCAATAAATGCTGTCCTTTTACTGTTATAAGTTCCGGATCACCGGGACCGGCACCAATAATATAGACTGTGTTCATTATTATAATCGCTCCTTAAATGTGGAAATAGAATTTATTTCAGCAGGGTAATTTTATAATCATGCTCTTTATATATTAATATGCATTTAATTATAACAAAATTGTTTTGACCGGGCAATTTATGCCGCGTATTGACTTTTATACAATAGTATTTGAAAATGAATTGGACTTTAGCAAGGTTTTTAGGTACAATAGATTAGAAAAATAAGCAGGAGGTAGCTAAATGGTTGTTTCTGTCGAACTGGTGCCGCGTAATGAGCAGACATTGCGCGGGGAACTGCAGCAATTGAAAAATAATAAATTTCCTATTGATTTAATAAATGTGCCTGAACTTTTGCGATTTGATATTCATGCGTGGGAAGGAGCGGCTATAGCACAAGAATATGGTTTTGCTGTTATGCCGCATATTCGCTCGCTGGATATAGATTTGGATGAGAAACTGCCTATGCGTGACTACATTGAGCAAAAAAACATGCAGAAGGTCTTGGTTATAACAGGTGATCCACCGCAGGATATGGGGCACAAAGTTTATCCGACAGTGAGCACAGATGTAATTAGAAAGTTTCGTGAAGAAATGTCTGATGTCAAAATTTATGCTGGTATTGACCAGTATCGCTCAAGTATGAGAGAAGAACTTTACCATGTACGGCGGAAAAATCAGGCAGGTGCTGCTGGTTTTTTTACACAGCCTTTTTTTGATTTGCGTTATTTGGAAATGTATGCGGAACAACTAGCAGATAAAGAAGTATACTGGGGAATATCACCGGTTTTATCTGAACGATCGGTAAGCTATTGGGAAATAAAAAATAATGTTATATTCCCCAATGATTTTGAACCAACTATGAGATGGAATATTGATTTTGCTCGTAAGGTGTATAGATTTGTTGAAAATATTGGTGGCAATATTTATATTATGCCGATAAAGGCTAATTTAATCGAATATATGCAAGGAATATTTGCTTAAATTAACAAATAATATGAGTTATTATATAGATTATATTTTTTCATTTTATGGTAAATTATGCTATTATAATAACTATAAATAAGATAATATTTATAATACAATATTAGGTGTGTTGATGCGGTGAATCAGATAGTTTACCGCAGATATTTGTTTAGAGGAGTTAATTATAATGTATAAGATTTTGAAGAAAGTCTTGCTTTCCCCCAGTGTTTGGCTGTATGACATTGAAGCACCACGCATTGCTAAAAAAGCTGAGCCGGGACAATTTTTGATAGTCCGCACTGATGAGGAAGGTGAACGTATCCCATTAACTATTGCTGATTTTGATCGACAAAAGGGATATGTATCAATAGTGTTTCAGGAAATTGGTGCAGGTACAGAACTTCTGGGTAAACTGAATGAAGGCGATTATATTCTTGATGTAGTGGCTCCGCTTGGCAGGAAAACTCACATCGAACCCGGTATGGGAACTGTGGTGTGCATTGGCGGCGGCATAGGTGTGGCGCCAATTTATCCTATAGCCAGAGGAATGCATCAAGCTGGTAATAAGGTTATATCAATAATGGGAGCCAAGAATAAAGATATTCTTATATTGGAAAAAGAAATGCGGGCTGTAAGTGATGAAGTATTGATCACTACGGATGATGGTTCATGTGGTATTAAGGGATTCGTGACGACAGCTTTGCAGCAGATTATTGATCGTAGTGAAAAAATTGATGAGGTAATAGCAATTGGTCCTGTCGTAATGATGCGAAGTGTGGTTGAAGCAACACGGCCTTATAAGATAAAAACTGTAGTAAGCCTCAACCCTATTATGGTTGATGGGACAGGTATGTGCGGTGGCTGTCGTGTTCAAGTTGGTGATGAAATAAAATTTGCCTGTGTGGATGGGCCGGAATTTGATGGGCATTTAGTTGATTTTAAAGGGCTGATGTCGCGTCAGCGTATGTATAAGGATGCGGAAAAAGAGGAAACTAATCATGTTTGTAAATTAAGCAAAATCAAGGGGGCTATTTAAGCATGGCTTTACGAATGATGAAATATGCAATGCCGGAACAAGATCCGAAGGTTCGTGCCCACAATTTTGATGAAGTTGCCTTGGGATATGATGAAGAAACAGCTATTGCGGAAGCCAGCCGATGTCTGACATGTCCAAATCCTCGTTGTATAAAAGGGTGTCCGGTGCAAGTCGATATACCGGGATTTATTGCGAAGATGAAAACCGGTGATTTTGCAGAAGCTATAAAAGTAATTAAAAAATCTAATGCCCTGCCGGCAGTTTGTGGACGTGTATGTCCGCAGGAACATCAGTGCGAAAAATATTGTGTTATGGGTATTAAGGGTGAACCGGTAGGAATTGGACGCTTGGAAAGATTTGCTGCTGACTATGATTTGGCATCAGAAAATGAAACTAAGCCAATCGAGTATGCGGCAGATGCCTCAAAGGTGGCTGTTGTTGGTTCTGGACCGGCAGGCTTGTCAGCAGCCGGTGAATTAGCCAGACGCGGTTATAAAGTCACTATATTTGAAGCGTTGCATAAAGCAGGCGGTGTTTTGTCATATGGCATACCGGAATTTCGTCTGCCAAAGGAAAAAGTTGTGCAGGTAGAGATAAAAAATTTGGAAAAATTAGGCGTTAAAATAGCACTCGACACTGTAGTAGGTAAACTATATACAATCGATGAATTGATTGACGAGGAGGGATTTGGAGCCGTATTTGTGGCAACAGGAGCAGGATTGCCAAGCTTTATGCATATCCCGGGAGAAAATCTGAATGGGGTATATTCAGCCAATGAATTTTTAACACGCTGCAATCTGATGAAGGCGTATAGGTTTCCAACATATCAAACACCGATAAAAGCAGGTAAGGTGGTTGCGGTAGTTGGCGGCGGCAATGTTGCTATGGACGCAGCCCGTACTTCACTCCGTTTAGGGGCGGAACAGGTATATATAGTATACCGCCGCAGTGAGAAAGAACTGCCGGCGCGTTTGGAAGAAATTCAGCATGCCAAGGCTGAGGGGATAGACTTTAAATTACTGGTCAATCCTGTCGAAGTTATTGGTGACGATAGTGGTAATGTCAAACGACTTCGTTGTATAAAAATGCAGTTGGGAGAACCAGATGCCTCGGGTCGGCGGCGTCCTGTTCCTATAGAAAATTCAGAGTTTAATATAGATGTGGATACGGTCATAATAGCCATCGGGCAGGGTCCTAATCCTTTGGTTCAGTCAACTACGCCGGATATGCAGACGAACAAACGCGGCAATATAATGGCCGATGATAGTACCGGTAAAACAACAAAACCGGGAGTGTTTGCCGGCGGGGATATTGTGACCGGGGCAGCAACGGTTATTTTGGCCATGGGCGCCGGTAAAAAAGCTGCGGAAGCCATAGACAAATATCTGAAAAATAAAAAACATTGATAAATATAAATAAAACTGGAGTTTTGATATGAAAAATCGGTACAGTGGCAACCGCTGAGAATTCATTGCAGTTTGTGCCGGTCTCAACTGTCAGATTCAAAATAAGGGAAGTGGTTTTTATATGATGAATTTTGTGGCCATTGATTTTGAAACTGCCAACAGCGAAAGAAACAGCGCCTGCAGTATAGCAGTAGTTGATATTCGGGCAGGAAGGATGGTGGATGCGTATTCGACCCTGCTCAAACCGCCGGTAATGAATTTTGATCCTGGTAACGTTGCAATAAATGGAATAACAGCTGATATGGTTCAGGATGCACCAATCTTTTCTGAGGTTTTTCCGAAACTGCGCAGTATGTTGGAAAATCGTATGGTCATAGCGCATAATGCTATGTTCGATATGGGTGTTATGCGTTCATCCATCTGGCAGTATCATTTGCCTAAAATAAAATTTGATACATGCTGTACTGTGCAAATATCAAGAAAAGTCTGGCCGGAGTTGACAAATCATAAATTGAACACAATGGGTGAATTTTTTAAGATAAAATTCAAACATCACGATGCATTGGATGATGCCAAGGTATGCGCTAAAATTCCTTTAGTGGCCGGAAGAACTGTTGATGCACCGGACTTTTACTCGCTGATAGATAAAATTGGAGTCAAAGCACGTCCTTTTAAATGTTAAAAATTAATTGTTTGAATAAAACGCTGCTGTCGTAAAAGACAGCAGCGTTTTTATGTCGTACAGAAATTATTGCTATTAGAAAAATGTAATGTTTCAAAAGAAGATTATACAGAAGCACATTTATCCAGCAGATTGATTTTATTTTTGCAAAAATGGATAAGCTTTTCGTCTTGCATTTTAGATAATTCAGCAGACATTGCACTACGATTGACCGAAAGAAAATCGGCTAATTCCTGTCGGGAAAAAGGAATAATGAATTCGCTGCTGCCGGCAAGCAGTGCTTGTTCGGAAAAATAAGATAAAAGCTTTGCCCGAGTGGTCCGCTTGGTAATATGATTTATTTTGCAAGTAAGCATATAAGCTTTTTTAGCTAAAATAGACAATAAGTTATGAATGAGCTGAGAATGGTAGATACAATTGGATGAGCAAAGTGTTGTTATTCGCTGCACATTCATAAATAAGATTGTTGTTTTTTCGGCGGCAACAGCACTTATATTAGTGGACAACAGGGGTTCACAGGCATATACTTCACCAAATAATTCACCTTTGGTTATCATTGTAAGTAGACTGCGATTTCCCCAGTAATCTTCCCTTTCAAGACGCAGACTGCCGGATAATACCAAGCCCATATTGGTAATATTTTCGTTGGCGTGGAATATAGCTTCAGACTTTTCACAGTCAGTGATGGTACTGCCCAGGCAGGTCAGCATGGAATAAATTTCTTTTTGGGAAGAGCCGATGAAAAGCGGTGAGCCTTTTATAACTTCGATAAAATTTTCTGGTATTTTATCAAAGCTTTTAACGTTATTGTTGAAGGAAAAAAAAGTTTTCATGAAATTCACCTTTTGTTATATTTACAACCGACTATTTTATTATATTATAATAAAATAAGTACGTAAAGATAGTTATAAACATATTTTTGTATTGAAAGAGGAGCAGTTATGATACGAAAAATAATAAAAATAGATAAAGAAAAGTGTAATGGCTGTGGTATATGTGTAAATGCGTGTCATGAAGGTGCTATAGGTTTGGTGGATGGCAAGGCTCAATTGATGTATGAACATTATTGTGACGGACTGGGAGATTGTCTGCCAGCTTGTCCTATGAATGCCATATCATTTGAAAAACGGGAGGCACCGATGTACGACAAAGAAGCGGTAAAACAGGCTCAAGCAGAAAAAAGAAAAGCTGCAGGAGCGTTTGTTTGTCCCGGATCTATGGCAAAATCCTTAAAACATGATACCGATAAGTCGGAAAGTTTCGCTGTGAATAGTGGCAGTCAGTTAACACAGTGGCCGGTGCAGATAAAACTTGTACCGACTAATGCGCCATATTTTGATAATGCCAATTTGCTGATCGCAGCTGATTGTACGGCTTATGCTTATGGAAAATTTCATGATAGATTTATTTATAATCATATAACACTTATTGGCTGTCCTAAGCTTGATGAAGGGGATTACACAGAAAAACTCACTGCTATTATAAAGGATAATAATATAAAAAGCCTTACTATAGTACGTATGGAAGTTCCCTGTTGTGGCGGGATAGAGAACGCTGCCCGGAATGCTTTGCAGCAAAGTGGGAAATTTATCCCATGGCAGGTATATATTATTTCAACTGATGGCAATATATTAGAATAAATATTAATTATTAAACAGGAGGAATTACGATGAAGAAAGAAATGTTTTGTTTTCAATGCGAACAAACGGCAGGTTGCACAGGGTGCATGGGTAAAGCCGGAGTGTGTGGCAAACCGGCTTCGACAGCGAGATTGCAGGACAGATTAACCGGGGAATTGATTAGGCTGGCTCGGGCAATGGGTGGACAAAAAACTGATATGGCCACAAATAAATTGATGCTGGGGGCTTTTTTTACAACTGTTACGAATGTTAATTTTGATGATAAAACAGTCGGTGAATATGTTGAAAAAGTCCGTGCGGCGACTGATAGGATAACTGAAAAATCTGGCAGACAGGTTGATGCCTACGATATGAATAGCATATGGGAAAATAATGATGAAGATATACGTTCACTGAAAGCATTGATATTATTCGGAATGCGTGGGATGGCATCATATGCTTATCATGCTTTCACATTGGGTTATACGGATGAAACAGTGCTGGACTTTTTCTATAAGGGATTGTTTGCATTGGGAGAAAATAAGGATATGAATTATCTTTTGCCGATGGTCATGGAGGTTGGCAAAGTAAATTTAAAATGCATGGAATTGCTTGATAAAGCAAATACACAGACTTATGGAATACCGGAGCCCACTAAAGTCAGCATGACAATTGAAAGAGGTCCGTTCATAGTTGTAACCGGGCATGATTTGAAAGATCTGGAATTATTGCTCAAGCAGACTGAAGGCAGGGGTATTAATATATATACACATGGTGAAATGCTGCCGTGTCATGCTTATCCTAAATTGAAAGCTTATAAACATTTAAAGGGTAATTTTGGAACAGCATGGCAAAATCAGCGTAATGAATTTGATGATATACCGGCACCAATATTATTTACGACAAATTGCTTGATGCCGCCAAAAGATAGTTATAAAGACCGTGTATTCACTACTGAAGTAGTAGAATTTCCGGAAATTGTCCATATTGGGGAAGATAAAGATTTTACACCGGTCATAAATAAAGCATTACAGCTGGGTGGTTATGATGAAGACCATAAAATGACAGGAATAAATGGTGGATCTGTAGTAATGACCGGATTCGGTCATGGTGCGGTTCTGTCAGCTGCCGGTGAAATAGTTAAGGCAGTAAAAAACGGAGCTGTGAAACATTTCTTCCTGGTTGGAGGCTGTGACGGAGCAAAACCGGGACGTAATTATTATACTGACTTCGTAAAACAAACACCGGCTGATACACTTATTTTGACGCTGGCCTGTGGAAAATATCGTTTTAATGATCTTGACCTTGGCAAAATTGGTGATTTTCCCCGCATCATGGACGTGGGGCAATGTAATGATGCCTACGGTGCCATCAAAATTGCTACTGCCTTAGCAGATGCTTTTAAATGTGGGGTAAATGATTTGCCATTAACTTTGGTATTGTCGTGGTATGAACAAAAGGCCGTATGTATTTTGTTGACATTATTATCACTTGGCATAAAAAATATTTATCTTGGGCCAACTTTACCGGCATTTATATCAAAAAATGTATTGGATTATCTTGTAGAACATTTCAATATTACACCAATAAGCACACCGGAAGCGGATTTGAAAAAAATATTGGGATAATTATTCTGCTTGTATGAAGTTTGTTGGAAATCAGAAAAGAAAGCAGGAATATTAATTGCAAAAATGGCTTATTGTTTATTCGAGCAATACAGGTAATACTGAGCAGATAGCCAAAGCGATGTTTCAGGTATTGGGCAGTGAAGCAGCTGACATTTATTCAATAAAAGAAGCACCGGCTGTTGAACAGCTGCCACAATATAATATTATTGCAGTGGGATACTGGCTGACACGCGGTGCACCGGATAAAGCAGTTCAACAATGGCTGCATAATTTGTCTGGTAAACGGGTCGTGTTATTTCAGACACACGGCACGGATAAATATAGTGAACATAGTGTTACAGCATTCGCCAGAGCAGCAAGCTGTCTGGGGGATAATTGTGAAGTGCTGGGAACTTTTGGGTGTCAGGGCAGAATAAATCCTGTACTTTTAAATAAACGGTTAACATTGTCTGCAGATGATCCACATGCACCGACGGAACGCAATAAAAAACGCTGGGCAATGGCTGCACAGCATCCTGATACAACAGATTTGGCAGAAGCACGACAGTTTATTGCAGCTATACGAAGAAAGTTAATTTTACGGGAAAAATATCAAAATACACAGCAATAAATCAAAAATGGCGGTAAAAACCGTTTTACAGATAAAATTTAATTGACTATATGTAAAAAACCACGTATAATAATTAGCGATGCGGAAGTGGCGGAATTGGCAGACGCGCTGGACTTAGGATCCAGTTCCCCGTGAGTGCAGGTTCAAGTCCTGTCTTCCGCACCAGATACTAAAAATAAAGCACTTTGGGATTTTATCCTGAAGTGCTGTTTTGTTGTCCAGTTCTTTCTGACAGCCTGCCTTTTTATTTTCACTTTCAACAGTGCTCATGAAAGTGAAATAGCACTTTTTAATAAAAGGCAATCCGCATTTGACGCTCAACGATACATGATGATAGCTATAACTCATATTTACGGCAATCTGTTCCCAAGTTAAAAAGTCGCTCATCGTATGGAGAGCGTGAATTGAAGCGCTTCTTGTAGCAGCTTCATTGCATCGGGTGTAAGTAAAATATTTTGGTGATATTGCAAGATTCATTCTACAGTAAAATTGACATTATATGCAGGTTTGATATACTGGTAACAGATGTTGCGCAACTATTGTTCCCTTATATGTAGAGATTTATTTATCTGAGATGAATCTAAGTCGTTGTGCATATTTAAGCAAAAGGAGATTTTGAAATGCCGCCAAAGCCAACGACTAATAAAGAGGCCATATTGAGCGCTGCTGTTTTCTTGGTACGAGAACAAGGGATGGAGAATGTAAATGCCCGAAGCATTGCTTCGAAGCTGAATCGTTCGACTAAGCCCTTATTTCGCGTTTATGAAAATATGGACGCCCTAAAACAAGATGTAATTGCTAAACTCAATTTATACTATAATACGTTTATGGGAGCTCGGATTAGCGACGACAATCGCCTACTAGCGCAAGGAATAGCTTACATTGAATTTGCAAGACAAGAAAAAAATATATTTAATACTCTTTTTATGGATAAAACCTGTGCAGGAAAAAATATTGAAGAAATACTTAATGCTGATTGGAACCAGCGTTCCATTATGAATGCACAAAAAATAACGGGACTTAGCTTGGCAAACGCTCGAAGCTTATTTCGGGATGTATGGCTTTATTCACATGGAATTGCAACTCAAATTGTATCAGACGATATTAATATACCCCCAGAAGAAGTAGTTCAACTTATGAAAAATGTTTTTCACAGATTTTCTTTAGTATTGGAGGACGAGAATATGAATGAGATTCCAGAGAAGATGGACGAATTTTTCAACACTCGTGCAGATATATACGATGTTCAACAAATAAAAAGTATCGATGGAGAGGATAAATGCTATCACGAAATAGCTAAATATATCCCCACTTATACAAAAACATTATTGGATTTGGGGTGCGGAACTGGATTAGAATTGGAATCTATTTTTAATAAATTTCCGAAGATGGATGTAACGGGTATTGATCTTGCGGATAAAATGCTAGAGAAACTGGCTGCAAAATATTTTAAGCATTCGATTAATCTAATCAATGGCAATTATTTCATTGTTGATATGGGTACAAAAAAATATGATACGGCGATATCAGTTATGTCTTTTCATCATTTTACTCATTCACAGAAAAAGGAGCTTTACACCAATATTTGTCGCTGTCTAAAAAATAATGGAGTATTTATTGAATGTGATTATATGGTTGGGTCCAATAACAGTACCATAGAGACACATTTTTTATCGGAGAGAAAAAAGCTCTTGACGGATAATAATCTAACGGAAGATCTCTATCACTATGATATCCCTTTTACGATAGAACATGAGATGTCATTATTAACCGAATCTGGGTTTCAGTCAGTCAAAAAAGTATGGGGTATTGAGAACACGATTATGCTTTTGGCGACGAAACAGGAGAAAAAATGAAGAGACTGATTTTTGTCAATGGGACGATGGGAGTCGGGAAAACATCGACTTGCAAAGAACTTCTCGGGATATTACAACCAAGTGTGTTTTTGGACGGAGATTGGTGTTGGTACATGAATCCCTTCCGGGTCACAGATGAAACAAAACATATGGTAGAAAGCAATATTTGCTTTTTACTGAATAATTTTTTATCCTGCTCAGAGTATGAAAATGTAATATTCTGTTGGGTCATGCATCAAGAATCGATCATAAATAATTTATTGAAAAAATTAAATTTGACAAATGTTGAGGTATACAAAATCACGCTGTCTGCCTCAAAAGAGGCACTAACGCAAAGAATTAAGAAAGCTATTGAAAATGGCGAAAGAACATTCGACGTTTTACAAAGAAGTTTGGATAGGCTTCCACTATACCAAGAGCAAGAGATGCATACTTCTCACATTGATGTGAGTAATATTTCACCCGTTCAGGCAGCCAAAGAAATAGCAGCTATGCTTGGTGCTTAAGGGGTATTACATAATATGATATAAAATCTACCATCTGCGGCAATAAATATACCGCTTTTATTTTCGATTTTATTGCTTGTAAAAGTAATGCTCTTTAAACATCTCTTTCTAAAAGGCGTTCTTCAAAATAGATATCTAGCTGCACCCTTATTGACTCCAGTCTTGTTGTCATCTAGTCCATTTTTTAGTAATGTCCATCATTGCCAGATAAAACATTTTTAAGAGGCTGTCATCTGAAGAAAAAATTGTCTTGGATTTAGTGACTTTTCTAAGTTGCCTATTAAATTTCTCTATGTATTTGTGGTAAAAATAAATACAGATATAAATCGAGCCCCAATACTGAGGTGAAAAATCAGTGTTGAGGTTTTTCGTTTTACAGAATATGTAATAGGTTTAGGCTTGCAGAGCATAATTTGCAACAATAGTAAATAAAGCAATTAATATTTGTGAAAGAAATTCATTAATAGAATTTTGTATGTAAATCACTCCTATCATGAATACAACATAATCAATTATTAAATAAAGTACTGTAAATCCTGTGTTTTATAGCGCAGGATTTTTTTGTACTGTATTACAAAAGTGGCTGAACCATATGAATTTGACAGTTAATAATTCAAAATGCTACACTAAAAATGGTTTTTTTATGTTGGATAGCAACATTTGAAATATTTAGTTAAATAAACAGGAGGAATAACATTATGAATGAACAATCTCATTATTTTACTACCAATGATGGGGCCAAAATTTATTACAGGGATTGTGGAAACGGGCAACCTATTTTTCTTTTGCATGGATGGCTTTGTTCTTCCAAATTTTGGGAACGAAATATTAACAGCCTAGCGAAAAAATTCCGTATTATAGCTATGGATTTGCGAGGACATGGAAGTTCTTCTAAGATTCTTAGCGGGCATACGGTTGATCAGTATGCGAGAGATGTGCGGGAATTGATTGAATATTTAGATTTATGTGATTTGGTTTTGGTAGGATGGTCTCTTGGAGGACCAACTGTTCTTTCTTACTGGAAACAGTATAGTTCCAATAGCCGTTTGAAAGGTATGGGGCTTGTTGATATGACACCTTACCCATTCAGTGCTGAAGATTGGAATGGACATGCTCTTAGAAATTATAATGCTGATGCTATGAATTTGAGTTTTTCAGTATATCAAAAGAATCCACGCGAATATGTAGAAACGTTTATTCATAAAATGTTTAAAGATGGACAAGTATCCCCTGAAGATATGGACTGGATTGTAATAGAAATGTTAAAAACACCACCGATAATTGGTGTAGCAGCTTATTCTGATTATCTGATGAGTGACTATACTGCTGTACTCCCAACCATCTCTGTTCCAACTATTGTTTTTTCAGGTGAAATAGGAATTTATTTAGATGGTTATAAACAAGGCCGCCATATTGCTTCTAGCATCCCGCATGGTACTTTCATTGGCTTTCATGATGCAGGGCATATGCTTTTTTATGAGCAACCGGAAAAATTTAACCAAGCTGTTGCAAAATTAGCAGAATAATAATATTAGCTTTTCTCAGCTAGAGAATTAAATTCTCTGGCTGCTTTTTTATTTCGCATATATTATTTGCTGCATAAAAATTTCAGTTTCTTTTTTATGTGCCGCTTTAATTATTGTACCATATCCATTTTTGTCTTTATTGGTTATTTTGTGCATATTTCTTAAAGATTTTATGGTCCTTTAAGATACATCGCATGGGAAGAAGTAAAAGATTATAGATAAAAAATAACAAAAAACCGGCAGAAAAATTCTACCGGTTATCATTTAATTTTTAAGTTTGTTGCCAATTCGTTGCCATGAACCGTCTGACAAGTTGATGCCACAATTTAGAGACCCTTATTTTACTTGGTTACCCACCGGGGAATTGAACCCCGAACCTGCTGATTAAGAGTGTGTACCATACAGTTTTTATAATCTTATTTATTTTTAAAAAGCCTTAATTCATATGGAATTTGGCGGTTTGTTTTTTTATTCATTGTAATAAATTTAAGGCGGTTTAAATGCTGTTGGACACCAATTGGACACCAACTATTTTACGCAAAAAGCTATGGAACTAATTCTTATAAGCCCTTTTTTTATCCAGTCAGATATTTCTTGTCTGTTTATTTTACTATTACCTGAACCAACAAGAACGGCCATGTTGGATAATTCCTTTTGGGAATACTCCAAACTAATATCATTTACACCCAAGAAGCAAAGCATACTATGTGTTGCTGTCCTTTTATTGCCATCTTGAAAACCATGATTATTTGCTAAACCATGCCAAAGTGCAGCAGCTTTATTAAAAATAGATGGATAAAGGTCAAATCGTCTATTGCTGTCATCTATTAGCTAAATCCTTATATACTTCCTTATTTTTCAGCATTATTTGTGCAGAAACTTTAGCCATTTTTTTAGCTATTTCATTATTCTTGCTTGTCAAAGTAAAATTATCACTTTTAATAACTTCATTTATATGACTAAGATGATTTTTATTGGTCATCATAATACTCAGCTCTTTCTTTATATTATATCATATATGATTTATTATGGGTTAATACGGTAATAGATATAATGTTAAGAGAAGATAGAACTATGTTCCTTAGTGGTTAATTATAGATGTCATTATTACTTCGCTCTGACTAATCATAAAAATTGTAAGTTTTATTAAACTAAAAAAGGTCACTATGTGTCCCTGTCCTCGTGAGATACAATATTAGTTCATCATTTTCTACTTCATAAATGAGAATCCAATCTGGTGTAATATGGCATTCTCTACAACCACCATAATCACCGATCAAAACATGATCCTTATTTTGGGGTGGTAATTTTTTGTTATTAGATAATTGGTTAACTATAGATTCCATCAATTCCATATTATAACCACGTTTTATGGCAATTTTTAAGTCTTTCTTGAACCTTGAAGAAGATACAATTTTATACACCTTTTTTTACCTCTTCTAAAAGTTCAGCGAAATTATTATATACCTTTTTCTTGGGATCGTTTTTAATTTTTCTTATTTCATTAATTGCATTTACAGTAATTTTGTTTGGTACATTGCGTGATATAACAAAAGGGATTCTTTGTTCCCTGACTGATTGTTTGGCAAATGTGATAAATGCAGTTGTCATATTTAAACCTAGATCTGAAAATAATTCTTCAGCCTGTTTTTTTAATTTTTCATCCATACGGATAGTTACATTTGTTGTCGGCATATGAACTCACCTCTTTAACTAAAATTATATACTAAAAGATGTGCGCTGTAAATATATAGCACATATTATTCAAGCAACAACTTTAGCAACCTTCTGACATTCCATGCAAAGCGGCCTGCCGTATTTTTCCATGGAATAGGTTTTCACATTGTCAGAAAGAATCACTCCGCATTCCATACAAGCCGGTTTCACGGATTTTACTGATGGGGTTTTCTTTTTTCCCGCAGGCTTTGGCTGCACCGCATTTTCATCGGTTTTACTGTCAGCTTCCGGATCATCTCCGGTGGCAATGGCAAAAGACAGCATATAGGCATATTTTATTGCTGCTGTCTGGGCTTTCATGACGGCCTTGTCACCCGCATCCTGCCCTGAACCTAATCCTGTTATGGTAATGCTTTCATCAGAATCTCTGCCTATTAATGTAATATTTATTTTTACGGTAGCCAGTTATTCCGTATTTCCCTTAGCTGTAGTAACTTCGTCAATGCTGATTATTTCCGGTACCGCTGTGGAACAGATTCCCTGCTTTACCATAGCGGTGTTTACTTTTTCCAGCACATCAGCACTGGTGGCATATTTATAGTTATGAAAGTTATTAATTCCGTTTTTAGTGATGTAGGCACAGTCTTTCATTATTTCAATGAGTTTTTTAGCTAATTTTTGCATAAATAAATCGTCTCCTTTATGTTTTGGTCATATTGTCATGTCTGTCAGCTGTAATTTATAGGTATATACAGTTAAGCTAAGTGTAATAAATAAGTATGTTGTTCGCTGACAGACATGACACGCCGACAAGCGGTTATTTTTTATCAGTTTTTAATACATTTATCACGGCTTCAGCGATAGCGATAATAATGTTCCACCAATTTTTTCCCATATTAATCCCCTTATATAATTTATTGGCATTTATGGCAAGTTTCACAGCTTAGCCTTATATAATAACCATTTTTATCAAGTGTCAGGCAGTCGCTTTTCCCCCAGCAGGTTTCATATATTTCATAGGCATCGTTGCTATAGGCAGCCGGTTCAAAAGATCGTGCGATCAGGCCATTTTTATATATATAATCACCTGTATTTACACCTATATCTTCGTCAGTCCATAAGTGATGAATTTCTACAGCCGGATAACCTGTGGCTAATTTTTCCAGCACCGGTACGGGAGCGTTCCACGCGGTAGTAAAGGAAATATTGCCATTAGTGTTAAAGTTATACGGCAGGTCGTTCCTGCTGTTTTCTTAAAACGTCTGCATAAGGGCATATCGCTGACACATCGCAAAAATCAAGACATTTGCGGTCATACCAGCGTTCTTTAGCAGTGCATACCGGTGGCAGTTGTTTATTTTTTAAAGCCTGCTGCAATTTATCGGCTTTATACTGAAAGTATCTTTTAAGCCAGATGTCACTGATTCTGTTTATTCAGGTACAGTGGACGCGTTATCTCTCTTTCAGCAGCGGTTCTTGTACTGAAATCACGGCACAGTGCCTGTATGACCATGTCTTTTACTTCATAATCATTCGCCTCCAGCAGCATCCGGTAATAGTTGAGCTGCAATGCCCAGTCCATGACATGACGGACACCATTAAAACAGATCTGTTTCTTAAATTTAGGCTGTCCTTTTTTTAATCCTGACTTATAAATTTCACCGGTAGATATATCTTTTTTATAAATTCCCAGAGCCCGCATTAATTTATAGCTGGATGTCACTTTAAGATCACCAAGGATGCTGTCCTCATTGTTTAAAACGCAGCCGAACATATCAAATTGACCGGAGGTTATGCTGTCTTCCAGTCTGACCTCAGCTAAAATAGTATCACCATGCTTTTTATAATTCATATAATGGACAGCTTGTCCGTGCAGAGCAAATAATGTCTTAAATGGATCTATGGATATTCGTTTGTCCGTTTCAGGTATATTTCACGTGTCCCGGTAATAAGCTCAGTTACACTTGGTTTAAAAAGCTTCCTGTCTGATGAGGATGCTATTGCTCTTAATGTCGGCAGGAACATACATCTTTCACGCATATGACATTTATTAAGGCAGGACAAGATTTTGGTCTTTTTACCATCCGGACAGATAAAATAAGCTATTGGCATATACATTCTTCCCTTCTTTTTAGGCATAAAAAACGGGCAGAAAAATTTTCCTGTCCGTTCATTTAAAATGAAAACATCTGTAAAAACTATATTTTGTGGTAATTACAACACTTCTCTTTTTAATAGTAATAATTGTATTGTTATTTTATTCAGTGGCATCGTCATTGTTATAGTATGTGTTTATATTTTTAGTATTTTTCATAGGTATATTTTTTACAGCGATTATTTAAGTTTTTGATTATATCTGCCAATATATGTTGAATCCATCATCTGCTGTTTAAGTATATGGATTTAGTCCAAGATCACTAGCACAGTTTTCAAATAGGAAATTCATCAAGTGTAGTTCATTCAAGCATGTCGTAAATATGTCCTGCATATATTCCTTATACTCGTCAATAGTGAAAGACTTTTGGGCTTTGTTACGTGTTATCAACCGTCCTGAACCGTGGGTGCAGAGTAATTTCAGCCAGGGTTTCCCTTGTCAATTCCAATGATGGAGCCAGCGCGCATATTTAATGGAATAATACAATTCTTATATTCAAAGGCACTAATAGTGTCTTTGCGGATGATATTTTTAGTATAAATGTTTACGTACAGGCTCAATAACTCTACCATGGAATTTTCTTATGGTATTGCAATATCTTTTTCCTATAGATATTCTTTGATTTTTGTTACAGTTAATTTTTGTACAAATAACAATATTATTATTATCCAGTTACACTATAAGAGTTTTTTGGAGTTGAGCATTCCCACCAACTAAAACCTTCGCAATTTTCTCATTTTGTACTATTAATTTTACAATAATCTCAGATGGTCGTTCCATAACATATCCCTGCTCAAAATTCAACTTATGACAAATTTTTTTATCTAAAAAACTATTGTTATAAAGATAACATGCTAAAGCTCCATTAGATGTTCCCGTAGCTGCTTCCTCAAAAATATCATATAATGGTGCAAAATTTCTACAATGCGCAGTGTTGCCATAAAGTGTTTCTAAAGAAAATAGATGCATGCCAATACATTTATATGTACGGCTTAATTTTTTTATCTGGTTAAAATCTGGTTTTAATTTTAATAAAGTATCCAATTTTTTTATTGGTACAATTATATCTTTTAAGCCTGTTGAAACTATTTTTATTGGTAATTGGCTATTAATTTCATTTAAATTTATATTTAAACAATCACATATTTCTTTTGCAGAAGGTGCTTCATAGTCCTCAGGCAATTTTTGTTCCATGAAAACAATATCTTTTTCAACGTATATTGGTAATATTCCAGATAATGTTTCTTGTAAATAATTCCCCAGGGGAATTATACCTTTATCCCGTAGCAATGTAAATAATGCTATTGTAGCATGTCCGCAAAGATCAATCTGCTCATTAGGAGTAAAAAAGTTGACCATATATGATGCGCACCTTGATTTCCTTATAAAAGCTGTTTCAGAAAACCCAATTTTTTTAGCAATGGCCTGCATTTCTTCAATTTGTATATTATCCGCATTTAAGACAACCGCAGCTGGATTTCCACCTGATTGAATTTTAGTAAAAGCATTTAATGCATATGCTTTGATCATAATAAATCGTCCCTCTCATTTATTATTGGAGTGTCCAGCTATACAGTGATGCTTGGAATTATTGTATAGCTGGACAATTTCAGCAGTACTTTAATTAACGGCTTATGAAATCATCTTCCATGAATTTTTTATGTTAAAAACTTCCTCAGAAAATAATCGATTTATTACGATACCAATTTGAACATAGAGTTCATCAATATCGTTCTCGTGGTCTTTTTTATCTTTACATTTTACGTTTTTGGGCAGTATCGTTTTCAAAAGCAGACGCTACACAACGATAGTTTCGTTTTTCCATCTTGAAAGCATATTGTGATGAATGCTATGTTCTAAAGCAATTTCATTGAGTGTATGTTCGCCTCTTAAGACTTCAAGAATCAGTTTTGCTTTTTCATTAGGTGCGTGCGGATTACATTTCATAAGAATCTTTACTTCATCCAAAATATTAGTCAATACTTAACTTAAGAACAACTGATTTTTTGTCTTAATTTATGGGTTCATTATATTGCAGTGTTGCGAATGATTGTCTGGAAAAGTGTTGCCAATCCAAGCTATTAAAAATGCTATAATTAATAATATAAATAATACATTGAGAAACGAAGTAGCACCAAAATTTCTTAGTAGCATTCCACCGAAAAAACCTCCACCTGCTATAGCTAAGTTCCAGACAGTTGCACTTATCGACATAGCTATATCCACGCCCTCATCTGGAACATTGTTAGCAAGTGCTGTACTTAATAGGGTAGAAGACCCACCAAAGGTCATACCCCAAATAGCGGTACATAAACAGATAGCCACAAAATTATTGATTGACATTTCAAAAAAGATTGAATCCAATAAAAATACAAATATACTAATCAAGACTAATACCCGTAACCAACGATCTATGAATAGACCAACAATCCATATACCTATAATTGCTGAAATACCAAAAATGAACAATGCTAAATCGATATTATTTCTCATACCCAATGAAGATAGAAATGGATTTATATAAGTGTAAATAATATTGTGAGACAATATCCAAGTCATAATAATGACTAAAACAGGGCATACTCCAGAAGTCTTAAGTATACTTAAAATAGAACATGTTGATTTATCATACTGTACTTGATAATCAGGAACTTTTATACTAATCCATATTACCAAAATAAGATTAAGTATTGCCATGAATCCAAATATATAGCGCCATCCAATCATGTTACCCAAAAATGTTCCAATAGGCACTCCAAAAGCTAAAGCAATTGGAACACCCATCATGGCTATTGTTAAGCTTCGCCCTTTTAAATTATCTGGAACCATGCGTCTGGCATATCCAGGAATCATTCCCCACAAAACTCCAGCAAATATTCCAGCAAAAAAACGTACAGTTACTGTCAACATATAGTTAGAGGATAATGCTGTAATTATATTAAAAATAAGCAGCCCAGCAGTACTTATAAGAAAAAGTTGGCGACGTCGCCAGCTTCGAGTTATGGTGATCAATGGTATAGCGGCTACTAATGAACCAATTGCATATAACGTAACTAACTGGCCAGTAAGACTTTCTGAAATTTCAAGGCTCTTTCCTATTTGTGGTAGAAGCCCTGCAGGAAGCGTTTCCGTCATAATGGCTGTAAAGACTGTTGTTGTCAAAGCGAGTAGCTCTAAAATTGGAAAATCTTTTATTTTGTTTGAATCTTTTATATTAGCATTCATTTTTCTATTTCCGTCCTCAAATATCTTTTATTCCAAACGCTCAATCGACATATTTAGAACGCTTTTGGACTGTTTACCATTCAAAACCATCCTTTCTTTGATTACACATCATTGGTTAAACTGCATTTTAGTCCTGATAGCGTCTTTCAAAATTAACCACCTTCAAAGGTGATAAAAAATATAACGGCTTTTCCTGAAAAATCATAAGGTAGGGTAGTCCGTAGTGATTGTCCCGTCTGTGTGATGGGTTCTTAGCAAATCATCTTGTCACTGTTCAATCACTATAGATTTTTATTATATCATTTTACAATGAGTAATTATTAAGTTTTATATCATCACTCAATTTTCACTTCCCCATTATCCCGTCTCTTTGCTAAAACCTCTTTTAAAGTATTTATTCCATTTATGGCCTTTGGAAAACCTGAATATACAGAAATCAGAAGCATAATTTCCTTAATTTCGTCAACCGTTGCACCTACATTAATTCCTGCATTAATATGAAAATTTAATTGTGGAGCAGCAGTTCCCAAAGCTGTCAAAGCTGAAATAGTAGACAGTTCTCTAAGTCTTTTACTTAAATTGTCCCTCGCCATAATATCGGCTTGCCCACATATTATAAACTTAACCAAATCTGGTGAAATATCCTTGTAAGTTTCGTTAAGAAGTTCCGCCTGATGACTATCCAATTGAGAAAGTTCTTTTAGCCCAGCATCATATCTTTCTGTAGGTAAAACTCTATTTGTGGGTTTCTCTCCTATACAATCCTTTATTCCTTGATTTTCACGTTCTTTTAGTACATTCTTTAATTCATCTATGGCATTTATGCTTGCTGGAAATCCTGCATATGCCGATATTTGAAGTATTATTTCTTTAATTTCATTAATTGTACAGCCAACATTTAATGCTCCATTTATGTGAACCTTTAATTGTGGTTTTACATTTCCCATCGCTGTTAATGCAGCAACTACAGCCATTTCTTTTGATTTTAAATTCAGTATATTCCTTGTGTATATATCCCCCCAAACGTACTCAATCATATACTTAACGAAATCCGGAAATATATCATTCATGTTATTTGCTACATCATCACCGACTTTTCCGTCCACCTCTTGTAACTTTTTTAGTCCTCGTTTCAATCTATCTTCCATTCATTTTCCCTTCCATTTCCGTATAAATTTTAACTTTTTTTGCGACATAATCTCGTGATTTTGACAATTCTGCAATCTTATTTTCAATGAATTCCAAATGTTCTTTCATAATACTTTTTCTTTCTGTAATAGTTAAATCTCCCATCCTCCGCAATTGAGCATATTTCTTCATTTTATTTATATTCATTCCTGTTTCTCTAAGCCTACTTATCATCTCAATCCATTTTATGTCTTCCTCACTGTATACTCTTTTTCCAGAAGCATTTCTTTTTATATCTGTGATTAATCCAATGCTTTCATAGTACCTTAGCGTACTTGAATTTAATTTCATTAAGTTTGATACATCACTTATTTCAATATCTGTCATAAAACAACACCACCTCACATACATAAAATATCACTTAAAGCGCGCTTTAAGTCAAGTTACTTCTAAAAATTTACCGTAAAATTAAAAGGTAAATTCTTGATTGAGAGTGTAACTTTGTATTTGAAGATTTTAGTCTTGCACAAAACGAACATAAAATGAATAGCGTCCATAAATAGTTTCTAACAATCTCACCTAATATGGATAGTATACAAATGTAAATTTTAGCACTTTAATAAAACATCTAATAATATGAGTACCGTAGTAGCAATAGTGGATATTATAATCCAGTCGAGCTTTTTATGGTTCTGCCCTAAAGGTTTTGCCAGATATCTGCAGATTGTTGAAATTTCTAATAGCTTTTGACTTCATTATTGACAATTTTTTATACTCGTCCAAACACTGCTTATGAATCTTGTATTAAAAACCACATAAATTAAACAGAGCATGGTACTTCATAAGATTGACTAAAGTACTGTGCTCTGTATGTTCATTATTTAAAATATCTGTTTTAACTTAAACAAATCATTTATAAAAATATAGTAAAGAAAAGCTTATTACATCCATTTCTCTGGATGATTCATCAACAACTGTAATTCTTCTAAAAATACTTTTATATGATACCCATCTATTACAGCGTGGTTAACTGTAATAGATAAGGGCATTTTTATAGTACCATTTGCTCCATCGAAACCACCTGCCTCAAAAATCGGGGCATAGTAATTTTTAGCATTTTGTAAATGCATAGTCAAACCGTTGAAGGAAAACCGTGGGGTACACGCTATAATATAGCTGTCAGAAGGTGGTGCCCCTTTTGATGACATAATTCCATGCTTATTTCCATATTTTTTGATATCGGAAATATAATTTTTATAAAACACCTTGAAACTATCATCATATTCTGTCCAAAGAAATGTTATCGTTTTGTCATCTTCATGTAATACAGGATAAAATGGTGTTCGAACGTTAAAATATCCTAATGTGTCATTTTGAATTGTCATAAGAAATTCCTTTTGCCCTGCTAACACTTTAGTAATCAGATACAGATATGCCGGGAAAAATTTCAATTTTTTCTTTTTTAATGTAGTCCTAAGATTTGTAACGTCAAGTGTCACGTTAACGGAATAAATCAATGTTGATACTGTTTCTGTAAAATATTTATATGTTTGTACTCTCGGCCATGTTTTTATATCAATTGCACGAAAATATGTTTTCATTTGCTTTTTCCTCCCGGGACGAATGTTATCAGTCATAAATTAAACAAAAAAAAGACACCACCCGGTGTCCTTATATTACAAAAATAATTTGGTTATATCTATATATAGCCAAGAACTCCGACATCATCTTTTCTATGCATTTTTCTAAAAAAGAACAGACTTATCCCTTGTAAAATGAAACGAACTATAAAAACAGGTGATTTCAAATCACATGGTGCATTCTTGTATAACGATGTCATCACTCTTGGCCTCCCTTCATAAAAAATCCATTTTATTATAAAGAATATTGTATTAAGTGTCAAACAAAGCTGGTAAGTCTATATTTCACATATCCAATCTGCTCACTCGCAAAGCCATTTTTCCACAAAACATCCAACTTATACACTCATGAGCCCATTATCTAACTCACCGTCTAAACTATTAAAAAATGGTTTTCGTCGATATATTCCCATGGGGTGATGAAATTCCGATTTTTAACTTCTCATTTTTAATCTCAAAATCATAGGAACAGCTTATTTACTACACTTTTCAGCATTTTTACTTTTCCACCCTAGACATCAAACAGACACTCTCGACGTGGACCGGATTACTGCCTTTGGCAGACGGCTTTGCCGTGCTTCGTTTTCCTATTGAAAAACGAACCAAAAAATTTTTACAAATTTTAAAAAGAACAAGCAGCCCCGAAAGATCCAGAGCTGCCAAAGGACAGAGATATGGCCCATTACTATTTTGAAAACACACCACACGGCACGCGAAAAAACGGTACCAAGCTAAACACCAAAACACATTACGACTATATTTTCCGTGAAGGCGAATACGCCCATATGGAAAATCGCGAAGAGGACCTAGCCTTTACTTCTTACGGAAATATGCCGAGTTGGGCCGATCATCCGGGGATGTTTTGGGAAGAGGCCGAAGTATACCGTGATAAACCAGATGGACGCGCTTACCGAGAATTCCGCTTTGCCTTGCAGGAGGAATTTACCCTTGCCGAAAACATGGAGCTTGTCGAGCAGCTTTTAAAAGAAACCGGCATCAAGGATCACCATGCCTATTCCTATGCCATTCATGATAAAGTAGCTACCTTTGATAAGGATCATCGAAACATTCACTGCCATCTAATGTTCAATGAAAAAATTATCGAACGCGACCGGCCACTTACACTGGATAAATTCTTCAATCATTATGCAATAAATCGCGCCGGGGAACCAACTCAGGGCTATCGCTCATCCAGAG
>NZ_WIQU01000007.1 GCF_015732285.1 Pectinatus frisingensis
TGCAGCACCGGCTGATGACGGGAAAACAAGGCTGGCGCCGATGCTTGTCGAAGCCGGCCGTCCCGACTGGGAAAGCAAGCTGTCACCGGGCACAGTATCGGTAATCGACGTGCCGAAGTACAAAGGCGAGCAAAAGACGCTGGCCGATCTGCTGCAGACAGTACCGGGCGTCTACATCGACCGGCTGTCGAGCGGTACCGGCCATTATACGACCGTGCGCGTACGCGGCTCCTCGGCCAGCCAGGTAAGCATATATATGGACGGCGTACTGGTCAATACCGGCAGTGAAGCGGCAGTCAACCTGGAAAACCTCAATATCGACAATGTCCAGCGCATCGAGGTCTACCGTGGCTATATCCCGGCCCGCTTTGCCGGAGCGGCAATGGGCGGGGCAATCAATATAGTCACCAAAAAACCGACCAAGACCGGCGGCAAGGTCAGCTATGGCATCCGTTCTTTCGGCGGCCAGAAGTTCAATCTGGAAACCACGGCACCGCTCGGCGACGGCAGTCTGCTGCTGGCGCTCAATAAAGAACAGGCGGAAAATGACTTCCAATATAAAATGGTGCCAAATTATTGGACCAGTCCCGACGGTGGTAATCCTAAAGGGTATGACGAAATGCCTACCGGTGTGCCTGATAAGCGCTGGCGCAAAAACAACGGTTATAATGATAAAAACATCCTGCTCAAATGGCAGGATAAGAACTGGTTTGTCAAGCTGAACTACACCGACAATGTCACCCATACCCCGCAAGCGATAGACCCGTATTTTCCCCGGATAGATTCATCGGAAGAATGGAAGGATTATGTTGGTCGGGGCTGGGATGCCGATTCTGCTATGATGGGGGGCACCATAGATACTAAGAAAATGGAACTGTCCTTTGGCCGCCGCCAGCAGGCAGGCAATCTGGAATGGGGCTGGCAGCTGGGCACCACTCACCAGAATAAACAGGCATTGTTCGCAGAACTTATGGATGGGCTGATGTTCGGCACCAATACATTCAAGAATAACATCTATAACGCTTCTGTCGACGGTACCTGGAAAATGGGCAACCATCTGCTGGAATTCCTGCTGAGTGGCAGCAAAGAAACTATGGATGTAGGTTTTGCCACCAACTATACTTATTCTACCGGGTACAACATCGATAGATACAAGGACTACTTCCTGCCCAAATACAATATGAGCAACTATTACTTCCAGCTGCAGGACACGATGAAGCTGGACGATTCGGGCAGCCTGACCTTTACCCCATTGGTACGGTCACAGCGCTCCGATATGGGGATCGAGATACAAAATGGCAAGGGCTGGCTCAACAGCTATAACCTGGCACTCAAAAAGAAGTTCGACAAGCACCTGACTGCCAGAGTCACCTATGGCACCTACTATCGCCTGCCCAGCTGGTATGAAATCTTCGGTGATGGGCTCACTTTGGTATCCAGATGGCAGAATTACCGCTCCAATTCAGATTGGAGCCCGGATGTATTTGCCGAACATGGCCAGAACTGGGATGCCTCGCTCAACTGGACCGGCAGGCTGCTCGGCTCGGACAGCGATACCACCCTGACCTATTTCCACCGCAACTCGGAAAATACGATGACGACTATGTTCAATCCTATATGGGGCGCCACCTGGTATGCCAACTTCGGAGCCGGTGAAGTGCACGGCGTGGAATTCAACAGCAAGCTGCACTGGCATCGCTATGATCTGTCACTGGCGGCCACCTGGCAGAACTCCCTGGTAAAGCAGGGTTACACGGTGGGAGCCAATATGAGTAATACGGCCTGGCAGGGACAGCCGCTGCCATGGACACCGGCCTGGACCGTCAATGCCCGGCTTGACTACCGTTTCCCAGGAGACAAGCTCAGTGTCTTCGGCGAATATAACTGGACTGATAAGCTGCCATGGTATTGTGGTGGTGATGGTGGCGGTGAAATGAGATATTATCAACCATTGGGTTTATTCAATATCGGTATGAAGTATAATTTTGACAAGCAGCTGAGATTAATAGCCGGTGTCAATGATATCGGCAACAAAGGGCCAAAGCAAATGATGCAGCTGAACAGGGGCAACCAGAACAATCAGGGCAATCCTGTTACTGATAATACCGTTCCCTATCCGCAGCAGGGACGGACCTTCTATATGACACTGGAATATTCATTTTGACGGTGCCGCAGCTGCATAAATATAATTAAATACTAAACCAATGCAAAAGGGACTGCCGGCATGGCATTGATCTCATAAAGGGTTGCAGTATACCACCGCGACTTTCTGTCCTTTAAAGATGGACAGGAAGAACGGAATACGGCAATATCTATGAATGAAATGCCCGCGTGCGGCAGTCCTGTTTGTCAGCGGCTGTTCATTGTGAAAGCACGGTGCCGGCAATTATGCCCATTAAAAAAGCGTCATAGCCGTCATCACCGTTTTCATGGTGCCACTTATACCATTCAGGCCATCTGTGCGCATGTATTTCCCGCCAATGGCGATCATTGGCATGTTCGCGCCACTGTCTGTCGTGGTCGCGCCATTCCTGGTCATGGTCACGCCATTGCCTGTCGTGGTCATTCTGCCAATCCGAGTCATGCTGCGCCCAATCCGGGCCGTGGTCAAAAGGACTGGCTTCTACAACGGCGGTACCAAATACGGAGACCGCCATACAGGATGAAAGAATAAAAGCTGTTATTTTTTTGGTTTTAAAATTAAACATTATTACAACACTTCCTTGGTAAATGTTTGTTTACTACTTACAACCGGATTATAGCACGATAGAATATGACCATATGTGAAATTATCGTGACATTATTATGAAATATATTGGTAAATGGCAAAGAACTTCTTTTTGAATTAATATTATTATTTATTCAGGATAATTTCTTGCATTAAGTATTATTACGTGATAGAATATTTAAATGAAATGGCTTATAAAGGGGTGAATTACTTGCCAAATATAAAATCTTCAATACAGAGTGTAAAAACTGATGCTGAACGCCGTGCTAAAAACGTAGCGGTTAAATCAACCGTTAAGACTGCTTTTCGCAAGGTTAATGATGCAGTTAAAGCCGGTAATGCGGAAGAAGCAAAATCATTTTTGTCCGCTGCCTGCAAAAAAATAGATAAAGCAGCTGCCGATAATATTTTCCATAAGAATACTGCAGCTCGCCGTAAGTCTCGCTTAGCCAATAAGGTCAATGCGTTGTCTAAGTGATTTTTTACCTGCTTTCGGTAATGGGGGCAGGTTTTTTATTGTCAAAAATCATTGACACTGTATTTCCTTTATGGTAGAATAGTTATCGCAGTTATGAAAAGAATATGGCCCTGTAGCTCAGTTGNTCGAATCCATCCCTGCCCACCATTAATGTTGCAAAGCTGAAGTGTAGGCGATATGCCGTACGCTTTATTTTTTTGTCAAAAAACGTATAATTTGTTAACTGATGTATATAATAGGTTGACTATATTGGGCAATGTGTTATATTAAAGTAGTAATAAGAACGGTATTGAATATTTATATAAAGGACTGATATTATGGCTTCAACGCGCGGCTTGACTAAGATAGCTGTTTGTGTGGCAATTATTTGTGTATCGGCATATCTGTCTTTCCCTATTCCCTTTACGACTGTGCCTTTCACGTTTTTAACCTTGGCAATGCTGCTGACAGCTTTTGTGCTGACACCGGCGCAGACATTTGTCGCTATGGTGGTTTATCTTTTACTGGGAGCGGTAGGATTGCCTGTTTTTGCCGGTGGCAGCGGCGGTGCTGGTGTGCTGGTTTCACCGAGCGGCGGTTATCTTTGGGGATTTATAGCGGGATATCCGCTGTGCAGTCAGCTGAAGGGGAAAAAACCGGTACTTTTTCGTTATTTCGCAGCCGGATTGGTCAGTATCCCGGTTTCGTATTTTTTCGGAGTACTGGGGCTGTGTCTGACAACTAAAATTTCTGTTATGCAGGCAGTAGTTGTCGGTGTACTGCCTTTTATAATAGGTGATGTAATTAAGGATCTGCTGGCAGCTTATATAGGTGTGCAGTTACGGAGAATACTGCCCGACTGAAAGAGGAGCATATGAGAAATATTACGGTAAATGGTTCAGCGGATATGGCAGTCTTATTGGATAAACTTGACATGCTGGGCAGCCATTCATTAGTAGTTTTCCGTGATAATAAACTGTTTGGCGAAGCTTACTGGTACCCTTATAATAAGAATCAAGGGCAAAGTGTTTATTCAATAAGCAAGAGTTTTACTGCGGCAGCGATGATGTTTGCCATGCAGGAGGGAATTTTATCAGAAGATACAAGAGTATGCGACGTATTGAAAAATAAAATAGATTTTCTTCCGGGTGAGCGAATGCGTAAAGTAACTGTGCGTAATCTTTTATCTATGACCTTTGGATATGTTGAGCAGGGTATCCAGTCATTTTATCTTTGCAGTGATTGGATAAGGGAGGCGTTACAGTTACAGCTGCAAAATGAACCGGGAACGAGTTTCTTTTATGACAATCGTTGTCCGTTTTTATGTTCAGCGATGTTAAAGGAACTGACAGGCATGGATTTATTTGATTACCTTCGACCACGATTATTTGTGCCGCTGGGGATGAATAACGTCAGTTGGGAAAAAAATGCGCAGGGATATAATCCCGGGTCATATGGATTGAATATCAGAACAATGGATATTGCAAAATTTGGTCTGTTTTTGCTGAATAAAGGAATCTATGGTGGAAAGGAACTGCTGCAAAGAAAATATGTGGACAAATTGTCCGCTGTCCATATAGATACAACGGGATGTACCAATACTGATGATGCGTGCGGTTATGGATATTATTTTTGGAAGTGCAGCTATAGACACGCTTTCAGGGCCGCAGGAATATTTGGGCAGTATTGTATTATTCTGCCGGATGAGAACATGGTCATTGCCATCACCGGTGGTACTGAGCAGGAAGCTGCACCGGCGGTGATGTCGGCCGTGTGGGATTTTGCCGGTTCTTTGCTGCCAGATAAGCACGGATCAGCAATAAGACCGCAGCCGGATAAGGTTTGGGAAATCAGCAGGCCGTATCATGGAGAACTTGAGGGCGTGATACCGGTAGATAAAAAAATTGTTTTTGATAATAATATGCTGGGTTTGCAATCAATGTCTATTAAATGGACAGTGGGAGATAAAAGAATTTTTTTAGTTTTGAAAACAATAACTAAAAAGTTTTGTTTACGGGCGGGATGTGATCATTGGGAAAAAAATATCACCGGTGAGAGCTTGGACTATGATTCCTGTACGACTATTTTTTATAATAATCCCTATGCTGCCTGTAATATCGCCGGAAATGAAATTAGTATAAGACTGGTTTATAATCAAAGTCCATTTATTGATACATTTTTATTAAAGTGCAGTGGAGATGAATTTATCTGTCATTATCTGCCGACACCGCAGTTTAGTGTCCGGTGCCATGAGGAGTATATTCATGGTCACACAGCAAAATAAAAAGGCTGCCGCACGGCATTTATTTCATAAACGGGCAAAACACCTGTTTTTCGTCTTTTTAAGACGGTAAAGGGAGTGTGATTGCATATTATGAAGGAAAATGGTCACGTGCGGCAGTTTTTTTGTGCAATCATTAATCAACAGCTATCATTACGGAGCTGGCTTTTATGACGGCGTATGCCGGTCTGCCTACTTCCAGGCCCAGTTCCTGGACTGATTGCTTGGTGATGGTGGCGGAAATAATGTCACCACTGGACAATTTGATTTTGACAATGTCATTTACACTGCCGGTATCGATTGAGTATATAGTGCCTTTCAATTGATTTCTGGCGCTTAATTTCATAGATATCACCTCATTTCTTCAGTAAAATAATTTTTTCTTCAGGTATTGATAAAAAAATAGCTTTCTTTGATAAATTCAACCAGCTGTTTTTGGAAAGTTCCCAGCGCATGGTTTTGGCAGAGGTGTCTGCTTCAGCAGACCGTATCATGATAACGAAAGAGAAGGTATCTTCGATTACACGATCTATCTGGCAGGGAAAACAATTAGCGGCATCCGGTTCATTTTCAATCTTAAAAAAATGAGCCCTGAAGCCTATATAGGTTAAATTGTCCGGTATTTCCCTCCGACAGGTAAGAGTCAGCTGCCAATCAGACGCATATAGGTGATGCGCATCTATTTTTTTGGCATGGGATATATTTTTGCAGCCGGTAAGAATAGTAGCGGCTGCTGTCCGGGGGTCATTGAATAGTTCGTATTTATCACTTATTACCTCAATGTTTCCTTGATCCATCACGGCTATGCGGCTGCATAAACGGTATACTTCATCCCGGTTATGAGATACGAAAAGTGTTGTTTTTTTGTATCGTTCGAGTAGTTCGCTCAGTTCCAGCTCAAGCTGCCATTTCAGATAGCTGTCGAGTGCTGAAAAAGGTTCATCCAGCATAAGCAGCTCTGCCCGTGCGGCTAGTATCCGCGCAAAAGCTGTCCTTTGCTGCTGCCCGCCGGATAGACTGGCCGGATAATTATTTTCCAGACCTTGGAGATGAAATCTTTTGATATTTTTTTCTACAATTTTATTCTTTTCAGCTTTATTGCCGTCTGCGGCAAAGAGAATATTTTCCCGGACAGTCATATTGGGAAATAGAGCGTAATTTTGGAATAAATAGCCGATGTGCCTTTTCTGCGGTAATAAATTTATGGATTTTTTACTGTCGAAGAGGACTTTTTTATTGAATTCGATATGACCGTTGTCAGGAGTTTCTATGCCGGCAATACATTTTAATGTCATGCTTTTACCGCAGCCGGAGGCTCCTAACATTGCAAAAATCTCATCTTCCACATTAAAGTCAACATTAAGTGTAAAATTGTTGAGCTTTTTGGTGATGTTTACTATCAGTGACATATTCAGCCCCCATTTCCGGCGGGAACTTTCATTTTGCTGTCTTCATTGTATTTCAGCCAGAAATTCATCAGTACGATAACAATGAATGAAAAGCTTATGATAATGCCTACCCAAAAAACGGCAGCGGTATTATCACCTGCTTGGACAGCCGAATAAATGGCAGTGGAAATTGTTTGTGTGACTTTGGGAATGTTGCCTGCCACCATTATAGTTGCACCGAATTCTCCCAATGCGCGGGTAAATGTCAGTATAACACCGGCAATTAGACCGTGACGGGTATTGGGAAGCATAATGTGCCAGAATATTTTCCATTCACTTATACCGAGAGTCTGGGCAGCATAGATTATATTTTTATCGATTTGTTCAAAAGCACCGCGGGTAGTCCTGTACATCAGAGGAAATGATACGACCACGGCTGCCAGAACAGTCGCTTCCCATGAAAAAACCAGCGAATATCCCATTTTTAACAGCAGCTGTCCGATTATGCTGTTTTTACCGAAGGCAATCAGCAGTAAAAAACCGACGACTGTGGGGGGAAGTACCAGCGGCAGTGTCAATATGGCATCAAGTATGCCTTTAAAGCGCTTTATCTTAACAATTATATAGGCGGCATATATTCCGGTAAAAAAGGCTATTATAGTGGCAATACAAGAGGTTTTAACCGATATGAAAAGCGGGTAGTAATCTATCATTTCTTTGCGGGAGTGAAACCGTATTTTTCAAATATTGCACTGGCCGCCGGTGTTTGCAGAAAATCGACAAAGGATTTGGCTGCATCGATATTTTGGGATGATTTTAAGATGGCAACGGGATATATTATAGGTTTATTTGAATCTTCAGGGGCTTCGGCGATAATCTTGATTTTATCTGATATGGCGGCATCTGTTTTGTAGACCAGGCCGCAGTCGGCATCACCATTTTCAACCCAGGCTAAAACAGCACGTACATCATTGGCATAAACTGTTTTGGGGGTGACGGCATCACTATAACCAAGATTCTTGAATATTTGTTCGGCATATTGACCGGCCGGTACGCTTTTGGGGTCGCCTATGGCTATTTTATGCACTTTATCAGTAGTGATGTCAGAAAAATCTTTTAGATCGGCGCTGTTGTCCTTTGGTGCGACAAGTACGATTTTATTTATGAGCAGATCCTGGCGGGTATTGTCGGCAAGCAGACCCTTATCGGTCAAGGCGTTCATTTGTTTTTGTGCCGCTGAAATAAATATATCGGCAGGAGCACCCTGCTCTATCTGGTTTTGCAATGAACCGCTGGCACCTAAGTTGAATGTCAGGTCGACATTGGGATGGTCTTTTTTGTACTCATCGGCCAGGGCATTCATTACATCTTTGAGGCTGGCCGCTGCTGAGATGATTATTTTTTGTCGGGCAGTATCAGATGAAGATGATGTCTGGTTAATATTTTGCTGCTGTCCGCACCCTGCTGCCGTTAATATGCTGACTATCAAAGTGGCAGCAAACATAAGACTTTTTCCAATTTTCATAGTAATAACCTCTTATCATAAATGAAATAATTGCCAGCCATATGTATAACCACAGCTGATAAATATGTTTTATAGTATATTGAATGGATGGTTCTGTCAAACAGTACTTAATTAACAAAAATATAAAATGACATAAATATAATATTGTAATTATGTAAATGACATATACAATTGCAATATCAGCGGCCAGTTTTTTTCATTTATTTAAGAATTGGAAGGGAAATCAATGTTATTTACATTTTTCAGTTGGCAGATAAAAAGAAGGCTGTCACACGAACAGCATTGTCCTCATAAAGATGCAAAATATTACCGTTTATTAAAACCCTTTTAAAGGTGACAGAAAACGGAATATTACATTGTTTATGAATAAAAATGTTTACGTGTGACAGCCTTAAAGCTGATATATAAATTAAATCTTAAAAATTACATAATGAATTTTTTGGTTTCATTGAGCAGCTTGTCAGACATTTGCTGCAGATTTTGACATGATGCAGATATTTCTTCTAAAGATGCTGTTTGTTCTTCTGTGGCAGCAGATGTATTTTCCATTTCTCCGGCCACCACTTTGGTTTCTTTGTCGACATTCTGCATTTTTTCAAGAATATTTTCACCATTTTTGGCAACTTCCACCATGGTTTCTGACATTTCACGTACCTGCATTGCCACTGAAGCGGTTGTCTGCATTATATTGGAAAAAGCTTCACCGGATTTGTTGACTGATTCTATTCCTTGCTGCACTTCACCAGTTCCTGTGGATATGGCATCCACTGCTTCCTGGGTTTCTTTTTGGATGCGGCTTATTAATTCGGCTATCTGTTGAGCTGCATCTTGTGACTGTTCAGCAAGTTTACGTACTTCTTCAGCAACAACAGCAAATCCCTTGCCCTGTTCACCAGCACGTGCTGCCTCAATAGCAGCATTCAAGGCCAGGAGGTTTGTCTGTCCGGCGATACCGGATATCGTGTCGACAATTTGACCGATTTCTTTTGATCTTTGTCCCAAAGCGGATATAACTGCAGAAGAATTTTTGGTCGTTTTTTCGATGACTTTCATTTGTTCTATCGTTGAGAACATTATCTGAGTACCTTCGTTAGCGATATTGAGTGTTTTTTCCGCATCATCGGCAGCTGTCTTGGCGTCTTGGGACACTGCTTTCATATAATTTGTCATACTGGCTGTATCTTTAGTGGCTTTACTGATGCCTTTGGATTGTTTATCGGCTGATTGGGCGACTACGGTTACGGACTGGGCAATATTCTGGATGGCATTGGCTGATTGATCAGCACCCGTTGCCACCTGTGAAACAGTGTTGACAACATTTCCCGTGGTAGTCTGGATGGTCTTGATCAAGGTTTTTATGTCAGCTATGGTTTTATTATAGACAGTAGCCATTTCACCGAATTCGTCACTGCCGTTGAAATCAATCTGCTGTTTCAAATCACCATCAGATACTTTTTGGCACACGCTTAAAAAGGAATTGATGAATTTGCTCATGTATTTTGTTACCAGTGTAGCGATGACCATTGCCAATATCAAGACAATGAATAATCCGACAGCAGTCATGATCTTACTCTTACCATATTCGCTTTGTCCGTCGGCTACGGTCTTTTCTGTAGCAGTATTTGCTTCTTTAATATAGTTGGCTATACTGTCGTTGAGTTGATTGCGAATTTCTCTTGTTTTTGCGGTTTGGGTGCCTACTTCGTCAGATTCCAATGTTTGTCCGGCTCTAAACATTTTTATGCGGTCATTGGATAACTTTTTATAATCCTGCCAAAGCGACATTATCTGTTCTATCTGGTCTTTATGTTCGGAGAGTGGATCATCATGCAGTTTATTTAGGTTGTCATCTATTATTTGTTCGGTGCTTTGCATTTGGCTTATGCCTTCATTAGAAGCAGGCCGCAGCATGACATTGCGCTGCGCAGCTATGTATGCATTGAGTTCTTTGTCGATGTTAGCCACTATGTTTAATTGCGGGATCCTCTGATTACCGAGTTCGGTCAGGTGGGCATCCACCTTAGCTAATGAATACAGTGAGAATAGTCCGATAATTCCAGTCAGAACTATTACTACTGCATATGAAGCGTACATTCTGGTTTTTAAGTTCATTGCGTTGACATCCTTTACTTATAAATTATTCTAATTAGAAATATATCTAAATTATCAGTGATATAACACGAAAATATATTTAAAGAAAATTGTTAATATTGTCGTTAAAATTAAGTCAGAGAAAATAAGTTATATAAAGGCAGTTCACCGGTATTAAACCGATGAACTTTAAATTTATGCCTTGGAAAGAAATGACTCAGGTCGATCTTTAGTGAAACCATAATGATACAATATAGCTTGAACTATGCGCTGAGCGGCTTTACCGTCACCGTATGGATTACAGGCATTGGACATACGGATATATTCATCTTTATTTTCCAGCAGAGATTTGACTTCATTATATACACGGGAACGCTCCGTGCCGATAAGTTTTACTGTGCCGGCTTTTATCGCTTCGGGACGTTCGGTAGTATCGCGTAGCACCAGTACCGGTTTGCCTAGTGAAGGAGCTTCTTCCTGTATGCCGCCGGAATCTGTTAATATTAAGTAGGATCTATGCATCAGATTAGCAAACGGTTCGTAATCCAGTGGATCTATTAAATGCACTCTGTTTAAACCGCCTAATTCTTCGTTGACAACTTTGCGTACCAGTGGATTTTTATGAACGGGGAATACCATTTCTATATCCGGGTATTCCGTAACGAGTTGTTTCATGGCTTTATAAACATGGCGCATCGGTTCACCTAAATTTTCCCGGCGATGAGTTGTCACTAGAATAATACGTTTATTATAATCAATGTCTTGCAATAGTTTATCAGTAAAAGCATAATTGCTGCCAACAGTTTTATGTAATGCGTCAATTACAGTATTACCGGTAATGAAAATGTTTTTTGCGGAGACATTTTCACGCAGCAGATTTTCATAAGATACCTGTGTGGGGGCAAAATGCAGATCTGTCAATGCTCCGGTAAGCTTCCTGTTCATTTCTTCGGGAAACGGAGAATATTTGTTACCGGTCCGTAATCCGGCTTCAACATGACCTACGGATATTTCGTGGTAATAGGCTGTCAGTGCTCCGGCAAAAGTAGTGGTTGTATCACCGTGGACAAGCACTATATCGGGACTTTCCCTGGTAAAGACCTTGTCCAGTCCCCGCATGGCCTTGTCGGTTATATCGAATAGGGTCTGATCGGCAGCCATAATGTTGAGGTCATAATCCGGCGTTATCGAGAACAAGTGTAATACTTGATCGAGCATGTCACGGTGTTGGGCCGTGACAGTAATAATTGGTTCTATTTCCGAATGTTTCGCTAGTTCCAATACAACCGGGGCCATTTTTATTGCCTCCGGTCTTGTACCAAAAACCGTCATTACTTTGATTTTGTTTTTCATAAAGGTTCCCTCCTGTCGGTAAACAACCGGAGAATGCATTCATTACTAATCCGGCACGGAAATATTTTATTGAATATTATTAAGCATGCAAATTATTTTTTGGATGGAATATACCGATTTTTTTTGCCCCGTAAATAATGACCGATATTATAAATACCAATATTATAATACCGACATATTCATTGACCTGGGTAAGTGCTATCGCACTCACTCCCAAAAAACAGCTGAAAACATACATCAACAAGACAGCTTGTCTTTGTGTAAAGCCAAGATCCAAAAGACGGTGATGCAGATGTCCTTTGTCAGGTTTAAAAATAGGTACGCCGCCACGGTAACGCCTGATAATGGCAAAGGCTGTATCTAATATCGGCAGGCCAAGTGCCAGTATGGGAACGATAAGGGCAATTGTAGTAGCACTCTTTACGGCACCGATAATAGATACGCCCGCTAAAATAAACCCTAAAAACATACTGCCTGTATCTCCCATGAAAATACGGGCAGGATTAAAGTTATATTTTAAAAACCCTAAGGCTGAACCTACTAATGCTGCGGTAATAAACACAGTGAACATATCACCCTGCTGATAGGCAACCAATAGCAAAGTGATAGAGGCTATTGTAGATACACCTGCAGCTAATCCGTCCAGTCCATCGATTAAATTAACTGTGTTAGTCAATCCGACGATCCAAAAAACAGTAAATGGTAAAGACAAGTATTCCAGAAATATCCAATCACCGAATGGATTGGATAAAAAATCAATACGCACATCAAAGGATACTAATATGCAGGCAGCAGCTATCTGGCCGATAAGTTTGATTTTAGCAGGCAGGTTAGTATAATCATCAATTATTCCTACTATTACAATGAATGTGCCACCTATCAGAAGACCTAATAATTCGTTTATGTGCCCGGCTGTTATATCAGTGGTAAGAGATATAAAGACGACCGCAATAAGAAAACTAATATAAATACCCAGTCCTCCTAAACGCGGAATAGGCTGGTGATGTACCTTCCTTTTATCGGGAGCGTCCATCGCTCCTGTTTTGATAGCAAATTTTATTATAACGGGTGTTATCAGCAGAACAATCACTAAAGCAATAATAAAGGCCAAAACCGAACTCGGCATCTTTACAGCGCACTTCCTTCACTATATGGCAGAAAATAAAATGTATTAGAGAATTCGCTGCGGCAACGGCTCTGTCTATATGAGCAATTTGCTGGCAATTAATCCCGAACACTGCTATTATCTTACCCCAATACAAGAAATATATCAATTAGTTTTTCTAAAATAAGAACCAAATGGCCCCTTATGCTGTCGGTTATTTAACATAAAAAGTGATAAATCAATCGACAGCGCAAAAGACCACTAAAAATTAACAGATTTCCTGAGGTTTTTTTTCTACGACTGAACCGTCTGTTTCTAAATATACTACCTTGGCAATCATTGCATTGCAGATCATTCTTCGGCATAAAAGGCAGGGCTTACCGGAAGCCAGCGTACCATCTTCATTATAGCCGACAATGTAAATCGTGGCATTTTGCATCTTCACCGGATCGGCAGCTATTATGGCGTTTTGTTCTGCATGGACAGCAACGCATAATTCATAGCGTTGTCCCTTGGGGACATGCTGGCGCTCACGTTCACATATTCCGGTATCAATACAGTTATCTTCGCCGCGCGGTGCACCATTGTAACCAGTGCTTATTATTATTTTGTCTTTTACTATAATTGCTCCATAACGACGGCGAAAGCAAGTTGAACGTCTGCCTACAGCCTTGGCGATATCTAAAAAATATTCGGTCCAGTCAGGCCGATGATATTGATTCATTGTTTACTCCAATTATAAATAAATGATAAATTATAATGTACCAAATAGGCGATCACCGGCATCACCGAGTCCCGGTACGATGTAGCCGTGTTCGTTGAGGCGTTCGTCTACTGAGGCAGTGTAAATTTTGATGTCAGGATGCATGTCGTTGATGGCTTTTATACCTTGGGGTGCAGAAACTAAGCATAGATAGATAATGTGACGAGCACCTTTTGCTTTTAACAACGAAAGGGCCGCAGCCGCCGAACCACCGGTCGCCAGCATCGGGTCAACCACTATTAAAGTGCGTTCAGCAACATCAGTAGGTAGTTTGCAGTAATATTCGATGGGTTTTAACGTTGCAGGGTCACGGTACATGCCAACATGACCGATTTTTATGGTAGGGATTAGCTTGACAATACCGTCAACCATTCCTAAACCGGCACGTAAAATGGGAATAAGTCCCATCTTTTTACCATCAAGGGTTTTGGATGTGCAGGTTGAGACCGGTGTTTTGATTTGAATATCGGTCAAAGGCAGGTCACGGGTTATTTCGTAAGCCATCAACATAGATATTTCTTCCAGTAATTCACGGAAATCTTTGGTGCCGGTTTCTTCCATTCGCATTAAGGTCAATTTGTGCTGGACAAGCGGATGGTCAATAACAGTTACATTCAAGTGATCAGTCATTTTATTGCTCCTTTTGTATCAATATAAAGGATATTTTTCGCACAAAGACTTTACCTTGTCGGCAGCTTGTGTTCTTGTATTTTCGTCAGTAGGATTATCGAGCACCATGCCGATGATAGCAGCTATTTCACGCATATCGTCTTCTTTCAAACCACGTGTTGTAAGAGCCGGGGTGCCCAGTCGTATGCCGCTGGTTACAAACGGACTGAGTGGTTCGAATGGAATGGTATTTTTGTTGACGGTGATTCCGATATCATCAAGTATTTTTTCGGCTTCTTTGCCGGTAATGTTTTTGCTTCTAAGATCAACGAGCATTAAATGATTGTCTGTTCCGCCGGAAACGATGCGAAACCCGTTTTGAATCAAAGCTTCGGATAATGCACGGGCATTTTTTATTATTTGACGTTGATATTCTTTAAATTCATCACTAAGTGCTTCTTTAAAAGCAACGGCCTTAGCTGCTATTACATGCATTAAAGGGCCGCCCTGAGTACCAGGGAAAATAGCCTTATTGAATTGTTTGCCAAATTCAGCGTCACGACATAATATGATTCCGCCGCGTGGGCCGCGCAGAGTCTTGTGGGTCGTTGATGTCACTACATCAGCATATTCGATTGGATTGGGATGCAGCCCGGCAGCAACTAGCCCGGCAATATGAGCCATATCGACCATTAAATAGGCATTGACGTCTTTGGCTATTTCCGATAAACGCTGGAAGTCGATGATTCTGGCATAAGCACTCGCACCGGCAACTATTAATTTAGGATGATGTTTTCTGGCTGATTCGTGCAATGCATCGTAATCAATACGTTCAGTTTCTTTATTTACACCGTAAGGAATAATATTAAAGTATGTACCGGAAATGTTGACCGGGCTGCCATGGGTGAGATGGCCGCCATCGGTGAGATTCATTCCCATTATTGTATCACCTGGATTTAGAAGAGCAAAGTAAACTGCGGTATTGGCTTGTGCGCCTGAATGTGGCTGCACATTGGCATAAGATGCGCCGAATAGTTTTTTTACACGATCAATAGCCAGCTGTTCAACGACGTCGACACATTCGCAGCCACCGTAATAACGCTTGCCAGGATATCCTTCAGCATATTTGTTTGTGAGTACGCTGCCCTGAGCCTGCATGACAGCGCGGCTTACAATATTTTCTGAGGCAATTAATTCCAATTTATTGCGTTGGCGGGCAAGTTCGGCATTGATAGCATTGTTTACTTCTAAATCTACTTTCGATAAGTCATCTGTGAGATTCATGTACATCCTCCTAAAGTTTTAAGCTCACTGCCCATTTTCCAAAGCAGTAATTTTATTGACACGGCGTTCATGACGGCCGCCCAGAAATTTTTCTGTTACCCATACACGGACAATTTCTGAAGCCGGCCCGAAACTTATATCGCGGCCTCCCATAGATAATACATTGGCATTATTATGCTGGCGGGACATACGCGCTGTGAAGACATTATGGCAGAGCGCTGCCCTTATTCCCTTTATTTTATTGCAGGCAATAGAAATACCTATGCCGGTACCGCAAAGGGCAATACCTCTGTCTGCCTGGCCTGAAGTTATTTTTGAACAGACTTTTTCAGCAATATCCGGATAGTCCACCGAATCCGTATTATATGTGCCGACATCTTCGACGGTAATATCCTTGAATTCTGACAATACTTCTTTTACGTGTTCTTTTAATTCCAGTGCACCTTGATCACAGCCAATAACAATTTTCATAGTCCAATATCCCGAAGGATATTTACACCACCTATCATTTTTAAAATAATTTTAACATAAACGATTATCTAATAGCAAATACTGGTAATTATTATTAATTATTTTTATATGCTGAAAGTATTATACTGAAAGTATATTCTGTCCGCTGGCTTTTTTTAAGCGGTTCATAATGGCAAGTCCAATGCCTTTTTCCGTGGTGCCTTCAGCCAGAAGTATATCGACAGGTTTATCATCAAAGTAACGTAGGGCATTATAAAGATCAGCGGCAATATGAAATAAATCATTCTGGCTTCCATAATCATATGAATATGAGTGCCGGAGCAGATTCGTCACTTCATGGCTGGCTATTATACCGACAGATTGGCCGGCCTTTTTGCATTTGGACAGTTCTTTGGTAAAGGCTGCGAGCATGTTTTCTTTGCGGCCTTTAAGTAAAATCATTGGGGCTTTAGGCGCATAGTGACGGTATTTCATGCCGGGAGCTTTGGGAACAGAATTTTTACCGGACAAAGCAGGGTCAACACGGACCTCGGGGAAAATTTCTTCCAACATTTCTTTAGTAATTGCTCCGGGCCGCAGTATGACTGGTATTGACTCAGTGCAGTCAACGATAGTAGATTCAACACCAAAATCAGAAGGGCCGCCATCCAAAATATACGGTATGCGTCCGTTCAAATCATCATATACTGTTGCTGCTGTCGTAGGACTGGGACGGCCGGAAAGATTGGCACTGGGAGCGGCTATCGGCACGCCTGATAATGTGATCAGCTTTCTGGCAATGTCGTTATCAGGCATACGAACACCCACTGTAGACAGGCCACCGGTTATTCGATCAGGAACGGCAATTTTTTTGGGAACAATCATCGTTATTGGTCCGGGACAAAAAGCAGCCATTATTTCCATTGCCATATGCGGAACTTTATCAGTTATCATTGCTAACATTTTGATACTGTCAATATGTAGTATAAGTGGATTATCGGAGGGACGTCCCTTGGCAGCATAAATTTTGGCTGCCGCTTTTTCGTCAAGCCCGTTTGCACCGAGTCCATACACTGTTTCAGTAGGGAAAGCTACTAAATCACCATTTTTTATCGCTTGTGCAGCAACTGACAACTTTTCATCTGTCGCTGTATCCATTTTTAATATTTTTGTTTCCATAGTATGATCACCCGCTCGATTCCTGCTAAATCTTTTAATATTTCGTATTTTCCCCAACCGTTTTTTTGTGCCATTTCCTTTATGGCAGCAGACTGGCCGATGCCAAATTCACAAGCCAAAGCTCCATTATCAGTAAGAAAACGGCTGCTGTCATTTATAAGCCGGCGATAAAAACCAAGGCCGTCATTATTGTCAGTTAAAGCATTAGCCGGTTCGTACTTGCGGATCTCCGGTTCTAATTTGTCCATATCACTGAGTGGGATATAAGGAGGATTTGAAATGATGAGGTCAAGTTTATTAAAATCGTTCTGTTCATATAATGGAGCTAATAAATCTCCTTGAAGAAATTTGATTTTATCACTGACCTGAAAAATTTCAGCATTGGTTCTTGCTATAATTAATGCTTCTTTTGAAATATCGACGGCACAACCGGAAAAGTTATTGCGCAGTTTGGCCAGTGATATGGCAATAGCACCGCTGCCTGTTCCGATGTCGGCAAAATTAACTGTCTTATAATCAGAAAATTTATTTATTGCAGTTTCTACCAATAATTCTGTTTCAGGGCGCGGTACTAAGACAGCACTGCTGACTTTAAAGGTCAGTCCCATGAATTCTTTTTGACCGGTAATATAAGCAACCGGTATCCGGGCAGCCCGTTTTTTTATTATGTTGCGGAAGGCTGTCAGTTCATTTTCCTGTAAGGGTTCATCAAAATGTACATATAAGTATATGCGTTCTTTCTGCAGTAAATATGCTAATAAAACTTCTGCATCCAGACGTGGCGAGGAAATTTTTTTTTCAGTGAAATAAGCTTGGGTCCATTTTAAAATACTGCCAATAGTCCACACTTTAGAATTATTGGACTGTCTTATGGTTTTTGTCATAATCATTTAACCTGTTGCAGTTTTTCTGCCTGTTCGGTAGTTATGAGCGCAGCTATTATCTCGTCAAGTTCACCGTTTAAAATGCTGTCTAATTTGTGTAGTGTAAGTCCGATACGATGATCTGTCACACGTCCCTGCGGAAAATTATAAGTTCTTATTCTTTGGCTTCTGTCACCTGAACCGACCTGGCTTTTCCTATCGGCAGCTATTTGGTCATGACGGGACTGCTGCGCTGCGTCATTTAATCTGGCCCGCAGCACTCGCATGGCTTTTTCTTTGTTTTTTAATTGTGATTTTTCATCCTGGCACTGTACTACTATGCCGGTGGGAAGATGGGTTATACGGATGGCCGATTCTGTTTTGTTTACGTATTGGCCGCCGGCGCCACTGGCTCTGTAAGTGTCTATCCGTAAATCAGCTGGTTTTATATCAATTTCAACATCTTCAACTTCCGGCAAGACAGCTACCGTAACAGCCGAAGTATGTATTCGTCCGCTTGATTCGGTTGCGGGTACGCGCTGGACACGATGTGTTCCACTTTCGTATTTCAGCCGGCTGTAAGCACCATGGCCTTCGATACTGAAAGATATTTCCTTGAACCCACCAAGTTCCGTGGGGTTGGAATCCAGAATTTCGGCCTTCCAGCCTTTTGATTCTGCATATCTGGAATACATGCGAAATAAATCACCGGCAAATAATGCCGCTTCTTCACCGCCTACACCACCGCGTATTTCGATTATTACGTTTTTGTTGTCATTGGGATCTTTAGGGAGAAGTAATATAGGCAGTTCCGTTTCGAAAGATTCTTTTGATATCTCTAATGAAACTATTTCTGTTTCTAATAGTTGTTTAAATTCATCATCGATTTCTTCAGTCAGCATGGCCTTATTTTCTTTTAATTCACGAATTACCCGCTTATAATCACGATACTTGCTGACAATTTCGCTTAAGGCGGCATGTTCCTGGCTATATTTTTGCCAACGGGGCATATCGGCTAAAATCGTCGGATCGCTGATGAGTGATTCTAATTCCCGATATTTTCCTTCGATGGCATCTAACTTGTCGAACACAGACTACAATCCTTTCTTTATAAAATCAATTATTATCGGCGGGGCAGACAAATGATGGACTGGCTGCATTGGATGCTTCGGAAGTTTCTGCCTTTTCTTCGACAAGAACAGCTTCCACTGCCTTGACAGCAACCTCGATCATCGCATAGTCAGGTTCCCTGGTCGTAAGTCTTTGCAGCCAAAGGCCTGGCAGAGTTGCTAAATGTATTATACGATTGTCTGAACGAGCCGAAAGGCGGATGATTTCATAAGATATGCCGGCAATGACCGGCAATAAAATTATTCGGGACAATATCCGGTATAATAAATCAGGCCAGCCGAGAAAAGCGAATGCCACGATACTGACAAGCATCACAATAAGTAAAAAAGATGTACCGCAGCGCGGATGAAAGCGTGGAAATGGTTTTATGTTTTCTGGCAGCAGCGGGACACCGGCCTCATAAGCAAATATAGTTTTGTGTTCAGCACCGTGATATTGGAACACGCGATAAATGTCTTTTATACGTGATATTGCATAAATATATAAAAGAAATATCAACAGGCGCAGTATTCCTTCTCCAAGATTCCGATAAATTGGGTTATCAGTGGGGAAAAATTTGGCAGCGGCGGTGGGGATTACGATGAATAAAATAACTGCTGCCGCTAATGATACTAAGATGGTGACGGCCATGTCTTTGTCAGAAAGCTTATCTTCTTCCTCTTCACCGGCCATTTTAGCTGAGTATGATAATGATTGCATGCCAATCACCAAGGATTCTGCCAATGACAAAATGCCGCGCAGAAAAGGTTTTTTTAAAATAGGATATTTGTCACCAAATGAATTTACCGGACTCCTTTTTATGCTGATCTGTCCGGACGGTTCACGCACTGCCGTAGCCACGTATTTGGGACCGCGCATCATGACACCCTCAATGACAGCCTGTCCGCCCACGGTCATTTTAGTGCAGTCTTTTTGCCCCATCATAACACTCCTTTTGCGGGGATTTTCTGATAGATATATGTATCAAATGATAAAATTTGTCTTATATATAAATGTAGCAGAGCATTTCTGCTCTGCCGCCCATAACAAATATTATTTTTTCCCGTAACGTTTGTTAAATTTTTCAATTCTACCACCGGCAGCAGATTCACGCTGACGCCCCGTATAAAACGGATGGCATTTTGAGCAGACATCCACACGAAGTTCTTCTTTTACCGAGCCAGTCTTGAAAGTATTGCCGCAGCCACAGATTACTGTTGCTTCTTTATAATCAGGATGTATTCCTTGTTTCATATAATGCACCTCATTTCTCCTAAACTATCAGCTCCTAATTATAGCACACCACTTTAGTTGTTGCAACATTATTGATGGGAGTAAAAGAGTCTTCTATTAGTATGGGGAATATGTTAAAATGCAAAAAGAAAATAAAATTTATTTCGCCCGGGGTAGAATAATGAAACGATATGGTAAGGTTTTAATACTGCTGGTTTTGCTTATTTTTGTCCTTACATCAATTGTGTCTGCTCAAAAGGATAATGATGCAAAGATACAGTATGTCAGCGCACTGATGTCAATGACAGCATATGATGATAAATTCAGCAATATTGCCAAGGATACTTTGGCAACATACGGCTGGAAATTTGAATTTTTTCAGGAAAAATCTAATAATGCGTCGGCAAAATTTTTTATAGCACATAATAAAAAATTTATTCCGGGAGAAGATTCTTATTTACTGGCGATACGCGGTACGAGTGATTTACGTGACGTTTCGAACGATGTCAAGATATCATTAGTTCCATTTGGCGGGAAAACACCGGCAGAATTTATGAATTTTGCTATGCGTTCACCCTCCCCTGATTTGCCAATGGTTCACAGCGGATTTAATAATTACGTCCAGACGGCACTTTTTACGGCTTTGCCTAATGGCGTGATGCTGGGAGATAATCTGGCACATATTCTGAAAAATAATCCGGCGGCACATCTTTATATCACTGGGCATAGCCTGGGAGGAGCTGCAGCCGTTCTGGCAGCTGCCCGTTTTATTAGCCTTGGCAGCAGGCCTGAGCAGATAAGTGTGATTACTTTTGGTGCTCCGGCTGTTGGAAATGAACTATTTGCCCAAAATTATGGAGAGAAACTAAATTTGGCAAGAATAGTAATGGCGGGTGATCCAATTCGTAATTTAGCGCAAATTTTTAATTCCAATTATAAATTGTTTGGCACAGAGATTAAATATCCATCATTATTATCATATGATGATAAACTGCGGCATAAAATATTGCTATATGTGGATATGAGCCTGCGCAGATATTATGACAGCAAAGTAAAAGACCAGGCTGTATATGCAGAAAATGGGGCAGGAATACTGTTTGTCCGACCTGTTTTTCATTTGCCATCTGAACAGGTAGAAGAAAAAAATGATTTTTATATGCGGCGTGTCATACAGGATGACATTACCCATTATATAAAAAATACTGATTGGATTGATGATGATCGGCTGGTCACATCGGGAACTCATAAATATGTGGTGCACACAGACGTGACGGTGGAAAGACAAAAATATGCAAAAAACAGTTATTACACGGCGATCGCATATACTGTTTATAATGCCCGGGGACAGTTGGCGGCTTCTTTTGCAGCGGCTGATGATACTGAGGAGCTAACACCTATTGAAGCTGTTCTTTATAATAATATCAAGCTGCGGGATAATCTTATAGAGGCATTGCAAAAATAAAAAAATATCAATCTTCAATGCCTTTACGGGCGGGAACACCTTTGTCATAATAGTGTTTTATTAATTTCATTTCGGTTACTAAATCTGCTTTGGCAATAAGCCAATCCGGAGCATTTCGCCCGGTGCAGACAATTTCTGTATTTTTGGGTACATTTTTTAGTAAATTTTCTATAAGTCGGCGTTTTGCCAGTCCGAAAAAAAGAGCTGTATTTATTTCGTCAAGTATGACAATGTCAAATTTCTGGGATATTATAGCTTGTTCAGCAGCTATAATACCTTCTTCAATTAATTTGATGTAGTCGGCAGGCGGATTTCCTTTGGGATAGATGACAACATCATCAGTCAGGGCGGCAGCAGCTTTTGGGTCAATCATTCCTTCTTCAGCTATGAAATATGGTTTCCCGCTGGTTTTTAATACAAGCTGTGGTGAAAAACGTTGTAAAACGTTTTGTTCACTATAAGCCAGGCTTTTCATGAATTGGGCAAAATATACCCTCATACCGGCACCAATAGCCCGTATGGACAGGCCAATTGCCGCAGTGGTTTTTCCTTTTCCATTGCCTGTATATATTTGTAACATAATAACACTCCAATCTGATAAATTTAAATGATAACACAATTATACAGCAAAGAATTGTAATTAAGGTAGGATTTATTATTCTTATCAAGAATATATATAGTTACATGATTAGATAATAATTAAGGGGGCTTATAAGTGAAAAAAGTAGCTACTGAGAAATTGATGCCTGGAATGACATTGGGACGAACGATTCTCAATGATAAAATGATCGTTATTTTATCTGCGGGGACCATGCTGACACAGGAACATATCATACGGCTGAAATATCTGAATATTGCTTTGGCATACATAAAAGATGATTTTGAACTAAACAGTAATTACCAAATAGCTGATATAGTTTTTAATAAAGAAAATGCCTTTGTAAAAAAGTATAATGATATTGTATCAGAGGCTAATGAACTTTTTGCCAGTGTCGCCAAGGGGAAAAATACAACCTTTGAATCCAGTAGTGACAATATAAAAAATTCATTGGTACCTACGATAAAAGAAAGTGGCATAATTGATTATTTATACACACTCAGTGATATAAGTGATGATATCTGCCATCATTCTGTACGTGTTTCTATAATGTCCGGCGTCATCGGCAAATGGCTGCGTTTTAGTGAAGGCAAGATTAATGATCTTGTACTGGCGGGTTTTTTACATGATATTGGCAAGACATTGCTGCCGGAACGAATTATCAGCAGCCGTCCCAAGACATTAAAACCGGCGGATTATGATATTTATATTCAGCATACGATAAACGGTCAGAAAATACTGGCGGATAAACCCAATATTTCCGATGGAGTGAGAGCCGCGGCATTACAGCATCATGAGGCTATGGACGGTTCTGGTGAACCGTTTAATGTGAGTGGGGACAATATTGATGAATATGCCCGCATTGTTATGGTCGCTAATCTTTATGACAATATAACGACTGAACACGAAGGCGAAGTAAAATATACACCATTCGATGCAATTAAAATTATTAGCGGCAATATGTTTTCTACTCTTGATCCGCGGATATGTGTGCCATTTATTTCTAATATTCAAAATTCATTTCTGGGATCGACCGTTGGATTGAATGATGGACGGCGCGGAAGAGTGGTCTATTATCCGACTGGTTATTCATCGCTGCCGATTATAAGAGTTGATGATAACACCGTGATCGATCTCAATGAAGAAAATACGGATAATATAAAAATAATTGAATATAATCCAAAATAAAAGTAAATGAGGTTGTCGCAACTATTGTTATTCATAAATAGGTAACATTTCGTTCTTTTTATCCGTCCTTAAAAGGGTGAGAAATTGTGTGGCGGCCGGCTGCATCCTTTTTATGAGCTCAATGTTGTTCATGCGACAGCCTTGTTTTCATTCTAACGATTATCAACATGGTCCATTGTCGTTAAATCATGCTGGTTGAAGCGCAGCTGGGCAAGCTCAGCATATTTGGTACCGATACGGCCATAGTTGGCATAGGGATCTATTGAAATACCCCCACGCGGCAGAAACTTCCCCCAGATTTCAATATAACGTGGTGACATCAGTTTTATTAAATCATCCATAATTATGTTGACAACATCTTCATGAAAGGCACCGTGATTTCTGAAGCTTACAAGATAAAGCTTTAATGATTTGCTTTCCACCATAAGTTTATCAGGCACATATGAGATATACAATGTGGCAAAATCAGGCTGGCCGGTTATCGGACAAAGACTGGTGAATTCAGGACAGTTAAATTTGACCCAATAATCACGCTGGGGATGTTTATTGCTAAAGGTTTCCAGAATTTCAGGAGTATAGGCATAATTATATTTGACATCTTTTTGTCCTAATAATGTTAATGCCGGGGACTTTTGTGTTGTTTTCATTTGTTTACCTCTTTCACTATATCATATAATAGAAAAGATTAATGTATAATAAAATATTTATCGTCTTTTATTATACATTAATCTTTATTATTGCAAAATAGCATTGAGGGTATCTTGGCAGTATTTACAGATTGAAGCTTATTATTTTAGTGGGAGTATTGATTTTTATCTGGTTACACTTCAGACTTTTTGATGTGGTGTTGATAATAGTTCTATCATCAAAAGTTGAAACCAGGTTGCTGTTTTCACGATGGACCTTCATGGTTTATGCCTGCTATTATAAAGAACGTTGGGATTGTCTCTTGACGATATTACTTTATAGGCTTAAAATTATTTATTAATAAATGCGCAAATATTGATACTTAGTTTTTTATGAGTGTAATTTGCAAATATTTGGAGGTTTTTCATAGTGGAAGCAAATCGTGTATATAATTTTAATCCAGGACCGGCAGTTCTACCGTTAGAAGTTCTTAAGGAAGCACAGGCAGAATTATTGAATTTTAGTAATAGCGGCATGTCCATCATGGAAATCAGCCATCGCGCTAAGGAATATGAAGAAGTCCATAATAAGGCCAAAGCTGATATTAAGGAATTAATGAAGCTTGGTGATGATTATGATGTGCTGTTTGTTCAAGGCGGTGCCAGCATGGAATTCGCTATGGTGCCAATGAATTTTGCCATTAAGGGTAAGCGGGGAAATTATGTTTTGTCGGGCAGTTTTGCGACAAAAGCTTATAAAGAAGCTGAAATTCAGGGAGTCGGATATATTGCTGGTTCCAGTAAAGCTAATGATTTTCGCAATATCCCCAAACAAGATGAGATCAAACTAAGTGATGACGCAGCATACCTGCATATTTGTTATAATAACACGATTTATGGAACAGAATATCATTATATTCCTGAAACAAACGGAGTGCCGTTAATTGCTGATATGTCATCAGATATGCTTTCACGGCCAATTGATTTTAATAAATTTTCACTTATTTATGCTGGTGTACAAAAGAACCTTGGACCAGCCGGTGTGGCATTGGTCGTAGCTAAGAAATCTTTTATTGAAAACAGTCCGGAAAACATTCCAACAATGTTGCGCTATAATACATACAGCAAAAAGAATTCTTTGTATAATACACCGCCGGCTTTTTGTATATATATGGTGGGGAAAGTGGCTGCATGGATAAAAAAACAAGGCGGGCTGATTGCTATGGCTGACCGGAATGCCAAGAAGGCCGCTTTATTGTATGATGTTATTGATAATTACAGCGATTTTTATCGTGGTCATGCGCAAAAAGATAGTCGTTCATTTATGAATGTCACCTTGCGGCTGCCTACGGAGGAACTTGAGGCAAAATTTATTGCTGAAGCAAAAGAACAAAAACTTTGTGGATTAAAAGGGCATCGTTCCGTAGGAGGACTGCGTGCTTCCATTTATAATGCAATGCCGTATGAAGGCGTAAAAAGTCTGGCGGACTTTATGGAAAAATTTTATCAGAAAAATAAATAGACCAGGGGGAGATATAATGCCAGTGATTAATCCACTAACAGTGGCGGATAAGGTTACACAAACCTTAAAAACAGGAGTGTTTTTGACTACACAAGTTGATGGCAAGGCAGATACAATGACTATCGGCTGGGGATCAGTCGGTTTTATCTGGGGTAAACCGGTGTTTACAGTAATGGTGCGAAGATCTCGGTACACTTGGTCAGTAATTGAAAAAAGTCATGAGTTTACTGTGAGTGTGCCAACTCATGATATGAGTGCCGCTATAAAGCTGTGTGGTACGAAGTCGGCTCGTGATATTGATAAATTTGAAGCAGCAGGATTGACGGCACAAAAAGGGAAATTGATAACGACGCCGGTTATTGCTGGTGCCGGAATGCATTTTGAGTGTAAGGTTTTGTATAAACAAGATATGATAGCAGATAACCTTGATAAGGTGACGGCTGAACGCTGGTATGGTGATAATGATTGGCATACACTTTATTTTGGTGAAATTGTAACTGCATACGAAGATTAAATATGTGACTAAAAAACTCCCGCCAAAAGCGGGAGTTTTTTTATGGGCAAATTAGAATTAATTGTATGGGGAAATTTGCAATTTGAATTTTAGAATAAAAAAAGGGGGATTGTCACACGAACAGCATTGACTTCACAAAGATGCAACCCATTACCGCTACGCGGTTACCCGCTTTTATAAAAGCGAGAAGGAGAATGAAATATTGCGTATTTATGAATGAAAATGGTTACGTGTGATAATCCCGGTGTGTAGTGGATACCACAATACATATTATTGGAGAGTTAAAAGGAATGATATTCATTATCAATTAGTATAATAGCATACGGCAGTTAATTAGTCAAATAAAAATTTAACTTTTAATAAATATTAATTTTGAATAAAATAACATTTCGATAACGTCAGGCAGCCTGGTTAAGTATATTATAAGTATATAATTATTGAGGAGGAGCCAGGATGTATATTTCAAAAAAAGTCTGTGTTATTGCAGTCCTTTTAGGAAGTACCATTAGCTTTACTTTATTTAGTCCAGCACCGATCAATGCGGCAGCGTTTCAAATGCCCGAAGCTGTTCAGCAACAGCGCGGCGGGACATTAATACAAAGCGCTGACTGGGATCCGTATGTTAAAAAAACTTTAAATGATTTTTTGGTGACATATGGAAAGTATTCATCAACATATGATTTAAAACAAAGACCATATGCTGTTTTTGATTTTGATAATACTACATCGATAATGGATGTTGAGGAACAGCTGATAGTATGGCAGTTGGAACATCTGGCATTTGCAATTGCTCCCGATGATATGGGAAAAGTGCTGGAAACAGGAATTCCAACAGATAAATTAGATATGACTTATGGTGCTGATGATGGCAGTGGCCGCCAGGTAACTGTCAGGGATGCCATAAGTGATGCAGCGGCTGATTATGCGGTGCTTTATAAAAAGGGATTGATTTCGGTTAAAGGGAAAATGCTTGATGAAACAGTTAAGCAGGATTTAACTTATCAGGATTTTGTCGCTAAGATGCGTTGGCTGTATGATGCAATTTCTGAGACGATGGACAGTTCTGTTTCTTATCCGTGGGTGACTTATTGGTTTACTGGTATGACACCCAGACAGGTGTATACTCTGGCATATGCCTGTGATAGTTATTATGGAGATCCGGCCAAGGGACAGACATGGTCCAAAGGAAAATACATCAGTCCTGCTGAAAATACAAAAGCCGGCAGCGTCGCGGTTTCGTATAATCAAGGTATTACGGTGACACCGGAAGTAAAGGAATTATATCGGGCACTGTATCAAAATGGTATTGATGTATGGATAGACTCGGCTTCATATATTGATGTTGTGCGGGCAGCAGTGGATTATTTTGCCATCCCGGATGTTAAAGGAATAGTGGCAATGACCAATCAAACAGATAATAAAGGAAGATATATCAATGCTTATAATTATGATTTGCATGCCCAGACGCAGGGAGTTGGTAAATCGCTGGCGATAAAGAAAGTTATTGCTCCTTTATATCAAGGACACGGTCCGATATTTACAGCAATGGATTCACAGGGAGATTTCAATTTTACCACAGAATTTAAAGATACAAGAGCTGTACTTATAATGAATCGCCGGCGTAAAGATGATGCGGCTTTGTGTGCGGGGATAGCTGAATATCAAAAGAAACATGATATTAGTTTGCAGCAGGCCAATCTGGATGGAGATACCAAGTTTATTTTGCAAGGGCGCAATGAAAATACGGGAGCTCTTTGGCCCGATGATCAGACGTTGTTATTGGGAAAAACAAGTAAGGTGTTCTTGTCTGACAGGGCTGATGATGTGGTTAAGAATCTGGAAGCGGGTGCGAGCATAAGAGATATATTGGAAAAAGATACGCATAATAAGGATTATAACGGCTATAAAACCCGCTAAATGTTGTAATGGAAAATAAAGAAAGGCTGTCACACGAACGACATTGACTTCATGGAGATGCAATTCACCATATGGTGTGATTATTCATGAATGAAAATGTCACGTATGACAGCCTTTTTATGCTGCAAGGCAGCCCATCAGGTAATTGATGCGTTGTAAATTGATTTGATGCTGGCGGCAAGGCAAGCATTAAATTCTTCATCACTTTGCTGTACTGACAGACCTTCTGCTAAAGCGCGTGAAAAGCTGGCAATGAGTCCATGATTGCGAGCCAGTTTTTCATTGGCATCCTTTCGGCTGAATCCGCCGGAAAGAGCTACAACACGGATAATATTGGGTTGTCCGGTTATCAAATCGCTGTAGAAGTTATCAACAACCGGTATTGACAATTTCAGCATAATTTTTGTGTCGGAGTGTAACTGGGCAGTCTGGTTTAAAATTTCGTCTTTAAGAAATTTTTCTGATTCGGCACGGTTCTGGCTGTGGATATCAACTTCTGGTTCAATAATAGGAACAAGACCGGCAGCGGCGATTTGTTTACCAATTTCAAATTGCTGCCGGACTATTTCCTTTATGCCGGAAGGATTAGTTTCTTTTATTACTGAGCGCATTTTTGTTCCAAAAATATTTCTTTTGACAGCGCGTTGTAAGAGTTCGTCTAATCCAGGAATCGGTTTCATTAATTGCACTCCGTTGGATAGATCAGCCAAACCCTTATCAACTTTTAAGAAAGGAAGAATAGCTTTTTTATTCCAGAGATAGTCGGCGGTCAATTCGCCGTCAATTGTCCGTTCCATAGTATTTTCAAAAAGTATTGCACCTAAGATGTGTTCGGAAGTGAAAGCCGGACTTTTAATAATACGGGTACGCATTTCATGTACCTTGTCGAACATCTCCTGGTCAGTGCTGTATTCACTTTTTTCAACACCATATGCTGCCAGCGCTTTGGGAGTGCTGCCGCCACTTTGGTCAAGCGCGGCAATGAAAGCCTTTGCCGCAGCAGCTCGTTGCAATTTTTTCTGATCCATAATAAAACCTCCTTAAATTAGATGAAATATACATTTATTATCTTAATAATAATATCTTTAAAGTTATTTTGCAATAGAAGCTAAAGTATTTAAAGTGGTGAAGGAGTTTATGCAGTGAGGGTGATAAACTGTTGCGGCACCATACTGTCAATTGCGTAAAGTATTGAATAATATAGTTCCGTTTTCTTTTAACCAAAGGCGATGTTCTTTAAAAAGAGGATCATAAGTTTCTACCAGATGCCAAAATTTGTCAGAGTGATTCATTTGGATGAGATGAGATGTTTCATGGATGACCAAATAGTCGATGATGGTCGGGGCTGCCATCATAATACGCCAATTATAATTTATATTACGTCGTGATGAACAGCTGCCCCAGCGGCTTTTTTGGTCACGGATAGTTATTCTGTTGGCAAAAACATTCAATTGGGATGCCCAGAAATTGGTTCTTTGTGTAAGATAGACTTGTGCCTGTTGCTTATACCAAGGAATGAGAATATCACTTAACAAGGGGAAAAGTGTATCGTTATAAGTGATAAATACATTATCATCAGTAAGCTTTATGGAGACAGTGCTGCCATATTGCAGATGGATGTTGTAATTTTTCCCCTTATAAGTAATATGATTATCGTTTATAGGAGCATTATCGGCCAATGTCTTATAAGCATGATTTTTTTTGTTCAGCCAATTGGAATGGTGGTGCAATATATGTGATACTTCTTTGGCGGAAACGTTATAGGGAGTTTTTATCAGTATGCTGTCACGATCGTTCAAGGCAATGGATACAGTCTTTCGCTTTTGTCGTTTTTGGATATATTCAAATAGTGTATCGCCAATTTGTATATAAGGCATTGCAGCACCTTCCTTTTATTTTATTATATACGCTGTCGATGTGATTTAAAATGATTATCTAAATATGCGGAAATTTTGTAAGAAAATATTTTATTGAAGATATTTTGGAGAAGTTTTTTGCACTTAATGACACTAGACAGATGGACATATTTATAAAATGAAAATATATATGATTAAATAAACGTTTTTATACTGATAAAATTGTTTTTTATTTTTATGATATGTTATAATAATAATAAGTTTTATGTATTAATGTTGCACATTTTGTAATTATGAAAATACGGTGATTATACCTGCTTTATAAGTTTGATATCATTTACGGGAGGTATTTGGATATGGATTATGTCATCTTGGGAGCTGGTGGGACAGGAGCCAGTATCGGTGGATTTTTGGCTGCATCGGGCAAAGATGTTACTTTAATTGCCAGAGGTAAGCATTTACAGGCATTGAAAGAAAATGGCCTTACTATACATTCTGATAAAAAGGGAGAAACTCATTTGCCGGCTATAAAGGCAATGAATGCTGATGAATACAAAAGCAAGGCAGATGTTATTTTTGTAAGTGTAAAGGGATATTCAATAGAAGATGTCATTCCTTTTTTAAAAAAAGCATCAGACCGGCATACCATTATTATTCCCATATTGAATATATACGGAACCGGTTTGAAATTAGCTGAAAAACTACCGGGTAAAAATGTAACAGAAGGTTGTATTTATATTGTTGCATGGATATCGGCACCGGGAGAAATAACGCAGCGCGGCAATATTTTTAGGGTGGTTTATGGGACACGCGGTGAAACTAATCTGAAAACGCAGCTGGATCAGATTGCGACTGATTTGTTAACGGCGGGGATTACTCCGGTGGTTTCGCAAAATATAGCTGTCGATACGTATCGTAAGTTTACGTTCGTTTCACCGATGGCAGCGGCCGGTGCCTATTATGATATAACAGCTGCTGCTATGCAAAAAGACGGCAGGGAACGTATGACATTTATTGAATTGGTTAAAGAGGCAATAAGTGTGGGAAAGGCAGCCGGCTTGCAGTTGGATGATAATCTTGTGGAAAAGAATCTGGCAATATTGGATGCACTTACATCGGAAACGACGGCATCAATGCAGAAAGACTTAAAAAAAGGCGGAAATTCTGAAATAGATGGATTGATTTTTGAAGTGGTGCGCATGGCCCGGAAATATAGGGTACCTGTTTCATGGTATATAAAAATAGCTGAAAAGTTTGGTTTTAGGGAAAAGTAATTGTAAATATGAGGCTGTCGCACGTACTTATTTTCATTTATAATGTGAAAATTATTGCTTTTTGTCCACTCTTGGGAGAATGGTGAACTGTATAAGCGATAGTGGTATTTTTATGGAGATAATGCTATCCGTGCAACAGGCTCATGTTTTTGCGTTTAGCAATAAATCAAACTGAATACGGAGTGTCAGTCGACAATGGAAATGGTGATTTTATTTATATTAGGAATAGCAATAGGCGCTTTTGGTACACTTGTCGGTATTGGCGGGGGATTGATTATGATTCCTTTGTTTGTGCTGTTGATGACCGGTAGTCCGGCTGCACCTGCAGGTTTTTTTAATACATTTCACAATGTTTCGCAAGCTGTTGGCACCTCATTGTTTGGTGTTTTTTTAAATACTTTATCGGGTTCATTTGCTTATATAAGGCAGAAAAGAGTGTATTTCGATGCTGCCCTGCCTTTTGCGGCAGCTACTTTGCCAGGAGCGTTTTTGGGGAGTTATGCTGATGAATATTTTTCCGGGGGCATATTTGATTTCGCCTTTGGCGGAATGTTGGTTATGCTGGCCGGAGTGATGTATTGGAAATCGTCTGCACCAAAAGCATTAGCAAAAGAATTTGATCCGAAACATTTTGTTTATCCTAAAAAGCTGGGAATTTTAATTAGTGTTTTTGTTGGATTTTTATCTAGTGTACTGGGAATTGGAGGCGGAATAATTCATGTGCCATTAATGATCTATGTATTGTCGTTTCCCCCACATGTGGCAACAGCTACATCGCATTTCGTTTTGGCGGTGTCATCGTTTGTCGGGTGCATTTCTCATTTCATTTTAGGGCATATTGTTTGGAAACCGGCTATTGGTATCGGTTTTGGGGCTGTTATAGGGGCGCAGATCGGTGCTGTGATTTCCCAAAAAACACGTCCCCGGGTAATTGTAATTTTATTGTCAATAGTTATGTGTGGCTTAGGTTTAAAATTGATTTTTTTATCTAATGTGCTGTAGTGATTGGTGTAAAAGATAAAAAAATAAGCATAAAACATTAATTAATGTTTTATGCTGAAGTTTAGCAATTGATGCACAGTAATAAATTGTCAGCTTATTTTAAGCTTATTTTTTGCCTGACATTCCGGGCATACTCCATAAAAGTAAAATTGTTGCCCGGAGATTTCGTAGGAAGTCTTGGCAGCAGCTTCTTTGAGTGAAGCTGTGAAATCAAAGTCCATTATGTCGCCAATTTTACCACATTCGGTACAACGAATGTGAGGGTGAGATTCAACAACAGCATCGTAGCGAAGACTGTCATCACCGAGGTTTATAACCTGAATGAGTCCAATTTCTCTTAATATGTCAATTGTTTTATAAATTGTTGCCAAACTCATGGTCGGGTAATAAGGCTGTAATTTATTGAAAATCATTTCGGCATTAGGGTGAGACTTGGTATTGCAAAGCACATTATATATAGCTAGCCGTTGGGGAGTTACCTTAAACCCTTCTTTGCGCAACAAGGCTGTTACCTTTTTAGAGTCCATCATGGCGTTATGTGTCCTTCCTTCAATAATAAAATAGCTTTCAAGTAATAGCCATTATTAATAAAATTACATTACGGTATTATTTTAATAAAAACACATAAATCTGTCAATGTTTTATTGATGGATTTTTCAGCGTATAAAATAATAGTTATCGATTAGTAGAAAAAATTTATCTTGTTATATTAAAAGTGATATACAGATAAGTAATTGACAAACATATGAAAAAATGATATCCTATATTTCGTTGCTAAGGTTTCATTTATATTTAAGAGAGCATTTGGAGAGTTGTCCGAGTGGTTGAAGGAGCACGCCTGGAAAGCGTGTGTGCGGGAAACTGTACCGAGGGTTCGAATCCCTCACTCTCCGCCATACTGTTAAGTTGCTGGATGATATTAATCATCCGGTTTTTTTGTGCTTAAATTGGCGGCTAGGCAATAATTGTTGCTGCATAAGCTGAAGAATAAAGCAGTTATCGGTTGATATTGATAAATTGGAATTGTTTGTAGTATGGAATAATTATATGGAAATAATGTTTTTTGATGTTTTTACTGAGGTTTTGTTTGCTACCCGGATGATTAGTTTATTGATGTATTCTTTAGTATTCGAAGTAAGCCAATGATTTTGCAGGGGAATAATAAAAATATTGCCAATTGGTTCAAGGCTGTTGACCTGCATAAAGTTTTCCAGCATGATTCTTATTTCCCCGGCACGCTGATAGTAGGTGCCTTTAAAGGCTACTGTCATATAAACTCCCTCAGCTCTGATATAGGAAGTTGATTTTGGAAGGTTTGTGCTGTCATCATAGGTAGAATAAAATGCCAGAGAGCGCATGTAATTTTCAGAAAAAAAATCAGTTTTATCCACTACCCAGCCGACGTTTTTGCCGCTGAACTGATTTTGGGTAAACAATTTATATACGTGGCGGGCAATCATTTTGATTATGGATTTACCGGTCGTTCCTTTTTCAATGGGGGTATAGCAAAGAGGCGTCATTGGTTCATGAATCAGGAGGATTTGTTCCAAAATGATATTTTGAGTTTGCACAATATTTTCTTTTACGATAGAAATATTTTTATGTATTCTTTGCAGTTCTGCGATGGTATTGAGACAATCCTTATCCTTTTCTTCCAGCAAAGCTAAAAAGGCTGCTGGTGATTTATTATCCAGATAGGTTTTAATTTTTGCTATAGGAATATCTAAGCGGCGTAAATTAAGAATTATTTCCAAACTTAAATATTGGTCTATATTGTAGTGACGATAACTGTTGCTGCTAATAAAGGCCGGTTTTAAAAGACCAATTTTATCGTAATATAAAAGAGTTTGTTTAGGTATTTGGTAAAGTGATGACAATTCACCACTTGTGAAATAATTGTCATAATTTTTAATCACTTACTCACCTGCTAATTAATAAATATATAATATTTTACCATAAATAGGCAGATGGACAAAGAAAAAATTTAACTTGGTATAATATCTTAATTATATGAAATGGGGAAAATGGTCTCCAGGGTAATGCGGTTGTACCTTATATTGATTTGCCAAAACTGATTGATGCTAGCCTGTGTCGAGTCGGACTATGCGGATATTTTACTATAAGTTGTTGTTACTTTTTTAGCAGTTAGGCTAACGACTGCTTAAGGCCTATACCTTGATTGTTTTTTCTATGCTTGTATTTATCAGCAAACAAAATAAAGTATATTTTGTAATTATTAATAAAATGCATTTTTATTTTTGATATTGGTAAAATAGCAGAATTTTATTGGCTTTACAAAGCGGTATTAGAATTTTGTTCAGCAATAGCAAAAATTTCAGTTATGTAGTAAAGTTCACCACTATAAATATTTATGCCATAGGTTCGTTCTAAAATGGTAAATGAATCCTTGATTATGTTGTACATATTGTTATGTCTTATTAATAATGTGCTAAGGTTGCCATATTCCATTTGATCGTTGCGGATAGCACGCTCCAGCATGCAGGAGGTATGAAACATGAATTTGATATAAAGACTTGGATCTTGACGCAAATTAAGGCGCGATGTGATGTCGGCAAATATTCCTTCAAGTAATGGAACAGCTTTTCTAGCATCAATGAAGACAAGCGTATTTTCAATTAAATTGATGATTTTATTGAAATCAAAATTAAATTTTTTAGCAATAAGAGGTGTCTGATTAGGTATTGAGGCGTTAATTCCGACGTAATAACTTTGTGTTACAACTTCATTGGCAAGTTGTTCTAATGATATTGTTGGTAATAATGCTTTACGTGTTGCCTCAATTACCATGGGAGTGGAAACCATACGCAAAGTACACGTTTTTATACCGGTTGATTTGGTGATTAATTCACCAAAAGTTGTTAATGATCCCATGTCTGATAATATAAGGACACCCTTGCCCTCATCAATTTTTTTTACTAATTTTGTGGCGCGTTCCAATGCCAAACTGACCTTTTCTTCCAGTGGCATGCATAGCCCGTGAGCATGTTTAACATCAAGCAGGCGATTAGCTACATTTGCAAAATCGGTAGCTGCGTGATAACCATGGGTAAGCACGAGTACGCCGATATGAGAAATTTTATTGCTGATATTAAGTGTTTGTAAGCATAGAGAAATAAGAATTATTTCCTGCTTAGGGATGGTTATTTGCAGTTTTTGTTCCAGTGAAGTAATAATATGCTTGGATATTTGATAGTATATATCGTTTTTATTAATTACAGAATTATTTTCCGGCAGCGTCAAAGGTTTATTTTGCCGTATGCGTTCAAGCATTGTTTCTACGTGGAGAACCAGACCGTGAAATACTTGAACAGGAATTTGCAGGTCATATTCTTGTTCAATTAAAGCGATATCATCTTTTAAAATTTGATAAATTTGAGGAGAAATAATTTTGAGGAAGGCCATTTCATCGGACACATGACTGGCAGGTTGTTTTTTACCGGAATAAACATCGAAATATTCCGTAATTTGATTATTGAATATTTCTTTTATTGTATTTAGTGATAGGTTATCTGCAAAATATTTTCTCGAATTGTTTATCATTAATTGATAGAAATTCATTTGGGGAGGGTCTTCAGTTGGGGTATAAACTGGTTGCTCGGGTGAAAAAGAAATATCTTTTAGTTGCGTTGTATCAAAAGATGTATTTAAATTTGAACGCTTGCGTGCAAGTATATCAAATGACTTCAGATATTGAGCTGGCAAATGGGATAATTTTACATGTAGCTGAGCGTGTTTTTCTGTAATGAAATTAACAAAAGCATTGGCACATATTAGTTTGATGTCATTTTCGAGTTGACCAACATTTCCAGGGCAATCATATATCAGAAAAAGTTTAATGATTTCAGCCGATACATGGATTTCAATATCCATATTTTTGGCTTCTTTTTGGAAAAAGAGCTTGATCAGGCTGTAGCGTTCATCAAGCGAACGATTTTCTAAATCTGGTAATTCAATAAGGTTTGGAATACGTCTAAGAAAAGTCTGAAGTACGGCTGTACCTGGTTTTTCTGTGGTTGCTGCTATAATGAGTACCTCGGCTTTGCGGATGTTGTCTACGTCACCTAATTGATAGTATTCACCTCTGTCAATGAGAGAAAATAGCATTTCCTGACCTTCTGGCGGCAGTCTGTGAACTTCATCGAGGAATAATATGCCGTGATTAGCTTTTTCAACCAGTCCGGTGTGATTATCAGTTGCTCCGGTGAAAGCACCTTTTTTATGACCAAACAGATGTGATAGTAAAAGCTGGGGATTGCCGGCATAATCAGCACAATTGAAAATAATGTAAGGTGCATTTTCTTTAAGTCGCTGTGTCTGTTTAGCATATATATACATAACTTTTGCCAGTGTTGTTTTGCCGCCGCCGGTTGGACCAATAATTAGACTGTGCAGGCCGTTGGGGGGATAAAGTATAGCGGCTTTTGCCTGCTTAACAGCTGTTTTAAGACTTCGATCATAGCCAATTAAATGAATAAAAGGCGAGTCATTATTTTTTACAATTATTTTAGACTTTACGGGAAGAACATCTATCTTCATTGTCGTTGTTGATTGGAGCGATTTGTTAAAATTCAAAATAGACTGTAATTCGTTGAGACAATTAAAAGATAATTTTGGCAGGGATTTACCGATGAAATCTTCGACTGATTGTTCGGCCAAAAAAAGTACCGGTTTACCATGAACTTTTATCAGTTGTTTATCCCGATGAAGTTGGTTTAAATCACGGCTTACGTTGTCGCGACTGAATCCCAATTGGAGACTGATCCATGATGCATTAAATCCAGCAACGTTTTCAGGGGTCTCACTTTTTTGTAGCATAAGGCGACTTTGTTCTGTTATGAAGGACATAATGCGCTCTTTTCTAGTGGGATATCTTGACATCGGAGTACATCCTTTCTATTGATGTGTGTCATATAAATTTAAAATAGTGTTGCAGCAACACAGATACTAATAATTTTACATAAAATTATAAAAATTACAAACATATTATAACACAGATAAAAATAATGTGTGTACATATTGCAAAATAATAAAAAATATTTAGAAAAGTAATCAAATAATATATATGAGTATCAGTGATATTGTCCCATTATAACACACATGATATGAATTAGTTGGCATGGAATCTGCATATAGTATATATAAGTGAGCGCTCACAATGATGAATATTATTTGATTGTTTTTTGGAAAGGATGATAAAAATAAGCTACGCTGCTAAAAGAAAAATTATTATGGATGAGTTGCAGGGAGCATTAGAAAATATTCAAGAAAGTGATATTAACAAATTAGTAGAGTGTATTTGTACGGCTGATACAGTTTTTGTTGTAGGCGTTGGACGTGTAATGTTGATGCTGCAGGCTTTTGCTAAACGATTGAATCATTTAGGTATAAGAGCTAATTTTGTGGGAGCAATTGACGAACCAGCAATTACTGAAAAAGATGTTTTGTTGGTGGGCTCTGGTTCAGGCGAAAGTGTTTTTCCGGTGGCAATAGCTAAGATTGCTAAAAAATATAAGGCAAAAATTGTTCACATTGGATCAAATTCTCAAAGCACGATGTCAAATTATGAAGACATATTCGTTCGCATACCATGTGCAACTAAATTACATTTGATTGATGAAATTTCTTCAAGGCAGATTATGAGTAGTTTGTTTGAACAGAGTTTGTTGATATTGCTGGATGCAGCAGCTATGATGATTGTTGAAAAAAATGGTATATATAATTTAGATGATCTTTGGAAGTATCATGCAAACCTCGAATAGACAGATAGAAAACAGTACAAGATGTAATAGGAGGATATGACAATGCAGACAATGAAAGCTGCCGTATTGAAAAATATCGGAACATTGGAAATTGAAGAAGTTCCGATACCGGTGCTTGGGGAAAATGATGCTTTAGTTAAAGTATCGGCCTGTGGTATTTGTGGGTCCGATCTGCCAAGAATATTAACGAATGGTACTTATCATTTTCCGACAATCCCGGGGCATGAATTTGGCGGCAGGGTTCAGAAGGTAGGCAGCGAAAAATATAATGAACTAGTAGGACTGAAAGTAGCAGTAAATCCTTTGATCCCTTGTCACCATTGCGATATGTGCGAAATAGGGGAATTTGCCCAATGTGAACAATATGATTTTTTAGGGTCACGCAGTGATGGTGGTTTTGCAGAATATGTGAGGGTTCCGGTTGCAAATTTGATTTTATTGCCAGAAATATTTGATGAGCGGGCAACGGCATTTTTAGAACCTGTTACCGTTGCACTGCATGTGGTGCAGAATTGTAATATGGAGTTTGGCGTCAAAGCTGCGATATTTGGGTTAGGTGCGATCGGTATGTTTGTGGCACAATGGGTGAAAGCATTTGGTGCAAAACGAGTATTTGCTCTGGACATAGATGAACATAAAGTACAGTTGGCAAAGCAACTTGGTCTGAAAGATGCGTTTTGTATTAAAAATGTAAATATAGATGAAATTATTCCAAAAGTTGATTTTGTATTTGAAGCATCTGGTGCAGCTTCAGCATTTTATCAGGGGATTTCTTTGCTGCGGCAGTCAGGTACACTGGGTTTGGTTGGGCGCCCAACAAGAGCTGTCACTATTGAACCGAATATATTTGAAAAGCTTTTAAGGTCACAATTGAAGATACAGGGAACATGGAGTTTTGAAGCAAAAAATTTTCCTTATAATGCTTGGCAGCAAAGTGCCGAAGCCATTGCTGATGGGAAAATAAAAGTACTGCCGCTAATATCACATACTTTCGGATTGGAAAATGTACTGGAAGCAGTGCAGCTTATGGCCGAAAAAAAGGAATTTTACTCAAAAGTATTAATTTTGCCTGATGGGACTAAATAAGATAAACACTTAAATGGGTATTGGTAAGGATTAGATGTTTTACAAATCCGTGCAATAAATTATGAGTGAAAAGAGGTAAAAAAATTATGGTATCAGCAATTCTGGTAACTATTATCGCTACAATGAGTACTTGGTGGGTGAGTCATGCAATAACAAGAACGTGGTTATATCCTTTATGGTCGGGCTTTTTGGTAGCTTTGGCTATGGGAGAACCGATTGTCGGCATGAAGGCTGCAGCTTATATTCAGCTTACGTATTTAGGTTGGATTACTGCTGGTGGGACAATGCCGGGTAATCTTATGGTAGCAGGTGTCTTTGGTACAGCACTGACAATTTTATCTGGAGCAGATCCAATATTGGCACCAACATTTGCCGTACCATTCAGTCTGCTTGGCATACTGACATGGCAGGCTTATATGACATTAAACAGTTTGTGGGTTCATAAAGCCGATAAGTATGTTGAAGCTGGAGATTTGACTGGTGTAAGGATGATGAACTGGATTCCCTCAGGTATTTTAAGTTTTATTTTAAATGGTATACCAGCTTTTATTTTAGTCCGTTTTGGCGGTGATTATGCAACTCAGGCGTTGGCTGCTATTCCACAGTATTTTATTAATGCATTTTCAACTGTCGGAGCATTGATGCCGGCGCTTGGTATTGCAATGTTGCTTACCTATATTGGAAAAAAGAAAATCATTGCTTTTTTCTTTGCTGGTTATTTTATGACGGTATATTTGCATTTGGATACAATGGCAATTACCGTATTTGCAGCAATTGCCGGTGTCTTAGTATATTTCTTTACAGTAGATAATAAAAAAGAGGAGGCATAAATCATGGATCAATCAATAGAAAAACAACCAGTAAAATTGCGTAAGATTGATCTTATCAAACATTGGCTTGGCGGATATTCTCAAGAAACATGCTATAATTATGAACGTTTACAAGCATTAGGAACTACTCAAGCGATTATTCCAGTTATCAAACGTTTGTACAAAACTAAAGAAGAACGAGCCAAGGCTTTAAAAAAGTATATGGTATTTTTTAATACGGAGCCATCTTTTATTGGAACTGTAATTCCAGGTATTGCAGCATCAATGGAGGAACAGGCTGCTAATGGTGTTAATGTTACTGAAGAGGATATTAACTCATTACGGACTGGATTGATGGGACCAATGGCCGGAATAGGAGATACTGTGTCGCAAGGGATTGTTTATCCAATTCTGGCCGGTATAGCTTGCTCGTTAGCTTTAGCCGGAAATTTAGCCGGGCCGATTATGTTTGAGATTTTTTATAAGGCTATTATGCTGATAAGTGGATATACTATGTATATGATTGGATATAAAAAAGGAAAATCTGCAATTTTGAATTTATTGCGGGCAGGGACATTGAATCGTGTGACAGAAATTTTTAGTATTGTTGGGTTAATGGTTATCGGCTCAATGGCGGCGACGAGGGTGACAATTGTAACACCAATAGCTTTTACTGTTGGTGAGGTTGGAGTAAATTTGCAAAAGGTTTTGGATTCATTGTTGCCATCACTGTTGCCACTTATAGCTGTATTAGCCGTTTGGAAGCTTTTGGTAAAAGGGAAAAGTCCTACTTATATTATTGCTGTACTGTTTGTTGTTGGTATAGTATGTTCGTTATTAGGAATCCTGTCTGTTCCGACAGCTGGCTAAATTCTAATGTATTGAGAAAAATAAACATGAGGTGAAAAGTACATGATAGGATTATTATTAGTCAGTCACGGAAATTTGTGTGAGTATATGCTGAAATCTACAGCGATGATTGTTGGGAATATAGAACAGGCATGTGCGGTACCACTAAATCCTGGTGAAACACCACAAAATTATGAAAATAGGGTAAGAAAGGCAATCGCTGATTTAGATACCGGTGAAGGAATTATTGCGTTAGTGGACGTTTTGGGAGGAACACCATATAATACTGTCGGTTCTCTTAGCAGAGAATGTAAATTGCAAATTATTACTGGAATGAACATGCCAATGACAGTTTATTTTACGATGGAACGCAATAATGGACATTTGGTTGAAAAATTGATGAATTCTGCATGCGAAGCAGCAAAATCAGGAATTAAAATTTTACAACCATGTAAAAATGGAGGGAACGGTTATAATGAATAATTTGATGTTGGCAAGAATAGATGATAGATTGATTCATGGACAAGTTATGACTGCGTGGATGAAAGTTAAACCAGCTAAGCAAATTATTGTAATTGATGATAAGGTATCAAAAGACACATTTATGATTGATGTAATACAGTTAGCGGCTCCCAGTGGTATAAAAGTCAAAGTGTTGTCCTGTGATGATGCAGTTATAGAATTGAAGAAAGGATTAAGTCTGCCGACAATTTTATTGGCTAAAACACCGCTGACCTATAAAAAAGTTATTGATGAGGGTATTGATATATCGGCGATAAATGTTGGCGGTATGGGGGTAAATGCTAATCGCCGGACATTATATAAAAATATAGCAGCATCTGATGAAGAAAGAGCAATATTTAAGGAATTTCTGGCAAAAAATATTGATGTAAAAATTCAAATCATTCCCGCAAATACAGCTATGGAAATGTCAGAAGCATTGAAAAAATGAATTATAGAGGAGCACGTTGTTTATGAAAGCCATGCGATTGCATAAGATAAATCAATTTACACTTGATGAAGTGGAAAAACCAAGACCACAGGGTAATGAAATTTTATTAAAAGTACAGGCTTGTGGAATCTGTGGATCAGATATACCTCGTGTTTATGAATTAGGGACCAGAGTGTATCCCGTTACTTTAGGCCATGAATTCGCGGGAACTGTTTGCGAGGTCGGCAGTGATAAAAATGCAGGATTAATCGGACGTAAAGCAGCAGTTTTTCCAATTATACCATGTATGAAATGTGAAAGTTGTCAAACGGGCAATTATGCAGAATGTGACAATTATCAATATCTTGGTTCACGAAATGATGGTGGATTTGCAGAATATTGTTTAATTCCAAGTAAATGGCATTTGGTATTGTCTTCTAATCAGCAGATGCCGGTAGAAAATCTTTCACTTGTGGAACCAGCTACAGTTGCACAGCATGCTTTGCGCAAAGCTAAATTGACGGCCGGGGAAAATATTGTCATTATCGGTGCTGGCCCCATTGGTATTATGACAGCAAGATGGGCAAAGCTTTTTGGAGCATCTAAAATTGCATTGTTGGAAATTGATGATGTTAAGCTGGCCTTTGCAAAAGAAAGGAGCATAGATGTATATGATACAAAGGATGAAGCTTGCTTGAGTAATGTACTGAAACAGTTTGGCAGAGTAGATACTGTAATAGAAGGTACTGGCACATCATCCGGAGTTAATATGGCAGTTCAATTGTGCAGGGCTTTTGGCAGAGTCGTTTTGATGGGAAATCCACACCGGAATACAAAACTCGATTTACAAAATCATAGTTTGATTTTGCGTAAAGAACTAGAATTGTTGGGTATGTGGAATTCATACTATGCGGAATTACCGTTTAATGAGTGGAAATATACAGTTCAACAAATAGACTGCGGGGACCTGGAAGTAAATGATCTTATTACACATCGTGCACAATTATCGAAACTTAAACAGTTATTTGATCAAATTCACAACAGGGAGATAACGATTTGTAAAGCAATATACTTTGCCGGTGACAATTAAATAATAGTTACTGGCGAAGTTTTTACAGAGAGGAAGAAATGATAATGACTATTGAATTTGCCCCATCATTAATGTGTATGGATTTGCTAAATGTGAAGCAGCAGATAACAGTACTGAATACACGGTGTGACTATTATCACATTGATATTATGGATGGACATTTTGTAAAAAATCTTTGCTTGTCTATTGATTTTGTAAGAAATTTGAAAAAAATTACCAAACGACCATTAGATTGTCATTTGATGACTACTAACCCTGAAAATTATGTAGACCAGCTAATCGATATTGGGGTTGACTATATTTCGTTGCATGCAGAAACTTTAAATGGACAGGCCTTTAGGCTGATTGATAAGATCAAACAGGCCAATTTAAATTTTGGGATAGTTTTAAATCCTGAAACGAATCTTAGCACTGTTAAAATATACTTACATGCAGCAAATTTATTGACAATAATGACGGTTGATCCTGGCTTTGCGGGACAAAGTTTTATAACAGAATCGCTTGATAAAATCCGTCAGGCAGCTGATATGAAGTCTGAATGCGGTTATGGTTATAAAATAGCAGTAGATGGCGGATGTAATAAAACCACTTATAAAAGACTTAAGCAGGCCGGAGCAGAATGTCTTATTGTTGGGAGTTCAGGGTTATTTAGGCTTGATGAAAATATAAATACTGCTTATGATATGATGTTAAAAGAATACAAAGAAGTTTGCTGAAAAAGGTTTTACATTTCATATTTAATAAAGCAAAAATAATTGAACACTGCGTAAAAACTGTATTAAAATTAAAATGAATATAGTTTTAGCGCAGTGTTTTGCTGTTGTTACTATGTGTAAAGCGGCGAATTAAATTAGTAAGTTAGTATAATAAAATGGTTGTGTAAGTATGCTGTCTACGCCTATGTAAGGATGAAAAGTAATTCATGTATTTATGAATTTAATTTTTAGTATTTGTTGCGTGAAATGGTTGATTTGACATTGTGATTTTAAATATAAGGAGTATCCGCTGATAAATATAAAGACTTGACTATATGGATACTATATAGTTTATGCTGACAAAGTATTTGCAATTATTACATAATAGAGAAAAATTTTCTGTAGAGGAGTCGGTGTAAACGGTTATGAAGCGAACATTAAAGAAAACGGCAGTGACAGTGATGGCAGTGAGTGGTGTATTGCTGGAGGGAATGACAGTGGTACAAGCGGAAGATGTGCAAAAGGTAAATCTTGATAATATTGTGGTAACAGCGACACGAACGGAAAAGGATGCGCTGGATGTTCCGGCCAATACACAAGTTATTACGGCGGAAGATATTAAAAAGGGTGGGTATACCAGTGTATTTGAAGCGGTAAAAGTATTAGCACAGGCAAATTCATTCGCTTTTCAAGAGGATGGCGGTGATTATGGTTCGATGATGTCAAGAATCAAGTTACGCGGTATTGACGATGGAACATTGGTCTTAGTGAATGGAAACCCCAGTAACTATATGAACCACGCTACATTGAATAATATTCCGATAGATCAAGTGGAACGTATTGAAATAGTCAAGGGGGCCAATTCGGCTTTATATGGCCCGCAGGCTATCGGCGGGGTAATAAACATCATAACGAAGAAGCCGGTGAAAACTGGCAAAGTTACCGGTAATATTTCCAGTGCACTTGGCAGCAGGGAAAAAAGTGCCGCAGTAAATGTCCAGACTGATGTGTTTAATTTAGGTGTAAGAAAAACTTTTTACAAAGATTATGATGGCATACAGCATCCCGGCATTACCGGTTCTGGACCGGCATTGGATATAAGGGATAAAAATACTGAACAGTTGTATTTGTCGGTGAATATGGCAAAAGATTTGGTCTTTAACTATGGACGGACAAGCAATGAAGTGGCCTTTGAATCAGGGAAATTTAATAATTATATGCCTATTATGAGTAAATATGGATATTATGATACGACATTTAATGACTATTCTTTGATATATGATTCAAAGAAAACAGGAGTAAAGGCTGTAGCCGGATATAATACTATTAATATGACGGGAACTAAAGGATCAAATAATACATCATGGGGCTATAATGCCAATTTTGATATACAAAAGAAATTTGATTTACGTGATCACAAAGATACTTTTATATTAGGAACCAACATGAATCGGGAATATATGAAGGTGAACTATCCGCCTTATGCTAATGATGTGGACAACGGCAGGAACAGTTATTCTCTATATGAGTCATATGATTATAAAGCGACAGATAAACTAAGTTTTATAGCTGGGATGCGAGAGTATTATATGACTAAATCATCATTTCAGGATAGTGATTTCCAGCTTTTACCCCAGTTTCAAGGATTATATAAGGTAAATGATAAATCATCATATTATTTTAATATCGGCAAATCTTTTGAAATGCCGGATATTACTTCAAGTTTTTGGTATGGTGATTCGATTGCAATTAATCCTGATTTAAAACCTCAATCAGGTTGGTCATACGAATTGGGACATAAGTTTGAAAATGGCAAGAGCAGTATAACTACTGATGTATTTTATATGACGGTTAAGGATAAATTTTATTGGGCACAGACACAAAGCGGGCAGAGTATCATGAAAAACCATGACAAGTGGCAAAATACTGGTTTGGAAGTTAATTATAAACAAAAAATAGATGATAATTTATCAACTAATATTGGCTTAACTTTACAAAATCCAAAGGCATATTCCAACAGTAGCGCAAAATGGGTACAGGATTCAGCTAAATACATAATTAATGTCGGGGCTGAGTATAACAGAAATAAATTTATGGCAGACGCTCGTATATTTGCTAATTTGGATCGTGAACCGGCATTTTACAATTATGAACGAACTTCATCGAGCACACCGGATCATAATTTGTCCAATAGTTGTGATTTAACAGTGACTTTAGGCTATAAACCGACAGATTCAGATAGTTTTAAGATCATTGGCCGCAATTTGTTTAATAGAAAAGATGTTGTTAACACCTATGAATATTATGCACTTCCCGCAAATGTGACTTTTGTTTATGAAAAAAGTTTTTAGGCCGGTCAAAAATTAATGATATCGGCTGCGTTTATTTAAATGTTGACTATATGGCAACAATAGGGTGTATAGTATAACAAAGATAAAAATGTATGAGGTGATGAATATGACCTGTAGTGCACATCCCAAGTTTGAGATACCGGACGGCCCGCATGGCAAGCTTCGTTATGAAAGTGCTATGAGGCATGCACAAGCAGCTAAAAAAGCGGGAAAGTCAACACAAGAAATTCATGCTGTTTTTAAAAAGATAATGGCATTTGATCCAATGGATATTGACGCTATTCCCACTGATGCTGCTCATGCTAAGTATCGCAGTGCAGCTATCCATGCTAAAAAGGCATTGGAAGCGGGAAAAAGTATGGATGAGGTTCATGAAATATTTCGCAGAGTTAAAAAGGAATAGGAACAACAACCTGCTCACACAAAAAATGATGCATAAATAATAAAGGAGCTGCCGCACAAACGGCATTGACATCATAAAGATGCAGCTAACTATCGTTATGTGGTGATCTGCTTTTAAAAGGCGGATACAAAAAACGAAGCATCGCAGTATTTATGAATGAAAATGTTTATATACGGCGGCTCCTTTATTGTTTGACCATATATTTAGTATATAGTTTAAAATTATGAAAACATATATCAATTGTTCGGAGGGTACTTTTTTGAAAAAAATTGCAATTTATGGTAAGGGCGGTATCGGTAAATCTACTACAACAGCTAATTTATCGGCAGCATTCAGTGAAATGGGATTGAAAGTCTGTCAGGTAGGCTGTGATCCGAAGAATGATTCCACACGTTTGTTGCTGGGACATATTTGCCGTAAAACAGTATTAGATGTTGTACGAGACAATGATGCAATAACAAGTGAAGATATTGTCCATACAGGGTATAACCAAATAAGCTGTATAGAGGCAGGTGGTCCGGAGCCTGGTGTGGGCTGTGCAGGCAGGGGCATAATTGTAGCATTGGAAAAAGTCAGAGAACTAAACGTGTTGTCCGATATGGATGCAGTTTTATATGATGTTTTGGGGGATGTTGTCTGTGGTGGTTTTGCTGTACCAATACGGGAAGGGTATGCTACAGATATTTATATTGTTTCTTCAGGAGAATTGATGAGTTTATATGCAGCCAACAATATAGCCAAAGGAATAAAGCGTTTTGCGCTGCGTGGTGTGGTACAATTAGGTGGAATTATCGGCAACAGCAGAAATACTCTCAATGAAAAAAAATTGCTGCAGGAGTTTGCCGCCCGATTGAATACGTATCTTATAACCTTTATACCACGTGATAGTATTGTTAATGAAGCTGAAAATAAACGTCAGACGGTTATTCAATATGCAGCTGACAGTGATCAGGCTAAAGTTTACCGCAAATTGGCAAACATGGTTTTGCATAATGCTAAAATGACAGTACCTACACCGATGGATTTTGAGGAATTGGAGGCATTAGCAGAAAAATATGGGAGTAAAAACTAAACGTTTTATTATGAAAGGAAAAAATTGCAGCTGTAGTATGCCCGGTGTATGGCGGGCTCTTGTCTGCTGTAAAGGGGCGGTGGTCATATTTCACAGTCCGCGCGCCTGTGCACAGCTTGTCAGAAGTATGGAAGTAAATGCTCAATATCGTGTGTTTTCATACGGTCGGAAATTTGACCGGCACTATGATTTTGTACCGCTTATATCTACCCAGATGGAGGAACGGGATTCCATTTTCGGTGGGACGGAGCGACTGCTTGAATGTATACAGTTTGTGGTTGATAAATATCAGCCGGAATGTATTGCAATTGGCAATTCCTGTATTGCCGGTGTAATTGGCGATGATGTAGAAACCATTGGTGACGCGGCCGCCCGACAATTTAAAATACCGATTATAACAGTCAGTTGTTATGGATTTTTGGATGGGGAATATTACCAGGGTTATTTTGAAATGGCACAAAAGTTATTGAGAACTTTTGCTCGCCCCTGCCGTCGAAAAACAAAAACGGTTGTTTTATTGGGAGATAATGGCGGCCCGTGGGGCCATTATGCTCAGGAAGTAGCATATTTACTCAATTCGCTTGGTATAAAAATTTTGGGTCAGTTTCCCGGTTATACGGCAATAGCAAAAATAAAAGATTTAGTAAGTGCTAAGGCTGTTGTTGTATTAGGCAGTGCAGGACAGGCAGATGAAGGATTGTTAAAATTGGCCGAATTGTTTGGACAGTTTGGTGTTGGTCAATTGCCAAAGGGTTTATATCCGATAGGCTGGACAAATACACAGCGATGGATTTTAGCCTTGGGGGAATTGTTCAATTGCCGGGAAGCGGCGCAGCAACTGGTGGCAATGGAAGGGCATCGTTTATTAAGTGCAGGCAGAAATTTCCTTCCGGTTACCTCCGGTAAGCGGGTCATACTGTGCATAGGCCGTCCCCTGGACTATTTCAACCCGGCCTTGATCATTGAGATAATCAAAGTGTTAGATATGAATTTAATCAAAGTAATATTGTTGGATGATTATTCAAACAAGGAATATAAATTGATATGGGAAGCAATAAAACATTCTACAAACATATTGATTTGTAAAAGTGAGTCATTGGATGTTCGGCTGGACGGTGATTTGATATTGACCACACATGAATTGAAAGAGTGTCCTGTGAGACAAATTTTTTTGCCAATGCTGACAAAAGCCGGTATTGGTGGAATGATTGATTTCATGCGGGAAATATATCGTGCTTTTTGCCATCGCGGCAGTCGTGGGGGGATTACTTATGTCTGGTAAATGGGATGATATTTGTAATAGTATTGACACTTGTGCTTTGGCTGGAGCAGCAGCTTTTTTTGCCGGCATTCCCAAGGCCCAGATACTGGCAAATGGACAACTGTGGTGTTATTTTTATGCCTTGCGTTATTTGGAGCATGCAGAGTATAATATGGCAGAACGATTTCATTGCACACAGACAGATAATAATGCTGTGATTTACGGTACGGAAGAATTTTTACTGAAAGCATTAGAACGAATGCAGCAGTCTGAGTGTCAGCCATCGATATTATTAGTAGAAAACAGTTGCTCTATAAGTCTCATAGGTGATGATATTGCCGGTATTGCCGGAAAGGCAGCTTTGGAATGTCCGGTAGTGGCGATGGATTGCGGTGGCTTGCTGGGTGGGTTTGCTGAAGGATATGCTAAAGCTGGTGTGAAATTATTGCAGGTGTTACCGCTGGCAGTCAGAAAACCGGTACATAAAAAAATAAATTTGTTGGGCTTGACAGATTTTTATTATAACGGAGCTGCCGACAGCAGAGAAATTGTGCGTATTTTACACGATGCCGGTTATCTGATAGGTGCTATTCCAGGTGGCGGCAGTACACTGGAATGTATTACCGGGCTCACTGATGCTGAGCTGAATGTAGTGATCAATGAAGAATTGGGACTTCCGCTTGCAAGATTTCTTAAGCAACAGTATGACATGCCATATGTAATTGCCGGTGTGCCTTACGGAGTTATTGGCAGTAAAAAATGGCTGAGCAGGATAATCCAAATTGTTTCTACGGATGCAAAAGCTGTATTTATTGAATGTGATGCGGCTGAAAAAAAGCTTACAGCATATGGTAATGATGTAAGTTGTAATTGGGGTGAACCATGGTTTGACGAAACGATAATATGTGCACCGGGCACAATGGCTTTATGTATAGCTGAGGCAATTCGCAGTGAATGGATAAATACTCAGCATCTGCAGGTAGTTTGCCGGGATAAAGTGATGTATGAAGGAATGTATTCTATAGTGGCTGATAAAGTTTATCCAAAGGAAGAAATAGAGGCGGCATTAGATGCTTTGCTGTGTATGGACAAAAGTATATTGCTTGTGGGCAGCAGTAATGAGGCAGCAATTTTTATGCGTCATAATAAGGCAATCAGCTGCTGCAATGTAGCATATCCGGTGAATGATGAAATATTATTGACACAGGTGCCTTTTGCAGGAATTAGAGGAAGCTTTTATATGCAGCAGCGGTTATGGAATGCTTTTATAAAGAATAGTATTACCACTTCATTTTAAGGGGAGAAAAGTATGACAGCAGCAAAAAAAAATGGGAAATTTGTATTACTGGGATTGTTAGGATTTTTATTGATTGTTTCATGTATGTCATTAACCTGTGGTCAAATAAATATTCCCATAAAAAATACTTTGGCTGTCATTACTCATCAGATGGGCTTATCAGTTTTTGGGGATAATTCTTTCACCCAGGAGCAGGAGGCTGTAATATGGTTCATCCGTATGCCAAGGATGTTGGTCGGGGTTTTGGTCGGAGCGGCACTGGGAATATCCGGTGCTGTAATGCAGGGACTGTTCAGTAATCCGTTGGCTGACCCTGGAATAATCGGTGTTTCCGCCGGTGCCTCAATGGGAGCGGTGATTGCTATTGCACTGGGACTTGCGGCACAAAATGTGTTTATGATGCCCTTGTTTGCTTTGTGTGGCAGTTTGCTTGCTGTTATCTTGATCGTGTTTTTGTCAATGAATAACGGCAAGATACCAGTAATGACGCTATTGCTATCAGGAGTGGCTGTCGGAATGCTGCTTGGAGCGATTACTTCAGGTATTTTAACAATTATGGACGAGCAAAAACTACAAAATTATTTATTTTGGATAGTTGGTGGTTTGGATTATCGCCGCTGGGAGCACGTCTACATGGCAATCGGGCCGATAACAATGGGAATAGTTATTATGATGTTAATGTCCCGACATTTAAATGTACTGGTGCTTGGGGATATTGAAGCAAAGACAGTGGGGATGGCGGTTATGCCGTTCCGGATGGGATTGTTATTTGTGGCAGCAATGGTAACGGCAACGTCAGTTTGTGTCAGTGGCAATATTGGCTTTGTTGGACTCATAATACCACATATGATGCGGTTGCTGCTGGGACCTGATCATCGGATATTATTACCGGCAAGTACCTTGGCAGGAGCTGCTTTTTTAGTTATTTGCGATTCACTGGGGCGTATTATAGCACCGCCGACAGAAATACGGGTGGGAATTATGACGGCTCTGGTGGGAACCCCATATTTCTTGTATTTGTTAAAAAAAATGCAAAAACGTTCTTATTGATAAAGGATAAAAGTGAAAAAATTTGTTTCATACCTATATTAAGTTGTTAAATTTATCATTAAACATATTTTTATTGCATTTTTTTATTAGTGATGTTATACTTACTTTACTGAAAATGAATAAATGTACTCAGTGCGACGAAGCCTGCTAACAAAGTGCCGATAAATATTGATACTTTGTTAACAGGCTTTTATTTTTCAGAAAAAATTAAAGGAGTGAAATTATGTTAAAAAGTAGGTTTTTAAAAACAGCTGCATTGTCTGGAGCATTAGTTTTTACTTTGCTCGGTGCGGGCTGCGGTGCGGGCAGCTCTGATACCATAAAAATCGGCGGTGATTTGGAATTGACCGGAAATAATGCTTCTTATGGTACTTCAACGGCAAATGGTGCACAGCTTGCTTTTGACGAGGTTAATTCTGCCGGTGGAATCAATGGTAAAAAGATTGAATTTATTAAAGCGGATAATAAATCTGAACCGGCTGAAGCTGCCAATGCAATAACCAAATTGACTACTTCGGATAAAGTTTCTGTCGTTTTGGGTGCTTGTACTTCATCAAATACAATGGCTATGACGCAGATAGCAGATGATCAAAAAGTACCGCTTGTAAGCTCATTTTCAACTAATCCCAAGGTAACTGTCAATGATGACGGCAGTGTAAATCCTTATGTATATCGTGTTTGTTTTATTGATCCTTTCCAAGGCACAGTAATGGGAAATTTTGCAACTAACACCTTAAAGGTAAAAAAAGTTGCAGTTTATATTGACAACAGCTCCGATTATTCTAAAGGGCTGGCGCATTTCTTCGAAGAAAGTTTCACTAAAAATGGCGGACAAATTGTTGCTGAGGAAGCTTATTTGCAAAAAGACAGTGATTTTAAGGCCACTTTGACCAAACTGGCGGCTGCTAATCCTGATATGATTTATGTGCCAGGTTATTATGAAGAAGTCGGTAAAATAATTAAACAAGCACGCGATATGGGAATAACTGTTCCGATTACCGGCGGTGATGGTTGGGACAGCAGTAAATTAGCGGACATTGCCGGACCGGATGCACTTAACAATACCTATTTCACGAATCATTATTCTGTGCAAAATAAAACACCTGAAGCAGATAAATTCATAAGTGCATATAAGGACAAATACGGGCAGGATCCAGATGCGGCGGCCGTATTAGGATATGATGCAGCTACGATGATAATTGATGCGATAAAACGTGCCGGCAGTGCTGAGCCGGAAAAAATCAATGCGGCTTTAGTGGCTACCAAGGATTTGCAATTGGTATCGGGGAAAATTACCATAGATAAAGATCATAATCCTGTTAAACAGGCAGTAATAATTGAATTTAAAGATGGACAGCAGTTGTTTAAGCAGGCTATTTCTCCAGAATAAATAAAAATAAATTTTACTGATTAAATTATAAAACACCCCGTTTCATTCGGTAGATAAAAACCGTTGGAAGCGGGGTGTTTTATAGATTGATGGCAGATAAATCATTGATTCTTTTCACCAGAGACCGACAGATGCATATTATCAGAAAAATCAAATGCATTGCCATATGTACAACGGGCGATTTCCTGTACGCCAAAAACTATATCCTGAGATACGTTGTACAGGTATCCTTCACGTGGAGTAATTAAAGCATTATTTTTTATCGCAGTGATGGTCTGCAATGAAGGATCATTTAAATAATTGCGATTATATGAATCAACATCAAATGTGTTATGGTCATTGTAAGCAGGCATTAATAAGATATCAGGATTTATTTGTACAAGCGCCTCTTTAGTCAATGCCTGTCCATTGTGAATACCGATTGTGTCAAGCCCATTGATAACACCAGCGTATTTACAGGCATCGTCGAAGGAGGAGCCAATACCGCCGTAGGTGGTCATCAGAGAAATCAGAACGATTTTTTTGTAATTATCGGGAGAAATTGCATCTACCTTGATTTTTATCTCCGCAAGTTTATCATCCATTAAGCTGATAAGAGCTTGTCCTTTGTCATGTTCTCCCAGAGCATCGGCAATAAGCTGTACAGTCTGTTTTACCTGGGAAATGTCCTTGGCACCGGGGACAACCAAAACTTTTATCCCCATGTCGCGCAGGCTGTCGGCTATCTCTATGTTGTTCCAATCAGGAATTATCACTAAATCGGGTTTCATGGCAAATATTTCTTCAGCAGAAGGCTGTTTGATTTTGGTGGAGATTTTTTTTGCCAGAGGTACTATATTGGAGCTTGTCGGATCATCAAGAAGATAATTTACAGCAATTAATTTGTCTGTTTTTACCAGGCCTAATACAATTTCATCCGTGCTCATGGAAAGGGTAACGATACGTTGCGGTTTTTGGGCAAAGTGTACGGTTTTACCCTGTTCATCAGTAACGGAATAGGCATTATTGGCATCGTTTTGCTGCGGTGCATTATTGCAGCCAGTAAATAATAAACCGCACAATAGTATGCTAAAAAAACTATAAAAAAGGTTTTTTATTGTCAAATGTTTCCTCCTCCATGGCAGTATTTTTATGAATAATGGCATTAAAGATTTCGCACCAAACCTGCATCATATTCTGCACATCAGGTTTTTTTACATCAATGGCGGTAACAGCATAATTTCGTTTTAATATATTTAGAATTTCATTGGCTGCAGCAGTGGTCTCCTTTCCGTTCAAAAGCTGCCAGAGATATTGGTCCAGAATATGTACATACAAAGATGTATATACAAGCATGTTATCCTGCCGTGCTAAATCTTCGGCACACAGCAGGAACTGGGGTTTCAATAAATTATTGAAGTGGCTGCTATATTTTTCCCAAAGCTTGGCAGGGGTTATGCCAAATCGTTTTAGGCGGCGAAAAGTGTCATGCTGCCGGGCGGCATTAAGACCGGATTGTTTATCCAGAGCTTTTTTAACGGCTTTGATGATAACCTTGCCAATAAGTTCACCTAGTTTGGAATGTTTGCCAGCATCTTCTAAATATAAACTACTATCAGAATTTGCTATGATGATAGTTTGATCCGTGCCTGAACCTGTGGCTAATCCCATGGAATAGTTGCTGCCAAACAGCAATTCCTGAATAGCAGCTGTTTTTGCCTCAGTACAGGTAACCAAAGCCCGTGTTAAAGTTCCCGGCGGCATATTACTGTCGAGAAAAAGCAAAATATTGATGGTGCCAAATCGATCGGGTTTTTCAACAGGACGATAATAATCAGCATGGTCACCTACTCTGCCGCCATTGGTTTCTATGCCGCCGGTGACGATGGCAGTTACTGTTAATTCCTTGTAGGTCATGCCTTCAATGACAGCATTTTCCATACTGGCGGCAGTCCCCATGCCGCTGACTTTTTCCGGTTCCAATGATAAACGTTTTGATATCAATTTCATATGTTCAATATAGCTGTCGGCAAGCATCTCACATGGCATGCCGTCACCCTGCTTAGCATCATGGTTGTAAACTGCAATAAAATCTTCATGGTAGCCGCCATTGTAAACAGAAGTACTCAGTACTTTACGGTTTCCATTAAAAAATGCGACAATACTTTTATCGTATAAATAAACAGTATCGCCAGTTGAGAGTGTACAAAGTTTTTCCGACATGATTTCTCCTATTATTCATGTGATAGGCCACAGGCCGATAACTGCTGCGGCAGCAGTTTAGACAGCTGCGGAAAGTCATCATAATAAAGTTCATGAACGAGGTAATCAGGCTGTAATAAATCTAATACTTTACGAATGGCTTTATCAGTAAAGGGACGGTGTTGGTCAATATTTACTATGTGTTCCAGCAGTATTTGCAGATTGAGATGGGGAGGAACCTGATGGTCAAGTGAATGCTGGTATTCAGCAGAAAGAGAACAGCTTAAATGCACACCCTTGATCAATGCGGCGAGACTGCCAAGTTCTGCAATGATCCGGCAGATATATTCTACGGCCTGCTGCTGGTTTTGCAGATCACAGTTAGTATTGAGTAAGTGACCTGTGTCCAGCATAATACCGACATTTGGTCGTTTTATCAAATCAAAAAACATCTTGACCAGATCCTTGTTTAGTAAACGCAGTCCCGGCCACCAGAGATTTTCAAATAAAACAGTGATATCAGTAGGAATGCAGTCAGCAACCATATTAAAAATTTCAGCGGCCGCTGTCAACACCTTGGCGTCATCATATTCAAAATTAAATGTAAATATTGATTCCGTGCTGCAGTCGGCAACATGCCATACCAGATATTCGGGATGCTGTTTGAGGGCTGAGGCAATATTGGCTTTGATTACCTTGAGCCATTCGTTTTTATCATGGGCACCGCCGAAGTAATCGGTTTTATTGTATACTGCAGCAAATTGTTTTTTCACACTGGTTGTGTTATCTAACCAAAATCCCAGCCAATATGGCCAATAAGCTAAATGAACACCGACTGAGACCGCAGAATAATCGTGTGATCGAATATTGGTATCATATATCAGTTGTTCTATACCGTCTAAATGGAAATTTTTTAAGTAATCAGATAGAGTAATTGCATTTTGTTTTAAATTGATTTCATAATAATCTGTTGCACAATAATTTAGTAAATTTTTCATAATAGTCACTGCATTAATATAAAGCATATAGTATGTATACTGTCAAGACTACTGCTGCTTTAAAGTCATTTTTTAGGTACGATTTCCATATTATAAGGATGGCATATTTTTGACAATAATTGCTGTCCCTTTTTTGGGGCATCGGTATCTATTTTGGTAGAGATTTCCCAGTTGCCGCTGATGGGATTTCTTATTATCTGTACAGCGGTATTGTAAGCATATCCCAGCAATGGTTCGGTAAAGACCTGTTTAGCATTTCCATCGGCAACAATTTGTCCTTTACCCAGTAGTAAAAGACGACTGCAATATTTTGCTGCTAAATTTAATTCATGGACAACCATTAAGATGGTTTTTCCCATCTGTGCCAATTCTTTAGTGAGACGAAAAATTTCTTCTTGATAAACCATATCCAGACCGGTTGTCGGTTCATCTAAAAACAACAGTGGAGTTTGCTGCGCCAGCACTTTTGCCAGTAGAATGCGTTGCCTTTGCCCACCGGATATTTCACTGATGGGAACATCGGCCAGATCAGTTGTCCCTGTATAGGACATACATTCCATTGCAAGATTTTCATCATATGCATTTTCCTTTTGCCACCATTTAAGATAAGGATAGCGGCCTAAGAGGACAATATCCTTACCTGTGTAGCCAAAATCTATATTAATATTTTGCTGCAGATAGGCAACCATTCGGGCCATTTGTTTTTCTGTAAAACTGCTTATATCGGAACCAAAATATCTGATTGTGCCTTTTTGTGATGGCAGTAATCCACGCAGAGTTTTCAATAAGGTGCTTTTACCAGATCCATTACAGCCGATTATGCCAATAATTTCACCTGGAGAAACGGTTATATTAATATTTTTTATTATTTGTCGATTACCATACCCGATGCTTAAATTTTTAATATCAATAATTGTATTCATGATGTAAATCCTTTAAGAAATTATATTAATGTCTGATCTTTTTATTTACTGCAATATAGCACACATTACGACAAAGTGCAAAATTTTAAAAAATTACAGTACGGACTTATATTGTATGTGCTCCCAAAAGTAGTTTCACTGCAATGTAAGCCTTTGTTGAAAAGATTATAAAATTGGCGTTTATTTGGTTAGAAATTCATTTCGTAACCAATCATGAAATTTATCGGTGTGGAATAGTAAGGAGTGGAAGCTGAATGTGTTACGATATCATCTCGGTCAAGAATATTATTTATGGTGAGAGTGGCAGTCTGACTGGAGTCAAACGCATATTTAAAGTTGAAATTAGTTAATAAATATGGCTTGCAGTCAGTAGGATAAGCATTATCAGGTGAATTTACCCGATCAAATAAATAGACGGCATTTATTCCGGCAGTAATTTTATCTTTATGATAATTTGTTCCGCCGTTAAGCTGCCATCTGCCATATTCGCGTGCCCAGGTTCCACGTAAAGCCCGTCCCATGGCATTGGTACCTTTGGGATTGTTTTCCGGATTGCTAAAGACAATTCCCCAGTTGTAATTCCAGCCACCATTTCCCTTGATGGTATCGGTTATTTCGATACCGGTATTGCGGGCATCTTCATTGGAATAAGTAACCTTGGAGGTACCGATGGTGGCAGTAATGTTATCTTTTATATTTTGGTGGAATAATACAGTCTGCCAATTGTGTGCTCCTTGTGTCTTTTTCCAACCAATTTCATAATGCAGTCCTTTTTGTGGTTTAAGATCAGCAGTGCCGGCCAAAGTATTGCCAGATTGATTTAAAGTTGGCATTTTAAAAGATTGACCTGCGCTGATGTATATACTTTCATTAGAATTTAATTTATGGATGAATTGACTTTGACCACTGAAATTTGTAAAGTTTTGTTTGTCAGGGCCACCGGCAGTCCATGATTCCCGGCCACTTAAAAGGAAAGTATTACTATTACTCAATTTGTATTCCCACTGACCGTAGGCAGAATAATTGTTTCGGGAGATATCATAGTAATTTTGAGAAAGAGATGAGGTGCTCGGTGCAGAAAAAAAATCATGTTCTGTCTTGCTGTATTTTTCTTTTTGGTAACTCAGACCAAATAACAGGCTGTTATTGATAAATTGCCATTTTTTATTTATATCAAGCCCCATATTATAATTGGATTCTTTGCTGTCGTCAGCTTCGTAACCAACTTTACCCTTGGCGGATTTATCATAAAATGATTTTGAATTATGACGGCGTCCGTTGTAGTAAAAATTACCGGACAGGCCGTTATTTTTATAATTTATTTGGAAAAAATCACGGGTGGTATTATAATTATCACTCTGATTTTTTGTTCCTTTACCTACTAATGGAGTGAAATATCCCACACGAGAATTGTTGTGGTTGTAAAATAGTGACCAGTTATCATCAATGGTATAATTTAAGGATATATTATTTTTTTCTGAGCCATTAAAGTCTTTGTCGTTAGAAGCAATATTGTTTATATGTCCCCATTTTTGATAATTGTACCCAATTCCTAATTTATCTTGTTGTATATTAATGCTGTGTTCTTGCTGGCCCATATTGCCCCAGCTGGTTTTAACAGAGTTGTTTCGCTGTTTTTTGGTAATAATATTTATAACACCACCCACTGCATCACTGCCATATAGAACAGAACCACCGCCGCGTACTATTTCTACACGCTCCACATCATTCAGAGGAATGTCTGATAAATTATATGAGCCTCTTATATTGAGTGGAGCACCATTGATCAGTATCAATGCTTCCGCACCGCGAATCAGTACCTTTGAGCGCATATTACCCATGCTGTTGCCGCCGGGTCCATAATCTAAATAAACGATACCTGCAGTATATTTGAGTGCTTCCTGCAAATTGTTTGCACCGGTATTAGCCAGCTGCTGAGCTGTCAAAGTTTCTGTGTCAGCAGGAATGTCGATATTTTTTTTGTGATAACGCAAGGCTGTCACACTCACGTTTTCCAACGCAACTGCCGGAGCAGTGCTGTCATCAGCGCTGCTGTCGGCAGCCGTATCAGCATAGGCATTCGGATAACTACTGTTTATAATGCAAACAGTAGTTAAAAATATAAAACTTTTTTTCAATTTTTTTCCCCTTACAATAAAAATAAAAAAATTAACTTTGCAAAAAAATTAAGGCTATTCCCAGTGAGAAATAGCCTTAAACATAACAAAAGCTGGCTTGAAAAGCCAGTGAATAGTGTACAATAAGATATTGCACTTAATTCCCCTCCCTATCACTCGCAGGTTTTAATGGTGACTGTTGAATAAGCAGTTCTTCTGACTTCAGTTCATCGCTAGACCAGCCTTCTCGGATTTCTCCAATGACATTTTTGGCTTTGCTCCCTGTTACAGCGGCGTGACCGTACCGGCTTTATACCGGTTTTTCTATTAAGTCCCATAGGACACTTATTCCTGAAATATGAAATTTTTCTGAAACACTTTCATATTATAACATAATAAAGTAAAAATGAATAGCTGTTATCAATAATATGATTTACAATATCAATATTTAGTATAAGCTTTTGCTCTTGACAAGGAGAGGAAAGCTTTATATCATGTAATATAGATTTGTTATATAAACTATAATTATTCAATAATAAAATACAGTGAACAGGTGCGGGTACGCTTAATAGAGAAGTGCGGTAATACACCGCTGCGGTCACGCCGCTGTAAAGGGAAATCATGTTGTAATTAAAGTCACTGGGAAACTGGGAAGGCGCAACGTGGTAATGATCCAGAGCCAGAAGAACTGCCTGTTTGAAGATCACCATCTAACCTGCGAGTGATAGGGAGGGGATTATTTTTGGGCAGTAATGAATTCAGTATAGATTTTGCCTTTAAGAAGCATATTCCTTTGGGAGTGTGCTTTTTTCAGTTGGGGGAATCTGTATGCGGGTGACGAAATATCGTAAAACAGGCCTTTTCTGGTCATTGACAATACATGTTATTTTATTTATGCTATTAGCATTCGGAGGTTTTTTTTCGAATTTGCACCATGTTTATGCCACAGATGATAATATCTATACTATTGATGATAGTGATAGATCAGCCGGCGGCGGAAACAGCGGCGGTGGTGGTGTCAGCGGTGGCGGGGAAGCTTCTTTTTCCAGCAGCGATATAGTCTTGTCAAATAATGATGTGGATAAAATTGATAAAACTGTTAAAAAAGAGGAGACTGATGATAACTTCCAAAAAGAAAAACTGCTTAAGCATATGGAAGGTACAATTGGAGTTGGTAATGGCTCCAGTAGTTCAACAGGCACTGCTGTTGGCAGTGGTACAGGAACTGGCAATGGAGTTGGAACCGGCAGCGGATCTGGTTCTGGCAGTGGTTCCGGCAATGGAACTGGAACTGGTAATGGATCTGGCAACGGTAATGGTGGTGGCAGTGGTTCCGGTGATGATGGAAGTAAATTGAAAGTTACCGTTCCGCCCAGGCCTCAGTATACGCCGAAACCTGATTATCCGGAAGACATGCGTGAAGCAGATGAAGAAGGCTATGTTGTATTGCAGTTTGTTGTAAATACAGACGGCAGTGTGGCGAGTGTAACTGTTGTGGGGTCATCAGGACAAAGAGAATTTGAACAGGCGGCTTTGGCAGCGGGCAGACAATTTACTTTTTCACCCGGGGTTAATGCTTATAACGAATCAGTGCAATCCTATTATACACAGACAATTACTTTTCAATTGCATTAATGCATCTGGAAAGGCAACTATGAGGGGGATAATTTATGGATTTTATTATGCAGGGTGTCGGTTATTTTCATAAGGGCGGATTCGTCATGTACATACTGCTCTTATGTTCGATTTTTGTTATTTCCATTGCTATTGAAAGGGTATTTTATTTTTCTAAGGCTGACTCAGGAAGAAAATTTGCCGATAATTTTTATCGATTGATGGTTAATAATAAGATTGAGGAAGCTAAGAGACTGGCTGCACAAACAAAGGGTGATCTGGCAATGCTTTTGCATTCTGGAATGACGAGAACCGATAATAATTTTAAGATTGCGGCTTTCTTTGAAATTCAATCAGGGATTTCCCTGGCTAAATTTCGGTCGCGGCTTTATTATCTTAATGTAATAGTAACAATGGCGCCGCTGCTTGGACTTTTAGGAACTATCAGTGGCATGATATCAGCTTTCAGTATTTTTAATGTTCAGGAAGGTCAGGCACATGCGATAACCGGTGGTGTAGGTGAAGCTTTGATTGCAACAGCGATGGGGCTATGTGTGGCTGTGGTCTCATTAATTATTCATGCATATTTTACACAACGTGTGGATAATATCGTAACCGATATGGAGCAGTCTTTCTCATTGGTAGAAGCATATCGTAACAGAGGTGATTCCGATGCGTCTGCGTGATCGCCGTTCTTTTTCTAAACCGGAAGTAATGATTATACCGATGATCGACATAATGTTTTTTTTATTGGTATTTTTTATGCTTAGTACTTTGTATATGGTGAATATCAAGACAGTGCCGGTGAATATGCCTAAAACCGAAAATGCTGAGATGCAGGCACGGGTGAATTATTTGGTGACAATAAAAAAAGATGGTTCGCTTTATCTGGAGGATAAGCGTATTGCCGAAAAAGATTTGTTGGCACAGGCCCAGAAGGCAAAGCAGCAAAATCCTAATTTTGCTGTCGTGATACGTGCGGATAAGGATATGAATTATGATCAGCTCATGGGATTGCTTGATAGGCTTAAGGGCGCTGGGATAACCCGTTTTGGTCTGGCGTCGGATGCAAAATAATATGGGATAGGAGTATACATTAGCATAATTAAAAGCTGCCCCCCATAAGTTAGATTTTTAAAGCTAACTTATGGGGGGCAGCTCATTTTATGAGAATATATTTTTATCCTATATTATCAATAACGGCCTGTGTCATTTGCAGGGTATCAGCCTTTTTAAATCCTGTGCTGTAGATATCGGCTGTTCGATAGCCATCGGCTAAAGCCTTCTGTACTGCTACTTCTATATCTGCTGCTGCCGCCTCAGCTGAAAAGGAATGACGCAGCAGCATCGCAGCCGATAGGATAGTACCAAGGGGATTGGCAATACCCTTTCCTGCAATGTCAGGAGCTGATCCATGAATCGGTTCATAAAGACTGGTTCGTTCGCCGATGCTCGCTGATGGCATAAGACCAATGGAGCCACTTAAAACGGCAGCCTCATCACTCAATATATCACCAAAGAGGTTGCTGGTGACAATGACATCAAAGCGTGTCGGATTTATTGCCAGCTGCATTGAGCAATTATCAACGTACATATTGTCGAGCTGCACATCGGAATATTTTTCGGCTGTTTTAGCAGCTGTTTTTCTCCATAAGCGTGAAGTAGCCAGTACATTAGCCTTGTCTACGGAGGTCACCCTGCCTTTACGATTGCGGGCGGCAGTCAAGGCTAAAGCAACGATTCTTTCGACTTCAGGAATACTGTAATTTTCCAGATCCCAGGCGCGTGTAGTGCCTTCATATTCTTCAGATTCACATCTTTCACCAAAATAGATACCGCCGATAAGCTCCCGCACGATTAAAATATCGGTGCCACGAATTATACTGGGTTTCAATGGAGAATATTCCAGTAAAGCCTCCATTGCTTTTACCGGTCTTAAATTGGCATATAATCCTAATCCCTGCCGCAAACCTAATATGGCTTTTTCCGGACGCAGGGCAGGAGCAACATTGTCCCATTTGTCGCCGCCAACGGCACCGAAAAGCACTGCATCGGCAGCTTTGGCGGCAGCAAGTGTTTCAGCAGGCAGTGGTACACCAAATTTATCATAAGCTGTTCCACCAGCGTCATAATAAGAAAAATTTAATTGCCAGCTATACTTGCCGGCTATTTTTTTTAAAACATTTACGGCAGCAACAGTTATTTCCTTACCTATTCCATCACCGGGAATAACGACGATGTTTTTAGTCATTATGTTTGTTCTCCTTGATATAGTTGATGAGTCCGCCGGCTTTGGCAATGTCTTCGACGAATCCTGGCAGCGGGTGGGCTTGGAAAACATCACCGCTGGTAAGATTTTCTATTTTACCAGTCGATGTGTCTACACGTAATGTATCATTGCTTTTGATTTTGTTGACATCGTCACCAATTTCTAAGAGCGGTAAACCGATGTTTATACCATTGCGGTAAAATATGCGGGCAAAACTGGCAGCTATGATTACCGGTACACCACTGGTCTTGATGGCAATTGGAGCATGTTCACGCGATGAACCGCAGCCAAAATTTTTACCACCAACGATCATGTCTCCTTTTTTTACGTTTTCAGCGAAACTTTTATCTATATCTGCCATACAATGTGTGGCTAATTCCTGTGGATCAAATGAAATTAAATAGCGGGCCGGAATAATAACATCAGTATCTATATTATCTCCATAACGCCATACTTTTCCTTCTAATGCCATAATATCATGCCTTTCATTTTTATCGGTTATTATTTTAAATCGCTTGGCTGCGCTATTTTACCAAGAACAGCACTAGCGGCAGCTACCTGCGGACCAGCTAAATAAACTTCACTGTCGATGTGACCCATCCTGCCGCGAAAGTTGCGGTTTGTTGTTGATACGCAGCGTTCTCCAGCGGCTAATATACCCATGTGGGCGCCTAAACATGGTCCACAAGTTGGTGTGCTGACGGCAGCACCTGCTTCAATAAAGATGTCAATGTAACCTGCCCGCATAGATTGTTTGTATACCTGCTGACTGCCGGGAATTACGATACAGCGCACATTTTTATCAATGGTATGTCCTTTTAGTATATTGGCTGCAATTTTCATATCTTCAATACGTCCGTTAGTGCAGGAACCAATGACTACCTGATCAATTGGAATATTACCAATATCCGTAATTTTTTTTGTGTTGCCCGGTAAATGGGGAAAAGCCACTACTGGAACTAAATCAGATAAGTTTATGCGTACTGTTTGGCAGTACTGGGCATCCGGATCAGAATTAAATATCTTATAAGGAGCTTTAACCCGATCCTTTATATATATCAGAGTCGTTTCATCCACTGGGAAAATACCATTTTTACCACCGGCTTCAATCGCCATATTAGAAATGGTAAAACGATCGTCCATTGATAATGATTTTATGCCTTCTCCTGTAAATTCCAGTGCTTTGTAAAGAGCACCATCGACACCAATCATGCCGATTAGTGTAAGAATGACATCTTTACCGGTTATGTCGTGTGGTTTTTCGCCGGATAATTCTACCTTTATTGTTTCGGGCACCTTGAACCATGCCTTGCCGGTCGCCAGTCCCACTGCCAGATCAGTCGTTCCCACCCCGGTGGAAAAACCTCCTAATGCACCATAGGTGCAGGTATGTGAATCGGCACCGATTGTCAGCATCCCTGGTGCGACAATGCCTTTTTCCGGCAAAATTACGTGTTCGATGCCACCCCGGCCTACTTCAAAATAATTTATTATGTCGTGTTTATCAGCAAATTCACGTACTGACTTAGCCAATTGAGCTGATTTGATGTCTTTATTTGGGGTGAAATGATCCGGAATCAAAGCTATTTTTGTATTATCAAAAACTGGTCCGCCGATTTTATCGAATTCTTTGAATGACGGTGGTGCTGTTACATCATTCGCCAGCACCATATCAAGGCTGCAGGTTATCAATTGCCCGGCTGATACTTTCTCTACACCCGCATGAGCGGCAAGAATTTTTTCTGTCATATTCATTCCCATAAAAATCCTCCTGATAGTTAATCATTTTAAATTTTTCGTACAAATGCATAATATCAGCTTTTGTTTTGTGAGATTAGTTTGGAATAATAAAATTATAATAGTATTTCTAATCAAATGTTTGTAAAAATGTAAACATGCCTGTATGCAATGATAGTACATAATTAAATATTTTGTCAAGGCGTTATGTCTGTGAAAAGGTAGATAATGTATAAAAATATTATTTATATGCATTATTTTCATATTAATTTCATATTAAAGCGATAAAATATAAGTTAGTCTAGATTTATAAATACATTTTTGGCGGGTGACTGATTTGGAATGGGTTTATTTGATAGTAGCTGGTTTTTTAGAAATAACATGGGCTATATCATTAAAATATACAGAAGGTTTTACTTGTTTGCTGCCATCGCTGTTTACCGGGGCTGCCATGCTTGGCAGCGTATATTTATTGGATCTGTCGACAAAAAGCATTCCCATAGGGACTGCTTATGCCGTTTGGACCGGAATAGGGGCTGCTGGTACAGCGATAATGGGTATGATTTGGTTCGGAGAACCACATCAGGCAATGCGGCTGGTTTGCATAATGCTGATTATTGCCGGTGTCATTGGGTTAAAAATTAACATTTGACGCAATGCTGATATTTATATTCTTATTTTGAGGATGGTGCTTATATGACTAGTTCGGCTGTTTCAAAAAATTCCTTATGTGAAAGTGATGCAGATTTATGGGGATTTAATAATTTTACTGATGCCGCTGTCAATGAAGGATTTTTTTATGACATTTTAACAACGACGAAACCAGTGGGACCGACAATTACTTATAATGATGACGAATTCATAAATTTTGCCAGCATCAATATCCTTGATCTTCATCAAACTAAGGACGTACTTGAACATTTCCACGCTGCTGCTGATATTTATGGTCTTACAACAGGTGGCTCCCGAGTCACTCAGGGTGTGTGCGAAGCCCATAAAAAAATGGAAAATCATCTTTGTCTATTAAACGGTCAGGAACGGGCTATATCATTTGCCAGCGGTTTACTGGCAAATTTAGGCTTTATCAATGCAATGTCTTGCAAATTTCATTTTAGTGAAACATGTGAAATTGACAATTCTGATGCGATATTTGTGCTTGACCGTGATTGCCATTGGAGTTTATGGAAAGCGGCTTCCCATTTGAAATTTGGACAACAGTTGTTTTCATTTAAACACAATAATCCGGCAGATTTGCGAAAATTACTGGCAAGACTATCTGTAAAGCATGATAAAATTATTGTTGTATTTGAAAGTGTTTATTCAGCTGATGGCTCTATTGCTCCAATGAAAGAATTGTTTGATGCTTGTGAGCAATATCATGCGTTGAGTTATGTTGATGATGCTAATGGATTTTTAATATATGGCCCACAGAATCGTTTGTTTGTGAATGAATTTGCCCAGATGAAACGTGCTACCTTTAAAATGGTTTCTTTTTCCAAAGCTGTTGGAATGGAAGGTGGAGCTATTACTGGCCCGGAAAAATATATCCATGCTTTTGAAGTGTTGTCAGGAACATCACTTTTTACGGCTGCTATTCAACCGCCTACGGCCAGTACTATTGACTATATAATGTATAAACTTACTGCCCAGCCGGAAATTATGGACACTTATTTATCCCGTTCACTTGATTTGCGGCAGCGGTTGGCAGAAAGAAAACTTCAGTTGAATGAAGACCCGTCATATATTATTTCTGTGTTGATTGGACAGGATGAAAAAGCTGTAAAAGTATATGAGGAATTTTTAGAAGAAAAGATGATAGTACCTATGTTTCGTTATCCGGCGGTAAGACCGGATCATGCACTTATTCGCATTATGCTTAATGCCCATCATACAGAAGAACAAATTAATCGTTTTGTTGACGTTTTGTGCCGATTGCAAAAAAAATACGGTTTTTAGGAAAATAGTAATTTTTATCGTCAGTCTGCTATGGGCTGGCGATGTTTTTTGGTCAATTTGATGTAAGGGGTGTTCGGGGCAACTAAATATCCCCATATAAGATTTTTGTATTTTAATAGCTTATATGGGGATATTTAGTCATGTTTTTATAACAATAGAATTTGGATTTGGTGTATTATTTATTAAATACAGCAGCTATACCGCGAAATATATACATCACTGCGACTGCACCAGGATCTCGCCGGCCTATGGATTTTTCGCTGTAATAAGCAGCACGTCCGTGTACAGACTTTAAGTTTTTAGTATTTTCGGCACCTAGGCAGGTTGCTTTATAAGCATCTTGTTGGGCAGAAAACATATCCTTGTTTTTAACAGCGGCATTTTTTAGAGCATTAGCAGCAGGATAAAGTGCATCAAGCATTGTTTTATCTCCTACTTTGCTATTACCACGCTGCATTACACCATCAACAGCAGCTTGAGCCATATCAGACAAGTCATCTAAATCAAGAGAGGTTTTTCCCTTTGCTTTAGAACCTGCTTTTAATATACATGTTGAAATCAAGGTCCCCATTGTAGAAGGAACTGTAGAATTCATTTTCATGCCTAATTTCATAAGAAGTTTGCCTAAATCATCATCGGTAATGTTATCAAATTCATCACATATAGCTTTGAAGCCATTACACATAGTTAAACCAAGATCGCCATCACCCATTGAACCATCAAGTGCTATTAATTCTTCCTTGGCATCACTCATAGAAGAAAGAATGCTTTCAAAAATTTTTTTTAGTGTGTTTTTATTAATAGTTTCCATAAGTTTGTGACTCCTTAGCGGCTTTGTTCAAAAAAAGGTGAATAGCATTTGGCATCAATAAGAGGCAGCAGTTCTTCGTCTAATTTTAATATAGATATAGACATGCCGGCCATTTCAAGAGATGTAGCATATTCGCCTATATATTTCCGATGAATCTTAATATTTTTGCTGCTAAGGATCTGTTTTAATTTTCGGTAAGCAATATATAGTTCTTCCTTTGGAGTTGCACCTAAGCCGTTGACTATAACAGCTACAGTGTCATCACTTGCAAATGGTAAATCAGTTAAAATTTTATCGGTAAGTTTTTCTACTATTTTATCAATAGGCTGCAGCTTTGTTCTGGTTATACCGGGTTCTCCGTGGATACCCATGCCAATTTCCATCTCATCATCGGCAATTGCGAAAGTCGGGGTACCAACTTCAGGAACAGTACAGGATGTGAGGGCAACTCCCATGGTTCGGGTATTATCAACGGTTTTTTGGGCTATACGAGTTACTTCTTCTAAAGGTAACATTTTTTCAGCGGCAGCGCCGGCAGCTTTATATGCGAATAGCATTCCGGCTACGCCACGACGTTTATTTTCATTGCCTTTTTGCGCGGATGCCACATCATCACTTACTAATACTTCTGTAACTTTTATATTCTCAATTTCGTCTAAATCAGAGGCCATGCCAAAATTCATTATGTCACCGCCATATCTGCCATAAAGATGCAGAACACCGGCACCATTATTGATGGCCTTGTCCACTTCATGCATCGCTTCAGCGCTTGGTGAGGCAAACACATTGCCTACACTTACACCATCGGCCAGCCCTTGCCCAACATAGCCTAAAAATACAGGCAGATGACCGGAGCCACCACCGGTAGCTATAGCTACTTTGCCTGGCTTAGTACCGGCATCACTGCGGATAACACAATGCCAGCTGCCATTAACCAATTTCAAGCTTTCGGGATGAGCCGCGATTATACCCTCTATAGTTTCTTTAGCAAAATCTTTGGGATTATTTATAAGCTTTTTCATATAACTCGACCTTTCTTTAAAATTGGGCAGTCCACTAATGCAAAAATTATTTTGAAGTTCGTATATTTTTATCCAATAAAGTTATTTCTGCCGGATATTCCCATTTTTGCAATTCTGTATCTGGAACATACGGAGGTTCTTTACCATTATTAATTACTAAGGTATGATAATATATTTCAGCTAATTCCTCAACGTAGCTGGCTTTTAACAAGGCTTCTTTTAAAACTGTATCAACAGCTATCACTCCATGCGCCTGCATAAGAGCAACATCTGATTTTTTGAGTGCTTTTGCAGTATTTTTGGCTAACGAAAGGGTTCCAGGCCTGCCATAGTCTGCAATAGGAACAAATCCTTCTTTACATCCGAGACCTAAAATTTCATAGACAATAGCAGGAATAGGTTTTTTCAAGACAGAAAAGGCAGTGGCATAACGAGAGTGAGTATGGACAATGGCATTTATATTTGCATAGTGTTTATATATCTCCAAATGCATTAAACTTTCACTTGTAGGACGGCGCTGACTTGTTTCCGATTCTATGACTACAGCGTTTAAATCAAGTACTATTATATCGTGGTAAGTCATTTCCTCTCTGTCCATACCTGTTGGTGTAATACACACGTAATTTGTTTTAGTATCACGAATACTGAAGTTACCAGATCTATGTTTACAAAGACCGCTTCTATCTGCCTGCAGAGCATACTTTGCAACTTGTTTTTTTAGTTCTTCTAACATTTTTTTCATCCTTTCAGTAATGAATAATATTATTCTTTTTTACTCAACTGAGCATTGCTTTTTTTCATATAGATAAAATACCATACGAATAAAATGGCAAATACAGCTATTCCGGCAATACCGCTTATATCACCATTTAGAGCATGGACTATAGACCATCTGAATTCGGGAGCTTCTATTTGCATCCAAGAAATTAACTGGCCGGTTTGAGTTTGCAAAGTATGAGTGTCAGCGGCCATCTGGGTAATTTGAGGGGCAAATTGAGTAGCTACTACTAGGTAGGAGGGAGTGGCTATAATACACATTATAAACATACGAAGTAAATTTTTACGGGCAATAATCATAGCAGGGGGAGTTACAACAATATTTATTATGGATGCAAGTGGAATGAGTTTATTGAGACCCATTTGACTTAATCCAAAAGCAAGAATAAGCTCAATAGGTACTAGGACAATGGCAATTACCCATACTTCTGAACATCCGGCCAGAAATGGCCAGTCCAAGCCTATATAAAAGTCACGTCCTTTAAATTTGCTCTTCATAAACGTTCCTGCAGCATCAGCAATTGGGGCAAGTGCCTGCATGAATAATTTTGCCACCATAGGAAATAAAACCATAGCCGTAGCTACTGACATAGCTGTTATTAAAATATCTTTTATAGCATAGCCACCTAAAAATGCTATAAGGCCGCCAACAATGAATCCCATTATGCTGTTTTCGCCGAATATGCCGATGCGTTTTTTTAATTCAGCAGCATCAACGTTGACTTTGTTGATTCCAGGTACAAAGTCGAGTATTTTATTGATCAATGCGAGATATGGACCTTGAAGAAACATTGGATGTGTACAGGTAACACCAGGAATATTTGTAGCTTCATAGCAACGTTTTTGCACAAGATCGCCACTAATGAGTTCTAATATGACTTGGATGCCGCCAGCAACAAAGCCTAATACAACACTTCCCGTAATATAAGCTACTAGCGTGGCCGTGAGAATTTTTCCCCAAACATTCCATAAATCCACATTTAAACAATCTGTAAATTTCAATGCCAGCATTATTAAATTTATGATTATTTGCACAGGAAACATAAAAAGAGCAAATGGCCAGGCCCAGGCTATAGCGGATATAGGTGCCCATCCAACATCAATGGCCGTGAGTTGAAGACCGGTCCTTTGTACTAATGCTTGTGCAGCAGGACTAATACTGTTGAACATAAACCCTAAAACTACGTTCATTCCTGTAAAAGCTATACCTAAAGTAATACCTGATATGATGGCCTTCTTTATCTTCATTTTCACGCATAAACCGAGTATTATCATGATTACAGGAAGAAAAATGGCAGCACCAAGACCCAGTATATACTGTATAATGTCGTTAAACACAATGACTCCTCCTTTATATCAATAAATATATTGCATTATTTTTTTGATTGAGTGTATAATAAATGTGTGTGTATAAAACTCTTGCAGCTTATTATATAGCTGTAAGAGCTTTTTTATTTATTTCTTATTTTTTGATTAACTCTTTAAGCTTTTCAAACTCTTCCTCCATTCCTATACCTGTCAAAAAAGGTATTCCCTTGATGGTAGGAACATTCCAATTATTATCTTTTTCGGAAACAATTGAAATATAAATATCACATTGGTCGATTATGTTTTCCAAAGATTTGAAGTCAACAGCTTCAACTGAAACATCCAAATTTTCATCTTCACACATCGACTGTACTTTTGAGGCAACTGTTTGTGATGTTGCCACACCGGAACCGCAGGCTACGAAAATTCTTTTCATTTTAATCATCTTCCTTTAAAATAATATTTTGTTAAGTTTTTTGATCATGTCCATTTTATTATCGGTGTGATATATATCGGATAATTTTTCTTTGTCAGAAAAAATAGACATCAATTTACTTAATATCGATAAATGTCCTTTAGGATCTGTGATAGCCAGCATAAATACAAGCTGGGCATTTACATTATTATCGCTATTACCCATTTCTTTAAAAGTAACTGGGTCTTTCAGCGTAGCAACCAAAATTGTTGATTTTAAGACATGCGCTGGGTATGTATGAGGCATTGCTATTTTGACACCAGGAGTATTAAGCCCCGTAGGAAATTCTTGTTCACGTTTAATAACGGCTTGAGCATAACTGTTTTTCACATAACCATTTGCGTATAAAATTCCAGAAAACTTATTCAACAAATTTAACTGATCTGTTGCTTCATAATTTAAGAAAATAAGATTTTCATGTAGTATTGAATTATTCATGTTTTCTTCCTCCTTCTTATCTGTTAATATAAGCAAATCATGTGCCAAATTAGTGCATAACACTTACTATAATCAGGAAAACAGTGATTTTGTTGAATAATGGCTATGATTATATTATTTATTTTAATATGAAATGATATTAATTAAGTTCATACTATGCACTATATGAAAAAGAATTATTATTGCATAAAAAAACTAGTTAAATATATGATAATTTATTTATTTTTATGCACAATAAGTTATAATATATATTATATTCTTAATTTTATAATACAAATCTTAAAAGGAGGATACATTTAATGAAAAATATTGATACTATATTTCATTTTATTCAAAATAATCTATCTTATGAAAAATTTATTGAACAATTACAATTAAGGCAGACTCCAGGAATCAATGCAGAACAGGTTCAAGAGAAACTGGGAATAGTACGCAATAATGGCAGTACATTTTTAAATCAATTGTATAAAAAAAAGATGTTAACCAAGTTAAATACTCGTCCGGTATGTTTTGTACCACAAAACTTTATTTATAGATTTTGTGAAGAATACCATGTACCATTAAAAGATGTTTATAATCCTGATGAACTTTTTGAGATAATATCAGCCAATGCAGCCAATGACCCTTTTGAACAATTATTGGGACATGACGGCAGTCTTATACAGCAAGTTAGGCAGGCTAAAGCAGCAATTATTTATCCGCCAAAGGGATTACATACGTTAATATTAGGTCAAAGCGGTGTCGGAAAAACCACTTTTGCCGCGGCAATGCATTCATATGGTGCATATATTCGCAAGAAAACAGATAAAGAATATCCTTTTATTACATTTAATTGTGCAGACTATTTTAACAATCCACAACTATTATTGGCAAAGCTATTTGGGTATACTAAAAATGCATTTACAGGAGCCGATGAAGATAAAATAGGATTGGTAGAAAAAGCAAACGGAGGGATACTTTTTCTTGATGAAATTCATCGCCTGCCGCCTAATGGGCAAGAAATGCTTTTTTATCTTATGGATAAGGGGGAATACAGTCGTCTGGGTGAAAATACAGCAAGACATAAGGCAGATTTGTTAATTATCGGGGCTACCACGGAAAACCCGGAAAATATATTATTGTCAACTTTTATCAGACGGATTCCGGTAACTATAAAACTGCCATCATTTATGCAAAAACCTATAAGTGAACGTGTGGAAATTATCGATTATTTTTTCCGATATGAATCTTTGAATCTTAAGCAATCACTTAGTCTTGCTCCGGAAGTTCTGAAGGCATTGGCGGTTTATAGTTTTAGTACAGGCAATATAGGTCAGCTGCGTTCAGAAATAAAACTTTTATGTGCCAATGCTTTTTTGCAGAATTTGCAGGATAATAAATCATTTCATATAGATTTTCAAGCATTGAATGACAAAATAAAATCCAGTTTTTTTGATATTGCTAAACTGGATGAAGAAACAAAACAATATTTGAATATGTTTTCTGAAACTGTAATTATAACTCCGCATAAAAAAATTGATGATACACTGCTCGATCATCCGACAGAATTATACAATCAGATTACTGATCGATTAACCACTTTGCGTAGTCAGGGCATAAATAAGCATGTCATTCATGATTTACTGCAAAATGACATTGATAATTATTTCAGCAATCTTATGAAGGAAGTCGATGATTCAACAACTGATATTAATACGCTTTACAAGGTCGTTCCACGTGAAATAGTGGATGCAACGGTTAAGCTTGTCGAATTTGCCCAGCATCATCTATCTATAAATTTTAAGAATAAGTTTATATTTGGGCTTTGTTTTCATATCAATGCGTTATTAAAACGAACTAATAAAACACAGAAATTACCGATACCGCAATTATCGGAGATAAAAAAAGAACATCCCAAAGAGCTTCAGATAGCACATGAAATGGTAAAAAGACTTGAAATAAAATTTAATACGCCAATAAATAGCTATGAACAATGTTTTTTGGCATTGCTATTGGTTCAAAATAAAGAAAATGACAATGGCGAGCAGGATCGAATCGGTATAATAATCTGCTGCCATGGTGATACAACTGCCTCAAGCATAGCAAATGTGGCTAATACACTATTGAATACTACATGGTTGAAAGCAATCGACATGCCATTAACAGCCAGCATTGATAAAACTTATATGAAATTTCGCAGTATGGCTGTTTCCGTACATCGTAATAAAGGAATTTTATTACTTGTGGATATGGGATCACTCTACGACTTTGGCAAACGATTGCAACAGGAAACGGGCATAATGACTAAAGTCGTTGATAATATTTCTACACCGTTAGCTATTGAATTATTACGAAAAGTTCTTTACAAAACAAATGATCTTTCTACAATCTATCAATTTACTATAACACCATCTGAATCGGATACAGATAAGAAACCAGCAATACTTTCTCTTTGCATGACAGGTGAGGGTGCAAGTAAAATGGCATATGAGGTCATAAAAAATTTGTTACCGCCGGAATATTACGAGAAAGTTGACATAATCGTAACAAATTATTTTGATATAAAAGTTAACTATCCCAGATTACTTAAGAATAACACTTTTATTGCTGTTGTTGGTAATATAGATCCACAGCTTGGCATACCATATTTTCCGATTGGACAATTGCTTAATGAGGATAGTCAAAAAAGTTTCTTTAAGCTTATTGATAATGGATGCAAAAAAAATAAACAAGAACCAATTGAATTGAATGTTTATGGAAAAGCAAAGCTGTTATTAGAGCAATATGTCAGATACGTCAATCCTAAAACAGCTGTTAAAGATATAGAAAAATTTGTAGAAGATATTAATTATCCACTTGAATCGGAGGATAAACGATTGAATTTAGTCGTTCATCTTGGTTGTATGCTCGACCGCTGTGTACATCAGGATGCAATTTATTTTGATGACATTAGAAGTTATATTCATAGTCATAAACCTCTTTTTGAAACTATTCGGCTGGCGACAGACAATTTAGCCGCAAATTATGATATCAAAGTAAATGATGATGAAGTATGCTATATAATAAAAGTGCTTGAAACAAATTCGTAAATATATGTATTACTAGGTGTCAGTTAGTAAAATGTTAATTGATAATGACTGATTCCTGCTGTCTTTTTTTGCGGCCATGCAGCAAATAATATAAAAGCATGCTGAAAATAGCACCGCCGGCCATGAGCATATATAGGCCGCGGAATCCAATGGTTGGCACTAAAAGTCCCAGAAACAACGGACCAATACCCACACCACCATCGGTCAGAGAGAAAAATGTTGACGTCGCCAGTCCGACACGATGGGATGGTGATAATGTTATTGCAATGGCTTGACCACTTGACATAAAGGTACCGAACCCAAGCCCTAAAAGTCCACCGGCAGCTAAGAGAATAAAATTGTTATGGGCCTGGCTTAAAAGAATCATACCGATGGCGAAAACAAGAAAGGCGGGATACATGACAAAATTTTCGCCTTTTTTATCAAAAAGACGACCGGTTATTGGGCGAGAAAATAAAATGATGATGGAATAAACGATAAAAAAGGAACTGCCGGCACTGACTAAATCAATTTCTCTGGTATAGGGGGCAAGAAAACTGATTATGCTTGAGTAGAAGAATCCCAGTAACCCGCCAATGATAGCTATAGGTAAGGCTTTAAATTCGATAAAGTTATTGGCGGTGAAATTGCCGTGGCTGACTTTTGCAGAAGTGGTAAGAGGTTCAGCGTTAAGTTTTAGCAGTAATGCCGATAGAATGCTGACGGCCAATATTATGGCACATATGGCAAAAATTACTTGAAAGTTTATACGCTGACTCATGTATATACCGAGAAAAGGTCCTATGGCCGACGCCAGCGTGACGCTCATAGCATAGTATCCCACACCTTCACCGCGGCGTGATGCTGGAATAATGTGGGCGATTATTGTTCCTGTAGCTGTGGCTGCAATGCCAAATCCAATACCGTGCAGTGAACGAATAAGCAGTAAGAATGGAATATTATCAGCCCCAAAATATAAAAATGTCGTTATAAAATAAAGTACCAATCCTATCAGCAACATTCTTTTTTGGCCGATTTGTTCAATGGTTTTACCGGTAAATATACGTGAAAAAAGTGCGGTTAAAATAAAAATACCTGAAGCCAAACCAGCAACACCAGGGGATGCCTGCAGTGTATCCATCGCATAAATTGCAATGATTACAGTGAGTGTGTAATATACAAGATAAATAAAAAAATTGGCTATTGAATCCATTGTAAAATTTTTCGTCCATAATCGCGGTTCGCTCATTAACATTACCGTCCTTAATTAATATATCACTGATTTTTATAAAAGAAGACGATTTTTATTATAGCATTGAATAATTATATATTAAAATATATAATTAACTATATTACTTATTCCTTATAAGCTATAATTAATTTACCGGGAGAGTGATTATGGATATATTACAACTGAAATATTTTCGCGAAGTTGCCCAATCGGAAAGTATGACCAAGGCTGCTGAAAAATTGCATATAGCGCAGCCATCTCTGAGCAAGACCATTCTTCGGCTGGAAAAAGGCTTGGGAGTGGTTTTATTTGATCGTGTTGGAAAACGCATAAAGTTAAATGACTATGGAAAGCTTTTCCTTAAAAGAGTAGAGCGTGTTTTTAATGAACTGGATGCCGGGCAGCGGGAATTGGCGGACTTGGCCGGCATTGGGCAGGAACATGTTACACTGGGAGCATCTTCTTCACGGTTTTTGCCTAATCTTTTGAATGAGTTTCTTGTAGGGCATCCTCAGGTGAACTTTCGTTTGAGACATTTTGCCAGACAAGCAGAAATGCAGGAGCAGCTGCTTAATGGGCAGATAGATTTAAGCATTTTTTTCCTGCCGGTAATTCATCCGCAAATTCATTCGGAACCGTTAATCGATGAAGAAATATTTTTAGCGGTGCCGCCGAAACATCATTTAGCTGGCAGGAAAAGTATTCAGCTGCGAGAAGCAGCTGCCGAATCGTTTATCAGTTATACTGCCGATTCAGAGCTTTGGGATATTACTCATAATTTTTGTCGTCAGGCGGGATTTGAACCTGGCATCGTTTTCGAGATCGAAAGCTTGGAAGCAATCGCTACATTAGTTAATGCAGGATTAGGTGTTACTTTTTTACCGGCCTATTGGCGCCAAAGTGATATTTCTCATCTGCCGGTGCAGCTTCATATTGAAAATCCTGTTTGCCAACGAACTATTTGGCTGTCTTGGATCAAGGGGCGTTATATGTCACCTATAACAAATACTTTTAAAAATTTTGTCATACGGTATTTTTCCCGATAAAGCTTTAAAAATTTGGGAAAAAGTATTGATGAGCTTGACATAGTTTGCTTACAAATTCAACTGTTGTGTGGCATCTGCTAATTGATACAATGCTTTTTTTAATATTGGTCTTGGACAGGCGGCGTTGAGACGAACATATTGTGACAGTGAATTGCTGAACCAGCAGCCATCATCCAAAGCCAAATGTGCTTTATTTACCATAAAATTGTGCAATTGCTTTTTGTCTAACCCTAATTTTCGGCAATCCAGCAGAACAAGGTATGTCCCTTCAGGATAATTGGGTTTGACAGCGGGAATGTATTTAGCACAAAATTCATTAATGAACTTGAAATTGTTTTCGATATAATTTAATGCGGTTTCAAGCCACTTGGTGCCATGTTGGTAAGCTGCTTCGACGGCTATGAGGCTGAAACAGTTATTGCGCTGTAAATCGAGAGTATCCAGTACTTTAGCAAAAGTATTTTTTAATCCGGCATTAGGGAAGACTACTATTGATGCCTGCAATCCGGCTAAATTAAAAGTTTTGCTTGGGGATAAACAGGTGATGGTGTTTTGGCGAAATTGTTCTGATATGCTGGCTAAAGGTATATGTTTATGGGAATTGAAAGTTATATCACAATGAATTTCATCGGCAATTACCATTATATTGTATTTCAGGCAGATGTTGCCGAGTTTTATTAACTCATCTTTTTTCCATACCCGTCCGACAGGATTGTGCGGACTGCATAAAAGTAATAGTTTGGCACCGGCTTTAGCTTTTTCTTCCAGCTGTTCGTAATCCATTTCATAATGTCCGGCAATATTTTTTAAAGGATTTTCTACTAAAATACGATTGTTTTTTGCTATTACATCGAAAAAAGGATAATATACCGGCGGCTGGATAATTATTTTATCGCCTGGACAGGTTAAGGTTCGTATAAGCAGGCTTAGTGCGGTGACTACACCCGGAGTATGAAGCATAAGCTTTGGATCTGCTGACCAGTCATGTCTTTGCATCAACCAGCTGCCTACTGTTTTAAAATATGTTTGTGGCCTTGAGGTGTAACCAAATATTCCCTGCATGGCTCTTTTTTGCAGTGCTTCACTGATGGGAGCAGCTGTTTTAAAGTCCATATCGGCAATCCATAAGGGAATGAGATCATTCCTGCCAAATTTTTCGGTCAGTTCATCGTATTTAGCAGAAAAGTTGTTTTTTCTATCAATAATTTCATCAAAATTTGTCATATATTTTCTCCTTTGGTTTAAAATATATCTTTATTGCAGGGCTTGTTTTAAATCGGCAATGATATCTTCGCTAGATTCAATGCCAACGGATAATCGCAGCAATTTGTCAGTAATACCAAGTTTTTCTCGTACTGCTTCGGGGATATCCATGTGGGTTTGGCGTGCCGGAAATGTAATCAAGCTTTCCACACCACCCAGACTTTCGGCGAATTGGATAAAAGTTACTTTGTTTAGTATTTGTGGGACGAGAGCTGCATTGTCGACAGCAAAAGAAATTATGCCGCCATAACCGGAGGCCTGTTTATCATGGATTGTTTTACCAGGATGAGTGGGCAGCCCCGGATAATAAACTTGTGTAATATGTTTTTGGGTTTGCAGCCAGGCAGCAATTTTTTGGGCATTATCATTATGCTTTTGCATCCGTAATGCCAATGTTTTTAAACCGCGAATCAGCAGCCAGCTGTCAAAAGGACTTAAAATACTGCCGGTGGCATTTTGGATAAATTTAACTTTTTCGGATAACTGTTCACCACGTACAACTACAACTCCGCAGAGCAGATCATTGTGTCCGGCCAAATATTTAGTACCGCTGTGAATTACAATGTCTGCACCCAAATCCAAAGGCTTTTGAAAATAGGGAGTTAGGAAGGTGTTGTCGACAATGAGCTGTATGTTGCTACATTGGCAAATTTTGGCAATAGCGGCAATGTCAGCTATTTTCATTAGTGGATTGGTTGGGGTTTCAATAAATATGGCTTTGGTACTAGGAGTTATGCTTGATTCTATTGAAGATAGGGATGTTGTATCAACTGTTGAAAAATTTATGGAAAATTTGGCAAAAATATTTTGAAATATGCGATAGGTACCTCCGTAACAATCATCTGTGAGCAAAATATGGTCACCGGGTTTATATAATAACAGAACGGCTGTTATCGCAGCCATACCCGAAGGGAAAACAAAACCTGCTGTGCCGTTTTCTAATGAAGCCAGTCCGTCTTCTGCTACTTGACGCGTTGGATTTTTACTTCTGGTGTAATCATAGCCGGTACTTTGGCCTAAAGCCGGATGGGCAAAAGATGCCGTGTTGTAGATTGGTGTACTGATGGCACCAGTCTGTGGATCAGTATTGACGCCGATATGAACTATTTTTGATTCTAAATGCATAATCATGGACCTCCTTATAATAAAAAAAGGTTCTTTCAAAAATGAAAGAACCTGCCTTAAGTCTCTCATTTTTCAGGTTGTACCTGCAGGAATTGGCACCTTGCATTATAGCCGGTTGCCGGGCGTCATCGGGCCAGTCCCTCAGCCTCTCGTAATAAGAGTTAACATATGCAATTATAATGGATAACAGTTGTCTACAGGGGAAAATTATTTATTGTTTACTGCACCACCTTCGACAACTAAATCTTCAGGATTGACGGCATCGCCATAAACTGGCTTTAATGTTTCTTCATAATCTTTATGGAAAAAGTTTTCAGAAGCTAATTTCTTGATATCATCATTGATAAAATTTAATAATTCCTTGTTGCCTTTTTGAACTGCTGGAGCAATAGTATCAATATTTCCCAGTGAGGTAATGCCGACGGTAAAACCTTTGTTTTTTAAAGCCCATGCCAGGACTTCTGTGTTGTCGGTGGAAAAGGCATCACCGCGGCCGTCGAGAAGGGCATTGTAAGTTTCGGTATATTGGTCGAACTTCAAAAGTTTTATATCAGGATAGTTTTTAGAAAAATATGTTTCGGCCGTTGTTCCTTTGGCGACGATCAACGTTTTTCCCTTCAATTGGTCAGGACTTGTAATAAGTGCACCATCCGGGGAAACGACGCCTAATGCCACCTTCATATATGGCAGGGCAAAGTCTACCTGTTCAGCACGTTCAGGGGTGACGGTAAAGTTGGCAAGAATGACATCGACTTTGCCGGTTTTTAAATATTCTACGCGATTTGCCGGTTCTACAGATACATATTTGACTTTTACACCCAGATCTTTGGCCAATCGATTACCATAATAGATATCGTAGCCTTGGTATTCACCATTTTGGTCTATGTAACCAAATGGAGCTTTATCACTGAATACACCGATGGTTATTTCACCACTTTTTTTAATGTCGTCAAGTGAACGAAAAGCAGTCGGAGAAGTGCTGCTTTGCTGCTGGGAGGTATCTGGGCTGCTTGCGCAGCCACTGACGAATACAGCTGCGGTCATAATAATGGCTGCTAAAAACAGTAAATGGATTTTTTTAAGACTCATTTCAATTACCTCTTCCTTTTTCTGCAATTATTTTACAGAATTAAATTCGAAACTGTTTAAAAATTGTTTGGCCCGGGTCGTTGAAGGTTGAGTGAAAAATTGTTCCGGGGTATTTTCCTCGACGATTTCACCATTGTCAAAGAAAAAAATTCGATCAGCTATTGCACGGGCAAAAGACATTTCGTGTGTTACAATCAGCATTGTCATTCCCTGCCGTACCAATCCTATTATTACGTCAAGGACTTCGCGAACCATTTCAGGGTCTAAAGAAGCAGTAACTTCGTCGAAAAGCATTATCTCCGGATTCAATATAAGTGCCCGGATCATGGCAATACGCTGCTTTTGTCCGCCGGACAACTGGCGGGGATAGAAGTTTTCCTTATCAGCCAAGCCTATTCTTGTCAATAATTTGCGTGCTGTCTGCTGTACTTCTGATTTCTTTCGCCGTTGTACTTGTAGTGCAGCCAGAGTAATATTGTCCATGACCGTCAGATGATTAAATAGTTCATAGCTTTGAAAAACCATGCCAATCTGTTGACAAATTAGTGAATGTGGCAATGACTCATCACTGATGCAGTTGTTTTTGAAATAAACAGCACCGTGGTTGATCTTTTCCAGTCCATTGATGCAGCGTAAAAAAGTTGATTTACCACAACCGGAAGGACCTACTATTACAATGACTTCACCTTTTTTTATTTCCATAGAGATATCTTTTAATACAGTATGGTTGTCATATGTTTTTTGCAGGTGCTCTATTTTTAGTAATATTTCTTGTTCCATATCATTATTTCTCCCATTTTTTTTCCAAATGTTGCGCAAGTATTGTCAGTGGCCAGCAGGAAAAAAAATACAGGAAAAATATTGTACCATATATCCATAGAGCTGCTGATGGTGCCGTATAACGATTTGCCTCAATTATCTGCTGGCCGGTTTTAAGCATCTCGACTACGCCGATCAATACTACCAATGAAGTGGTCATGATCATACGCGTGGCCAAATTCATCGCTGGCGGTATTATTTGCCGCAGTGCCTGAGGAAGTATGATGAATCTGTAGAGCTGCAGTTTACTGAACCCCAGGGCAGTGCCGCTTTCATATTGATCTTTTGGAATAGAAATGAAAGCGCTGCGCACCAGATCACCCATTTCGGCGGTTCCCCAAAGTATAAATACAATGACTGCCGCAGTAAAACCTGATAAATTTATGCCAACAGCCCGGGTTAATCCGAAGTAAGTCACGAATAAGAGGACAAGCTGTGGCATAATGCGGATAAATTCAAGATAAACACGTGTGACAATATGAATAATTGGATTACGCAGCGTCATCAACAGTCCCATTAGCGTACCCAGTAAACAGGATGCAATAATAGTTATGATTGATAATTTTAAAGTAACTACTAGCCCTAATAAAAGACGGACGCCATTTTCCCCATCAAAGAGTACGCGAATTCCCAAATCCTGCATAACGGATTCTCCTTTCCAATACCGCTGCCGCAAGAGAAATTGGAAGAAGTATAATGAGATATGCCGCTACAAGCAGTAATAAAGCCTCATCAGTTTTATAATATAAGCCAATTAAATCTTTGGCGACATAAATAAGGTCGGCCAGAGCAACTACGCTGAATACGGAAGTTTCCTTGATGAGAAAGATCACATTGGCACACAGTGGTGGGATGGAAACGGCAAGTGCCTGAGGTATAACGATATAACGCAGTGTCTGTATAGGCGAAAAGCCTAATGCCTGGGCTGATTCTATCTGAGATGGTGATATTGAATTGAGGCCGGCACGAAAAGCTTCAGCCATATAACTGCCACCTAACAAGGTGAGTCCGATAATAGCACAAGCTTCGCTGGAAATGTGAATTCCCAGTTTGGGTAAACCAAAATAAAGAAAAAACAGTTGCACTAAAAGAGGAGTGTTGCGGAAAAGCTGCACATATGCTGCGGATAACGGAGATAATAAAAAAATTTTTTTGTAGCGAATTACACTGATAGCAAGGCCGGTTATTGTTGCTAAAACTATACCGACAATAACCAATTGCAAAGTTAGTATAACAGCAGCCGCGTACATTGGAATAACCCTTTGCATAAATGCCCAATCCAAACTATCAGCTCCTTTCATGAATAAGTAAAAAAGGCCAAGCACAGTAAAAATACTGCACTTAGCCTTCAATTTTTTTGATCAGCCAGATATGCGTTATCGATTAATGGATATATTATCACGACATTAATATGTTGTCAATAAAAATATACTAAACTTGTATTATTAAGGAACTGGCAAATATATTGTTAAATTATATCTGCTGTTCGTAGGGAAGAACCTGTGCCAGATATTTTTTTCTCTGCAGGGCCAGTTTTATGTCATTGAGAATTTCAGGAGAATCGGCACAAACTGTATGAAAATGATAACCGGCAGTTATATTCATCAATGGTGTTGATTTACCAGTTTTTATATCGTTTAAGAAATTATTTACATCACGGCGATTTTTGATGTTCAGTTTGGCCTGCATTTTGCCATATACCCGGTGATTTATAATGACATCAAGAATAGTGCCGCCCTGATCCACTATGGTATATAGTTCATCAGCAATTTGTGCATTGCTGTGATGAACTTTAAAAATTTGAGTAAAACGATGTGTATCGCTGAAAATATAGCCGCGGTTAGTTGATGTTATTGGATAATCTTGTGCCCGTAATAATGCAATGTCCTGGACAACCACTTGGCGGCTGACATTGGCAAGTCGTCCTAAAGCAGTTCCTGATAAAGGTTTATTGGAGTTTTTTATGGCATTTATGATAAGCTCACGGCGTTTTTCTCCGGTCATAATCTCCCTCCCACTTTAACATTCAAATAGCTTAATCAGCAGTTACTGCTTAAAGTATCTGCAGATTTTTCATACTTATATCCAATATTGGTGCTGAGTGGGTCAACGCCCCACTAGATATATAGTCTACACCAACTGACAATAGTTTTTCAATGTTTTCTTTCGTTACGTTGCCGGAACACTCGGTTTGTGCCCGTCCGGCAATAATCTTTATTGCCTTTTTCATGTTTTCTATTGACATATTATCCAGCATTATAATGTCGGCGCCCGCTTCAACGGCATCTTTGACCATCGCAAGATTTTCAGTCTCTACTTCTATTTTGTGGACAAAAGGAACATATTTTTTTGCTGCCGCAATGGCCTGTTTTACACCACCGGCAGCATTGATGTGATTGTCTTTTAACAATACGCCGTCTGATAAATTGTAGCGATGATTTAAACCGCCGCCGACAGTAACGGCATATTTTTCAAAAATACGCATACACGGTGTAGTTTTACGTGTGTCCAAAAGTCTGGTAGGAGAGTTTTTTAATAATGTGACAACTCTTGCTGTATAAGTTGCTATGCCGCTCATTCGCTGTAAATAGTTGAGGGCTGTGCGTTCAGCTGATAACAGCACTCGTATGTCTCCGGTTATCACGGCAAGCTTTTCCCCTGATGATACTTTGCTGCCATCTTTAGTGTAAAATTTTATTTCAGTAGCTGAATCTAATAATTGAAAGACGCGTTCAAATATTTTTAATCCGGCGATTATACCGGTTTGTTTGCAAATAAGTTCCACAGATCCTTTTTTATAATGCGGCATCACGGAATTTGTCGAAATGTCCTCATTAGTTATATCCTCTTGTAAAGCCAGTTTTATATATTTGTCCGCGACTAATTGGAGCGTTACTGTATTCATATTGTCACCTTCTATAACATTCTTCCGGTAATTTCTGTCGCAGCTCGTTTGGCGAAGACAAGACTTTCCAGCAGACTGTTGCTTGCCAGGCGGTTTTTGCCGTGTACGCCGTTACAGCTTGTTTCACCGACGGCAAAAAGATTGGGCATAGTTGTTTCGGAATTGCTGTCAACGTGTATTCCTCCCATGAAATAATGCTGTGCCGGTACTATGGGAATGGGCTCTTGTAAAATATTGTAACCTTCTTCTTTACACTTTTCATAAATATGTGGAAAATGATTTAAAATAACGTCATCCGGAACTTTTTCAAAGGACATCCAGACATGTTTGGAATTTTCTTTTTTCATTTCAGCGTAGATAGCATTAGAAACTACATCTCGCGGCAATAATTCATTGACAAAACGATTCTGATGATTGTTTAATAGAACAGCATTTTCACCGCGTGCCGATTCTGATATCAGAAAACTGCGTCCTGGTGTTTGTGTGTAAAGACTTGTCGGATGTATTTGTACATAGTCCATATGTTCTAGTTCGATGCCATGTTTTTTGGCAATACGACAGCTGTCACCTGTCAGATGTGAAAAATTGGTGGAATGTTCATAAAGTCCACCGATACCTCCGGTAGCCATAACGACAAATGGTGCAGCAACAAGTATTTCCTGATTATCAGGCAAGGCCATTTTTATGCCGGTACAAATGTTATTGCAGGTTGTAATATCAGTCATTGTCGTATATTCCATCATTGTTATGTTAGACAAATTTTGCACATGCCGCAGTAGTGTGGTAGTGATTTCTTTACCGGTGACATCTTCATGAAAGCAAATGCGCGGGCGTGAATGGGCACCTTCTTTAGTGTATTGTAAAGACCCGTCGGGATTTTTGGCAAAACGTACGCCTAAATCTAATAGATTGTCAATGATACTGCGGCTGGAACGAATCATTATGGCAACACTTTCCTTGCGGTTTTCATAATGTCCGGCCCGCATAGTATCTTCAAAATAAGCATCGTAATCATTTGCATCGTGTAATACACAAATACCACCCTGAGCCAGCATGGAATCACTGCTTTGAATATCGGATTTTGTTATTATAAGTATGTTTTTGTCATGGGGAAGATTGAGTGCGGTATACAAACCGCCAACTCCGCAGCCAACAATAATGATATCGTAATTGTAATTTTCCATTTGTTATTCCTTTCAGCTTAGGCCAATTCTAACATTTTTGTCAGTGCTTTCCGAGCAGATACCGCCAACTCTGTCGGAACTGTTATAGCATTTTTACCAGTTTTTAAGACAGACAAGACATTTTCCAAAGTATTAAGTTTCATATTGAGACATTTGGGTGTTGTGTCGGGAAAATAGTATTTTTTGCTGGGACTGGTCTGTTCAAGCCGATGCTTTATACCGATTTCAGTGGCAATGATGAATTCACGATCGGTATTTTCAGCGGCAAATTTAATAATTCCGCTTGTGGAACCAATATAATCAGCTATTTTTATTATTGCGGCATTGCATTCGGGATGAACCAAAACTTTAACTGATGGATGTTCTTTTTTTAATCTGTTTATTTCCTGTACATCTATATGCTCGTGGATTGGACAAAAACCGTCGTTGAAAATAAAGTTTTTATCTGTCAGATGTCGGGCTACATAATGTCCTAAATTTTTATCAGGAATAAATAAAATATTTTTATTAGGCAGTTTACTGACAACGGTTATGGCATTGGCCGATGTTACGCAGACATCTGAGCAGGCTTTGGTCTCAGTCGTTGAGTTGACATAACATACTACGGCTAAATCAGTGTATCTTTTTCTGCTTTCCCGAATAAAATTATTATCGATCATATGGGCCATGAAACAATCGGCCCGTGCATCCGGCATCAGGACAATTTTTTGTGGATTGAGTATTTTGGCACATTCTCCCATAAATTTTACACCGGCAAAAACTATAGTGCGACATTTTATTTTGGCAGCAATTTTACTTAAATAAAAAGAATCACCGACATAATCAGCTATATCCTGTACTGCCGGGCAGGCGTAATAATGCGCCAAAATAACGGCATCTTGCTCTCGTTTTAATTTCAATAATTTTTCGTGGTCAACCATTAATTTTCTCCTATTGTCTGTCAAAATATTAAAAATGGCAGTTTTTTATTTATCTGAGTAACAGATATTAAATGCAGTATAGCAGATAATTTTACATATGACAAGACAGATATAATTGCAATGCATTGCAATTATATAAAGCCTGCCGCAAAAAAATTAAATATTATGACATTGTTTGATAATATTATCAAATAAATAAAATGTAAAACTGTATACAAAACACTTGCAATTTACTTTACTATATGATATTGTATAAGACATACGAAAAATGCGTTGCAGAGGAATAGTAGTATTTATTAGAACTCACAGAGAATTGCGGTTTGATGAAAAGCAATAGTTCGACTAAGTATGAACTCACCTTGAAGCAGCTCGCTGAAATGTTAAAAGTAGGCGCAGACGGGATCCGGCCGTTAAAACGGAACGATATAATATTGTTTTAAATTAAAACAATACGTATCTGTAAAAGTGTATATTGCTGCTTAGCAATGTAAATTAGAGTGGTACCGCGAAAGCTTAGCCTTTCGTCTCTTTGTAAGAGACGAAAGGCTTTTTTGTTTGTAAAATAACATGCCTGTTAAGTTACAAATGTATAATAATTGTGGTATCCAAAAAATTTATTATATTAGGCAGCTTAAAACACGGTAAAAATCGGTAATGCAATTGACTGGTTATCTGGCTAAGACATTTTTCAAAAATAAACAGGAGGAATTTGCCATGTATGATATGAGCAGCAGGAAGTATACTAAAAATTATTTCATACCACCAATAGTGGATATGAGCTGGACCAGGAAAGAATATCCTGCTAAAGCACCGGTGTGGTGCAGTGTTGATTTGCGGGACGGTAATCAGTCACTTGTTATTCCGATGAGTATTGATGAAAAAATAGAATTTTATAAGATGCTGGTAAAGATTGGTTTCAAGGAAATTGAGGTCGGATTTCCGGCGGCTTCTGAGACTGAATATGCTTTTTTGCGAACTTTAGTCGAAAAAGATTTGATCCCTGATGATGTTACTGTGCAGGTATTAACGCAGTCAAGAGAACATATAATAAAAAGAACTTTTGCCGCACTCGATGGTGTAAAAAATGCGATTGTTCATGTTTATAATTCTACTTCAGTCGCTCAGCGCGAACAGGTTTTTAAGAAATCACGGGAAGATATCAAAAAAATTGCTGTTGATGGGGCCGTTATGCTCAAAGAGTTAACCGCAGAAGCCGGGGAAAAATATCGGTTTGAATATTCACCGGAAAGTTTTACCGGAACCGAGGTGGACTACGCTTGCGAGGTTTGCAATGCAGTTCTTGATATTTGGCAGCCAAATTCTGACAGGAAAGCAATTATCAATCTGCCATCTACTGTGCAGATGTCAATGCCGCATATATATGCAGCACAAATCGCCTATATGTCACAGAATTTAAGTTATCGTGATAATGTTGTTTTGTCATTGCATCCGCATAATGACCGGGGTACAGGAGTAGCTGATTCAGAAATGGGGTTACTGGCTGGAGCTGATCGTATTGAAGGCACACTTTTTGGTAACGGAGAACGCACCGGTAATGCAGATGTGGTTACTATCGCTATGAATATGTATGCTCTTGGTGTTGATCCCAAACTTGATTTCAGTAATATGCCCGAGATAATCAGTATGTATGAAAATGTTACGCGTATGCATGTATATGAACGCCAACCCTATTCAGGAAGTCTCGTTTTTGCGGCATTTTCCGGTTCGCACCAGGATGCTATTGCCAAAGGAATGAAATGGCGGGAAGAAGAAAAACCAGAACATTGGACTGTACCGTATTTGCTTATTGATCCTAAGGATATTGGCAGGGAGTACGATGGTGATGTTATCAGAATCAATAGCCAATCGGGTAAGGGCGGTGTCGCATATATTATGGAACAAAAATATGGCCTTGATATGCCCAAAAAGATGCGGGAGGATTTTGGATACTGTGTCAAAAGTGTTTCTGATCATAAGCATAAGGAACTTTTACCGGATGAAATTTATAACATTTTTCAAGAAGCCTATGTCAATATTGAAAATCCCTTATCTTTGATAGATTTTAAATTGAATAAAACAGCAGATGGCATGCGGGATGGGCATTTGCATTTATATGTTAACGGACAGGAGAAAGTGCTGCCGGCTCGCGGCAACGGACGGTTGGATGCAGTAAGCAATGCTTTGCAAGAACAGCTGGGAATAAGATACAGTAATTTGATTTATAGTGAGCACGCTATGGAAATAGGTTCCACTTCAAGAGCTATGGCTTATATTGGTATAGCTGACGAAGATGATAATACTTCCTGGGGAGCGGGAATGGATACTGATATTATAACGGCTTCGGTGAAAGCTCTGCTGAGTGCAGTGAATAAAATGGCTAAGATAAAAACCATTATGGTATTGAAATAAATTATTTTTATGATAATTAAATATTTTAATAAAGGGATCGTCTGTTTTGCAATTTTGCGGGGAATTGTTTGATTGATTATGGTGCGTTCAGGTATGAATTATTCGGTAAATATATAATATTACTTGACAAATTATTTTTAAAATAATAGAATAAATGTCACAGCACTTAACAATTACAAAATTACAATATAATATGACGATAATAAATTTTATGAAGAGAAAGAGTACACATTTATCTTGTTTTATAGAGAGTCGATGGGCGGTGAAAATCGATAGGCAGGTTTTTGTGGAAAATCATCTCTGAAAAGCAACGCTGAAAAGAGTAAGTGGAGACGGTATTCCCCGTTACAGGAAAAGCGTATGTTGGTGCGCTGTGAGAGCATTCGTTGTAAACTAACGAATGAAGTTGGGTGGTAACACGGAAAATCCGTCCCTTTATTTTTAAGGGGCGGATTTTTGTTGTGGAAATTATAGTTGTCAGTTGTGCTGAAAAGTAAAAGGACAGTGGTTAAATTCAACAATAATATGCGGATATAGTCAATAGAAATTGAAGGAGAAGAGTAATGAAGATTTTTGATAATGTCAGTGGTTTTATAACTAAATATATGGCAGCACTTGTTTTGTTGATTGCAATAATAGCATTGCTGCAGCCATGGTCTTTTACTTGGGCTACTAAATATGTAACTTATTTGCTGGGAATCGTCATGTTTGGTATGGGGATGACTCTGCGCTGGAAAGATTTTGCGCTTGTGTTTACAAGGCCGCGTGATGTGTTTATCGGTTCGGCAGCACATTTTACAATAATGCCGGCTTTGGCATGGGGATTGGCTAAGGCTTTCGGGCTGCCGCCTGAACTGGCAGTAGGCGTTATTCTGGTAGGAACATGTCCAAGCGGAACATCATCCAATGTGATGTGTTTTCTTGCTAAAGGTGATGTAGCGTTGTCTGTTGCTATCGGAATAACGACGACAGTGCTGGCACCATTTATTACTCCATTGCTTACTTGGTATTTGGTTGGAGCATGGGTATCTATATCATTGGAAGCGATGTTTATTTCAATTTTTCAGGTAGTTGTGTTACCGATAGCATTAGGAATTGTAGTTAATAGATTTTTTGGCCGTTTTGTGCAAAAAGCGGTTAAGGTGCTGCCATTGATATCCGTGCTTGCTATTATGCTTATAGTCGGGGCGGTGGTATCTGCCAGTGCGCAAAAAATTATCCAGACAGGGCTTTTGATTATCGGTATTGTAATAATACATAATATCTGTGGTTATTTGTTGGGATACACGGCGGCCAAAATTGCCGGATTTGATATGCCAAAGCGTAAGGCAGTGTTATTTGAAGTAGGAATGCAAAATTCGGGCTTGGCTACATCGCTGGCACTTATGCATTTTGGTGCAGCGGCGGCTATACCAGGTGCTATATTTAGTGTATGGCATAATATCTCTGGCTCTTTATTGGCTAATATCCTGGCGGCGCGAACAAAAAACATTGTAAATAAAGGTGATGCGGTAGCTGCTGGGAAAACAACGATCCATGCGTGATAAGGCAATATTTAATTATTGAAGGGAAGTTATAAAAATGAAAAGTGATTTAGCAAAAAAAGGACCGGAACGTTCGGCACATCGTGCACTGTTCTATGCCATGGGATATGGGCCGGAAGACTTAAAAAAACCGATGATTGGGATCGTAAATGCTTTCAATGAAATAATTCCGGGACATATTCATCTGCGGACTATTGCTGAAGCGGCTAAACTGGGTGTTGCAGCAGCAGGCGGCATGCCGGTTGAATTTCCGGCAATTGGTATTTGTGATGGTATAGCTATGGGGCATCAGGGAATGAAATATTCTTTAGCCAGCCGGGAACTTATTGCTGATTCGATAGAGGCCGTTGCTGCCGGACATGCTTTTGACGGTTTGGTTTTAATTCCCAATTGCGATAAAATAGTTCCTGGAATGCTGATGGCCGCGGCGCGCCTTAATATTCCCTGTATTGTGGTAAGCGGCGGACCGATGCTTGCCGGTCGCCATAATGGACAAAATGTGAGCGTCAGCACGACTTTTGAAGCTGCCGGTAAATTTGCTGCAGGGAAAATGGACGCAACCGAAATGGCTTCGTTGGAAGCTGATGCTTGTCCGGGCTGTGGTTCTTGTTCCGGTCTTTTTACAGCTAATACGATGAATTGTTTGACTGAAGTATTAGGAATGGGATTGCCGGGAAATGGTACGATCCCAGCAGCTTATTTTGGACAGAGACGCCTTTTGGCAAAAAGAGCCGGCGAACTGATAATCGACTTGGTAAAAAATGATATAAAACCATGTGATATCATGACGAAACAGGCTTTTGAAAATGCAATGACTGTCGATATGGGAATTGGTGGTTCATCCAATACAGTACTTCATTTGACGGCCATTGCTCATGAAGCAGGTATTACGCTGCCGACACCTTTGTTTGATGAGATAAGTGCCCATACACCATATATAACAAAATTGAGTCCTGGCGGTACGCATCATATGCAGGATCTTAATGAAGCCGGCGGGATTTGTGCTGTAATGAAAGAACTTTCTCGTAAAAATCTCATTCATTTAGATGCACTGACAGTCGATGGTACAATTGGTGAGAGAATCAGCAATGCTGCTATAAAACGGCCGGATGTCATAAAAACAGTTGACGCGCCATATCGTAAAACCGGCGGTATTGCGGTTTTGAAAGGCAATCTGGCACCGGATTATGCAGTAGTGAAAGAAAGTGCTGTTACTGAAGATATGCTGTGTTATAAGGGAACGGCCAGGGTGTTTAATTCTGAAGAAGAAGCTATTGCTGCGATAACCAGCAGAAAGATAAAAAATGGTGATGTAGTTGTTATTCGTTATGAAGGCCCTAAGGGTGGTCCGGGAATGCGGGAGATGCTTAATCCGACAGCTGTTATTACAGGTATGGGATTGAAAGTAGCACTTATTACTGATGGAAGATTTTCCGGAGCAACGCGTGGTGCCTGTATCGGGCATGTTTCACCTGAAGCTATGGCAGGAGGACCGATAGCGCTTATAAAAGAAGGCGACATAATTAATATTGATATTCCGGGACGTAAACTGGAACTGGAGGTAGACGCGGCCGAAATGGAAAAACGTCGGGCAGGCTGGGTGAAACCCGAACCAAAAGTTAAGACAGGTTATTTATCCCGGTATGCTAAACTGACTACTTCAGCCAGTACAGGAGCCGTATTACAGTAAAATATCACTTAATTTAAAACAACTGCTATCAATAAAAGATAGCAGTTGTTTTAAATTAAGTAATGATTTTTACAAATTAAGTAATGATTTTTGTGAAAAAGTATTACATTATTTGGAATAATTTATTATAATTATTAACAGGTAAGAATTCGTCAATAATAATTTACTGTTAATTATTTGGTACAAGAAGGGATGATTGTTTTATGGATGTATATGTGGCACGACAGCCGATTTTAAATATAAATAAAGAAACAGTGGCATATGAGCTGTTGTTTCGTGATGGGTTTAAAAATGCCATGAGTGATAAAATTGACGGCTATGATGCCACCCAAAGCATCTTATACAACAGCATGGTTACTATTGGCCTAGAAAAAATAGCCAACAGAAAAAAAGTATTTGTAAATTTTACCGGAAAAAATATAAAAAATGGTGATGTATTATTATTGCCACCAGGGATGGTTTATATAGAAATATTGGAAAATACAGAACCGACAAAATCATTGATTGACATATGTAAACATTTACGAGAAAAAGGCTATAAATTTGCGTTGGATGATTTTGTTTTTGATCCTAAATATCAGCCGTTTATTGATTTAGCTGATATAATAAAGATTGATTTTATCATTACTAATACAGAGGCTGAACGGCAAAAAATGCGCGAAATAATTCCGGCACATGTTAAATTACTGGCAGAAAAAGTAGAAACTGAAGAAGAATATAAACAGGCTTTATCATTGGGTTATGAATATTTTCAGGGATATTTTTTTTGCAGACCGGTTATTATTTCACAAAAAGCTTTTCGTGTGAATTTAGCATCACAGTTTTTACTTTTGCGGGAGGTTAATCGTGTTAATATTAACATACAATCTGTAGAAGAAATAGTAAAGCAAGATGTATCATTGGTTCATAAACTGCTGAAATATATAAATTCACCTTATCTTGGTATTCGTAATAAGGTGCATAATATCAGGCAGGCTATTGCATTGCTGGGACTCAATGGCACGCGTAACTGGGTCAATTTGATATGTTTAAGGGATTTGTCAGCAGAAAAACCTAATGAATTATTTATTATGCTGCTTGTACGGGCTAAGCTTTGTGAAATTGTGGCGGCGGCGTTGAAAAATCCGGTGTTGAATAGTGAGACAGCTTTTTTAGTGGGGATGTTGTCACTGTCGGATGTTATTTTGGATCAGCCGATGGAACATGTTGTTAATGAATTGGGACTTGCTGACGAAATTAAAGAAGCACTGCTGTATAAAAAAAATCCAATTGGAGAATTGCTGCGGATGGTGATACACTATGAACGAGGCGAATGGAATGGCGTGCGTGACTGGTGCGTATTGAACCATTTTTCTGAACGCAAATTGGTTGATTTTTATAATGAAGCAGTGCATTGTGCAACGGAAATGACTGAAAATATGTATCAATAACCTAGATACAGAGGTGAAAATATGGCTAGACCGAAAAAATGGAGAAAAGTATGCTATTTACCTAAACAAAATAGATTCGGACCTTTGATGGAGGGAAAATTACCCAAAGATACTATTAATATGACCATTGATGAATATGAAACAATACGGTTAATTGATTTAGAAATGTTTACACAGGAAGATTGTGCCAAACAGATGAAGATAGCACGGACTACTGTACAAAAAATATATAATGGTGCAAGACAAAAATTAGCCGATTCATTGGTGAATGGAAAGCTATTAATAATAGCTGGTGGAGAATACGAGATTTGTGACGGCATGGAGAATTTTTGTATATGCAGCAGATGCCATAAACACAGATGTGCATTAGCTTCGCGGGATCAAAGTGAAAATTAGTTTTTGAAATGTTATTGACATATGATAATAATATGTTAGCATATAAATGACATATGTCATAAATTAATATAATAATTACATTATAATAGGTGTTATAATGTAATTTTATTGACATAGTGTGTTAATAAAGTGTTTGTGTAAGGAGACATATGAAATGAAAATAGCAATTGCATGTGAAAACGATATGGTTGCCCAGCATTTTGGACATTGTTCCACGTTTAATATTTTTGACGTAAATGATGGAAAGATTGTAGAAAACAAATTGATAGATAATCCTGGACATAAACCGGGTTTCCTGCCGGTATACCTGAATGATATGGGTGTACAGGTAATAATTTCCGGTGGTATGGGTCAGGGAGCTGTTGAAATTTGCAAACAAAAGGATATTAAAGTTATTACCGGTGTCACGGGCACTGTGAAAGAAGTTATTGAACAATATATTGCGGGTAAGCTGGTTTCGGATGGTTCGGTATGTAATAGACATGAACATCGTAATGAATGCAGAAAATAATGTTGTCTGCTGAGTAACAAAAAGATTAATGAGATATTGTTACAGAATAATGCGTTCACTGATAAGGCAAGCTTATGTTATAATATGCATGTATTAAAAAAATTATTGTAAGGATGAAAAAAATGAGTGAACAATGTACACATGATTGTGGCAGCTGTGCAACTTCAGACTGTCAGGAACGTACAAAAATTCCTATGGAAAAGGGAAATCCTGATTCCCATATAAAAAAAGTCATCGCGGTAGTCAGCGGTAAGGGTGGTGTAGGAAAGACCCTTGTCACATCTATGCTGGCAGTAATCATGCGGCGGCGGGGATTTAATGTTGGGGTGCTGGATGCTGATATTACAGGACCTTCAATACCAAAAGCTTTTGGCATTGATAAAAAAGCTGCCTGCGATGCCAAGGGAACAATTTTACCGGTTACGACTAAGACAGGTATAAAATTGATGTCAGTCAACTTGCTGCTGGAGAATGCTACTGATCCTGTTGTATGGCGTGGGCCAATAATCAGTGGCGTCGTTAAACAATTCTGGAACGAGGTAGTATGGGGTGACATTGACTATATGTTTGTTGACATGCCGCCAGGAACTGGTGATGTTCCATTAACCGTATTTCAATCGTTACCGGTAGATGGTATTGTGATCGTGACTTCACCGCAGGATTTAGTAGGGATGATAGTTGAAAAAGCAGTAAAGATGGCTTCAATGATGAATAAACCTGTATTAGGAATAGTTGAAAATATGGCCTATTTCAAATGTCCCAATTGTGGTAAAAAACACAAGATATTTGGTGAAAGTAATGTGGCATCTTTGGCTGGTTTTTATAATATTCATGAAACAGCGCAGATCCCGCTTGATCCTGCTTTGGCTGCAGAATGTGATAAAGACGGTATAGAAGATTTTGCGAATGATTATTTGAATTTATTGGCCGCCTACATTGAGCAAAATGCTTGATTTATAGGCTGGAGATATAGCAGTATGGAAATTTATATAGCTGATAATAATATTTTAAAAAACAGTAAATTATTTTTCCGGGCAATACAGTTATTGCCTGAGAGAAGACAGAAAAAGCTGAAGTCCGGCACGGCGGAAAAAACTCGTATGCAATCTGCCGGAGCCGGACTTTTACTTGACTATATCTTAAAAAAACATGAAATATATGGCGAAAACGCTGAAATATATACTAATGGTTATGGAAAACCGTATTTAAGAAGTGGATTGCTGTATTTTAATCTTTCACATTCCGGTGAATATATTTTGTGTGCAGTAGATAAAAATGAACTTGGTGCTGATATTCAAAAAAGTAATATATGTCATATGGATTTAGCAAAACGTTTTTTACATACTGATGAGTATGATTATTTGATTGGATTGCCAACGGAAAAACAAACGGAAGCATTTTTTCGCATTTGGACATTAAAAGAAAGTTATATAAAAGCTTTAGGCAGGGGAATCGCTGGTATGCTTGACACATTTGCTATAAAAATATTAGCTGATGGGGTAGCTGCCTATCAGGAAAATAAACCACTGCCGTATCAATTTATTGAATATGAATTTACCGAATACCATATAGCAGTATGTACGACTGGGATTACTTCTAAACCGGCATTGCAACAAGTGGATTTTGCTGACTTATATTGAAATGTTTTAGTCATTGAATCCGTTGGGATGCGTTTTATGCCAGTTCCAGGCAGTACTTATGATAGCTTCCATAGATGTATATTTAGGCTGCCAACCAAGGACTCTTTCTGCTTTTTCACTGGATGCTACAAGCCGTGCCGGATCACCGGCGCGTCTTTTTCCAATTATAACTTTGATATCCTGACCGGTGGCTTTTTTTGCTGAATCAATCATTTCTTTAACAGAAAATCCATTGCCGCTGCCCAAATTAAAAATATCACTAGAGTTTCCTTGACGCAGATAATTCAGAGCTTTCATGTGAGCGTCTGCCAAGTCAACCACATGGACATAGTCTCTTATACAGGTACCGTCCTTTGTCGGATAGTCGCTGCCATAGACAGTTATGGCAGCGCGTTTTTTTAAAGGAACTTGCAGTATGATGGGAACCAAGTGGCTTTCCGGAGTATGGGCTTCACCAATATGGCCATCTTCTGCTGCTCCGGCTACATTGAAATAACGCAGAGAAATATAACGGATACCATGTGCGGAATTTACCCATTTCATCATTTTTTCCATGGTGCGTTTTGATTCACCATATGGATTAGTAGGTTCTGTGGGATCACTTTCCTTTATTGGAATTCGTTGAGGTTCGCCATAAGTTGCGGCAGAGGAAGAAAAGACGATTTTGCCGATATGGTGTTTAACCATGGCTTCAAGTAATATCTGCATGCCATATATATTATTATTGAAATACAAGAGTGGTTTTTCTACACTTTCACCGACTAATGAGCAGGCTGCAAAATGGATAACGGCATCTATGTCATTTTCTGTAAATATCCTGTCTAATATAACAGCATCGCGTATATCACCATTATAAAATTTTACCTTATCAGGTATTGCCTGGCGATGTCCGGTCCTGAGATTATCTATTACGATGGGAATTTCATTTTCTTCCAATAACTTATCTACCATATGCGAACCAATATAGCCAGCTCCGCCACACACTAGTATTGACATTTTTATATCCTCACTTTTATTGATTTTGAAACTATAATTTAATTTTAGCATGAATACGAAGTGAGGATAACCCCTAAATTATTTATACTGGCCCAAATACCAATTGACAAATTGCCGTGCCACTCGTCCGCTTCTGCCAGAATGAGTCAGTTCCCAGCGCAGGCCTTCAATACGCAGCTGTTTGTTATCCAATTTAATGCCGGTTTTTTGCAGATAACTATCGATGATTTGCAGGTACTCATCTTGATTTGGGGCATCATATACAATAATTATGCCAAAACGATCGGATAATGATATTGATTCATTTACACTGTCATTGCGATACAATTCATCTTGTGTGTCTTCCCGGTCATTCCAGGTTTCCTTGATAAGGTGTCGACGGTTTGATGTGGCATATAATACTACATTGGACGGAATTGATGAGATACCTCCTTCAATCACTGATTTCAGGTATTTGTATTCTGTTTCTGTTTCATTAAATGATAAGTCATCAAGAAAAACAATAAATTTATAACCGGCCAATTGGCGCAGATGTTCCATTATATCCGGCAGTAATTTTATTTGATCCCGGGTTATTTGTAAGAGGCGCAGACCTTTTTCATAATATTCATTGATTAACGCTTTAACACCGGAAGACTTTCCTGTGCCGCGGGCACCAACAAGCAAAACGTTGTTAGCAGGTTTATTTTTAATAAAAGCAATTGTATTATCAATAAGTGTTTGTTTTTGTCGATCATATCCTATTAAATCAGACATTTTTATGGACTCAAAGTATTTAATACCGTTGAGGCCACTGTTATTATTCCAATAAAAAGCGCGATAATGGGCCATTTTACCAGAGCCAAATTTTTTATAATGATCAAGCAGGCAAAGCGTTGCCTCTTCAGCTGACTGAGTTTGTGACAATGACTGAGATAATAAGGCGTAAAGTTCATTAGAACAAGTTTTCACCGGTGAATAGGCGTTTACTATATCAATGATTTTATTGTCACCCAATAAGTCAATTTTCAAATAAGGATAAATAACTTCCATATCAATTTTCAATAGTTTTTGAAGACTTTTATCGGGAAACTTCCCCTGCCGGATGCTGGCAGCAGCTAAATTATTTCCTTCTGATAGTAAATAAATTATGTATGCGGAAAATAATTGACCGGAAAGGCCCAGCTGTTCACTCTGCTGAACCAGAGCAGACAGGAAAGAATGCTGCAGCGTTATGTTGTAAGGATCACTGACGGCATTGCTGTAAAGACGGATAATTTTATTTTTCCGAAAAGAAGGAAAAGTAATCAATTGTGTCAAATTAACATCCATAGTATCACCTATTCTTATCATAATTACAATATCTTTATATAATAGCAAAAAAAATATCCATTGCCAATAGGTAATGATATATATAATAAAAAAAAATTGACTTATTGATTTATTGACTTTTTGACTTTTTGGAGTATAATAATAATTGTAAGGATTGAAGATTGGTATAGCAGTCAGAGAGCCTTATAAAAATAAAATTATAAATAAATTATTTAAGGGGGTTTTCCTAATGTTTGGTTTGGTTCCTTTTACAAAAAATAATATCAGCAAGAAAGATGATGGTTTTGGGCGGGTGTTTGATATTTTTAATGAACCTTTTTTTAATTCGGCATTTGCTCCGATGCAGACTGCAATGTCGGGTTTTGCTTCTTTCAAAGTGGATGTAAAAGATTTGGATGATGCTTATGAATTGTCTGCCGAACTTCCTGGTGTAAAAAAGGAAGACATTTCTTTAAGTTATGACAGTGGATATTTAACAATACAGGCCAGTACTGGTGATAATAAAGAAGAAAAGGACAGCGACGGGAAATATATTCGTCGTGAACGCCGGAGTGGCAGTATGTCACGTTCTTTCTATATTGATAATATTGATGAAGGTCAGGTTAAGGCGGAATTTAAGGATGGTATTTTAAATATACGTCTGCCAAAGGTTACGCCTCAGGACACGGCAAAACATATTGCAATTGAATAAATTCTTGATTTTTAAGTCAGCCGCTAACAGCGGGATGAATCTCCATATCAGCTGCTTTTTACAGTTGATACGGAGATTTTTATATTACTGATAAATTACAGAAATTTTTGAACTTAGGCTATTATAATTAACTCTATTATCGTTTACTCATGTTTAAAAACGTTATATAATAAGGACAGTTAATAAAAGAAGAGGAGCCTCATATATGAAGGGTACTATAGTTGCTACATGGGTTCGCACTTGCAAAAAGCTCTGGGGTGATGAACTCGTTAAAAATGTCATGGATGAGATTGGCATAAAAGCTAATCACATATTTTTACCCAGTGAAGATATTGATGATAAAACGGCACAGGCACTCGGTGATACTATTGCCAAGAAGTTGGGCAAGACGAATGCTGAAGTATGGCATTCCATAGGGAAGGATAATGCTGAAACTTTTTATGAGTTTTATCCGGGATTTTTTCAAAGAGAAAATTTGTATTCTTTTTTGAGTTCTCTGCACGATATTCATGTAGAAATAACCAGACTTATTCCAGGAGCGAAACCACCAGGGATCGCTATTGAAAATATTTCTTCTGATGAGGCGTTGTTTATTTATCGCTCTAAGAGAAGAAAATTTAATTATTTTCGTGGACTTTTAGATGGCGCTGCAGCGCATTATCATGAAAAAATAACGATTACAGTTGCTGAAAAGGGTGATGATTTTTTAAAACTGAAATTGAAATTTCCTTATCAAATCAGAAATCGAAAAATCTATCGTCTAAATAATTTGTTGCGGTTCTTACCATCATTAGCCGCTAAATCCGGAGTTTTAACGACTATTATTTTGTTCATTGTGGCTTTTTTAGCTAAAACTGTCGGTGTTGTATTTCCACTTTGGCTACCTATCGCAGCTGGTTTTATTTCTTATTTGGCTACAACAGCCATTCTTAGGCCATTTGACTCCCTGCATAATATTTTAAGCGATATTCAAGAGCATAAGTATGCATCCACGGTAGAAATCATATCCGGGGACATTTTTGAGATGCTGGCAAAGCAGGTGGAAGCTTATAAGGTAAGTATGCGCAAACGCTTCACCAGTATAAAGGGGCATGATGATGAACTTGTTCATTATGGCGATTCATTTAATGAATTGGCTGCTCATATGGGCAGTACTTCTGATACTATTGCTCAAGTTGTTAACAGCAGGGCGGAATCTTCAGTTGAGGCGGCTGAAAAAGTTTCTCAGGCAGTAAATATTTTAAATGAAAATATTTCTACCTTGAAAAATGTTGTTGAAAAACAGGTCAATAATAATTCACATCTACAAAATTCTGTTGGGGAAATTGAAAATTGTTTTAATAATGTACGTGATTCCAGCAATAAAATAAATTCCAGTATGGCTAACTTTTCTAAAGTTAATGCTTCAGTAGAAGGGCTGCGTGATCAGACTAAACGTATTACAGAAATTACTAATACTGTGGCAGCAATTGCCGGACAAACAAATTTACTGGCATTGAATGCTGCGATAGAAGCTGCTCGTGCAGGTGAACATGGTAAAGGATTTGCTGTTGTGGCTGAGGAAGTAAGAAAACTTGCCGAACAATCTCAAGAACAGTCCCAAATTATTTCTGATGATGTATTGACCATTACTAAGACCATAGAAGAGGTTGTAGAACATGTAGATACGGAATATAGTATTCTTTCCAAAGAAAATGCTAATTTGGTATCTGTTGTGGATGAAAATACAGCCCATTTGAAAAAAATACGGGCTGTATCTGATAGCATATTGGAAATGATAACACAGCTTGAAAGAGAAATGAATGGAATGAACGAAGTGTATGACAAAATAGGTTCTATTGTTGATATTACCCAGGAAAACTCTGCGGCTACTGAAGAAATTAATTCATCCATACATCTATATAATGAAAAAATTCAAAGTCTTAGTGATAAGATAGGTGAGTTTAAGAAATTAGCGCAATATTTTAGTGACGATGTGGGTGTTTTTAAAGTTTAGGTGTTGAAAAAATTTATTGTGGTTTTTAACGCTTGAAAATATGACATCATTTAAAAAAAAATAGGCACTTTACTGATAAATACTGTGATTTTCATCAAAATCACAGTATTTTTATTTGTCAGCGAATTAATTTATAAATTGATTATGCAATGGCAGTGTAATTACAATATGTGTGAGTTAAAGATGATATTTGATGGTCAATAAGTTATTATCGTATTATTTGTCTTTTATTTTTTTGAAAACAGGGATTTTATTTAGTGATGTCAAATTATAAATATGATATAATTTTTTTGATAAAAATTTCCTAATAAAGAAGCAGGTTAAATTTATGGAACAAGAACAGCTTGGAACGGATACGGCTGACAGCACAGCAGAACCATCTGAAAATAAAATAATTGAGAGCACATATAGGACAGTAAAACTGTTGAAACGGACCGATACCAGCGAAACTATACTCGTAGCAGCAAAAAAAACAGGAGCGCTTTTTGTACTAAAGCATATTTATAGTACGGGTCTGGCTTATGATAAGCTGCGTAATATCACCAGTTCGGTATTGCCAATCATTTATTATGTAAGCGAAAATAAGGCATTTGGTGTAACTACTGTTATTGAAGAATATATAACAGGAATAACATTGGTCGAATGGATGGAGCAAAGAGATCTGGAACCGATAAATGCCACGCTGGCAAAGCTGATATTTGAGCAGTTGGCTGATGGACTGCAAAAACTTCATGCTGCACATATAGTGCATCGTGCTATTTGTCCGGAAAACATTATGATAATGAGCGGCAAGGTAAAATATATCGGATTTGATCATTGTACTGCCAGTGATGACGTTGATAAAGTGACTTTATATAAAGGCATAACCGGATTTGCCGCACCGGAACAGACAACTTCCGGAAAAGCTGATTTTCGTAGTGACGTTTATTCGCTGGGAATGACAATGCAGAATTTACTGGGAACTGACTATAAGGGGAAATATGCAAGAATCCTGCGCCGTTGTAAAAAAACATCTGACAAGCGTTATAAAGATGGGGCACAATTAAAAAAAGCAGTTAAAAATGCATGGTTGGTATCATTGGTGGAAATAGGAGGCATTTGCGCAGCAGTATATATCATTATATTTGGGGCGTTATTTGCCTTTAATAAGTGGTATGATCCAATGAAGGAAATAAAAGCACAGCAGGCGTTTGCTCAGGAACAGGAGAGTGCTAGACAGGAGGCTGAGCAGGCTGAATTGGAAAAAGGCATGGGGAACAGTGATGGACAAGATGGTACTGATGTCGGAGTCAATGGATTGGCAAAGGGGAAGTTAAGTCTTAGTTTGGCTTTTCCCGGTAAACCGCAGGAGGAAAATGCCGACAGTATTGTGGTAAATATGGGAAAGGCAGCGGGGTTGTCGGAAGCGGGAGACGCAAAGGGGAAAGATTCTGTGTTTTTTCCCGATAAGGCAAAATTAGTTTTGACAATCAAAAATAACACTGATAGTGATATAAAAAACCCGGTGATAAAATTTGTCCCGTATTACATTGATTTATCCCAGATTAGTGATCCACCCAATACGATAACTAAACATTTGGCCGGGGCTGTGGAATGTCGCCGTGATATAAGTATTCCTGCCGGTAATGAAATGAAATTTGAATTACCGCTCAGCCGTGCAGTACTGCTTTATCCTGCGCAGCAAAATGCTAAAATAAAGGTTATTGTACATTCGGATAATTATGCTGATACTGCAGCGGAAATAAAGTTTGCTTTTAATTGATATTGATTGCAGACAAACACAAAAAATGTTTAATTAGTTAATGCGAATACAGGGTATAAAAATGAAAGCTGTACTTTCATTTTTATACCCTGTATTCGTTTGGCAATATGTAAAATATAATAAAAGAGATGATTTATTTTGCTATTATAACATCAGATATATTATTTTTTATCATTTTTAATACTGCGGTTTGTTCTGGAGAAAAATTATTTGACTCATCCACAATAACTTTGGAAATATCAGTTATATCGCATACTTTAATTAAAGAAGTTTTATTCAGTTTGGTGCTGTCCAGCAATAAAATAACTTCTTCGGTATTTTCCATGGCGGCTTTTTTAGCTTCTATTTCAAAGGCATTGACATCGGTCAGGCCGTCTTTGAAAGATAAAGCTTTTCCCGAAAGAAAAAGCTTATTGGTGTTATATTGTTTTAAAAAAGTATTTGTATCAGTGCCAATCAGGGAAAGTGTACCATATCGTAATATACCGCCAGCCAATATTATGTTTACATTTTTTATCAGATTGAAATAATTGCAGATACGTATACAGTTTGTAACAATGGTTATTTTTTTATCAACAATGTACGGACATAAAGCATAGACAGTGGTGGAAGCATCTAAGAAAATTATATCACCATCATGGATGAGATTACTGGCGTATCTGGCTATAGCATTTTTCCCTGGAACATTTTGCTGAGCCCTTATTTTCAAGCTGTCATCAATGGGATCGGTATTATTTATTGATGTTGCTATAGCACCTTTCAGTACTCTTTTTAATATACCTTTTTTTTCCAGATTTTCAAGGTCCCGCCGTATTGTCATTTCGGAGACAGCTAATTTTCGACTTAAATATTTTATCTCTACTTTTTTATGATTATTTAATATTTCCTTGATGGCAAGCCATCTTTCCTCTTGTGTCACAGGAGACTCCTTTCCTGAATAATAGTCATTCATGAGAATTTATATATTTAATATAGCATAGCAATACTGTTTGTGAAAGAATAATACTGAAATATAGTAAATTTTTTTGTTATATGCAGTATGTGTATGGAAATAGTACATAATCGATGAAATTTATAAAATTTTACAAAATTTTATTATTATATGCCATTTGTTAAAATTAACATTATGATGTAATATTTAAACATAAAATGTTAATAAATAACATAAATGAATATCAGGGGGTATAAAAATGATGCAGTATCAAGCGATGAATAATGAAATCATCGGAGATTATTTAAAGAAAAATGGTATATTTCCTAAGAACCATAAATTGAACAGTAAGGAAGTCGGGGATGGAAATTTAAATTTGGTATTTCGTGTTACCGATTTGGAAAATAATAAAAGGGTTATTGTGAAACAAGCCTTACCATATCTTAAAATTGCCGGTGACGGTTGGAAGTTGACTTTGGACAGAAATAGAATAGAGACAGAAACTTTGAAGTTGCAAGGGCAAGTCTGTCCAGGTGCAGTTCCTGAAATTTATCATCACAGTGATCAATATGCGCTTACCGTGATGGAAGATTTGGGGGATATGGAAATTCTGCGTAAAGCGATGATGGAGATGAAGTCATTTCCCAAATTTCCTAAACAGATCGGACAGTTTATGGCTAGAAATTTGTTTTTGACTTCTGATATGGGAATGGGTCCAATGGGTAAAAAGAAAATTGTGGGTAAATTTATTAGTCCGGAACTTTGTGATATAACGGAAAGATTAGTTTTAAATGATCCTTATACCGATGCTGAATCAAATGATATTAATAAATATATTAAGGCTGATGTTGAAAAAATGTGGTCGGACAAAAGGATAACCCTTGAGGTCGCCAAGCTGAAAGATATATTTATGACCAAGGCTGAATCTTTGCTGCACGGTGATTTACATACTGGTTCAATTTTCATTAATGATGATAAAATGGTAGTGTTTGATTGTGAATTCGCTTTTTATGGTCCCTATGGATATGATATAGGTTTGTTATTTGCAAATTTTCTTTTGAATTATGCTTCATGGGAAGGAAGAGATGATAAGGATAATCAGGCGATAACCGCTTATAGAAAACATCTTTTGACATCTATAAAAGAAATTTGGGCAGAATTTGTTAATGAATTTAATATTTTATGGGGAAATAAAACCAAAGATACAATAACAACTGTAGATGGGTATAAGGAATATTATTTAGGAAATTTGTTGCATGAAACAGCAGGCTTTTGTGCTTGTGAAATTTTGCGGAGAATTATTGGTATGGCGCATGTACCGGATATGGATATAATAGAAAATCTGCAGGAAAGAGCAAAGGCGCAACAGATGGGAATGCAAATCGCACAGGCTGTTTTGTTGAGACGGGAAAGTATAGAATCTATTATTGATTTTGTGAAAATAATTGAAGCTGCAGTTAATTAATAAACGCATTGTCGTATAGAGAAATTGTTTTACTAAAAGTGTGAATAATGTGATTCTTACATGAAAACAGGATTATTTAGAGGAGGAAATATATTATGTCGGAATTGTTTGCAATAAAATGGAAAGATGCTGATGATAAATTGGTTTTGCTTGATCAGACCAAATTACCTAATTCAATAGAGTATATAGAATATGATACAGTGGAGGGCATTTATGATGCTATAAAAACTATGGTGGTAAGAGGAGCTCCGGCTATAGGAGTTACAGCCGGTTATGGATTGTATTTTGGTATAAAGAATGCACCGGAAACATCTTTCACAGATTTTTACGGATATGTCAGAGGTAAAGCCGATTATCTCAATTCAAGCAGACCCACAGCAGTTAACCTTTCCTGGGCACTTAAACGAATGTTGAAAAAAATTGATGATGTGAAGGAGTATAAAATAACTGATATCAAAAAAATAATGCGGGAAGAAGCAATTCGTATCCATCATGAAGATGAACAAATCTGTCGGACAATAGGAGAAAATCTTATAACTTTGCTTAAAGATGATATGGGAATACTGACACATTGTAATGCCGGCCAGCTGGCTACATCGAAATATGGTACGGCCACAGCACCAATGTATCTGGCCAAGGAAAAAGGCTGGCATTTGAAAATTTATTCTGATGAAACACGTCCAAGGTTGCAGGGATCTACTTTGACGGCCTTGGAATTGCAGATGGCAGGAATTGATGTCACTACGATAACAGATAATATGGCGGCAGTGGTGATGGCACAACATAAAATAGATGCAGTGATCGTCGGCTGTGACAGAATTGCTGCCAATGGAGATACCGCCAATAAAATAGGGACTTTTGGGGTATCAATTTTAGCCGGATATTTTGGTATACCAATGTATATTGCGGCTCCGACACCGAGTATAGATTTGAATACACCTGCGGGACTGGATATTCCAATAGAAGAACGTGATCCTAAAGAGATAACATGTCGCTTTGGTGTGTGGACAGCACCGAAAGATGTTAAAGTTTATAATCCCTCTTTTGATGTTACACCACATGAAAATATAACGGCTATAGTCACGGAAAAGGGAATAGTGTATCCGCCGTTTAAAGAAAATCTGCAGAAAATATTAAAGTAGTCGGTCAGGAAGACAGCAAAAGTAGTGTATCAGGTGTCAAAAAATATAAAAAAACCGATGCAGTACGGTTGTAGTATTAATTTTGATAGGGGAATAAAGATAAATGGGAGATATAATAAAATATATCCTGGACATGGGGGCAGCAGTTTTTTTGCCAATTGTTATGATCCTTATAGCATTGGGGGTAAAGATGAAGTTCAAAAAAGCTGTGGTATGCGGTTTAACTTTGGGTATAGCTTTCACTGGAATGAATGTGGTGTTGGGATTTATGTTTCAATCGATAAGTCCGGCAGCTACAGCGTTTGTAAATAGTACGGGAATAAAACTTACCACGATAGATGTTGGCTGGGCACCGGTGGCAGCTATAGCATGGGCGTGGCCGTACGCATTGATAATTTTTCCGATACAGATAGGAATAAATGTTGTTATGTTGGCATTGGGATGGACAAACTGCCTTAATGTAGATATGTGGAATGTATGGGGAAAAATTTTAACGGCGACCTTGGTGGCAGCAATTACAGGTAGTATAGTTTTAGCATTTATTGCTGCGGCCATTCAGGTTGTATTGGAATTAAAAAATGCGGATATAGTGCAAAAATCAGTAGCAGATTTATCAAAAATACACAATATTACCTGTCCGCATGTTATGAACCTAGAAGGTGTCGTATTGGCACCGATAAGTAAATTGTTGGATCAGATTCCCGGAGTGAATAAAATTAATTTGGATTCTGATAAACTTAAAGAAAAAATCGGTATATTTGGAGAAAATAGTGTCATGGGCTTTATTGTCGGTGTACTTATTGCCGGGATAGGTCAATGCAGTTTAAAGGTGATATTACAGACTGGTGTTGAAATTGCCACAGCATTGGTGCTTTTCCCGCTTGTAGCAAATTTATTCCTAGAGTCTTTGGGTCCTATAGCTGAAGCCGCTGGTGATTATATGAAAAAAAGATACAAGGGCAGAGAATTCTGCATTGGCATTGATTGGTCGGTCATGGGCGGACGTTCCGAGCTTTGGGTAACTTCGATATTACTTGTTCCGGTGGAATTGATTTTGGCAATAGTATTGGCAAAATTTGGTATAAATAGTGTTTTGCCTTTAGCAGCAATAATAAATGTGGCTGCAACTGTGCCGGCACTTATTATAACCGGTGGCAATATTTTTAAGATGTTTATAATGGGTGTGATAACAACGCCAATATATCTAATTGTTTCTTCTGAGTTCGCACCGGTACTTACCAATTTAGCAGAAGTGCAACATACTCTTACAATCCCGCAAGGACAGCTTTTGACCTATTATGGTATAGAAGGACCAGAGTTCAGATGGATATTGACTCATGCTGCTAATGTGATAAATGGAGAATTTTGGGGGATAGGATTATTAATATGTTTCATGGGATTATTCTTTTGGTATGTTAAGTTTATGAAGAAAAAAGATATCCAAATGGAATTGAAAGAACAAAAAGACTAGATGCATGATGCAAAACCGGAGGGAGAAAATATGCTCGAGTATAAGAAGCAAGAATTAGTAGAAATGGCTAAAAAGGCAAGCAATGATGGATTGTGTAAGCATAAATCAGGAAATTTCAGTATCAGGGATGAAATCACCGGTTATATACTGATAACTCCCTCAGGTGTTGACAGGGAAGATTTAACACCGGAAGATATATGTGTAATGGACTCTCACCTAAATGTAATTGAGAACGAACATGATTTAAAACCAAGCAGTGAGGTGCTTATGCATATTTATGCGTATAAGTCGAGAAATGACATAAAAGCAGTCGTGCATACACATTCTCGTTTTGCAACGGCTTTTGCCGTATTGAAAAAACCGATACCGCCAATAGTTTATGAAGCGGCATATTACGGTGGGACTGTATATGTGGCACCGTATGGCCGGCCTGGTACTAAAGAACTGGCTAAATCGATAATTGAACCATTGAAAAAATCAGATGCCTGCCTGCTGGAAAGTCATGGTGTTATAACTGTGGGGGAAAGCATTGAAGAAACTTATCTTAAGGCTAAATATGTGGAGGAAATAGCAGAAATTTATTACAGGACGTTGACAATGAATAATAATAAAGAACCACATGTTTTATCTGATGAAGAACTAAAAAAATGGGAATATCCTTCCTATATAAAATTTAATAACAAATAAAATAAGACCTGCCTGCCCTTGATAAAGGGTAAGCAGGTCTTATCAGAATAATCAATTAATAGGCCTATTGTTATTGAGGACTTTGTTTATGGCTTTAGCAACACCGTCAGCGTTACAGGTATCAGTTATAAAGGTTGCTGCTTTTTTGGCGGGAACAATAGCATTACCCATAGCTGCAGAAGTACCGGCATAACCGAGCATGGCAATATCATTGTCACCATCACCTAGTGTCATTATATTTTCCCGATGGATGTTCAAGTATTCGGCTAAATATTTTAAACCGACCGCTTTGGTAATATCAGGTGGTGTTATATCGATCGTATAACCAGTATTTTGTTGGAATTTAACAAATGACCTAAATTTTTCTTCAAGCATTTGTGTAAGTTCAAGTGGTATTTTAGTATTGCTCCTGATTACTACCTGGGTAACTTTTTTAGTATAAGGTTTATAATTATGACCAACTTCAGTCATGTTGAATCCCTTTACAGTATGGTATCCGGAGAACATGTCCCAGGAAAAATAGGGTGCAAATTTTTGTGTGCCAATATACCAGCTGCAATAGATATTATGTTCGAAGAAAAAAGCTAATAGTTCTTCTACGGCAGCATCGTCAATATATGTTTCGAATATTGGTTCATCTGTATTAATGTCGCGTATCATAGCACCATTGCAGGATATTACAGGTACATTGGCCCCTATTGCTTTTCCAAAAAAAGCAGCAGCAAAATGCATACGGCCGGTTGCTATGGTGATATTTATTCCCTGTTCATAAGCTGATTGAAAAGCTTTTATGTTGGCAGGGCTGACTTTTTTTTCATCATTGAGCAGAGTGCCGTCTAGATCAGTAGCAATTAACTTTATTGGCATCGTAAAAAATCCGTCCTTTATGATTTACTTTAGCAATGAATAATAAAATATAATATCTTTCATGATATGGAAGATTATTAAATATAGTGGTTGGTTTATAATTTTTTTATAAGTTGTACTGCGGTTATTATAACTTATTTATTTTATAAAATAAATAGCGGAAATATTTGCTATACTATTATAAATAATATAATATATAAACAGGGGTTGTCGCAGGCAACCATTTTCATTCATAAATATGCAATATTTTGTTCCTTTTGTGGAGAATCGTGTAGCGGTGACGAATTGCATCTTTATGGGGCTAATGTTGTGCCCCATTGGAAAGTGCAGTTTGTATGATTAATTATGTAAATGGGTGTTTATATGAAAAAGGTTTTGACTATTGCAGGATCGGATTGCAGCGGCGGAGCAGGAATTCAGGCGGATATCAAGACAATTACAGCTCATAGAATGTATGCAATGAGTGTAATCACGGCATTAACAGCGCAAAATACCACCGGTGTATATAATATATCAAAAGTAGATGCTGATTTTGTGGCAGCACAGCTGGATGCAGTGTTTACTGATATTATTCCCGATGCGGTAAAAATTGGGATGGTTTCCAATGATGATGTAATAAAAGCAATTGCGCAAAAGTTGCGGCAATATGATGCTCAAAATATAGTGATTGATCCGGTTATGGTTTCTACATCAGGCAGCAAATTGATTGATAAAACTGCTGTTGAATCATTAAAGAAAGAATTATTGCCTTTGGCAAGGTTGATTACACCCAATATTTGTGAGGCAGAAGTATTGTGCGGATTCATGCCCCGCAATGACGAGGAAATGGAGAAAGCCGCTATAGCAATACATGATACAATTTTTGATGGGCGCAATGATGATTGCGGTGTGTTGATAAAAGGTGGACATCTTATTGGCAGTGCTGATGATATTATGCGCGATAAATCACTGACTTATATATATCACGGGAAAAGGATAAATAACCCCAATACACATGGAACCGGATGTACTTTATCATCAGCTGCTGCATGTAATTTGGCAGACGGAATGACGTTACATGGAAGTATTAAATATGCTAAAAAATACATTAATTTACTGCTGGCGGATAAATTAAATATCGGCCGGGGAACCGGACCGCTTAATCATATGGCGGCGTGCACGTGGATAACAAGGGATACACTATAACAGGCAAGAGTTCAATTGGGGCAGGGACAAGGCATGCTGAATGGGATATGGGAAAATAATAAATATGGTTATATAAGTTCATCACTCAGATTAAAGGCAATGCTGTCAGTATTGCGTAAGTATGATATAGTACGGGGTATGAATCCGCTCAAGATGCGTTTGATATTGGAAGCATTGGGGCCAACCTTTGTGAAGCTTGGTCAGGTGTTATCAATGCGGCCTGACTTTCTGCCCAGTGAGTATGTTTATGAATTAAGTAAATTACAGACTAAAGCTAATCCACTGTCGTTTGAGGTAATAAAAACCGTAATTGAAAAGGAATATGCCCAAAAATGGACTAATATTTTTGAATCGATTGATGAAACTGCATTGGGGTCAGCTTCAATGGCTCAAGTCCACAGTGCTGTGTTAAAAAATGGCGAACGGGTTGTTATAAAAGTTCAAAGACCGGGAATCTATGATGTAATGGCGCAAGATATTATGCTTCTTAAACGTACGGTGAGTCTTTTGCAGTTATTCAGTAAGTCTCGCGGTGTGATTGATTTCATGGCGGTGCTTGATGAGATGTGGAGCATTACAAAACAGGAAATGGATTTTATGATGGAGGCTGACCATCTGGATGAGTTTCGCCATCTGAACAGTGATGACCCTAATGTCGGTTGTCCGCAGGTTTACCGACGGTTGACAACAGCACGGATTTTGGTAATGGAATATATTGATGGAATACGGATAGATGAGATAGATAAATTAAAACAGGCTGGATATAATGTTGAACAGCTTGGTCGCAATTTAGGGAAAAATTATATTAAGCAGATTATAAAGGACGGTTATTTTCATGCAGATCCTCATTCCGGCAATATATGGGTGAGAAATGGCAAGATAATTTGGCTTGATTTAGGAATGATGGGACGTCTTTCGCAGCAAGAAAGAAGTGCTTTAAAAAAAGCTGTATATGCATTGGCTCATAATGATACTTTTGCTATGAAATCAGCAATATTGTCATTGGGTATAGCCAGAGGCAAAATAAATCATATAAAGTTGTATGAAGATGTAGACACATTAATGATGAGATATAATAATATGCGATTTGATGAATTGCATTTGGGTCAATTGTCTCAAGATATAATTGCTGTGTTACGGCAGCATAATCTGGGAATAATACCGGGACTTAGCATGTTTGCTCGAGGTATTATGACTATAGACGGGATTATGCGTATAACCTGTCCCAAGATTAGTTTTGTAGATATTTTAAAAGATCAGATGCAAAGTGATTTTTCAAAGAATTTTAATTGGCGCGACGAGCTAAAAAAAATACGGCAAGATGGTTATTCTCTTATGTATCGGTCAATGCAGCTGCCAGAACAGCTGTCGGATATGATAAAAATGACGATGAGTGGGCAGACTAAGGTCAATCTTGATTTGACCGGTTCAGAGGAGCCGTTGAAAAATTTTGACAAAATGATAAATAAACTTATAATCGGCATTATAAGTTCAGCTTTGCTGCTGGGATCTTCTATTATTTGTACGACCAATATGACACCTAAATTTCTGGAAATTCCTTTTTTAGGCGTTTTGGGATATTTGGCAGCGCTTATTTTATGCGCCCGCCTTTTGATAAGTATTTGGCGACATCGCTAAAAATAAAATGCAGAAGCAGTATAATTTGTTTTGTGGCAAAAATATGAAAGAGGCGATTTAGTTGCGTGGCATACGCGGGGCAATAACGGTAGAAAAAGATAATAAAACAGAAATATATGAGGCTGTTCAGGAATTGTTAAGGGTAATAATGTTAAAAAATGAGTTGACTGTGGATGATATCGGGGCGGCTATTTTTTCAGCGACACATGATGTAACAGCGGCTTTTCCGGCAGCAGCGGCACGCTGTCTGCCAGGTTGGAATTTAGTGCCGCTTTTTGATGCTCAGCAGATGGCAGTGGATAATAGCATCGAAAAATGTATAAGAGTGCTGCTTTTAACCGATAGTTCTAAAAAACAGTCGGAAATAGAACATGTTTATTTGGGTGGGGCAAGAAAATTGCGACCGGATATAAGTGTGATATAATCTTGTTAACTACATTGATATTGAATCTTGTTTTTAAGTTGGCAGTCCCATTTGTTAAAAGACAGTTGATTATCAATGATAGAGGATTGTATAAATATTCATAAAGCAGAAAAGGCTAAAAGATTAATGATAATTATTAATCGTGATAATGTAAAGCTGATAAAAAAGTATTGACAAGTGAAAATATGAGCCATATAATAAACAAGAATTAAATATTGTTCCGGTAAGTAAGGCTACTGCAAGGATATGGACTGTTGCCGCGGAGTGGTGGAGACACTATGAGAAGGTTTGAACAGGTGATATCGAAAAACAAGGTATCATCTAATACAGTTTCACCGCCTTGCAAAGTTAAAGCTCAAACGGTGGCGTGGTGTTTTTGCACTGCGAAAATATTATTTGATATTTTCCCATGTCTGCGGTTTGTAACCGGGACATGGGTTTTTGTTTTATTTGAGGAGATGAATGTGATGGATGATGGAAGTATTCGAAAAATGCCGGACTGGGGAAATTTAATTGATTTTTAGTGATATTAAGTATAGATTTTTATCAATGAATTAATATAAATAATATTTTCCACAGTCAGGCATTAAGAAAAACAATAAAATGAATTATTTTTCTTAATTGAATTGACTGTGGATTTTTTGCGCCCTTTTTTTAGTGGAAATGGTTAAATGATCTGCAAAAATCCATTATGAGAGGGAGATGGACACAATGTTTACGATGTTTTTGATGAGATTGGGAATAGCGGTGCTAGCCGGTATTTTGATTGGTATAGAACGTCAGCTGACAGGGCATCCGGCCGGAGTCCGGATCAATACACTGGTCAGCCTGGGAGCGTGTGTTTTTGTACTGTTTTCTATGGTAATTGAGCCGGAACATGTGGCGGATCTGTCCAGAGTGGCAGCGCAGATAGTTTCGGGAGTTGGTTTTTTATGCAGCGGAATTATTTTTAAAGAAGGTACTAGTGTACGCGGATTAAATACGGCAGCAACTATTTGGTGTTCAGCAGCAATTGGCGTACTTGCCAGTACTGGACAGTATGCTATTGTTTTGGCGGCTACGGGGGTATTACTCATGGTTAATTTATTGTTGCGGCCATTTGCTAATTGGCTGAAACCTTTGGAATATTTTGATGAAACGGAGAATGTATATCATATTTGTGTGACTTGTATGGAAAGAGAGGAATTGACCATACGAGAAAAAATCATGAATTATATTGCAGATACAAAATTAAAACTCATTAAACTGGAAAGTGGTGATATTATTGGTGAAAAAGTGGAGATTGAAGCAGTGGTTTCGTGTTATGGCAAACAAAGAAATGTAATTGCAGAAAAATTGATTGCCCGCTTGAGTATTAATAAAGGAGTAATCGGAGTCGGATGGAAAAATTTATAAATTGCATTGAACTGAAAGGGGTGAGGACAATGGATGATGCTGGTGGTCATCACAGGATAAACTTTGGGGAAAATAATAAAAAATTCAGATGTATTGATAAATATCTTATTTACATAAAAAGAATATTTATCAATACATCTGAAAAGATAAATTCCTCATAGCAAAATATGGAGGGAAGACAATGAAAAAAAGTGAAAATTTAAAAATGAAGGTTCAAAAAGAAAAAATCGAAAAAAGGCTTTTATCAGCAGTTAACAACAAAGAAAAATTTTTACGGACAGTGAACACGGATACAGAGGGATTATCATCGGAAGCAATAGAAAATAATCGTGAACTTTATGGTAATAATAAAATAGTGCATGGTAAAAGGCTGTCGTTTTTAAAAAAGATAACGAAAGCTTTCATTAATCCGTTTACGTCCATTTTGATATTTTTAGCGCTTATATCATCTTTTACAGATATAATTATTCCAATATATCAAAATTCACCTGATGATGTGGATCCTACTTCCGTAATAATTATTTTGACGATGGTTATCATTTCAGGGTTACTGCGATATATACAAGAATCACGCAGCGGCGCTGCCGCATCGAAATTATTGGAAATGATTACGACAACAGCCACTGTGGAAAGAAAGGAAACAGGGTTGGCAGAAATCCCCATTGACGATATAGTTGTTGGTGATATTGTACATTTATCAGCAGGGGATATGATCCCTGCCGATGTTTGTCTTTTGCAGGCAAAAGATTTATTTATCAGTCAATCAGTATTGACCGGTGAAAGTGAACCAGTCGAAAAATTTGTAGTAGAACAACCCGGTAAAAAGGGAAGTATGACGGAATACGAAGACTTAGTTTTTATGGGCTGCAATGTTTTAAGCGGCACAGCCAAAGCTGTGGTGGTGACTACAGGCAATGATACGTTATTTGGCACTATGGCTCAGGCAGTAGTTAAAAAACCGGCGATAACTAGTTTTGAAAAAGGGGTAAATTCCGTATCATGGGTGTTGATTCGGTTTATGTTGGTGATGGTTCCGGTTATTTTTTTCATTAACGTATTTACCAAGGGAAGCTGGTTTGATGCATTTCTATTCGGCATTTCTGTTGCAGTGGGACTGACTCCGGAAATGCTGCCGATGATTGTTACGACATGTCTGGCCAAAGGGGCAGTATCTATGTCCAAGGAAAAAACGATAATTAAAAATTTGAATTCCATACAAAATTTTGGCGCAATGGATATTCTTTGTACTGATAAAACAGGGACACTTACACAAAATCGCGTTGTACTGGAATATCATCTTAATGTACAAGGACAGGAAGATGTTCGGGTATTGCGGCACGCTTTTTTAAACAGTTATTTTCAGACCGGTTTAAAAAATCTTATGGATATTGCTATAATCAATCGTATGGATGAAGAAGCAAAAAAAGATGATCATTTGCAAAATTATCCTGGGCAATATATTAAAGTTGACGAAATACCATTTGACTTTACACGCCGTCGTATGAGTGTAGTTGTTGAAGATCAAGAAAAAAAACGTCAGATAATAACTAAAGGTGCAGTGGAAGAAATGCTGTCTATCTGTTCTTATGTAGAATATGATGGAAATGTATCAGAGATAACAGCGGAGCTACGCGATAAAATTAAGAAAACGGTCAAAAGATTAAATTTGGATGGGATGCGTGTATTAGCTGTTGCACAAAAAACGAATCCGGCACCAGCTGGGGAGTTTAGTGTCAAAGATGAATGCAATATGGTGTTAATTGGTTATTTGGCATTTTTTGATCCACCAAAAGAATCTTCATTTAATGCTATAAAAAGTCTTTGGGATTGTGGTGTAGAAACTAAAATACTCACTGGGGACAATCCTGAAACAACGTCATGTATATGCAAGCAAGTCGGAATTGAAACGAAGAACCTGCTGCTGGGCAGCGATATTGATGGTATGACTGATGAACAATTAAATCGTGCCGTAGAAAAAAGTAATGTGTTTGCCAAACTGTCACCGGAACAAAAAGCACGAATTGTTACTGCACTGCGGGTTAATGGACATACGGTAGGTTTTATGGGAGATGGAATAAATGATGCGGCTGCAATGCGGGCTTCTGATGTAGGTATTTCCGTAAATGAAGCAGTTGATATAGCTAAAGAAGCTGCAGATGTTATTTTATTGGAAAAAGATTTGATGATTTTGCAAAAAGGCATTATCGAAGGTCGTAAAACCTATGCCAATATGATTAAGTATATAAAAATGACTGCCTCGTCAAATTTTGGCAATGTGTTTTCTGTGGTTATTGCCAGTATGTTTTTGCCATTTTTACCCATGGAAAGTTTGCATTTAATTTTATTAAATCTTACTTATGATTTGTCTTGTACATCGATTCCCTGGGACAATGTGGATAAAGAGTTTCTAAGAGTTCCCCGCAAATGGGATGCTTCTTTTGTAAAATCTTTTATGCTGTGGTTTGGTCCAACAAGTTCAGTATTTGATATAACGACATACTTATTTATGTATTTTATCGTTTGTCCAATGATTGTATCGAATGGACTGCTGTACTCAGCCATTCCAGAAAGCGATACAGCTATGCGGGCTCTTTATGTGGCAGTTTTCCAGGCAGGTTGGTTTATTGAATCAATGTGGACACAGACTTTAGTTATTCACATGCTTCGTACACCTAAAATCCCATTTCTTCAAAGCCGCGCATCATTTCCTGTAATAACGCTCACTAGTATCGGGATCGCAGTGCTTTCCTATATACCATACACGTCATTTGGTGCAGATATCGGACTGGCACCTTTAAATAGTATTTATTGGACAATTCTCTTAGGCACGGTTGCTGTATATATGTTTTTAGTTACTGTTGTAAAAAAAGTGTACATTAAACGTTATGGAACATTTTATTGATAGTATTTAAAAAGTAGTAATAAGATAATAAAGAAACTGCCGCATGTAAATATTTTCATTCATAAATATGCATATTGGTTTTAATTGCCTGTCATTGAACGGACAATGGCAGGCTGCATTTTTATGAGGTCAATAGTAGTGTTCATGCGGCAGCCTTTTTGTTAGTTATAGTAAATTTATAGTGTAGCGTCATAAATTGATATGTTTTCCTTAATAAACCACAGATAAAAAGCGGCAGAACTGGTTTGGGCGCGCGACAGCAATATTTGGGCACAGTGGAAATAAATGTCTTCTGAAACGGATCCGTTTATAGATGGCATGAAAGCAACGGTAAATTTGGCATTTTCGATAAATAATTCCATGGGATTTTGACAGATTGGCAAGGTATTATCTGTCAGGACAGTAAATTCGCTGAGATGAGCCCTCACCCATCGCTCAAATTTTTTGTGGCCATGAAATAAATGAATACATACATGGTGGGGAACGGTCATATCCTGCAGTAGATGGGCAGCAGCGCCAAGATAGAAAAATGCTCTGGGGAAATTATGCCTTTTACTGGCTTGTTCTGCTTTATTCAAATAAGAAAAAAAGATGCTGCGGGCTGACGGGAGAAACCATAAACCGTGGTTAGTAGCAGGATTGAAAAAATGGCAGGTGTTTTTAAAGTTTAGATCTGCCCATACGACACCATTTTGCACTGCAGAAAAATTTTCCTGCAGTGTATGTAAGCTGACGGTTTTTTTGATAAAAGGGTTTTTGAGTAATTCTAATGCCTTTTTATTGCAAAATTTATGTGTTAAGCACAACTCATTGGTACGGTTAGTGTTTTCAACAATGTTTTGAATAAATAATGAAAATGCGGCAGGAATGGGAATATGGTTTAAGTAATCAGCTAAGTACATGACAGTCACCTTATTCAATGAATGACAGATAGATGTCAATGATGATCATCATTAATGCAGGATAATACAGATATTACATTTGTGCGATGACTTTTTGGCGAAAATCGTCAAGCTGGCAATAAAGATTTTTCCCCGGACATAATGTGCTGTTGAGGTCACGGTGTCCGTATATGACGTTGTTAGAAGGATTCAATTTATATAATTCACATAAAAATGCTGTAAGTTGTTCTCCAGATTGTAATTGCGGATCAGTAGGATAGGCTTCTTCAAAATCACCGACTATATTGATACCGATAGAAGTCTGGTTATATCCGTAGCAATGGGCACCTATCGTTGTGCGGGGGCGGCCGCGTTCTATTGTGCCGTCTTTTCGTATAACATAGTGATAACCTATTCCGGCCCAACCGTTGGCAAGGTGCCATTGATGGATTTCAGCAGCAGAAACATCGCGGTTCGTTCCGCCAACATGATGTATTATGATCATATCGGTACTGGGGCGGTCTTGCAGGGGCTGGGCAAACTGAAGGTAAGTTTCCTTTATATAAGGTGGAGATACATGATGGTCGTTTGCCGCATAGGCAATATTGGTCAAATGCAGATTTGGTGCAAGATAAAAGCTTCCTAAAGTATAAAGCGAATAAAGTAAAAATCTTCTGCGATTCATTGGCAAATGTCCTTTTTAATTACTTATTATATGGGAAAATTTAAGTGTGTATTCGCTGCAACACGCATAAAATATGGAAAGTGTAAATCAAGCCAAAAACGGATGAAAGTATGACTGTATGCCTGAAAGACAGGTATCCTGTTTAATTCATACATATCGTCGCGCTTGGCATCATCTCCCAGATTAACGGTGAAAGCAGCACGATAACCGTCTTTTTTAAGCAGGGAAATTACATGTTGATTGTAAGCCCCATAAGGATAGGCAAGGCAGTCAATATGATAGCCCAAATGTTTTTCCAGATCCAATTTGGAATCCAATAATTGTTTTTGAAGTTCATTATCATTATTTATTTTGTTCAAATATGGATGATTAAATGTATGTCCCTCAAAAGTAATGGTATCTCTCATTTTATTTATATCCTGCCATGAAAGGTAATTATTATAGCCAATATAGTGCGAAATGAGAAATATCGCAGCTTGAAGATGATATTGCTTTAGTATGGGATAAGCATTGGTATAGTTGTCTTCATAACCATCATCAAAAGTTATTAATACCGGATTGGGGGGTAATGGGACACCGTTTTGCAGATAATTGAATAATTGATCTGGTGTGATGGTGGTATAACCATTATCATTGAGATATTTCATTTGTGTAGTGAATTCCTGGGTACTTAAAGCCAATACTGTGTGGTTGGTATTGTTTATTTCGTGATAATTGAGGACAGGTATTTCTCTTTTGCTCATGAAGCGATTGATAGAAAAAACAGCTGCTAAAAGAAAAAATATTATAAAATAAAATTTCTTCTGTTTCCACATAAAATAGACAGCACTCCTGATATAGTTTTTTAGATTTATATATTCATGCTACAATACAAATGTGAAATTTTCCTGAAAAAGTGTCTTGAATTTAGATAAAAATGATAATAAAAATCATTATGATTATAAAATAACAAAAATTTTATAATTACAAATTAACACATATTAATTGACTGCGATGAGCATAGGTGTTATATTAAAGAGCACATATATTTTATTATTAGCAAAAATTTATGAGAGGAGTTAATATATGTGAATGGCGTAATTATGCTTGGATTAGCAATTATTATTTTTATAACAGGATATTTTACATATGGAAAATGGCTGGCACGTACCTGGGGAATTAATCCGCAGGCAAAGACACCGGCTTACAAGTATGAAGATGGTCAGGATTATACACCGGCATCAAAATTTATGGTATTTTCCCATCAGTTTTCTTCTGTGGCGGGTGCCGGACCGGTGACCGGTCCGATTATAGCAGCAATGTTTGGCTGGCTGCCGGCATTTTTATGGATTGTCCTGGGGGGACTATTTTTTGGCGGTGTGCAGGATTTTGTCTCATTATATGCATCAGTGAAAAATGATGGGAAATCAATGGGAGTACTTATTGAGCAATATATAGGTAAAACGGGTAGAAAATTATTTTTGTTGTTTTGCTGGTTGTTTACATTGCTTGTGATAGCAGCTTTTGCCGACATAGTTGCCAATACTTTTAATGGGTTTGCCAAAGATGGCAGCAGAGCACTGCCAGGAGCTGCCGCTGCTTCAATATCTATGCTTTATATTGTCGGTGCTTTGATTTTTGGAATTTTTGTGAAAAAAATAAAACCGACAGAACAATTAAGATTTGTAGTTGCCGTATTGTTAATGGCAGGGATGATTTGTCTGGGGATCGCTTTTCCCCTATATTTTTCACGTGATATATGGATTTTTGTTGCACTTGGTTATTCTTTTGTTGCTTCAGTGCTGCCAATGTGGTTGTTAATGCAGCCGCGGGATTATTTAAGTACGTTTTTACTTATTGGGATGATTCTTAGTGCTGTCGTTGGTATTAGTATTGCTAATCCGGCAATAAATATGCCGGCATTTGTAGGATTTGAAGTGAATGGGCAGAGTTTGTTCCCTATTTTGTTTATAACGATAGCCTGCGGTGCCGTATCGGGTTTTCATAGCCTGGTATCGTCAGGAACATCATCCAAGACAGTTGCCAATGAGCGCGATATGTTATTTATCGGGTATGGTTCCATGCTGGTGGAATGTGTGTTAGGTATTGCAGCTTTGATAATTGTGTGCGCAGCGGCAACAAATGGGCAGATGCCGGAAGGTACACCATTTCAGATTTTTTCAGGTGCTGTGGCAGGATTTTTGAGTATGTTTGGATTACCTAAGTTGTATGCTGTGTGTATTATTACTATGTGTGTGTCAGCATTGGCTTTTACGACCTTAGATACGGTAGTGAGAGTGGGGCGGCTTTCACTGCAGGAACTTTGCAAATCAGATGATGCCGCATCAATGAATGTAATCCAGAAATTATGTGCCAACAAATATGTTGCCACCTTTCTTACTATAGCTGTTGGCTATTTGCTTTGCCGTATCGGTTATATGAATATCTGGCCTTTGTTTGGTTCTGCCAATCAGCTTTTAAGTGCATTGGTATTGATATGTATGGCGGTGTTTTTGCGCATGACCAACCGTAAAGGCTGGATGTTATACATTCCTATGGGAATTATGTTTGTAGTGACATTTACTGCTTTGGGTCAGGCTGTTTACCATATTATAAATAAACTGGTCGATGGTAATTTTGTATTTATGAGCGATGGGCTGCAGCTGATATTGGCACTGGCTCTTATGATATTGGCAGTATCAGTGGTTAAACATTGTGGCAGAGAATTGCTGTCTGGAACATTAAAAAATTCTCAAACAGCTGCCGAAAAATAAATAATTAGATATAAAAAGGGGTTGTCATAGTAACATTAACCTGATAAATGCAATTCATCTTTTATGTAGTCTGTCCTTTTAAGGCCAGATGAGAAGAAAGAAATATTGCATATTATGAGCGAAAATGTTTACGTGTGATGACCCCTTTAAAATTTGCAGATATAAAAAATCACATGGAGAAAGACAGACTGAATAGACAATAAGTAAAATCGGGCTTGTACCGGATAAGGTTTTAGTATAATGAGAGGCACGGTTATATTTTTTAAAATTTGAATTTGTGCAGTTCAGCCTGCGATTCTTGTGCCAGTTTTGCCAGAGCCTCACTGGCTGAAGCAATTTCTTCCGCGGCAGCTGATTGTTCTTCGGTGGCAGCGGACACTGACTGTATTTCGGCTGATATGCTGTTACTGTGAGTGTCAATCAATTTAACATCATCATCGACATTTTTCGCATTTTCAGTTACTTTATCAACAGCTTGTGCCATAGAAGTCATTTGCGAAGACACTTTATCAACAAGAGTATCTATCTGACTAAACATATCACGCAGATTTTCTACGGATTGTGCACCTTCTACGACTTCCGTGCGGCCTTTTTGCATGGCGTTTACTGCACTGGAAGTTTCATTTTGAATATTACTTATTAATTCAGTTATTCGTGTAGCTGCATCCTGCGATTGTTCGGCAAGTTTTCTTACCTCCTCGGCAACTACGGCAAACCCCTTGCCATGTTCACCGGCTCTGGCAGCTTCTATGGCAGCATTGAGCGCCAGCAGATTGGTTTGGCCGGCAATATTGGATATGGTGTCGATTATTTGACCAATCTCCTGAGAACTTTGGCCAAGTTTTTCTACAATTTCTGCCGAAGCTTGCACAGTGTTTTCCACAGTTTTGATTTTATTTACAGAGGCATCTATTGAGCTGTTGCCTTCGGTAATATATTTGGCAACATTAGTAGCATTCTTAGTTACTTTGTTGGATTCATCACGAATATTTTCTATGGAACGGGTAATTTGTTCTACGGCATTTTTCCCTTTGTCTACAGCAGATTTATTTTGCTCGGTGATATCAGCTGTGTGAGTGGCAGATTCTGCTATTTGTACAGCAGTATGTGATGACTGGGTAGAATTTGCCGTGAGCTCTTCTGAAGCAGCAGCAACTTGTTCGGTCGAATCATTGATTTTTCTCATAAAATCAGCTATGCTTTTGCGAACATCAAAAAGGCTCGCGGCCATTTCACCAAATTCATCACGACGTGATGTTTTGGGACCATTTTCCCGGTAATCACCGGAGTGCAGGGTCTGACATACTTTTATCATTTCTTTTATCATTCGGGTTATTTCTTTTATAAAATACATGCAGGCAATAAATAAAACCGAAAAAACAATAAGTGTTTTTATGAGCATAGTATAGATTGCCGTCTGTATATCTTTGGCATTTTGTGCATTAGTATTTTTGGCGGTGTCATCTTCTTTTTTTTGCAGGGTGTTCAAACTGTCACGTAATTTTATCATATCGGCAGCACCCTTGTCTTCATAAAGAGCGGCTGCCTGTTGCCGATCTCCTTGTAAACTCAATTGCATGATGTTCAGCATTGTGCTTTTATAGTTTTTCCAGGCATCATCTGTTTGTGTTAAATCGTTTTTACCGGCTGAAGTCAATGACTGGTATTGAGACCATTGCTGCTCATAGTCACCGATAAATTTCATTATATCATTTTTTCGTGCCTGAAGCTTAGCTGGATCAGTTTCAATGGACGTCTGTAAAGCACGGCTTTGAATTATCCTGGTATCGACAATTGCATTGCTAAGGTAGTTTATAGACTGTAAATTTTGTGAATAGATACTTTCCATTGCTGCCTGGGCTTTGATTAAATAGGAATAGCCTGTATATCCCACTATAATCATGCCAATAGCAGCAACGGCAATTATTGCCATTGCTTTGTAAATGATTTTTAGATTTCTTAATCTTTCCATAGAATCTACTCCCCTTATATATTGTTGAATCATTATTCCTAATTAAACATACATAATGGCTTTTCCTGCGAGAAAAAATAGCCCATATAAATAATAACGGCAATAATGATGTTAATCATCATTGCCGTTATTATTTATATGGGCAGTGTGCATGCGTTTGAGTAGAAACTTATTCACATTTTGACCAGCCGCAATAAGTACATGTCACACAATTACCTTCTGGTCTTAATGTATAATGACCACATTCCGGACATTTTTTGTTTATTGAGCGGTCTTCAGAATTATCAACATATTCGTCGGCATCTCTTTTTTTCTGTGCTTCGTTATAGATTTCCATGAGGGCAGAAGCAATTGCATTACCGCAAGAAAGAGACATATCGCGGCGGCCACCGCGGATCAAGGCCTGACAGGCTGAACATTTGCTTACGGCCAGTTGTTTAATAATATGCTTAACACTGATACCGGAACGCAGTGCCAATGAAGTCAGGCGGGTAATAGTAGCAATATTGCTGGAGCAACCGCCGGAAGCGTTGGTAAAGACCTCAAAAACCTGTCCGTCTAAGGTTTTATTTATAGTTATATACATTTTGTCTACACAGGAGGTATGGCGGACCAAGGTACAACCATCCAGGCGGGCAATGTTGTCGCGTTTCATTGGCTGAATACTATCATAATTTATTTTGGTTTTTTCATTGGGATCAACACCTAGAATATTACCGCGTTTGCAGCCGTCACGAAATACCGTTATCCCTTTACAGTTATTTTTCCAAGCATCAATATAAATATTTTTGATTTCTTCCGGGGTGGCATCATGACGTAGATTTACGGTTGAGGAAATAGAATTATCCACATAACGTTGCATAGCTGCCTGTAATTTTACTCGATGCAGATAAGGTACATCGTGACTTTCAATGATCCAGGGGAATAATTCTTTTATTTTACTGTCTTCGGTATCGTAACTCATATTGTGGTAGTCAAGTAAATCCCTTATTGAGTGCGCATACACTTTAAAAGATTTTTTGTCACCTTCCATTTTATGAGTGGTGCGCATATAACTTATTTTGTAAAGCGGTTCACAGCCACCGGAAAATACTCCCATGAGTAAAGAGATGGTTCCGGTGGGGGCAATGGATAAAAGTGTACCATTTCTGAGACCGGATTCTTTGATACTTTCATAAACAGTAGGTGCTTCCCTGCGTATTAATTGTATTAATGGTGATTTTTTAGTTTTCTCCCAGTCATAACGGCCAAAAGTTCCTTTTTCCTTTGCCAGTTGGGCTGACGTGCGAGCAGCTTCGATGAGCATAGTACGCATAATGTCAGCAACAAATTGGTTGGCATCCTGACTGCCGTATTTCAATTTCATGGCGATAAGTGCATCAGCTACACCGAAGAGTCCCAGACCAATGCTGCGCCAATCGTCAATACAGCTGCGATTTGCATCAAGTGGTTGTGTGTCATAACCATAGTCGAGCACTTCATCGAGAGCGCGCACGGCTGTTTCAACGGCTGTGTTGAAAGCAGTTTCATTTATATGCGGAGTATCAGTAAATTTATCATCAATAAAATTATATAAATTTATGCTCATAAGATTGCAGGAATTATAGGCATTGCCACCAAATTCACCACATGGATTAGTTATTTCGATTTTATAATCATCATAACCGCTGAGTAAAGTGTAGTCATTGAGCCGGTCAACAAATAATGCACCAGGATCACCCCAGTCCCACTGAGTTTGGCAGTATTCATCAAAAAAGTCGGCGGCATTGATTTTTTTTCTGATTTTTTCGCCAGTGGCTTCTACATTGAATTTTAATTCATAATCTTCATTGTTGATAACAGCTTTCATGAAATCATCTTTGAATAAAATGGATATATTCATTGAGGCTAGTTTTTCATTGTTTTGTTTCATATGAAGAAATTCGTAAATATCAGGGTGATCGCAGTTGAGCCCAACCATCATCGCACCACGACGGCCGTTTTGACTGATGACTTCTCCGGTGGAGTCAAAAATTTTGAGAAAAGATACTGAACCGGTGGAAGTACGGGCAGCATTGTTGACGATACTTTCCTTGGGCCGTAAATTGCTTATATTTACGCCAATACCGCCGCCGTATGAAAAAATCCGAGCGATTTCAGTATTAACTTTGAAGATGGATTCTATATTGTCTTTAGGAGAAGGAAGAATATAACAATTGCTTAAACTGGCTTTAAATTTGCCTTTAGCTCCAGCAGCATATAAAGTCCTTCCGGCAGGGCAGACTGAACCGTCTTCCAAGTAATTATGCATATGATTGCTGACTTCAGGGGAAAATATTGACACTACCCGATTGATAAATGCCTGTGGATCGTCTTCACCAACATGATAGTATTTTGATTTTAGAATATTTTTGCCAATATCATTTTCATACCATTTTTCCAAAAAAACTCGCTCCTTATATGTATAATTCTAATAAGATAATTTATTATCGATGCAATTATTATAGTGGAAAAATATTGCTGACGCAATTTTAATCCATGATGATATAACAAGATATTGTATGGTAAATTATATTACAACACCATATATTGGGTTAAATGGCTTTTTTTAGAGATTGACATGATTAAGATGGAAAAAGTTTTTACAGTGGATTCAACGGTTGCTTTTTAGACAATAGACAGTATTTTATGATAAAATATTTTATGTATAAAGTATTTTTCAGCAATATATGTTTCAAGCTGTTGATGGTTAATTCAGTAATTTTGTATTATAAAGCTACGATAATAAATCTATGCAGCTGTTTTTGTAAGGAGTGATTTTATGAGAAAATTGACTGTTGTTAGTATTTTATTCTTGTCTATATTATATTTTTTCCAGCCGGTTTGTCAGGCGATGCATGTTGTAAGCAGCCGGGAAATTGCTAGTTTTGATACCAGCGGTTTATGGGGAAACACGGCCAGTGTCCGCACAGTGGGACAATGGAATGAATATATTAGATTCACTTTTTATGTACCGGATAATTATAATGGGAAAATACACGGCAGCTTTTTAGTTTCCGGTAATGCCAATAATATAAATTTGGATTTTTTACCGGGTGGAGTAATAAAAATCTTTGAATTTAAAGCAGTTGATCCTGATATGGTGTTTTGGATAGTCAAGGATGGTACCGGTAATGACAGTGGTTTGACACATGATTTTTATTTGATTGGGCCATATTCTGATTATTATACTACTTATGCTGACATGGGTAATATTGTCACTATGGGGTGGAACAGTATCCATATGAAAGTGGTTCAACTATCTGATGATGCATGGCCTGTTTTACAAGGCTTCGCGGATTCTGGAAGCAGCAATGTCCTACAGGAGAATTTGGTGTTATCTTGGGATGATACGGCACAGTGGTTTAAAATGACTAATTATCCGCTTGATACAATGGTGCATGAAATCAAAGCACAATAAGATTTGTATGATAATGGGGCTGTCGCATGAACAACATTGACCTCATAAGGTGCAATTCACAACTGCTACACGGGTATCCACCCTTTTAAGAGCGGACAAAGGAAGCGGAATATTGCATGTTTATGAATGAAAATGACTGTGTGCAACAACCCCATTTAATTATTGGATAGTATTTTTGATATAGGCTTCTTTATCGCGCATTGCCGACAGTGTTTTTTCCAATAGATCATCAAGACTCCAGTCAAGCATTTGAGCACCTTGTTTTATTATATCGCGGGAACAGCCGGCTGCAAATTTTTTATCTTTAAACTTTTTTTTCAAACTTTTTAGTTCCATGTCCTGCACGCTTTTGGATGGGCGCATAAGAGCAGCGGCTCCAATAAGACCAGTCAATTCATCACAGGCAAACAAGACTTTTTCCATTTGATGGGTCGGTTTTATGTCTGAACAGATACCATAGCCATGTGAACAAACAGCGTGGATAAGCTCTGGTTCGGCATTGATTTGGGATAATATTTCAGGGGCTTTTTGACAATGCAGTTCAGGGTATTTTTCAAAATCAATATCGTGCAGCAAGCCGACAATTTCCCAAAAATCGGCCTCATCGGTGTAACCAAGTTGTTGCGCATACCAACGCATAACTGCTGATACAGTGACGGCATGAACTCGATGAAAATTCTCCTGGTTATATTTTTGCAGATGTGTCCATGCTTGTTGCCAAGTAATTTTTGTTTGCATATCGTTATTTCCCTTCGTAAAATTTGCAGCTAATCTTTGCTGATTATTTGTTTTAACTTTTCCATATCTAAAGCACTTCTGACAGTTTGAGCCAAACGATTGAAAGCAGCCTGTTTTTGTGCAGCATAATTTTGCTGCAATGGTAAGGGAGAAAGCCCTTTGCGTCGCCGCAGCATATTGAGCAGGGTCCTGCGGTATTCGTCGTTATCAAAAATGCCATGGATGTATGAACCCATTATGAGATTATCAGAGGAAATTGCACCATCAATTTTGTCAACCTTTTTACCATTGTGTTTTTTTATCACGAACGGATGGGCAGTTTTTGCAGTGAATTCGGTTAATCCCATATGGATTTCGTAGCCGTGCAGTGAGGAAAAATCGTGTTGTTCATCTAAGAAATGCCAGTCGAGTGATTGGGCAGTTACCTGTGAGGTTATTTTTTTTCGCGCGAATGTGGTGATCATCGGCAGAAAAGAAAATGCCGTTATTGTGTTATGTGATGATTCGGTATGGTAGGGATCACAGATTTTTTGGCCGAGCATTTGATATCCTCCGCAGATGCCGATTAATGGAATTTTATCGGCATGAGCTTTCTGAAGTTTTTTTTCTATACCGCATGCACGTAAATGTAATAGGTCTTCGGTGGTATTTTTACTGCCGGGGAGTATTATCAGATCAGGTTTTCCCAGCTGCTCAGGTTTTGCGGCGTAGTAAAGGAATACATCCTTTTCTTGGGCTAGGGCAGCAAAATCAGTGAAATTTGATATTTTAGGTGTGCGGATGACGGCTATCTTGAGAGGAGCGTTGTTATTTGTTGTTATTTTATCATCCAGGGATACTGAATCTTCATCGTCTATTCCTAAGTTTTCTAAATAAGGGATAACACCTAATACTGGCTTGGCGGTCTTTTTTTCCAGAAAATCAATTGCTGGTGTCAAGAGTTTGATGTCACCACGGAATTTGTTGATGACAAGACCCTTTACTAAGTCACGTTCGTCATCGTCAAGGAGCTCCAGAGTACCGACCAATGAGGCTAATGCTCCACCGCGGTCAATATCGGCTATAAGTAAAACGGGTGCGTTTAGGTACTTGGCGATACGCATATTTACGATATCATTAGCTTTCAGATTAACTTCAGCCGGACTGCCAGCTCCTTCTATAGCCAGCATTTCAAATTTATTCTGCAATATATTCAAAGCTTGTTTTACTGTTTCAAAAGCTTTTAAAGAATATCCCTGATGATATTGTTTGGCGGACATATTGCCAATAGGCCGTCCCATTAAAATTACCTGGGAGCTGGCATTTCCAGTTGGTTTCAATAACACAGGATTCATTTCTACAGATGGTTTTAATCCGGCGGCTTCAGCCTGAGCTATTTGAGCTCGTCCCATTTCCCGGCCATCTTCAGTAACATAGGAATTAAGAGCCATGTTTTGTGCTTTAAATGGTGCTATATTTATACCATCCTGAAAGAATATACGACAGAGAGCCGTTGTTAAGATACTCTTTCCAACATGTGACGATGTTCCCTGCAGCATTATGTATTTTGTCATACTGAATTCTCCTAAATAATAAATATAAGGTAACCCGGATGAAAACTGTAATGAATAATCATTGTCAGTAAATAAAAAAATAACAGCTCCAAAACACTGGTGGATTCGGGGCTATAAATAATGATACTATTTATAATGGTTTGTTTTTAGCTTTTTGTATTCAACAGCTTTTTGAATAAAGCGTTTAGCTGCCTTAATTGAACCGAGAAAATGTAAATGAAAATATGAAGCTAAAATATTATCATTATAATAGCCAGCTTTATACTGACTGTTTGTGCGATTCTTAGTGAGAAGAAATGCCCAGGGGAAAGCAGCAACGGCAGCAGCCTGCATGGAAAAATGAAATTCGTGACCATGCAATATCTGTCCTTTGGTGGCAATAATATTATCAGTCAGTGCTTGTGCGGTAACATAGCCAACAGTCTGCAGTTTTTCCTGCATAATAGCATCTGCCGGTATAACATTGGCCATTTTCCAGGTTTTCCCGGTAAAGTCTTTTATTTGCCGCATCAGATACATAAAGCCACCGCATTCGGCATAAAGTGGTATTTTGTCAGCTGCAGCTTTTTTTATTGAATTCAGCATAGAAGTATTGGATGCCAAACAATCGACAAATAATTCGGGAAAGCCGCCGCCTAATATTACAGCATCACATTCAGGAAGGCTGGTGTCATGAATAGGGCTGAAAAATTCTATCCGGGCTCCAAGTTTTTTTAATATATTAAGGCCGGCAGCATAGTAGAAGGAAAAAGCTTCATCTTTGGCCACAGCTATTTTCACGGATGACGGCAGTGCATCTATTATTAAATCTTCATATGGCAGAGGTAAAGCTGTTTTTGCTGTCTGTATCAGGGCTTTTAAATCTACCTGCCTGGAAATTTTTTCAGTAATATAGGCTATTTTTTTGGTTGTATCTTTTTCTCCGGCCGGTGTAAGACCTAGATGCCGTTCCGGCATTTTTAAAGCGTCATCGCGCCGCACTGCCCCCAAAACAGGTATGTTTAACCGCCCCATGGCATCCCGGATCATTTGTTCATGTGTTGCGGATCCCAGACAATTTAAAATTACACCACTTAAATTGATATCAGGGTCGTATTCACGAAAACCCAATGCTAAGGCGGCAGCACTGTCACCCATGGAGCGGCAGTTTATAACTAAGATAATTGGCGCATTTAATTTTTTAGCTAATTCAGCTGTAGAACTTATGCCATTTTTGCCGCCGTCATAAAGCCCCATGACTCCTTCGATTATAGCAATATCGGCATTGGCTGAAGCTTCAGCGAACAACTGGCTTATTCTTTGTTCGTCAACTAGCCATGTATCAAGGTTATGGCCCGGTCGATGAGCGGCAATAGTGTGATATGATGGATCTATATAGTCGGGACCAATTTTAAATGGTTGAACAGTGAGTCCCTTTTTGTACAAAGCACCTAATATTCCTGTAACTACCGTGGTTTTACCGGAGCTGCTCTGCGGTGCTGCTAAAACAATGCGGGGAATATTGCAGTATTTCATGATTACCTGCTGTTATCTATCAGGTACATTACAGCATTAATGCATGATACGGCGATTGGACTGCCGCCTTTGGTACCTTGAACAGTTATGTAAGGCACTTTGGAATGCTCTATAAGTTCTTTTTTTGATTCGGCGGCACCGACGAAACCCACTGGCGTGCCGATAACTGCAGCCGGTCTTATATCTTCTTCATCCATTAGGCGGATCACTTCAAAAAGTGCTGTAGGGGCATTACCAATGGCAACTATAGATCCATTGAGCTTAGTACCGAAATCACGCATGGCGGCCATTGATCGGGTTATACCTTCTTGCTTGGCAATTGCAGCAATGCGTTCATCGGCAATTTGGCAAAAAACTTTACCACCGAAAGAGGCCAGTTTTTTTTTGTTGATGCCGGTGCGTACCATTTCCACATCAGTGAATATGTTGCAACTTTTGCATAAGGCCTGTTTCATTGCCGGAATAGTGTTTTTATCTATTTTTATTACATTGGCATAATCAACATCACCTGAGGCATGAATCATACGTGAATATAATTTCACTTCATCATCAGTCAGTTTAAGCAGGGATAAATATGGTGCAATTATTTCCATGCTGCGGTTTTCAATATCCATTGGTTCTTTTATAAAGTTCAAACTGAACCCCCCAAAAAAAATAAAATATAGAATATGGCGGCATTGCAGAAACATGCCGTTTAGTGTGAAAATGCGATAAATATTACTCATAAAAGTATAGCATAACAAAAAATATAAAACCAGCAATGGATTTGAATAAAAATACTCCATACGGGTACGTGATTGCCCGCATGGAGTTTATGATTTTAATTATAAATCGAGATTGCGCACCAAATCAGCGTGTTCTTCAATAAAACGGCGGCGTGGTTCAACTTTGTCGCCCATGAGAACCGAGAAAATACCATCAGCTTCTTCTGCCTGAGTTAAATCAACACGTAATACAGTTCTTCCTGTAGGATCCATTGTCGTTTCCCATAACTGCTCCGGATTCATTTCACCAAGACCTTTATAACGTTGTACAGTAATTCCATCACGGCCAACTTCAGTCAGCTTTTGTGATAATTCATCATCACTATACGTATACCAGTGTTGGCGGCCTTTTCTGATTTGATATAAAGGCGGCTGGGCGATAAATACACGCCCTTGTTTAATTAACGGCTGCATATATCTATAAAAAAAGGTTAACAGCAATGTACGAATATGGGCACCGTCAACATCAGCATCAGTCATAATAATGATTTTACCATAACGGCTTTTGGTAATGTCAAAATCTTCTCCGATACCGCTGCCAAAGGCTGTTATCATTGTGCGTATTTCTTCATTATTTAAAATTTTATCAAGCCGGGCTTTTTCAACATTGAGAATTTTACCACGCAGCGGCAGGATTGCCTGAAATCGACGATCCCGGCCTTGTTTGGCAGAACCGCCGGCGCTGTCACCTTCGACCAGGTATATTTCAGCCTGCATTGGATCTTTTATCGAACAGTCGGCAAGTTTACCGGGTAGTGAACTTACTTCCAGAGCATTTTTCCGCCGGGTAAGATCCCGGGCTTTTCTGGCGGCCTCACGGGCACGTGAAGCCATTATTGATTTTTCAATTATTTTTTTAGTGATTGCCGGATTTTCTTCAAAGTATTCGCTCAGTCCTTCTGTGACAATTGAGTCAACTATACCTCTCACTTCAGAATTGCCAAGTTTGGTTTTTGTCTGGCCCTCAAATTGTGGTTCGCGCACCTTGAGATTTATTACACAGGTTATTCCTTCACGTACATCTTCGCCGCTTAAAGCGGGATCATTAGATTTTAAAATATTTTGCTTGCGGGCAAAATCATTAGTGGCACGAGTCAGGGCACTTTTTAAGCCGGCGATATGAGTACCGCCTTCTTCAGTATGGATATTGTTCACATAGCCATAAATATTTTCTGTGTAACTGGTCGTATATTGAAGTGCTATTTCAACAATAGTATCATCTTTTTGACCATTAAAATAAACAGGTTCTTCACTCAGTAAATCTTTATTGCGATTGAGATATTTTACAAAAGATGAGATGCCGCCCTTATCGTAGAAAATTTCTTTTTTTTCTGTTTCATCACGTTCGTCGGTCAGTGTTATATGAATGCCGCAGTTTAAAAATGCCAATTCACGCAGGCGCTGTTTAAGAATATCGTAATCGTAGGTTGTTTCAGTGAAGATGGTATTATCTGGTTTAAACCATACTGTTGTGCCGGTACTGTCGGTAGTGCCTATTTCACGTAAAGGTGTCTTGGTGATGCCATATTCAAAAGTGATTTCATATATTTTTCCGCCGCGTTTAACTTGAACTTTCATCGCTTGGCTGAGCGCATTGACTACGGACACACCGACGCCATGCAGGCCGCCGGAAACTTTATAGCCGTTACCGCCAAATTTACCACCAGCGTGAAGTACGGTAAGCACGACCTCAACGGCAGGTTTGCCGCTGACGTGCATATCAATCGGAATACCGCGTCCGTTATCGGAAACAGTTATACTGTTATCTTTGTGGACAACGACTTCAATATGGGTGCAATATCCTGCTAAAGCTTCATCAATACTATTATCAACAACTTCCGATACCAGATGATGCAAGCCGTGTGATGACTGATCACCGATATACATGCCGGGGCGTTTTCTGACAGCTTCGAGACCTTCCAATACCTGAATCTGCTTGGCATCATATTTGCTCTTTACAGCAGTTACATCATTGCTCATTTCTTCATGATTTATTTTGATATCGGATAAATCAACTAAATCAATTTTATTATCATCTAAGCTCATAACATCATCCTTCTAATTTATATACCTTATATTTTACCATTTTTTGTAGGGTTAATCAAACTAATTGCATATGCATGCGATTAGTTCAATATATGCTGCCGCGAGTATTTTTTACAAAAATACTTGTCATTATCATGATTGCACCGGCTACAATGAAAACTTCTTTCAAACCCCAATATGTTCCGACAAGTCCGCCTAAGAGTGGGCCGGCCATAGAACCAAGCTGCTGAGCAGAAAAAAGCATACCGAAAATACTCCCTTGTATGGCTCTTTCTGTGTTATTAGCTAAAACAGCACTAATAGAAGGATTAATGCCGGCAAAAAATAATCCCGTGACAAACTGCATTACGGCAAATAAGGTCAATTGATTTGGAATTGATTGCAGTAACAGACAGATACCGGCACCACCCATTGCTAAATACATTGTCAGTCCAAAAGAATCTTTTTGACCAAACCTGCCCCAAAATGGTGCTGATATGGATGAGGCAATGCCCCCAAGTGAAAATACGGCACCGGCTATTAAAATAATGTTTTCCATACTGCCGCGAAGCTGGGCAACGTATAAAGTTATTATCGGTTGCAATATAAGAATTACCATTTGGACTAATACGCTTAAAATAAGCATTTGTTTTATGACGGGTTTTTTTAATAAATCAATTTGCCGTGAAGGTTTTGCAGATACCCTGGCGGTTTCGTCATGAGGTGGTTCCGGTACGAAAAAGATTGTAATAAGTGATATTGTAAATAGAGCAATTCCGGCAATCATGAACGATGCCCGCATGCCGAATACCTCTGCTAATACACCACCTAACAGTGGGCCAATAACACCGCCGCTGGTCAGACCGGCTTGCATAACACCAAGACTGAAACCCAGTTTTTCGCTGGGGACAGATGATGACACGATAGCCAATTCAGATGCCCATAATCCTGCGGCTAAACCCTGCAGAACACGTACCATGAACAATTGTTCCGGGGAAGTTACTAAACCGCCTAAAAAATAGGTTATTGACAGACCAATACTGGAGCGTACAGCCATGAGTTTGCGGCCTTTTTTATCTGATATTTTTCCCCATATCGGGGCCATTATTGCACCAATGAGAAATGAAATTGAAAATATTGCCCCATTCCACATATTTACATTAGCTTGGGCAACGCCAAGCTCTTTTATCAGGTAGAGAGGTAAGAATGGAATTAACATAGTATAACTGGCCGACATTAAGACAACATTACAGGTCAAAATTGCCAGTATTATTTTCCAGTCTCGTGCAGTATGCATATGAGGGGCTCCCTTCAAAGAAGTTATTATTAAAAATAGATGTATATTGGCGATTTTTATTAATTAGCACAACATGGGACAAACTATTTATCAGTATGCAAAAATTCATTTTTTATTATTGTCCCATCCTTGCTGAAGACACGATAAGCAGAAGCGGCACCATTATTATAAGAACTTTTTAATGTTATGGTATACGGTAACTTATCCGTATTGCTGCCTAAAATGAAAATAGAAAGTGTTTCGTTGGTCGTTCTGGTGAAGACATATATGCTGTGCGGCAGATTATTTCTGAATTTGAAATCAATAACGCCATCGGCCACTGTTGCATCAAAAGCAGGTGGTACATAGTCAGCGGGAAAATAATGCGCAGTTCTTTCGACCGGCGTCAGTCCTGCCAATAATATCGCATCATAAAGGGTAGAGCTGACCTGGCACACACCACCGCCGATACCGGGAACAACTTTACCATCGATTATTACCGGAGCTTCACGATAACCGCTGGCTGCCAGCCTGGGGCCAACAGCATTGTTGAAGGAAAAAACTTCGTTGTGGTTGACCAGCGTGCCGGATAGATTTTTGGCTGCCAATGCCACATTTTCACTGCGATTGGCAGCACCAGCATTGAATTTAGTTGTGTACGATGCCAATATGGTATTAATATGTTTTAGATTACTGGCAGTGACGGATGGTTTTATATCAACAGAGTTTATGTTGATTACCTGTGGGTAGGTCGCTGTGGCTAATTTTGCCTTGACAGTTGACAACAGCTGTTCACGGTCAATACTTTTACCAATTTTTTCCGGTACTAGTTTTACTCCGGCAGGATCAACATAACAATAAGCATCAACCGGGGCAATATAAGCTTTTTGAATAATTTGATTCAAGATGTAAGTGAGACTGGCTTCATTGTAATTTATTGCCAGCGGGATATCATTGCCTTGATATAGGCAATGGAGCTTACTAAACACATCACGTAAAAAATTACCACTGTGACCTATTTTTGCCGCTGCCCGGGCGGTCGTTTCGCTGTCGCAGACTAAGTCTATATCAGATGCTGCTATAGACTGTTCTTGATTGTCATAATTTAGAATCAGTATTTTCCCTGTTATGTTTTGATTAAAATTGTCTTCTAGAGATTTTTGTGCAGTAGAAATATCAAGTCCGGACAAATCGACATTGCCGGAATGAACACCAGTAGTGATACCGGGAGCGTTTTTTATTGCTAATATGGATGCACTTGCAGCGACAAGAATGAAAGAGATAATAGAAAATATGATAGTTAATTTGTGCAGTCTCGGCAAAAGCGACACGCCCCCTCATGATAAAATCAACTGATAAATATTTTGGTTAATATAATCGAGGCAATAATTAATAAAATCGAAACAATAATATGGATTATAAAAAGCCCCTGTATTCGCAGGAGCTTTCATGAAACAGACGCATTGTTTATTTTACATTCATTGATAACTCAATAAATTTATTAGCAAGCTTTGCTTTTTGTAAAATTTCTTCTGTTATATCAGCACCTTCTTCAACAATCACAATGCCATTGTCGGTAGTTATGCGACGGGATGCCTTTTTGCCAAGCAGAAAACGACGATGTCTGTCTTCGGCAGAACTTGCTGTAACTGAGGAATCTGTTTTTTCAGCAGTAGTATCATTAGTTGAAGCTGTACCGGAAACAGATGTTGATTTGATCGGTTTGGTATCGTTTTTAGTCATATTGGCAGTATTTTTTACTTGTTCGGTATTTTTTTCAGGTTTTGTTTCAGATGGTTCGGTTTTTTTTACGCTAATGGCCGGTTTTATTTGTTCGGCAGCAGAAAATGTCTTTTTATCGACGGGTTTATTATTGACTTTGTCAGGGACAGCACTGTCAATTATTGTGACTTCTTTGCCAAATATTGATATTTCGTCGGCAGATAGCTCTTTTTGTTCTTCTGTATCTTGCGCAGACAAAACAATCTTGGCGATTTTTCCATCATCATCGATGAAAATATTGGAAACAATACCTTGTATTGTGCCACCCTTGGTTATGGCTTTAGTGCCGATAACACGGATATTTTGGTCAAGAAAGGGTTCAAATTCCACAGCGTCATCAAGTACCAGAATATTTTCACTGCTGGTTATGGTGATGGCATCATGACCAATAGCTACAACTGAGCCATAAGGTAAAAGTTTTACACCGCGATACCAGTCTTCATCTTCAATGATAATGGCCGCGACACAACCATGTTCTGCGTCGATCAATAAAGATTTACTTACCCCCAGTTCACGGCCTTCAGTAATACTGATAATAGGTAAACCCAAAAATTCTTCATTTTTTTTCATTTAAATTAAAGCCCCTTCCATTCTATGTCAATAGATAAAAATCTATGAAGCACCAAAATAAGTTGATAATAAGTCTGTCTGTAGTGAAAGATAAAATTATACTAGAGACTGTAATAGTTTTCTCCTGTTTCAAAGTAACCGATATAACTGCGGTCAGATAATATAATTGATAAGTCATTATTGGCAGGGATAGTAATAATATCCTGCAAATATCTTATTTGTCGGATAAATTCTTGTTGTACATTCACGGATATTGTGACAGTTGGTAAACGCAGAGCAGTGCGCAGCAGCGCTATTGCATTGGTATATAATCCAAGTTTTTTGTAAATATTGCTCATTTCAATGCAGATAAAAGGTGCATAAGAGCTGGCATTATATTTGCGTAAGCCTTTTTTTAAAGCATATAAAGCACAGGCATAATGACCATGTTCTTTTTCATCATATATATAATTGAGAAGATCATCGATAGATCGGGTATTATTAAACAAAAATGTTATTTTTATTTTTTCACTGTCTAATAGATATAAAGCCATGCCATAAATATTGCTTATTGCCAAAGGAACTGGTAAATTGTAATATCGTTTGACAGACGGGCTGCTAATAAAGTTTTTCTGCGTTGACTGGGATAAGGCCGGCAGTAAAATATCGTTATGAAAAAATAGAAAAAATTTATTAGTGGTAGAAATAGAACCTATTGCAAATATGAAATATTTGTTTGTCTTGTCCAAAACAGCGGGCAGGTATTTTGGTGCAGTCGGATTAATAATAATGGCAGGCAGACGTTGTGGCCGAATAAGCATGGCAGGTATGGATAATTCGTTTGAAGCTGTATCCGGTATAGAAAGCGGGGCAATTACAGTTGTGATGCTGCTTTTAGTAACAGTCTCAGTGATACAGGAGGTTGTAACTAAAAGTTTTTTATTGTAAAGGGTAGCAACAAGCGATGCTGTCAAAACAGTCAGTATAATAATCACATAATAAGGTATGGTGATATATTTTTCTACGGGCCAAAGCAGAAAATTGACGGCAAATGCCAAAACAGCAGCCAATAATATTGCCTTTAAATTTAACCCCAACCTGCAAAATGAAGTGAAATGGTATATAAGAAATACACTGACTGAGATTATTAACAACGCTGCCCCTAAAAATACTGTCAGCATTTCATTCACAATCCTTCGAAAAGAAGTTTTAAACCGTATCAAAAGTTGGAATTATAGTAAATAATTGTAATTGTAAATAAAGCTTAATACGATGAAAATATAGCTTAACAACTTTATTTTACAACGTATATATTAAATTTGCAATTGATAGTACGCAGATTATTATATATAATAAATGTAATACTCTGCATAGATAATAATAATGATTTTAATAACGAGGTTTTTATGAACAATAATGAATTTCATGAATTGACACATTTGGTGCTTGACTCAAAATTACATCCACCGGTTGCGTTGTTTGCCAAAGGATTTGATGATTGGCATGTGAGAGCCCGGCTGGCTCATTTCCTTGTTTTGCCGGAATTTAATAAAACAGCAGCGGCAGTTGAACTTTTTCGCTCTGTTATTGAGGCAGATGTTGATGAGAATGAGTCAGAAGATATCGAGGAAAAAGTGTATGCTCTGCAGCATCTGAGTACGGTGCTGCGTGATGCAGGCAAGCTTGATGATGCGTTGAATTATATAAATAGTGCAATTGAACTGGCAGAAGAGCACGATTTTCTGTATAAATATATTTTGCGCGGTGAACTGTGGGCTGATCGATGGAATATACTGGCACGACAGCGCAGGACTGACCTTGCTGCCGATGAGGTGGAAGATAAAATTGCCGCTTATGGAGCATTACCTATAAAACATATAAGTTACTTATATTATGGTTATCGTTTTTTGGCACAGTTAGCTGCAGCTAACTTTCACGCGGTCGATACAATAGAAATGATGAAAAAAGCATTATCATATATGGCAGTGCCACAAAAAAATATGGCAATACTGGAAAATATTATGAGTGCAACAGATGATGATGCACCGCGGATAATACGGGAAATTGATCAAGCTACTCCTATACCGTCTTCATTAAAATGGGATATCTGATATATTTTTATTTACAGTTGACTATTTTTGTGATATTCTTTGTAAGAATAATCTATATCCTTTAGCGCGGTTACTAGCCACTCCATCGGTTGCCTGGCTAATAGGAATTATATAATTTTTAGGAGGATTTTGATGCTTACACAGGAACAAAAGTTACAAATTATGCAGGATAATGCTACTCATGAAGGAGATACAGGATCTCCCGAAGTGCAAATAGCACTGTTGACTGCACGCATACTTTATTTGACAGAACATTTGAAGACTAATAAGAAAGACTTTCATTCACGCCGCGGTCTTCTCAAAATGGTCGGACATCGTCGCAGACTGTTAGCTTATCTGCAAAATAAAGACATTGAACGTTATCGTGCCATTTTGAAGAAATTAAATATCGGAAAAGCTAACAAAAGATAATTCGATAAGACTTGATTTTATTCGATTTTTAGCGAAATGAAATTTAGTTATACGAGCCGACATTAGTGATTATCGAAAAGCGGGGCTGTTGTCTATTTGTATAATGGACCAGTCCCGTGTTTTATATTTATAAATAAATTATTTGCGGTGTGTTCAGTGGATGGTGAAATGTTTGTTTGCAATATTTTAAGGCAAGCAGATATTTCACTGTTTACTGTGCACGGTTACCGCATTTTTCAGGAGGTAAAATGATGCATAGTTTTGAAACCACATTTGGCGGGCGCAGTCTCGTCATAGAAACCGGCAAGATGGCTAAGCAGGCCAATGGTGCAGTGCTCGTTCGCTATGGTGAAACGGTGGTTATTGTGACGGCTACGGCTTCTGCTGAACCGCGTGAGGGAATTGATTTTTTCCCTTTGACTGTTGATTATGAAGAAAAAATGTATGCTGTAGGGAAAATTCCCGGTGGATTTATTAAACGGGAGGGGCGTCCGGCTGAATCGGCTATTTTATGCAGCCGCCTTATCGACAGACCAATCAGACCATTATTCCCTGATGGATTTCGAAATGACGTTCAGATAGTTGCAACAGTACTTTCTGTTGATCAGGATAATCCACCAGAAATAGCCGGGATGATCGGGGCTTCAGCAGCACTGTCAATTTCTGATATACCCTTTAAAGGCCCTATTGCTGGTGTTCGTATCGGTCGTATCGATGGGCAGTTCATTGTCAATCCAACAGTTGAAGAACGGGCAAAATCTGATTTGAATCTTACTATTGCAGGTTCGCATGATGCTGTCATGATGGTTGAAGCCGGTGCCAATGAACTATCAGAAGATGTAATTTTGGAAGCTATTTTATTTGGTCATCAGGAAATTAAGAAATTAGTTGAATTTCAGCAGAAAATGGTTGAAGAATGCGGCAAGGAAAAACGTGTTGTAAAACTATTTCAGCCGCAGGAAGAACTCATTGATAAAATCAGGGCATATGCTTATGACAAGTTGAATACAGCCGTGCGTGACAGTGATAAACTGCGTCGTGATGAACATATAACTGAAGTTAAAGCTGCGGTTCTTGAGCATTTTCTGGAGGAATATCCGGAATCAACTATGGAAATAAATGCTGTTTTGCATAAATTGGTGAAAGAAATTGTTCGCCAAATGATTACACATGAAAAAATTCGTCCTGATGGACGGGCAGTAGATGAAGTGCGCCCGGTAAGCTGTGAAGTGGGATTATTGCCGCGCGTACATGGTTCAGGTTTGTTTACCCGTGGACAGACACAGATTCTCACAATAACAACATTGGGTTCGCTTGGTGACGAACAGATACTTGATGGATTAGGTACGGAAACAACAAAACGCTATATACACCATTATAATTTCCCCGGCTATAGTGTGGGGGAAGCTCGTCCTATGAGAAGTCCTGGACGTCGCGAAATTGGGCATGGCGCTTTGGCAGAAAGGGCGCTTGTTCCAGTGATTCCGTCGGAAGAAGAGTTCCCTTATACAATTCGTCTTGTATCTGAAGTTTTGGAATCGAATGGTTCAAGTTCTATGGGAAGTGTCTGCGGCAGTACGTTATCGTTGATGAATGCAGGTGTTCCTATTAAAAAACCGGTATCCGGAGTGGCTATGGGATTAGTTAAAGATGGTGATGCTTACACCATTCTCACGGATATTCAGGGTATGGAAGATGCCTTGGGGGATATGGATTTTAAAGTTGCAGGGACTGAAGATGGTATAACTGCTATTCAAATGGATATAAAGCTGACCGGAATTACCCGTGAAATATTGGCGGCGGCGTTGGAACAGGCTAAACGAGGCCGGGCCCACATACTGAGTAAGATGATGGAAACAATCAGTGAACCTGCAGCAGAGTTATCACCATATGCGCCGCGGGTGACAACCATTAAGATACCTGTTGATAAGATTCGCGATGTTATTGGGCCAGGCGGAAAGATCATCAAAAAAATCATTGATGAAACCGGCGTGCAAATTGATATAGAAGACAGCGGTGTTGTTCATATAACAGCTGTTGGTGTTGATGCTGCGCAAAAAGCCGTAGATATAATAAAAGATTTGACGCGGGAAGTAGAAGTCGGTGCAGTCTATAAAGGGAAAGTAACCCGCATTATGAATTTTGGCGCATTTGTTGAAGTTTTACCGGGTAAAGAAGGTCTTTGCCATATATCACAGCTTGATAAAAAACGTGTTGGTAAGGTAGAAGATGTTGTCAGTGTCGGTGACGAACTTGAGGTAAAAGTTACGGAAATTGACAGCCAGGGACGAGTAAATCTTTCTCACAAGGTTTTATTATAAGGCAGGTAATAAAGTTGCATATAGTACTTATCGAGCCGCAAATTCCACCAAACACAGGCAATATTGCCCGCCTGTGTGCGGTGACCGGCTGTGAGCTTCATTTGGTTGAACCTCTCGGATTTTCAACTGATGATAAGCATTTAAAACGAGCCGGGCTTGATTATTGGCATTTTCTTAAGATCCATTTTCATAAGAATTTTGCTGAAGTTTTACAAGAATATCCGGAGAATATATATCATTATTTGTCGACTAAAGCACCGAATACTTATACTGATGTTTCTTACGGCAAAAATGATATGCTGGTGTTTGGACGGGAAGATGCTGGTATTCCTGAGACTATTTTGAAAGGGAATTTGTCTTCTTGTGTACGGATACCGATGATAGATGAAGCTCGTTCGCTGAATTTGTCTAATTCGGTATCTATTGTGGTTTATGAAGCGCTCAGGCAGCAAAATTTTATCGGTTTGAAAAAGACAAATGATTATCTTGAAAAAAATTGATTTAAATATAAGGAATGAGTTTATTGTCACGTATTGACGATTGTATAACAAAATTAAAATCGATTTTACCAGTGGACCATATTTTGCTGCAGGCGCCAATGTCGGAACAGACTACATTCAAAATTGGCGGTCCGGCTGACTGCCTTATTTTCCCCGGCTCAATTGAAGAAATACAACAAATTATCAGATTGACTAAAAAATATGATGTGCCGTGCACAATAATTGGTAATGGTTCTAATATATTAGTACTTGATAAAGGAATACGCGGTATTGTTTTGAAATTCGGCAGGCAGATGTCGTATGTACGCTGTACCGATGATTTTATGATTGCGGGCTGTGGGGCATTGTTAGCTGATTTATCAAAATTTGCTGCCTCAAATTTACTTACGGGATTCGAGTTCGCTGTTGGTATTCCTGGTAGTATTGGTGGAGCAATATTTATGAACGCGGGTGCTTATGGCGGTGAGATAAAAAATGTAGTTACAGCGGTTACTGCAGTCACAGCTGAGGGTAAGATAGTGCGTTATGATGAAGAACAATTAGGATTTGGTTATCGTCAAAGCATTTTTCAAAAAAATGCCAATGTTATTTGTGAAGTGGAAATCAGTTTAAAAAAGGGAGAAAAGTCTGAGATATTAGCAGCAATGGTTGATTACACACAAAGACGGGAAAATAAACAACCTTTGGAATTACCAAGTGCCGGTTCAACTTTTAAGCGGCCGGCTGGGTATTATGCGGGGACTTTAATAGATCAGACTGGATTAAAAGGCTTGAAAGTCGGTGGAGCCCAAATATCGATGAAGCATGCCGGTTTTGTGGTTAATACCGGTAATGCTACAGCGGCTGATGTATTGAATCTTATAGCAGAAGTACAAAAACGTGTCTATGAAAAACATGGTGTCAGATTATATCCGGAAGTACGATTGATTGGTGAAAAATGATACTGAATTTAAAATCCGAATTTATTAGATGATTTGATTATAATAAATACGGATTTTTTAATGTTGCGCGAAGGGGTCAATGTATGGATGAAAATAATGTTGAAATGAAACGTGGTTTAAAAAATCGCCATTTGCAGATGATTGCATTGGGCGGTTCGATTGGAACAGGCCTTTTCTATGGTTCAGCGCCGGCATTGCAGGCTGCAGGGCCATCACTATCATTGGCGTATATTGTTGGCGGCATAATTATCTTTTGTGTGATGCGGATGTTGGGTGAAATGGTAGTTGATGAACCGATAGCCGGTTCATTCAGTTATTTTGCCAATAAATATTGCGGAGAGTTTTGGGGTTTTCTATCTGGTTGGAATTATTGGTTTTGCTATATTTTAGTCAGTATGTCAGAACTTGCGGCTGTCGGTATTTATGTCAACTTTTGGCTGCCGGATTTTCCTCAGTGGATTGCGGCATTAATTTGTATAGGTATTATTACTGTGGTCAATCTTGTAAATGTCCGTTCGTATGGTGAAGTAGAGTTTGGCATGACCATTATTAAAATAACAGCGATAATAGCAATGATGATTTTTGGCGGAATTATTATTGCGACACAGCTTGGTCCATTTCCAGAAAATTTTAGCAACCTTTGGGCGCATGGAGGTTATATGCCGCATGGGTTATGGGGATTTTCTATCTCATTAGTCATTGTCATGTTTTCCTTTGGTGGTATAGAATTAGTCGGTATAACGGCCGGTGAAGCGGAAAATCCGTCAGTTACCATTCCTAAGGCCATTAATAATGTAATATGGCGCATATTGCTGTTTTATATTGGGGCATGGTTTGTACTTATGGTCATCTATCCCTGGGATGAAGTCGGTTTATCCGGCAGCCCCTTTGTAGAAATTTTTTCTAAAATGGGAATTCCGGCAGCAGCTAATTTACTTAATGTGGTAGTTTTGACGGCAGCCGTTTCCGTATATAATAGTGCTATGTACAGCACATCCCGTATGCTGTATAGTTTGGCTAAACAAAATAATGCACCAAAAGTATTTTCACATTTGACGCGCTCCGGTGTTCCGGCGCTGCCAACGTTATTATCTTCGTTAATAACGCTGCTGGCAGTCGTACTTACTTATTTATTTCCTAAGGAAGTATTTATGTATCTAATGTCAGTTGTAATCATTGCTATAGTTATAAGTTGGTTCACAATTGTTTTGGTGCATCTCAATTTTCGGCGCAAAAAAAATAAACAAGGAGAAAAAACCGCGTTTAAGACATATTTTTATCCGTATGACAATTATCTGTGCATTGTTTTTTTCATTTTTGTTATTATTATGATGACACAGATTCCTGACATGCGTTTAGCAGTTATTATTTTGCCAATATGGATAATACTGCTGACAATCGGTTATGTAATAAAAAAACGTTCAGGATTGTGAAATAAAGCCTTATGCTGACATTGCAACATGCCAGCATAAGGCTTTATTATTAAAATTTATATTCTTTTACAAAATTGACGAATAATTTTACTATGGGGATATCTTTATTAAAATCATTATAAAGCAGCCAGGTTTTTCTGACAAGCGAAGTGCCGGAGGAATCTGTAATACCCAAAGTATGAAGATTGTTAAATCCTTTTATTATATGTGCCGGTAATAATGCGTAGCCCAGGCCGTGCACTACCATTTGCTTACAGTTTTCTAAATTGGAAACGTGCATGCTTACCTGAGGTGGCTGTTTATAGTTATCCCGCCACCATTTATCCAATTGTGATTTAAGAAGATAATCACTATCGTATTCTATTTTGGGCAGTGCAGGAAGATCGGAAAGCTCGAATGGATTATAATAGGCAGCATAGATCGGTTCTTCATAAAGCAGGTATTTGTTTTTGCAGCCGCCATAATCGACACTGGCAAAACCTACCTGTATTTTTTGATTATAAATAAGTGTAAAAATGTTTTTACTCCAATTGGTAGTTACGCGGTACTTTACTTTTGGGTATTTATTTTTAAATTTTTCTAGTAATATTGGAAGAATATACATTGTCAGATAGTTAGATGCACCTATTTCCAAAGTCCCCGAATTTTCACTTAACAGTTCCTGGACTTCATTTTTGATATGGTGCATTTTTTCAATCATGATTACGGCTTGTTTTACAAGGTATTCTCCTTCAGCGGTAAATTGAATGCCTTTAGTGCTCCGATGAACGATACAGACACTGAATTCGCGTTCAATATGCTGCAATCGGGAGGTCAGAGCCGGCTGCGACATATAAAGAGCCTGAGCTGCTTTAGTTATATTTTTTTCGGTATACAGCTTTTTTATTATATGCCAATCACGGTCATCCATTGATATTCACTGCCTTTTAAAATAGAGTATTATATATTTAATTTTCGGCATTAAAAGTGAAATATCCTTTTTATGGTATCCTTAAATAATATTAATGGGTTGCCTGGAAATAAATGTCATAAAATAAAGATAAAGCGCATCTTGTGTTACATTCAGATAAAAGATGCGCTTATGGTATATACGGTCATTTTAAAAAATGATATTAAATCAATGGTTTATGGATTACATCGAGAATACTGCCATCCCGGTATTCTATTACGGCAACAATATCATTATCGGCAGTGCTGAGTCTTACGGAATCGGGTTCACCGACGAAGCTGTAGGCAATTTTCTGCAGTGCTTCTATGCTCATAATGGGCAATTTACTGTGTTGTAATTTTTTGATGATATCTTTCCTTTTTGGATTGATGGCAATACCACGTTCTGTGATGATAACATCTACCAAATCCCCAGGAGTAACTATGTTTTGCACGTGATTTCTGATCATTGGCAGTCTGCCGCGCACAAGAGGCATTACTATTATCGTGAGAGCAGATCCGGCTGCTGTATCACTGTGCCCGCCTGATGCTCCCATGCATATACCGTTGGAGTCGGTTATTACATTTACATTAAAGTCGAGATCAACTTCAGTAGCACTTAGAATGACTACATCGAGATTATTGACTATTGGTCCTGCATTCCATGGGTTGGCATAAAAAGAAGCTGATATCTCAAGATGATTAGGGTTTTCTGCCAATGATTTTACGGCAACAGTATCAAATGTTTGAGTGTCATAGCAAGTTTTGAATAAACCATCTTTTAACATTTGGGCAAAAATACCGGTTATACCGCCAATACCAAATCTACCGGTGATATTATTTGCGGTCATCTTTTCTCTGATAAATTTTGCTGCGGCCAGTGAAGCACCACCACTGCCAAGCTGCATTGAAAAATCTTGTTTTAAATAGCCTGTTTCATCCATTAATTGGGTTGCATATTTTGCAATGAGCAGTTGGGTGGGGCTCTTAGTCATACGTATAGCGCCTGAAGCTATACCGGTTGGATCACCTATAGCTTCAACAGGAACGATATAGTCCACTTGTGTTTGTGGAATACTGCATGGATAGATGGGGTCGGTCGATAAATTATCTGTAATTAACACGACGTTATCGGCATAAGCACAGTCGATCATTGCATAGCCCATAGATCCAAAAGCTGATTTACCGATGCGACCGGTGGCATTACCCTGGTAATCACAGGCAGGAGCGGCCATAAAAGCTACATCGATATGCAACTCCCCGGCTTCTATCGCCCGGGCGCGTCCACCATGTGAACGTATTATTGTTGGCCTTTTTAGCGCTTGGGGATGCATTGTCAGATATTTGCCTAATTGCCCGCGCAAGCCGCTTGATTCTAATGCCGTTATTGTGCCATTTTTTATATAATCTATAAGAAAATCATGACATGGACTAAGCGAGCTGGATGCTATTGTTATATCCTTTATGCCCTTATCAGCAATGGTTTCCACTACCATTTTCATTACATAATCACCATTTCTCAGATGATGGTGAAAAGAAATAGTCTGTCCGTTTTTAAGACCGGTTTTATCAATTGCCTCACTGATAGAAGCTAATATTTTATTGGTATGAGGTTTACCTGCATGAATTTTTTTCCCAACACCTGTATTTTGTGGTATATATGAAAAAGGACCATTATATAATCTTATGTTATTGATTCCTGCAATATGTGCGGGGATTTCACGTCCTGCTGCATTTTTCATAATTCTTCCCTCTTCTTTTCAATATCAATACCAGCCGCTTCGGCTTGGTTTACAACACGTTCCGCCCTGACTACTATTGGTCCGTCAATCATTTTGCCATCTACGGCTAGTACACCTTTATGATTTTTGGTGGAATCTTCGAAAGCGGCGAGAACTTTAAGGGCATGGTGCAGTTGATTATCATTTGGAGTATAGATGCGATGGACTTCATTGATTTGTTTGGGGTGAATTACAGATTTACCGTCAAATCCCATATCGCGGCTGTTGGTTACTTCGCGATCAAAGCCTTCCATATCATTAATATCGGAAAATACAGTATCCATACATTGTATTCCGGCATCACGCGCGGCCATCAGTATTTCCGAGCGCGCATAGTAAAGTTCAATGCCGGTCTTGGTCCGTTGTGTCTTTAGATTGGCGATAAAATCTTCTGCACCGAGTGCAATTGCCATCATACGAGGATGTTTGCATATTTCCCGGACATTATAAAGTCCTTTGACACTTTCTATTGCACCGATGATGTTAATGGTACCTTTTGGCCAGTTATTTTCTTTTTCTACTCGTTCTATTTCGTTGCTTACAAGTTCGACTTCTGAAATATCTTCGACTTTAGGTAAGCGGATCATATTCGGTTTTGCTGGTAAAATGATTTTTAAATCATCCATACCGAAAGGTGTCTGGGTTGGGTGATTTATCCGCACGACTGTTTCTGAATGAAACTGCAGCGCCTTAAGGGCATTGGCAACAAGATAGCGTGCGGTATCTTTTTCTGTTATTGTTATGGCATCTTCGACGTCGAACATCAAGCTGTCTGCGCCATAAATATCGGCAGAATTTATCATTTTAGGATTATTACCGGGAACGAACATCATGGTACGACGCAGTCTGGTTCTGGGATCAGTCATTTCGGTCATTATTGTATCCCCCTTTCAAGAGCGGCGATTACTCTTGCTTTTATCGTATAATCCCATGCGCCTTTATCTGACACAATAAATTTGACGTCGGTAAATCCTTCATTCTCTGCAGTTTCTTTGATTAAAGCATTTATGT